>NZ_JANPVN010000001.1:0-1200000 GCF_026157085.1 Sphingomicrobium arenosum
GTCATGGACTGAACGCGTGCGTCAAAGACCGAGCTGCGCGCAAAGTGAGGAAAGTGCGACTTAGTCTGACAGCACCGCCATTTTCCCCTTCTGACATCGCTGGTTGATCGCACGCCGTTCCTTGAGCGAGGGGCGCGAACCTTTCTGCATGATCCGCTGGGTCGACTCTATCGGGTGACGAGCGGGGGGGCGGATACGGTCTTCCTGTGGGATGGCGATGAGTTGGTCATGGAGCTGGCGGGCGCGAGCGGCGACATCATCCGCCGCCATGTGCATGGCGCGAGCGTCGATGATCCGGTGGTGACCTATGAGGGTTTGGGCACTTCGCTCGGGGCGCTGTCGCATCTGGTCGCGGATCGGCAGGGAAGTATCGTCGCGCTGGCGGATCGGTACGGCGCGCTTCAGACCATCAACAGCTACGACCCCTATGGCGTGCCCGAGACGCGCGATGCGGCGGGGGATGTGGTGACGAGCCGGCTGGTGAGTGGGCGGTTTGGGGATACCTGAGCAGCGCATCGTGCCGGGGGCACGAGCGAAGCGCAAGCAGGTGTGGCTGCCCGAGCTGGGGCTGTGGCACTATAAGGCGCGGCTCTATCACCCGACGCTGGGGCGGTTCCTGCAGACCGATCCGATTGGCTATGAAGGAGGAATTAATCTATACCGCTATGCTGTCAACGACCCGATCAACTTCCCCGACCCCACTGGGCACAACCCTGCGGCGGCATGCGTAGCTCCCGGCGTCAATATAGTCTGCGCGAAAACCGTTGAAATAGTTATCACTACTGCGGTGATAATCGGTGGGTTCGTAATATCTCAGATAACGGACTCGGGAGAGGCGTCTGATCCTCAGACAGAGGGCGAAGGTTACGAATTAGAAGACACGAGGAGCGGCGATCGGCCAGCGGAGGAGGGACGAAACAAGCGTAGGGGATCAGCCCCAACGGACAAACCAAAAGGAACTAAACCTATTGATAAAGCTGGGATAGATAGGGAGGACCTCCACGCCATTAAAGACGATATCGGTGCTGCTCCAGATGATTATGTAGGTATCAGTCCGGATGGCGGAATAATCACTACGAATCCAGAGAACGGGGAGGCTGTTCACAATGGCAATATCGAGGACTGGGGAATTGAGCGATAAATCTTTTGTTCCGAAATCCGAGAACGATGTAGAATTTAGCTGCCAGATTTGGTTGGCCGATAGGCGTTTTAAGGATGGAGTTCGAAATCTAAGTATAGAGGTCTCAAACTATTGGTCAGTTGGTGATACCAATACTAAAACCGGTAAAATTAGGCTCGAATCCTATCTAAATATAAAATTAGGAGATGAATCAAATCTATTAAGAATTTTGCCTAAGTTTAAGGAGTTTGTCAAGGATGAGATAATTGATGAAACCTCTGGTTCAAGGGTTGTTCTGAATTTAACTGTTCCTAGTATCATGAACTCGTATCTTGTCCCCAAGGAGATAAGCGATATGGCCAGAGAATTCGCGGTGGAATTCAATATAAGACTTATTTGATTCGAGCGGGTCTCGTCAGACCAAATGCATCGTCCGTTAAGGAGGGCAGGGTAGGGCGGCACGATGCCCCGTCCCAGAGGGCTTGGCTCGCCGTTCCGCTACTTCAACTCTTCGCCCGAGGTCATCCGCCTGGCGGTGATGATGTACGTGCGGTACCCGCTGTCGCTGCGCAACGTCGAAGACCTGCTGTTCGAGCGCGGGATCGACATCGCTCACGAGACCGTGCGCTGCTGGTCGAACCAGTTCGTCCCGCTCTTCGCCGGCGATATTCGCCGCCAGCGGGTCAGTCGTATGCGCGGGTTCAAGCATTGGAAGTGGCACCTCGACGAGATGGTCGTAAAGGTGAACGGCAAGCAGCATTATCTCTGGCGCGCCGTCGATCACGAAGGCGAGATCCTTGAGAGCTATGTCACGAGGGAGCGCGACAAGCAGGCTGCGCTCCGCTTCATGAAGAAAGCGCTGAAGCGTCACGGTCCCGCCGAAACGATCGTCACCGACGGGCTCCGCTCCTACGGTGCGGCGATGGATGAGCTTGGTAATGCCGGCCGCCGGGAGGTCGGTCGGCATCTCAACAACCGCGTCGAGAACAGTCATCTGCCGTTCCGACGAAGGGAGCGAGTGATGCAGCGATTTCGCCAAATGAAGTCGCTGCAGAAGTTTGCCAGCGTCCACGCCAACGTCCACAACCACTTCAATACCGAACGCCACCTCGTAGATCGAACCACGTACAAACAGCGCCGCTCGGCAGCCCTTGCCAAGTGGCAGCTGGTCATGAACTAAACCCGTGCATCAAAGACCAAGTTGCGCACGAAGTGAGGAAAGTGCGACTTAGTCTGACAGCACCCATTCTAGGGAAGGTGGGGTGCGGATTAGCGCCTCAAGCGTGAGTTTCGGTGACTGCCTGCCATCGAGAATTTCCTGCTGGATGTCGGGTGCCAAGAAGGCGAGGCGCAAAATCCGTCGGTCATAGCGTCCGGCTGGAAGAGCCTTTAGCACAGGCGCACAAGCAAAATGACACCGAAAGAGAAACAGGTAAAATTCTAGAAATACCCACGTGGCTCCTTAGGAACAGCTATGGCATCAGATCACCACATGAGCCTGATGTCCGCAATGGGGTCGTTAGCGGACATTAGGAATGATGCGGGCTCGAGCGGCTGATTTCTGGGGAACCGACTCCAAGAACGGACAGTCGGCTATCGGCCCAAACCTAGTCGGAAGAGTCATGCTAACCGAAGGGCTGTTGGAGCTTCAGGTCGCCTTCCCCATAGAGGTAGTCACCACGGAATTCGCCGAGGCGGCGTAATCCATCTTCGTCAAGGATGCGCATGCCGCCGGCTCCCTCGCTGGCGGCGACGAGGCCGCGGTCGCGCAGGAGCTTGAAGGTGCGGTTGGCATGGACGGGGGAGACGCCGCAGGCCTCGGCGAAATCGGACTGCTTGAGCGGGACCGGGAAAAAGGTGCCGTCATAGCGTTCGATGAAGCGCATGCGCTCGATCAGTTCGCAGATGAAATGGGCGATGCGGCCCTCGGCGGAGAGGCGGCCCAATCGGAAGATCCACTCGCGGATCATCGCGGCGTCGAGCAGGGTGGAGAACCACAGGATGCGGGTGAGGCGCGGATTGCCGTCGATCAGCTCGCGCAGGCGGTCGTGGCGAAAGATCGCGACCTTGGCGCGGTCCAGGGGGACGACGTCATGGTCGAGCCGCTTCATCGGGAAACTGTGCAAGTCGACCCAGTCGCCAGGGACCTGGAAACCGACCGACTGGCGATAGCCGCGCTTGTCGTCGAGATAGCGCGCCATGTAGCCGTCGACGAGATAATAGCTCACCTCGACCTCCTCGGCGCGCGACACGAGGCGGCGGGGTCCTTCGACCTCGATGACATCTTCGATGGCGGTTTCGAGGGCGGCGCGGTCGTCGACCGATATGGCATCGCGCAGCCGACCCTTCAGGAAGAGTTCGGTAATCATCCACGTTCTTTTTCTGTTCGAACAGGGCATGGCGCAGCCCTTCCTCGGTTGACAATATGGGCCAAGGGTCGAGGACTAAATGTTAGTCGGTTTTTACCCGAAACGACCGGTTTCGGCGGAGCGGAAAGGGGTGGCGGGGGATTGAAGCCCCATGGTCGCCTTCTCTCCACGCCCGCGGCGCATCGCGGTGATCGCGCATGCGCGATTCCCCATCGCGGCGCCCTTCAAGGGCGGAATGGAAGCGCATACGCATGCGCTGGTGCGCGGGCTGTTGGCGAGGGGGCATGAAGTGCGGCTGTTCGCGTCGGGCGACAGCGATCCCTTGCTGCCTCTCGAGCCGGTGTGCGAGCGGCATTACGAGGCGGACATGCCATGGGCACGGTGGCGCCACCATCCTCAATTTGCCGAACGGCAGTCCCGGATTTTCGCAGAGGCGTGGGAGGGTGCCCACCGGTTCATGCCCGACATCGTCCATAACAACAGCCTGTTCGCCGAGCTGCCGCGATGGGCGGCGCGCGATGGAGCGGCGATGCTGTCGGTGCTTCACGTGCCGCCCTTCCCTCGATTGCATGATGCCGTGACGGCGATGCGCGACGAGCCGAGGCAGCGGTTCGCGACGGTGAGTGCGGCCCAGTTGGCGCATTGGGCGCCGGGCGGGCACCGCCATTTCGCCGCGGTGCCGAACGGGATCGATCTTGCCCGGTGGCCCGTCGGGGGCGGGCAGCGGCGCGGCGCGATCTGGGTCGGCCGGATCACGCCGTCGAAGGGAACGGCGATGGCGTGCGAGGCGGCGGTGCGCGCCGGGATAGGGCTCACTTTATACGGGCCGGTCGAGGACGAGATCTATTTCGACCAGCAGGTGGCGCCATGGCTGGGACAAGGCGTGCGCCATGCTGGCGAGCAGCCGGCGCAACGGTTGGCCGAGGCCTATGGCGCGGCGGAGGTGGCGTTGGTCACGCCTTGCTGGGACGAACCCTTCGGGCTGGTCGCGGCCGAGGCGCTCTCTTGCGGGACGCCAGTTGCCGGCTTCGATCGGGGCGCGATTGCCGAAGTGGTGGGCGAGGCGGGGTGCCTCGTCGCTGAAGGGGATGTCGAGGGGCTGGCGCAGGCGATCCATGAAGCCCGGCAGGTGCGCCGCTCGACCTGTGTCGAACGAGCCCGTCGATTCAGTCATGATGCCATGCTGGCGGGCTATGAGGCGCTTTATGAGGCGGCCATCTCCGGTGCGGTAGCGGCTTCCGCTTCGGCTTCGAGCTGCGCGAGCACGATCGCTGAACTTGCGTAGGGTTGGTCCGCCTGCTGGCGGGTGAGCGCGAGATCGTCTTCGCAGGTGTCGCGCAGCCGCTGCCAGCGGCCATCGATGGGGGCGGCGAGGCCCATCAGGCGAAAGCAGCGCAACCAATGCTCCATCGTGTGATGGCCCCATTTGTCGCGAAAGCGCTCGGCGTTGGCGATCACGCTGTCGAGATGGTGGACGGGTGGCATGTGGTGGGGGTGGTACTGGTGATAGGCGCGCGCGCCGCGGGTCCACCAGAAAGCGAGGCCCGCCGCATCGGCCATGCGCCCGAAGTCGGTATCCTCGCCGCCATAGCCGTCATAGCTTTCGTCGAACCCGCCGACGCGCGCCCAATCCTCGCGCGACAGGCTGAAGTTTAGCGACCAGAAGCAGCGATAGTCGTGGCACGGGCCGAGCGGATCGACGGGCGGGCCGGCGCGATCGCGATGTTCGACCGAGAGGGCGTCGAAGCGCTCCCAGTCGATGCCGCTGTCAGTGATGCCGCGAGGTAGGTAGCGAACCTCGCCCATGAGGATGCCGCCCGCGTCCGCGAGCCTTGCGTAGTCGCCAATGAGGTGCGGGGAAGGGATGCAGTCGACATCTAAGAAGATGAGGAGTTCACCGCGCGCCGCCGAGGCGGCGATGTTTCGCGCCTTTGCAAGCGGGAGACCTTCCCCTGGCACGAAGATCTGGCGGATCGGGAAGTCGGTGTCGGGCAGGTCGTAAAGATCGTCCTGCATGACGCCGATGACGAGTTCATCGGGCTGCAACAGCGAGGCGCGCAGGCCGCGAACGAGAAAGTCGAGATGATCGGCGCGCCCGGCGCCGATGGTGCAGACGCTGATCTTCACGAGGCGCGCACCTCGGTCTGCGGAGTTTCGGCCCAGAGGTCGCGCGCGGTGCGGTCGATCCAGCGGGCGGCGGCGGTGGCAGCACCGGGGTCGAACAGGCTCTGCTGGCGCGAGACGTCGAGCTCGAAGGCAGCGGCGACGGCGGCCTTCCAGCTTGCGGCATCGGCGGGCCAATCGCTAGGCGCGATGGCGACCTGCGCCCGGGCGAGCGCCTCGCACTTGCGATGCTGTTCAGCGAAGTAGCGCCACTCCGGCACCACGATCCACGGACGGCCGAGCGCAAGAACCTGATGCACGGTGCTGTTGCCGGCCGAGGAGACAATCAGGTCGGCGGCAGCGAGCCATTCGGGGACATTATCGACCCAGCCAAGATGGCGCAGGTTGCCCGGGGCGGTCTCGTGCCATTCGTGGCGCACCTTGCCGAGCGTGATCCACTGCATGTTGGGGTGCGCGCGTGCGGCGAGGGTAAGCGGGGTGGCGGGAAGGCCTTCGCCGCCCCCGCCACCGAGCACGACAGCGACGCGTTGCTCGGGATCAATGCCAAGGGATCGGCGCGCATTGTCGCGAGCCAAGGTCAACGGACTCACGCCGACGCCGGGGAAAAACCGGGTCTTTTCCGCCCAGCGCTTGCGATCGGGCTGGTCGAGCGCTTCATGATAGGGAGCGAGGAGGCCGACGGCGCCGTCATAGGCGCTGGCATGCCCCTCGTCGCACCGATCACCATGCTGGAGAACGCAGACGTGCGGCACCGATGCGATGCGAGCGAATTGTGCAAGCTCGGCGCTCACGTCGGTAATGAAGAGCGCGGGGGATCGCTGCTCGAACCATTGCGACAGGGTGGCAATGGCGCGGGTGATGCCGGGCCAGCCGACGGGGGCGCAGTGGAGGTTGGCTGGCGTCGCAAGGTCAGCCATGGCGGGGGCTTCATCGCCCTGCGGTTCGAAGAGCGAGGGGAGGATGACCGTCTCGACAGCTGGCGCGAGCGGGACGGCGTCGTCGAAGCGCGCGGAGAAAAGGGTTACGGGGCGCGATTTCACCAGTTCGGCGCTGATCGCGGCGGCGCGATTGAGGTGGCCGCGGCCCTGGTGATGGACGAAATAGCCGATCGGCTTCATGCCGAGGCCTCCCTGATCGTGCGCGAGGCGTGGATGAGTCCCTCGATGACGCCGTTGGCGTGGGGGCGTTTTACGGCATGGACGTTGGGTCGGTTGCCGAGATGGGCGATCGCGGGTTCGTGATTGGCGACAAGGATGGCGTTGGGACAGGCGGTGAGCATGTCTTCGTCATTCCCGCTATCGCCCGCCGCGACGACCTGTTCAGGCGCCAGGCCGAGGCGGTCGGAGACCCAGAAGAGCGCAGCAGCCTTACCCGCGCGCGCGGGGAGCACGTCGAGGAGGCGGTCGTGACTGGCGATGACGCGCGCCTCGACGCCAGCGGCGGAGAGGCGGGCGCGCACGCGACCGACCGTTTCGGCGCCATCGAAGAAATAGGACCGTTTGAATCGGCGCTGCTCGATATCCGGCTGGGGCGAGAGGCCGGGAAGGCCGAGCAGCGCCTGCGTGACACCGTCGACATCCCAGCCTTCCGCGATCTTGTCAGCAAAGCCGGTATCGGCGATCCGCCCGCCGCTGGGCAGGCACCAGTAGATCTCGCTGCCGACCGAGGTGATCATCACCGAGGGGCGCGGCAGGTTCCAGCGCTGCAGGGCGGCTTCCGCCTGTTGCAGGGAGCGTCCCGTGGCAACGCCGAAACGCCATTGCGGCTTGCTTTCCAATAGACGGCCGAAGCGACGAGCTCCCGCCATGCAGCCGGTCAGCGTATTGTCGATGTCGCAGATTGCGAGGAGCTCGGCCTGTGGCTGAGCCGGCAGTCGCGGCGCCCCGATGCTGCCGGCAATTTGCATGAAACGAGCGGCATAATGACTCCAGTCGCCTGTCTGCGCCGTGGCGCGGCCACGGATCGAATATCGCGTCCAGCGGTGCGCATCGTCGAGCAGCGCGAGCGCTTCGGCGGCGAGCGTGTCGCCATCGGATGGGTCGATGGCGATGCCGTGGCCATAATGCTCGATGATGTCGGCAGGCCCGCCGCGATCGGTAACGATGACGGGGACGCCGTGGGCGGCCGCCTCGACGATGGTCAGACCGTAGGGCTCGAACAGGGCGTTGTTGACGAAGATACCCCGCTGCTCGGCGGCGAGGGCGTAAAGGCCGTCGACCTGACTTCGGTCGTGGCGCTTGGGATAGGCGACCTTGCCGTAAAGGTCGTGGCGGTCGACCGCCTCGAGGAGCTGGCGATGGACGCGCTGGCATTCTTCGTCCTCGGCAGCGATGTCGTCGCGCAGACCGGCAAGGATGACGAGATTGGCTCGCTCGCGAAGCTGCGCATTGCGACCAAAGGCCTCGACAAGAGGGACGAGATTCTTCTTTTCCACGGGGCGAGCGATGGCAAGAAGGAAGGGTTTCCCGGGCTCGCGCAGGAAGGGCGCGACGACGCGGCGGGCGCCGTCGAGATCGATCGTCTTCGAGGAAAGCGGTTCGGTGCCGGGCGCGACCTGGTGGATACGCTCGGGTCGGGCGCCGTCATATTGGAGCAGTTGCCGCTCGCACTCGTCGCGCGAAGAGCCGATCACGCCGTCTGCTTTGGCGATGGCAGCAGTCTCTTGGCCCAGGCGCCGATCCAGTGATCGATCGGTCGCAGCCATCGCGGCCGCCTTGTCGGCAGCCAATGAATGAGCGGTGTAGATGAACGGAATCCCGAACCGGTTGCGGGCCGCGGCGGCGGCATGAGCGGCATCGGCGAAATGCGCGTGGATGATGTCGGGGCGCTCGCCGTCCGACAGATGGTCGACAAAGGCATTGGTCCACCGGTCGAGGTCCTTGGCGAGTGCCTCTTTCGACAAATAGCGCGGATCGCCGCTCGAGATGCGAATGATGCGGACCTTGGCATTCACCTCCTCGACCGCGCGGTCATATTCTTCGCCTAGGTCGAGAGCACGAAACCGACGGGTGTAGATGTCGACGCCCGACACATCGAAGCGCTCCGCCAAGGCCAGTGCTTCCTCCATCAGGTAGGTGATGTGCCCGCCGGTATCGGGAGTGAGGCCATAGGCGACCGGCGGCGCCTTAATGCAGCCGCCGAGCGCGATCATGCCGACGCGGATCATGCGTTTGTCGTAGCGATCAGATCGCGCACTTGCAGATTGTGAAGGGCCAAGCAGAACATCGTTGGGGAGACGAAATGGCGATGGCCCGCGTTCCTGACGATCAGTCTAATAATTGTTTAATAGGCCAAAGACCTAATAGGGCTCGGACAGTTCGAGCTGGCCTTCCCCGTAGAGATAATCGCCGTCGAACTCACCGATCTTCTCGAGTTCGGCGCGGTCGAGGATGGTGAGCCCGACGTGGTCCTCGCGATTGGCAATCAGGCCGCGCTCGCGCAGCAGGCGAAAGGTGCGGTTGGCGTGGATCGCGGAGATGCCGCTGGCTTCGGCATAATCGGCCTGGTGCAGGGGAACGTCGAGATATTCCCCATCGAACCGGCCAACGAATTCGAGGCGACGGGCGAGTTCACAAATGAGGTGGGCGATACGCCCTTCGGCGTTGAGGCGGCCGAGGCGGAAGACCCATTCGCGATGCATGGCGGCATCGAGGAGGGTGGAAAACCACATGATCCTTGCAAGCCGAGGATGCGCGCCGATCAGTTTTTCGAGCTGCTCATGCTTGAAAACGGCAAGTGTGACGGGACCGAGCGTGGCGACGTCGTGATCGAGGCGCTTCATGGGGAAGCTGTGAAGGTCGACCCAGTCGCCCGCCACCTGGATGCCCGCGCTTTGCCGATAGCCGCCGCGATCTTGGAGATAGCGGATCATGAAACCGTCGACGAGATAGTAGCTTTTGTCGATCTTTTCGCCGCGTTTGACGAGGGTCGTGCGGGCGGGGACCTCGATGACCTCGTGCACGGCTGCTTCAAGCGCTTGGCTTTCGGTCTCGGTCAGGGCGTCGCGGAGCCGACCGCACAGGAAGTCCTTGGTGATCATGCCTTTCTTACGAAGGCATGTGATCTTTCGTTCCGCAAGGCCGCTTCCGCCGCTTCGTGACGCGCTCGGAGGGGGTGGGCGATGCGCGGCGGGCATTCGAGGACTGCACCGCCGGGCGCGTAGCCGAAGGCGATGGCACGAGAGGCCTGCTCCCCGTTCATCATCAGCGCCTCGGAATAGTCCCCATTGCCGTCCCGAAGCGTGGCGCAAGGACCGATGGTATGGAGCCCGATCCACGCAAAGATCGCATCGAGGCAGCGAATGGGATCGGCGACGAGGTCTTCGTAGCGCAGCCAGAAGAGGTGATGGAGACGCGCGGCGTCTTCGCTGACCAGCGCATAGGCGTCGAGGCCATAGTCGATGAGCGCAGCCGGGGTCTGATCCGTCCACTTGGCAAGCGCGGCCGCCATCTTCTCGGGATGCCTGGTAATGACGATGAATTGGCTCAGCGGGAAGAGCTGCTGGTAGAGCCGCATGCGGGTCAGATTGACGGGCGATTTTTCGAGGCGCCATGGTTTGTCCGCGAACCAGCGCGACCAATCGGCCTCGAGCCTCTCGCGGACATTGAGAAGGTCGTAGCGACCACCCTCGACGAGATGCTGGGCAGGGTCGGTCGCATAGTGGCCGGGGCGGCCTGCCAACGCGTCATGCGGGATGGCGCCTTGCAGATAGCAGCCTTCGTTTTCGGGCACGGGAGCATCAGTGATCGTAGCGATGTCGGGATGGGCGCCGAGCAGCTTTGCAAGAAGGCTGGTGCCGGTGCGATGAAGGCCGGCGATAAAGAGGTAGCGGTACGACACGGATGTTCAAGCACCGTTCGGCGTTCGCGTTCCCGAAAAATTGGCGAGGACTAACACTTATCAATCACTCGCTCCGGAACGTCGGACGCAAGGATGCCGTTCGGGTCATATGGAACTTCAGCAAATTGTAGCATCTAGTGACAGTGAACCAGACCACGCGGATGCGAGCCTGCGTCTTGCCGTGTTCGAGAGCGAAGGCGTGTCAACCGACCTGATCTGTGCCTATTTTGACTGCGACGAAGAAACGCTCGAGCGACTTCGCGAGGACGGCGATGTTTAGCGATCAGTTCTGGCTCCCTGAGCCACAGCGCCTTCTCGAAATCGTCGTCGCAGGCGTGGTGCTCTATATCTTCACGGTTCTCTTCATCCGCCTCCTCGGCAAACGCGCCACGGCGCAGATGAACAATTTCGACTGGCTCATCGCGGTCGCGACGGGGAGCCTGCTTGCCAGCGGCATCCTGCTTCGCGACATCAGCCTTGTTGGCGCCCTCATGGCCATGAGCATCCTCGGCTTCTGCCAATATGTGATGACGCGCTTTTTCAGCCGACGACAGGAAATGGCGCGCAAGCTGCGAGCCACGCCGACGCTATTGACCCACAAGGGCCATTGGCTCGACGAACCGATGCGTGCCGAGCGGGTCACGCGCGCCGAGGTTATGGCGCGGATCCGAGAGGAAGGCATGTTCGGGATCGACGAGGCCAATTGGGTGGTGCTCGAGATGGATGGGCGACTTTCCGTTCTGCCGCGCGCCGATGTCGAACTCGAGGACATGGAAGCGCTCGAGGGTGTCACTTGCGACGCTGAGCATGTTGCATCGCTGACGCCTAAGCCGGTACCCGAATATGCGCGCCGAGCCTGATATCCGCATTTCCGATGGCGCGGAGGTCGTCGAGCGGTTCGAGAAACTGATCGTCGATCGCGGCTATCCTTGCGTCGGCGCCAAGGGCGCGATCGGACGGGGTCAGATGCGCTCGTACGTCGGACGCTCGATCACCTCGGCATGGGACGATGTGGCGCTGGTGCAGGAGCTGACGACGTTCGCGCGGTTCTATGCGAAGGAACGCCCGCTGTTCACCACGTTCGCGGCCTTTTTTCCCGAAAGCCCGCGGCTTGACGAAGAGGCGTTCGAACAAGCGATCTGGACGCGTATCGCCTCGCTCCAGGACAAAGATGACTGGCTTGGATATGACCCCGATGAGGCTGTCGATACCGACCCGGCGAGCCCCCAATTTTCGCTGAGTTTCGGGGGGCAGGGTTTCTTCGTCGTGGGTATGCATCCCGACGCGTCGCGACCGGCGCGGCAATTCGAGTGCCCGATCATGATTTTCAATCTTCACGACCAGTTCGAGCGGCTGCGCGCCGACGGCCGCTACGAAAAGATGCGCGCGGAAATACTGGAACGCGACCGGCGGCTGGCCGGTTCGGTCAATCCGATGCTCGCGCGCTTCGGAGAGCAATCCGAAGCGCGGCAATATAGCGGGCGCCAAGTCGGGCCTGACTGGACGTGCCCATGGCAGGGGCGTGCGAACAACGAGAAGGATAAGGATTGAGCAAGCGACATCGTATCGAGCCTCGGAGTGGAACCGCGTTCAAACTCGACAAGGGCCAGAAGCTTGTCGTCATTGACCCTGAAGGCCAGCAGGTGGCGGATTTGCTCGCCTTCAACCGCGACGACGTGCGCGAAGTTATCTCGAACGGTCGCACCTTCGACTATGCCGACACGATTTATCTGACCACGGGCGCGACGCTCTATTCGAACCGCTCGAACGCGATGCTCGAAATTGTCGAGGATGATGTCGGCACGCACGACTTCCTGCTGACGCCGTGCAGCAAGGATACGTTTGCGCTGCTCTACGAGAACGAGCCGCCGCATCGGGGATGTTTCGGCAATCTCGCCGCCGCGCTGGAGCCTTTCGGCATTGAAGAAGATGCCATCCCTTGCGCCTTCAACTGCTTCATGAACGTGCCGGTCGATGGCAAGACGGGGCGTTTCACGGTCGACCCGCCCAAGTCGAAATCAGGTGATCGGCTGGTCCTCGAGGCGAAGATGGACCTCGTCATCGGCCTGACCGCCTGTTCGGCGCCGAAATCGAATGCCGGGAGCTTCAAACCGATCGAATTTGAGGTGATTGGCCAATCGAACTAAGGGACCCGTACGTGACCTAAAAATGCCACCTCGTTGATCGAACAATATGCAGGTAGCGCCTTACGGCAGCCCTTGCTGAGTGGCGGCAGCTGATGGGCAGACCCGCGCCTCGAAGAGATCGTCGTGCATAGACGCAGGAAAGTGCGACTTGGTCTGACCGCACCGCATGCGCCTATCCGCCGCGGAAAAAAGCGGATTGCCATGCGCTCGATCCTAGGCGAAGCAGACGCTCGTTATTGCCGGAGAACAGGTGCATGGCGTCGAATGACTCGCTCGACTGGATTTACGAGGCGGCGTTCGATGACGACGCCCTCGATGCGCTCGCGGGGCGCCTCATGGAACGGTTCGACAGCCAGCATCTTCTTGCCGGATGGATCGGCGCCGACGGCGATTTCAGGTCGCTCGTCGCGGCCAATTACGAGGCCGATCACCTGACGCGATATTTCGGTGAGTTTGCCGAAAAGGATATCTGGCTCGCCGCCGAAATGCCTTACGCCGGGATCGAACGAAGCATCCGGTCTAGCGACCTCGTCGACCAGTCGGTCTACCAGCGCAGCGAGATCTACAACGACTTCTTCCGCCCGACCGGGCTCGAGGTGTTCCACAGCCTGTCCTTGTCGGCCAACAATCGCGACGGCGCGGGAGCCTGGGCGCTCCACCGCGCGCGTGGCCGCGGCGACCGCGATTTTACCATCGAGGACCGCGAGGATATCGAGCGGATCGGCGGGGCGCTGCGCCATGTCATGAAGGTGCGATCGCGGCTGGTGCGCGAACGCAGCGGGCAAAAGGCCTTTTCGCTGGTGTCCGACCGCACCCGTATCGGCGGCGTCCTTCTCGGCCCGGGCGGCGGGCTGGTGCAGGCCAACCGGCTCGGCGAGGACATGCTGCACATCGGCGATGTCATCCGCCTCGCGCGTGGCCGCGTCGTGGCCAGCGACGAGGTCGCCGACTGGTTCGCGGGCGCGCTTCGGGGGATCTTCTCGACGGCGACGCCGCACGCTTCGTCGAGCCATGCGCATGACGCGCGCGGTCGCCGCATCGCGCTCACCTTGTCGCCGGTGCCGACCTTCATGGGAATGCGGGCGATGCTGTTCCTGTCGATGCCAGTCGAACTGGGCGAGGGCCATGATGCCGCGCTGGTCGACGCCTTCGGCCTGACGCGCAGCGAGGCGCAGGTGATGCGTTTGCTCGCCAACGGCGGTACGGCGCAGGGCATCGCGGTGCGGCGCGGCACATCGCTGCAGACCGTTCGGGTGCAATTGCGTCATGCCATGGGCAAGATGGGCTGCACCCGCCAGAGCGAGGCGATCGCGCTGGCCAAGCGCTTCCTGATCGCAGCCGATCCGCCCGATCATACCCAATTCGAGGTATGACGAAATTTAATCGGCGTTTTAATTCTCGCGCAACTCAATCTGTCCTAACGGGATAGCGATTCTCCCTGGTGGTATGCCGTCCCGAAGAAGCGTTGTCCCGCCCGGGGGGTGGGAGTTCGCGTTGACGAGGGCGGTCCCTGGGGGGGATTTCACTTCGATCATTCCTGGCGTGCCGGTTCACGTGACCGGCATGGACGGGGGTGCGCGGCGACCATGTTCCGGGATCAGTTCCGGAAGCCATTGCCATGTCGACCAAGCGTACCGCTCTTCTCCTTCTTGCCACCACCTCGATGACGCTGCCGCAGATGGCGAACGCGGGGACGGTGACGGCGGGCAAGGCATCCATCTCGCTGGCGCAGGACGGCGATTGCGGTCTTGGCGCGAGCCCCACCGTGTTCACGATCACCGCCCCGACGCGGTCGTCCTATCCGACCCCGTCACCCGCCCGTGACTATTACACGGGCAATTACGTCGGGTTTCATCAGGGTGGCACGGTCATCACTTCCGCAAAGGTGCAGGCATCGCCTGATAGCGTGACGGTTCCGTCGTTAGATACCTCGAAGCTCGCGCAGGCGCGTTCCTATGTCTATTATGCCGAATCTACGACCTACGTAACCACGGACTTCTATGCGCCCACGACGACATACGTTCAATATCGCACGTTGTACGATCAGCCTGTAGTCTTCGATCCCTCTCAAGTCGACCCGTCCTGCCCCGGCGATTATAACCCGGGACCCGCGCCGGTCATCGATGTCACGCCGGCGGGCGACCTGCCCGATGACGGGGTGATCGAGATCAGCGCCAACGAGCGCCTCGTCGGGCTCGAGGCGTCCGACTTCACCATCAGCGGCGGCATCGTCGAGAGCGTGGTGCAGAACGACACGCTGGGGCACAGCTTCAGCGTCACCATCACGCCCAGCGCATCGACCGTCGATCTGACGCTGCCCGCCGGGGCGGCCAAGGACGTGACCGGCAACAACAGCCCGGCAGTGTCGCGCAGCTACAGCGCTGTACCCGCCGATACGACCGCCCCCACCGGCTATTCGGCAAGCTTCGACGATGCGGCGATGAACGCGAGCGAGGTCGGCTCGGCGAGCTTCACCATGGCGGGCGCCGAAGTGGGCGCGACCTACGCCTATTCGATCACCTCCTCGGGTGGCGGCAGCGCGGTTACGGGCAGCGGCACCGTGAGCGCGACCGACCAACAGGTGACGGGCCTCAACCTCTCGGGTCTCGCCGATGGGACGTTGACGCTTTCGCTGACGCTCACCGACGCCGCCAGCAATGTCGGCAGCGCGGTCTCCGCGACGGCGTCCAAGGACACGGTGGCGCCAAACGATATCGAGACGATGTTCTCGGCGCAGTGGATCACGTCCGCCAATGTCTCGGGCTATACCGTCGAACTGACCAATGCGACGGCGGGGGCGACCTATACGCTGACCGCCACGCCGTTCAGCGGCGGCGGCGCTACGGTCAGCGTCAGCGGCACCGCGACCGGTAGCCCGTCGACGACCCCCGCGATGGACCTGTCCGGCCTTCCCGACGGCTATGTCAATTTCAAGCTGAGCTATACCGATGCGGCGGGTAATGCGGCGGCGGATCGCTACTGGTCCATGCAGAAGGACGTGACCGCGCCGTCGGGCTATGGCGTGGCGTTCGACGCCGACAGCTTCGATTATGCCGCGTGGGTCGCTGACAGCATGAGCTTTACCGTGACGGGCGGCGAGGCCGGATCCTATGTCGACTATGTGGTCACGAGCAGCGGCGGCGGCAGCACCTCGGGAACGGCCAGCAGCACGGCGGCCGACCAGGTCATCACGATCAATGACAGCTTCCGCCTCTCGGAAGGCACGCTGACGATCGAGGTGAAGCTGCGTGACCGGTCGGGCAACATCGGCGCGGTCGTGACCGACACGGCGGAGCTCGTCTTCGACAGCGAAGCTCCCTCTGGCTATTCGGTCAGCTTCCCGGACACCTATGTCAATGCGAGCGAATCGACCAGCACCAGCTTCGTGATGGCGGGCGCCGAGGTGGGCGCGACCTACAATTATTCGTTCACGACGCTCAACAGCTATACTTCGAGCACGGGCACGCTGCCGGGTTCGGCTGGAGCCACCGTCACCGGGAGCGGCACGGTCACGGCAGCCGACCAGACGGTCGGGGGGATCGACATCTCCTCGCTCGGCGACGGGCAACTGCGCGTCGTGCTGACGCTGACCGATGCCGCGGGCAACGTGGGCGAGGCGGTCAACAGCGGCGGCGCGCCGGCGTTCAAGGACACCAGTACGCCCGCGTCGGCCGCCAATTTCCCGCGGGCCTATATCAACAGTGCAAACCTCGACAGTTCGGCGCCCTATATCTCGGTGCCCACGAGCAACTCTACCTACAGCTATACGCTGACCAGTTCGGGCGGCGGCGCGAGCCAGAGCGGCTCTGGCACGCTGACGGGCGTCTCGGGCTCGAGCGCTGCGGTGCCCGGCGTCAATGTGGCGGCGATGGCCGATGGCACGCTGACGCTCGAATTGCAGATCACCGACGCGGCGGGCAACGGTCCGTTCACGTCGATCGCCACCACGCTCAAGGACACGGTCGCCCCGAGCCCGTCGGTCCAGTGGACCAAGACCCAATATAACGCCGACGATATCGCGACAGCCGGTCTGCGCTTCACCAACGTGGAGGCGGGAGATACGTATAGCTGGCGGCTCAATGGCACCACGGTCACCGGCACCGGCACCTTCTCCTCTTCGGACGAGGTCGTTTATATCGATCTGACCGGTTATGCCGACGGAACCTACTGGGTCACCGCCTCGGTCACCGATCCGCAGTTCAACAAGAGTGCCGACGTCGCGCGCCCGACCGAAAAGGACACGGTCGGTCCGGCGCCGACGCTCGCCTTTCCGTCGCCCACCATCGCATGGGAAAGCCGCGATGCGGTGACGCTGACGGCGCCGTTCAACTGCGAGGTCAATCGCGGTTGCGATTTCGAACTGTCGATCACGTCGTCGGGAGGCGGGTCCCCGGTGACGGCGAGCGGGTCGAAGGCCTGGAACGCGCCCAGCAACGACATCGGCCCGCTCGACCTGTCGGGCCTGGCGGCGGGCACGCTGACGGCGACACTCAAGGTGACCGATACCGAGGGCAACCACACGACCGTCGAGGCGACCGCGACGCTGGCGGGCGATGCGACCGCGCCGACAGGCTATTCGGCGAGCTTCGACGATGCGCTGCTGAACGCTTCCGAAGCGACCAACGCGGCCTTCACCATGGCGGGCGCCGAAGTGGGCGCGACCTATGCCTATTCGATCACGTCGAGTGGCGGCGGCAGCGCGGTCACCGGTTCGGGCACGGTCGCGTCGACCGGCGAGCAACTCTCGGGCCTCGACTTGTCGGGGCTCGGCGATGGCACGCTCACCCTCTCGCTCACGCTGACCGACGCGGCGGGCAATGCCGGGAGCGCGGTGACCGCGAGTACCATCAAGGATGCGACCGGCCCAAGCGGCTACGACACCTATTTCGACGTCTCGAATATCGCCGCGGACAAGGCTTCGTCCTCGCAACTCAACCTTCGCAACGCGGGCGTGGGCGACAGCTTCACCTATCGGGTGACGAGTTCGGGCGGGGGCAAGCCGGTAACCGGCAGCGGCACGGTGGCGAGCAACCCGCAGATCACGACCGTGGACCTGCGCGGACTGGCCGACGGCGCGCTCACGCTAGAGATGACGGTCACCGACAGCGCAGGCAATGTCGGTGCGACGGTCATGAGCAGCGGCACGCTCGATACCACCGCGCCGGGCGCGCCGGTGATCAGCGCCGCGTCCCTGATCACCAGCGCCAATGCCGCCAATTTCAGCTTCGATGCCTCCAGTCTCGAAATCGGCGCACGGGTCGAGGTCACCATATCTGGCGGCTCGAAGTGGGTCGCCCAGTCGCTGGCGGACAATGACGCGGACACGCAGTCGTTCACCGGCTTCGATCTCTCGGGCTTTGACGATGGCATGATCATGATCGAGGTGACGGCCGTCGATGCCGTCGGCAACCGGACGACCTCGATGACCACCGTCGACAAGGATGCGTCGGGGCCGAGCGGCCATATGGTGGCGATGGACGCGGCCAGCTATGACGACGCGACGCTCGGCAATGCCTCGATCGTGGTCAGCGACGGCGAACTCGCGTCGACCTACGCCTACAGCATTACAAGTTCGGGCGGCGGCGCGGCGGTGACCGGGAGCGGCGAGATCGGCTCCAGCAACCACATCGTGACGGGGATCGACCTGTCGAGCCTCAATGACGGCACGCTGACCGTCTCGGTGGTGCTGGCCGATGCCTATGGCAATAGCAGCGCGGCCGTGACCGACACGGCGACGCTCCAGCGCGACATCGCTGCGCCCACCGGCTATTCGGTGAGCTTCGTCGATCCGCTGATGTCGTCCGTTGAGTGGGGCAATTTCAACCTGACCGGGGCGGAAGTCGGGACGACCTATGCCTGGACGATCAGCTCTTCGGGTGGCGGGTCGATCGCTGGGAGCGGCACCGTTACGGCGGCGAGCCAGCTGATCGACGGCATCGCCCTCGGCACTCTTGGCGAGGGCGAACTGACGCTGTCGCTGACGCTCACCGACGCCGCCGGCAATATCGGCACTGCCGCGACCGCCATCGGCACGCTCGACCGGACGCTGTGGCCGGCAAGCTATACGCCGGTTCCGATCGATGGCGGCGACGTGACAGCCTATACGCTCGCGCTATCCGGGCTGGAGATCGGCGCGACCTATCGTGTCAGCGTGCGCAGCCAGACGGACGGCACGCAGGTCGACGGAAGCGATTTCGTCGCGACCGCGACCGAGATGGCATCGCCGGCGCTGGACGCCAGCGGCGTGAGCGACGGCGCGGTCTGGGCGATGGTCATGGTGACCGACCCGGCGGGCAACAGCGTCACAACCTATTCTACCACGACCAAGGACGTCGGCGCCCCCGCCGGCTATGCGGTGACGCTCGGCGCGGCCAGCTATGACGACGCGACCCTGTCGAGCGCGAGCTTCGAGATGACCGGTGCCGAAGTCGGCGCGACCTTCGATTATACCATCACGAGCTCGGGCGGCGGGACGCCCGTCGCCGGGAACGGCACGGTCACCTCGGCAGCACAGACCGTCAGCGGGATCGATCTGTCGCCGCTCGGCGACGGAACGCTGACGCTGTCGCTGACGCTGACCGACCGCGTTGGCAACGAGGGCCTCGCGGCCACCACGACCGCGGCCCTTCAGCGCGACGTCACCGCCCCCACGGGCTATGCGGTCGCGTTCGGCGGCACGCTGATCAGCGCGGCCGACGCCGCCAGCGTCTCGTTCGACATGACCGGCGCCGAAATCGGCGCCACCTATGCCTATGAAATCAGCTCCTCGGGTGGCGGCACGGCGGTGACCGGCACCGGCACGATCACGGCCTCGAGCCAGCAGGTGTCGGGGCTCGACCTGTCGGGTCTCGGCGATGGCACGCTGACCCTGTCCATGACGCTGACCGACGCGGCGGGCAATGTCGGTGATGCGGCGACCGGCACGGCAACCAAGGACACGGGCGCGCCTATCGATTATGGCTTCGACCTGTTCGACACCGTGATCGCCAGCGCCAATGCGGCCGCCTACAACGTCCCGGTGCTTTTCGCCTCCGATCCGGCTGGCTACACCGTCGATCTCGAATTTGCGTCTACGGGTGGCGGCAGCCTGAGCGAAAGCTATGCCGTCTCGGGATCGCAGGACCAGCGCAGCGTCGACCTCGCCGCGCTTGGCGATGGCGATGTCACGATGCGCTTCAGGCTCACCGATGCTGCGGGCAATGTCGGTGCATGGGTCTCGGCCGCGCTCATCAAGGACACCGTCGGCCCGGTCATTTCGCATGGCGCCCTGTCGGTCTTCTCGGGCGTCCTCGAGACCACCATCTCGCTGGACGACACCAGCGGCCTGTATCTCGACTATCGCGTGACCTCCTCCAATGGCGGCACGCCCATCACCGGCACGATCCCGGCGGACAGCAGCACATCGTTCCAGGCCTTTGTGGGCAGTCTGCCGAGCGGCATCCTGACCCTCACGCTCGAAGGGGCCGATGCCTATGGCAACCGGACCAGTGTCAGCAGCACCATCGATGCCGATCTCGCAGCGCCGACCGGCTATGCCATCGCCTTTGCCGATAGCGATATCGCCGCCAACGAAGCCGCCGGCATCACACTTGAGCTGACGGGTCTGGAGAGTGATTCGACCTATTCCGTCACTCTAATTAGCGAAAGCGGCGGCACGCCCATCGTGCTGCGCGGTGCGGCCTCTGGTAGCACCCACACCATCAACGGCATCGATGTGTCCGGCCTCGCCGGTGGGACGCTCAT
Organism: Sphingomicrobium arenosum; assembly: GCF_026157085.1. Lineage (NCBI taxonomy): Bacteria > Pseudomonadati > Pseudomonadota > Alphaproteobacteria > Sphingomonadales > Sphingomicrobiaceae > Sphingomicrobium > Sphingomicrobium arenosum. Next base: position 20,343 of record NZ_JANPVN010000001.1, read on the forward strand.
GGCCTATCTCGTCGTGTCCGATGCCGCGGGCAATGGGGGTGACGAGGTCTATGCGACGGCGGCCAAGGATACGGCCGTCCCCGAGACGATCGTCACCGCGCCGAGCGGTGCAGGCCTCCAGCCCTTCGCGCTGCCGCTCTCGTTCGGCGAGCCGGTCACCGGTCTCACTGCCGGGGACTTCCTCGTCGCGAATGCCGGTGTGACGTTGAGCGGGGGTCCTGCCGACTATGTCCTAACCGTGACTCCGACGGGCGCAGGCGATGTCACTATTGGGCTGCCCGCAGGCGCGGCGCAGGACGTGGCGGGCAACCCCACCGCCGCGGTAGACGCGATCACCATCGCTATCGACGCCGTGGTCCCCGAACCCATGGTCTCCACCCCGCCCGCCAGCGTCAACGGTCCCTTCGACCTGTCGATGTCGTTCGGCGAGCCGGTCACCGGTCTCGAGATCGCCGACTTCATCGTCGAGAATGCGACGATAACCTTGTCGGGCGGTCCGGCCGACTGGACCATCACCGTCACCCCGACCGGCGATGGCGACATTGCCATCCGTCTTCCCGAGGGCGCGGCGCAGGATGCGTCGGGGAACCCGACCAAGGCTTTTGCCGCCGATATCGCGGTCGCCTACGACGTCACCGCGCCGGTACCCATGGTGAGCCCGCCTGCGGGCGAGGGCCTCGCGGCCTTCGACCTGCCGATCACCTTCGGCGAGGACGTGTTCGGCCTCACCGCCTCGGACTTCATCGTGGCCAATGCGAGCGTCATCCTGACGGGCGGGCCGAGTAGCTATGTGCTCACGGTGACGCCGAGCGGCGCGGGCGATGTCACCATCGCGCTGCCCGAAGGCGCGGGCGAAGACGGCGCGGGCAACCCAACCGCCGCCATCGTGACCATCACGATCGCGATCGACGCGGTGTTGCCCGAACCCGTGGTCTCGGTGCCGCCGACGAGCGTCAACGGGCCGTTCGACCTGTCACTCTCGTTCGGCGAGCCGGTCATCGGGCTCGAGGCCTCCGACTTCATTGTCGAGAATGCGACGATCGCGCTGTCGGGCGGTCCGGCCGACTGGATCATCACCGTCACTCCGACGGGCGGGGGCGACATCGCCATCCGCCTGCCCGAGGGCGCGGCGCAGGACGCGTCGGGCAATCCGACCAAGGCCTTTGCCGCCGACATTGCGGTGGCCTTCGACGACGAGGCCCCGACCGCGACGCTGAGCGCCGCGCCGGGGCGGATCACCGGGCCGTTCGACCTGGCCATCGCCTTCTCCGAAGCGGTCAGCGGGCTGGCGCTCGATGACTTCACGCTGGTCAATGCCAGCGTGTCGGACCTGCGCACCACCGATGCCAGCCATTATGTCGTCACCGTGACGCCGAGCGCCATGGGCGCCTTCAGCGTCGCGCTGGCCGCCGACGCGGTGGTCGACGGTGCCGGCAATGGCAACCCCGCCTCCGCCGCATATGCCGGCCAATATATCGACGAGGCTGCGGTCCGGAAGGAAACCGTCTCGCTCGTCGCGGGCTTCATGGGACGGCGCGGCGACCAGATCATGTCGGCCGAGCCCGACCTGGGCTCGATGCTGCTCGATCAAGGCGCTGGCGGCAGCGTCGCCGCCAATGGCGAGGGCGCCAATGTGCGCCTGGCGTTCAACGGCACGCTGAACCTGTCGGATCTCGGGGTCCGGCTCGGCGAGGCTCATGCCAAGCGGATCGGCCTGTGGCTTCGCGGCTCCTACGTCCATGCCGACGGCGGCGCGACCGACAGCGACCTCTGGATGGTCCATGGCGGCGCGCATTATCGCTTCGATGACAAGGCATTGCTTGGCCTGATGGGCCAGTATGACGATGCCGCCTTGTCGGACGATACGGCGGGCAGCGCTGCCGAGGGCACGGGCTGGATGGTCGGCCCCTATTTCGCCGCCCGTCTCGCGCCGCGCCTCGTGGTCGATGGCCGCGCGGCGTGGGGCCAGTCGGACAATGAGGTGTCGCCCTATGGCACCTATGTCGACGGCTTCGATGCGACGCGCTCGCTCTATCGCTTCGGCGTGACCGGCGACCTCGACCTGTCGAAGAGCTGGTCGCTGCGACCGCATGCGCGCCTGATCCGCTTCCGTGAGGAGAGCGAGGCCTATGTCGACAGCCAGCAGGTATCGATCCCGGCGGTCAGCGTCGAGGTCGGACGTCTCGCCTTCGGCCCGACGATCGAACGACGGATCGAAGCGAACGAGCGCCACGTCCAGATCGCGCCGCGCTTCGGCATCGAGGGACTTTGGGACTTCGACAGCGAACGCCGCGCCGATGGCGTGGCCGGCTTCGATGGATCGAGTGACGACTTCCGCGCCCGTCTGAAAGCGGGCGTTACCATCGGAACAGGGCAGGTCGGCGTCGACGTCGACACTTTCTACGATGGGATCGGAGCGAACGACTATTCGGCCTATGGCCTGTCGGTGAAACTCCGCACGGGTTTCTGACGACCATGCCAGCGCTGCGATGTTCCCTTCTGAGATCCGCGGACGGTCGCGCGCCCTAGGGAAAGGGGGGCGAGCCTTTCCCATGGTCCGCTGGGCTGGCGCTTTTGAGTGACGAGCGGGGGGCGCGTGGCGTTGCGCCGGTGGGCGCGAGCGGGTCGTGCGGCATTCTTCGGAATCAGCGCGCGGGGACTCGTGCACGCTCTTGTCGCTTCGATAGAGCAGCGCATCGTCGCTACTCGCGCGGCTCCAAGCCCCCGCCGTTTGTCGATGATCGGGCACATTTGGTCGAAATCGAAAATTTTTTTCGCGCCTGAGGTGGAGCCATATTGGCCACAATGGGCGCTTGGAAGAGGGCTCAGAAAGCGGATTTTCGGCGTTCAACTGGCGCTTAAAAAAGGGCGTTAAATCAGCCTCATAGATTAGTGGTCGCGGCGCGGTGGCGGGCGAGGAGGGCGAAACGAAAAACCGCACAAAACCGCCATGGTCGAGAAAAGTTCCCAGAAAAAAGCTAATCCATATTAGCGATTTCGCGCAGGAGCCTGTTGCGTCGCGTCGCGGATGAGGATAGGGCTGAAATGCTATGTCGTGCGGCTTGCCCCCGGCTCGGTGCGCGCTTCCTGTTGGAGGCGTTGTCGGGAAGGTGGCCCAAACGATGGGTTCCAAATGGCTCCGGTCCGGGGGCCGAACAGGGGAATATTACTGATGACTAATCTGACCACGCGCGTAACGCTGCTCACGGGGGCCTCGCTGGCCTCGATCGGTCTCGCCATGCCGGCGCATGCCGATACGCTGATTATCGACGATGGCGGCTATAGCTTCGATGTCGACGATAATGCGTTCGACGTCATCGAGATTGGTCTCATTTGCGATGATCCGCCGCTCATCAACTCGTGCGGCGTGGTCAATACCGCAGGTTATGATTCGCTCGGCGCCACGGCGACCTCGACCAGCGACGCGCAGCGCAACCAGGTGAGCGCGGTCGTCAATTCGGTCGGCAACGGACAGATTCTCCAGACGGGCGTGGCGCTCGGCACCGGCACCACGGGCGGCGACGTGACCCTGGTCGCCAATCTCAACAATGCGACCTCGGGCTCGCTCAACCCTGGCGAAGCGGACATCGTCGCCATTGCACGGATCGCGGGCGACGGTTTCGCCACGCAGACCACGGTGACCGGCGCGGTCACGACTGGCGGCGGCAATACCGCGACGCTGACGGCGGGCACCGGCCCCATCCTGACGACCGGGAGCGGGGCGGACGTCACCTCGCAGCTGGTCGTGACCGGCTCCTTCGCGGCTCCCGTTGCCGCAACGGCCATCATCCAAGATTATGCCTTGGCTCAGCAGGGTAACGGCGAGGATGTCGCCCAGCTGATCAACATCGGCGGCGATTTCGGCGTGCAGGTGTCGGCCTCGGCCGTCAATCTCAACACCTCGACCGCCGGGCTGACCAGCGAGCAGGGCGATGCCAGTGCGCTCGCGGTGATCACGCAATTCGCCGTCCTCCAGTCGGGGCAGGGTACCAATGTCGATCTCGACATCATGGTGCAGGAAGCCGGCACGGACGACCTCTATCCCTCGCAGATCAACATCGACGTCGACGCGCAGGCCGTCGCGCCGGTCGGCACCGCCAATGCGACGGCGGTCGTGGCTGGCGTCGGGGTCCACCAGGAAGCGAATGGCGGCGGCGAGCTGGCCTCGCTGGTGGTCGACAATGCGGGCGCGATCCTGATCGACGTCGACGCGGTCGCCGACGGCGTGGTCGCCAACGCCAATGCCGGGCTCAATGCGGGCATGGTGCAGCAGGCGATCGACTATGACACGGCGAACATCGGGCTGATCAACGATGACATGATCGACGTGAATGTCGTCGCCGACGCGGGCTATGTCGGCACGAGCACGCTGGCAGCGACGGCCAATGCGCAGGCTCAAATGATCGCGGGCGTGGTGCAGGCCGCAAATGGCGTGGGCGATGCCAACCTCGCCATCGAGAACAACAGCGACGGTGCGATCAACGTCGGCATGAGCGCGATCGCCGAGGCATCGTCGAACGCGAATGCGCTGGCCCAGCAGATCGCCTTCCCGGTCGGGCTCGTCTATCAGGAAGCGCGCGACGTCGACAGCGGCGATCTCGATCTCGACAATGACGGATCGATCTCGATCAGCGTCGTCGCCTCGGCCGACGCGGCCGCCGGCAATGCCAGCGCGGGCATCTTCGGCGGGATCGCGCAGGTGGTCGGTTCCGCTTCGGGCAGCGTGATCGCCGAAACGGCGAGCGCGAGCATCAACAATGACGGTTCCATCGACATCGACGTGATGGCGATGGCCCCCGATGGCGCCAATGCGGCGATCATCGGTGGCGCGATCTGGAATGCGGCCAGCGCCAGCGAAAGCGGCAGCGTCAATCTGGACATCGTCAACAGCGGCGACATTGCCATCGACGTGATGGCCGATGGTGCGAGCGCGGGTGCGCAGCTCGCGGCCGGCCTCGCCAATTTCGGCAATGGCGGCGACGTCGATCTGATGATCTCCAACGACAGCGAGGGCTCGATCGACATCGACGTGTCGGCCAGCGCCTCGCTCGGTGCGAATGCGATCGCCCTCGGTGCAATGCAGGAGGGCTCGGGCATCGATGTCGCGGCCCAGTTCAACAATGACGGCGCGTTCGTTCTCGACGTCAACGCCGACGCGGCGAGCGGCAGTGCCGCGGCCAACGGCCTGGGCGTCAGCCAGGAAGTCAGCGGCTCGACCGCGTTCGCCTCGGTCGACAATGGCGGTCTCCTCGATGTCGATGTGAACGCGACTGCCGGTGATGGCGGTGACGCTGCGGCGCTCGCCTGGGCGATCAATCAGGACGTGGATGGCGATTCGGCGGTCGGTTCGATCGAGAACGTCGGCACGATTTCGGTGCTGGCGTCGGCTTCGGCCACCTCGAGTGGCGATGCTGTCGCCAATGTGGGTCTGGTTACCGGCACGGTCCTCAGCGGCCGTCTCGGCGGGATCGAGCAGAATGTGAACGGGTCGACCAATGCGGTTGCCAACGTGACCAACGAAGGCTCGATCAACCTGACCGCTTATGCGTCGGCGACGAGTGGCGGCGATGCCGATGCGTTCGCCAACGGCATCGACCAGTTCGCGAGCGCGAGCACCGGTGAAGGCGTCGGCAATGCGAGCGTCTCGCTGATCAACGGGATCGAAGCGACCGCGACCGGCACGGGTACTGGTACCGGCACGGGCACGGGTACCGGCACGACCGGGACCGATGCGTCCATTTCGGTCCGCGCCACCGCAATGGCGAGCTCGGGCGGCTTCGCGCAGGCGGATGCCTGGGGTAACATCCAGCGCGCCGACGGTGCTTCCGATGCCATGGCGATGGCCGACAATAACGGGTCGATCAGCGTGGTGGCCATGGCTTCGGGCAGCGATGCCAATGCCGGCGCCTATGCGGGCATTGCCCAATTCGTGGATGCCGGCGGCGCCGCCGTTGCCATGATCGAGAATGAAGGCTCGATCCTGGTGTCGGCTTCGGCCGTTGCCACGCAGATTTTCGACAGCCCGCAGGCGACGGCGAGCATCGGGCTCTGGCAGCAGGCCGACGGTGAAACCGCGACGGCCATGATCAGCAACGCGGGCACCTTGTCCCTCGTCGCGTTCGCCAGCGGTTCGAACGAAGTCGAAGCCCATGCGAACAATGCGATCTTCCAGTCGGCCAGCGCCACTGAAGGTCCCGCGCTCGCGAGCCTCGTCAATGACGGGCTCGTGAACATCGACGTGGACGCCTTCGCCTCGGGTTCGAGCTCGGCCGATGCCGACTTGTTCATCAACAGCGTGATCGTTCAGACCGCCAACAGCACGGGTGTGATCGGCGGCGATGCGGCGACGGCGCGGATCGTCAATAACGGCTCGATCGTCGTCGACGGCCTTGCCTCGGTGACGGGTGCCGCCACGGCGGACAGCGGTGCCGAAGTCACGGCGCAGGCCTTTGCGGGCACGATCGTTCAGCAGGACGCCGACGGCGCCAGCGCCAATGTGAGCTACGTCGCCGACAGCGAAGGCAGCATCGATGTCTCGCTGCAGGCGAATGCGGTCGACGACCAGTCGGCCGAGGCCGAGGGCACCCTCGAAGCGATCATCTGGCAGGATGCGTCGGCCGCACTCGGTGATGCGGCAGCCCTGATCGACAATGACGGTGTCATCTCCGCCTTTGTCGGCGCCGATGCGCTCGTCACCAGCGGCGACGGTTCGGCGGAGGCCGACGTCACGATCGGCACCGAGGGCTATGCGGCCATCAACCAGGAAGCCGAAGCGTCGAGCGCGCTGGCGATCGCCCAGATCCAGAATGGCGGCCTGATCTCGGTCGTCGGTGAAGCGTTTGCGAGCGCCAATGCGACCGAGTCGGGCACCCAAGCCGAAGCGACCGCCAACGTCTATATGGCGGGCATCTACCAGTTCGCGTCGAACGAAGCGTCGGGTACGATCCTCGGACCGCCCCTCCCGTTGGGGCCGCTCGCGGTCACGTCGACGGGCGCGAGCGTCTCGCTTTCGAACAGCGGCTCGATCATCCAGAGCGCGGAAGCGACGGCGATCGGTATCACCGCGAGCGCGAATGCGACCAATGGCTATGCCATCGGCCAGTTCGCCTACGCCTCGAGCGGCGATGCAGCGGCCAACTTCAACAATAGCGGCCTCGTCGACATCGATGTCCAGGCGCTTGCCTCGGCAATCGGCGAAGCGTCGGCCGAAGCCTATCTCGGCGCGGGCGTGCTCCAGTCGGCGACGGCGACCACGGGCAATGCGTCAGCCGTCGTCGTCAATTCGGGCAGCATCCTTGCCAATATCAGCGCGACCGCGCTGGGCGGCACGTCGGCCGAAGCGACCGCTTCGATCGGCACCGAAGGCCAGCTGATCGACCAGAATGTCGACGCGAGCTCGGGCGACGCCTATGCGATGATCGACAATGACGGTGTGATCCTCGCCAGCGCCAATGCGCAGGCGACGGGGAGCACCGCCGATGCGACCGCCAACATCGATGCGTTCGAACAGGATGCGGACGGCACCAATGCCGCCGTGATGTTCGACAATTCGAACAGCATCACGCTGAACGCGGTGGCCAATGCGCTCGCCAACGGCACGTCGACCACCACCATGATGGTGCCGACGACCGGTACCGGATCGACGACGGTGACCAACACCTTCCTGACGGGTAGCGCGGAAGCCAGCGCGACCGTCTCGGTCGTCGACCAGGATGTCGATGCCGATGGCGGCAGCACCGCGATGGCGCTTGCCGATTTCAACAATAGCGGAACGATCGTCGTGCTCGCAGCGGCGAATGCCACCGCGCCGGAAAGCGCGGACGCCAACGCCGAAATCGACGGCATCGAGCAGCGTGCCGACGCCACCGGCGAAGACACGCCCGCCATGGTGAGCTTCGCGAATAGCGGCTCGATCACCATGAACGCCTCCGCAATCGCCAATGGCGGCACGACGGCCGATGTCGACGCGGAAATCGACGTCGGGACGCAGACCGCCTCGGCCACCGAAGGCCTTGCCAGCGCCATGTTCGTCAATGACGGGACGGTGATCGCTGTCGCGCTGGCGTCGGGCAACGTCTCCGACACGATGGACGGAGGTTCGGCCGACGTGAGTGCGTCGCTCGAAGGCCTCGACCAATATGCCTATGGCGACGCGGCCAACGGCTCGATGGTGAACAACGGCTCGATCTCGCTGTCGGCAACGGCGGTTGCGAACGGCCAGACCGACGCGGAGGCCTACGCGGCCGCTTCGGATGGGCTGTATCAGTACATTTCGGGTGAGGCAGGCTCTGCCAGCGGTGTGATCGTCAATGCCGGCACCGTCGCCATGGCGGCCGCCGCGACGGCCAGTGCTGCGGACGCGAGCGCCGAAGCGTCGGGTTATGACGCCATCGATCAGTATGTGACGGCCCAGAGCTTCTCCACCCTGACCAGCGGGGGCTCGGCCTCCACGCCGGTCGCGGTGGCGGCCTTCGGTTCGATCGACAACAGCAATTCGATCGACCAGGACATCAGCGCCTTCGCTTATGCCTCGCAATCCGATGCGGATGCGGACGTCGAAGTTCGCGCGATCGATCAGGAGGTCTATGCTGATGGCGACGCGACGGCCGTCATCAAGAATAGCGGTCTGATCGATCAGTCGGTCGTGGCGCTCGCTTCGGGTCTGACCGATGCGGATGCCGACGCTTCGATGTCGGGGATCGACCAGTATGTCTCGGCCGACGATGCGGGCTCGGCGACGATCAACAATAGCGGATCGCTCTCGATGGTCGCTGCCGTCAGCGCCTATGCCGATGGCACGACGACGGCCAACGTCCCGGTCACCTCGGGTGGTATCCAGGTCACCACGGGCGGCCTTCTGACCACGGTGGCCTCGGCGACGGGTCCGGTGGCGACCACCACGGTCGTCAACGCGACGGGCGATGCCTCGGCCTCGCTCCAGGCCACCGCGGTCGATCAGAGCGTTTCGGCCTCCTCGGCCTATGCCTCGATCACCAACAGCGGGTCGATCTCGTTGTCGGGTGTCGTGGTGGCCGGTGCAGCCGATGAGGCCGATGCCTATGCCCAGGGCTATGGCATCCTCCAGACCGCAAACGGCGCGACGGCCAACGCCTTCATCGACAATAGCGGTTCGGTCTCGGTCGACATGGCCGCGAGTGCTGCGGGTGCGACGGCCTCGGCCTATGCCACCGCGCAGGGCATCGCCCAGTTTGTCGATGGTTCGGGCAGCGCCTCGATCACCAATAGCGGCGACGTCTCGGCGCTGGCTTCGGCCTTCGCCTCGGCCAGCTCGACGGCCTATGTGGGTGCCTATGCTTATGGCATCACGCAGATCGGCATCGAGGGTGTCGACGCGATCGCGCTGACCAACAGCGGTGCGGTGCTCGCCTCGGCCAATGCCAGCGCGACCGGCACCGACGGTAGCGCCGAAGCCACGGCCTCGGCGGTCTATCAGTCGCTCGCGGAGGGCGGCTCGCTCACCCTCGACAATGACGGGTCGATCGACGCGGTGGCCAGCGCGGTCCATGCCGCTTCGGCCGACGCCTTCGCGGTTGCCTATCACGCCGATCTCGGCGCCGATGGCAGCGTCCTTGCCCAGAATGGCGGGACGATCGGCGCGACGGCTATCGCTTCCGCCTCGGCGGGTGTCGCCAATGCGACGGCGTTCGGGATGAACATCTCGGCGTCGGGGACCGCTCTTGGCACGACGGTGATCACCACTACCGGTGGCGGCACCAGCGTGGTTCCGTTCACCGACCTTGCCGATCTCGCCGTGACGGTGACCAACTCGGGCAACATGACGGTGGCGGCGATCGCTCGCGGTGCCGGCTCGAGCACCAGCACCTCGATGGTCCCCGTGACCTCGGGCGGCGTGCAGCTCACGACCGGCGGCCTCCTAACCACCGCGACGGCTGCGACCGGTCCGGTGGCGATGACCACGGTCACCAACACCACCTACGCTTCGGCGGCGAACGCTACCGGGATCTTCCTGGCCGGCAACGACATCCAGGCGGATGTGACCAACTCGGGCTCGCTCATCGTCGATGCCTGGACGGCCGGCGGCGGCGAGGCGGAGGCCAATGGTGTCCTCGTCGACGACCGTGGGACGGATGGCGACAGCACCTTCGTCTTCACCAACGACGGCGGCTTCATCCAGGTTCGCGAGAGCGTGGACGATGGCGCGACCTTCACGCGTGGCATGGCGGTCGATGTCTCGGGCCTCGACGGCAACTCGACGCTCAACCTGCTGGGTGACGGCTCGATCTACGGCGACATCCACATCCAGGATGGCGACGTGATCAATGTCGACGATGGCGAGACGGCGTTCGACGGGATCATCAATCCCGACATGGAGTATGTGGGCACGCTCAACATCCTCGATGGCGGCGCGCTGTTCCTCGTCGATGATCCCTACACCAACCCCGACATGTATGTCGGGCCGGCGCAGGTCTATGTCGACGAGTTCAACATGTCCGATGGCGGTACGCTCATCTACAACCTGCCGGTCGATGTCGATCCGGCGGTGGCCGAGGCGAGCTATCCGCAGATCTTCACCAACACGGCGAACCTCGACGGGACGCTGCTGGTGCGGCCGCTCATCGAAAACGGGCTCTACGAGGACGAATATTTCTTCGACAATGTGATCGAAGCGGATGTTCGTAACGGCCAGTTCGACAGCTGCGGGGTCGAAGACTTTGCCGACAGCATCTTCCTGACGCTGGAGTGCATCTACGACGCGGAGAACAACGTCGACCTCGGCTTTGCCCGCAATGCCTTCGACAGCTTCGGCTTCCAGAGCATGAACCAGATGAGCCTCGCCGAAGCGATCGAATGCTTCTACGGGACCGACCTGACGGGTGGTTCGGCGGCACTCGCGGTGGCGCTGCTCGAGATCGACAACGAGGCCGATTACCTCGTCGCGCTCGACCAGCTGACCGGTGCGGAATATGCCAGCTTCGTTCAGTCGATGCACAGCTACGGCGTCCGCTACAACGAGATCCTCTCGAACATGTCGGATTGCGAAGTGCCGTGGCTCTGCGAGGACCGCACCGGGGTGACCCTGTTCGGTAGCCTCGATTACCAGACGCTCGGCAACGACGAGGACCTCGAAGGCTTCGGCTATGACGCGGACCGTTGGACCGCGCTCATCGGGGCGCAGTTCGCGCTTTCGCCGGGCAGCTTCGCCGGGATTTCGGTCGCGAAGGTCGGCAACGACCTCGAGTTCGACAATCTCGGGGCGACCGAGATCGATGCGGACGGTTATGCGCTTGGTGCCTATGTCGGTTACGACACGGGTAGCGGCCCGTACGCCAAGCTGCTCGGCAGCTATGGCTGGTACGATGTCGACGCCTCGCGCAACATCTCGATCGGCAGCTTCGGCGGCAATGTGGTGGGCGATACCGACCTCACCCAGTGGACGCTGGGCGCGCATGTCGGCTACCACATCGCCTTCTCGGAGACCGCGGTTGCGACGCCTTATGCGCACCTCGACCATGTCTCGACCAACGTCGATGGTTTCTCGGAAAGCGGCCTGCCGGGTGCGAACCTGACCATCGCCGACATCGACGAGAGCCGCACCTACTCGACGATCGGCGGCAAGTTCGCGGCCGATATCGGCGGGATCATCGCCGAGCTCGATCTCGGGTGGCGTCACCTCTACGGCGACCAGCGCACCGGCTTCACCGGCTATCTGTGCGACCAGTCGCAGTGCCCGTTCGACATCGTGTCGACCTGGGAAGAGCGTGACAGCGCGCTGATCGGCGTGGCGCTGGGTGGCAAGGTCGGTCGCGCCGACCTGCAGATCAGCTACCAGGCGCTGTTCAACGGGGCACGCGAGAGCCACGCGGGTAACTTCCGCGTCCGGCTCCCGCTCGGAGGCAGCCGGGTCGAGGTGGCACCGCCGCCGCCGCCCCCGCCGCCCCCGCCGCCCCCGCCGCCGGCTCCGGCAACCATCACCTGCCCCGACGGCACGGTGATCCTGGCGAGCGAGCAGTGCCCGCCGCCGCCGCCGCCGCCGCCGCCGCCGCCGCCCGCTCCGGAACCGGAACGCGGCTAAGCGACGGGCCGCAAGGCTTGGAAAAGAAAGAGGCCGGCTCCTTCAGGGGTCGGCCTTTTTCCTTGTCCGATTGTCTGAAGGAGGCACTTGAATCCGTGGAGTGTGCGCCTCCGGCAACCATCACTTGCCCCGACGGCACGGTGATCCTAGCGAGCGAGCAGTGCCCGCCGCCGCCGCCGCCGCCGCCGCCGCCCACCCCGGAACCGAAATGCGGCTAAGCGACGGGCCAGAAGGCTTTGAAAAGACGGAGGCCGGCTCCTTCAGTGGACGGCCTTTTCCCTTGGACTACAGCCCGCATGATGGATGGTGATCCGGAGGGCATTCGGGAGCAGGGCAGGGCCCACTGAGGGCCGTAGAGCGTGCGGAGGAATGCGGGGCCTTGCGGAGGAAGAGCCAAGGCGCGCGGGGAGGCGTAGGACACGCGGGATTGAACTCGCCTCATGGATGAAGACGGGAGGCGCGCGGATGCAGGGCGAGCGAGCCGAGGCGGGGGAGGAGCAACGCATGGGATCTCGCCTGACGGGTGGAATGCTCCCCCACGCCGAGAATGATCAAACACATTGCTTCAAAGCGGCCGTGGGTCGCGGTGGAGGTCGGCAGGGCTCACGGTCGATCCTGCACCATGGATAATATCGAAGTTTCCTTGTGGAGATCGAGCGAAACGACACAGACTTGCGCGACGGGTGGGGGCCTTGCCCCGGTCGGTCGGAACGCCTCGCTTGGCCGTGGCAAAGCAAACTGCCTTGCGTCGAAGCCGCGAGAGGAGGCGCCGGGCTCGCGGGGATGAGCAGGGCTCGCGGGTTCGATCGTACCCTAAGCACAAGATGGAGGCTTCCTCGGGCTCAGGCAGAGCGGGAGGGTGCGGACTTGCGCGACGGGTGGGGCCTTCCCGTTCGTCGTTACGCTTCCCCAAGCCGTGGCTAAGCAGACCGTGTTGCGTCGAAGCCGCCGGAGGATGCGGGGATAGGCAGGGCTCGCGGGAATATGCAGGGCTCGCGCGGCCGATCTCGTCGCATGGACGATAGATGCCGCCCCGGATGCTGGCAGAGCGCGCCGATGCGGACCCGTCCGATGAGTAGAGCCTTGGCCATGGGCCGGAACGCTACCGCTAACCGAGGCTAATCAAACTTTTTTGCGTCAAAGCCGCGCCGGAGGCCGCGCGGGAGGTTGCAACGCCTCGGCAAAAGCCCTTTATTGGAGCCAAGCGGATCGGGGGGCCGCTCGGGGCTCCTCGTTCGACCTTTTGACAGTCGAGAGTAGCATCATGACCAAAGCCAAGACCAAGACCCCCGGCTCCAAGCAAGGCGCCGCCAAGGCCGCCAAGGCGAAGCAGAGCGCCGCGCAGGCGAAGGCGGCCAAGGCCCCCGTCGAGAATGTCGAGCAGGCCATTTCGGGCGCACAGACCGGCAAGGTCAACGTCACCCCGATCAAGGCCGTCGAGATGGCGGGAAAGCTTTATGGGCAGGGCAAATACGACCAGGCCGAGCGGGTGTGCCGCCAGATCGTCGAGGCGCGTCCCGGCATGGCCGATGCGCACAATATCCTCGGCGTGACGCTGTTCGCGCGCGGCAAACGGGACGAGGGTATCGAAGCGGTGCGCCGCGCCATCAAGATCACCCCCAAGGCGTCGAGCTATCATGCCAATCTCGGCGAACTGCTGCGCCAGCAGGGCCAACTCGACGAGGCCAAGGAAGCGCTCGAACAGTCGGTCGCGCTGACCCCCGACAATGCGCAGGCGCATAACAACCTCGGCATCATCGCCTTCGACCAGAAGCGCTTCAAGGATGCGATCGGACATTATCGCAAGGCCATCGAGCTGAAGCCCGAGATGAGCGAGGCGCTCAACAACCTCGGCAACGTCCTGCGGCTCGCGGGCAAGAATGACGAGGCGATCGAGGCCTATCAGGACGCGCTCACCTATCGCGAAATCTATCCCGAGGCGTATAACAATCTCGGCACGCTGCTGCAGGCCAAGGGGCAGAAGGAAGAGGCCGAGCATGCGATGCGCAAGGCGATCCAGCAGTCGCCCCAATATATCGAGGCGCGCAACAATCTGGCGAGCCTCTACCATGCCGAGAACAAGGATGTGGATGCGCTGCGCATTCTCGCCGAAACGCTGAAATTCGCGCCGCAGGACGTGGCCACGCTGCTACTGACAGCGCGTATCCAGATGGGTCGCAATGCGCACCAGGCCGCCGAACAGGCGCTGCGCTTCGTGATCGGGCGCGAGCCCAAGAATGTCGAGGCGCTGACCATGATGGGCCAGCTGTTGCACGAGACCGACCGATGCGAGGAAGCGATCGAAAGGCTCGAAACGGCATTGGAGGAAAATGCCGACCATCCCGAAGCGCGCAACTTCTATGGCATCGCGCTGAAATCGGTCGGTCGACTCGACGAGGCGCGCGAGCATATCCTTAGCGCGCTGGCGAAGAACCCCAATCTCATCGGCGCCTACGCCAATCTCGGCGATCTCGTGAACTTCAAGGAAGAAGACGAGCTGTTCGACGGCATGGACCGGATCATGAAGCGGGTGAAGAACCCCGAGGCGCCGGGCATGCTGGCGCTGCACTTCGCTTATGCCAAGGCGCTGGCCGACCGCGGCGAGCATGAGCGCGCGCTCGAGCATTATATTCTCGGCGGCAAGATGAAGCGCGCCCAGCTTAACTATAATGAGGATGAGACGCACGGCTTCTTCGATGCCATTCGCGCCGCCTTCCCCAAGGAGGTGTTCGAGAACCGCAAGTTCGAGGGGATCGACAACGAGCGCCTCGTCTTCATCGTCGGCATGCCCCGTTCGGGCTCGACGCTGACCGAGCAGATCATCTCGACCCACAAGGACGTGTTCGGCGCGGGCGAGGTGAAATATTTCAGCCAGTCGATGGGCAAGCTGCGCGACCGTTTCCCGAGCCTGCCCAAATTCCCCGACATGATGGAGAAGCTCAATCCCAAGCAGATGGAGATTCTCGGCAACACCTACCTCAATCGGATGACCGAAGGGGCGGGCGATGCGAAACGGGTGACCGACAAGCTGCTGACGAACTTCTTCTTCATCGGGCTCATTCACCTGCTTTATCCCAAGGCAAAGATCATCAACACGCAGCGCGACCCCGTCGACACCTGCCTGTCGGGCTTCACCAAGCTGTTCAAGGACGACATGCCCCACAGCTACAACCTCGAGGAGCTGGGCCGCTATTACGCCAAATATCAGCAGCTGATGGACCATTGGAACGAGGTGCTGCCCGAGGGCGTGCTCTACACCAGCCAGTATGAGAAGGTGGTCGACGACATCGACACCGAGGCCAAGAAGCTGATCGACTTCATCGGGCTCGACTGGGATCCCAACTGCCTGAAGTTCTACGAGAGCAAGCGGGCGGTGAAGACCGCGAGCGTGGCGCAGGTTCGCAAGCCCATCTACAAGAGCTCGGTGCAGCGCTGGAAGCGTTATGGTGAGGGGCTCAATCCGCTGGTCGAGGCGATCAAGGCGCAGTCGGCGGCCTGAGGGCGCATCAATATAAGGCGTGATGGGTCGGCAGTGCCGGCCCATCGCTTATCCGGGGGCATATCCGAGGCTTCATGGCGGCACTGACCCATCTCGAACGGCTCGAGGCCGAGAGCATCCATATCCTGCGCGAGACGGTGGCCGAGGCCGAACGCCCGGTGATGCTCTATTCGATCGGCAAGGATTCAGCGGTGATGCTGCACCTTGCGAAGAAGGCGTTCTTTCCGGGGCCACTGCCTTTCCCGCTGCTCCATGTCGACACGACGTGGAAATTCTCGGCAATGTACGCGATGCGCGAGAAGGTGGGGAGCGAGGAGGGCATCGAACTGCTCGTCCACCGCAATCCCGACGGGGTGGAGCGGGGGATCAACCCGTTCGATCATGGCGCGCTGCATACCGATCTGTGGAAGACCGAAGGGCTCAAGCAGGCGCTCGACCATTATAAGTTCGACGCGGCCTTTGGCGGGGCGCGGCGCGACGAGGAGAAAAGCCGCGCCAAGGAGCGCATTTTTTCGTTCCGATCGGCGCAGCATCGCTGGGACCCCAAGAGGCAGCGGCCCGAATTGTGGAGCCTCTACAATGTGCGCCGCGCGCGCGGCGAGACGATGCGCGTCTTTCCGCTGTCCAATTGGACCGAGCTCGACATCTGGCAATATATCATGGCCGAGGGGATCGAGATCGTGCCGCTCTACCTCGCCGAGAAGCGCCCGGTGGTGGAACGCGACGGCATGCTGCTGATGGTCGATGACGAACGCTTCCGGCTCGAGGCGGGCGAGGAGCCGCAGATGCGTTCGGTACGGTTCAGGACGCTCGGCTGCTATCCTCTGTCGGGGGCGGTCGAGAGCGAGGCGGACACGATCGAGAAGGTGGTGCAGGAGATGCTGCTGACCACGACGAGCGAGCGCCAGGGGCGGCTGATCGACAGCGACGCGGGTGCGGGCTCGATGGAGAAGAAGAAGCAGGAGGGCTATTTCTAGATGGCTCGTCCCGGCGACCTCGACCGCGCATTGATCGAGAAGGACATCTCGGCCTTCCTGACGCGCCAGCGCAACAAGGAGCTCTTGCGCTTCATCACCTGTGGCAGCGTGGACGATGGCAAGTCGACGCTGATCGGGCGGCTGCTCTACGACAGCCAGCAGATCTTCGAAGACCAGATGGCGAGCCTCGAGGCGGACAGCAAACGGCAGGGCACGCAGGGACAGAAGATCGACTTCGCGCTGCTCGTCGACGGCCTGTCGGCCGAGCGGGAGCAGGGCATCACGATCGATGTCGCCTATCGCTTCTTTACCACCGACAAGCGCAAGTTCATCGTCGCCGACACGCCAGGGCACGAGCAATATACGCGCAACATGGTGACGGGCGCCTCGACGGCGGATCTCGCGGTGCTGCTGGTCGATGCGCGAAAAGGCGTGCTCCAGCAGACCAAGCGGCACAGCTATCTGGCGAGCCTCGTCGGTATCCGGCATTTCGTGCTGGCGGTGAACAAGATGGACCTCGTCACCTATGACAAGGCCGTGTTCGACAAGATCGTCGACGATTATGCCAAGTTCGCGAAAAAGGTAGGGATCGAGCAGTTCACGGCGATCCCGGTGTCGGGGCTCGAGGGGTCGAATATCGCCAGCCTCGATACCGCCAACACGCCCTGGTACGAGGGGCCGACGCTGGTCGAGCATCTCGAAAGCGTGCCGGTCGCAAGCGCTGAGAACCAGGCCAAGCCGTTCCGCATGCCGGTGCAGTGGGTCAATCGCCCGAACCAGCATTTCCGCGGCTTTTCAGGCCAGGTGGCGGCGGGCCGCGTGACGCCCGGCGACAAGGTGCGAGTGCTGCCCTCGGGACGGACCAGCACGGTCGAGCGGATCGTGGTGCATGGCGGCGACCTCGAGGAGGCGGTCGCGGGACAGTCGGTCACGCTGACGCTGGCCGACGAGGTTGATTGTTCGCGCGGCGACGTGATCGCGCTGGCGGGCGATCCGCCCGAGAGCGCCGACCAGTTCGAGACGACCATCGTCTGGATGGACGATGAGGCGCTGTTGCCGGGGCGGGCCTATTGGCTCAAGCTCGGTACCCAGACGGTGTCGGTGACGATCCAACCGCCCAAATATCGCGTCAACGTCAATACGCTGGCGCAGATGGCGGCCAAGACTCTGGAGCTGAACGACATTGGCGTCGCCGAGATCGCGACCGATCGCGACCTGGTGTTCGAACCCTATGCCGATCCCGAAGGCGAGAGTGCCAATCGGACATTGGGTGGCTTCATCCTCATCGACAAGATGACCAATGCGACGGTCGGCGCGGGGATGATCAACTTCGCGCTGCGGCGGGCGCAGAACATTCACCTGCAGGCGCTCGACATCGACCGCGAGACGCGCGCGCTGCAGATGGGCCAGCGGCCCGCGATCCTGTGGTTCACCGGCCTGTCGGGCGCGGGCAAGTCGACCATCGCCAATCTCGTCGAAAAGAAGCTAGTGGCGCGCGGGCGGCACACCTTCCTGCTCGATGGCGACAATGTGCGGCATGGCTTGAACCGCGACCTTGGCTTTACCGACGCCGATCGGATCGAGAATATCCGGCGCATCGGCGAGGTCGCCAAATTGATGACCGAGGCGGGGCTGATCGTGCTGACCGCCTTCATCAGCCCGTTCCGTGCCGAGCGGCAGATGGTGCGCGAGATGTGCGATGACGGGACGTTTATCGAGATCTTCGTCGACACCCCGATCGAGGTCGCCGAGGAGCGCGACGTGAAGGGCCTTTATGCCAAGGCGCGCGCGGGCAAGATCAAGAATTTCACCGGGATCGACAGCCCCTACGAACCGCCGCTGGAGCCCGATGTGCAGATCGATACAACGCTGCTTGGGCCCGAGGAAGCGGCCACTGCGATCGTCGAGGCGCTCCTGCGGCGGCTTGAGGGGTGAAACCGTGCGGGGGCCGTAACGTTGGCTCCTCATGTACGGTGAAACCAAGAGCAGGCGGCAGAAGGCCGGGACGATCGGTGCGATCGCGCTGATGCATGGCGCGGCGATCGCCGCGCTGATGACGGCGGGCGGGATCGAGGTGCTGGTCGAGCAGCAGCCCGACCTCACCACCTATGACATCGAGATCGAGCCGCCGCCGCCGATCATCGAAGAAGTGCCCGAACCCAAGGAGGAAACGCCGCGCGAGGAGGGCGAGGCCTCGGCCAAGCAGGTCGAGAGCACCGCGACCGAAGTGGTGCGCCCCGATATCCAGCCGCCCATTCCGGTGCCGCCCCCGGTGGTCGCCGCGCCAGTCGCCAATGACGGGGCCGAGGCGACGCAGGGCGCGTCGGATGTGGACGAAGGCGGAACGGGTGCCGGCGGGGTCGGCAACGGGACCGGTTCGGGCGGTTCGGGCGATGGCCTTGGCGGTGGCGGCGGCACGCGGCCGAGCGTGGTGCCGCGCACGACGCTGACGCCGCGCGACTATCCCAAGGACATCCGCAAGCGCTGGCCGCGCGGCGGTGCAGTGCTGGTCGCGGTGCGCGTGCAGGTCGACGGCCGCGCGACCGACTGCAAGGTCAATCGCTCGATCGGCGATGCCGAGATCGACGCGATGACCTGCCAGCTGGTCGAGCAGCGGGTGCGTTTCAATCCGGCGCGCGATGCGGCGGGGCGACCCTATGTCGAATGGTATGGCTACATGCAGCGCTGGGTCGGCGGTTAGGCTGCGACGGCGCCGCCATTGGCCTCCGCCTCCGAGATACGCAGCATCGACAAAGCGGCGAGCGTCATGACACCGCCCGCGAACAGCATCGTCCAGATGGGCTCGGTCGGGAACCAGGCCTTGAGCACGCTCCCCATCAGGGTGGCGACGATGAGCTGTGGCACGACGATGAAGACGTTGAAGAGGCCCATGTAGATGCCGAGCTTTGCCTGCGGCAGGGCGCTGGCGAGGATGGCGTAGGGCATGGCGAGGATCGAGGCCCAGGCGATGCCGACGCCCACTTCGCTGAGGTAGAGCCACTGCGCATCGGGAAGGACGAGGAAGCTGAGATAGCCCGCCGCGCCGCACAGGAGGCCGATCATGTGGGTTTTCACCTTGCCGACCGCTTTCGACAGGAACGGCAGGAGGAAGAGGGCGGCCACGGCGGCGACGCCATTGTAGACGGCGAACAGTTCGCCGACGAAATTGCCCGCGTCCTGGAAGGCGGCGGTGGCGCTGTCGGTCGTGCCGTAGAAGCGCTGAGCGACCACAGGGGTGGTATAGATCCACATGATGAAGAGCGCCGACCAGCTGAAGAATTGTGCCAGCGCGAGCTTTTTCATCAGGCTCGGCATGCCGGAGAAATCGCCGACAATCTGCTTGAGCATGGTGGGCTTGTCGCCCTTTCTGGCCATGGTGATGGCGATCATCGAGGCGAGGCCATAGGCGACGAGCAGCGCAGCGAGGAGGTAGACTTCTTTTTCGAGACCGTAGGTCGAGGTGAGGAGCGCGACGAGCGCGCCGCCGCCGATCCAGCCGAGCGCGCCGGTGAAGTTGCGGCTGGCCAGCGCGCGGACGGTTTCGCCCGTGTCCGCTTCGCTCGCACCGTCGAAGGCAGCCATCTGCTCAGGGCTATATTCCTTGGTGGTCACGACGGTCCACAGCACCGCGAGGAAGAGCGCCGCGCCGCCGAACCAGAAGCTGTATTTGACCGTGTCGGGGATGGAGCCGTCGGCGGCGACGTTTGAGACGCCGAACGCGTCCATGATCGAGGGGAAGAGCGAGCCGACGACCGCGCCCAGTCCGATGAAAGCGGTCTGGACGGCGTAGCCGGCTGTATGCTGGTCCTTTCTGAGCATGTCGCCGACGAAGGCGCGGAAGGGCTCCATCGAGATGTTGAGGCTGGCGTCGAGCAGCCACAGGAGCACGGCGGCCATGAGCAGCACAGGGGCCAGCGGCATTAGGAAGAGCGACAGCGCGGCGAGAAAGGCGCCGGCGATGAAATAGGGGCGGCGGCGGCCGAGGCGGCCGAGCCAGGTGCGGTCGGACATATAGCCGATGACCGGCTGGACGAGGAGGCCGGTGAGGGGGGCGGCAACCCAGAGCGCCGGCAAATCGTCGAGCGAGCTGCCGAGCGTCTGGAAGATGCGGCTCATATTGGCGTTCTGCAGCGCGAAGCCGATCTGGATGCCGAAGAAGCCAAAGCTGATATTGGCGAGGCCGAGCCAGTTCTGGCGCGGCTTTTGCGAGATGGTCGCGTGATCGTTCATGTCTAAATCCTCCCCAGGATGGCGGGGAGACTGGCAGGACGGCGGGGGCGTGACAATCGCGCGCACGCTGTATTCGTATGCACGCCGCGCGTGGGCGTGGTCTCAGGAGGAGCCGCGCACCTTGAGGTCGACCGGCAGGAGGACGCTGTCGGGGGCCTCGTTGGCGATTTTCTTGAGCAACGTCGAGATGAGCGTCTCGCCCGCGGTGCGAACATTTTGCGAGACGCTGGTCAGCGGAGGCGTCGTGAGCGTAGCGGCGGCGCTGTCGTCGAAGCCGATGATGGAGACGTCTTCGGGGACCGAGCGCCCCGCCTCGCGCAGCACGTTCATGGCGCCGATGGCGATGGGATCGGCGGCGGCGAAGATGGCGTCGAACGGGACGCCACTCTTGAGGAGATTGCGCGCCGCGATCTCGCCCGCCTCGATGGTGGCGATGGCGTCATGGCTGGCGATGATCTCATGACCGTTCTCGCCCAATCCGCGGGCAAGGCCGAGATAGCGTTCGAGGAATTCGGGCGCGCTTTCGTCCGATTGGCCGAGGAAGGCGACTTTCGTCCGCCCGCGCGCGAGGAGATGGTTGCCGACGAGATAGCCGCCTTGATCGTTGTCGGAGCCGACGGTAGTGCCGATCTGCCCTGCCTTGGCCGCGCCCCAGCGCACGAAATGGGTTTCCTGACCGACCAGTTGCTCGAGCCGGGGGCGAGCCTTGAGATAGTCGCCGTAGCCCAGGAGGATGATGCCGTCGGCCTTGTGGCTGTCCTCGTAATCGACGTGCCAGTCCTCGGAGAGTTGCTGGAAGCTGATGAGGAGGTCGTAGCCCTTGTCGGCGGCGGCGCGGGCCAAGCTGCCGAGCATGGAGAGGTAGAAGGGGTTGATGAGGCTGTTGTCGGGAGTGGGGTCTTCGAAGAAGAGCAGCGCGATGGTGTTCGAGGAACGGCGCCTGAGGCCGCTGGCATTCTTGTCGACGGTGTAATTGAGCTGGCTGGCCGCCGCGATGACCTTGCGGCGGGTTTCCTCCGACACCGCCGGGCTCCCCGACAGGGCGCGGCTGACGGTGGGTTGGGAGACGCCCGCGAGCGCTGCAATGTCGAAACTCGTGGGACGCTTCGAGACCATCAAACCACCGTGACAAATCGGCATCAGCCGGACTGCAACCGACCCTATCGGCAGTTGAACGCCATGTGAATACGTATGTGCATACGAATGCATGACGCCCCGCCCCCTGTCGCATTTCCGTCACCCTCGATACGCTCCCCCGTCATGAAGGTCGTTCGAAGTCAGGCGGCGACCGTCCAGGGGAGGATCCTAAGGAAATGAAGAAGATCACCATGCTTCGTGGTGCGGTCACCGTCAGCGCGATGGCGCTCGGCACCGTGCTGGCCCAGCCCGCTTTTGCGCAGGCGCAGGATGAAGTGACGCAGGATGACGCCGATGCCGTCACCGGCCCGAGCGATTCGGCCAATGCCGATCCGGGCGACGCCATCGTCATCACCGGCCTTCGCGCCAGCCTCGAAAATTCCGTCGCGGCCAAGAAGTCGAACACCTCGATCGTCGAAGTCGTCAGCGCCGAGGACATCGGCAAGTTGCCCGACGTGTCGATCGCCGAAACCTTGTCGCGACTGCCTGGCCTTGCCACGCAGCGCCTCGACGGGCGCGCCAACGTGCTGTCGATCCGCGGTCTCGCACCCGACTTCACGACGACGCTGCTCAACGGGCGCGAACAGGTCAGCGCCAACAACAACCGCGGCGTCGAATTCGACCAGTATCCGTCCGAGCTGATCAACGGTGCCGTCGTCTACAAGACGCCCGACGCCAGCCTCATCGGCCAGGCACTGGGCGGCACCATCGACATGAAGACGGTGCGTCCGCTGACCCATGGTCGCGAGACCTTCGTGATCGGGGGTCGCTACGAGTGGAACGATCTGGGCGAGATCAACCCCGATATCTCGAACAAGGGCTATCGCGCCAATGCGTCCTATATCGGCCTTAACGAGGCGGGCACGGTGGGCTGGGCGGTGGGCGCCGCGCTGATGAGCAGCCCGACCGCTGAAGAGCGCGTCCAGCTGTGGGGCTATCCGACCGATGGCGAGGGCAATTACGGGCTCGGCGGTATCAAGCCTTACATCAAGTCGAACAAGCTCGACCGCTTCGGCCTGATGGGCGTGCTCGAATTCGAGCCGACCGAAGATGCGCACCTCACGCTCGATGGTTACTGGTCGCGTTTCAACGACAACCAGGTTCTGCGTGGCCTCGAGATTCCGCTGTTCTGGGGCGGTGCGGGCATCGAGGAAGGTTTTACCATCGATCCCGAAACGAGGATTGTCGACAGCGGGACGTTCACGAACGTGAAGCCGCTGGTGCGCAACGACTTCGTCGATCGCGACAGCGAGATCTTCG
This sequence comes from Sphingomicrobium arenosum, assembly GCF_026157085.1. Lineage (NCBI taxonomy): Bacteria > Pseudomonadati > Pseudomonadota > Alphaproteobacteria > Sphingomonadales > Sphingomicrobiaceae > Sphingomicrobium > Sphingomicrobium arenosum. The sequence goes on from NZ_JANPVN010000001.1 coordinate 43,501, forward strand.
CGGGCGGCGCCAACCTGCAATATGGCCTGTCGGAAGGTCTCGTGTTGGAACTCGACGCCGGTTATTCGCGCCTCGACAAGACCGAGGCCAATGCCGAAATCTATCTCGGCACGGGTCGCGGCGACAGCGGCGGCATCCTCGACGACATCGATTTCACCTATGACGACAATTACATCCCGCAGTTCGACACCGCCGTCGATTATGCGGACCCGAGCGTCATCTTCCTGACCGCGCCCCGTACCTGGTGCGGCAATCCCGAGGGGGACGGCACCTGTCAGGACGGCTTCATCAACACCCCGACCATCGACGACGAGCTGATGAGCCTGCGCGCGCAGGTCACGAAGGAAGTCGGCATGGCCGACAGCCTTCGCGTTGGCGGCAATTACAGCGTGCGCAACAAGCAGCTGGTCGATGAGGGTTACCTGCTGACCAATGTCAATTTCCCGGCCAACACGCCGGTCCCCGCGGAGTTGCTCTACGATCCGGTCTCGCTGGGCTTCATCGGCATCGACCGACTGATCGCGTTCGACAGCAAGGCCTATTACCGCGCGGGTAACTACACCGAGACCCCCGAGAGCAATTGGGAAGTCAATCGTTTCAAGAACCGCTACGATGTCACCGAAAAGGTGCTGACCGGCTTTGCCCAGTATAATTTCGACTGGATGCTCGGCAGCGTGCCGACGCGCGGCAATGTGGGGATGCAGGTCGTGCACACCGACCAGGAAGCCGACGGCTTCGTCGTGCGCCGGGTGGACAATGACATCATCCTCGAGCCGGTGACCGACGGTGATACCTACACCGAGTTCCTGCCCAGCCTGAACGCCAATTTCGAGGTCATGGACGATACGTTCGTGCGTCTCGGCCTGGCGCGCGTGCTGGCGCGTCCGCGTCTCGACCAGCTCAACCCCGGTGGCGGGTTCGGTTATGACCAGTCGCGGGCGACCAGCGCCGACATCAACCAGTCGCCGTGGAGCGCGGATACGGGCAACGCCAGGCTGCGCCCGCTGATCGCCAACACGATCGACCTCGCGATCGAGAATTATTTCGCGCCGCGCGGTTATGTCTCGCTGACGGGCTTCTACAAAGATCTGGAGACCTACATCTATCGTCGTCAGACCGAGTTCGATTTCACCGGCTATCCCTACATCGGTCAGGAGCCCGCCATTTTCCGTGGGTTCAACAACCAGTGGAGCAATGACGGGTCGGGCAAGGTCTATGGTTTCGAATTCGCCGGCTCGCTGCCGTTCGAGGTGCTCTCGCCCTCGCTCGACGGCTTCGGCGTGTTCATGTCGGGGAGCTACACCGACAGCGACGTGACGCAGGCCGAAGATGCCGACAGCACCCGTCTGCCGGGCCTGTCCGAATGGGTCGTCAACGGCACGGCCTATTATGAGAAGAACGGCATCCAGGCGCGTGTCTCGGCGCGCTATCGTTCGGAATTCCTTGCCGAAGTGTCGGGGCTGAGCCTGTCGCGCGACTTCGACATCGCCGAAGCCGAGCTGCTGCTCGATGCGCAGATCGGTTACGAATTCCAGCCGGGCTCAAGCCTCGAGGGGCTGTCGATCCTCGCCACGGGGTCGAACCTCACCAACGAGCCGTTCGTGACCTATCGCAACGAGGAGTATCTCGTCCGCGACTACAACAATTACGGACGGACCTTCTCGGTCGGCTTCAACTATCGCTTCTAGGCGGTATGCCAAGGGTTGAACGGACCGTCGCCGCCCCCTCCCCGGGGCGGCGGCGGGCCGGGCAATCACGAGAAGGAGCGCGGGCATGAGCGAGCAGCGGATAGAGACGGTCACGATCGTCGGCGGTGGGACCGCCGGCTGGATGGCGGCGATCGCGCTGGCGCGCGTGCTCGGCCACCAGGTCAAGGTGACGCTGGTGGAATCCGATGCGATCGGCACCGTGGGGGTGGGCGAAGCGACCATCCCGCCGATCAAGGAATTCAACGCGATGGTCGGGCTCGACGAGGATGAATTCCTGCGCGAGTCCAAGGCCAGCTTCAAGCTCGGGATCGAGTTTGTCGGCTGGGGCGATGCGGACAGCCGCTACACGCATCTGTTCGGCGCTCAGGGGCAGTCGCTGGGGCTGTCGGAATTTTCGCAATATTGGCTGCGCGGGCGCGAAGAAGACATCGCGCAATCATTCGAACATTATTCGCTGACCGGCGCGGCGGCGCGCGAGTTCAAGATGGCTCGTGTCGGTGCCATCAAGGGTACCCGGCTCAGCGGGATGACCTACGCCTTTCATTTCGATGCGGGCCTCTATGCGCGATACCTGCGCCGCGAAGCCGAAAAGCTCGGCGTGACGCGCATCGAGGGTAAGGTCGAGGCGGTCGAGCGCGATGACGAAACCGGGTTCGTCCGCGCGGCCGAGCTTGATGACGGACGCCGCGTCGAGGGCGAGTTCTTCATCGATTGCTCGGGTTTTCGAGCATTGCTGATCGGCGAGACGATGGGGGCCGAGTATCGCGACTGGACCCATTGGCTGCCCTGCGACAGGGCGATCGCGGTGCCGAGCGAGAATGGCGCGCGGCTTCGTCCCTATACGCAGTCCATTGCCCATGCCGCGGGCTGGCAGTGGCGCATCCCGCTCCAGCATCGCACCGGCAACGGCCATGTCTATTCCTCGGCGCACATGGACGAGGACGAGGCGACGCGCCTCCTTCTCGACACGATCGAGGGTGCGCCGCTCGACGATCCGCGCATGATCGAATTTACCACGGGGACGCGGCCCGAGCAGTGGAACGGCAACGTCGCTGCCTTGGGCCTTGCCGCCGGCTTTCTGGAACCACTGGAGAGCACGTCGATCCACCTTATTCAGGCCGGGATCAGGAGGCTGCTCAGCCTGTGGCCGGACAAGAACTGCGACCCCTCGCTCATTGCCGAATTCAACGCGCATATGGCGGGCCAATATGAGGCGACCCGCGACTTCATCATCGCGCATTATCACGTCAATCGGCGGCCCGAACCTTTCTGGCGCGAGATGGCTTCGATGGACATTCCCGACAGCCTGAAATTCAAACTCGACGTCTTCCGGGCCTCGGGGAAAAGCTATCGATACGCAGACGAATTGTTCACCGACGTTGCTTGGTTCCAGGTCCTCAACGGCCAGGGCGTACGGCCCGAGCGCTACCACCCGCTTGCCGACAAGATTTCGTCCGAGCAGCTCGGCGCTTTCCTCGGCGACATCGAATCGGTCGTCGACCGTGCCGCGGGGCAATTGCCGACACATGAGGATTTCCTGCGCTCGATCGGCGCAGAATTGACGCTTGCCGAGGAGATGGCCGGATGATGACCCTGTTGGCAGCGATCGCGCTGGCCCAAGCCGCGCCTGGCTATGGCGATGGCGCCGACTATCGTGCGCGGCCGCCCGAGGACGAGATCGTCTATTTCGTGCTGCCCGACCGCTTCGATAATGGCGATCCAGCCAATGACCGGGGCGGCATCGAGGGCGGCAAGTTCGACCATGGCTTCGATCCGGCAAGCCGCGCCTTCTACAATGGCGGCGATCTGGCCGGGCTGACGCGGCGGCTAGATTATCTCGAGGAACTTGGCATCACCGCCATCTGGTTCGCGCCCATCTTCAAGAACAAGGCCGTGCAGGGCGGTCCGGGGCAGGAGAGCTCGGGTTATCACGGCTATTGGGTGACCGACTTCACCTCGGTCGACCCGCATTTCGGGACCAATGAAGAATTCGATGCCTTCGTCGATGCGGCGCATGCGCGCGGCATGAAGGTCTATATGGACATCATCACCAACCACACCGCCGACGTGATCAACTATCGCGATGGCGGGGATTATTCCTATCGAAGCCTGGCCGATTATCCTTACTCGACGCGGGGCGGGGTCGACGGCGAGGCGATCAACGAGGGCTTTGCCGGCGATCAGGTAATGACGGTCGAGAATTTCACCCGGCTGACCGACCCCAATTACGCCTATGAGGTCGTGATTCCCGAGGGCGAGCGCGATGTTAAGGTGCCCGCCTGGCTCAACGATCCCATCTATTATCACAATCGCGGCGACACGACCTTCAAGGGCGAGAATTCGCTCTATGGCGACTTTGTCGGATTGGACGATCTTTTCACCGAGAACCCGCTGGTAATGGGCGGGATGATCGAGATTTTCGGCGACTGGATCGATCGGTTCGGGGTCGACGGGTTTCGTATCGACACCGCGCGGCACGTGAACAACGAATTTTGGCAGGCCTTCCTGCCCGCGATGGAAGCGCGGTCGGAAGCGGCGGGCATTCCGCATTTCCACATGTTCGGCGAGGTATATTCGGACGAGACGACGCCCGGCTATCTGGCGCGCTACACGCACATGGCGGCCTTTCCCGCGCTGCTCGACTTCGCTTTCTCGGCGAGCGCGATCGAGACGATCGGGGGCGAGGCGGGGACCGATGTGTGGGCGCGCCTGTTCGAAGAGGATGTGCTCTATCGCGGCGGGTTCGAGACGGCGAAAACGCTGCCGACCTTCCTCGGCAATCACGACAAGGGGCGCTTTTCGGGGCTGATCAAGGAACGGCGGCCCGATATCTCGCAGGACGAACTGCTCAAACGCGTGATGCTCGGCCATGCCATGCTGCTGACCCTGCGGGGGTCGCCGGTCATCTATTATGGCGCCGAACAAGGCTTCGTGTCCGACGGCAACGACCAGCTGGCGCGCGAGACGATGTTCCCGAGCCGGGTGGCCGAATATAATGACAATGATCTTCTCGGCACCGAGGCGACGACGGCGGAAGAGAATTTCGACCGCGAGCATCCGCTTTATCGAGAGATCGCGCGGCTGGCGGGCTTGCGGAAGGCTAGCCCCGCGCTGCGGCAGGGTCGGCAGGTGACGCGCGGTTATGGCGAGACGCCGGGGCTGTTCGCGGCCTCGCGCTTTGATCCGCAAACAGGGCGCGAGGTGCTGCTTCTCTTCAACACGAGCAACGAGGCGATCGACGGGCAGGTGCTGGTCGAGACGGGATCGATGGAATGGACGAGCCTTGTGGGGGAATGCGTATCGACGAGTTCGGCGCCCGGCAGCGTGCGCTACGCGCTGCCCCCGCTCGGCTATGCGATGTGCGAGGCGAAATGAGTGAGGCGTTCGTAAAAGGCTGCGAGGGCCTGCCATGGTGGCGGGGCGCGGTGATCTACCAGGTTTATCCGCGCAGTTTTCGCGATTCCAATGGCGATGGGATCGGCGATCTCGCCGGGATCACCGAGAAGATGGAGCATATCGCTTCGCTCGGCTGCGATGGCTTGTGGGTCAGCCCCTTCTTCACCTCGCCGATGGCCGATTTCGGTTATGACGTCGCGGACTATCGCGGGGTCGATCCGATCTTCGGCGATCTCGGCGATTTCGACGCGATGGTGGCGCGCGCGCATGACCTCGGGCTCAAGGTCATCATCGACCAGGTCTATAGCCACACCAGCATCGAGCACGCCTGGTTCGAGGAGAGCCGCCAGAGCCGGGACAATGCCAAGGCCGACTGGTATGTCTGGGCCGATCCCAAGCCCGATGGTTCGCCGCCCAACAATTGGCAGTCGGTGTTCGGCGGCCCCAGCTGGACGTGGGACGCGCGGCGCGGGCAATATTACCTCCACAATTTCCTGAAAGAGCAGCCCGACCTCAACGTGCATCACCCTGAGGTGCAGGAGGCGCTGTTGCAGGTCGCGCGCTTCTGGCTCGACCGGGGCGTGGACGGGTTCCGGCTCGATGCGCTGAACTTCGCGATGCACGACCGCGCGCTGACCGACAATCCGCCGGTGGCTGAGCCCAAGCAGCGCACGCGCAGCTTCGATTTCCAGCATCATTATCATAATCAGTCGCAGCCCGAGCTGATCGGCTTTATCGAGCGGATCGCCGAGGTGATGAACGGCTATGGCGCGCGCTTCACGCTGGCCGAGGTGGGCGGCGAACAGGCGGCGCGCGAGATGAAAGAATTCACGCACGGGCAGGACCGGCTGAACAGTGCCTATGGCTTCGATTATCTCTACGCCGACAAGCTGACGCCGCAGCTGGTGCGCGAGGCCATCGCGAGCTGGCCGGGCGAGGAAGGCGAGGGATGGCCGAGCTGGGCCTTTTCCAATCATGACGCGCCGCGCTTTGCCTCCCGCTGGTGGGGCGAGGAAGAGCGGCCGCGGGCGGTGAAGACCGCCTTGGCGTTGCTGATGTGCCTCAAGGGCAATGCGATCCTTTATCAGGGCGAGGAACTGGGGCTGCCGCAGGCCGAGGTGGCCTATGAGGATTTGCAGGACCCCGAGGCAATCGCCAACTGGCCGTTGACGCTGGGACGCGACGGCGCGCGCACGCCGATGACATGGACGGACAGCGCGTGCGCGGGGTTCGGTTCGACCGACAGTTGGCTGCCGATCGCGGGGCCGCACCGGGCGATGCATGTCGCGGCGCAGGAAGCTGATGCCGAGAGCATCCTGCATTGGACGCGCAAGGTAATTGCCTTGCGCAACGCGCATGAGGCGCTGCGCTGCGGTGAAGTCGAGGTGATCGACGAGGGCGGCGACCTGCTCGCTTTCGAACGGCGCCACGCGGGACATCGGATCGCCTGTTATTTCAACCTGACGGCGGCGCCGCTGGCGCTGCCCGAGGTCAGCGGTTCGGTGCTGCTGGCAACCGGCGATGTCGCCCCCGACCAGCGCGAGCTCGCTGCATTTTCCGCCCTCATCGTGGAGACCCAATGATCCAACGCCTCGCCCTCGGGCTCGCCGCCGCGTTAGTCGCGCTTCCCTCGACCGCACTGGCCGAGGAGGTGGTGACGTCGCCCGACGGGCGCTTGGTGCTGACGGTCGACGTCAATGGCGAGGGGCGGCCCTTTTATCGCGTGGAGCTCGACGGCGCAGCGGTGATCGCCGACAGCCGGCTGGGGTTCCTGATGGCCGATCAGGACAAGCTCGAGCGGCGGCTGGGAATCGTCGCGGCAGCGACGGGAAGCCATGACGAGACGTGGGAGCAGCCGTGGGGCGAGAAGCGCTTCGTGCGCGATGCCCACAACCAGCTGTCGGTGACGTTCCGCGAGGACAGCGAGGAGCGCCGCGAGTTCGGCGTCACCTTTCGCGTCTTCGATGACGGCGTGGGGTTTCGCTATGACTTCGAGCATGCCTCGCTGGGCGAGACGATCCGCATCGCGGACGAGCTGACCGAGTTTAATTTTGCAGACGACGGCACGGCTTGGTGGATCCCGGCGGGCGAGTGGAACCGCTACGAATATCTCTACGAGGAAACGCCAATCTCGGGCGTCTCGATGGTGCATACGCCCTTTACGGTAAAGCTGGCGGGCGGCACCCATGTGGCGATTCACGAGGCGGCGCTGGTCGACTTTGCCGGCATGTGGGTCAAGCGCACGACGGGGACGAATTTTCGCGTCACGCTGGCGCCGACGGGATCGAGCGCCGCGCGGGTCGAGCGCGCCAACGGTTTTTCGACGCCGTGGCGGACGCTGACGATCGCCGACGATGCGGCGGGGCTGGCAAACAGCGATATCATCTTGAACCTTAACGAGCCCAACAAGCTTGGCGACATGAGCTGGTTCACCCCGCACAAATATGTCGGGGTCTGGTGGAGCCTGCACCTCGACGAGGAAAGTTGGGGGTCGGGCGCGAAACATGGCGCCACCACCGCCAATGTGAAGCGCTACATCGATTTTGCCGCCGAACATGGATTTGAGGGTGTGCTGGTCGAAGGCTGGAATCTGGGCTGGGACGGCAATTGGTTCTTCAACGGGGCCGAATTCAGCTTCACCGAGGCCTATCCCGATTACGACTTCGAGGACCTGGCGCGCTATGCCGCCGAGAAGGGCGTGCCCATCGTCGGGCATCACGAGACGTCGGGCGATGTCGGCAATTACGAGGCGCAGCTCGAGGCCGGGCTCGATCTCATGCAGGCGCGCGGGGTGGGGGCGATCAAGTCGGGCTATGTCACCGACGCCTGCAACCTTCGCTACGTGCACGAGGACGGACGCGAAACGCGCGAATGCACCGAAAGCCAGGTGATGCAGCGCCACCATCTCAAGGTCGTCACCGAGGCGGCCAAGCGGCACATCGTCATCAACCCGCACGAGCCGGTGAAGGATACGGGGTTGCGGCGCACCTATCCCAACTGGGTGACGCGCGAGGGCGCGCGCGGGATGGAGTTCAATGCCTGGGGCGCTCCGCCCAATGGCCCCGATCATGTGCCGACGATGGTATTCACGCGGCTCCTGTCGAGCCCGATGGATTATACGCCGGGGATCGTCAGCCTCGAGGGGCGCGGGCAGCCGCTGCAGATGACGCAGGCGCGCAACCTTGCCGAATATGTGCTGGTCTATTCGCCCCTGCAGATGGTGGCCGACCTGCCCGAACATTATGCCGAGCATCCCCAGGCGTTCGAGTTCATCAAGCGCGTGCCCGCCGATTGGGCGGACAGCCGCGTGCTGATGGGCGAGGTGGGCGATTATGTCGTCACCGCGCGCAAGGATGCCGATAGCGAGGACTGGTTCGTCGGTGGCGGCACCAATGAGGAAGAGCGCATCGTGCGCCTTCCGCTCGACTTCCTCGACCCCGACAAAGACTATGTAATGCACGCCTGGCTCGATGCACCCGACGCGCATTTCGATGGGCCGACCCGCTTCAACATGTTCGTCCCCAAGGGTGAAGCCGTGCCATCGGATCTCGAATGGCTGACGGTGGGCATGCGGGCTGGCGGAGGCTTTGCGCTTCACTTCGAAGCACAGTAAGGCGTAGCGTCTCGGGAACGAACAGGGGGTTTCCAGCGCTGCCACGAGGTGGCAGGGAGGCTTTGCTGTGTGAACGTTCCCACCGCTAGATGATCCGTAACCGGCACAAGGATGACCTCTTGAGCGAAAAGGCCTCGACCCTTCTCCTGTTCGGCGCGACCGGCGATTTGTCGCGCCGCATGCTGCTTCCCTCGCTCTATGGGCTCTATGCCGACAAGCTGCTGCCCGAGGACGTGTCGATCATCGGCACGGCGCGCAGCGAATTGTCGGACGAGGAATTCCGCGAGACCGCGATCGAGGCGCTGCGGGCACGGCTGCCGGCCGATTTCTATAATGAGATCACGGCGCGCAAGTTCGCGGCGCGGCTCTCTTATCTGCCGGTCGATGCGACGACCCCCGAGGGCTATGACGAGCTGGCCGCGAAGATCCATATCGACAAGGGGGTCGCGATCTTCCTGTCGACCGCGCCCTCGCTGTTCACGACGGTGATCGAGAATCTCGAGCGCGTCGGACTGGCCGGGCCGAGCGTGCGGCTGGCGCTCGAAAAGCCCATCGGCACCGATTTGCCCTCGTCGCAGAAGATCAACGACGCGGTCGCCGCGGCCTTCCCCGAAGAGCGGATATTCCGGCTCGACCATTATCTCGGCAAGGAAACGGTGCAGAATGTGCTCGCGCTGCGCTTTGCCAATTCATTGCTCGAACCGGTGTGGAATGCAGGTCATATCGACCACGTCCAGATCAGCGTCGCTGAGGAAGTGGGGCTCGAGGGGCGCGCGGGCTATTATGACGATGCGGGCGCGAGCCGCGACATGCTCCAGAACCATATGCTGCAATTGCTCGCGCTGGTGGCGATGGAGCCGCCCGCCGATTACGATCCCGAGGCGGTGCGCGCCGAAAAGGTGAAGGTGCTGAAGGCGCTGCGCCCCATCCTGCCCGCCGATGCGCCCGACAATGTCATCCTCGGCCAATATGGCGAGGGCGAGATGAAGGGCGAGGCGATGCGCGCCTATGCCGACGAATTGGGCGAGAAAAGCGATACCGAGACCTTCATCGCGCTGCGCGCGCATGTCGACAATTGGCGCTGGTCGGGAGTGCCGTTCTACCTGAGGCACGGCAAGCGGCTGGCGACGCGCAAGACCGAGATCCTCATCCAGTTCAAATGCGTGCCGCATTCGATCTTTTCCAACGTCAATGCGGTGCCGCAGCCCAACGAGCTCATCATCTCGATCCAGCCGACCGAGAATATCCGATTGAAGCTGATGACCAAGACGCCGGGGCTGGACCGCGGCGGCATGGGGCTGCGCGAAGTGCCCTTGGATGTGACGTTGGACGGGGCGTTCTCTGATTATCGGCGGCGGATCGCCTATGAGCGACTGCTGCTCGACCTCATCGAGGGCGATCCCACGCTGTTCGTGCGGCGCGACGAGATCGAGGCGCAATGGACCTATATCGACCGGCTGCGTGCCAGCTGGATGGAAGCGGGCATGACACCCGAAATTTACGAAGCCGGAGGCTGGGGGCCCAAGTCCTCGGCAGAGCGCATGAAGAAAGACGGAAGGCAGTGGAATGATTGAGGCCGAATGGTGGGACTATGACGACCGCGAGGAAATGGCCGACGCGGTGGCAGGCGACATCGGCTTCATCGTCGAAAGCGCGATTGACGCGCGCGGCGAAGCGTTGCTGGCCTTTCCCGGTGGCTCGACGCCCAAGGCGGTGTGGGAGCGGTTGGCGGAAAAGAAGCTGCCGTGGAAGCGCGTGACGATCATCCCCGGCGATGATCGGCTGGTGCCGGTCGACAATGAACTGTCCAACATCCGCGCCATCGCGCAGGCGATGATCTCCACCGGCGCGCGCATCTATCCGATCGTCACCGATACCGACGATTATGTGATGGCGGGTCATGCGGCGAACGCGCGGCTGAAGGATTTGAAGTGGCCGCCCGATCTCGTCTGGCTTGGTATGGGGACCGACGGGCATACCGCCTCGATCTTCCCCGGTCCCGACCTCGACAGCGCATTGGATGCGCCCAAGGCGAATCTGGCGATCGGCGTGCATCCCGACCCCATGCCGCCCGAGGCGCCCGTGGATCGCGTGACGCTGACGCGCGCTGGTATCCTCCAGGCGCGCACGATCATCGTGACGATCACGGGGCAGGAGAAGCGCGACATCCTCGAAGCCGGGCTGGAGGACGGGCAGTCGTCCAAGCTGCCGATCGTGCGCGTGCTCGCCGAATCCGAATTCCCCATCGACATTCACTGGGCACCTTAAAGGAGCCATCATGGCGACCCTCGACCCCCGCATTGCCGCCGTCACCGATCGCATCCGCGAGCGGAGCGCGAAGAGCCGCGCGGCCTATCTCCAGCTGATGGACGAGGAAGGCGAGCGTGGCATCGACCGCGCGCGCCTGTCATGCGGCAATTTCGCGCATGGCTTTGCCGCGGCGGGTGACGACAAGAAGGCGATCCGCACCTTCTCGGGGCCCAATATCGGCATCATCACGGCGTTCAACGATATGCTGAGCGCGCATGCGCCTTATTATCGCTATCCCGAGCAGATGAAGGTCTGGGCGCGCGAGGCCGGTGCCACGGCGCAGGTCGCGGGCGGGGTGCCGGCGATGTGCGACGGGGTGACGCAGGGCCAGCCAGGCATGGACCTGTCGCTGTTCAGCCGCGACAATATCGCGATGGGCGCGGGGATCGCGCTGAGCCACGGGATGTTCGAGGGCGTGGCGATGCTCGGCATCTGCGACAAGATCGTACCAGGACTGCTGATCGGTGCGCTGCGCTTCGGGCATTTGCCCGTGCTGCTGGTGCCCGCGGGCCCGATGCCGAGCGGCCTTGCCAACAAGGAAAAGCAGCGCGTGCGCCAGCTTTATGCCGAGGGTAAGGCGACCAAGGAAGAGTTGTTGGCGGCGGAGAGCGCGAGCTATCATGGGCAGGGTACCTGCACCTTCTATGGCACCGCCAACTCCAACCAGATGATGATGGAGATGATGGGGCTGCACGTGCCGGGGGCGGCCTTTGCCAATCCGGGCACGAAGCTTCGCCAGAACCTCACGCGCGCGGCGACGCATCGCATTGCCGAACTTGCCAAGGCCAAGAAGCGGCTGTGCGACACGGTCGATGAGCGCGCCATCGTCAATGCGGCGGTCGGCCTGATGGCGACGGGCGGCTCGACCAACCACATGATCCATCTGCCCGCCATCGCGCGCGCGGCGGGGATCGTCTTCGACTGGACCGACCTTGCCGACATCAGCCATGCGGTGCCGCTGATCGCGCGGGTCTATCCCAATGGGTCGGGCGACACGAACGACTTCCATCACGCGGGCGGCATGGCCTTCGTCACGCATACGCTGCGCGAGGCGGGGCTGGTGCATGACCATGAGGCGGCCGGTGCGGATGAGTTCGCGGCTTATGCGACCAACCCGGTCGAGGATGGCGAAGGGGTGCGCTGGGAAGCGGTGACGGCGTCAAACAATGACACGATGCTGCGCCCGGCGAGCGATCCGTTCCAGCCCGATGGGGGAATGCGGCTCTTGAGCGGCAATCTCGGGCGGGCCTGTTTCAAGACCAGCGCGGTCGAGCGCGAGCGCTGGACGATCGAAGCACCGTGCCGGATCTTCGCCGATCAGAAGAGCGTCGTCGATGCGTTCGAGGCGGGCGAAATGGACAAGGACGTCGTCGTCGTCGTGCGCTTCCAGGGACCGCGCGCCAACGGCATGCCCGAATTGCACAAGCTGACCCCGCCCTTGGGCGTGCTGCAGGATCGCGGCCACAAGGTCGCGCTGGTCACCGACGGGCGGATGAGCGGGGCGTCGGGCAAGGTGCCGGCCGCCATCCATTGTTCGCCCGAGGCGCTGGGCGGCGGACCGCTCGCCTTCCTCCGCGATGGCGATGTCGTGCGGGTCTGTGCCGAGACGGGGGCGCTGTCGACCGACGCCGATCTGTCCGCGCGCGAGGCCGCCGAGGCGCCGCCGCAGCCCGTTGGCACCGGGCGCGAACTGTTCGCGCTGTTCCGTTATCACGCCGATGAAGCCGAAAAGGGCGGATCGGCCATGCTTCATGCCATGGAGGCCTCGCTGTGAGCCGTACCATCGCCGTTGCCGATGTCGGCGGCACCCACGCCCGTTTCGCCATCGCCGAGATCGAGGGGACGCACGTCCTGTCGCTGTCCGAGCCGGTGACGCTCGGCACCAACGATCATGCCAGCTTCCAGACCGCTTGGCGCCATTTTTGCGAGATCAATGCGGGGCCCGAGCCAAAGGATCTGTCGATCGCCTTCGCGGGGCCGGTAGATGGCGAAGTCTTGAAGCTCACCAACAATCCGTGGGTGATCCGCCCGGCGCTGGCGCAGGAGAAACTGGGCGTCGACAATTTCACCATCGTCAACGATTTCGCCGCGATCGGCCATGCGGTCGGCGAATTAGGCGATGAGGATTTTCTCCATGTTACCGGGCCCGGGGGGCCGTTCCCGCGCCATGGCGTGACCAGCATCGTCGGGCCGGGCACGGGGCTCGGCGTCGCGCAGGTGCTGAAGACCCCAGACGGGCATAATCATGTCATCGCCACCGAGGGCGGGCATGTCGATTGGGCGCCGCTCGACAGCCTCGAGGACCGCATTCTGCAGCGGCTCAGGAAGCGCTATGTCCGCGTGTCGATCGAGCGGATCGCTTGCGGTTCGGGGCTGGTAAACATCTACGAAGCGCTGGGCGCGATCGAGGGCAAGGCGGTGCACGAGATCGACGATATCGAACTGTGGACCCGCGCGATGGAAGGCTCGGACGCGCTGGCGGCGGCCGCGCTCGATCGCTTTTTCCTATCGCTCGGCGCGGTGTCGGGCGACCTGGCGCTGGCGCATGGCGCCAATGCCGTCGTGCTCGCAGGCGGGCTCGGTTTCCGGCTGCGCGACCGGTTCGAGCGTTCGGGCTTTGCCGGGCGCTTCATCGCCAAGGGCCGCTTCGAGCGGCGCATGCAGAATATCCCCGTCAAGCTCGTCACCCATCCGCAGCCCGGCCTTTACGGCGCCGCGGTGGCTTTCGCGAAGGAACATTCATGACCATCGACGACATCATGGGGCTCGCCCCCGTCATTCCCGTGCTCGTGCTGGAGGAAGGCGGGCCCGATCCGGTCGCGCTGGCCGAAACGCTGGTCGAGAATGGCCTGCCCGTCATCGAGGTGACGCTGCGTACCGAGGGCGCATTGGAGGCGATGGAGGCGATGAGCAAGGTCGAGGGCGCGATCGTCGGGGCGGGCACGGTCTTGAACCCGGTGATGCTCTACGAGGCGGTCGATTATGGCGCCGAATTCATCGTTTCGCCGGGGCTGACCGACTGGGTCGTGCGCGCGGCATCGGACAAGCAGGTGCCGCTGCTCCCCGGCGTGGCGACCGCGAGCGAGATCATGCGCGGATTGGACATGGGGCTGGAGCGGTTCAAATTCTTCCCCGCCGAGGCCAATGGCGGGCTGCCAGCGCTGAAGGCGATCTCGGCGCCGCTGCAAATGGCCAAATTCTGCCCCACCGGCGGCATTCGCGAGAACACGGCGGCCGCTTGGCTGGCACATGACGCGGTGATGTGCGTGGGGGGTAGCTGGATCCTGCCTAAGGGCGAGACCGACCTCGCGAAGGTCGCCGAGAAAGCCAAGGCCGCGGCCGCCCTCAGAGCATAGGAGCGTTCATCATGCGTCACCGTCTTTCCTCTCTGGTCGCGGCGGCGCTGATGATGCCCGCCGCCGCGCTCGCGCATCCTGCCGACACCGGCACCGCGCCCGCTTATATGGGGCGCGAGCATGTCGACTGGTCGCGCGATGCGGTCATCTACCAGATCAACACGCGCCAGTTCACGCCCAAGGGGACGCTGCGTGCGGCGATGGGCGAGCTCGACCGGCTCGATGCGCTGGGGGTCGATATCCTGTGGTTGATGCCCGTGCAGCCCATCGGCGAGGTCAATCGCAAGGGCACGCTCGGCAGTCCCTATTCGATCACCGATTATACCGCGGTGCGCGAGGAGTTGGGGTCGATGGAGGACTTCAAGGCCTTCGTCGATGCCGCCCATGCGCGGGGGATGAAGGTCATCCTCGACTGGGTCGGCAATCATACGGCGTGGGACCATCCGTGGGCCAGCGAGCATCCCGACTGGTACGAGACGAATTGGAAGGGCGAGTTCGTGTCGACGCCCTATTGGGATTGGACCGACATCATCGACCTCGATTATTCGAACATGGCGATGCGCCGCGCGATGACCGATGCGATGAAATATTGGGTGCGCGAGACCGACATCGATGGTTTCCGCGCTGATGTGGCGGGCTATATGCCGCCCGATTTCTGGGAAGCAACCCGAACCGAGCTGGAGGCGATCAAGCCGATGTGGATGCTCGGCGAATTCGGCCAGCGCGACCTGCACGATTATAGCTTCGATGCGAGCTATGCCTGGGATTGGGCCAAGGCGCTCGAGAAGATCGGGCATGGCGAGGCCGATGCGACGGGGCTCTATGGCTTCTATTCGGAGCATGCCTCGCTTTGGCCCAAGGGCGCGCAGCGGATGATCTTCACTTCCAACCATGACGAAAATGCATGGGCGGGGACGGCCTATGAGCGCATGGGCCCGGCGCTCCCCAATGCCTTCGTGCTGATGTTCACCTCGGAAGGCATCCCCCTTATCTACAACGGGCAGGAAGCGGGGCTGAACAAGCGGCTCGAGTTTTTCGAGAAGGATCCGATCGACTGGCGCGCGCACCCCAATGCCGATCTGTTTGCCAGCTGGATCGCCTTTCGCGACGAGAACCCCGCGCTGCACAATGCGCCGTGGGGCGGCGAGATGGTGCATGTGAAGAATTCGGACGAGGCGAAGGTCTTCAGCTTCGTGCGCGAGCAGGACGGAAACGCCGTGTTCGTGGCGCAGAATTACAGTGCCGAGCCGGTCGAGATCACGCTTGGCGACGTGCCGGGCGAAGGCGTCTGGTTCCAGCGACCGATGGAAGATCCGGCACTGTTGGCCTATGGGCCCGCCGCATCGCCCGTGATCGTGCGCGGTCCGCTTGCCAAGGGCACGGTACTATCCATCCCGGCATGGTCGAGCAGCATCTGGGTGCGCAACGAGCGCTGAGCGCGCTGCGCACCCGATACGGCCTTAGTGGAGCAAGGCACGGCGCTCTTGGCCTCTCCTAGTGGAGAGGCTGGCCGTGCCTTTCCTTCCAGAACAATAGCGCGCAGATGACGCTGAGCCCAATGAAGAAGAGCGGGTACCAGAGGCCAGCGTAGATGTTGCCCGTGGCCGCGACGATGGCGAAGGCGGTGACGGGCAGGAAGCCGCCGACCCAGCCGGTGCCGATATGATAGGGCAGGCTCATCGCGGTGTAGCGCGTGCGCGTCGGGAACATCTCGACCAGCGCGGCGGCCTGCGGGCCGTAGAGCGCGGTGGCGGCGACGGTGAAGACGATCAGCCAGAAGTAGAGCGTCGGCTGGTCGATCTCGTCGGGGTCGGCGCTCAAGGGATAGCCGGCGGCCTCGAGCGCGGGGGCGATAGCATCGCCAGTGTCGGTGACCGCGACGCGATTGTCGCCGAGGCGAACGGCAGTACTGCCGTCCTCGCTCGCAACCTTGCTATAGCCGATGCCCTTGGCCGACAGCGTCTTGGCGGCGATGTCGCAGGGGCTGGTGAATTCGGCCTTGCCGATGAGATCGAACTGGACCGAGCAGGTGGCAAGGTCGGTCTCGATCACGGCAGGGGTCGCTTCCTGCGCGGCGGCGAGGCGGGGATTCACCGCCTCGGTAATGGCGTGGAAGCCGGGCCAGAAGGCGATCAGGCCGAGCAGCATGCCGCCGACCATGACGGGCTTGCGCCCCACCTTGTCCGACAACCAGCCGAAGAAGACATAGAGCGGCGCGGAGACGAGCGTGACGATGAGGATGATCCAGTTCACTTCCGCGCCCGGCAGGCCGAGATTTCGTTCGAGGAAGACCTGGACGTAGAAGAAGGCGCAATACCAAAGCGCGCCCTGTGCGGCCATGAAGGCGAAGAAGGCCGTGAGTACCTGCTTGAGCGACTCCTTCTCGGCGAAGGCTTCGCGCAGCGGGGTCTTGGTGACTTCGCCCGCTTCCTGGAGCTTCTTAAAGGCGGGGCTTTCGGAGAGCTTGAGACGCATCCACACGCTGATGAGCAGCAGGAGGACCGACACGAGGAAGGGCACGCGCCAGCCCCATTCGAGGAAGGCTTCTTCGCCCACCGTGGTGCGGGTGAAATAGATGACGAGCAGCGCGGCGACGAGGCCGAAGGCGGCGGACGACTGAATCCAGCCTGTCGCGGCGCCGCGCTTGTTGTCATCGGCATGTTCGGCGACATAGATGGCCGCGCCGCCATATTCGCCGCCCAAGGCGGTGCCCTGGCAGATGCGCAGGATGATGAGGAGGATGGGGGCGATGATGCCCGCGGTCGCATAGGTCGGCAGGAGGCCGATGGCGAAGGTCGCGCCGCCCATCAGGCTGACGGTAGTGAGGAAGGTCGCCTTGCGCCCCACGCGGTCGCCCATCGCGCCGAAGATGATCGCGCCCAGCGGACGGAAGGCGAAGCCGGCGGCGAACAGGCCGAGCGCAGCGATGACGCCTGCCGTTTCCCCAAGACCGGCGAAGAAGACCTGCCCGATGGTGCTGGCGAGCGCGCCGAAGATGAAGAAATCGTACCATTCGAAGGCGGTGCCCGCCGACGATGCGGTGACGACCTTGGCCATCGACCAAGGCTTGGTCTCGCTGCTCATGTGAAAATCCTCCCCCGGGCCCGGAAAGCAGGCCTCAATCGGGGTGTATTCTTTCGTCCAAGCGCGCGACATTCAAGCCCCATTTATAGACGTCGAGGCGATTGCGGACGGTGCCGTCGGGGGCCAGCGCCAGCTCCTGTTCGATACGCACGTCGCCGCGCGCGTCATAGGCGATGGTCATGCGATTGCCCGCGACCCGTGCGGTCACGGGGCCGGTAGCATCGGTCAGCGAGCCGCCAAAACGACCATCGCCCAGCGGACGCAGGATCCACAGCCGCTTGCGTGGGGCTTTGCCTTCCTCGAAGATGCGCTGCTCGAGCCAGAGCGCGCCGTCGTCCTGAGGCAGCCCCATGCTTTCGACGCGAAGCGCGCGGGTCTGGCCCGTGACGAGAGAGATCGTGCCTGTCCCCCGACTGCCGCCCTCGAAAAAGGCGATCGGGTCGAACGCGCTCTTGGTTTCGGGCAGCGGAACGGCGGGCAGTCGTGCGATCTGGACCGCGAGGACCGCAGCGAGGATCAGCGCAAGGCCGACGACGATCGACGCGGCGCGCTTCACCGCTTGGCGCGGGCGATAAGCGACTTGGCTTGGAGTAGGTGTGGGCGGTCTACCATGCGCCCGCCGACATCGAGCACCCCGGCATCCGGGTTGGCCGCAAAGGCGTCGATGATGGCCTTGGCGCGCGCGACCTCGGTATCGGACGGCGTGAAGGCGGCATTGATGATCGGCACCTGTGCGGGGTGGATGGCGAGCTTGCCGGTGAAGCCCTCGGACGCGGCGGCGCGCGCTTCTTCCTTGAGGCCGTCATCGTTGCGGAAATCGGTATAGACGCCGTCGACCGGCTGCGCACCGGCGGCGACCGCGCCTGCAAGGCAGAGCGAGCGGGCGAGCTGGTAGGTGAAGGCGAGCTTGCCGTCGCGGTCATATTTGGAGCGCGCGCCGAGCGCGGCGGACAAGTCCTCGGCGCCCCAGCTCATCGCGGCGAGCGGGGCTTGCGTGCCCTTGTAGCTGCCCAGCGCGAACAGGCTGGCGGGCGTCTCGGTGACGATGGCGTGGATGGGAATCGAGCCGGTCGAATGGGCGAGATGCGTAAGGTCATCCTCGCTCTCGGCCTTGGGCAGGACGATGCCTTCGAACGCGGCCTTGGAGAAGAGCTTGAGGTCTTCGCGATGTTCGGGCGCGAACATCGGGTTGATGCGGACCCACCAGCGCGGGCCGCCATCGCGGGGGCCGAGTTCCTTCAACAGGTCGCGGGCGTAGCTCTTGGCGGCAGGGGCGACGCTGTCCTCAAGATCGAAGATGATCGCGTCGGCTTCGCTGTCGAGCGCCTTGGCGACCTTCTTTTCGCTGTCGGCAGGAACGAACAGCCAGCTGCGCGGCGGGGGGAGATCGGTCATTTACGCGAACTTCTTGAGGAGCGCGGAACGCTTGAAGGACAAGACGAGCTCATCGCGCTGGTTGAAGGCGCGATGTTCCCAGGTGACGATGCCCGCACCGGGGCGCGACTTTGATTCGCGCAGGGCAAGGCATTCGCTTTCGATGCGCAGCGTGTCGCCGACGAAGACGGGTTTGGGGAATTTCAGTTCGTCATAGCCGAGATTGGCGACGAGCGTGCTTAAGGTGGTCTCTCCCACCGAAATGCCGACCGCGAGGCTGAAGGTGAAGCAGCTGTTGACGAGCGGTTTGCCGAATTCGGTGTCGGCGGCGGCCTCGTGATCGAGGTGCAGCGGCTGCGGATTGTGGGTGAGGGTGGTGATGAGGAGATTGTCGGTCTCGGTCACCGTGCGCGTGATGGGATGCGCGACGACGTCGCCCACCGACCATTGATCGAAAAATCGTCCTGCCATGGAAGAAGGGCCTAGGGGCTAGGCAGCCTTCTCGCAAGCGGCTGCGGCGCGGCGCTCGGAATCGAGGGCGGCGGGCAGGAGCTTCATCTTGAGATCGTGCATACCGATGCCATCGACGGTGCCCTTGCGGTCGGTCGAGCGCACGACATTGGCGATATGGCCGAGAATCTGCATCACGATGTCGATCGTCTGCAGGCTCGTGCAATGCTTTGTAATGACGTCGAGATCGGCGGCGAGGTCATCGCCCATGATCTCGAGAAGCTTGCGCGCTTCCTCGATTTCGTGGGCAAGGCTCTGGTCGAGCATGTCGGGCGTACGGTTCATGAGAATCGCGATTAAGCCGAGAGGGTTAAGATCAAGTGAGGAGAATCTCGGCCATCGCCTCGGTGATCGCTTTTCCGTCGAGCCGGTAGGTAGCGTAGAGATCGGCGAGGTTGCCGGTCTGGCCAAAACGCTCGACGCCCAGCGGGGCGACACGCTGGCCGAGGACGCCGCCGAGCCAGGACAGCGAAGCGGGCGCGGCATCGCACAGGGTGACAAGGCCGGCACGCTGGTCGAGGCGCGACAGAAGCGTCTCGATGTGGCTCGGGGTGCGGGAGCCCTGCCAGCGGGCGGCCTGCGCCGCTGTCCAGCCGCGGTGGAGGAGGTCGGGCGAGGTGACGGCGAGGAGGCCGAGGCCGGGGATGTCGGCGGACAGTTCCTCATGAGCGGCGAGCGCTTCGGGCATCAGCGCGCCCATGGCGATGATGGCGGCCTCGGCGCCGTCCGCGGGCTCGCGCAGCCAATAGGCGCCTTGGAGCGCACCGTCTTTCCAGTCGTCATCGGCGCGCGCGACCTGTTCGACCGGGCGGGTGGAGAGGCGGAGATAGGTGCTTTCGCCATCGGGGTCGTCGATGAGGCGGAAGGCGTGCTCCATCATCGCGGCAAGTTCGTCGGCGAAGGCGGGTTCGTAATGACGGAGGCCGGGCTGGCCCATGGCGATCAGCGGCGGGTTGATCGACTGGTGCGCGCCGCCCTCGGGGCCCAGCGTCAGGCCCGACGGCGTGGCGACGAGCAGGAAGCGGGCGTCCTGATAGCAGCCGTAGTTGAGGCTATCGAGGCCGCGCGCGATGAAAGGGTCGTAGAGCGTGCCGATGGGGAACAGGCGCTCGTGCCAATGATCGCCGGTGAGACCGGCGGCGGCGAGCATGAGGAAGAGGTTGGATTCGGCGATGCCGAGCTCGATATGCTGCCCCTGGTCGGTGGCACCCCATTTCTGCGCGCTGGGGATCTTGGCCTTGGCGAAAACGTCTTCCATCTCGCGGCGCTTGAACAGGCCGCGGCTGTTCACCCAGGCCCCGAGGTTGGTCGAGACGGTGACGTCGGGCGAGGTGGTGACGATCCGGTCGGCGAGCTCCCCGCCTGCCTTAGACAGGTCCATGAGGATGCGGCCAAAGGCGGCCTGCGTCGATTGCTCCTCGCCCTCGGGGGCGGGAAGGGTGGGGATGGGGACCGAGCCGAAACTACGCGGGCGCTTGTCGCGCTTGATGCGGGCGGCCTCGAGCAGTGCTTCGACCTTGGGGGCCATATTGTCGGACAGGCCTGCAAGCGGGGCCCATTCCTCACCTTCGGCGATGCCGAGATCATCGCGCCACGCCTGGATCTGCGTCGGGTTCATCAGCCCAGCGTGATTGTCCTTGTGCCCTGCGAAAGGCAGGCCGAAGCCTTTCACGGTCCAGGCGATGAAGAAGGTCGGCACGTCGTCCTTCTTAGCCTCGGCAAAGGCATGAGTGAGCGTTTCCATGCAATGGCCGCCGAGGTCGGTCATCAATTCGCCGAGCTGCTCGTCGTCCTCGTGCGCGGCGAGGAAGGCCGTGGCTTTCTTGCCAAGATCATCGGACAGGCGCTGGCGCCACGCCGCGCCGCCCTGATAATGGAGCGCGGCGAAGTCGGCGTTGGGGAGCGCTTCGAGCCAGTCGCGCACCGCCTTGCCGCCCTTGGCACCGAGCGCCTCGGTCAGCTTCTTGCCGAAACGCAATTCGACGGTGCGCCAGCCGCAGGCGGAAAAAATGTCGTCGAACCGCTCGAACATCCTGTCTGCGCTGGTCGCATCGAGGCTCTGGCGGTTGTAATCGACGATCCACCACAGGTTGCGGACGTCATGCTTGGCGCCCTCGATGATGGCCTCGTAGATATTGCCCTCGTCGAGTTCGGCATCGCCGATCAGCGCGATGAAGCGGCCCTTGTCGGCCTCGGCAAGGCGGCCATGGGCGACGAGATAATCCTGCATCAGGCTGGAGAAGAGGGTGATCGCGACGCCGAGGCCCACGCTGCCCGTCGAAAAGTCGACGGGGATGACGTCTTTGGTGCGGCTGGGATAGCTTTGCGCGCCGCCGAGGCCACGGAAATTCTCGAGTTTCTCGCGGCTCTGCGAGCCCAAGAGATAGTGGATGGCGTGGAGGATGGGGCCGGCGTGCGGCTTGACCGCGATCCGGTCGTTCTCGTCCATGGCGTCGAAATAGAGCGCGGCCATGATGGCGCTGATCGAGGCCGAGCTGGCCTGGTGCCCGCCGACCTTCACCCCGTCCGCCTTGGGGCGGATGTGATTGGCGTGGTGAATGGTCCAGCTGGCAAGCCAGCGCAGGCGCTCGTCGAGCGCGGCCAAGGCGGCGGTGTCGATGCTCATGGTAAGCGGCTTAGCCGCCAGCAGCGCCCATGGCCAGCCAGCCGACATAGGCGGCATAAGCGGCGAGGAAGGCGGCGCCTTCCCAGCGTTTGATGGTCCAGCCGGTGCGCAGGAAGAGCATGAGCAAGCCGGTGGTGCCGAGCAACATCCAGATGTCGAAGGCGGCGATCTGCGGCGGCACGGCGAGGGGCTGGATGACGGCGGTGATGCCGAGAATGCCGAAGACGTTGTAAATGCAGCTGCCGACGATATTGCCGAGCGCGACGTCGGGCTCCTTCTTCATGGCGGCGGCAGCGCAGGCGACCAGTTCGGGCAGGCTCGTGCCGGCGGCGACGATGGTGAGGCCGATGACGGCCTCCGATACGCCCCAGCCGCGGGCGATGGCGGTAGCTCCGTCGATCAGGAATTGGGCGCCGAACACGACGCCGGCGATGCCGCCTGCCGCCATGACAAGAAGGAGGAACGTGCCCGAGCGGGCCTGGGGTTTCTGGCCCTCGGCCTTTTCATGGCGCGCGCTTTCCTCATCCGCGACGCGGCGGTCGGTGAGATAGGCGGTGAGGATATAGGCGATCAGCAGCGCGACGAGGAGCAGGCCGAAACCACGCCCGAAGCCGCCGATGAAGGCGCCGACGACGATCATGATCGCGGCAAGGCTCATCGCCGCCCCGTCGCGATAGAAGGCGCGCGGCAGGATCGGGATGTGGGTGATGATCGCGGACAGGCCGAGGATCAGGAGGATGTTGGCGATGTTCGAGCCGATGACATTGCCGACCGCCATGTCTGGGACGCCCGACAAGGCGGCCTGGATGCTGGTCATCAATTCGGGCGCCGACGTGCCGAAGCCGACGATGGTGAGACCCGCGAGCAGCGGCGAGATACCGAGCTTGCGCGCAAGGCCGACAGTACCGCGAACGAGGAATTCGCCGCCGGCGGCGAGGAGGAGAAGACCAAGGAGGATGGCGAGCCAGCTGGGCATGATGCGGGGCTAGCGGGGTGGCCGTGCTTTACAAGTCTTTTCGAACGGCGCGCGCAAGAAGGCAGGCAGCCGGCTCAGGCGGTCTTCTGGGCGGCGCCGCGCTCGAATTCGTTGGTGCCGAAGATGCACACCGCGTTGCGGCCCATGTTCTTGGCGCGGTAGAGCGCGCGGTCGGCCTCGGCATAGCTGGTGTCGAGCGGGCGCCGGCGGAAATAGGGGGCCACGCCGAAACTGGCGCTGAGCCGCTGGTCGGGCGCGAAGCTGCTATGGCGGACCGCGGCGAAGGCGGCGCGCAGGGATTCGGCGACCTCGGCCGCGCGAGCCAGCGAATAGCCGGGCAGGGCGATGGCGAACTCCTCGCCGCCGAACCGTCCGGCGACGGGGGCCGCGGCGTTCAGGAGCTCGGCAAAAAGGCGGATGACATCGTCGCCGACACCATGGCCGTGGCGATCGTTGACAGCCTTGAAGAAGTCGATGTCGGTGAGGACGATGGCGCCGAAGCCGGGTTGGTGGTCGCGCACATTGTCGGAAAAAGCGCGGCGGGTGAGGAGGCCAGTCAGTTCGTCATGTTGCGACTGGTGGCGGTAGATGCCGAGTTGGCGCTGGATGACCGCGGCGATGATGAAGCCGGTGACGGCCGGCACCGCGAAGCTGGTGGTGACGAGGAGGAAGCCTTGCAACCAGTCGGCGTCGAACAGCGGATAGGCGCGGCCGGCGTCGAGCAGGGTCGGGAAAAAGGGCAGGCGGACGAGCGCGGTCAGCGTCATCACGCCCATGGAGACGAGCAGCCCGGTGCGGATGCGCCCCGGCTTGGCGCGGCAAAGAAAACGGATGCCGTCGAGATAGACGATAACCTGCGCGGTGATGGCGGGGAGATATTCGACGCGGATCGACGCGCCGAGGAGGAGGAGGCCGAGCGAGGCGGCGATGGCGGCGAAGAGCAGGCGCAGCATCCACGGCGGCGAGTGCTCACCGCCGAGCGCGAGGCGGATCGCCTGCACCACCCCCCAGATGACCAGCGGGTCGATGATGTAGAGGGCCGCGCGCGTCCACGGCCCGTCGCCGCCGGCATCGAACAACCAAGTCGCGACACCGCCGAACAAGAGGGCGCTCGCCAGATAGCTGGTCGCGGCATGGCGCTCGGCGCCGATGCGCACGAACATCACGATCGCGGCGAGACCCGCGACGAGAAACAGCATGAGGGTGTAAAGACTGACTTGCACCGGAACGGCTTAACGACGGCTTTAACGTTCGAAAAGTCGAAAAAATCACCATTCTTGGTTAATATCGCGGTGGCGATCAGCGGTCCTCGGCGGCGTCGTAGCGCTCCTGTGCGGCGCGAATGCATCCGATATGGTCGATCGCCCAATCGCCGAGTGCCTTCACGGGGCCGGTGAGCGAGCGGCCGAGTTCGGTGAGATCGTAATCGACCCGGGGCGGAATGGAGGGGGTGACGGCGCGATTGACGAGGCCGTCGCGCTCGAGGCCACGCAGGGACCGGGTCAGCATGCGCTGCGAGATGCCGTCCACCTCGCGCTTCAATTCGTTGAAGCGGCGGCTGCCGGTGGCCAACACCATGACGATCAGCATCGACCATTTGTCGCCGACACGGTTGAGGACGGGGGCGACATTCTTGCAGCCCGCGAGATGGAGATGTTCGAGCTCGGGCTCGTCGGCTTCGACTTGTCGCGTGGTCACATCCATGTGCCTTATCCCCAGAAATGTGCCGTCTTGCGGGCGGAACCCACAGGCACGATATGCGTCTTGGTATCAAACAGGAACCAAGAAAGCGAGTCCCCGATGACCATTCTTCATATCGACAGTTCGACGCAAGGGCAGGCCAGCGTGACGCGTGAGCTCACGGCTTATGCGGTGGGCAAGATGGCGGGCGAGAAGGTGGATCGTCTCGATCTCGTCGCTGATCCCATCCCGCACCTCGTCGGGCGGCCTGAGGCGAATGCGTTCGTCGCGCAGCTCAAGGCCGCAGACACGATCGTCATCGGTGCCCCGACATATAATTTTTCGGTGCCGAGCCAGCTCAAGGCCTGGTTCGACCGGGTCGCGGTGGCGGGCGAGACGTTCCGCTACACCGAGAAGGGGCCCGAAGGGTTGCTGCGCGACAAGCGCGTGATCGTGATGATCGCCTCGGGCGGGGTCTATGAGGAAGGCTCGAGCTTCGAGCATAATCAGAGTTATGTCCGCGCCATCTTCCAGTTCATGGGGCTGGAGCCCGAATTCGTCATCGCCAATGGCGTTGCGATGAGCGAGGAACGCCGCGCCGAAGCGATTGCCGAGGCCAAGGCGAAGATCGACCGGATCGCCGCGAGCCGCGAATTCGCTTGATCGGTCATCCGTCGAAAGCTGTTTGATTGCAGCAACACAGCAGCTAGGGCAGGGCGATGTTCATTCGCCCTGCCCTGTTCGCATCGGCATTGCTGCTTGGCGGCTGCGCCTCGACCCACTCCTCGGTTCCGCATATCGGCGAGCGTCCCGCCACGGCGCGGTTCGTGTCCGAAACCGTCATCTCGCCGCGATACGCCGAAATGGTGATCCGGCTGCCTGCCGGTACTGTGCCAGTCGGGTCGGTGCGTTACGATCTGAAGGCCGTGGCCGATGCGGAAATTCACGTCTTCGTGGAAGCGGGGGCGGACCGTGTCGTAGACCGCGCCTATTGGGTACAATATGAAAGCTATCTGCCGAGCGTGCCGGGGGCGAGGTACGACTTTTCCGACAAGGGATGGCCGTTGGCCACTCTGGGAGATGCCCAACTCTACTATCGGGCGCGTTTCGGGGCGTCGGGCGACGTGCCGCCGCCGGGGTCGGAAGCCGAGAAGGTGCTCGGGCTGATCGAGGCGGCAGGCTTTTCGATGCCTGCCGAAACGATGAGTGCCCAGTTTCACCAGGTGACGAGCGACGATGCGCGCGAGGAAGTCCTGCTGATCGTTATCGCCGACCTCGCCGAGGCGGGACTGACCACCGAGGAGATCTTCGCTGGCGGTCGCGACGGCGAACCGATGCAGCGGTTGCATGACGCAGCGCTAGAAATGGCGCGCGAACGCGTGGAGGTCGTTCGAAGCCGCTAGGCTTTGAATGTTGCCCTGTCTTTGGCCGGAAGCGACAGGAAAAGTCCCAGCAAGGCGCTGGCTGACAGCCCCAGCAAAGGCGTGGGGTAGGGGCCGATGAGAGAAGCAAGCAGCGCGCCGCCCCAGAAAAGCTGAAGGGAGGTCGATGTCGCATGATCCTCGGCCAGAGCCCAAGCCCCAAGAACGAGCGCTGCGCCATAAGCAAGGATCGAACCGAGCGGGAATGTCTGTAAATCGGTCAGCACATTCTCGATGAAACGCACGGTGGTGGCGGTCTCGGTCGAGAGGTGGACGGCAAGCAGCGCCAAGGCCGCCGCGACCATCAGACGGTCCCGAAGGCGTTCGGAAGGCACGAGAATGATCAGTGCGCTGGCCAGGGCGAAGAAGGTGCCCCAGTCGGGCTGGAAGATGAGCGCGATCATCGAGACGAGGACAGCAATGGCCTGAAGCCTCGAGCGCGGCGCGTCGAGGAGCAGCGGAAGCAGGATGAGCGCGGGCTGAAGGCGGACGGGACCGATCGGCAGCCATCGGCTCGCGCCCTCGAACTCGGGCCCGGTCAACATCGGTAAGGCGATGAGCATCGGGACGAGCAGCAGCCACGCGGCGTGGAGCGGCGGCAAGAGCCTGCGGAGCCCGAGCAGCAACCATCCGGCGGCCAGCGCACCGCCATAGACCGCGATGCGGCCCGGCGGCGCACCGGCCAGATAGGCGCCCAGCATGGTGGCGAGGGCTGCGAGCGACAGCAGCGCGGCCGGACGCCAGTTTGTCATCAGGCGCTGAGCAGCCGGATCGGGTTTTCGATGAAGCTGCGAAGATGCTGGAGGAAGCTAGCTGCGTCCCAGCCATCGACGACGCGGTGGTCGCATGACAGCGAGAGGTTCATCTTCTTCTTGGCGACGATCTCGCCATCCTCGATGACGGGCAGTTCCTGCATCTTGTTAACCGCGATGATCGCCACCTGCGGCGGGCTGATCACGGGGGTCGAGACGAGGCCGCCCATCGGGCCGAGCGACGACAGCGAAATGGTCGCGCCCTGGAGGTCGGCGCGGTCGATCTTGCCCGAGCGCGCTTCTTCAGCGAGGCGGTTGATCTCGGATGCGAGCTGCCACACCGACTTGGCTTCGGCGTTCTTGATGACGGGGACCATGAGGCCCGCATCGGTCTGCGCCGCCATGCCGAGATGCATCGCGCCCGATCGGGTGATGATATTCGCCTCGTCGTCATAGGTGGCGTTGAGCATCGGGAAATCGGGCAGTGCCTTGGCCATCGCGGTGATGAGGAAGGGCAGGACGGTCAGCTTGGGCTTCGACCCGCGATCCCTGTTCATCATGGCGCGCGTTTCCTCGAGCGCGGTCATGTCGAATTCGTCGACCAACGTGAAATGCGGGATCTTGCGCTTGGCCGCCTGCATATTCTCGGCGATCTTGCGGCGCATGCCGACGACCTTGATGGTCTCGTCGGCGCGCGGGGCCGAGCCGCCGTGACTGACGCTGCCGCCATTGTAGAGGAGGTAGGCGTCGAGATCGGCGTGACGGACGCGATCTGAGGTGGTCTTGACCTGCGCAAGGTCGATGCCGAGGTCGCGCGCGCGCTGGCGAACGGTCGGCGAGGCGAGGACCTTGTCGCCCTTCGCTTCGACGTGGACTTCGGGTTCGGGCGTGGGGGCAGGGGCTGCCTCAGCCTTGTCGACGACTGGAATTTGCTCTTCCTGCGCCTCGGTCGGCTCTTCGGCGCCGTCACCGAGCGGCATTTCCTCCTCGGCGGCGGGGGCGGGTGCCTCGTCGGCCTTGGGCGCGTCACCCTCGGTTTCGATCTCGACGAGGACCGAGCCGATGGCGATCATGTCGCCGACCTCGCCCGCCAGCTTCACGACCTTGCCGGCGACGGGGCTTTCCATTTCCACCGTGGCCTTGTCGGTCATCATGTCGGCGAGATGGGCGTCTTCCTCGATCATGTCGCCGAGCTTCACGTGCCATTCGACGATCTCGGCCTCGGCGATGCCTTCGCCGATGTCGGGGAGCTTGAAGTTGTAGGTACCCATCAGTCGGCCATCACTTTCTTCAATGCAGTCTTGATGCGGGCGGGGCCCGGGAAATAGGTCCATTCGTAGCTATGCGGGTAGGGGGTGTCCCAACCCGTCACGCGCTCGACCGGCGCTTCGAGATGATAGAAGCAGCGTTCGGTCACCAGCGCTGACAATTCGGCGCCGAAGCCCGAGGTGCGCGGGGCTTCATGGACGATGAGGCAGCGGCCGGTCTTTTTCACCGACGCCTCGATCGTCTCGATGTCGAGCGGCACCAGCGTGCGCAGGTCGACGATCTCGGCATCGACATCGGCTTCTTCCATCGCCGCCGCGGTCACATGGACCATGGTGCCATAGGTGAGGACGGTGAGCGCCTCGCCTTCGCGGACCACGTTCGCCTTGCCGAGCGGCACGGTATAATGGCCCTCGGGCACCTCGCTGTTCTCGGCCTTCGACCAGGGCACGACCGGCTGGTCGTGATGGCCCGAGAAGGGACCGTTGTAGATGCGCTTGGGCTCGAAGAAGATCACGGGGTCGGGATCCTCGACGGCGGCGAGCAGCAGGCCCTTGGCGTCATAGGGGTTGGACGGCACCACGACCTTCAGCCCCGCGATGTGGGTGAACAGACTCTCGGGGCTCTGGCTGTGCGTCTGACCGCCATAGATCCCGCCGCCATAAGGCGAGCGGATCACCATCGGCATCGTCCATTCGCCAGCCGTGCGATAGCGCATCTTGGCGACCTCGCTGACGATCTGGTCGTAGGCGGGGTAGATGTAATCGGCGAACTGGATCTCGATCAGGGGCTTGAGGCCATAAGCGGCCATCCCGACTGCGACGGCGGCGATGCCGTTTTCGCTGATCGGTGCGTCGAAGGCGCGGGTCTTGCCGAATTCCTTCTGGAGGCCCTCGGTGACGCGGAAGACGCCGCCGAAATAGCCCGCATCCTCGCCGAAGACGACGACGTCGTTATCGGCGCGCATGGCGACCTTGTGCGCATCGTTGAGCGCCTGGATCATGTTCATGACGGCCATTATTCGCCCTCCTTCAGCGCGGCATCGCGCTGTTCGGCGATATGCCAAGGCATGTCGGCATAGACGTCCTCGAACATCGTCTCCTTGCCCTCGTCACCCTGTTCGGAAAGGACGCCCAATTTCTCAGCTTCCTTCTGCGCGGCGCGGACGGTGGCGGAGGTTTCCTCCTCGAGCGCCTTGTCCTGAGCGTCATCCCATGCGCCGAGGCCGACGAGGTGCTGCTTGAGGCGCAGGATCGGATCACCGAGCGGCCAGGCCTCGCTCTCTTCCTTGGGGCGGTAGCCGGTGGGATCATCCGAGGTCGAATGGCCCTCGGCGCGGTAGGTGAAGAATTCGATGAAGGTCGGGCCGTTGTTCGAGCGCGCGCGCTCGGCGGCCCAGCGGACGGCGGCATAGACGGCGAGCACGTCATTGCCGTCGACGCGCAGCCCCGCCATGCCATAGCCCACGGCGCGGCTGGCGAATGTGGCCTGTTCGGCGCCCGCGATGCCGCTGAACGAGCTGATCGCCCACTGATTGTTGACGCAGGCGAGGATGACGGGGGCCTGGTAGACCGAGGCGAAGGTCATGGCGGCGTGGAAGTCGCCCTCCGCCGTCGCACCGTCGCCGATCCAGCCCATCGCGATCCGGCTGTCGCCCTTGATCGCGCTGGCCATGGCCCAGCCGACCGCCTGCGGAAATTGCGTGGCGAGATTGCCCGAGATGGAGAAAAAGCCCTTCTCCTTGTCCGAATACATGATCGGCAGCTGGCGGCCCTTCATATGATCGCCCGCGTTCGAATAGATTTGGCACATCATCTTCACGAGCGGATAGCCGCGGCTTACGAGCAGTCCCTGCTGGCGATAGGTCGGGAAGTGGATGTCCTCGGCGTCCATCGCGGCAGCGGCGCTGGTGGCGATCGCCTCCTCGCCGGTACACTTCATGTAGAAGCTGGTCTTGCCCTGTCGCTGGGCGCGATACATACGGTCATCGAAGATGCGGACCGTAACCATGTCGCGGTAGATCTTCTTCAGCACTTCGACATCGAGCTTGGGATCCCACGGGCCGACCGCCTTGCCGTCATCGTCGAGGACGCGGACGAGATGGGTCGTGAGCGGGATCGTGTCCTTGTCGTCGCACGCGCTGTCGGGGCGCGGCGCTTCGCCTGCGGCGGGGACGGTGACGTTCGAATAGTCGGGCGTATCGCCGGGACGATAGGCCGGTTCGGGAACGTGCAATTTCAGCGCAGGCCGATTGGTCCGCGTTTCGCTTGATGACATCTTGGTCCTCTCCTGTCGCCAACGCGTGTGGACGCGCCGACGATCCTCTCGGGCGCGCCCTTAAACGGTAACGGGCGCGGCCTCAAGGGAGGGTGGTTAATCGGGCCTAATGCTGGTGGACGCCTTCGGCCTCGCTGGCGCTCATCGTGTAGGCACTGCCCGCGTCCGATTGGAACCAGAAGGGGTCTAGGCCGCCGGTGCCGCCGGCGATGATCTGGAGATCGGTGTCGTAGAGCTTGCCGTCCTGCATCACCATCGCGACGCTCGTCGAGTTGCGGATATTTTCCAGCGGGTCGGCATCGAGGATGACCATGTCGGCGAGCTTGCCCGGTTCGATCGAGCCGAGGTCCTGCGCGAGGCCGAGGCTCAGCGCCGGATTGATCGTTGCGGTTTTGAGCGCGTCATGATTGCTCATGCCGCCCAGCGCATAGCTCCAGATTTCCCAATGCGCGCCGAGACCCTCGCGCTGGCCGTGGGCGCCGATGTTGGTGAGGACGCCGAGATCGCTCAATTGCGCGGCGGCCTGCGCGACCTTTTCGAGATTATTCTCTTCCTCGGGAAAGAAGGTGCCGCGGCGGGCGGCGGCGTCGAGGGTGGCGCGAGGAACCCATTTGTTGAGGACGGGATCGGCCCAGACAGGGGTGGTCTGGTACCACCACATCTCGCCCCACGGCCCGCCATAAGCGACGTTCAGGGTCGGCGTGTAGGCGGTGGCGGGGCCTTCCTTGCCGCCCCAGAACTGTTTGACGTCGTCATAGATGACCTGCACCGGCAGCGCATGTTCGATGGTCGTGTGCCCATCCGCGACCATGGTCATATTGTGCTGGAATAGGCTGCCGCCCTCAGGGACGACGTCCATGCCGACCTCGCGCGCGGCCTCGAGCACCATCTGGCGCTGGTCGCGGCGGGGCTGGTTGTAGCTCTTTACCGACCAGGCTCCGAGCGACTTGAGGCGGCGCAGGTGGCGAAGGGCATCCTCCTTGCTGTCGATCGAGGCGGTGAAGCCGGTGGTCGCGCCATAAAGGATGGTGCCGGTCGAGGTAATGCGCGGGGCGATGATGCGGCCCGCACGCTGATATTCGCCCGCCGCGAAGACGGTGTAGCTGTTGTTGGAAGGGTCGTGGACGGTGGTCACGCCGTGCGCGAGGCTGGCGGCGTGGCTCCAATTCTGCTGCGGGATGGTGAGGCCCGCGCCCATCGGTCCGTGCCAATGCGCATCGATCATGCCGGGGATGATGGTCTTGCCCGACACATCGATGACGCGGGTGTCGGCGGGCCAGCTCATGGCGGCGAGCGGGCCGACCATGGCGATGCGTCCGTCGGCGACCATGACGGCGCCATCCTCGATAACCTCGTCGCCGCGCATGGTGATGATCCGGGCGCCCGAGAGAACATAGGTGTCGGAAGAGAGGTCGGCATCGACCGTCATGGCGAGATCGGCGATGCGGGTGGGCTCGATCCTATCGGCCTCATCCTCGGGCTCGTCGAGATCGGCGATCTCGGCGAGCGTGCGGCTGAAGAGGGTCGGGCCTTCGGACCAGTAGAGCGTGTCGCCGTCCGAGGACCAATGCACCCAGTCGCCGACATCCTTGGAGATTTTCGCTTGCGGCAGCGCGGTGCCGCCGGGCGAGACGTCGAGGGTGCGCCCCGTGAGCGCGAAGGGCATGACATAGGTCTGGAAGCGCTCGGTCCAGGCAATGAAGGTGCCGTCGGGCGAGAGCTTGAAGTCGCCTGCGAATTCGCTCGAGAGATGATCCTGCGTCTCGCGCGTGTCGAGGCGGACCGAGCGCAGAAGGGTCTTTTCCTCTTCGCTGGCTTGGAAGAAGAGACGATTAGGGTCGCGGCCGAATTGCGGCTTGGTGCCGCTTTTCGAGATGCGTTCGGGGGCGCCGCCCGACAGGCTGGCGAGATAGAGCCCAGTGTCGCGGCTGTAGAGCGGGCTGGTGACATAGCCGCCCGAGGTGCGGCGATAGGCGAGGTGGCGACCATCGGGGCTGAAGGCGGGCTCGACATAATGGCCGGGCGGGAGGTCGAGGGCGCGGGCGCGGCTGCCGTCGGCGCGGGCGACCATGAGCCGCGAGAGTTGCTCGTCGTCCCATTCGACCCAGGCGAGCTGGCGTCCGTCGCGGCTGAATGTCGGGTAGGATTGGAAGGCGTCGGTGGCGGCGGTCAGCGGACGGGTCTGGCCGCTCGAGAGGTCGCGGCGATAAAGGCGGCCGAGCGCCTCGAAGATCACGGCATCGCCGGCGGGGCTCATGGTGGTGAAGCGCAGCGCCCTGGTCTCGAAGCTGGGCTGGCCGATGCGCTTGTCGTGACGCACCGCATCGGCGACCCAGCGCTGGCCGGTGACGCGGAAGGGGATCTCGCTGACGGCGCGGGTGGCGGTGTCGACGCGGTGGATGCCGCCCTTGGCCCAGAAGACGATCGAGCGACTGTCGGGGGTCCAGGCGAGATGCGGATAGACGCCGTGCACCGCCCAGGTTTCCTGCATATCGCGGTCGAGCATGTCGGTCAGCGGGGTGATGCGGCCGCTGGCGAGGTCCATCTGCATGAGCACGGTCTTGGCGCGGATGCGGCGGATGAAGGCGAGGCTCTTGCCGTCGGGCGAGGGAGCGGGGCGGATGGCGCCGCCGGCGCCCGAGACGATGGTCTCGATCTCGCCCGTCTCGCGGTCGAGGCGCTTGATCACGTAGATCTGGCCATTGACGTCCTTGGAATATTGGAACGTGTCGCCCGCCGTCGCGTCGTCCGAAAAATACATATAGCGACCGTCGGGGCTGAAGGCGGGTTCGCCGGTGTCCTTTTCGTCGGTGCGCTTCTTGGTCATCTGCACGCCGCCGCCCACGCCCGAGGCATGGTAGAGCCACATCTCGCCCGCGCCGAGCGAGCGGTCCGAAGTGAAATGCTTGCGCCCGACGATATATTCGCCGTCCGGCGTCCAGGCAGGCTGGTTGAGGAGGCGGAAGCTCTCGTCCGACACCTGACGCGGTTCGGTGCCGTCGCGGTTCATGACCCACAGATTGTCGCCGCCGCCACGATCGGAGGTGAAGGCGATTTCGCTCCCGTCAGGCGAGAAGACGGGCTGCATGTCCCATTGATGGCCGGTGGCGATGGGCACCGCTTCGCCGCCCGTGATGGGGAGCAGGTAGAGGTCGCCGAGCAAGTCGAAGACGATCTCGCGCCCGTCGGGCGAGACGTCGAGGCTGATCCAGGTGCCCTGGGTGGTATCGAGCGCGACCATCTCGCCGGGGCCGCGCATCTGGGTGACGTCCCAGTCGCTGGTCTCGCTCTCCGGCGCTTCGGCCAAGTCCTCGGAGAGCGTGGGGGCGTCATGGCTGTGACCATGCTCGTCCTGCGCACGAGCGGGTGTGACGATGACGGCGGCGCTGGCGAGCAGCAGGAGGAGCGATTTCATAATAGGATCCCCTGATGGTTTTGGCGCCGTTATGAGGGGGGTGGACCGGCTTGGCAATCGGGGCACGGCTTGTGTCGGCGTGGCGAGCAGGCGCGTAGCGATTGACGCCGCGCGCGCGGGGGCGCTAAGCGCGGCGCATGAGCGAGAATGAAAAGACCCAGCTGCCCGATCGGCTGTGCATGGACCCCAAGAGCCCCTATTTCGACGGCGAACTGCTGGCGAAGGGCATCGGCATCCGCTTCAATGGCCAGGAAAAGGTCAACGTCGAGGAATATTGCCTGTCCGAGGGCTGGATCCGCATCGCTGCGGGCAAGAGCCGCGACCGCTTCGGCAATCCGATGACGGTCAAGCTCAAGGGCAAGGTCGAGCCCTATGTCGAGGGCGAAGAGGACGACCAGCCCGAAGGCTGAGCCGTCCCTGGCTCTTCTTTCAAGACAGGTGCCAGCTTAGGCAGCGCGTAGCTGGCCGATGAAGTCGCGCGTGGCGGCCTGTAGCGTCTCGGCGCTGTCGGCAAGCCGCGCGGAGGCCGTGCGCACCTCTTCGGACAGGCGCGAACTCGACTGGGCTTCGTCGGCGAGCGCGGTGCAGAAGCGCGCCATCGAATCGACGGAGAGCGCATTTTCCTCGGCGGTCTGCTGGATGATGTCCGATACAGCGCGTTGCTGTTCGAGCTCGGCCTGCACCTCGGCGACATGCGCGAGCAGGCGATCGACAGTCGAGGCGACCTCGCCAAAGGCATCGTCGGCACCGCGCGCGCCCTCGCCGATGGTCGAGATGAGGGTGGTGACCTCGTCGGTGGCCTTGCCCGCCTGTCCTGCGAGGCTCTTCACCTCTCCGGCGACGACCGCGAAGCCGCGACCGGCCTCGCCCGCTCGCGCCGCCTCGATGGTGGCATTGAGGGCGAGCAGGTTGGTCTTGTGCGCAACGCCGCGGATAAGGTCGATGAAATGCTCGACATTGGCGGTGCGCGCGGTGAGCGTGCGCACGGTGCGCTCGCCCATGTCGGTCGATTGGCGCGCATCTTCGGACAAGGCGGCCTGCTGGCGGCTGGTGTCGGCAATGGTGGCGACCGAGCGCGACAGGTCGACGACGCGCTGGGTGACCTGTTCGGCGCTCTCGGCGGCGAGGCGGGCCTGCGTCATGGCCTCGTTGGCCTGATCGCCGGTCGAGCGCGCAATGCCGTTCATTGCTTCGGCGGAGGCTTCGAGCTGGTTGGCGGCGGCGCCGACGGCGGCGGCGATGCCCGCGATGGATTCCTCGAAACGGTCGGCAAGGTCGTGCACCGCCTCGCGCCGCGCTTCTTCGGCCTCGCGCTCTGCCTCGAGGCGCATGAGGCGTTCCTCGTCGAGGCCGGTTTCGGCACGGGCCTGCGCGGCGAGCGCCTGCTCTGCGGCCTGGCGCGCCTGTTCGGCCTCTTCGAAAGCGAGCCGCTGCGCTTCGGCATCCTCGCCCTGGCGGTTGAGGAGGCGGCTGGCGGTGATCGAGACGTTGGCGGTGAGACCGGCGAGGATGACGACCGCGACGGCATGGACGATGACGCGTAGCAGGCTCCAGCCGCCCATGAACACCCAATCGGGCAGGAAATAGCCGAGCAGCAGGTGGTGGACGGCGACGATGCCCGCGCCGAGCAGGATCGGACGCCAGTCGATCAGCAGCACGAGCGCGGCGAGGGCGGGGAAGAAGTAGAGATGGCCCTCCATCTGCCACATCGACCCTTGGAAGGTATAGACGAGCAACGAGGGCTGGATCGCGGTCATGAGCGCGGCGGGCAGGAAGGTGGCGAAGCGATAGGTCTTGGCATGGGCCGCGAGCGAGCAGGCGAGGCTCAGGAGCGCGCTGATGCCGATGACGGGCAGCGGGTCGACCGTGTCGGTAAGCAGCGCGAGGACGAGCAGGCCGATGGTGCATCCCCAGCCGAACCGCGCGACGCCGCGAAGACCCGAAACGCGAAAGGCGTTCAGCTCGGGCGTGGCCGCGGCGCTGTCGCGCAGGAAGCGGGTGAAGACGGACGCGCGGGATTCGCGGAAATACTGATTCTCAACCATGATCGAGGCATTGCCCCGATCAGGGTTAAGACATCGTAAGCCGACTTAGCCTTTGTTTCCTAACGCTTTAATCTGGATCAATTTCAGGCGGGCGGGGCCGTCACCGGGACGGCACCGTCGGGATATCCCTGCGCGCGGAGGCGACGGTTGCGGCGCCATTCGAGCCCCTTCTTCACGGCCCAGCCGGCAGTGAGCGCGGCGCCGAGCGGGCCGAGGCCGCGCTTGGCAATGAAGGGAAGCGCGGCCGCCGCGGCAGTGCCGAGCGCGCCGCCGCCCAGCGTCTTGGCGACCTGACGACCGGCAAGGCCGGTGGCGATATTACGAAACAGCATGAAGAATTCTCCGACAGGAT
Source organism: Sphingomicrobium arenosum (assembly GCF_026157085.1). NCBI lineage: Bacteria > Pseudomonadati > Pseudomonadota > Alphaproteobacteria > Sphingomonadales > Sphingomicrobiaceae > Sphingomicrobium > Sphingomicrobium arenosum. The sequence goes on from NZ_JANPVN010000001.1 coordinate 79,663, forward strand.
GAAAATGGTTCGAGCAATGAACGCACCAACCGCGTGCGGGGGTCCGAGCGAGGCGAGGCTTCGACACGCGCGGCGGGCGGTTGGGACCGCATCCCAACCCATGGTGGCGAATCCCACCAAACCGACAAAGGCGGGCGAAAAAACCTGGGTTTTTCGACAAAAAACAAATTGGCACGCCCCGTGCATATCATGGTCCATGCGGCCCGACGCGATGGGTCGCCCGATAATAAAGGGGAGTTTGATGATCATGTTCGGCAACAATTTCCAACGCCACCTGGTGGCTGCCTTCGCCTCCATCCTGATGAGCTCGATCGCCATCGGCGCCGCCGTGGCCCCGAGCGACCTGTCCGCCAGCGCGATCGTGATGCCCGCCCATGCCTGACCTGACCCCGATCCATGCACAGCCAAAGAAGCGCGTGCGCAACCTCGAGCCGCTGGGGCGGACCGAGAGCGCGGGGGCCGGTAACGGCGGGCGTCTCGCCCCGCTGGGCGCGATGCTGTCGGGACCGATCTTTACCCGGGCCCGCGACATCATCGCGGCCAATGTCAACGAGTTGATCGAGAAGAGCCAGGACCCGGCCAAGATGATCCGCATGATCATCATGGAAATGGAAGACGTGCTCGCCGAGACCCGCGCCACAGCGGCCCGGGCGATCGCCGACCTGACGGAAATGCGCGCCGCGCATGGCCGTCTCGAGCAGCTCAGCCTCGACTGGCAGGGCCGCGCCGAATTGGCGCTCGAGAAAGGCCGCGAAGACCTCGCCAAGCAGGCGCTGATCGAGCGCAGCAAGGTGAGCGACATGCTCGGCAGCCTGGCGAGCGAGATGAGCGGCATCGAGGAGGTGCTGAAGGGTTATGAGGCCGACATCCAGCGGCTCCAGTCCAAGCTGCACGAGGCGCGCAGCCGGCAGGCCTCGATCGCCAGCCGCATCGAGAGCGCGATGAGCCGTGCCCGCGCCCGCGAATTGCTTTATGGTGAGCGCACCGAGGACGCATTCGCGCGGTTCGAACAGCTCGAACGCCGCGCCGACATGGCCGAGGGTCATGCCGATGCGATGGGGCTGGGCGCGAAGAGCCTCGAAGAGGAATTCGCCGAATTGAAGGCCGAGGAACGGGCGCTGGAAGCGCTCGAGGAAATGAAGAAAGCCCGCGCGACGATGCAAGAGGCGGGCGACAAAGGGGACCGTCAATGAGCAAGCAGTATCGCTACAGCCTCGCCAGGGAAGACAAGAAGGTCGCGGGAGTGTGCGCCGCGGCGGGCAAGCGCTTCGGGGTCGATCCGACCTTCCTGCGCATCGCCTTCATCTTCACCTTCCTCGTCATCGAATGGGAGCTGGCGGTCGGCGCTTATATCGCCGCCGGGCTCGCGCTCACCTTCATGCGCGCCAAGGAATTGGGTGCCGGGAACACGACGGCGCGCAGCATCGAGCATAAGGCGCCGCGCGGGTCGGTCCACGACCTTCGCACCAAGCTCGACGATCGCGACCGTCGCATGATGGCGATCGACCATCACCTGTCGAGCCATGACAGCGACAAGCTGGCCCGCGAGATCGAGGAGCTGCGCGCCAAGGTCGATGCCAAGAAGGCCGAGGCGGGCAAGGATGCTGCCGCCGCCAGCGAAGGAGATGCCTGATGACCGATCCGCTGAGCATTGCCCTTGTGGGCCTGTCGGTGCTCGCCGTTGCAGCGCTGGCTGCCTTTTCCGGCCTTCGCGCCTTTACCGGATGGCTCGATCTCAAGCGCGCCGAACTCGATGGGCGGATGGATGCCGAGATCGCGCCGGCGGGCGGGATGATCGAGATCGCCGACCTGCGCGAACGGGTTCGCAAGCTCGAGGCCATCGCGGCGGGGATCGACCCCTAGGAGCCGTCACGATGATCGGACACCCTTTGAAGGGCCCTTGCAGCGATGCAGGGGCCCTTTTCGGTTGGTCGCATGTGCCGGGCGCCTCATCGCTAACAAATTGGCCCACAGCCGGCCATTCATTGTCTTGATATAATGTTACGTCTATCTGGCTCGGCATGATCAGCTTGCTTCTCGCATCGACCGCCCTAGCGTCCGTCCAATCCGCTTCCGCCCCGACCGACTCGCCCGCCGAAGAAGACCGTATCGTTATCACCGGCCATGTGATCGAGGGGCTCGACCTTCTTGCCGGCGCCTCGGTTGTCGAGGGCGAGGATCTGGTCCGCAGCATCGAGACGCAGGTCGGCGACGCGCTGACCGGGGTGGCGGGCGTGAGCGCCAGCAGCTTCACTCCCGGTGCCTCGCGCCCGATCCTGCGCGGCTTTTCGGGTGAGCGCGTGCGCGTCCTCAACGACGGCATCGGCTCGATCGACGTGTCCAACACCTCGGCCGACCATGCCGTGACGATCGACCCGCTGACCGCCGAGCGGATCGAGGTGCTGCGCGGGCCCGCCGTGCTGATTTTCGGCGGGCAGGCGATCGGCGGGGCGGTCAACGTGATCGACCGGCGCATCCCGCGCACCGACACCAACGAGGGATATCATGTCGATTTCCTCGGCCAGCTGCGCAGCGCCGACGATGGATCGGCGCTGGGCGCCGCGCTCGACGTGGAACTGGTCGAAGACCTGTATTTCCATGTCGATGGCAGTTGGAACCGCGGCGAGGATCTCGAGGTCGGCGGCTTCGTCCTGTCCGATGCGCTGCGAGCCGAAGCGCTGGAGGAAGCGGCCGAGGAGCGCGAGGAAGGGCATTTCGAGGAAGCCGAGGAACTGGAGGAACTCGCCGATCTGCGCGGCGTGCTTCCCAATAGCGGGTTCGAGCAATGGTCGGCAGCGGCAGGCCTCGGATATGTCGGCGAGCGTTTCGAAGTCGGCGCATCCTACAGCATTTTCGACACCGACTATGGCGTTCCGACCCGTCCCGGCGCGCATCATCATCACGAGGAAGGCGAGGAAGGCGAGGAAGAAGAGGGCGAGGAAATGGTGTCGATCGGCATGCGGCAGGAGCGGCTCGACGCGCGCGCGCGTGTCAATCTCGACGGTTTCTTCGAGCATGCCACGCTGCGTCTTGCCACCGCCGACTATACCCACACCGAATTCGAGGGCGAGGAAGTCGGCACGGTGTTCGATTCCTCGGGCTTCGAAGCGCGGTTTGAGCTCAAGCAGGCCGATCGCGACGGGCTCCATGGCGCTTTCGGCGTGCAATATTATGCGCGCGAGTTTGACGCCGTGGGCGCAGAAGCGTTTCTGCGCGACAATGAGACGACGAGCTTCGGCATCTTCGCGCTCGAGGAATTCCAGCCCGGCGCGCTGGGTATCGAGGCCGCCGCGCGGATCGATTTCACCGAGCACGACAGTGGCTTTTTCGACATCAGCCGCAATTTCACGACGGTCTCGGGGGCGCTCGGCACCAATTACGAGGTCGGGCCCGACGCCACCATTGGCGCCAACCTGTCCTATACCGAGCGTGCGCCGAGCCCTGAGGAGCTGTTCTCCGACGGGCCGCATATCGCCACCTCGGCCTTCGAGGTGGGCGATCCGGACCTTGGCGTCGAAAGCAGCGTGGGCGGCGAATTGTTCGCTCGTTACGAGAGCCGTGCGGTCGCCGCGCGGGCGACGCTATGGGCCAATTGGTTCGACGATTTCGTCTACGAGGCAGATACGGGACTGGAAGAGGACGAATTGCCGCTGTTCGAATATCGCCAGCAGGGCGCCGATTTCTGGGGTGTCGAGCTCGAGGCGTCCGCGCCGCTGTGGCAGGACGGGCGCTGGAGCGTGGAGGGCGACGTCGTCGCCGATTATATCCGCGCCACGCTGGAAGACGGCTCGCCCGTGCCGCGGATCCCGCCGCTGCGGGTCGGTGCCGGGCTGAGCGTGTCACGCGATACGCTGTCGGTGCGCGGCGAGGTGGAGCGGGTTGCGGCGCAGGAGCGCACGGCGGCGTTCGAGACCGACACCGACGGCTTCACCATGGTCAACGGCTCGGTGAGCTGGAAGCCCTTGGGCGAGGATAGCGAGACGGTGCTGATGCTTCAGGCCAACAACATCTTCGACGTTACCGCGCGGCGCCATGCGAGCTTCACCAAGGACTTCGCGCCGCTGGCCGGGCGCGATATCCGGGCGACGGTGCGACTGAGCTTCTAGCACCCGAATTTTCCCGGGTCTGAAACGAAGAAGGGTCGGTCCGAGAGGACCGGCCCTTTTCACTTGCCGTCGTTAGGAAAGCTTGCATCCAGCCTCTTGGGGTCTGCATCCCGTCCAAAAGAAAAGGGCCGGTCCGAAGACCGACCCTTTCCTCTTCTGGCCGTTTTACCGGCCCCGGGCCTTAGCCGCGCTCCGGTTCCGGAGCGGGCGGCGGCGGCGGCGGCGGCGGCGGCGGCGGCGGGCACTGCTCGGTCGCCAGGATCACCGTGCCGTCGGGGCAGGTGATGGTCGCCGGGGGCGGGGGCGGCGGCGGCGTCGGCCGCGACACTACCGGCGGGGGAGCCGGCATGGCCGGCGCCGCGCCACCGAGGGCGAAGCTCAGACGGACAAGGCCCTGATGTGCATTGTAGCCGTCGGCAAAGTCGCCACCGTAAGCGAGCGCCAGACGACCGGCACCGATGTCGAAGCCGGCTTCGGCGTCGAGTTCGAAGTGGTCGTCGACACCAACGCGGCGCTGCACCACGTCGAAGCTACCCAGTTCGGCCGAGGTCAGGCGAACCACGTCTTCATCGTCACCGAAGTTCTCGACGTAGAAACCGCCGACACGGAAGTCGATGCCACCAGCATCATAGATGAGGTTGGCACCGGCCTTGCCTTCGAACCAGTCGTTGCCTTCGCGGTCGATGGCGAAGTCGAAGCCACCGACTTCGGTTTCGTCATAGCCAAAGTCGGCATAGTCGACACCGATGGTCGGGACGATCGACAGCGCCGGGCTCAGCGGGATACCGAAGCCGAGGTTGGCACTGGCGACCAGACCGTCGAGGTCATAGTCGTTGGTGACCAAGCCAAGGTCGGTGTCGCGCAGGGCCGAGCCGTCGGCCCAGACATAACCCAGTTCACCGTTGATGAAGCCATTCGAGCCGAGGTTCGCCAGCGCGTAGATGGCGGCCTTGTAGGCACCGATATCGCGATCGTAGACAAGGTCGTTGTCGCCGAAATCGATATTGGCATAGCCACCGGTGAGACCGATACGGGCACCGCCCAGATCGACGTCGGCACCGATGCTCGCGGTCCAGGTGTCGGCTTCGTAACCGACGTTGGTCACCGAGAAGGCGTCTGCTTCCGCGGCACGGTAGCTACCCTGCACCCAGAGGTTCACGCCCGGGCTGTCGAGATCCGCACGCGGACCGTCGAGATACTGGTTCATCGTCTTGTGCGCTTCGAACAGTTCGCGCGACACGCCGCCATCGAGGATCGGAAGAACTTCGGCGGCAAAGCGGTCGAAGTCTGCCGGATCGAGGGCGTTGATGATGTCCAGGTTGGCCGGATCGATGGTTCCGTCGAGGAAGCCGTCGGTCAGCGCATCGCCCAGCACGACGATGTTCGGATCGAGGCTGTCCACGCCGACATTCACGCCATTGACCGCGACCGAGATGCCGGTGCCGTCCACGGTGGTGACATAGTCGAGGAACAGGTCGTCGTCATTGACGGTGACCGTGCCGCCGGCATCGGTGAAGGTGCCGGTGGTCGTGACGACCGCAATGTCCATGTCGATGAGGTCGGCATCGAGCGGGGTGTCGATCAGGACTTCGCCGGTCGCGGCGAGCGTGCCGTCACCGTCGATCGTCAGGCTGTCTAGCCCCAGGTCGAAGCTGTTCGTGCCGTCGAGGGTGAGGTCGCCCGCGAAGGTGACATCGCCCACCACCATGCTGTCGCTCAGCGTGGCGGTTTCGAAGCCGAGCGGGCCGAGGTCCGCATTGAGCATCGAATTGACGATCTCGAAGCTGTCCGTACCGTCGCCGCCATCAAAGTCGCCCATGAAGGTGGCGAAGTCTTCCACGCCGTCGAAGACGAGCATGTCGTCGCCGCCGCCAAGGTTCACGTCACCATCGGTGCTGGCACCGGTGGTGAAGGTCACCATGTCGTCGCCATCGCCGAGCGCGACGGCGGTGCCGCCGGTGCCGGTGATGTCGCCAGCCGAAGTGATGGTCACCTGGCTGCCGTCGAGCGAGGCGATGCCGATGTCACCCGACACCGAACCGGTGGTGCCGATAGTGATGTCGGTGCCAACGCCGGTGCCGGCATAGATGCCGGCATCGTCGGTGAGGTCGAGATCGCCGCCAACGGTCGCATCGGTCGAGGAGACCATGCCATCGACATTGATGGTCACGCCATCACCGTCGACCAGGATCGCATTCCCATCGTCGACCATGACGCTGCCATCGGTGTCGACATCAAGGGTCGAGCCGGCGGCGAGCGTCACCATTTCGGTGGTGTCGCCGGTCAGCGTGACCGTGGTGTCTTCACCGACGGTGAACATGGTGTCGCCCGCACCCGACAGGACGAAGCCGCCCGTACCGGTCTGCAGGAAGGAGACGTCCTCGAAGTTGAGGAAGTCGCCGGTCGACGAGAAGGCGTCGAGCGTACGGCTGACGTCGGCGTCGGTATCGTTGCCGAAGATCAGCGCGTCGGTGCCGGTGCCGCCATCGACGTCGCCGGTGACGGTCGCCGAGTTCCACTGCTGGAACACGTCGTCGCCGTCGCCGAGATCGGCGGCGAGGCCGTCACGGCCTTCGATCGAGCCGTAGTTGGCAACCGTGGTCGAGGCATTCATGCCGTCGACGGTGGCGATCCCGATGTCTCCCGAGATGGTCCCGGTCGCTTCGTTGGTGATCATCACGCCGTCATTGTCGCCGACATAGATGCCGATGTCGTCGTCGAGCGTGGCATCGGTGCCGTCACCCGAATTGATGAGCCCCGCATTGGAAATCATCACGCCATCGCCATTGACGAGAACGGCATTTCCGTCCGCGACATCGACGCTGCCATCAGCACCGACCGAGAAGTCGCTGCCCGCTTCGAGCGTGACCATTTCGGTGAGGTCGCCGTCGAGCATGGCCATGCTGTCGGCGGCGAGGGTGAGCATCGCGTCCGACGTGCCAGTGAGCGTGACGTTGCCGAGGCCCTGCGTCAGGACCTGGATGTCCTCGACGTTCGTCAGCTGATCGAGCGAGCGGCTGACGTCTTCATCGCTGGCGTTGCCATAGATGACGAGATCCATGTCGTCGCCGAGATCGATGTCGCCGGTGATCGTGGCGCTATCCCAATACTGGACGACATCGTCGCCAGCACCAAGATCGACGGCAGTGTCGCCGTCGGTGGTGATTTCGCCATAAGCGATGAGCGTGTTGGCACCCGCATCGCCCATCACGGCGGCTTCGCCGTCGCTGACGATGATCGAGCCGTCTTCACCAACGGTCAGCGTGGCGCTGTCGCTGATGGTGGCATCGCCGGTGATGTCGCCGTCGAGCGTCGCCATGCTGTCGTCGGTCACGACGAGGTCGGCATCGCTAGAACCGGTGAGCGTGACATCGCCCGCGCCGAGCGTGGTGACGTTGACCGTTTCGAAGCCGGCAAGCTGATCGAGCGAACGCGATACGTCGACCGCGCTGTCGTTGCCATAGGTGATGTTGTCATCGCCAAGGCCGCCGTCGATCATGCCGGTGACGGTTGCCGTATCCCAATATTGGACGCTGTCCGCACCATCGCCGAGGTCGATGGCGGTGGCGCCATTGGTCGACACATCGCCGTAAAGGACGAGGCTGTTATCGCCATCCGAACCGACGATCGCAGCTTCATTGTCGGTGACGACGACCGAACCCGTGTCGGCCACGGTGAGCATCGCATCGTCGCCGATGGTAATGTCATCCGTATTGTCGCCCGACAGGGTGACCATGCTGCCGTCGGCAATGGTGAGCGCCGTGGAACCCAAGCCGGTGAGGTTGGTCGTGCTGCCGGCGCCCGAGGTGAGGATCACATAATCCTCGAACCCGGTGAAGTTCGCGGCATCGTTCACGCCCGTGAGCGACAGGTCCGAATTGGCGCCAGTGTCATTGCCGAAGACGATCGTGTCTTCGCCCGTGCCGCCGAGGACCGTGCCGCTGGTGGTCGAGCCGGCCCAGCTCTGGAAGTAGTCGTCGCCGCCGCCAAGGTCGACGGCCGTGCCGCCGGAGCCGGTGAGCGAGCCACGGTTGATCACGGCCTGGCAGGTATCGCCAGCGGTGCTGGCATCGACACCCACGGTGCCGGTGATCGTACCGGTGGAATCGTTTTGGACAACGGTGTTGCCGCCGGTGATCGTCACGGCCGTACCCGGCGTCGTATTCACGATCGAGCCTTGGTTGGTCAGATAGTTATCGGTTCCGATGGTGAAGGAATTGCGCTCACCCGTCTCCGTCAGGAGATAGGTGACGCTAGAACCGTTGGTGACGTCGGTACCAGGCGCCGCGTCTGAACTGGTGAAATCGTAGGTGGTCGGCTCCGAGACGCCGCACGAAAGATGACCCGCCTGTGCCGGCGTGGCAAAAAGCGATGCGGTGGCGATGGCCGCCACCGCGGTGCCCGTGAGGGCCCGTGTACGTTGAATTGTCATGATATTCCCCTCTTACTCCCTTGAACACAGGCACAGGCCGGGAGGGCCGACGTGTGCCAACACGATGAGGCTCAAGCGCCGCATGCAGATCGAAGTTCCATCGCGTCGGGCGCCGAATGTCTCGGGCGCAGGCCGATATGCGATGAAGCGATGCAATGGATCGACGAAGGGCGGTCGAATTTTACCGGCCCCAAAGGCCACCCCCTCTGGCGTTGATCAAAGTTGTTGCAAAATTACAACGGTTTGGCCGCAATTAGCGTGCTCAGGGTAATATTGCGACGCTTTGGCTTCGTCGGGGACTTCCAGAGGGCGTCCTGGCGACGTCCGGTTCGAGATTCCGATGCCTGCGTATCGTTGTCGGGCTTGCGCGCTTCGAGGCCACTTCATCGCGCGTCCTCGAACTCACTCGACGGCCGCACGCCCTCTTTGGGGCGGCGATGCCGTCGGCCATCCCCCGGATAGCCATTAGCCATCGCGGTGCCGGTTGCAGGAGTCGAACCCGCGACCTTCGGTTTACAAAACCGCTGCTCTACCAGCTGAGCTAAACCGGCTTCCCGCGAAATGCGCCCTTAAACTCAAACCACGCCGAAGGTCCAGCCTTCGGTGCGCGCGATCTTGGGCGTCATTGCGGCGGGCGTGAAGGGAGCGGGTTCGGTCGCGAGGACGTGCATCATCCCCGCGGCGGTCACTAGCGCATCACTCTCATGATCGCTCGGGTCATGGTCGAGGCGCGCGGCCGGGCTGCCGAGCGCGACGAGGGCGGTGTCGAGGCCATCGGCGGTGCGCAGCTTGGTGCCGCGCCCGCCCGCGCGGCGGAGGTAGAGGCGGCCGTAGATTTCAACTACTGCGCTGCCGTCTTGTGGAAGCGGATCGAAGGGCCAGACCGGAAGCTGACCGTCGAGGCGGTGGAGGAGGCGCATGCCCGCGAAACTGGCCTTGGCGACCTGCGCCGCGCCGATCGCGTCATAGACCGTCGCTGCCTTGCCGCCACCCATGGCATTGAGCTGCTTCTCCACCGTACGAAACCACATGAAGCGCGCTTTCTCGCCATCGGCCTTGCCGAAATAGAAGTGGCGGCGGTGCTTGTGCTCGAGGAAGCTCGCCGCGCCGAGGTCCTCGTCGTCGCTCAAGCGGTCGACATAGGACCAGAAGGCCTTGGCGGTCTGCGGCACGTTTTCGCCCGGCAGGTAACTACCGCGTTCGATAAGCGGCGGGGCGAAGGAGAAGTCGAAGCCGAAGAGGGTGGGGGCGCGGCTCGCTTCGCCGCGCATCCAATCGAGGACCTCGGCGCGTGACCATATGTGTCCGGGACGCACGAGCGCAGGCGCACGGCCGCGCTCCATCCGTGCGACCGCAATGCCCTTGTGCCGCGCCCCCTTCGCGCCGGACCAGTCGATGGCGACGGTCCGGGCGAAGCGCCTGATGAGGCTCACACCAGCGGCGGCTGGCTGTCGTCCTCAGGCGGCGGCGACTTGGGCAATTTCTTGGGACGCGGGGCGCGAGGCGCACTGGTCGCGTCAGCCTGCGCATCCCAACGTTCCAGCGTGCGCGCGGCGAAGTCGCGTCCGCCGAGCCCGAAGGCCAGTGCGGTGGCGATGGCGGCAGAGCCAAGGATGAGGCCGAATGCGAGGATCACGATCTCGTTGGCCAGCCCCATGAAGGTGAGGCCGATGGCGGTGAACAGCGCGATGATGGCATATTTGACGATTGTCTCGGCGTAATTGCCCTCGCCCGTGCCGGCGCCGACGAGGCGTGAAAGGAGGCGCGAGAGGAACAGGCCGGCGACGATGATGATCGTGCCGAAGATGACCTTGCCGCCGAGCGCGGTGACTTGGAACAGCAGCGCGGCGACGCTGTCCCCGCCAATCGAATGCATCGCCTCGATGGCGGCGGTCAGCATGACGGCGACGAAGGCGATGGCGCCGACGATCTTGGACGGCTGGGCCCCCTCGCTCATGACGCCGACCGAGCGGATCGCATTGTCGAAGCCGAGGCTCGGCAGGATGGTCTCGATCAGCGATTTGACCCAGCGGCCGATAACAAAGGCGATGGCGAGCCAGAGGAGCGCGGCGATGACCTTGGGGATGGCGAGCGCGATGACCTCGAGCATATCGGTCGCGGGGCCCGAAATGGCTTCGATCTGGAGCGCCTGGAGCGCGGCGATGGAGGCCGAGACGATGATGATCGCGCTGACCGTCATGCCGGCGGCCTTGGCGATCGAGTGGCGCACCGGGGCGGCGCCCTCGCTGGCCTCGCCCTCGGCCGAGACGGCAACGGGCTTGTCGCCCATCGGCAGGCCCGCGCGCGCGGCCCAATCCTCGATGTTGAGCGCGCGCAGCGCGGCCTCGACGATATGGCGCGCGACCTTGGCGACGATGAGTCCGACGACGAAGATGACGACCGCGCCGATAAGATTGGGCAGATAGCTGAACACCTCGTTGGTCATGCGGGTGACCGGGGTGAGGACGTTCGACAGGCCGAGCGGCTCCAAGGCGGCGACGAGGCCGACGAGCCAGACCAGCCAGTAGCCGAGGCGACCGAGTTCCGCACCGATGGACGAGCCGTCCATGTCGGGGTCCTTCTGGAGCGCGGGCACCTTCTCGACGAGGCGCTTGATCGCCCATTGCACGGCCTTGGCGATGAAATGGGTGGCGATGAGGATGAGGAGCGCGAAGAGGACGCGCGGGCCCCATTCGGCGAGCTGACCCTGCCAGTAGGCAGGCATGTCGGATTGGTACATGGGTGGTCCCCCTGTTGGACGTTACGGGCTCGATGCTACGCCGAAACGATCGTCGTGGCAAAGCGATACGACGTATCGGCTCGCGGAACCCGCGAGCGTCACGATGCGTGAAAGTGGCGAAGCGAAGGAGCAATGCCGATGACGCCCCACTTGATCCTTGCCGCAATGCTTGCGCCTGCCGAGCCGGCGCACGGCGTCGTCGATGGCGTGGCAGTCATCGAGGCCGAGGACGTGGTGCTGCGCGGCGATTGGCGGCGGGTCGCGGACGAAGACGCATCGCGAGGTGCGGCGATCCACTATGGCGGGCCCAATCGCTATGCGCTCGATGGCAGCGAGGTGGGGGCGAGCCTGCGCTATTGCGTGATGGTGGAGGAGCCGGGCGACTATGCGCTTCGCCTCAGGATGAAGCGCTCGCGCGCGGGCGAGCCCGACATCCGCGAGGACGAGCGCAACGATTATTGGCTCAGGCTGTCGGGCGGGCAGTGGATGAAGCTGTTCGCCAATACGCCATGGGAGGAATATGGTTGGGACGGCGGTTTGGATTTCCATCACCTGACCGGAAGGCGGCCCGAGGCGGCGCTGACCTTCGAGGCGGCGGGGCTCAATTGTTTCGAGATTGCCGGGCGGTCGGAGGCGGTGCGGCTCGACGCGATCATGCTCTCGCTGGGCGATCCGGATGTGAAAACGGCGCGGGCGAGCACGCTCCTTGCCGCTGGACCCCATGTCGGATCGGTGCATCATCCGGTGACGATCGACGTGGAAGGCCCCGAGGCCAATGAGGGCGGACGGCTCAATCCCTTCACCGAGCGGCGGCTGGCGCTGACGGTGACCGCGCCCGATGGCGAGCAGATCGTCCTGCGCGGCTTCTTCGCGGGCGATGGCGATGCGGGGACGAGCGGCGCAGCGGGCGGTACGGTATGGCGCGCGCTGTTCACCCCCGACGCGCCGGGCCTGTGGCGCTGGGAGGCGCGGCTGGCGGGGGGCGAGGATATTGCCGTGTCGCGCGATTGGGCGGCGGGCGAAACGCTGGCGGAAAGCGAGGGCGAGGTGACGGTATTGCCGTCGCTGGCGCAGGGGACCGACTGGCGCGCCCAGGAGATGGGGCGACTGACCGTCGAGGACGGCGAGTATCGGCTTGGCGGATCGGGCCGCATCTGGCTCAAGTCCGGCACCAACAGCCCCGAAAACCTGCTCGGTTTTCACGAGTTTGACGACACCTATCGCATGGCGAGCAATGCGCGCGAGGGGGAGGCTGCGGCCTCGCTCGACCTGCATCGCTTCGCCGCGCATGAGAAGGATTGGCGCGAGGGCGATCCGACATGGGGCGATGACGGGCGCGGCAAGGCGCTCATCGGGGCGGTCAATTATCTTGCCGACCAGGGAGTGAATTCGGCCTATTTCCTGCTGTGGAACGTGGGCGGGGACGGCAAGGACGTGTGGCCCTTCGTCGATCCCGACGACATGACGCGGTTCGACATCTCCAAGCTCGATCAATGGCAGACGCTGTTCGCGCATCTGCAGGCGCGGGGCATCGCGCTGCATCTAGTGCTGCAGGAAACCGAGAATGAGCTGGTCATGGATGGCGGCGACACGGGCACCATCCGCAAGCTCTATTTCGCCGAGATGGCGGCGCGGTTCGGGCACCATAATGCGCTGATCTGGAACCTCGGCGAGGAGAATGGACCGGTGCATTGGCGCCCCGAGGGGCAATCGACCGCGCAGCGCGAGGCGATGATCGACTGGCTGTCGGCGGTCGATCCCTACGATCATCCGATCCTGCTCCACACCCTCCCCAATCCCGAGGACAAGGACGACATCCTGCCGCCATTGCTCGGCTACGAGGGCCTCGACGGGCTCAGCTTCCAGGTGTCCGACCCGGCGGCAGTCAAGGCCGAGACGCTGCGCTGGGCGCGGGCGAGCCGAGCGGCGGGGCAGCCATGGGCGCTGAGCATGGACGAAATCGGGCCGTGGATGCATGGCGCGGTGCCCGATGCGGATAGCGAGGATGGGCATCGCGCGCTCGCCCGCGAGGCGCTGTGGGGGCATCTGCTGGCCGGTGGCAGCGGGGTCGAATGGTATTTCGGCGCGCAGCACGATCATAACGATCTTACCGCCGAGGACTTTCGCTCGCGCGACAAATTGTGGCGCATTTCGAGCGCGGCGCGGCGGTTGGTCGAGGATACCTTCGATCTCGCAACGCGCCGACCCTGCGACGGGCGGTTCGAGGACTATAAGTGCTTGCAGGGCATCACGCCCGATGGCCTCAAGGCGATAATGCTTTACCTCGAGGCGGGGGAGGCAGTGCCGGCCGAACTCCTGACTGGCATCTCGATCGAATTTCGCGATCCGCTGGCAGCTGGCTCGCCGATCGAGGGCGGTCCGGCACACGACCGGATCGTGATCGCGAAGGACTAGTCGCCGCGGATCTCGGCGCGGCGCGCGTCCCACCAGTCGAGGCGTTCCTTGAGACGCTTCTCGAAGCCGCGTTCGACGGGGTCGTAGAAGCGCTGCGGGGGCAAGTCGTCGGGCCAGTAATTGTCGCCCGAAAAACCGTCCTCGGCGTCATGGTCGTAGGTATAACCCTTGCCGTAGCCAACCTCCTTCATGAGCTTGGTCGGCGCGTTGAGGATGTTCTGGGGCGGCATCAGGCTGCCGGTTTCCTTGGCGGTGCGGAAAGCGGCTTTCTGCGCCTTATAGGCGGCGTTCGATTTGGGGGCGCTGGCAAGGTAGAGGACGGCCTGGACGAGCGCGAGTTCGCCCTCGGGGCTGCCTAGGAAATCATAGGCGTCCTTGGCAGCGAGGCATTGGACGAGCGCATTGGGATCGGCGAGGCCGATGTCTTCCGACGCCATGCGCACGAGGCGGCGGCAAAGGTAGAGCGGATCCTCGCCCGCCGTCAGCATGCGTGCGAGATAATAGAGCGCGGCCTGCGGGTCGCTGCCGCGGACCGATTTGTGGAGCGCGCTGATGAGGTTGTAATGCCCCTCGCGATCCTTGTCATAGACCGCGACGCGGCGCTGGAGCAGGTCGGCGAGCCCCTTGGGGTCCAGCGGTTCGGTGAGGCCCAGGTCGAACAGCGTTTCGGCCTGGTTGAGGAGAAAGCGCCCATCGCCGTCGGCGGAGGCGACCAGCGCGGCGCGGGCATTGTCGTCGAGCGGGAGGGGGGCGCCGACGAGCGCCTCGGCCTTGTCGAGCAGCTTCGATAGCGCGGTCTCGTCGAGGCGGTGGAGGATGAGGACCTGCGCACGCGACAGGAGCGCGGCGTTCAATTCGAAGCTGGGGTTTTCGGTGGTGGCGCCGACGAGCGTGACGGTGCCGTCCTCGACGAAGGGAAGGAAGCCGTCCTGCTGGGCGCGATTGAAGCGGTGGATTTCATCGACGAAGAGCAGGGTGCGCTGGCCCGCGCTCGCCATCTTCTTCGCCTCGGCAAAGGCCCTCTTGAGATCGGCGACGCCCGAGAAAACCGCGCTCAGCATGACGAAGCGCAGGCCCACGGCGTCGGCGAGGAGCCTGGCGATGCTCGTCTTGCCCGTGCCGGGAGGACCCCACAGGATCATCGAGGAGAGTTTGCCCGCCGCGACCATGCGTCCGATGGCACCCTCGGGGCCGGTGAGATACTCTTGGCCCACGACCTCGTCCAGCGCGCGCGGGCGCAGGCGGTCGGCGAGCGGAGCGCCCTCGGCGGGGCCGCTGTCGGCGGACGGCTCGGGATCGCTCCCGAACAGGTCAGCCATGATGCTCGGCGATGACGCGCTTGTAGGTGTCGACGACGATGCTGTTGATCGAATCCCAGTCCATCGTCTTGGCCTTGGCGAGACCGGCCTCGCCATGGGCGGCGCGCAGTGCCGGATCGGCCTGGTAGCTGGCGAGATGCGCGGCCAACCCGTCGATGTCGCCGGGCGGGGCGACGAGGCCGGTCACGCCGGGGGTGACGAGGCTGTTGGTGCCGGTCGCGGCGATGGCGACGACAGGAAGCTGACAGGCCATGGCCTCGAGCGTGACGTTGCCGAAGGTCTCGGTGATCGACGGATTGAGGAAGACGTCGGCAGAAGCGAGGGCGCGGGCGAGGTCGGGGCCTTCCTGATGGCCGACGAAGACGGCGTCGTCGGGAAGATGTTCCTCGAACCAGCTGCGCGCGGGACCATCGCCGATGACGAGCACGCGGTGCGGCAGCCCCTTCTTCTCGAGCTTCTCGATCGTCTCCGCAAAGACGTCGAGGCCCTTTTCCATGACGATGCGGCCGAGGAAGGCGATGGCCATTTCCTCATCGCCGATGCCGAGGCCGCGGCGCCAGTCCATGTCGCGGCGCTGAGGGTTGAACTGGTCGCGGTCGACCCCGCGCGCCCAGATGGTGATTGCCTCGTTCATGCGCTGCTCGCGCAGCACGTCGGCGGTCGAGGGGGCGGGGACGAGCAGCGCGTCGCATTTGCCATAGAGCTTGCGAAGCCAGCCCTGAAGCACGGGTTCGAGCCAGTCGAGGTGGTAATATTGGAGATAGGTCTCGAAGCGGGTGTGAACCGAGGCGACGGCGGGAATGCCGCGTTCATTGGCCCAATTGACCGCCTTTACCGCGACGAAATCGGGCGAGGAGATGTGGACGACATTCGGCTTGAAGGCGGCCAGATCCTCGCGCACGCCCTTCGACAGGTTGAAGGCGAAGCGATATTCGGCGCGGCCCGGAATGGGGAAGCTCGGCACCGAGACGAGGTCGCCGGTGGGCTCGAAGGCGGGTTCCTCGACGGTGGGCGAATAGACGCGCAGCTTCACGCCCTGCCGCAGGAGATATTCGGCAAGGCGGTTGAGCGCCTGGTTGGCGCCGTCGCGAACGTAATTATAGTTGCCCGAGAAGAGGGCAACGCGAAGTTCCTGCGCTTCCATGGGGGATGGGCATAGCGGGGCTTTGCCAGCGCGCCAAGTTGGGGTTTGCTTTTGCCGTGGCGGAGCGCATGGTGGGGGGCATGAGCGAGAATGAACTGGGCGGGCCCGCGCCGGAGCGCGACGACGATGGCGACGGCGACGGTGAGAGCGAAAGCAAGGACCAGCGGCTGAGCATGGTCGACGAGGCGCTGGTTGCTTCCTCGATCGCGGCGACCAACGGCTTGCTCGTGATCCTCGCGCGGCTGGTGGCCCGCGGAGTGTTCGACCAGGAGGATTTGCAGGCGTTCAGCGAAAGCTATTCCAAGCCGCTCGATCACGAGGGCATGCGAGAGAATGAGCTGATCAGCCAGATGCAGGACCAGATGGAAAATACGCTGGCGCAATTGAACGCCTATCTCGGCAACCAGCAGGGCGGCGAGGACTAGGACAGCCGCGGGCGGGTCCACAGGTTGCGACGGTCCATTTCGGGTGCCCGGCCGACACTGTCGAGCAGTGCCTGTCCGACCAACAGCAATTTTTCGCCTTTGGGCACGGTGATGCGCTGATCCCAGGCGGCGGCACCGAAATCGCGGGCTTTTTCGGCGATGCGACCATAGATGCGCGCGGCCGAAAGCACCGCCCAGCGGCTGCGCGGCGGCAGCTGCGCGGCGCCGACGCGGGCACTCAGCCGATAGAGATCGGCATGGGTGGCGAGGCGGCGGGCGAGGCGGCCGAGCTTTTCGCGCTGCGTTGGATCGTCGGGGTCGATCGCCGAGATACTTTCCTCGGCAAGCCAGTCGGTGGGCAGGTAGCAGCGCCCGACGCGGGCATCCTCGACCACGTCGCGCGCGATGTTGGCGAGCTGGAAGGCGAGGCCGAGATCGCTGGCGCGGTCGAGCGTGTCGGTATCGGATGCGGGCACGCCCATGACCTGCGCCATCATCACGCCGACCGCGCCCGCGACCTGATAGCAATAGCTCAGCAGGTCTTCCTCGGTCATCGGCTGCCATCCGGCCGCATCGCGCGCGAAGCCGGCGAGATGGTGCGCGGGAAGGTCGGGATGGATGGCGCATTCGGCGGCAACAAGCCCCAAGGCATCGAAAGGGACGAGGCCGGTCTTTTTCCCGGCGAGCGCGGTCGCGGTCTTCTCGCGCACGAAGTCGAGACGCTCTTCGGGATTGGTCGGCGTGGTAGCGTCATGGCCGAGCGTCTGGCCGTCGGTGATATCATCGCAGGCGCGGCACCAGCTGTAGAGCAGCCACGAGCGCTCGCGCGTCTCCTCGTCGAACAGCTGGCTGGCAAAGCGGAAGCTCTTCGAACCCTTGGCGATGCTGTCGCCAGCCGCCGCCACGAGATCGGCGCGGCTGGTCATCCGATCATCAGCTCCGCGGTCGCCTGCGCCGAGCCGACGACGCCCGGAATACCCGCGCCCGGATGGGTGCCCGCGCCGACGAAATAGAGGTTCGACAATTTGTCGTCGCGATTGTGGACGCGCATCCATGCCGACTGGGTGAGGATGGGTTCGAGGCTGAAGGCCGAGCCGAGATGGGCGAACAGGTCGGTCTCGAAATCGGCAGGCGAATAGCAAAAGCGGGTGCGGATGCGCTTGCGGATGTCGGGGATCAGCCGTTCTTCCAAGGTATCGAGGATGACCTCGGCATAATGGTTGGCGTTTTCCTGCCAGTCGATCGGTGCCTTGCCCATGTGCGGCACGGGCGCGAGGGCGTAGAAGGTCGAGCAGCCCTCGGGCGCCATCGTGGGATCGGTCTTGGTCGGGTGGTGCAGGTAGAGCGACGGATCGCTCGCCAGCGTGCCGCGCTTGTAGATGTCGCCGAGGAGCCCTTCGTAGCGCGGCCCGAACAGGATCATGTGGTGCGGGATGTCGGGGAAGGTGCCTTCGAGGCCGAAGTGGAGGACGAACAGCGACGGGCTGTAGCGTTTGCGCTTCAAGGCCTTGTGCTGCTTCTTCCCGCGCTTGTGATCGAGCAGGCCGTAGGTGGCGACGACATCGCCATTGGAGGCGACGGCGTCGGCATTGGCATGCCAGCCGCTCTTGGTGGTGACGCCGGTGACCTTGTCGCCGGACGCATGAATCTGCGTCACGGGATCGCCGAGACGGATCGTGCCGCCGATGCGCTCGAACAGCGCGACCATGCCCGCGATGAGCCTGTTGGTCCCGCCCATCGCGAACCAGACGCCGCCGTCGCGCTCCAATTTGTGGATGAGCGCGTAGATGGACGAGCAGGTCATCGGATTGCCGCCGACGAGCAGGGTGTGGAAGCTCAAGGCCTGCCGGAGATGCTCTTCCTCGACATATTCGGAGACGATCGAATAGACGCTGCGCCACGCTTGGTACTTCGCCAGCGCGGGCGCGGCCTTCAGCATGTCGGAGAATTTGAGGAAGGCCTTGGTCCCGAGTTTCTCATAGCCTTCGTGGAACACGCCTTCGGAATATTGGAGGAAGCGCTTGTAGCCCTCGACGTCGGCGGGGTTCAGCTTCTCGATCTCGGCGAAGAGCTTTTCGTCGTCATTGGTATAGTCGAAGCGCGTCCCGTCGGGCCAGTCGAGCGCGTAGAAGGGCGTGACGGGGACGAGGTCGACATCCTGCGCGATGTCCTGTCCCGACAGTTCCCATAGCGACTTGAGGCAATCGGGATCGGTGATGACGGTCGGGCCGCCGTCGAAGACATGGCCGTCGCGTTCCCAATAATAGGCTCGACCACCAGGCTTGTCGCGCGCCTCGACAATGGTGGTCTGGATGCCGGCGGACTGGAGCCGGATGGCGAGCGCGAGCCCGCCGAAGCCCGAACCGATGACGATGGCTGACTTCACTCGTGCACTCCGATCAGGGCTTTCAATGCGCGGGAAATGCGCACGGGGGGTTTGCCGGCGAGGATACGCGCCTTGTCGGCAGTCGTGGTGTTGCCCGCGTAGAAGCGCTCGATCAACCCGGCGGGAAGGCGGTAGAAGCGCTCGAGGATGCGGTAGCGTTCCGCCGGGTCCGCCGCATGAAAGAGCATGCGTGCGAGGAGCCGGTCGAAGGACTGGCGCTGCCAATGGGCGGTGGCGCGCTTTCTGGTGGCGCGGGCTAGCGCGTCGCCGTTCATCGGCAAGGCATGGGAGAGCCAGCTGGCGAAGCGGACCGCGTCGGGCAGCGAATAGCTGGTGAGGTGGTGGAACAGGCCGGCGCGCACGCCTGCGCGAGGGATGGGGTCGTTCTTGGGCCAGAGCGCGTCCCAGTCGCCGCCGGTGACGACGGGGAGGACGCCCTGTTCTTCGTGGAGGACCGTCGCATCCTGCCAGCCCTGCGCCTCGGCATAGGCCAAGATGCGGTTGGCGAGGAGATCGCGGTCAAGCTTGGATTCGAGCTGGTAATAGGTGTCCTCGACGAAGACTTGGGTAGCGCTAAAGGGGAGGCAGTAGACGAAGCGATAGCCGTCGGACTGGTCGACCGTCGCATCCATGATGATCGGACGCGTCAGGCCGTGGCCGCCGGGCACGTCGAGCATCTGGCCGACGAATTTCTGATAGCCGCAGTCGAGCGCCTGCGGGCGGCAGCCGAAACCGCGGGCATCGAGCGTGGCGCGCGCCTCGATCCGCTGGCCATTGTCGATGCGAACATGGGTCGGCCCGATCTCGGTGATCTCGCCGTGGAGGACGGCATGGTCGAGGCGTTGGCGAAGAACGCTGTCGAGCCGGTCCGACGTGATGCTGTTGTAGCGCTGGTCGAGCTCGCGCCGATGGGCCGGGAAGCGCACCTCATTGTCGTCCCAACTCTTGGCGAGCAGCGGATCGACGAGGTCGCGGTCGGCCGGGGCCACGTCGCTGTCGAAAAAGGACCAGACGTGGTTGCCGCCTAGCGCGTCGTCGCGTTCGACGAGCAATAGCTTGAGCTCGGGACGGCGGATCGAGAGCGCGAGTGCGCACAGCCCGCCTGCCAGCCCGCCGCCGGCGATGATGAGATCTGGCCGCTCTTCCATACAGGCCGACTATCGGGGCTGGCGCGGGCCAGCACAAGCCGATTTCGGGCGTCAAGGCGTGGCGCTAGTCGTCCGCGCCCAATCGCAGGCGCACATTGCGGCGCTGGCCGTCGCGCACGATCGTCAGCGCGACCTCCTCGCCGACCTCATAATCGTCGAGGCGGGCGAGCAGTTCGCCGAGGCGGGTGACGGGCTGGCCATCGATGGCGGTGACGACATCGCCGGGATCGACGCCGCGGCGGGTGCGGCGCGCGGGCTCGAGGCCGGCGCGGGCGGCGGGGGAGCCGGGCTCGACCTCGAGGACGAAGACACCCTCGATGCCGCTCGCGCGCTTCAGGCGATTGTTGAAATTCTCGTCGCTGCCGATGCCGAGGCTGGGGCGGGTGTATCGCCCCTCGGCGATGAGCTGGGGGACGACACGCATGACGGTATCGGCGGGGACTGCGAAACCGATGCCGGCGGACGCGCCCGAGGGCGAATAGATGGCGGTGTTGATGCCGATGAGGCGCCCCGCGCTGTCGAGCAGGGGCCCGCCCGAATTGCCTGGGTTGATCGCGGCGTCGGTCTGGATGAGGTCCTGGATGTCGGCACCATCCTCGCGCGGGAGCGAGCGATCGAGCGCCGAGACGATGCCGGTGGTCAGCGTCCAGTCGAGACCGAAGGGGTTGCCGATGGCGAACACTTTTTGCCCCACGCGCAGGTCGCCCGACGTACCGATGGGGATGCGCGCGGGAGGGGCGAAGCCGGCGCCGCCGATGCGCAGGACGGCAAGGTCGTGCGCGGGGCTGGCACCGACGAGGGTGGCGGACAGTTCGCGACCGTCGGCGAGCTGGACCTGCGCACCCGAGGCACCCTGGACGACATGCCAGTTGGTGACGACATGGCCCGCCTCGTCCCAGATCATCCCCGAGCCCGAACCGCGCGGCACGCTGTAGACGTTGCGGCTGTAGAAATCGCGCACCCGCTGGCTGGTCGAGATGGCGACGACCGAATCGCGCGCGCCTTCGAACAGGTCGATGGTGGCCTGTTCGTCGGCAGCGAGGTCGGCGCGCGGCGTGACGGTGCGGGGTTCGGCCACGGGCTGACCGAGATAGAGGGCTGCGACAGCGACAAGAAGCATGACATTCACCACAACAAGAAGAACCAGAAAGGCAGGCGGATGCTTTACGGGCGATGAAGGACTTTTGTTCATGGCATCGACCTAGGCACACGTGCCGCGCTTTCAATGGCGGCAAAAAGTCGGGCGCTCGCTCATCATCTCTTCATTGTCAGCCTGTAGGGAGGCTGGCATGACCCAGGGCATGGACGCCGCCACCGCCATCATCATCAGCGCCATCGCGATGACCGCGATCGTGGCGGTGCGCTATGTCGCGACCAGCGGTTTCTTTGCGGCGTGGACGGCGCGGCGCTTTCCCGGACGGCTGGCGGGACAGGGCAAGCAGGTGCGGATGGAGATTTTCTATTCGCTCGCCTCGGCCGCCATCTATGGCGTGCCCGCGGGCGTGATCGCCTGGGGCTGGGACCAGCATGGCTGGACGCGTATCTATATGGAGGCGGACGCCTATCCCTTGTGGTGGATGCCGGTCAGCCTGTTCCTCTACCTCTTCCTGCACGACACCTGGTTCTATTGGACCCACCGCGCAATGCATTGGCCGCCCTTGTTTCGGAAGGTGCATGCCGTGCACCATGCGAGCCGCCCGCCGACCGCTTGGGCGGCGATGAGTTTCCATCCCTGGGAGGCGCTGTCGGGCGCGGTGGTGATCCCGGCGCTGGTGTTTCTCGTGCCCATCCATGTCGGCGTGTTGGGGCTGGTACTCTTCATCATGACGCTGATGGGGGTGACCAATCACATGGGCTGGGAGCTGTTTCCCCGGTGGCTGGTTCAGGGGCGGTTAGGCCGCCACCTGATAACTGCCAGCCATCACGAACTTCATCATCAAAAGTATCGGTGCAATTATGGTCTCTATTTTCGCTTCTGGGATCGCCTCTGCGCGACCGACAAGGGGCTGGGCGAATTCGGCGTGCCGCGCCAGCCTCGGGCTGCTCGCGCTGGCAAGCCTGAGCGGGGCAGCCAGCCCGACCACGAGCCCGTCGCCGCGCCCCGCTGAGCTGACGGTCGATCTCGAGAATGTCCGCAATGCCAAGGGTGAAATTCGCATCTGCATGACGCAGGATGTCGCGGGTTTCCTCAAATGCCGCGAGGATCCCAAGGCGGTGAAGGTCAAGGTGCCCGCCGTCGAGGGAATGAGCGAAGTGGCCGTTCGGGGGCTGCGCGAGGGACGCTGGATGCTGCTCGTGCTGCATGACGAAAATGGCAATGGGAAGATGTCGAAATCTCTCGGCATTCCCAAGGAGGGATTCGGCTTTTCGGGTAATCCGGCGATCCGCATGGGGCCGCCGCGCGCCGAGGACGTGGTATTCGACCTGCCGGCCGGGCAAAGCCGCCAGCGCGTCAAGGTGAAGTATATCCTCTAATCGTCGTCGCTCTTGTCGGTGACGTCGGGCTCATGCTCGGCGTCCCACTTGGCCGTGAAGGGCGCGGAAAGAACGAGCAGGAGCAGGACGATCGCGGTGACGATGGCCGCGAGCCAGACCTCTCCCATACCGCAAATCAGTCCGATGGCGCCCGCGCACCAGATGGCGGAGGCCGAGCCGGCGCCCTGAATGAAATTGCCCTGTCGGAACATCGCGCCCGCGCCGAGGAAACCGATCCCGGTAATGACCCCCTCGATGACGCGTGTCGGATCGATCCGCGATTGGCTGTCGGTCGTGCTGTGCAACAGCTCGGTCGTGCCGATGACAAGGCCCGCCGCACCGACAGAGATGATGACGAAGGGACGAAAGTCGATCGGCTTGCTTCGCATGTAGCGCTCGATACCGATCAGCAGGGGAAGGATGACGGCGGCGCTCATGCGGATCGCGACATCGGCGAGCGACATGGTGTCGGGAAGGAAAGCGTGGTTCATCAAGGGGGAATGAAGCAGCCTGTCTAAAGGTTCGACTTTCGACGAAAATGTCGCTTAACTGCCCGATATGGCACAGGCACAAGCAGAAGAAATTGCAGAGGGCGCGGTCGACACGACGGTCCGTCTGTTCGAGGATCTGGACAAGATCGCGCTGGCGGTCGGCGACTATCGCGTCAGCCTGTTGCAGGTGCTGACCGTGTTGGTGACGGTTGTCCTCCTGTTCATCGTGACGAAGTTCGTGATGTGGGGCGTCAAGCGCATCATCAAGCGAACCAGCCGGTTCGATCCGGCACAAGGCCTGCTCGCCGAGAAGCTGGCGACGATCGTCATCTTCGCGCTCGCCTTCCTCATCGGGATCGACGTGCTCGGGTTCGATCTCAGCGCGCTGGCGGTCTTCTCGGGCGCGGTCGGCCTCGCGGTCGGTTTCGGGCTGCAGAAGACCTTCGGCAATCTCATCGCCGGCATCATCCTCCTGATGGACCGTTCGGTGAAGCCGGGCGACGTCATCGTCGTCGGCGACACGTTCGGCGCGATCAGCAAGATCGGGACGCGCGCGGTCAGCGTGATCACGCGTGATGGCAAGGAGCATCTGATCCCGAACGAGCTGCTCATGACCGAGCCGGTGGAGAATTGGTCCTATTCCTCGCGCAACGTGCGGGTGCAGATTCCGGTGGGGGTGAGCTATGCCTCCGATCTCAAGCTCGTCGAGGATATCTTGATCGAATGCACGACGGCCTGCGAACGGGTCTTGAAGGCGCCCAAGCCCAATGTCTGGCTCAAGGAATTTGGCGACAATAGCGTCAATTTCGAAATCCAGGCGTGGATCATGGATCCCGAGGCCGGGGTCGGCAATGTGCGCTCGGCGGTGCTGAAGGCGATCTGGTGGCGCTTCAAGGAAGAAGGGATCGAGATCCCCTTCCCGCAGCGCGATATCTATATCAAAGCGATGCCGCAGGGCGCTCCTGACGCGGGCGAGCCGGCAGCGAACTGAGCGCCAGTCGCTCGGCAATGATCGCGGCGATGCGCGGCCCGGTGCGGCCGTCGCCATAGGGTTCGGCACCATTGATCATGGCGCGCCGGACGCGCGGGCTGGCGAAGAAATGTTCGACCTCCTCGACGATGCGCTGTCGTTCGATGCCGATGAGCTTCAACTGGCCGCTGGCAATGCCCTCGGGGCGTTCGGTGCGGCGGCGCAGGATGAAGAGCGGGGTGCCGACGTAGGGCGCCTCCTCCTGCATCCCGCCCGAATCGGACAGGATAAGATCGGCGCTGCGCATGGCGAGCAGCATCTGGCGGTGGGTCAGTGGCGCGAGCAGGCGGACGGGGCTGGTGCGTTCCAATGCGCGGCGCCAGGCCTGACCGATGGCCGGATTGGGGTGCAGCGCGACGTCGATGTGGAGCCGGGGGTGGCGCTCGGCCAAATCGATCGTGGCGGCGATGAGATCGGCGAGCGGCTCGCCCCAATGCTCGCGGCGGTGGCAAGTAATGAGCAGGCGCCGCTCGTCACCGCGCGGACCGGTGCGGGGCGGCAGGGTGGCGAGCAAGGCCTTGAGCGCATCGACGCCGCTATTGCCGACGACGTGGACGCTGTCGTCGCAACCTTCTTCGCGCAGGTGCCGCGCGGCCAGTTCGGTGGGGGCGAAGTGCAGCGCGGCGAGGCGATCGATGGCGATGCGGAAATCCTCCTCGGGCCAGGGGTTGGCGCGGTCGTGGCTGCGCAGGCCCGCCTCGACATGGGCAAGCGGCAGGTCGAGGTCGGCGGCCGCCAACGCACCGCCATAGGCGCTCGCCGTATCGCCTTGCACGATGATCATGGCGGGGCGGGGGAGGTTCCCGGCGGCATAGGCGCTGGCACAGCTGTGCGCGTAGGTGAAGGGATCGGCCATGGGTGAAACGTCGAGATGGCGGGTTTCGTAGGGGCCGAGATCGACGGCGGCGCGGGCGAGGTCGCGATGCTGACCGGTTGCGACGAGGCGAACGGCCATGCCCTGCGCGTGAAGCGCGGCGGCGACGGGGGCGAGCTTGATCGCTTCCGGGCGAGTGCCGAAGACGATATCGATCCGACGATGAAGCAGCTGTCCCCCTAGCTCGGCAAGGACAGGGCTAACTTATGTTAGATGGTTGCGCAACCGATACGAGCGCCGGTGCGCCGCGCCTTATTTGAAATTGTCGGCGTAGGCCTGGATCTTGAGCTTGTGCGGGGGTGCCTTGACGACATGGGTGGCGATGCCGCGTTCCTCGCAATAGCGCTGCGCTTCCTCGAGGGTGGGAAAGGTGAGGCGAATCTGCGTCTCGGTGTCGCCCGAGCCGGCCCAACCGGTGAGCGGGTCGGGAGTCATCTTTTCCTCGCGCTCGAACATCAGGGTCCAGCGGCCGGCCTGTGCCTTGCCCGACTGGGTGGTCTTGCGAACGTTCTCGATGATGCGCGCGGTGCTCATGCACCGCGATGTGGCGTTTGACGCGCGCGGGGTCAAGATTTTTGCGGGCCGCCACGCGCCTGCGCGCGCTTGGTCTTGAGGCTGGCGACCGCGGCGGTGGGGTCGTCGGGCCAATGATGCTTGGGATAGCGCCCGCGCATTTCCTTGGCGACATCGGCCCAGCTGCCGGACCAGAAGGCGGGGAGGTCGGTGGTGGTCTGGATGGGGCGCCCGGCGGGGCTGGTGAGGCTGAGGACGAGCGGGGTGGTGCCGACCATCGGATGGTTGGACAGGCCATAGAGCGCCTGCGCGCGCACGGTGACCGTCGGCCCGGCGGGGGCGTCATAATCGATGTCGTGGCTGGTACCGGCGGGGCTGGTGAAACGCGGCGGCGCGATGCGGTCGATCGCCTGCATCGCGGCATAATCGATTCGCACGGCAAGCGCGTTGTGCAGGTCGCCGGGGTCGAGCCGGTCGAGGCGGCGCTGGCCATGGAGGATCGGCAAAAGCCAGTCGTCGAGGCTGGCGAGCAGGGCGTCGTCCGACAGATCGGGAAGCGAGGCATCGCGCTGGCGCGCATAAGCGGCGCGGCGGCGCAGGAGGCTGGCGGCCTTGCCCCAGGCGAGAAGGTCGAGGCCCTCGCGGGCGACGGCGTCGCGCAGGGCAAGTGCGACCGCCTCGGGATCGGGATTGGCCGCCTGTCCGCGCTTGAGGACGAGCTGGCCGAGCCGCTCTCCTTCGCTTGCCTCGACGGCCTTTCGTGCCGGGTCGTAGCGCACCTCCTGGAAGGGGGTGATGGCATCGGCGAAGAGGGCCCGGACGGTGCCTTCCTCGATCCGCGCGGCGGCGAGGATGCGCGCGCCCGCTGCCGCGCCCGCGACCTCGGCGACGGCGAGCCATTCGGCGCTGGCGAGCGGACTGGCCTCGTCGAGCGAGAAGCCGCGTCCACCAACCGAGGCCCAGCGCGTGCCCGCGCCATCGCGGCGGCGTGACAGGCGGTCGGGAAAGGCCAGCGCGAGGGCATCGGCGGCGCGATCAGGCGTGATGGGTTCGGACGCGCCGACGCGGCGAGCCCAGTTGGCGGCGAGCTTGGCAGCGGTCCGGGCGCGCGGGCTGCGGTCGGTGACAAAGCGCCTGAGCCGCGCCTCCATGTCTTCGCCGCGCCCGCCGAGCCCGCGTTCGGACAGGAGCAGCGCGACCGCCGCGCCGGTGCTGCCGAAACCGCGCTTGGCGGCGAGGATCAGCATATGCGCGAGGCGGGGCTCGAGCGGCAAGGCGGCGACCTTGCGACCATGGTCGGTGAGGCCGCCGGTCGCGTCGATCGCGCCGATGCGTTCGAGCAGGCGGCGCGCCTCGGCGAGACCCGGTGCGGGCGGCGGGGTCGCGAGTGGCAGCGACGTGGGATCGCGGCTGCCCCACAGGAGACTGGCGAGGAGTAGGGGGGCAAGATCGGCCTCGGCGATCTCTGGTGCATCATGCGCGGGAAGTGCGGCGTTGGCGGCCTCTTCCCACAGGCGGATGGCAATACCCGGTCCCTGCCGCGCGGCGCGGCCCGCGCGCTGGGTCA
Organism: Sphingomicrobium arenosum; assembly: GCF_026157085.1. NCBI lineage: Bacteria > Pseudomonadati > Pseudomonadota > Alphaproteobacteria > Sphingomonadales > Sphingomicrobiaceae > Sphingomicrobium > Sphingomicrobium arenosum. The sequence goes on from NZ_JANPVN010000001.1 coordinate 106,728, forward strand.
CGGCGGCGCGGCTGGCGCGCTCGGTCACGAGGCGGGTGAGCCCCGCACCGACATCGAAGCGCGGGCGGCGCGCGAGGCCGCTGTCGACCACGATGCGGACATCGTCGACGGTGACGCTGGTCTCGGCGATGGCGGAGGCGAGGACGAGCTTGCGCGTGCCGGGCGCTGGGCGGCGCAGCGCGGCGCGCTGGGCGGCGGGGTCGACTTGGCCATGGAGGCGGTGAAGGACGACGTCGCCGGGCAGGGTGCCGAGCGCCTCTGCGGTGCGCTCGATCTCGCGCACGCCGGGGAGGAAGGCGAGAAGCGAGGCACTCGTATCGGCGAGCGCGGTGCGAATGGCGCTGGCCATCTCGGCTTCGATCCGCGCGGCGGGGTTGCGGCCGACATGGCGCAGTTCGAGCGGGTGGCTGCGGCCCTCGCTCTCGATCAGCGGCGCGTCGCCGAGGAGGGGACGGAAAGCCGCGACATCGAGCGTGGCGGACATGAGGAGGAGGCGCAAATCCTCGCGCAGGCCAGCCTGTGCCTCGAGTGCGAAGGCGAGGGCGAGGTCGTTGTCGAGGCTGCGTTCGTGAACCTCGTCGAACAGCACGGCGCTGACGCCCGCCAGTTCGGGATCGGCCTGGATTCGGGCGAGGAAGACACCGTGGGTCATCAGCGTGACGCGGCTGCCGGGCTTGCTATCGAGCCGGGTCGCATAGCCGAAGCGCTGACCGACCTTCTCGCCCGCTTCCTCGGCGATCCGCTCGGCGGCGGCGCGCGCGGCGAGGCGGCGGGGGACGAGCAGGAGGATCTCGCCTTCGCACCAGTCGGTATCGAGCAAAGCGGGGGCGACCTGCGTGGTCTTGCCCGCCCCGGGCGGCGCGATCAGCAGCGCTCGCGAGCTGGCGGCGAGTGCGGCGAGGAGGTCGGGAAGGGCAGTGTGGATGGGCAGCATCGCTCCTGCTCATCGGCGATTGAACCAGCTCGCGCAACCGCCGTTGATTTGTTGATCCATGTTGTGTTTTTCGACCATTCATGCTCTTTTGCGATGATCGAACCGCCCAGATGACCACGGGCGAGTCGAGGCGAAGGCGCGCCGCCTGTGGCCCGACCCTTCGCATTGGGACGAAGGGGATCATCATGAAAAGACTGACCGGCATGACTGCCGTCATTGCGTTGTCGATCGGGGCTGCCGCCTGCGATGCGGGCGGCGAAGTCGAGACCGACACCACCGCGACGACAGCGAGCGCGGAGGGCTTCAGCGGCGACTGGATGATCGACATCGAGAGCGCACAGTTCGAGGCGAGCGACGATGAATGGGTCCTCGCCGACGGCACCTATGAATGCATGACCTGCGATCCGCCCTATTCGGTGCCCGCCGATGGTGAATGGCATGCCGTCGACATGCCCGCGACCGACGAGGTGAAGGTCGTCGAGGTCGATGACCGCACGATACAATTCAGCGGGCGTCACGAAGGCAAGGTCGTCTACGAAAGTTCGCTCACGCTGTCCGAGGATGGTCAGGGGGCGAATGGGTCCTTCAAGAACATGCGCGGTGCCGAGGTGGTCGAGGGCGCAAATAGCTGGACCCGCGTGGCGGCGGGGCCCGATGGCGCCCACGGCTTGTCGGGCAAGTGGAAATATGAAGATGTCCAGAGCGTCAGCGAGGCCGGGCTGCGCACGACCTTCGCGGTCGAAGGCGACCAGTTCAGCATGTCGGGCAATGGCCAAAGCTATCGCGCGACGATCGGCGGCGATCCCGTCGCGATCGAGGGCGACGATGCCGGCACCATGATCAAGGTCGAGCGGCTGGGCGAGAACAGCTATCGCGAGACCTTCATGCTCGACGGCGAGGAGCAGGGCTCGACCGAATGGACGCTCGGCGAGGATGGGCGCCTCAACGGCGTCTATCGCGACGCCAAGAATGGCGACGTCACGCGGTTCAGCGCGAACCGCGTCTGAAACACCGGTCCCGGCAAAGCGGGGGCGCTTTGCCGGGCCATCCTTGCGGCTCGGTCCCACCCGCTCGCGGGGCCGGGCCGCATTTTTATGATCAATAGGCGCGGGCGACCGCGAAGTCGGCGGCCTCGACCATCGCGCGGCGAGCGTGATTGTCGGGGAAGATGCTCAAGGCGTCGACGGCGCGCCGGGCGTAGCGACGCGCGGCCTCGAGCGTGTCGTCGAGCGCCCCGGTGGCCCGCATGAGGGCGACGGCGTGGGCGAGGTCCGCATCGCTGGTGCGGCTGCCCTGCATGGCGTCCTTCCAAAAGGCGCGGTCGTCGGTCGAACCGCGGGCGTGCGCGAGGATAACGGGCAGCGTCATCTTGCCGTCGCGGAAATCATCGCCGAGGCCCTTGCCCATGGTGGCTTCATCCGAAGTGTAGTCGATCGCATCGTCGATCAGCTGGAAGGCGATCCCGAGGTTGCGGCCATAGGCTTCCAATGCGGCTTCTGCGTCATCGCCCGCCTCGGCGACCACTGGCGCGACCTGGCAGGCGGCGGCGAACAGCGCGGCAGTCTTGGCGCCGATGATGTGGAGATATTCCTCCTCGCTGGTCTCGATGCGGCGCTGCGCGGTGAGCTGGTCCACCTCGCCCTCGGCGATGACCGCGCTGGCGTGGCTCAGGATCTTCAGCACCTTGAGGCTGCCGTCCTCCACCATCAGTTCGAAGGCGCGGCTGAACAGGAAGTCGCCGACCAGCACGGTGGCGGGATTGCCCCAGATGAGGTTGGCGGCGCGCTTGCCCCGGCGCATCTCCGAGCCGTCGACGACATCGTCGTGGAGGAGCGTCGCCGTATGGATGAACTCGACCGCGGCGGCGAGCTTGTGATGACGCGTGCCGGGGTAGTCGAGCAGCCGCGCGGCGGCGAGCGTCAGCATGGGCCGGAGGCGCTTGCCGCCGCCCGCGATGAGATGGCCCGCCAGTTCGGGAATCAGCGCGACCTTGGACTGCATGCGATCGAGGATGGTCGCGTTGACCGCGTTCATGTCCTCGGCGACCAGCGCGATCATCGGGTCGAGCGATGGCGTTGCGTGGGAGCGGATGGGGGTGACGTTGCCGGTCATGAGCAGCCCCCTAGCCGACCTCGAGGGCGGCGGGAAGGGACAGGCGCGCGAGGAGGCCGCCCAAGTCCTCGCTTTCATCGAGCGCGACGCTGCCGCCATAGATTTGCGCGACGTCGCGGACGATGGCGAGGCCGAGGCCCGAGCCTTGCTTGCCGGTGGTGTCGAGCCGGGCACCGCGCGCGAAGATGGCGTCGCGCTGTTCCTTGGGGATGCCGGGTCCGTCATCCTCGACGAGGATGTCGACCACCGGCGCGGAGGCCTCGATGGTCACGAAGACGCGGCCCCCGCCATATTTGGCAGCGTTCTCGACGAGGTTGCCGAGCATCTCGTCGAGATCCTGCTTCTCCACCCGGACACAGGCGTCGCGGTCGCCCGCGACATCGACGGTGACGCCTTCGTAGAGGCGGGTCACGGCGCGTTCGATGGGATCGAGGCTTTCGGCGACATTGGCGCGGGCTTGAGCCGAGGCGCGGCGACCGATGGCGCGGGCGCGAGCGAGGTGGTGGTCGACCTGGCGGCGCATCACGGTCGCCTCGCGGCAGACGATATCGTCGAGATCGCTCTCGCGCGCAGTGGCGGCATTGGTGATGACGGTGAGCGGGGTCTTCAGCGCGTGGGCAAGGTTGCCGGCATGGCGGCGCGCTTCCTCGGCCTGTGCCTCGTTATGCGCGAGCAGTTCGTTGATCTCGTCCACGAGCGGAGTGATCTCACGCGGGAAATGCTCGTCGATGCGCTTCTTTTCGGCGGTGCGGATCGAGACGACGGCGCGGCGCACGCGGCGCAGCGGCCACAGGCCGTAGACGGTCTGGATCGCGGCCATGAGGAGGAGGCCGAGGCCGAGGACGGCGAAAGAGCGGATGAGGGTGGTGCGCAATTCCTCGATCTGGGTGTCGAGATCCTCGCGGCTCTCGGCCACCTGGAAACGCCAGCGCGTGTCGCTGTCGGGCAGGATGATGTCTCGCTCGACGATGCGCAGCGGCTCGCCCTCGAATTCGCTGCTGTCGCGGAAATGCACGTCGAGATCGTCATGCTGGACATCGGGCCGGAGGCGGCGATCCCACAGCGAGCGCGAAGCGAAGGTGTCGGCGCCGTCGCCCGATATCTGGAAATAGCGGCCCGAATAGATTTCGAGAAAGCGCTGGTCTGCGAGCGGGCGGTTGAAGCGGACTTCGCCATCGGGGCCGATTTCGGAGGCGGCCACCATGGCGTTGAGGATATATTCGAGCTGGCTGTCGAAATTGTCGACGATCGAGCGCGACAAGAGGCGATCGAGCGCGAACCCGCCCGCGAGCAGCAGCAGCGCGATCCACAGCGCCGCGATGCCGATCATGCGCCGGGTCAGCGATTCGCGGCGCTCGCGGGGGCGGGGAGGGCCGAGGGCTTCAGCCGCGGGGTCAGCCGTCGACACGATCCTCGGGATCCTCGAGGCTGTATCCGAGACCACGAATGGTGGTGATCGTCTCCGACCCCAGCTTCTTACGGATGCGCGTGACGAACACCTCTATGGTGTTGGAATCGCGATCGAAGTCCTGGTCGTAGATATGCTCGATCAGCTCGGTCCGGCTGACCACCTTGCCCTTGTGGTGCATGAGGTAGCTGAGGAGCTTATATTCCTGCGCGGTGAGCTTGACCGGTTCGGCATCCTTGGTGACCTTGCCCGAACGGGTGTCGAGGCGGATGTCGCCCGCCTCGAGAACCGAGGAGGCGTGCCCCGCCGAGCGGCGGATAAGCGCGCGCAGACGGGCGATCAGTTCCTCGGTCTGGAAGGGCTTGGCGAGATAGTCGTCGGCGCCGGCATCGAGCCCGGCGACCTTGTCCGACCAGCTGTCACGCGCGGTGAGGACGAGGACCGGCATCGACCGGTCGGCCTTGCGCCACTTACTGAGGACCGTGAGGCCGTCCATTTCGGGCAGGCCGAGGTCGAGGACGACCGCGTCATAGCTTTCGGTGTCGCCGAGGAAATGCCCGTCCACCCCGTCGGTGGCGAGATCGACCGCGTAGCCGGCCCCTTCGAGGGTGGAGCGCAGCTGGCGCCCGAGATTGGGTTCATCTTCGACGATCAAAATGCGCATGACTGTCCCGTTTTTGCCTGTTCCACCTTGCTCAACCCCTCATGGCATGAACGGTTGCTTGGCGCCACCGTAACGATTGCGGGGCGAGCGGGCACTGCGGTTACAGTAAATTGGGAGGCTAGCGGCCCGAGGTGCCGACGACGCGGCCGGTGCGCGGGTCGACGTCGACCCAGACGAGACGGCCGTCGCGCACGAACTTGAAGCGATAGGTGTTGCCGCGCAGTTCGGGCCCCAGATACTGATAGCCGCTCATGCGCGGCACGATGCGGCGTTCGAGCCGGGGAAGCGACATGGCATCGCCCGAGCGCGCCTTGTCATAGGCGCGGTCCTGGTCGCGCTGGCTGAACGGCTGCTCGGGCTGGAACGCGCCAAAGGCTGCCGCGGGGCTCGCGAGCAAGGTGGCCGCGCCGATGGCGGCAAGAAGGGAAGTCGATACACGCATCACTGTTTGTCCTCGGCTTCCCGTCTAGCGCTGGAGCATTGAATGATCGGTGAATGGCATGCTTTCGCGCCATTCAGGAACAAAGATGACGCGCGCGCCAGATAAGGCTAGGCGCTGTGGCATTATGGCACCACCGATTCTCAGTCTCGAAGACGTCAAGCTGCACCATGGCGACGGGATCCTGTTCGAGGATCTTACCCTGCATGTCGGGCCCAAGGATCGGCTCGCGCTGATCGGGCGCAACGGCGCGGGCAAGACGACGCTTTTCCGCACGATCATGGGCGATGTCGAACTGGATGCCGGCAGCCGCACGGTGATGCCCGGCGTGAACATCGTCTGGCTCCAGCAGGACCCCGACATGAGCGGTCACGAGCGGCTGATCGACTGGGCGACGAGCGGCGAGCGGGCGCCGCCCGCCCATGCCATCGAGGCGATCGCGCAGCAGATGGGCGCCGATCTCGACCGCGAGGCGAAGACTGCGAGCGGGGGCGAACGTCGCCGTGCCGCGCTGGCACGTGCGCTGGCGAGCGAGCCCGACCTTTTGCTGCTCGACGAGCCGACCAACCATCTCGACCTTGGTGCCATCGAATGGCTCGAGGAATGGCTCGGGCGCTTCAATGGTGCCTTCATCGTCATCAGCCACGACCGCTCCTTTTTGAAGCGGCTGACGACGAGCTGCATCTGGCTCGATCGACGCACGCTGCGGCGCGCCGAGATCGGCTATGGCGGGTTCGACAAATGGACGGAGGAAGTACTCGAGGAGGATCGCCGCCGCCTCGAAAAGCTCGACGAGAAATTGCGGCAGGAGACCGAGTGGCTGCACAAGGGCGTGACAGCACGCCGCAAGCGCAACCAGGGACGGCTGCGGCAGTTGTTCGAATTGCGTGCTCAGCGCGCCGCGATGATCGGCATGCAGGGCACCTCGGCTCTCGGGCTCGTCAAGGACGAGGTGAAAACGAAGACGGTCATCGATGCTGAAAACGTCACCAAGCGGTTCGGCGAGCGCGTGATCATCGACGATTTCAGCCTGCGCGTTCAGCGCGGCGACCGTATCGGCATCGTCGGCGCCAATGGCGCGGGCAAGACGACGCTGCTGCGGATGCTGACGGGCGAGCTTGAACCCGACGAGGGCAAGGTCAACCTTGCCAAGACGCTGTCTGGCATCGTCGTCGACCAGCAACGCAAGCTGCTCGATCCCAAGAAAAAGGTGCGCGATATCCTGGCAGAGGGCGGCGACTGGATCGAAGTGCGCGGGACGAAGAAGCACATCAAGGGCTATCTGAAGGAATTTCTGTTCGATCCCGGTCTGTCGGAAGCACTGGTCGGCACGCTTTCGGGGGGCGAGCGGCACCGGCTCTTGCTAGCGCGCGAATTCGCCCGCGAGAGCAATCTCCTCGTGCTCGACGAGCCGACCAACGATCTCGACATGGAGACGCTCGACCTGTTGCAGGAAGTGATCGCCGATTATCAGGGCACCGTGCTGCTGGTCAGCCACGATCGCGACTTCCTCGACCGGACCGTGACCATCACCTTGGGGCTTGATGGGTCGGGCAAGGTCGATGTCGTGGCGGGAGGCTACGAGGACTGGGCCAAGCGGCGCAAGGAACGACGGAGCGGGGCGAAGAAAGCGAAGAAATCGGATGCTGCATCGGCTCCGGCACCGAGCACGCGGCCCGTCAAGTTGAGCTACAAGGATCAGCGCGATTTCGACCGCTTGCCGGGCGAGATCGAGCGGATCGAGCAAGAGATGGTCGAGATCGAAAGCGCATTGGCCGATCCCGAACTGTTCACTGCTGACCCAGACCGTTTCGCCGCGCTCACGCAGGCGCTGGAAGACCGGCGTGGCGAGAAGGATGCGGCGGAGGAGCGCTGGCTCGAGGTGGCGGAAAAGGCCGAGGCGCTGGGCTAGGCGAGCGGCCCCAGGTCAACAGGCAGGACGTCGAGGTCGAGAGGCTGGACGGGGGCGAGCATGACGAGCGGCGCGTCATATTCGCCGCCGGATTGGGCGTCGCCAAAGACGACCTCATGCGAGGCCTCTTCCTGATCGCCCGACGCCTGCCGTTCGTCCGCGGCCTCGCGTCCCTCAAGTGTTTCATTATTGGAATTGTCGCGCTCGGCCTGTGCATCCGGTTCGGCGAGGCCCGAACGGCCAGCGGCATCGTCGACTAGGCCCGCGACGGCATCGCCCGCCGCGGCGAGCAGATTGTCGAGGCCGGCTTCGGCAAGAAGCGGAAGTGATTCTTCGGCGATGACGGCCATTTCCGCGCCGTCCAGCGCGATCGGTGCAGGCATGGACAGCGTGTCCGCGAACATGGGGTCGGCGCGATCCTGTCCCGAGGGAAGCGGCAGGTCCCCATCGTCGGGAAGCGGGGCGATATCCTGTCCACCGTGACGCGAGGGTTCGAGCGAGGGCGCCTCGATATGCGGCTCGCCGAAATAGGCGGGGCGGGCGGGGTAGAGGTGGAACACGGGATCGGCGTCGCCATCCGAGCCGTGACTGGTCCCGTCATCGCCGCGCTCGGGCACGAAGCGGGCGCTGCGCACGCCGTCGCTGCGATCGGTGGTGATGTGCTGCTCCCCCTCGCGCAGCCGGTCGAACGCCTCGATCGCGATCAGCGCCATGGTCGTATAGCCCAGCGCCGAGACGAGGAGCGCGGCATTGCGATTGCCACCGCCGGGCTTGCCGCCGCCATTGCCTGGCCCGCCCTTGCCGCCCTTGGCTTCGCCGATGGTGACTTGCGTGGTCGCGCCGCCGGAGAGATAGAGGAAGGTGGCGCTGTCGCCACCGATCAGGGCGACATCGTCCCAATCCTCGCCGCCGCCGTCATAGTCGAGCTGCACGCGTCCGCCGTCGATCCGAAGATAGCCCGCGGCGACTGGATCCACCCCCGCGTCGAGCGAGAGCAGGTTCGTCAGGTCGATCCGGTCATTGGCCTCGTAATCGATGATGCTGTCCAGCCCCTGTCCGTCGAGAACGAAGATGTCATCGCCCCTGCCGCCGAAGAATGTGTCGCTGCCCCCGCCGCCGTCAAGTCGATTGTCGCCCGCATTACCGCGAATTTCCTGATCGAAGCCATTGCCGGTAAGGTCGATGGCGCTCTTCGACTTGGCGTTGGTAGTCTCTAGCAGCTCGATCTCGCTGCCTTCGGCGAGCATATAACTCGTGCTCGTGCGGATGACGTCGGTGCCGATGCCTCCCGCCGCTTCTAGCACGAGGGTCGATGCGCCGGAGACCACATAGAGGTCGCCTTGGCCGAGCGCGGCACCCCCCACCATCGCCGCGAGGAGGGTATAGTCGCCCGTGACCATGCCGACCGCGTCGATCGTCAGGCTGTAGGTGCCGCTCTGGGTGACCGTGACGGCGAGATGCGCGTCGAAGCCGGCGCCGCTGTCGTCATCGCCCGCCGAAAAGCCATTGCCGGTCAGCAGCAGCAGCGGGTCGGCAAGGCTGCCCGCGAAGCCGAGCGAGCTCATGCCGAGCAGGTCGAACGCATAGCTGGTACCCGCGACGAGCATGACGTCGATCGTGGCGCTGGCACCGGGGGCGTCGAGCGAACCGGCGAGGATCGCCTGCGCATCGTCCATCGGCAGGATCTCGACCCATGGCTGGCCGGTCATCTGCGCCATCATGAGCGAGCCCACGATGGCATGGACCTGCGCTGTGGGGTGGATGTCGTCGAAGAAGAGGAGGTCGCGGTAAGAGAGGAGGTCGGACGCCATCTCGGCGGGGTCGATGCCGTAAAGGCCCGCGATGGTCGGAAGGATGAGCGACAATGCGCCCAATTCGCTCTCGTTGTCGGTCAGCGGGGCGTAAGTAACATTGGCGCCGCGCGCCTCGAGGTCGGGGATGACCACCGTGCGGATGAGGAAGTCGAGATATTGGCTGTAGTCGCTCGCCGCATCGGCGCGCGCCTGTTCGACGGGGTCGAGGACGCCGTTGCGGTCGGCATCATATTCAGGAACCACACCGATATCGGCGACGCCCGAGAGGAGGATGTCGACCGCGCCGTCGCGGACCAGCTGCCCCAAATGCTTGAGCATGTCGTCGATGATGTCGTGGATGCGGGCATAGGCCTCGTCGGGCGGGGTCGGCGGGCCGTTGTCGGGCACGAGGCTTCGGATGTCGTTGCCGCCAAGGACGACGATGATCAGCGCGTCGGCGGGGATGTCATTGTCGAGCGCATCCTGCAGCGCGTCGACCTGGTCGGACAGGTCGAGCACTGCCTCGTCGCCCTTGAGGACCTGCGCCCCGCCGTACGCGAAATTGAGCGCGATGCCGGTGGGATCGGGCTCGAAGGGCGCGATCGGGATGCCGAGCCAAGGATCCTCGTAGCGGAAAGGGAAGGTGGGCTCGCTGACGAGCCCGACATATTTGTTCGAGATGAGGTCGGCGAAGGTATAGCCGTCAGTAAAGCGGCCTTCGAAATAACCCAGCTCGGGCAGCGGCGTGCCGGCGGGCAACGAGGCAAAAGGCAGGCCGTCGTACCAGCGGGCGAGTGCGAGTGCATTCCCGCTGTCGGCGAGACTGTCGCCGATCACATAAACGCGCGAATAGGTCATGGGCCGTCCCCCGAGGCGTCGCGACTCCCTACATCGAGTCGCTCGGAGAAGTTTCACCCAAGATCGTTGTTAATACAATACGTTAAGATTCTACGCGCTGAGCTTATATTGCTTCATGAGGTCGTAGAGGGTGGGGCGGCTGATGCCGAGGAGCTTGGCGGCCCCCGAGATATTGTGGTCGGTGCGGGTCAGCGCCTGGGCGATCGCCTTGCGGTCGGCGATCTCGCGCGCGGCGCGAAGGTTGATCGGGCTCGCGCCGTCGCCGTCGATGTTGGACTGAAGGTCGAGATCGCCTGCGGTGACGAGCTTGCCATCGGCCATGATGACGGCGCGCTTGATGCGGTTTTCCAATTCGCGGACATTGCCCGGCCAGGGGTGCTCGTCCACCGCCTCGACCGCATCGGGCGCGAGACCGTTGAGGCTGCGGCCCAGTTCCTTGGCATATTTGTCGGTGAAATAGCGCGCGAGCAGCACCGCATCGCCGGTCCGCTGCGCGAGCGGCGGGATGGGCACGACGATCTCGGCAAGACGGTAATAGAGATCCTCGCGGAAGCTTCCTTCGGCGGTCATGCCGTCGAGGTCGCGGTGGGTGGCGCAGACGATGCGGGTGTCGACCGCGATAGGCTTGCGACCGCCGATGCGTTCGATGACGCGTTCCTGGAGGAAGCGCAGCAGCTTGACCTGCAGCGGGAGGGGGATGTCGCCGACTTCGTCGAGGAAGAGCGTGCCGCCGATCGCCATCTCGATCTTGCCGGGCGTGGTCTTTACCGCGCCGGTAAAGGCCCCGCGTTCATAGCCGAACAACTCGGCCTCGAGCAGGTTCTCGGGGATGGCGGCGCAGTTGATGGCGACGAAGGCGCCGCCCTTTCGCGGGCTCTGGTCATGAACCGCGCGGGCCAGCAATTCCTTGCCGGTGCCCGACGCGCCGAGCAGCATGACCGAGACATCGGCGGAGGCGACGCGTTCGATGGTGTGCGCGACCTTGAGCATTTCCGGGCTGGCCGAGACGATCGAGCCGAGTACGGTCTGGCTCTCGCTCGCGGTCGCTTCGAGACGGCGGTTCTCGGTCTCGATCTCGTGAAGCTGGAAGGCGCGTTTAACGATATGGCCAAGCTCGTCGATATCGACGGGCTTGCGATAGAAATCATAGGCCCCGTTGGCGATGGCCTTCAACGCGCTCTCGCGCGCGCCATGGCCCGAGGCGACGATGACCTTGGTGTCGGGCTTCAAGCTCTGGATTTCGGCAAGCGTGGCGAAGCCTTCGGTGACGCCGTCTGGATCGGGCGGCAGGCCGAGATCGAGGGTGACGACGGCGGGTTCGTGCAGCCGCAGCATGTCGATCGCCTGCGCCCGGTTGGTCGCCGCGACGACCTCATAATCCTCATACGCCCATTTCAACTGGCGTTGCAGGCCCTCGTCATCCTCGACGACGAGCAGGATGGGGCGAGTGGACTTGGTCATGCGGATTTCCTCATGCCCTCGGGCGCGGCGGCGGCGAGGCGGATGGTAAAGGTGGTGCCCTCGTCGGGGCGCGATTCGACGTCGAGCCGCCCGCCCATTGCGAGGATCAGCGCACGGGCCTCATAGGCGCCGATGCCGAAACCATCGTCCTTGGTTGAGGCGAAAGGTTCGAACAGCCGGGTGCGGACGAATTCGGGGTCCATGCCATGGCCCCGGTCGGTGATCGAGATGACCACGTCGCGCTCGTCGCCATCGATGCGGACGCGCACGGGGCGATCCTTGGCGCTGGCGTCGATGGCGTTCTGGACGAGGTGGCCGATGGCCTGTTCGAGGCTGGCTGCGTCTGCCACGGCCCAGCGGTCGCAAGCGCCGTCGAGCCGGACGTCGTGATCGGCCCGCTTGGCGGCGATGGCGAAGGAGAGAATGTCGTCGAGCCGGGTTGCACGCGCCTGCTTGTCGCGCCGCGCGCCCTGCGGCGCGAGACGGGCGAGCAGGTCGTTCATCTTGCTCACCGAGCTTTTGAGGGTGGCGACCATGTCGGCGCGAAATTCGGGATTGTCGGCATGGCGTTCGGCATTGCGCGACAGGAGCGAGAGCTGGCTGACGAGATTCTTGATGTCATGCATGATGAAGGCGAAGCGTCGATTGAACTCCTCGAACCGCTGCGCCTTGGCGAGCGCATCCTGGCTGACCTTTTCGGCGAGCGCGCTGGCGGCCTGGCGCCCCGCGGTGCGCAGCAGGTCGAAATCCTCCCAGTCGAGCGGGCGCTGGAAATCGGGCTGGGCAAGGAGGACGAGGCCGACGAGTTGGCGATCGGCGATAAGCGGGATGGCGACCGAGGCCTCGCGCCGTTCGAGCAGCCAGTCGGGCGGCCCCGCGACGCGGTCGCGCGGATCGCTCCATCCCTCGCGTAGTCCGTTGAGTTCGAGAATACGTGCGTCGGCGACGACATGATCCCAAAAGCGGCCCTCCGCTTCGTCCGAAAAGATCGAGGCGGGGGGATCGACGAGGCGCGCGTTCCAGTTCCAGACCCCGCCCGCGCGCAGCCCCGAATGATCGTCGCGGACGAGCAGCACGCCGCCTGGCGCATCGAGGATTTCGGCAAAGGCGCGCACGGTACGCGCGCCCAAGGGGCCGCGCTCGCCCTCGTCGCCGCCGATGGTCTCGGTGAAGCGCAGCCATTCGGTGCGGTAGTCGTAGCGATGCTCGAAGAAATGCTTGGCGATCTTGACCTTGGCCCAGGCCCGCGCGCGACTGGAGGGAAGGATCGCCATGGCACCGACGATGAGGACGGTGAGGAGAGTGACCGCGACCCCGCCGGCAAGCTCGCCGCCATCGCTGCGCATCACCGAAGCGAGCACCGCCATGACCGCGAAATAGGCGCAGATGCCAAGCAGCGACAGCGATTGGAAGGTCGCCGCGCGGCTCATGCGGAACCGCCATGCGCCTTCCGCCTTGGCGCCGAGCGCAAACAACGGCGCGGCGGCGGCAACCGCGAGCCCGCGCCAGTCGCCGATGGGGGCGCCGAGCCGGTCGGACAGATAGCCGATGGTGTAGAAATTGAGGTCGTAGAGCCAGATCCAGGCGAGCGCGATCATGGCATAGCGCATGGTCGAGCGACTGCCCGGTTCGGCCTGGCCGTAGAAATTATGCACGAGGACGAGCCCGCCGGCTGCGGCGAGGATCGACAGGAGGTTCTGGGTGGTCGCAACGGCGGCGACATCGACATCCTCGGGCGCGAGCGGGCCGACCATGAGGACGACAAGCTGCATGCCGAGCACGGCGGCGACCGAGGCGTAGACGAGTTTCAGGCCCTTCTGGCGCTGGTCCGGCGCGCCGCTGGTGGCGAGGCTGTGGAGCAGGCCGATCCAGACGAGGTTGCGCAGGACTTCGGCAAGATCCGTGAGCATGGTGCCAGGGCGCACGGCTTCGAGCCAGGCCCACAGGCTGGTCAGCGCGAAGGCACCGACGAGCGAGCGCTGCCCCGTCGAGCGCGGGCCGCGATGGAGCTGCCAGGCGACCAGCAGCCCGAACAGGACCGCCGCCAGATAATGGCTCAGATGCGCTTGCGGGAACGCCATGGAGCGGTCAAACCTTCTGTCAATGAACCCGACACGTGCCCACTGTCGGAAAAATTTACAAAGATATGGTGAACGGCATGACGATCGAGATCGACAAAGTCGCGCCGCTGGCGCTGGGGGGCAATGTCTTCGGCTGGACCGCCGATGCGGCGACGAGCTTTGCGCTGATGGACGGCTTCGTCGCGGCGGGCGGACAGATGATCGATACTGCCGACAGCTATTCTGCGTGGGTGCCGGGGCATGTGGGCGGCGAGAGCGAGACGGTCCTTGGCGAATGGTTGAAGGCTTCGGGCAAGCGCAACGAGGTGGTGATCGCGAGCAAGGTCGGCTTCTTGGAAGGTCTCGCGCCCGAGGTGGTGCGCCGCGCGTGCGAGGGGTCGCTGAAACGGCTCGGGACCGAGATCGATCTTTATTATCTCCATACCGATGATCAGAAGGTCCCGCTCGCCGACACGCTGGGTGCCTTCGATGCACTGGTGCGCGAGGGCAAGGTGCGCAGAATCGGCCTGTCCAACTTCACGAGCGAGCGCATCGATGAAGTGATGGCTACCTGCGAGACCGAGGGGTTTGCGAAACCGGTTGCGCTCCAGCCGTGGTACAATCTCGTCGAGCGGACGCGCTACGAAGAGGGACTGGCCGATGCGGCCGCGCGGCACGGGCTCGCGGTGTTCACCTATTACAGCATCGCCAATGGCTTCCTCGCGGGAAAATATCGGTCGAAGGTCGACCTGTCGAAGAGTCCGCGCGGGCTGCGCAATATCGCTTATCTGGAGGGCAGGGGGCCGGCGGTGCTGGCCGCAATGGATGCGATCAGTGCTGAGACGGGTGCGCCGCTCGCCACCATCGCCTTGGCTTGGCTCGCTGCCCAGCCCACCGTGACCGCGCCGATCGCCAGCGCGACGAGCGAGGCGCAGTTGGCAGAGCTGACTGCGAGCTTGTCGCTGACGCTGACCTCCGAGCAGCTGGAGACGCTCGACGCTGCCAGCGCCGGCTAGTCCTTGGCGAGAATGTCGAGCGCCAACGTGGTGAGCGCCTCGGTGGCGGTGGCGACGACGGCTTCGGCATCGGGGGCCCAGAAGGGGCTGTGGAGGCTGGGGAGCTTGGCGGGGTCGCCGCCCGCTGCCTGCCACTTGTCCATCGGTTGGCCCCCGACCCAGAAAATGAGGCTCTGGATGTCGTTGTTGGCGCGATAGAATCTCCCGAAATCCTCGCCGCCCATGACCGGCGGGACCATCGCCACGCGATTGGGGCCGAAGGTCGAGGCGAACAGGTCGTGGGCGTGGGCGGTGAGCTCGGGGCTGTTGTAGGTCGAGGGGGTATATTCGCCGTCGCGGATGGTGACGATCGGCATGCGGTCCTCGGGGATGTCGGCGGACATCGCTTGCGCGCGGGCGATGCGCTCGATCGCCGAGAGCAGATGCGCGCGGGTTTCGTCCGAATAGCTGCGCACGGTCAGCAGCAGTTCGGCCTCGTCGGGGATGATGTTGTGCTTGGCACCGGCGTGGAAGCTGCCGACCGTGATGACGGCGGGTTCCTGCGGATTGATTTCGCGCGCGACCACGGTCTGGAGCGCAGTGACGATGCGGCTGGCCACGACGATGGGATCGCGTGTCGTGTCGGGATAGGCGCCATGGCCGCCGACGCCGCGCACGGTGATGTCGACGCTGTCGACATTGGCGAGCGCATAGCCGGTCGACAGGCCGATGAAGCCCGCCGGGCCTGCCGCGGCGTCATGGAAGGCGATGGCATGGGTGGGCATGGCGAAGCGGGTGAAGAGCCCGTCCTCCAGCATGGCCTTGGCGCCTTCGCCGGTTTCCTCCGCAGGCTGGAGGATCATCATCAGCGTGCCCGACCAGTCGGCTTTGCGCTCGACCATCTGCTGCGCGACGCCGACCCAAGCGGTCATGTGCGTGTCGTGACCGCAGGCGTGCATGACGCCGCTTTCCACCCCCGATTGGGGCGCCGTGGCGGTGACGGTGGAGGCAAAGGGTAGGCCGGTCTGTTCGACCACGGGCAGCCCGTCCATGTCGGCGCGCAGGAGAAGCACTGGGCCGGGGCCGTTTTCCATCATCGCGACGACGCCGGTCCCGCCGACGCCTTCGGTGACGGTAAAGCCGAGGTCGCGGGCGATGCCCGCGAGCTTGGCGGCGGTCTGATGCTCCTCGTTCGACAATTCGGGATTGGCGTGGAGGAAGCGATAGAGCTCGATCAGCTCGGGCATCTCCTCGGCAATATCGGCGCGCAGATCCTGTGCGGCGGCTGGAGTGGCGGCGAGCGCGAGGCTGGCAGCGGCGGCAAACAGGAGATGGCGCATGAGATCAGTCCTCCGGGACGAGTTCGATGAGGTCGAGGCGGCTTTCGAAACGGGGCGAGGGGATGACGAGGCGATAGCGATTCTCGCCGACGCGTTGGAGCGCGCCGATCATATCGCGCTGCGGATCGGCGCCATAGCGCATGGCGCGATCCTCATCGCCGAGTACGAGAGTGCCGAGAAAGACCATGCGGTAGGCATCGTCGGGGAACAGCAACCCGACGGGGCGCTGCGAGCCGGTCAGCTTGGCGAAGCCGAGGAGATCGTCCTCGACGCGGATGCGGCATTGGAAGAAGGGATAATCGACATAAGCGAGCGTGCCCGCGCCGCTCATCGTGCCGAGCTTGATGGTGCGGCAGCGATAGTTTCTCGTCGGTACGGCGCCGAGGGGGAGGGTGACGTCGGGATCGCCCGTGGGGCCGAGGGCGTCGACCTGCGCGGCAAAACCCTTGTCGCGAGCTTCGGCAAGCGCGGCGTGGAAGGTCGCGCGCCAGTCGCGCAGGCGGTCCGCATCCTCGTCACTGACGACTTCGCGCCAGTTGCGCGTCTCGAGCGTGTCGATGGCAGGGGCGCCCGGCAGCGGGGCGCAGGCGGCGAGCGGGGCGAGGGCGAGGAGCGCGGCGAGCTTTTTCATCACGATCGAGCCTATTGCGCCGTCCAGCCGCCGTCCATGCTGATATTCGCGCCCGTGATCGAGGCGGCGCCATCGGAGCAAAGGTAGAGCGCGCAGCTCGCCACTTCCTCGACCGTGACGAAGCGCTTGGTCGGCTGCGCCTTCAGCAGCACGTCGTTCATCACCTGCTCGCGGGTCAGTCCGCGCGCGGCCATGGTGTCGGGGATCTGCTGCTCGACCAGCGGGGTCCAAACATAGCCGGGCGAGATGCAATTGACGGTGATGCCGTCCTCGGCGGTCTCGAGCGCGATTGTCTTGGTGAAGCCCGCGACCCCATGTTTGGCCGCGACATAAGCCGACTTGTTGGGGCTGGCGACAAGGCTGTGCGCGCTGGCGGTGTTGATGATGCGGCCAAAGCCTTTCTGGCGCATCATGGGGATGACATGGCGGCTGGTGTGAAAGACCGCCGACAGGTTGAGCGCCATGATCGCGTCCCATTTGTCGACCGGGAATTCGGCGATGGGCGAGACATGCTGCATGCCGGCATTGTTGACGAGGATGTGCGGGCTGCCGATCTCGCTGGTGCAGGCGGCGACCATCGCATCGATGGCTTCGGGGTTCATGAGGTTGGCGTCGCTATAGATCGCCTTGGCGCCCGAGCGTTGTTCGAGATCGGCGCGGTGCGCCTCGATCTCGTCGGCATCGCCGAAGCCGTTGATCATCACGGCGGCGCCGGCGTCGGCCAGCGCCTGCGCGATGGCGAGCCCGATGCCCGAGGTGGAGCCCGTGACGAGGGCGCGCTTTCCGCTGAGGTCGGTCATTGAATTTGTCTCCCTTTGCCACAGCCATGACGCGCGCGGAACGAGGATGCAACAAGGACCGTTGGGCGTGCAAAAGAGAGGGAGACCCTTGCCATGCGCCTCGGCGATCGTGACAGCGACAATTTCATCGACCGGACCGGGCAACGGGGCGGCGGCTTTGGTGGCGGCGGCATGTCGACCGGTATCTTCGCGCTGCTCGCCCGCTTCGTCTTCAACAAGTTCGGAATCGTCGGGGTGCTGATCCTCACGCTTGGCTATTGCGCGCTGTCGGGCGGGCTCGGCGGGATCGTCGGTGGCGGATCGCCGCAGGGCGCCTCGTCGAGCGGCGAGAGCACACTTACCGCAGACGAACTGGCACTGCTGCGCGGGACGCTGGAAAGTACCGACGAGGTGTGGACCGATCTTTTCTCGCAGGCCGGGGCCAATTATCGTGAGCCCGAACTGGTGGCCTATGAAGGCGGCACGCAGACCGCTTGTGGCTATGGACAAGAAGTGATGGGGCCCTTCTACTGCCCCGGCGACCAGCGCATCTACATCGATCCCGATTTCTTCACCCAACTTTCCCAGCGCTTCGGTGCACCGGGCGATTTCGCCGCGCGCTATGTCATCGCGCATGAGGTCGGGCACCACATCCAGAACCTCGAAGGCACGCTCCAGAACGTGCAGCGCCAGCAGCAGCGCGCCAGCCAGACAGCGGGCAACCGGCTGCAGGTGGGGGTCGAATTGCAGGCCGATTGCTATGCCGGCGTGTGGGCCGCGCGCACGGGTGCGATGGAGCCGGGCGACCTCGAGGAAGGGCTGCGCGCCGCCGAAGCCATTGGCGATGATGCGCTGATGCGTGAGGCGGGTCGGGCAGTACGCCCCGAAAGCTTCACTCACGGCACCTCGGCACAGCGAATGGAAGCGTTGCGGCGGGGCCTGTCGGACGGCAATCCGGCGGACTGCAATTACGCGGGCTAGGCTGGTGGTTTCGGTGCCGACTGTGGCCCTCGCGCACTGGCGAAGGGGCGCCTGAGCGCCTATCTGGGAGGCATGGAAACGCAGCGTCTTGCCCGGGCCCATCCCGCGCTTTTCATCCTCCTGCCCATCCTCGTCGTCGGCGGCGCCAGGGCACTGACCTTCACCGACTGGGCAGCCGCCAATGCGACGATTGCGGCGCTTCTGTTCGCTTGGGTGGTCGCCGATACGCTCGGTCTCGTCATGCTGGCCAAGGCACCGCGCAGCCGCGAGGGTTTGCGCTGGCTGCTCGGCGGATTGACACTCGCCAGCCTCGTCATCCTCGCGGGCGCCGCCGCACCGGTGCGCGCGGCGGTACTATCGATGCCGCCGCTGCTTGCAGCCATGGGGCTGGTCGCCAGCCTGTGGCTCGGCTGGAGCGCGGGGCTGTTCGGCATGGCCCTGAAACAGGGCGCGAGCTTCGAAGGCGCCTTCGCCACCATCCTGCCACCGCGCCTCGTCCACATGATGGCCAAGGAAAGCGCCGCCATGCGGCTGGCGCTGTTCGGTTGGCGGCTCAAGCCCGATGTGCCCGCACGCGCAAGCGCGCATCGATACGACCGCTATCTGGCGCCGATGCTGTGGGTATTCCTGGGCTTGCAGGTGATCGAATTGGGCGTGATGCACCTGTTGCTCGTGCACTGGAACCCGACGGTGGCATGGATCATGTTTGGCCTGTCGATGGCCGGGATCCTGTGGTTCGTGGCGCTGATAAAGAGCATCCGGTTGAAGCCCGTGCTGCTCGGCGATGCAGGCATTGCGGTGCGTAGCGGCATGGTGATCGACCTCCTTGTCCCATATGACGCCATCGCCGCCGTCGGCGAGCGCTTCGATGCGGACCTGCTCAAGGACAAGACCACCGTCAATTGCGCGATTCTGTCAGAGCCCAATGTCACGCTGACGTTGTCGCGCGCGGTGTCGATGACGGGGTTCCTCGGCGGCGAGAAAAGGGTCGAACGGGTGGCGCTCCGGCTCGACGAGCCGGAGGCGTTCCATGCGATGCTGGAGGCGCGGCGCGGGGCCTAGAGCTTCACCAGCATCTTGCCCGTATTGGCGCCCGAGAAGAGACCGAGGAAGGCGTCGAAGGTGCTATCGAGTCCCTCGTGTACCGTCTCGCGGCTCTTGACCTTGCCCGACATGATCATCGGCCCCATGGCGGCGTAGAATTCGGGCATCCGCTCCATGTAATCGGTGAAGATGAAACCCTTTAGCTGGAGCCGCTTGCCGATCACGTACATGATGTAGCGATAGGCATAGGGATCCTCGTGATTATAGCCGTCGATCATGCCGCATTCGGCAAAGCGCGCCTCGTTGTTGGCGGTGGCGAAGGCGGCATCGAGATGGTCGCGCCCGACATTGTCGAAATAGACATCGACGCCCTTCTTGCCGATCTCCTTCAGCGCGGATTTGAGACCCTTCAGGATCGGGCCCGCCTTATAATCGACGCAGGCATCGGCACCCAAGCTCTTCACGAAGTCGCATTTGTCGGGACCGCCTGCCGAACCGATCACCGTCATGCCCTTGGCCTTGGCGATCTGGACGACCGCCGAGCCGACCGCACCGGCAGCGGCCGAGACGAAGACGGTGTCGCCTTCCTTCGCGCTGGCCACGTCCATCAGGCCGAACCAGGCGGTGCCGCCGGTGAGGCCGAGATTGGCGAGGAAGTGATAGGGATCGACGCCCAGCTCGGGGAGCTTGTTGGCGGCCTTGGCGGAGATCACCGCTTCATCGCGCCAGCCCGCCATGTGAAGGACCTTGTCGCCTTCCGCAAAGCCGTCGGCGTTGGATGCGATGACAGTGCCGACACTGCCGCCTTCCATCGGCTGGTCGAGCCGGAAGCTTTCGAAATAGCTTTCGGTATCGTCCATTCGCGCACGCATATAGGGGTCGACCGAGAGCCAGTCGTTGCGGACATGGATCATGCCCGGCCCGAGTTCGGGCAGGTCATAGTCCTTCAAAGCCACGTCGGCGTTGGTGGGCTTGCCCTGCGGGCGCTGCATGAGGTGCCAGGCCTTGGCCATGTGTCTCTCTCCTGATGGGTCGCGATTTGCTACTGGGTAGGCGGGTCGGGGACAGAAGAAAAGGCCCGACCGCGAGGCCGGGCCTTTCGTCGCCGATCGATTATCGGCGTTCGTCGGCACTGGCTTAGAAGCTGTCCGACATGCTGCGGTCGCTCATGCGCTCTTCATCATCGCGCATGCGGCGACGCGCATCGTCGCTCGACAGGTTGAGACGCACCTGATTGTCGCTGATCTCGTCGACGTTGCGCAGGCTGAAGACACAGCGCGTGTCATCATCCTGACCCTTGAGGATCATCCGGTCGCCGCGGATGCTCGAGACGCTGCCGATAGGTTCGCCGTCCGAGCCGACGACAGTGCAATTGTCACCGAGTTCGCGTAGCTGCTGCCGCTTCTGCTGGCGGCTTTCGCGCCACGAGGTGAATTCGTCGTCGAAACGCGCCTGATTTTCCGAGCGCCACTCGTCATAGTCGCGGTCGAGCGCGTCGATCTGGCGAGTGCGCCACTCGTCATAGTCGCGGTCGCGGGTGAATTCACCCTGCGTCTGCGCACGGCCCCAGCGATTCTGGGTGTAGCCGCGGTCATAATCATAACGGTCGGTGCGGTCGAAATCGCCATCGCTGTCCATGTCGACGCGCTGCGAACGGTTCATCGCCTGCGAGCGACCATAAGCGCGGCGACCGAGATGGTCGTCGTCGACGCGCATGCTGGAGCGGCCATAGCTGCGCCCGCCCTCGTCATAAGGCCGACGATAGCCTTCGTTGACGCTCGAGAAATTGTCCTCGAAATCGAAGTGCTGGTTGCGACATCCATCACCAGCATAGCCATAGCGCTCGTCGAGTTGGCGGCGGCGTTCGGCACGGTCGTCGCCGAACCAGCTGCGCACTTCGTCGCTGGCACGGTCGAAAAAGTCGCGATCGTCGCGATCATAGTCGAGACGCTGGTCGCGGGTCATACGGCCGCGCGGGCGATCGCGCCCTGTCTCGAAGCGATCGTCCCCGCGGTTCCTCGTCCTGTCATATCGGTCGTAAGCCATGGAAAAATTCCCCTTACTCATACATTTATCCGAGCCGGGCCGCTTGCCCAACTCTTTGAAAAACAACGGTATTGCGGGGAAAATCGTTCCGTCATCACCGGGGTGAACGGACGAGGGGTGCATGGGCGGCGTCAAGTTGTTGCAAAGCGCGAAAAGCAGCGCTAAAGACCCCTCCACCCGAGGGTGCGGGGCTGTAGCTCAGTTGGGAGAGCGCTGCAATCGCACTGCAGAGGTCGGGGGTTCGAATCCCCCTAGCTCCACCATCCTCGGGTCCGACTTTTGCGCCAGCATCCGGTGCTCCCTTTTCAGTCCAGTCTTGAGCTAACTGCGGGAAGATCGTGGTGAGGGGGCGGCTCGCTGCCTTCCATGCTCGACAAATCGCCAGACGCGGCTAGGAAGGCGCCATGCTACCGCGCAAGACCATCGCTGAAGCCCGCATACCCGGTGGGGACACATTGAGGCTCGTCAGCCACGGCCGTGATTTCATCGTCATGCTCAGCCGCGACGAGCTGATGGGCACGCGGATGCAATATTCCGAAGAACAGCTCGCGGTGCTCACCCTCCAGCGCCTCAAGGCCCAAAGCCCGCGCCTCCTCATCGGCGGCTACGGCCTCGGCTTTACCTTTCGCGCCGCCTTGGAGCGTCTCCCAAGGGACGGCAAGGCGACGGTGGCCGAAGTCGTGCCCGAGATCCTCGACTGGGCGCGCGGCCCCCTCGAGCACCTGACCGGCGCCAGCCTCGATGATCCGCGCGGCGAGGTCGTGATCGACGATGTCGCGGCGCTGATCGAGGCGGCGGCGCTGGGCAAGCGCCCGCGGTGGGACGCCATCCTACTCGATGTCGACAATGGCCCCGACGGCATCGTGCGCGCAGACAATGAGCGGCTCTATGACCATGGCGGTCTCGACATGGCGCGCGATGCGCTGGCTCGCGGCGGCATCCTCGCGGTCTGGTCGGCGGCCCCTGACGCCGCGTTCACGCGACGCTTGCGCGACACGGGGATGGCGGTGGAGACGCTGACTGTCCGAGCGCGGCCCAATAACAAGGGACCCTACCACACGATCTGGTTCGCGCAGAAGCGCTAGCGGAACAAGAGCACCGGCTTTGCCACCGCGCGCATCATCGCAGTGGTGGTCGACCCCACGATCATGGTGCGAAGTGGGCTGTGGCCATAGGCGCCCATGAGCAGGATGTCGGCGCCGATGCGGTCGGCCTCGGCGCTCAGCGCGCCTTCGACGTCGCCCGGCACTCGCTCGCAGCCACCGAGCCGTTCGCCCAGCGTCTCGCAGGCCCAGTCGAGCCCGCTCGCGCCCTTCGCATCGTCATGGCCGACCATGACGACATGGCTCTTCACCGTCTCGAACAGCGGCGAGGTGGCGGCCATGGCGATCGCCTTGCGGCTGGTGAGGCCACCGTCGAAGGCGATGAGCGCGGTCTCGATCGGCTTGAAGGCGCGGCTGGCGACGAGCACGGGCTTGTCCGATTGGCGCACCACGCGCTCGATCTTGCTGCCGAGATGGCCGCGCGCAAAATCGGCGCCCGCGCCGCGCTTGCCGATGACGACCATGTCGGCCTCGGCCTCGCGTTCGATCACCGTCTCGACCATGTCGCCATGGCGTTCGAGCAGGGTCACGTCGGTGACGCCCTGTTCGGCGAGCCGCGCGCGCGCGGTGTCGAGCAGCGCATCGGCCTGCGCCTTGGCGACGCGGCTCTGCGCTTCCTCGATGCCGACCAGTTCCTCCATCAGCGCCGACTTGGCACCAAGACCGAGCGCGCCCGACAGGTCGTGGCGCTTGGCGACGACGTCGCGGCGCTGGATGACGTGGAGCAGTTCGACCGAACCGCCGAGCGCGGCGGCGACCCAGCCGGCATGGTCGGTGACGCTGTTGGCGTAGGTCGAGGCGTCGAGGCAGGCGAGCAATTTCATCGTGATGATCCTAGCTGTGCGCCGCGCCGGCGCCATCCTTTTCACTTTGGGTGAAGCTGCGCACCATCGTTGCGCTGGCCTCGTTCATGCCGAGGATGTCCACCTCGGTGCCCTCGCGGCGAAATTTCATAACGACCTTGTCGAGCGCGCCGACCGCGCTGATGTCCCAGAAATGGGCTTGGCTGACGTCGATGACGACGCGGTCGAGCACTTCCTTGTAATCGAAGGCGGCGACAAAGCTCTGCGCCGAAGCGAAGAACACTTCGCCCAGCGCATGGTAGGTGCGGGTCTTGCCGTCCTCGGACAGGCGGCTCTCCATGCGCGACAGGCTGGTGACCTTGTGCGCAAAGAAGATGCCCGAGAGCAGCACGCCGACGAGCACGCCCTTGGCAAGGTCGTGGGTGGCGACGACGGTCACGACCGTGGCCAGCATGACGACCGAGCTATGCCAAGGGTGCGAGCCGATGTCGCGGATCGACGACCAGCTGAAGGTGCCGATCGATACCATGATCATCACCGCGACGAGCGCGGGCATCGGGATCTTGGCGACCCACGGCGTGACGAGCATCAGCAGCGCGAGCAGGACGAGACCCGCCGTCAGCGTCGACAGGCGGCTGGTGCCCCCCGACTTCACGTTGATGACCGACTGGCCGATCATCGCGCAGCCGCCCATGCCGCCGAAGAAACCAGTGACGACATTGGCGATACCCTGGCCGCGGCTTTCCTTGGCCTTGTCGCTGTCGGTGTCGGTGAGGTCATCGACGATCTGCGCGGTGAGCAGGCTTTCGAGGAGCCCGACCGCCGCCATGGTGAGCGAGTAGGGCAGGATGATCTGCAAAGTCTCGAGCGTGAAGGGCACGTCGGGGATGAGGAAGGGCGGCAGGTCGCTCGGCAGCTTGCCCATGTCGCCGATGCGGTTGACATCGAGATCGGCGTAGAGCGCGATGATCGTCAGGATGACGATGGCGACGAGTGGGGAGGGAATGGCGCGGGTCAGGCGCGGGAAGAGGTAGATGATGCCAAGCCCGAGCGCGATCATCCAATAGGTGTGGATGGAAACGTCGATGAGCTGGGGGAGTTGCGCCATGAAGATGAGGATGGCGAGCGCGTTGACGAAGCCGGTAATTACCGAGCGGCTGACGAACTGCATCAACCGGTCGACACGCAGGAAACCGCCGAGGAACTGCAGCACGCCCATCAGGATCGTCGCGGCGAAGAGATATTGCAGACCATGATCGCGCACCAGCGGCACGACGAGGACCGCAACGGCAGCGGTGGCCGCGCTGATCATACCCGGGCGCCCGCCGACCAGCGCGATAATGATCGCGATGGTGAAGCTGGCATAGAGGCCAACGGCGGGATCGACCCCCGCGATGATAGAAAAGCCGATCGCCTCGGGGATAAGCGCCAACGCGACGACGATGCCGGCGAGGATGTCGGCGCGGGGATTGGCGAGCCATTCGCGGCGTAGCTTGTGGGTATCGATCATGAGCGGGCCCTACACCGGCGCTGGCCTTGCGCGCGGCGTCCTATTTGCTTGATTTCACATATGAAAAAGGCCGCCGCTGGCGACCTCTTGGGCGCGTCATAACGGTTTTGGCTTGAAACGCAAGGCATGGAAGGAAAGGCGCGACACGGGTCGCGCCTTTCCGCACTCATTTGCCGGATGACGGTGGTTCGGACGAAACCTCGGCCGGACCGATGCGCATGCGACCGAGCGGCACTTGCCCGTGCAATGTGCCATCCATCGCGACATCGACATATTCGATCCGCTCGCTCGGACGACCGAAGTCGCGGATCAGGCGGGCGCGCAGCCACGGCGCGCCATTGGGGTCGATGCGATCGCGGCTGAAGACGGTGGAGCTGACCTCGAAGCTGCCGCCGGGCGCACGCCGGATCCAATATTCCTCGGGGCCGAAGCCGCGGGTCATGTCGTTCGACATCCAGCCGCCCGCCAAGGACTGGCGATGGCCGTAGAAGACATGTTCGCCGGTCGGCTCGTTGACGTGGAGGTCGAGGTCGGTGGCATCGGCAGTCCATTCGATGGTAACGCGGAAGTCGCTGTCGAGATTGGCGACGAGGCGCGGATCGAGATCGTGGCTGCCCCCCAAGGCGTCGAGGCGCGGGATGAGGGCGTTGGCTTCCTTCAGTGCGATCATGTCGATGCCGGCGAAGCGGTCCTCGACGGGCGACAGGGCGACGTCGCTGAGCAGCGTGATGGCGCGGACATAATCGTCGCGCGCGCCGTCCCGGTTGCCGGCGGCGAGGCGGGCCTTGGCGCGCTCGGCCAGCGCCAGCCCGAGGTGGCGCGCGGGCTGCGGGCGGTGTTGGACCATGGCGGCGCGGCGAGCGCGAAGGTCGACCGCCAGTTCGACCTGCCCCCACGCCTCCAGCCGCGCTGCGACCATGGCGAGCGTCGTGGAATCGGCGAGCGGCAGGTCGAGCGCCGATAGGAGCGTGCGCAGCGCCTTATCCTTCTCGCCCGCTAGCCACAGCCAATTGGAGGTCTCGAGGTAGAAGCCGGGCAGTGTGCCGACCTTTTCCTGCCATTCGAGGAAGGTGGCGTCGAAGGCAGCGGGATCGGCGTCATAGGCGGCAATCCACTCGCTGTCGGGATAGAGCGCGCCTTGGGCGAGACGGATGCCGCTATCGGTTTGCTCGCTATCGGCAGCGGCTTGGGCCTCAGCTTCCATCGCGACGACCGGAGTGGCCATCTCCACGGCATCGCGCGAGACGCTCGATCCGGTGACGACAATCTCTTGCGCCATGTCATCACCGCCGCGCTCGGGTGTCGGCGGGGGTGGCGGCGGCGGCGGCGGCGGCGATGTCGGATTGCTCGGCGCGGCGGGCATCACGACCGGCGGTGGCGGCGGGACGTCGCCGACCTTGTTCGTGTCGCCACGATAGCGCGCGGGGTCGTGATCCTTGCCCCACCATTCGACTTCGGCCTGCCAGCGCGACAGCACGGCGGCGAAGCGGTCTTCGCGCGCCTCGGCCTCGTCGAGATCGGCTTCCTTACGCAGGCGCTCGAAGCGGGCGATTTGCGGATGGTCGGCCTGCGGCGTCACGTCGAAACGCACATAGTCCTCGACGCTCTCGAGGACGAGGAAGGGCAAGCTCTGCGAAGCGATGCCATAGGTGCGGGCATGGGCGACGAAGGCGTCGCGGTCCTCGCCTGCCTCGAGAATGGCGTTTCGCGTGACCTCGAACAGGATGGCATCCTGGTCGGTCTCGACAAGATTTTTGGCCGGGTTGAAATTCTCGATCTGGCCGTGGGTGGTGTAGCCGAGCCGCGCGTCGTGGGGTGCCTTGACGATGGCACGCAACATTCCCTCGGGCGCGGGCAGGCGGCGATGCGGATAGGTGACATCGCCAAATCCGGTGAAGCGCAGCCCATCGAGCATGGCGGGTCCTGTCTCGCCCGCCTCGATCAGCGCACCGCCGCTATTGTCGGCGATGGCGGCGAGCACGGCTTGCGAAGCCCCCTCGCGGGTGGCGATGACGAGCATCGGGCAATCGGGAACGACGTCGAGGGTTCCGAGTGTCGCTTGCCCATCGCTGACGAGGATGCAGCGGTCGGCAGCGGGCGCATCGGCGAGCCAGTCGAGGCGACTGGCGCCGGCGTAGGTCACCGCGTCCTCTGCAGCGAGAAGATCGCGGCGACTGCCGATACTCACGGCCTCGGCAGTGTCATGATCGAAGGCGACGAAATCGACCGCTCGGGGGTTCCAGCGATCGAGCGTGGTCCACACGGACCGCAAGGCGGCGTCATGATCGTCATCGAGTCGCGAGCGCGAGGCATCCCAGTAGACATGAACGCGCTCGGGTCGTTCGACCTTGGTCGGCGCGCGAAGCGGGGTGTTGATCTGCCAATAGGTCTCGCCCGTGTCCGGATGACGGCTGACAATCGCGCGGGGGCTTCGGTCGGGCGACTGGAAGCGGATCACCGTGTCGATCGCCCCGCTGCCACTGATCATGGCCACATTGTCGCTGACCTCGAGACGGCGGCCCTCGACGAAAATCCCGCCCTGCTCGCCCTCGAAGCGCAGCGTCCAGTCCTTGGCTTTTTCACCGAGCCGGATGGGAAGCCCGAAATCCTCGGTCAGCGGGGCGACGAAATCGACGCGGATGGTGCGTCCCTCGCGTCCCACGGGGAAGACGCGCGTGTTGAAGGTGCCGTCGCGAGTGACCTCGGCAAGACCCGGATCGACCCGGCCGCGCACCAGCGTATTGAACGCCTCGCGCGCCTGTGCCTGGTCGACCAGCGCGCCCTCGATCATTTGCCGCTCGACATCAAGCGCATAGCCGGTAACGACCGCGCCCTTGGGCAGGTCGATTGACAGGCGGCCCTCGGTGCCTTCCTCCTCCGCCGAGAAGGTCATGAGATAGCTGACCGCGAGCGTGGTGCCGTGGCGGCTGGTGGTGATGTTGAGATTATCGAGCGACAGGTCGCGAACGGCGCTGGCATCCTCGATGCCGCGTGCGCGGGCGGTGAGCGAGGGAGTGAGGGGGTTTGGCGCGGCAGGACGCGTTTCGGCGCCTTGATCACCGTGAGAATCGACAGCGATGGCGGGCAGTGCCGCGCCTCCTGCCAGAAGCATGATTGCCGCAACACGAAACGCCGTCATCTGCACTCTCCCCACGAAAGGACGATGCCGATGTTACGATGTTACATTGATAAAGCAAGCCGCCTTTTCATCGGTTCGGAACGGCCCCGGATCAGCCGTGGCTGGCCCAGACCTCGTAGGTGCCGTCCTTCTTGAGGAGCAGCGTGTTGTAGGGCTGGACATGGTCGCCATGCTCCATGCCGGGCGAACCCATCGGCATGCCGGGGACGAAGATACCGACGGCATCGGGCTTTTCGGCGAGCAGCCGCTCGATGTCGGCGGCAGGGACGTGGCCCTCGACGACATAGCCGTCGACCAGCGAGGTGTGACAGCTCGACAGACCCGCGGGGACGCCATGCTTGGCTTTGAAGGCGCTGAGGTCGGTCTCGTTGACGACCTCGACCTCATGGCCCGCTTCGACCATCTTCTCGACCCATTTGAGGCAGCAACCGCAGCCTTCACTGCGATGCATCACGATGTCGGCGGCCTGCGCGGCGGTGGCCGACAAGGCGAGGGTCAGGGCGAGGACGGTCTTGCGCATGAGGTCACTTTCCAGAAAAATTTGTCGCGGCATATGATAGCGGCGCTTTCGCTGCCGTGAATGGATATTCGACCAATGAAAAACCCCCGATGCCGCGAGGCACCGGGGGTCGTTTCATTCCGTGACGGGGCGAGACTTACTCGTCGTCGCCGCCGGTGAGGAAGGCGGGCTTGTGCTGCATTTCACCGCTGTCGTTGCCACCGTCGCGATCTTCACGATCACGGCGCGGGCCGCGGCCACGGCCACCGCCATCACGACCGCCGCCGCGCGGGCCACGACCACCGTCGCGGCCACCGCGGCCACCATCGCGACCACCGTCACGACGCGGGCCCTTTTCACGCGGCGGGCGCGTGTCTTCGAGCTCTTCGCCGGTTTCCTGGTCGACGACGCGCATCGACAGGCGGACCTTGCCGCGCTGGTCGATCTCGAGGAGCTTGACCAGGACTTCCTGGCCTTCCTCGAGGACGTCGGTGACCTTTTCCACGCGCTCGTTCTTGATTTCCGAGACGTGGACGAGGCCGTCCTTGCCCGGCATGAAGGTCACGAAGGCACCGAAATCGACGATATTGGCGACCTTGCCGGTGTAGATCTTGCCGACTTCGGGCTCGGCGACGATGCCGGTGATCCACGCCTTGGCGGCTTCGATCTGGCTGACGTCGCTCGACGAGATCTTGACGATCCCTTCGTCGTCGATGTCGACCTTGGCGCCGGTTTCCGCGACGATTTCGCGAATGACCTTGCCGCCCGTGCCGATGATGTCGCGGATCTTGTCCTTGGCGACCTGCATCGTCTCGATGCGGGGCGCGTGCGCCGACAGTTCGCCGCGCGCTTCGCCCAGCGCCTTGGTCATTTCACCAAGGATGTGGGCGCGGCCTTCCTTGGCCTGGCTCAATGCGGTCTTCATGATCTCGGGCGTGATGCCCGCGACCTTGATATCCATCTGGAGCGAGGTGATCCCCGCTTCGGTGCCCGCGACCTTGAAGTCCATGTCACCGAGGTGATCTTCGTCACCCAGGATGTCCGACAGGACGGTATAGTCGTCGCCTTCGAGGATGAGGCCCATGGCGATGCCCGAGACGGGCCGCTCGATCGGCACGCCGGCGTCCATCATCGACAGACAGCCGCCGCAGACGGTGGCCATCGACGACGAGCCGTTCGACTCGGTGATGTCCGACAGGATGCGGATCGTGTAGGGGAAATCCTCGGCGCTCGGCAGCACGGGGTGCAGCGCGCGCCAGGCCAGCTTGCCGTGACCGGTTTCGCGGCGGCTGGTGAAGCCGAAGCGACCCACTTCACCGACCGAGTAGGGCGGGAAGTTGTAGTGCAGCATGAAAGGCGAGTAGGAGAGGCCTTCGAGACCGTCGATCATCTGCTCGGCGTCCTTGGTGCCGAGCGTGGTGGTGCAGATCGCCTGCGTTTCGCCGCGGGTGAACAGCGCCGAACCGTGGGTACGGGGCAGGAGGCCGACCATCGCCTCGATCGGGCGGACCTGGTCGGTCTTGCGGCCGTCGATGCGCTGGCCGTCCTTGAGGATGGCGCCGCGAACGATTTCGGCTTCGAGCTTCTTGACGGCCTTGCCGGCGGTCATCTGCGTCTGGCCGTCTTCCTCGGCATAGGCTTCCTTCGCCTTCTCGCGCACGGCGTTGAGGGCATTGGAGCGCTCCGACTTGTCGGTCAGCTTGTAGGCGGCGGCGATGTCGTCGCCGACGAGGCCGCGCAGTTTTTCCTTGATCGGACCGATGGTGTCGGTCTGGTCGAGTTCCCACGGATCCTTGGCGGCCTGTTCGGCCAGCTCTATGATCGCGCCGACGACCTTCTTCGAGGCTTCGTGCGCGAACTGGACCGCGCCGAGCATCTCGTCTTCGGTCAGTTCCTTGGCTTCGGATTCGACCATCATGACGGCGTCATGGGTGGCGGCGACGACGAGGTCGAGACGACCTTCCTCGAAGATGTCCGAGACCTTGGGGTTGAGGACATATTCGCCATCGACGAAGCCGACGCGCGCAGCGCCGATCGGGCCCATGAAGGGCACGCCCGAGATGGTGAGGGCGGCGGACGCGGCGATCATCGCGAGGATGTCGGGCTCGTTCTCGCCGTCATAGCTCAGCACCTGGGCAATGACGTTGATTTCGTTGTAGAAGCCCTCGGGGAAGAGGGGACGGACCGGACGGTCGATCAGGCGGCTGGTCAGCGTTTCCTTTTCGGTGGCGCGACCTTCACGCTTGAAGAAGCCGCCGGGGATACGGCCGGCAGCCGAGAATTTTTCCTGATAGTGGACGGTGAGCGGGAAGAAGTCCTGCCCCTCGCGCACCGACTTGGCGGCGGTGACGGCGCACAGCACCACGGTTTCGCCGAGGGTCGCGAGCACCGCGCCGTCGGCCTGACGGGCGATACGGCCCGTTTCGAGCTTGAGGGTCTGGCCGCCAAGATCGATTTCAACAGTTTTCACATCGAACATATTTTGTGTCACCCGGGGCCGGATGCCGCCGGGGCCTCTCATAGTGCGGACTGTCCGGTCCGCGCGGTTCGGGGCTGGTTTCATATGCCCCACGGATGGCCCCACCGGATTGCGGGGCGCTTGGTACGGATCGTCATCCACGATGCATTTTGGGATGACAACAAAAAGAAAGGGCGCCCGAGGCGCCCTTCCCGTGAAACTTGTTACTTGCGCAGGCCGAGCTTCTTGATGAGCGTCGAGTAGCGGTCGTGGTCCTCGCGCTTCAGATAATCGAGCAGCGAGCGACGCTTGTTGACCATCATGAGCAAGCCGCGACGCGAATGGTTGTCCTTCTTGTGCGACTTGAAGTGGTCGGTCAGGGTGTTGATGCGGTCGGTCAGAATGGCGACCTGCACTTCGGTCGAGCCGGTATCACCTTCGCTGCGACCATATTCCTTGACCAGTTCGGCCTTGCGTTCGACAGTAATCGACATCGGTTCAATCTCCTAATAGCTATAAATTAAACCCGCGCAGGACGGCGACCTCGCCATCCTCCACCTCGACCAGCGCGATGGGGGTATCACCCTCCATCGCCAGATGCTGCCCGGGCGGTGCGGGGTGCCCTTGGAGCCGCTGTCCATGTTTCAGGATGCGAGCCTCGTCGGGCGAGACGGCGAGGGCCGGGATGTCGTCCAGCCCCGCGTCAAGCGGGAGGACCTCGTCGTCTAGAGCGCGCGCCTTAGAGATTTCCTCCAGTTTGTCCAGCGAAATCGCTCGGGAAAGGTCGAACGGACCGGCGCGGGTCCGCCTCAACATGGTGACATAACCGCAGCTTCCAAGGGCGCGCGCGATGTCCCGTGCGAGCGATCGGATGTACGTGCCTTTGGAGACGGTAGCCGACAAGGTCGCACCAGCCTCGTCGAAATGCGTCAGGGCTAGCGAATGGATCGTCACCGTTCGGCTCTGGAGGTCGACCTCTTGCCCCGCCCGCGCGAGGTCGTAGGCGCGCTTGCCGTCGACCTTCAGCGCCGAGAAAGCGGGCGGGATTTGCTCGATGGTGCCGGTGAAGCCGGGGAGGATGTCGAGGACGTCCTGCTCGCTGGGGCGCACCTCGCTCGTCACTATCACCTCGCCTTCGGTGTCGAGGGTCGTCGTCTCCTCGCCGAAGGCAATGGTGAAATCATAGGCCTTGGTGGCATCGAGCATCCGGCCCGCGAGTTTGGTCGCCTCGCCCAAGGCGATTGGGAGCACGCCGCTCGCCAGCGGGTCGAGCGTGCCACCGTGCCCGACCTTGGGTTTCTTGAAACCTTGTTCGCGAAGCGCTCGCTTGACCCGCCCGACGCAAGGCGTCGAGCCGATGCCGACCGGCTTGTCGAGAATGATCCAGCCGTGGAGCATGATCTTCAGGCCGCGGCGGCGGCGGCGCGCAGGCGGTCGTTGAAGTGGCGGCGGCACAGCGCGACATAGCGGTCGTTGCCGCCGATCTCGGTCTGCGCGCCCTTGGCCACCGCGCGGCCATCGCCATCGACCCGCAGGTTCATGGTCGCTTTGGCACCGCATTCGCACACGGCCTTCAATTCGATGAGCTTGTCGGCGATGGCGAGCAGCGCGGCCGAGCCGGGGAAGAGTTCGCCCTGGAAGTCGGTGCGCAGGCCATAGCAGATGACGGGGATCTTGAGGCGGTCGGCGACCTCGGCGAGATCGAGCACCTGTTGCGGCGAGAGGAATTGCGCCTCGTCGACGAGGATACAGCCGAGGCTCCGGGTGCGCTGTTCGGCGGCGATGATCTCGTAGAGGTTGGTATTGGCCTCGAAGCGATGCGCGTCGGTCTCGAGCCCGATGCGGCTGCCGATCGTGCCCGCACCCATGCGATC
This sequence comes from Sphingomicrobium arenosum, assembly GCF_026157085.1. Classification (NCBI taxonomy): domain Bacteria; kingdom Pseudomonadati; phylum Pseudomonadota; class Alphaproteobacteria; order Sphingomonadales; family Sphingomicrobiaceae; genus Sphingomicrobium; species Sphingomicrobium arenosum. Next base: position 139,571 of record NZ_JANPVN010000001.1, read on the forward strand.
GTCCAATGCGGCGGTCCACAGCATCGTCCCCATGCCGCGTTCGCGATAGTTGAAGTCGGTCTGGAGGAGGGTGGTCGATTTGCCCGCATTCATCGCGGCATAATAGAAATAGAGCTTGGCCATGGCGCTTCCTAGCGCGAGCGGGCAAGGAGGGGCAATGCGATTGTCGGACCGAACGGTGCAGCAGCGGTTGCTGTGGCTGGTGCTCGCGCTTCCCGCGCTATGGGGCGCTGGGCGCTGGGCGTTCACGCCCGAGGTCTATGGCTATGGCCATGCGATCGGCGACAGCGGCGACTGGGCGGCGTGGCTGCTGATGGTGACGCTGGCGGTGACGCCGATAAAGCTGGCGTGGCGCAAGAGCCGCGTCGCGACGCGGCTGGTGAGGCATCGGCGCGACCTCGGGGTAGCGAGCTTTGCCTATGCGGCGATCCACACCGCGATCTATCTCTCGAAAAAAGGCGCTGCGGCTTTTGCAGGGAGCGAACTATCGACCGATTACATCTGGTCGGGCTGGGCGGCGATGGCGCTATTCGTGCCGCTCGCGGTCACGTCGAACGACGCCTCGATGCGCTGGCTGAAGGCGCGCTGGAAGCGGCTGCATCGGCTGGTCTATCCCGCCGCGGTGCTGATGCTCCTGCATTGGGTCTGGTCGGCCTATGATGCGACCACCGCCATGATCCACGTCGGGATCATGGCGGCGATCTTCATTGCCAGGTTGTGGCTGTCGCGCCCTAGAGCGTGACGTACTGGCGATAGCGCGCCACTTCGGCCTCATCGACATATTTGCCGATCTCGCGGTCGAATTCGGCCATGTCGGCATAAGGGCGATATTCGAGGAATTCGTGGACCATCTTGTCATCGATGCCGGGGACGAGCTTGATCGCGTCTTCGCTGGCATTGTTGAGGTCGATGGGGACGAACAGCGTCTCGCGGATGGCGGCGGCCTGATCCTCGCCGACCGCTTCGACCAGCATCGCGTTGAAGGCGACGATGTCGGCGAAGGGTCGGGCATTGACGATCGACTCGGCGGTCACGGCGTCGATACCCTCGATGGCGGCGAGCTGTTCGGCAGTGGCGCTGTTGGCGTCGAGCACCGCGCTGTCGGTTGCGACGGTGACGTCGGTATCGACCGCTTCGGTCTCGGGCGCCTCGGTGGTGGTCTCGGTGTCGGTCGAGCAGGCGGCGAGCGCGACCATGGCGGCGGCGAGGGCAGTGGTGGTGATCAGGCGCATTTCATACTCCATTATTGCGAAGCGTTCGCAATAACAGGCTGAGCGCCCCTGGCTAGCCCTTTCGACCGGACAAGGCCTGCGCGCTGGACAAAAAGGCTAGGAGGCTGTTGGATCATAAGTGAACCGACGAACGGAGGGGACATGGCATTAGCGGTCTCATGCTGGCAGCCGACATGCCGCGCGCTTTGACCCTTTTTGCGGTGGCGAGCATGGCGCTCGCGCACGCCGCTCCGGCAGGATCGGACGAAGGCGAGGCCCGCTATATCCTCTCCGCCGATGCAAGCGGTGTCAGCGCGAGGGTCAAGGTGGTCGGGGTCGGAACGAAGGAAGCGCGCATCCCGGTGCGGCGTGGGGCGATCCGCATCGATCGTGCCGTCCCACAGCGGATCGACCTTCTCGTCGAACTCGACGCGACAAAAATCGAGGCGGGGGGCGGTCGCACCGAGCGCAGGTTGCTCGGCGAGCAATTCTTTCACGTCGACCATTATCCGACGGTGACCTTCCGGGGCGATCGGATGGCGATCGACGGTCCGCGCGAGGCTCGTATCGGCGGCACGTTGACGGCCCGCGGCGTAACCCATCCCATCACGCTCGAAGCGCGCTTCGACAAGCCGATCGCGACCGCGGGCAATGGCGCGCCGGTCACGATCACGGCGAGTGGGACGCTCGATCGCCGCGATTACGGCATGACCGCGTGGGGCGGGGTGGTCGGCAGGACCGTGCACCTCGAGATCAAGGCGCATATGCTGCCCGAGAATTAGGCGTCCTCGTCGCTATCCAAATCGTCGGCAGTCTCGTCATCGGCGGCAATGTCGCGAGCGACCTTGTCGGTGCGCATCAGCCGATCGATATGGCTGCCTTCGTCGAAGCTTTCGTCGACCTTGAACTTCAAGGAGGCGGCAAACTTCATCGCGACGCGCTTGGAGACTTCGCCGCGCAGGTAGCGAACATTCTTCTTCAGTGCGGTGAGCACTTCTTCCTCATTGCCGCCGAGCAGTGGCTTGAAGAAGACGGTGGCGTGGCGAAGGTCGGGGCTCATCCGCACCTCCGTGACCGAGATGGGGGTCTTGGACAGCGCCTCGTCATGGACGTCGCCGCGCGAGAGAACGTCGGACAGGGCATGACGCACCTGTTCGCCGACACGCAGCATGCGTACCGAGGGTTCGTTGCTGGTCGCTTTTTGCTTCATGCGAATACAACTCCTGCGTCGGCGAAGCGGGGGCAGGGCGGCCTGCCCCCGTCGAACCTGTCGACCTGCGGTCGCAGGCCGTCCGCTTTTCGCTGTCTCTCGTGGAACGTCGGCTCGCTTCGCTTCACAGACGTTCCACTCGGCAGCTTAAAGGACGCGCTCGCGCTCCTCGATCTCGAAGATCTCGAGCATGTCGCCCGGTGCAATGTCGTTGGTATCCTCGAGCACGGCACCGCATTCGGTCCCGGCTTCGACCTGGTCGACGTCGTCCTTGAAGCGGCGGAGCGAGGCGATGGTCGTCTTGGAGACGATGACATCGTCGCGGGTAAGACGGGCATGGAGACCCTTCTTGATGACGCCTTCGAGGACGAGCAGGCCGGCGGCCTTGTCCTTCTTCCCCGACCGGAACACCTGCTTGACCTCGGCCTTGCCGACGATGTGCTCGATGATCTCGGGGCCAAGCTCGCCCGCCATCGCCTGCTTCACCCAGTCGGTGAGGTGGTAGATGACGTCATAGTAGCGCAGCTCGACCTGGTCGCGCTTGGCGATTTCCTTGGCCTTGGCGTTGGGACGCGAGTTGAAACCGATGATCGGCGCGCCGCTCGAGGAGGCAAGGGTCACGTCGCTCTCGGTGATCGCGCCGACACCCGAATGGATGACGCGCACCTCGATGTCGTCGGTCGAGATCTTCTTGACCGCATTGACGACGGCTTCGGCGGTGCCCTGCACGTCGGCCTTGATGATCAGCGGGAAGCTGATCGTCTGCGAGCCCTTCTTGTCGAACATGGATTCGAGGCTCATCGGCGCGACGGTCGTGCGCTTCTTGTCGAGGACGCCCTGGCGATATTCGGCGACTTCGCGCGCCCGCTGGTCGTTCTCGACCACCGTGAACTGGTCGCCGGCGCTGGGCACGGCCGAGAGGCCGAGGACTTCGACCGGGAAGGCGGGGCCCGCCTGCTTCACGCGGCGGCCATGGTCGTCGATGAGCGCGCGGACCTTACCGGCGGCGGCGCCCGCGACGAAGGTGTCGCCGACCTTCAGCGTGCCGCGCTTGATGAGCACGGTTGCGACCGGGCCGCGGCCCTTGTCGAGCTTGGCCTCGACGACGGTGCCGTCGGCATCGCGGTCGGGGTTGGCTTTCAGTTCGAGCAGCTCGGCCTGGAGGTTGATGGCCTCGAGGAGCTTGTCGATGTTGGTCTTTTCCTTGGCCGACACCTCGACGTCCTGCACGTCGCCGCTCATCGCCTCGACGATGATCTCGTGCTGCAGGAGTTCCTCGCGGATCTTCTGCGGGTTCGAGCCGGCGGTGTCGATCTTGTTGATCGCCACGATCATCGGCACTTCGGCGGCCTTGATGTGATTGATCGCCTCGATGGTCTGCGGCTTCAGCCCGTCATCGGCGGCGACCACGAGGATCGCGAGATCGGTGACGGTGGCGCCGCGGGCGCGCATCTCGGTGAAGGCTTCGTGGCCCGGCGTGTCGAGGAAGGTGATCGGATCGCCGCCCTTGGGCGTGACCTGGTAGGCCCCGATATGCTGGGTGATGCCACCGGCTTCGCCCGCCGCCACGTCGGCACCGCGAATGGCGTCGAGCAGCGAGGTCTTGCCGTGGTCGACATGGCCCATGATGGTGACGACCGGCGGACGGCTCTTGAGCGTTTCGGGCGCATCGACGTCCTCGGTGGTGTCGATGTCGATATCGCTGTCGCTGACGCGCTGGACGTTATGGCCGAATTCGTTGACCAGCAGCTCGGCGGTATCCTGATCGATCGTCTGGTTGACGGTGACCATCATGCCCATGTTGAAGAGCGACTTGACGAGATCGGCCGCCTTTTCCCCCATGCGCTTGGCAAGGTCGCCCACGGTGATGTGGTCGGGAACCTGGACGTCGCGGAAGGTCTTCTCGCGCGGGCCCGACTGGCCGGCCTGGGCGCGCTTTTCCTTCTCGCGCGCGCGCTTCAGCGCCGCGAGGCTGCGGGCGCGGCCGCCACCGTCGCCGCCACGCAGCGCACGGTTGACGGTGAGCTTGCCCGAACGGCGGTCGGGAGTCGGGCGGCCCTTCGAACGATCGTCGCGCTTGGGCGCGGCGGGCTTGGCGGGCGCGGGCTTGGCGCCGCGCGGCGCGGGCGCGCTGGCCGCGGCCTGCTCGGCCTTGGCCTGCGCCTCGGCGTCCTTCTTGGCCTGCTCGGCCTCTTCCTTGGCGCGGCGCTCGGCCTCTTCCTCGGCCTTGCGATTTTCCTCGGCGCGGCGCGCCTCTTCCTCGGCGGCATTCGCCTTGGCCTGTTCGTCGCGGCGGCGCGATTCCTCGAGCGCGGCCATGCGCGCTTCCTCAGCCTGGCGCTCGAGCTCCTTGACCTGCTCGCGGCGTTCGGCGGCCGTCAGCTCGCGCTTGGGCGCGGGCTTGGGCGCAGGCGCGGGCTTGCGCGCCTCGGGCTTGGGCGCGGCCTTGGCGGGTTCGACCGTCTTGGCCTCTTCCTTGGGTGCCGCGGCGGCATCGCCGGGCTTCAGGATACGGCGCTTCTTGACCTCGACCACGACCGTGTTCGAGCGGCCATGGCTGAAGCTCTGCTTCACCTGTCCGGCCTCGATCGTCTTCTTCACGCCGAGGGGTGCACGGGTCCCGAGCTTTTTCTTGTCGTCGCTCATTCTGTTCCTTCGTCTCTCAAATCTTCGCTCACGGGCTCGGTCCGGACACGTTCGCTGCCGTTTACCCTAGCATCTTTCCCAAGAAAAGCTTGGTATCGGGCGAGCGCGTGGGAAACGCGCTTCGCCGCTCCGGCATCGACCAGCGCGAGATGGACCGCGTTGCCGCGACCCAATGCACTGGACAATGTGGTGCGATCGAACGGCAGAACAAGTCCCCGGTCGATCCCAAGTTCCGCGCCGCCGCCCATGCGCCAGCCCTGTGCCAGCTTGGATTTGCCATCCTCGCTGGCATCGCTGGCGTGGAGCAGCAGCATCGCCTCGCCCTTGCGGCAGGCGACGTCGACCTTCTCGTTGCCCGAAATCAGCATGCCGCCGCGCGCCTCGAGGCCGAGCCGGTCGAGAAAATTGCGCGCGAGCGCTTCCTCGATCCGCGCGCCCAGATCGGCGGGGATGTCGAGCTGGCCGGTCTTGAAGGCGCGGGCAAGCGCGCCTTTCAGCTTACCCTTGGCCTGCGCTTCGTCGAGCGCAGCACGGGTGACGCCGACATAGGCGCCGCGGCCGGGGGCCTTGGCGCGCACGTCGGGGAGCACCTGTCCGTCGGGGCCGAGGGCAAGACGGACAAGCGCGTCCTTGTCACCGGCATCCCTCGTCAGGATGCAGGTGCGCGTCGGCGACTGCTTATCGCTTAGAGGGCGCTCATTGGTTCCCATCCGCAGCCGCGTCCTCCTCGGTCGTGGCGTCGGCGGGTGCCGCAGCATCGTCTTCGTCTTCGAACCAGTGGGCGCGGGCGGCCATGATCATCTCATTGCCCTGCTCTTCGGTCAGGCCATATTCGCCGAGCACGCCGCCGCGATGATCATCACCCGAGCGACGCGTGTCGCCGCGGCGACGATTGTCGGTGCGCTTCTTCTGGATGAGCTCGTCGGTGGCGAGGTCGGCGACGTCGTCGAGCGTCTTGAGCCCGGCCTGGCCGAGCGTGACCGCCATGATCTCGGTCATATGCGGCAATTCGGCGACGGCATCCTCGACGCCCAATTCGCGGCGCGTTTCGCGCGCGGCCTCCTCGGCGCGCTCGAGCGCTTCCTTGCCGCGGCTCTGCAGTTCCTCGGCGATCTCCTCGTCGAGACCCTCGATGCTCGAAAGCTCTTCCTGCGGAACGTAGGCGACTTCCTCGAGGCTGGTGAAGCCTTCGGCGACCAGCAGCTGGGCAAGCGTTTCGTCGACGTCCAGCTCGTTCTGGAACATCTCGGTGCGCTCGGTGAATTCCTTCTGGCGCTTTTCGCTGGCATCGGCCTCGGTGAGGATGTCGATCTGGCTGTCGGTCAGCTGGCTGGCGAGACGCACGTTCTGGCCGCGGCGACCGATGGCGAGCGACAGCTGGTCATCGGGAACGACGACCTCGATGCGGCCTTCTTCCTCGTCGATGACGACGCGGCTGACGGTCGCAGGCTGAAGCGCGTTGACGACGAAGGTCGCCAAGTCTTCCGACCAGGGGATGATGTCGATCTTCTCGCCCTGCAGTTCCTGAACGACCGCCTGGACGCGGCTGCCCTTCATGCCGACACAGGCGCCGACCGGGTCGATCGAGCTGTCGTAGCTGATGACACCGATCTTGGCGCGGCTGCCCGGATCGCGGGCGGCGGCCTTGATCTCGATGATGCCGTCGTAGATTTCGGGAACTTCCTGCGCGAACAGCTTGCGCATGAAATCGGGGTGGGCGCGCGACAGGAAGATCTGCGGGCCGCGGATCTCGCGAGCAACGCGCAGGATCAGCGAGCGGATGCGGTCGCCGACGCGAACCATTTCGCGCGGAATCTGCTGGTCGCGGCGGATGACGCCTTCGGCGCGGCCAAGGTCGACCACGACGTGACCGAATTCGACGCGCTTGACGACGCCGGTGATGACTTCGCCGGCGCGGTCCTTGAATTCCTCATACTGGCGCTCGCGCTCGGCGTCGCGGACCTTCTGGAAGATGACCTGCTTGGCGGCCTGCGCGGCGATGCGACCAAATTCGATCGGGGGCAGCGGATCGACGATATAGTCGCCGACGGCAGCGCCGTCCTGAAGCTTCTGCGCGGCCTTGGGGTCGACCTGCTTGAAGTTGTCCTCGACCTCCTCGACGACTTCGAGGACGCGCCACAGGCGAAGGTCGCCGGTCTGCGGGTCGAGCTTGGCGCGGATGTCGTTTTCCTGGCCGTAGCGGGCACGGGCGGCGCGCTGGATCGCATCTTCCATCGCCTCGATGACGATGCCCTTGTCGATCAGCTTCTCACGCGCCACCGCATCGGCGATGGCAAGCAGTTCCGCCTTGTTGGCGGTGGCTGCAGGAGGAGGCGTGCTAGCCATTGTCGTTACCCTCTTCTTCGTTGATCTCTTCGGCGCCCTCGGCGGAGAGCGGCTGGGTTTCCTGGAGGAGCTTGTCGGTGAACAGGAGCTTGGCATCCTCGATCAGGTCGAAGGGGATGCTGTGCTCCTTTTCATGGTCGTCGGTCAGCGCGACGAGGCGCGTGTCCATGTCGACGCCATCGATATTGCCCTTGAACTTCTTCTGGCCCTCATGCTTGGCCTCGAGCGTGATCCGCGCGAGATGGCCCTGCCAGTCGGCATAATCCTGAAGGCGGGTGAGGGGGCGGTCGATGCCGGGCGAGGAAACTTCGAGGCGGTAGGCGTGCTCGATCGGGTCCGCCGCTTCGAGCGGCTCGTCCAGCGCGCGGCTGATCTCGGCACAATCGTCGATCGTCAGCTGGCGCGTATCGGGGCGTTCGGCCATGACCTGGAGCGTGGGCTCTTCGCTGCCGCCGATCATCTTCACGCGCACGAGCTCGAACCCCATGGCCTTCACCACCGGTTCGACGATCGCCGCGATCTTGTTCATGTCGGCCAAACAGGCGCTCCTATGCGTCAAAATTCCATATCCCTTCGGCGCCGCCTCCGTCCCCGGTGGCGGCCCATGGCACCTCGCGATGTCTTGGGATGGATGCGCATATAGGCGGATGGCCCGGCTTGTGCAAGTCGCCATGCATCCTAAAAGCGTGACAGACCGTTGCCGAAACGAGATCATCAGGAGACGACCCCATGCGCCTTGCCCTTCTTCCGCTCTTTCTTGCCACGACCGCAGCCTGCAATGGCACGGCGACCGACGAGCCTGGTGCCGCCGTGGCGAGCGCCGGCGACGCCGCGCCGATCACCCGCGGCGAGGCAATCGAATTGGCCGACGCACCTTTCACGGTCGAGGCGATGGGGAATTTCGAGGAGCCCTGGGCGGCCGATTTCATGCCCGGCACCAATCTGCTCTTCATCACGGGCAAGAAAGGCGAGATCTGGTTCAAGGATGTCGCCACCGGAAAGCTCGGCAGCGTCGAGAGCGGTTTGCCCGAGGTCGATTATGGCGGGCAGGGCGGCATGGGCGACATCGCCTTCGGTCCCGACTGGGAGAGACCCATGGGGCAGGGCGGCGACCTCTACCTCAGCTGGGTCGAGGCGGGCGAGGGCGATACGCGCGGCGGTGTCGTGGGGCGCGGCAAGCTCTTGTGCGAAAGCGCCGACAGTTGCCGTCTCGTCGGACTCGAGGTCCTGTGGCGGCAGGACAAGACCGAGGGGCGCGGCCATTATTCGCATCGCATCCATTTCTCGCCCGACGGGCAATATATGTTCGTGACGAGCGGCGACCGGCAGGAGCAGGACCCGGCACAGGACACGGGCAACAATCTCGGCACCGTGCTGCGGCTCAACCTCGACGGTAGCGCGGCGGCGGGCAATCCGATGTACGACGAGGGCGGCTCGACCGCCGAAATCTGGAGCTATGGCCATCGCAATTTGCTCGGCCTCGATTTTGCGCCCGACGGGCGCCTGTGGGAGATCGAGATGGGGCCCAAGCATGGTGATGAACTCAATCTCGTGAGCGCGGGGAGCAATTACGGATGGCCCGAGGCGAGCTATGGCGACAATTACAACGGCGTGCCGATCCCCGATCACAAGGCTGACGATCCCTATGTCAAGCCGGTGGCCTATTGGGTACCGGCCACCAGCCCGGCGAGCCTGCTCATCTATTCCGGCAACCTGTTCGGCGGCTGGACGGGCGATGCGCTGGTGCCCGGATTGTCGGGGCAGGAACTCAATGTCGTCGAGCTCGAGGGTGATCGCGCGACCGGCATGGTGAGCTATCAGATGGGGGCGCGCATCCGCGAGGTGGTCGAAGGGGCCGACGGGGCGATCTACCTGCTCGAGGATGATCGCGGCCCGAGCGACGGCACGCTGCTGCGCTTGCGTCCCAAGGGCTGAACGAAAAAGGGCGGCGCCTTGCGGCACCGCCCTTCGTCATTTGGTGAAGCGCGAGGCTTACTGCGGCTGCGGGATGCGGCGCAGATAGGGCTTCACGGTTTCGAAATCGCCGAACTTCGCCTTGGCGTCTTCGTCCGAGACGGTCGGGGGGACGATGACGTCGTCGCCGTTCTTCCAGTTCACCGGCGTGGCGACGCCCTTGTTCTCGGTCAGCTGGACGCTGTCGAGCAGGCGCAGCACTTCGTCGAAGTTGCGGCCCGAGCTCATCGGGTAGAGCAGCATGGCGCGGATCTTCTTGTCGGGGCCGATGAGGTAGACGGTGCGTACGGTCGCATTGTTGGCGGCGGTGCGGCCTTCAGCGCTGCCGCTCTCATCGGCGGGCAGCATGTTGTAGAGCTTGGCGACATTGAGGTCGCTGTCGCCGATGATCGGATAGTCGACGTCATTGCCCGACACCTCGCCGATGTCAGGGAGCCAGTTCTTATTGTCTTCGGTCGTATCGACCGACAGGCCGATGATCTTGGTGTTTCGCTTGGCGAACTCGTCCTTGAGGCCGGCCATGTAGCCGAGCTCGGTGGTGCACACCGGCGTGAAGGCCTTGGGGTGCGAGAAGAGGATCGCCCAATCATCGCCGATCCAGTCGTGGAAGCTGATGTCGCCTTGCGTGGTCGAGGCGGTAAAGTCGGGGGCGGTCGAGCCGATCGAGAGGGTCATAAGTCTGTCTCCTATTCGGTGGGAAGGTAGGGAATGTCGATTGCCGGGCGCTGGCGGGTCAGGAAATCGGGCACCCGATAGCCTTTCTCGCGCAGGAACTCGGGGTTGAAGAGGCGGCTGGCGTAGCGGGTGCCGGGGTCGCACAAGATCGTCACGATGGTATGTCCGGGGCCCATTTCCTTCGCGAGCCGGATGGCGCCCGCTACGTTGATACCCGAGGACAGGCCGAGGTTGAGGCCCTCTTCCTCGAGCAGGGCGAAATTGATGTCGAGGCTCTCCTGGTCCTCGACGCGGAAGGCGTGATCGACGGTGAGGCCTTCGAGGTTGCCGGTGATACGGCCCTGGCCGATGCCTTCGGTGATCGAGCTGCCCTCGGCCTTCAACTCGCCAGTGGTGAAATAGCTGTAGAGCGCGGCGCCGGGGGGATCGACGATACCGATCTGGATATTCTTGTTGCGCTCGCGCAGCGCCATCGCCATGCCCGCGAGCGTGCCGCCGGTCCCGACCGCGCAGACGAAGCCGTCGACCTTGCCGTCGGTCTGCGTCCAGATTTCGGGGCCGGTGGTGTCGATATGCGCCTGTCGGTTTGCCTTGTTGTCGAATTGGTCGGCGAACATGGCACCGCCGTCACGGCTCGCAGCCAGTTGCTCGGCGATGCGGCCCGCGACCTTCACGTAATTGTTCGGGTTGCGATAGGGGACGGCGGGCACCTCAATCAGTTGGGCGCCGAGCATGCGCAGCGTCTGCTTCTTTTCCTCGGTCTGCGTATCGGGAATGACGATCACCGTCTCCATACCGAGCGCATTGCCGACCATGGTGAGGCCGATGCCCGTGTTGCCCGCCGTGCCGTCGACGATGGTGCCGCCCCGCGCGATGCGCCCGTCGTCGATCGCGTCGAGAACGAGGCTCTTGGCGGCGCGGTCCTTGACCGACTGTCCGGGGTTCATCCACTCGGCCTTGCCAAGGATGGTGCAGCCGGTTTCTTCGGAAGCGCGGCGGAGCTTGATCAGCGGGGTATTGCCGATGGCGTCGAGAACGTCGGTACGGATGGTCATGACGCCTAGCTAGGGAGCGTGAAGGCGAAGCGAAAGGGTCAGCCGTGGTTCAGGCTGTCAGAAGTAGGCCAAGTTGATGAAAAAACGCGTTTCTTTGTTCATCGCCACGCTCGCGTTCGCCGCGCCCGCGCAGGCCACGCAGGGGATCTCCTGCACAGCCACCGACGACAGCGGTGTGGTGATCAGCCTCGGGTCGGGCACCATCCCCGCGCCGACGTGGTGGGCCAATGAGAAAGTTGGGGCGGCGTGGCGCGCGCTCGATGTCGCTATGCACTGGATCGACGAGGAGACCATCCGAGTCATGTTCGTCGCCGACGACGGGATGAGTCGGGCGGGCGTGCTGAAGGCAAGCCGCAGCGGCGACTGGTCCTATGACGGCACGTTCGAACGAGGCGGCGCTGTGGCGCCGATGCGCTGCGAACCCAATTAGCGGCGGCGGTAGCGCAGATAATAGGGGCGACGTCCTTCGCGGCGCGCCTTGGCGGCGTAGCGCGTGTCGATCCAGCCGCCGGGCTTTTCGAGGAAGCCCGTGCAATCCTCGATCACCCAGTCGAACTGGTCGCGGTGCCGCTCGCGCTGCATGACCATGAGCGCCCAGTCGAGATAGACGGGATGATCGGTGGCGACGCGAAATTCGCCGCCGGGCTTCAGCTTGGCCGCGATCATGTCGACGGGCCCGTCATTCATCATCCGCCGCTTGGCGTGGCGCGCCTTGGGCCAGGGGTCGGGGTGGAGGAGATAGACGAAGGAGAGGGTGCCATCGGGCACGCGGCGCAATTGTTCGAGCGCATCGCCCATGTGGATGCGCACGTTGGCGAGCGCCTGTTCCTTCACATGGACGAGCGCCTGCGCGACGCCATTCAAGAAGGGTTCGCAGCCGATGAAGCCATGGTCGGGCAACAGGTCGGCGCGATAGGCGAGATGTTCGCCGCCGCCGAAACCGATCTCGAAATGCATCGGCCGATCGTCGCCGAACAGCGCCCGCGCGGTGAGCGGGCCTTCTTCGGGCAGCCCGATTTGGGGGAGGAGGCCATCGACCAGTTCCTGCTGCCCCTTGCGCAGCTTATGCGTCGAGGAGCGGCCGTAGAGCCGGTTGAGGGTGGTGGGATCGCCTTGCTTATACGCCGTCATGCCGCGCCTCCTAATGGCTCGGATGGATGCGGTAAAGCATGAGCCTTAGGGCCCGCCTCGGTGCCGCCGGGATGACTTTCCAATTGGCCTGCAATCGTTTAGGTCTTGGCGCCTGTGGGGAATTCAGGGGACCTTGGACGCTATGTCCGATGGACGCATTTTCTTTTACCTCGTGCCGGGGATGTTTCTGCTATTCGGCGGGTTCCTCGTCGCGCTGTGGATGGCGGATCGCTCGCTCAAGGCGGCGCGCTGGGGGGCGTTGGCCTTCTTTGCCGGTGCGGGCGGGATCCTGCTCGATGCTCTGCGCCCTCCTAACGAGGAGTGGTTGCGCCATCTCGCGCTGACATTGCATTTCATTACCGTCGCATTGTTCATCCAGGCCTTCGCGCGGCGGCATGAGGAGGATTTGCCGACCGCCGCGCTTGGCATTGCCGCGATCGCCAGCCTTGTCTTCATGCCCTACCAACCACTGTCGCCGAGCGCGGAGGCGCGGCTCGTGCTCGTGCAGCTGGTCGCGCTCGCGATGCTCTTGTCGGTGCTGCCGCGCGCGATGCGGTGGCGCGATGGAAAGGCGATCGGGCGATTGGTCGTCGGCGCGCTCGCCATCGCGGCTTTCTCCTATTTCGTTCGCGCCGGGCTGTTCATGGCGCGGCCCGATACCGCGCCCGTCACCGACTTCTTCGCGAGCTTCTACAATGTGGTCTTCCATCTCACGACCGCGGTGATCGGCTTCTCGCTCGGGCTCGTGCTGCTCGTCGCGCTGGGTAGCGATGCGGTACGGCGGGAAAATCGCGAGACCGCGATCGATCCGCTCACGGGGCTCGGTAACCGGCGGCGGCTGCATTGGGCGATCAATTCGGACGAGGCGGGCAAATGGACCTGCGGCAGCGTCATCGCGATAGACCTTGACCATTTCAAGCTGGTCAACGACCGCTACGGGCACGAGGGTGGCGACCGGGTGCTGGTCGGGGTCGCCGATGCCTTGAAATTCGTGTTTCGCGGTCAGCGGATTTGTCGGCTCGGCGGGGAGGAATTCTTGATCCTGCTGCCGCGCGACCTGACCGGACAGCTTCCTGCGCTGGCGGGACGCGCGCTGGCCGCGATCGAGGCGCTGCGTTTCGAAAACCCGCTCGACAATTGCCGGGTCAGCGCCTGCGTGGGGACCGCGATCCGCCAGCAAGGCATGAGTATCGACGAGACCATCCGCGCCGCCGACAAGGCGGTCTATCGCGGCAAGGCCTCGGGACGCGGGCAGGTCAATAGCGCCGACGCCGCCAACGACGGGTCTCCAGAGGCCAATCGCAGCGCCTGACGGGCGGCACGGCGGCCGCCCCGATCACGACGCGGCGGACTAGCCCGCGACGGCGCTCTTCAACTCCTCGACAAGGTCGGTGCGCTCCCACGGGAAATAGTCGCCCTCGGCGGTGCGGCCGAAGTGGCCGTAGGCCGCGCTCTTCTCGTAGATCGGCTTGTTGAGCCCGAGATGGGTGCGGATCGCGCGCGGGGTCAGGCCGCCCAAGGTGTCGATCGAGAAGATCGCTGCCTCGATGGCGTCGTCGGGCACGTTGCCGGTCCCATGCGTATCGACATAGAGCGACAAGGGCTGGCTCACGCCGATGGCGTAGGCGAGCTGGATGGTGCAGCGGCGCGCCAGGCCCGCGGCGACGATATTCTTGGCGAGGTAGCGCGAGATATAGGCGGCCGAGCGGTCGACCTTGGTCGGGTCCTTGCCCGAAAAGGCACCGCCACCATGCGGCGCGGCGCCGCCATAGGTGTCGACGATGATCTTGCGCCCGGTGAGGCCGGCATCGCCGTCGGGGCCGCCGATGACGAAGCTGCCAGTCGGATTGATGTGATAAACGGTGTCGCCCGACAGGAGCCCGTCGGGCAGGATGTCGGCGACGACGCCCTTCACATAGTCCTTGAGCTCGGCTTCCTTCTCGGCCTTGTCATAGCCTTCGATATGCTGGGTCGAGACGACGACCGCGGTGCAGGCGACGGGGCGGCCATCCTCGTAGCGCAGCGTGACCTGGCTTTTGGCATCGGGTTCGAGGAAGGGGGCCTTTCCGCCATGACGGTCGGCGGCGAGCCGCTCGAGGATCTTGTGGCTGTAGTCGATCGCGGCGGGCATGAGGTCGGGGGTCTCGTCACAGGCGAAACCGAACATGATGCCCTGGTCGCCCGCGCCCTCGTCCTTGTTGCCGCTGGCATCGACGCCCTGTGCGATATGCGCGGACTGGGCGTGGAGGAAGTTCTCGAAGGTGAGATTGTCCCAGTGGAAGCCGTCCTGCTCGTAGCCGATGCGCTTCACCGTGGCGCGGACCTTGTCCTCGATCTCGCGCTTGATGCCGGGGGCCCATTCGCCGGTCGGCGTCATCACCCCTTCGCCGCGAATTTCGCCGGCGAGGATGACGCGATTGGTCGACACCAGCGTTTCGCAGGCGACGCGCGCTTCGGGGTCCTTGGAGAGGAACAGATCGACGATGGCGTCGGAAATCTGGTCGGCAACCTTGTCGGGATGGCCCTCGGACACGCTTTCCGAGGTGAAGAGGTAGGTCTTGCGCATGAAAATCCTGTTCGTTTGCCGAAGATGGCGTCGGCGAATACCTAACGAGGGCGTCTGGCGAGGGCAATGCCGGACAGGAAGAAGAGCCCGGCGATGGCTGCCGCGAGGAGATTGCCGAGATGGGCGAAGGGAGGCGGCGCCAGTGCGCGCGGCAGAAGCGCGTCGATATGGTCGGCGGTCCCCGACGGGATGGTCTCGATCAATCCGCCCTTGGCGTCGATGAGGGCGCTGATGCCGGTCGGGGTGGCGCGGATGACGGGCAGGCCCTCTTCGGCGGCGCGAAGCCGCGCCTGGGCGAGATGTTGGGGAGGGCCCCAGGCGCCGAACCAGGCATCGTTGGACGGGTTGAAGATCACGTCGGGTCGATCCTCGCGGTCGACCACGCGGCCCGAGAAGATGATCTCGTAGCAGATCTGCAAGCCCATGCGCAGATCGCGGTAGGGGAGTGGAAGGCTACGCGGGCCGGGACCGGCGGCGAAATCATAGGCTCCGGGTGCGAGGCGCGACAGGCCGATGGGCTCGAGCAGGCTGCGCATCGGCAGATACTCGCCATAGGGGACGAGATGGGCCTTGTCGTAGCGCGCGCTGATCGTGCCGTTGGGAGATAGGACGAAGATGCTGTTGGTGGCGGCATCGACCTCACGCCCGTCGGAGGACTGCACGCCGATCCCCCCGGTGACCAATGTCTGGCCATCGATCAGGCCGCGGGTGGCGCGCAGCCTCTCATATCGGGCGGCCGTTTGGCGGGCCTCGCGCTCGTCGAGCGCTGGCCGGGTGATGGCGGCTTCGGGCCAGAAAAGGATCTGCGGCGAGCCGAGGTCCGCCTCGCCCGGCTTGAGACTGAGCGTCGAGAGCCGGTCGGCGGCGATGCGATCGAAGCCCGCGCGCCACTTGTCGGCTTGGCCGATATTGGGCTGGACGATGCGGATGACCGGCCAATGGGTCGAAGGATCGGGAGGCGGCGGGGGCTCGGGGAGGCTGCCATCGCTATCGGCAGCGGGCGCGGAGGGCTGTTCGGCGGCGCTATTCGGCTGCACGGCCTCCCGCGTCTGTTCGATGAGGGGTTGCTGGGGCAGCAGAAGCGCGGCGGCGAGGGACGCGGCGACGATCGCAGCGGCCTTGATCCGCTTGAGCGCTGCCCACCAGAGCGCCGCGCCCGCGATGACGATGATGCCCGACATGGCGTAGGTGCCGACGAGCGGTGCGAGGCGCAGCGCGGGCGTGGGCACGAGCGCGACGGCCAGCGGATTCCATGCAAAGCCGGTGAAGAGGGTGGCGCGAAGCCATTCGCCGATGATCCAGAAGCCGGCGAGGAACAGACCGAGCGCGAGCGGCTGGCGTTTCGAAAGATTCCAAGCGCCCAGGCTCGCGAGCATCGGGTAGACGGCAAGGTAGAGGCTTAGGAGCACCACCGCGATCCAGCCGAGCCAGGCGGGCATGTTCGACTGGAAGGTAAAGGCGGTGGCGATCCAGTTGAGACCGAGCGTGAATTGGCCGACGCCGTATAGCCAACCGAGCAGCGCGGCGCGTTTCGTGGTCGGCGCGGCGTGGAGCAGCATGAGGAGCCCGCTCAGCGAAAGGATCAGGAGCGGCCATGCGCCGAGCGGCGCGAACCCGGTCGCCCCCAACAGGCCGAGGCCGAGGGCAAGCCAGGGCGCGGCGCGATGGCTCGCGGTCACTGCACGAAGGCGATCCATTATTCGGTGGCGTCGGGCTGGGCCGGTTCGGGCGCGTGAATGCGCAGGCGCGTCATGCGCTTGGGTTCGGCCTCGACGCATTCGAGGCGCCAGCCCGAGGGGTGCTCGACCGACTGGCCCGGCTCGAGGATGCGGCCGGCAAGGAGGAAGGCAAGGCCACCCAAGGTATCGACTTCATCCTCTTCCCAGGCGAGCGCGGGATCGACATGCTCGATCACCTCGTCCATCTCGACGCGCGCATCGGCCTCCCAGACGCCTTCGTCGAGCAGGACCAGCGCCGCCTCGGGCGTCTCGTCATGTTCGTCCTCGATCTCGCCGATGATCTCCTCGACCACGTCCTCGATAGTGACGAGACCCTCGGTGCCGCCGAATTCATCGACGACCACCGCCATGTGCACACGTTGGGTGCGCATCGAGGCAAGAATATCGATCACCCCCATGGTGGTGGGCACGAACAAGGGCTCGCGCATGAGGTCCTCGATGCGCTTGGGCTTGGTCCCGACCTCGGCGGCAAACAGGTCCTTGATGTGGATCATGCCGATGATCTCGTCGAGATTATCGCCGGTGACAGGCAGGCGGCTGTGTTCGGCATCGGCGAATTGCGCGACGAGGCTGTCGAAATCGGCGTCGCGGCGGACCGCGATGATGTCGCCGCGTGGCACGCAGATATCCCCTGCCGTCCGGTCGGCGAAATGCAAGAGGTTGCGAAGCATGGTGCGTTCGTGCGGGCTGAGGTCGCCGACCTTGGCAGGGCCGGCCTCGTCGGCCTCGTCGATCGCTTCCTCGATCTGGTCGCGCAGCGATTGTTCTTCGTCGTCGCCAAAGAAAAGCGCGCGCATGCCGCGCCAGATTCGCGAGCCTTCGTCAGGCTTGGTGGCCATTACGGTCTCCATAGGGGTCGGCGATCCCAAGACGGGCGAGCGCGCGGGTCTCGCGCGCTTCCATGTCGGTCGCTTCTTCATCGTTCATGTGATCGTAGCCAAGGAGGTGCAGCATGCCGTGCACCATCAGGTGGCGGGCGTGATCCTCGAGGCTGATGAACTTTTCGGCGGCCTCGCGCGCGCAGACGCCATGGGCAAGCGCCATGTCGCCGAGCATCAGCGGCGGGCCGGGCCTGTCGGCTTCGTCCAGTTCCTCGGGCTCGGCCATGGGAAAGCTCAGCACGTTGGTCGGCTTGTCCTTGTCGCGCCACTGGCGGTTGAGGTCGTGGACGTCGGCGTCGGAGAGGAGGGCGAGGCTGATCTCGACCTCGCGACCGCTGTCGGCAAGGACGGGAAAGGCGCTTTCGGCGATGGCGGCGCGCAGCGTTGGCTCGGCAAGCTCGCTCAAGCGAGCGCTGCTACTGTCCCAGTCGTCGTCGGCGTCGATATTGATGGTGAGGCTCATTCAAGGGCCTTCATAGGCTTCGACGATGCGTCCGACCAGAGGGTGGCGCACGACGTCGGCCGCGGTGAAGCGGGTCATGGCGATCCCATCGACACCCTCGAGCTTGTCGACCGCATCGGCAAGCCCCGAACGCGTGCCGTCGGGAAGGTCGACCTGAAGCGGATCGCCGCATACGACCATGCGGCTGCGCATGCCGAAGCGGGTGAGGAACATCTTCATCTGCGCCGGCGTGGTGTTCTGCGCTTCATCGAGGATGATGAAGGCGTCGTTCAAGGTGCGACCGCGCATGAAGGCGATGGGCGCGATCTCGATCTCGCCGCTGGCGATGCGTCGCTCGACCTGTTCGCCGGGGAGCATGTCGTAGAGCGCATCGTATAGCGGGCGCAGGTATGGATCGACCTTTTCCTTCATGTCGCCGGGCAGGAAGCCGAGGCGCTCGCCCGCCTCGACCGCGGGTCGCGAGAGGATGAGGCGTTCGACCGCGCCGGTGATGAGCATGGAGACGGCTTGGGCCACGGCGAGATAGGTCTTGCCGGTGCCTGCCGGGCCCAGCGCGAAGATCATGTCCGACTTGGCCAGCGCCTTCATATAGACGGTCTGGTTGGCCGAGCGCGGGGCGATGGTTTTCTTGCGGGTGCGGATGAGGACCTTGGGCGGGTCGGCGACTTCCTTGTCGATGATGCCGTCGAGGCGCGGCTGGTTGGCCATGCCGATGACGGCCTCGATGACCTCGGCGTCGACATCCTGTCCTTGGTCGAGGCGTTCGTAGAGGCCGAGGAGCACTTCGCGGGCGCGATTGGCGCTGTCGGCCTCGCCCTCGATCATGACCTTGTTGCCGCGCGCGGCGATGTTCACCCCGAGCCTGTCCTCGATGATCACGAGGTGGCGGTCATATTCGCCGAACAGGGGGCCGAGCAGGAAAGGCTGGTCGAATTCCAGTTCCAAGCGGGCGCGGTCCTCGTGGACGGCGGCGACAGCGTCGCGTTTTGCCATTAAGCGGCGGCCTCCTTCGGGCGGATGATTCCCGCCAGACTATTGGGCAAAGCGTCAAGGATGTCGACGGTCAAAATGTCGCCGATCTGCGCGTCGGTCTCGGCGAAGACCGATTGCAGCCACGGCGACTTGCCGATCATCTGGCCCGGAAGACGGCCCTTGCGGTCGATCAGCACGTCCATCGTGGCGCCGATCTTGGACCGGTTGAAGGCGAGGCTCTGCTCGGCGAGCTGCGCCTGGAGACGCTGGAGGCGCTCGTTCATGACCTCTTCGGGGACCTGCCCGTCCATGTCGGCAGCGGGGGTGCCCGGGCGCGGCGAATATTTGAAGCTGAAGGCGCTGGCATAGCGCGCGTCGCGCACGACTTGCAGCGTTTCCTCGAATTCGGCGTCGCTTTCGCCCGGGAAGCCGACGATGAAGTCGCCGGAAATGGCGAGATCGGGGCGCGCCTCGCGGAAGCGCTCGACGAGGCGCAGATAGCTCTCCACCGTATGATGGCGGTTCATGGCCTTGAGGATGCGGTCCGAACCGGCCTGCACGGGCAGGTGCAGATAGGGCATCAGCTTGTCCACCTCGCCATGTGCGGCGATCAGCCCCTCGTCCATGTCGGCAGGGTGGCTGGTGGTGTAGCGGATCCGTTCGAGTCCATCGATCCGCGCGAGTGCGCGAACGAGCAATTCGAGGCCGCCGTCCTGCCCCTTTTCATTTTCGCCGCGCCACGCCGAGACGTTCTGGCCGAGGAGGGTGATTTCCTTCGCCCCGCCATCGACCAATGCATGCGCCTCGTCGACGATATCGGCCCACGGGCGGCTGATCTCGGCGCCGCGGGTGTAGGGGACGACACAATAGGTGCAGAATTTGTCGCAACCCTCCGCGACCGTGAGGAAGGCACTCGGCCCCGACTTGCGGCGCTTGGGCATGGCGTCGAACTTGCTGATCGCCGGCATGTCGGTGTCGACCGGGCGTTCGCCCTTTTCGACCTGCGCGACGAGGTCGGGAAGGCGGTGATAGGCTTGCGGGCCGACGACGACGTCGATCATCTTCGAGCGGCGCTGCGCCTCGGCGCCTTCGGCCTGCGCCACGCAGCCGGCGAGCGCGATGGTGGGACGGCTGCCATCCTCGCGCTTGAGGCGGCCGACGTCCGAATAGGCTTTCTCGGCGGCTTTTTCGCGGATGTGGCAGGTGTTGAGGACGACGAGGTCGGCGTCCTCGCCATCCTCGGCGGCGCGCATGCCCTTTTCGTCGAGGAGCTCGCCCATTCGTTCGCCGTCATAGACGTTCATCTGGCAGCCGAAGCTCTTGATTCGGTAGGTTTTCGTATCGGTCATGATGGCCGCGCCATAGCCGAAGGCGCGTCATCCACAAAGCCCAGTGCCGCACCGATGCGCGCATGGGCCTCGCGTGCCATCGCCTTGCGGTCCTCGGTAATGCAAATGGGCTCGAGCATGCGCACCTTCACGCGCACCGGTTTCCAGCGGGACAGGACGCGTTTCACATTGTCGAGGCCGGGCTCTCCGGCATGCCAGGCGATGGCGGCGGCTTCGTCGAAATCGAGAGCGACGGGGATGAGATGCGCGCCCTCGGGCGCCGGAGTGATGGCCTTGAGGAGCGGCGATCGGAAGGGGAGGAGCTGAGTGCCGTCGCTAGTCGTGCCTTCGGGGAAAAGGGCGAGCGGGAGATGGTGGTCGAAGCGGCGGCGGATGGCGTCGATCTGTTCATCGACACTGCGCCGGTTCTGACGCGTGATGTAGAGCGTGTCGCGCTGATCGGCGAGCCATTTGGTCAACGGGTGGTCCTGGACCTCGGCCTTGGACACGAAGGCGCAGCCGGTCGCGCTTCCCATGGCGAGAATGTCGAGCCAGCTGACATGATTGACGAGCAAGAGGCTGCGGCGCGCTGGTGCGGGGCCGACGCGTTTCACACGAAGTCCCATGATGAAGCCCGAGCCGCGCAGGAACCAGCGGGCGATCGGCCCACGACCGGTCAGGCCGCGTACGATGAGGTGGAGCGGGGCGAGCAGTGCGAGGAGGAGGGCCAGGAGGACGAGCCGAAGCCCGACCAGCGGCCAGTTAGTCGCCGGGGTTGCGGTCGAGGGCGACGCCATAGAGCTCCATCCGATGATCGACGAGGCGGTAGCCCAGCTTCTCGGCGATGCGCTTTTGTAGCAATTCCAGCTCCTCGTCGACGAACTCGACGACCTTGCCCGTCTCGACATCGATGAGATGGTCGTGATGCGCATCGGAAGCCGCTTCGTAGCGCGAGCGCCCGTCGCCGAACTCGTGGCGCTCGAGGATCCCTGCCTCCTCGAACAGGCGGACGGTGCGGTAGACCGTCGCGATCGAGATGTTGGGATCGACCTTGTTGGCGCGCTCGTGGAGCATCTCGACGTCGGGATGGTCCTCGCTCTCGCCAAGCACCTTGGCGATGACGCGGCGCTGCTCGGTGATGCGCAGCCCCTTTTCGGCGCAGATGGCCTCGAGATCGATCTTGCGGGTCATGCTGCCGGGTTAGCGGGAGCGGGCGGCAATGAAAAGGGGCAGTGCCGTGCTGGCACCGCCCCTTTTCGAGACCATGAGATCGTCGCGGTTACTTGCGCTTGCCGCGCTTGGCCTTGGTGCCGAGCCCGATCTTCTTGGCGAGCTGGCGGCGCTGTTCCGCATAGTTGGGCGCGACCATCGGATAGTCGGCGGGCAGGCCCCACTTCTGGCGATAGTCGTCCGGGGTCATGTCGTAGTGCGTCATGAGGTGGCGCTTGAGCATTTTGAGCTTCTTGCCGTCCTCGAGGCAGACGAGATAATCGGGCTTGACCGAGGCGCGCACCGACACGGCGGGCTGCGGCTTTTCTTCGGGCTTCTCGGCGCCGCCGTGCAGCTTGGAGAGCGCGCCATGCACATTCTCGATCAGTTGGGGCACGTCGCCGACGGCGACCATGTTGTTGCCAAGATGCGCGGCAACGATTTCGGCGGTGAGCGTGATCAGCGTCTCGTCGCGCAGGGTATCTTCGTCCATGTCAATTTCTTTCCGAGCAAGTAATCCGTCTATTGTCCGAAACGAACTTCATCGGCTTTATGACGACGTCAAATATTTCGCAAGTGGCGCGAGCCAGCCCTAGTCAAGCTTAATATAGGTCAAGGCGTCGCGACGTTCGCCGTCGGCCCCGCGATAATAATCGCGGCGCCGACCGGCGATCCGAAAGCCTGCCTGTTCGTAGAAATGAACTGCTCGATTGCCGTCGCGCACTTCGAGGTGAAGGCGATTGGCACCCGCGGACTTGGATTGTTCGACGAAATGATCGAGCAGCATACGGCCAAAGCCTTCGCCCTGTGCCGCGGGATCGACAGCGAGAAGCAGCAATTCGCTTTCATCGAGCAGGGTGCGCCACAAGGCGAATCCTGCGGGTGGAGCGTCCTCCGACGGGCGGACCAGCGCAAGATGGACGCCCCGCATCGGCAGGATTCCGGCGCATTGTCCGCGGTTCCAGGCTTCGCCAAAAGCGGGATCGAACGCGGCCGTCATCAGGCGCATCACCGCGTCGAGATCGTCATAGCCCCCGCGCTCGATGCAGATGGTCCGCGGCGTGGGAAAGCTGGCCATGATCAGGCGGCCTTGGGCTTGGCGTCGGGAGCCCGGACATACAGCGGGGCAAGGTCGAGCTCGCGCAGCGGGGCGGGCAGGAGGGCGGCATGATCGGCGAGCGGATCGAGCGTGATCGCCTCGATGGTCGCTCCGGCCTCGGTGAGTGCATCGACAGCGGGGCCGGCGACGAGGTCGGCCTCGAGTGTTGCCGCTGCTGCTTCGGGGCGCAGGCTTTGCGGTGCCTCGAGCGCCTTGAGCGAGCGGCCGCCAAAGGGTTGGACGAACAGTTCTCCATGCCCGCCCTGCATGACCGAAGTGATGCGGTCCGCATCGGGGCGCGCGGCGCGGGCGGCGGCGGCGATGACGGCGAGCGAGGAAAAGCCTGCGAGAGACACGTTCCAGCCGATCGCCAGTCCTTGGGCGGCGGCGAGGCCGACGCGGATACCGGTAAAGCTGCCAGGGCCGACCGACGCGAGGATATGGTTGGGAATGCGGGGGCCGAGCAGGGCCTCGATCATCGGCACGAGCTTCTCGGCATGGCCGCGCCCGATGCGCTCGGCGCGCGCGTCGACCACGGCATCACCGTGCAATAACGCAACGCTGCACATGGCCGTCGATGTCTCGATCGCGAGGATCAAGGCGCTTCTCCCGATACGCCCCCCGAGTCGGGATGACGACATAGTTGGCTGGAAAGCGCAAGCCCCGGCGCGGGAGCTGCGGTGAGGGAATTATTCTAGACGGCTTCGACGCTGACGACTTCGGGGACGTAATGCTTGATCAGCCCTTCGATGCCGTTCTTGAGAGTGATGGTCGAAGAAGGGCAGCCCGAGCAGGCACCCTGCAGCTGGAGGAAGACATGCCCTTCCTTGTAGCCGCGATAGACGATGTCGCCGCCATCCTGCGCGACGGCGGGGCGGACGCGGGTCTCGATGAGGTCCTTGATCTGGTCGATGATGTCGGCATCGGCAGGATCGTCCTCGAAGGCCAGTTCCTCGTCTGGCGCGACGGCGATGTCGGCGGCGCTGCCCGGCTTGAACAGCGGCGTGCCGGTCAGGAAATGATCCATCAGCGTTTCGAGCACGATGGGTTCGAGCTGGGGCCATTCAACGCCGGGCGCGGCGCTAACCGACACGAAGTCGCGACCGAAATAGACGCCATCCACCATCTGCGTGTTGAACAGCGCTTCGGCGAGCGGACTGGCTTCGGCTGCCTCCATGGTCGGGAAGTCGCGCCCGCCCGTTTCCATGACGGTGCGGCCCGGCAGGAACTTGCGGGTGGACGGATTCGGCGTGGTTTCGGTCTCGATCAGCATGGCGCCCATGTGGGAGCCAAATCGGAGCGGATCAACCCTTTTTGTCGGGATCCCAGCTGTCGTCGATCATCTTGATGATGGCCGAGAAATCGAGGCCCGCGCCGCCGCGATCGACGAAGCGCTGGTACAGTTCCTCGGCCTCGCCGCCCATCGGGGTGTAAGCGCCCGACGCCTTGGCGGCGTCCATGGCGAGCTTCAGATCCTTGAGCATGAGCGCGCTGGCGAAGCCGCCCTGATAGCCGCGATCGGCGGGGGTTTCGGGGCCGACGCCGGGGACGGGGCAATAGCTGGTCATCGACCAGGACTGACCCGAGGCCTTGGACGAGATGTCGTAGAAGGTCTGGAGGTCGAGGCCGAGTTTCTCGGCGAGCGCGAAGGTCTCGGCGGTGGCGGCCATGGTGGCGCCCAGCAGCATGTTGTTGCAGATCTTGGCGGCTTGTCCCGCGCCCGCGTCGCCGGCGTGGATCACCGCCTTGCCCATCTTGTCGAGGATCGGCTGGGCGCGGGCGAAGCCGTCCTCCGAGCCGCCGACCATGAAGGTGAGGGTGCCGGCGTCGGCGGCGGCGATGCCGCCCGAGACGGGCGCGTCGACCATATTGAGGCCCGCGTCGGCCGCTTGCTTTTCGACCGACCGCGCGGTGTCGACGTCGATAGTCGAGCAGTCGATCAGGATCGCGCTCTTGTCGGCGTTGGGGATGACGCTGTCGGCATAGACCGACGCGACATGCTTGCCGGCGGGGAGCATGGTGACGATCGCTTCGGCGCCGGTTACGGCGGCGGCAGCGTCGGCGACGGGGGTGCAGCCGTGCTCACGGGCGCGGTCGAGCGCATCTTGTGACAGGTCGAAAGCCATGACTTCATGGCCCGCCTTGGCGAGGTTCGCGGCCATCCCGCCGCCCATGTTGCCGAGGCCGATGAAGGCGATTTTTGCCATTAAGTTGCCCCTCAATCTAAAAATAGCAGCTTTACAAAGACCGCGAACATAACGATGCCCACTAAGAAGAACATGGGTATTTGGAAGAGATGTAAGGCTCGCCACAACCGCCGATTCAGAGGGGTTGCGTCGGACACGATCCAATCTGAGAAATTACCTTCACCTTTTCTGTAATCGTTCATGGCCGTGTAACTCAGCCATATCCCTACTCCCCCTAACGCCAAGCATACGAAAGCGAAGATCATTTACCGGTCCAATTCCCCGGGCGCTTTTCGACGAAGGCGGTCATGCCCTCTTTCTGGTCTTGTGTGCCGAAGAGGCCATGGAACAGGCGGCGCTCGAAGTTCACGCCTTCGGCCAGCGTCATTTCATAGGCCGCGTTCACCATTTCCTTGTTCGCCATGGCGGCGAGCGGGGCCATGGAGGCGATGGTTGCGGCGGTCTTCAGCGCTTCGTCAACGAGGTCGGCGGCGGGGACAACCTTGGCGACGAGGCCCGAGGAGAGCGCTTCCTCGGCGCCCATCATCTCGCCAGTGAGGCACATATGCATGGCCTTGGCCTTGCCGATGGCGTGGGTGAGGCGCTGCGAACCGCCCATGCCGGGGGTGACCCCGAGCTTGATTTCGGGCTGGCCGAACTTGGCGCCGTCGCCCGCGATGATGAAGTCGGCCATCATGGCGACCTCGCAGCCGCCGCCCAAGGCGTAGCCGTTGACCGCGGCGATCCACGGCTTGCGGGTCGCGGTGACCTGTTCCCATCCCTTGAAGAAGTTCGCCTTGTACATGTCGGCGAAGCTCTGGTCCTGCATTTCCTTGATGTCGGCGCCGGCGGCGAAAGCTTTTTCCGAGCCGGTCAGGACGAGGCAGCGCTGGCTGTCATCGGCGTCATAGGCAGCGAAGGCGTCAATGAGGTCGGCGAGGACCTGGCTGTTCAAGGCATTGAGCGCCTTGGGGCGGTTCAAGGTGACGAGGGTGACCGCGTCACGCTGCTCGACGAGGATGGTTTCATATTCGCTCATTGTCTTCTCTCCGTCGCCCCAGCGTAGGCTGGGGCCCATGTCAGGTCCGTCGGCGCCATGCCCGCTGGCATGGATCCCAGCCTTCGCTGGGATGACGGGTGGAAATTATGACGCCTGCGGGAAAGGCGTCCATGCCTCGTTCTCGGGGAGCGGGGCGAACAGTTCATCGACGATTGCCTCGCTCACGCCCTGCGGGGTGGCGGGATCGAACTTGGGTTCATTGTCCTTGTCGACGAGGAGGGCGCGGACGCCCTCGATGAAATCGTGGGTGCGCACGACCTTGGAGGCGAGGGCATATTCGGCCTTCATTTCCTCGGCGAAATCCTCGCGCTGGGCGCCTTCGCGGACGAGGCGTAGCGAGACCTTGAGGCTGAGCGGCGACTTGGTGCCGATGGTGTCGCGTTCGGTGTCCGACCAATCGCTTTCGCCATTCTCGAGGCTTTCGCAGATTTGCTCGACCGTTTCGTGCTGAAAATGCTTGGCGATGCGCGGAAGATTCTCCTCGATCCGCGCCTCGGGCGGCGTCGAGGAAGCATTGCCAAGCGCGCCCTGCATGCGCGCGGGTGCGGCGATGAGGCGCTCCTTCAATTCCTCGAGGTCGCTGCTCTGCACATAATGAGTGGCAAGGCCGAGATAGTGGCATTCGGCGCCGTCGAGGCGGGCGCCGGTCAGCGCCATGAATTCGCCGACATGGCCGGGCAGGCGGGAGAGATAGCGCCCGCCGCCGACGTCGGGGAAGAGGCCGATGCCGGTCTCGGGCATGGCGAGGCGGGTGTTTTCGGTGGCGACGCGATAGGTGCAGGGCAGGCTGATGCCGACACCGCCGCCCATGGTGATTCCGTCCATGATCGCGACCACTGGCTTTGCGTAGGTGAAGAGCAGGTGGTTGAGCCGATATTCGGCGTGGAAGAAGGCGGCGGCTTCCTTGCCGTCCGACTTGCCCGAATTGTAGAGCGCGACGACATCGCCGCCCGCGCAGAAGCCGCGTCCCTCGCAATGGTCGACCATGACGGCGTCCACGTCGGGATCCTCGGCCCAGCCGAGCAGCGCCTCGCTCATCTTGTCGCACATGGCGTGGGTGAGCGCGTGGATCGCTTTGGGACGGTTGAGGCGAAGACGGCCAAGGCGGCCCTCGCGAAGGATGATGACGTCGTCGGTCATGCGGCTCTCTTATGTTCGATGAGATCCCAGCGATTGCCGAAGGGATCCTTGAAGACGGCGACCGTCCCGTAGCCTTCGCGCCGGGGCGGTTCGAGGAATTGGACGCCCGCAGCAGTCATACGGGCATGGTCGGTGTCGAAGTCGGTGCTTTCGAGGAACCAGCCGACGCGGTCTGCGGCCTGTCGACCGATCGCGTCGCGCTGATCGTCCGTGGACGGCTGTGCAAGAAGCAGGCGAGCGCCGGCGCGGCCGCCGACGACAAGCCAGCGCTTGCCATTGCAGAGCGGCGTATCCTCGATCACGTCGAAGTCCAGCGCCTGCGTGAAGAAGGCGACGGCCTCATCATAGTCGGGGACGATCATGGTGGTCATCGCCAGCGCGGTCATTGGCGCAGCATGTCGCGGCTGATGATCATGCGCATGATCTGGTTGGTGCCTTCGAGGATCGAATGGACGCGAAGGTCGCGCCAGAAGCGCTCGATCGGATAGTCCTGGAGGTAGCCGTATCCGCCGTGGAGCTGGAGCGCGCGATCGACGACGGCCGAGCCGGTGTCGGTGGCAAGGCGCTTTGCCATGGCGGCGAAGCGGGTTTTGTCGGGGGCGTTCTCGGTCACCTTGACGGCGGCGGCGTAGAGGAGCTGGCGCGCGGCCTGCAGTTCGGTCTCCATGTCGGCGAGCATGAACTGGGTGTTCTGGAAATCGGCGATGGCACGGCCGAACTGCGAACGCTCCTTGGTGTAGTTGACGGCCTCGTCGAGGCAGCGCTGCGCGCCGCCAAGCGAGCAGGCACCGATATTGAGGCGGCCGCCGTCCAATCCCATCATGGCGATGCGGAAGCCTTCGCCCTCACCGCCGAGGCGATTGGAAACGGGGACGCGGACGCCGTCGAAATTGACCTGGCGGGTGGGCTGGCTGTGCCAGCCGAGCTTCTTCTCGTTGGCGCCGAAGGAGACGCCGTCCATGTCCTTCTCGATGACCAGCGCGGAAATGCCCTTGGGGCCGTCCTCGCCGGTGCGGACCATGACGACATATACCTCATTCTCGCCAGCGCCCGAGATGAAGGCCTTGGAGCCCGAGACGACATAATGGTCGCCATCGAGGACCGCCTTGGTCTTCAAGGCAGCAGCGTCCGAGCCCGAGGAGGGTTCGGTGAGGCAGTAGCTCGCCATCCGCTCCATCGGGATGAGGTCGGGGAGATATTTGTCCTTGAGGTCCTGGTCGCCAAAGCGGTCGATCATCCAGGCGGCCATGTTGTGGATCGAGATGAAGGCGCTGGTCGAGGGGCAGCCATAGGCCATGGCTTCCATGATGAGCGCGGCTTCGAGGCGCCCAAGGCCGATGCCGCCCGATTCCTCGGACACGTAGATCGAGCCGAAGCCGACTTCGGCGGCCTGTTTAATCACGTCCTTGGGGAAGATATGCTCTTCGTCCCACTTGGCAGCGTGGGGGGTGATCGCATCGGCGGTGAATTTCTGCGCCATCTCCTGGATCTGGCGCTGATCGTCGGTAAGATCGAACTGGGTCATGGGGCGCGCCCTAGCACCCATTTCGACAGGGGCAAAGAGGGGGTCAGGCGCAGCGTTGGTAGGTGGTGCGTTTGGCGCGATTGTCGGGCCAACGCAGGAGACTGCCGCGCTGGAAGGCGAGCGTCTCGCGCGCGCCGCCGGGCGAAGAAAATGTGAAGCGTGCCTCGCCGTCGATGCTGTGCAGTGTATTGAGGCTGCCGCGATAGGCGAAACCGACATCGGTGACGTCGATATATTCGGTCATGTAGCGATTGTCGGGGTCGCAATCGGCGGCGCTGACCCCGTAGCGGCCTTCATGCGCGGCAAGCGCCGAACGATCCGAAAGGTCGTTGATCTCGGTCGACAGCTGGAGTTCTGGCGCAATGGCGGCCGGCTGGTCGTAGCCGATGGTGCCGCCCTCGTCCTCGCTCGGCAGTTCCGTGCAGGCTGCCAGGATCACGGGAAGGAAGAGAAGGCGCGGATCAGGCATCGGGGCAGCGCCGATAGCGGGTAGTGGCGGCCTCGGGCCCGATGGTCGACCAGCGCAGCGTGCGGCCCTCGTCGCTGGCGGCGAAGCGGTGGCGTTCCTCGCCCGATGGCGTGTCGAAGGTAGCGTAGATACTGTTGGTCGATTGCGTCTCGACGGCGGTAATGGCGCCGGTCGTGTCGCCGGCGCGATACCCCGTCTCGTCGACGATGAGCGTTTCGGCGGGGTCGCAGGAGGCGGGATCGGGGGTGCCATCGGCGGTCTCGAGAAAGGCACCGCGCGTGGTGAAGGGCATGGTGCCTTCGGGTGCCTTTTCACCAAGTTGCGCGGCGGGGGGCGAGACGGAGTCGGGCGCTTCCTCGGTGGGCTCGGCGGAACAGGCAGCCAGCGCGAGCGACACGACAAGGGGAATGAACCTAGGCATCGTCGAGCATGGCCTCCGCTTCCACTTCGATGCGCCATTCCTCGCGCAAAAGCGCGGCGACCACAACCATGGTGGCGGCTGGGCGGCGTGTCCCGAAAAATTCGGCATGCACCTTGCCGATCGCATCGGCATCGGCGGGGTCTGTGATGAACATGCGAGTGCGCACGACGTCCTCGGCGCTGCCGCCCAATTCCTCGATCGCCTTGACCGCGATAGCGAAGCAGCGGCGGGTCTGCGCGGCGGCATCGCCGGGAGTCGAGTTGCCGTCCTCCTCGACCGGACCGGTGCCCGCGACGAGAATGCGGTTGCCGTGCCGGACGGCGCGGCTGAAGCCGTAGAGACCTTCATAGGGGCTGGTGCCCGAGGTGCGTTTCATCGGGCGATCCTCTCGTCGATCATGGTTTTCAACGCCTCCTCGTTGTTGCCGTCGAACCAGCGAGGCTCGGGCAGGTCGGCCTGCCAGGCGAGCTGTTCGAACAGGGTGCCGCCCGACCAGTCGGTGACGGGATAGGCGTCGTAAGCAGGGTCGGCATAGACGATGTCGGGCGAGACGATGGTCCAGCCCTTGGCGCGCAATGCGGCGACGAGGTCGTCGACGTAGAAGGCAGCGATGTCGGTTTCGTGGAGCAGCATCATATGCGGGACCGGGCGGCCGGCCACGCGCTCGGCAAGTTCGGCGTAGAATTCGGCGGCGGCGACATGATGATCGACATACGCTGCGCCCAGCGCCTCGCGATCATAAGGGCGGTTCTCGCGCTCATAGGTGATTGCAGCGCTCTCGAAGACCCAGTCGGAGGCATTGACGCTGACCCAGGCTTTTCTGAGGCCGCGCTCGTGAATGGCGCGCCTCGAGGCGTCGCGCTTTGCGCCATCGCGAGCGCCTTCGTCGAGATAGGGATAGCGCAGCCAGGCGCGATATCCCTCGCGGCCCTCAAGCCATTCCTCGGCTGCATCGACGCCGGCGAGCCATTCGTCGAGGTCGGTCGAGGAGAGTCGTGCGTGCGTTTGCGTGTGGTTGGCGATTAGGTGGCCTGCTTTGACATAAGCGGCGATTCGCTCCCCGGCGCCCTCCTTGCCCTCCATCGTGATGCCGCCCGGATTGAGAAAGAAAACCGCTTGGTCGACGTTCGCTTCGTCGAGCGCGGCGATGAGGCGGCGGGTGCGCTCGTCGTGACTTAGCCAAGGCCCGCGGGTGCGCGGAACGTCATCGAAACTGAGCGCGATGAGCTTGTCGCCGGCTGCAGCGGCGGGCTGCGTCGTGGCGCAGGCGGTGGCGAAAAGCCCGGCGAGGGCGATGCAAAACAGACGGATCATCTCAATTCCCGAGAAGCGTGAAAGAAAGATCGTAGGCACATGGGCCGGCGCCGATACTGTGGACGGTGACCAGTAGGTGGTAGTCCGCGCTACCCAGCGTGATAACGAGATCGTTGAACGCACTGCTACTGACATTGTCGATCAGGACAAGGATGCCGCCATCCTGTTCGATCGCGGAGATCGCTTGGGCGCCGCCCGTGCGGCGCGGCGCGAAGGCGATGGGGAAAACACCGGCGTCGATCAGCCCCGGGCCATGCTCGTCGTGCA
Source organism: Sphingomicrobium arenosum (assembly GCF_026157085.1). Taxonomy (NCBI): domain Bacteria; kingdom Pseudomonadati; phylum Pseudomonadota; class Alphaproteobacteria; order Sphingomonadales; family Sphingomicrobiaceae; genus Sphingomicrobium; species Sphingomicrobium arenosum. The sequence continues at coordinate 170,458 of NZ_JANPVN010000001.1, forward strand.
GGACGAGCGCACCGGCAGCGATGATATCGCGCTTGTTCATCCGGCCCATCATCGAGGACACGCCGCTCACTTCATTTTGACCGCGAACGTGTCTTCGTGGCCGGTAAGGAAGGAGCGTAGCTGGGGCGACATGTCGCCCGAACCGTCGTAGCCGTGCGTCCTGGCACGGGCGTCCCATTCCTCGGCGGTGCCGGTCGACATATGGGCGCCGAAGGCCGGCCAATTGGCGAAGGTGCCGATGGTCATGACATCGAAGTCGGCGCCCATTTCGCCGTACCAGAGGGTGTTTGTGGCCATGTCGAATTCTTGGAAAATCGCGTTTTCGCGGGCGCGGCTGTCGTAAAGCTCGGGCTTCATTTCGGCGCGGGCCTTGAACATCTCGAGGAGGTAGAGACCGGAAGCGCTGACCCTTGCCTTCATCTCAGCAACGGCGGGGCCGCGAGCGAACCAATCGCTCTCATGGTCGGCATGCGCCTCCAATGCGGTGCACCATTCGCTGGCCTCGCAAGATTTGGCGAAATAGTCGGCGTAGCTGCCGACAGGCTGGAGAAGCATGAAGTCCCATTGCGCGCCTTGGTTGTGACGCAGGCGGAAAGGGATGGCGCAGCCGTCAGCGGCGGTCGTTCCTTGTTCACCCAACCCCTCGATAATCGCCTTCGCCTCATACCATTGGCCGGGCGCGGCGCGGATCATCGTGATGCGATAGAGATCGGGGGAATGAACCGCCGGATCGGCGAGATCCTGCGTTGCGGCGGGCGCGGCGATTGCCAGCGCGGTCGCCGTTAGAAGGACGGTGCGGATCATGCGGTTCTCCCCTGATTAAGGGGGAGGCTATGATCCGCACCATTGCGTGTCTATCGCTATTTGACGAACAACTCGTCGCTAGCCCATCGTCGGGATGACGAAGGCGTTGTCGTGATCGCCCTGCGCCGAGCCGTCGGGCCAGCGCTGGGTGACCTTCTTCGCCTTGGTCCAGAAGCGGATGCCGTCGGGGCCGTGCTGGTCGATGTCGCCGAAGCCCGAACGCTTCCAGCCGCCGAAGGTGTGGTAACTGACCGGCACCGGGATCGGCACGTTGATGCCGACCATGCCGACATTAACGCGCGCGGCGAATTCGCGCGCGGCATGGCCGTTGCGGGTGAAGATGGCGACGCCATTGCCGTACTGATGGTCGCTCGGCAGGCGCACGGCCTCCTCGAAATTAGCAGCGCGGACCATCTGGAGGACGGGGCCGAAGATCTCTTCCTTGTAGCTTTCGAAGTGCGGCTTCACATGGTCGAACAGCGTCGGGCCGACGAACCAGCCGTCGGTGCCCTGCAATTCGAGCCCGCGGCCGTCGACGACGAGCTCGCCGCCTTCGTCGGCGCAGGTCTGGATCCACTTTTCAACGGCGGCGCGATGCTCCTTGGTGACCACCGGGCCATAATGAGCCTCGGGGTCGGTCGACACGCCGACGCGAAGGCCCTCGATCGCGGGGATGAGTTTTTCGCGCAGACGCTCGGCCGTGTCCTCGCCAACGGGCACGACAACGGGGAGCGCCATGCAGCGTTCGCCGGCCGAGCCGAAGGCCGCGCCAGTAAGGTCGTTGACCACCTGGTCGAGATCGGCGTCGGGCAGGACGATGCCGTGGTTCTTGGCGCCGCCGAAGGCCTGGACGCGCTTGCCGCGCGCGGTGCCGCCCGAATAGATATATTCGGCGATGGCCGAGGAGCCGACGAAGCTGATCGCCTTGACGTCCTCATGCTCGATGATCGCATCGACCATTTCCTTGTCGCCATGGACGACGTTGAGGATGCCGTCGGGAAGGCCTGCTTCAGTTATCAGTTCGGCGAGGCGAACGGGGACGCTGGGGTCCTTTTCCGAGGGCTTCAGGATGAAGGCGTTGCCGGTGGCGATGGCGGGGCCGAACATCCACATCGGGATCATGGCGGGGAAATTGAACGGGGTGATGCCCGCGCCGATGCCCAGGGGCTGGCGCATCGCATAGACATCGATGCCGGGCCCGGCGCCAAGGGTGAATTCTCCCTTCATCAGGTGCGGGATGCCGCAGCAGAATTCGATCACGTCGAGACCGCGCTGCACATCGCCCTTGGCATCATCGACGACCTTGCCGTGCTCACTGGCGAGCAGTTCGGCGAGTTCCTGATGGTGAGCTTCGACGAGCTCCTTGAACTTGTAGAAGATGCGCGCGCGCTTTTGCGGGTTCATCGCGGCCCAGGCGGGCTGGGCGGCCTTGGCGGCATCGACCGCCTGCTGGAGCGCATCCTTGTCGGCCAGCGCGACCTCGGCCTGTTGCTTGCCTTCGCTGGGATTGAAGATGGGGTGCTTGCGGCTGCCGAGGGCGACCGACTTGCCGTTGATATAGTGGTTCACGCTACGCATGAGGCTCTCTCTCCTGATCCTTTGGCCCGCGTCCTAGCGAGCATGAGCGCATAAGAAAAGCGGCGCGGGGGTGAGCCGCGCCGCTTTGTCGTTTGGCCGATCAGGCAGGGTCAGCCGGCCGGAAAATCCTCATCGACATCGCCATCGCAGTCGTCGTCATTGCCGTTGGGGATGTCCCAGGCGGCGGGATTGACCTTGATGTTGAGATCATCGCAGTCATCGCCGCGATAGACCGTGCCGTTGCTCCCGACATTATAGGGTCGCGCATCGAAAAAGCGGTCGCCGTCGCGGTCGAGCTCGCCATAGGTGCGTGGGTCGCAATCCTCGTCATGCCCTTCGTCGGGAATCTCGGGATTGCCCGGATAGCGGTTGGGGTCGTTATCATCGCAATCATCGCCGCCGAAGGCGATGGCCGTGACACCGTCTCCGTCCTGATCGGTGTTGATCAGGCCGGAGGACCCGATCGTAAAGCGCTTGAACGGCGCCCCGATGCCCGTCAGGCTGACCTCCATCGGGACTTGCAGCAGGCCCAGTTCGATCAGCTTTGCCGCGTCCACCTCTTCGGTGCCACACGAGTTGGATTGGCGAACGCGGTCGACCATTCGGCCGATGCGATTACCCGACGCGCGAGCACAATTGGTGCCGTCGAGCGAGAAGGAGCGGATCGTCATCATCGGGCTGATCGTCATCGTCGCGCCGTCGGCGTACATCGACCAACTGCCCTTCTGGACCGCATCGGCGTAGGTCTCCCAGAACGCCATACAGCGATCGTTGCAGTTGCCGGGCTTGCTTGGCACCGCATTGACAAGCCGATGGCCGGTCAAATGCTGACCGCTGACCCGAAGGACGATCGATCGGGTCGGGGCGCTGCTATTTGCCGCGGTGAGATAACCGTAGCCGATTACCGAGGGCGCCACGTCGATCCGAGCGAGTTCAGGGCGGATATATTCCTTGGGGAGGCGCAGACGCTCCTCGGGGATCACCACCCGCTGCGTCGGCGCAGGCACGTTGAGGGTGGGTAGTTTCTTGACCTGCACGCGCGGTAGGGTCGGCTGGACCTTCACATCCTGCGCGGCGCTGGCGGCGGTAACGAGGCTGGCGCTGGCCAGCAGGGCAATGGTGTAACGCATGACGTCTCTCCCCCAAGGCGGTTGTCGCGCCGATGTTAATCTCAATTAAGCGCGACTGCGAAGGATTATCTTTTCGCCGTGCCGCGATCACAAAACGGGTGGTTAACAGGAGAGCGTTCCCAATCGCCACAATGTTGATGACAATTGTTTCTAATCGGTCACAGTGCCGACTTTTCGTCGCTATTCCAGCGCTTTGTCGGCTGGCGGACTTGACCGGCAAAATAGTTAGCGGAAGCCTGCTGACATCGGAGTAAACGGAGCGTGGGGCTTCGTCCGACATGGGGAGTACGGACTTTGAAAAAGATGATTGCGTACACGACCGCCGCGGTATCGGCGGTAGCGATGGCGACTGCCGCGCAGGCAGCGCCCGCCCGCCCGATTTCGGGCCAGTATATCTGCACTTTCACTGCCTCGGTGGCGCCCGGGCAGGTTCGGGCCGAAGCGGCCCGGGCCGCCAACCCTTCGGGTGGCCAGGTCATCCAGACGTACAGCCACGCCGTGCGCGGCTTTGCAGTGCGCCTCCCGGCGGGCCAGTCGGCGCGCTCCGACATGGCGGCGCTGAAGGCCAACAATGCGAAGATCAAGGGCTGCGAGCGCGACATGGCGATCTCGCTGAGCCTCGCGCCCGGTGGCAAGCGGGGCGGCGGCGGCTCGATCAGCGAGCGCACCGATTGGGGCGTGACCCGCGTCGGTGGCCCCGGTGTTGGTGTTTCGGGCAAGACGGCCTGGGTGATCGACAGCGGGATCGACCTCGATCACGAGGATCTCAACGTCGACGTGGCGCGCTCGGCCAACTATGTCGGTCGCGACGCCAATGACGAGAACGGTCACGGCACCCATGTCGCGGGCACTATCGCAGCCAAGAACGGCAATGGCGTCGGATTTCGCGGGATCGCTGCGGGCGCGCCCGTCGTCGCCGTGCGCGTGCTCGACCGTCGCGGTTCGGGTTCGACCTCGGGCGTGATCGCCGGCGTCGATTATGTCGCCGCCAATGCCAAGTCGGGCGACGTTGCCAACATGAGCCTTGGCGGTGGCATCTCGACCACGCTCGACAATGCGGTCGTCGCGGCCTCGACCTACGGCGGCAAGAACGTCTATTTCGTGCTCGCTGCGGGCAATGAGAGCGATGATGCCAATAACCACAGCCCGGCGCGCGCCAACGGGCCCAACGTGTTCACCGTTTCGGCGATCGATTCGAACGATACGCTGGCGAGCTTCTCCAACTATGGTTCGCCGGTCGATTATGCCGAGCCCGGCGTCAGCATCGGTTCGACCTACAAGGACGGTGGATATGCCGCCTTGTCGGGTACCTCGATGGCCGCGCCGCACCTCGCCGGTATCCTGATGACGATGACGGGCGCCAATGTGGCGACCGACGGAGTCATCAACGGCGACCGCGACGGCAATCCGGACCCGATCGGCGTGCGCTGATCAGCATCAGCCCCTGATGTGAGGGAAGGGTCGGCGCAGCGATGCGCCGACCCTTCTCCTTTTGGGAGGGCTTTTCAAAGGGTCGCGGGCTTGCCAGTCTGAGGGAAAGGAGATGCCCTGATGACCCTCACGCTCGCCGCCCTGATGATGCTCGCTTCGCAACAGCATGGAGAGGGCCACGGCCATCACGGCCAGCAAGCGCGGGGGCATCATGACCAACATGGCGCGGTCGACGCGCGGCTCGAGGCGCTGTCGGCCGATGTTTCGGAGGCGCGGCTGCGCGCCGATCTCGAGGCGATGGTGGGATTTGGCACGCGCCACACCTTGTCGAGCCAGAGCGACCCTGAACGAGGGATCGGCGCGGCGGTCGACTGGGTGCTTGCCGAGATGGACAGGATCGGGCTCGAGCCGGTCAAGGTCTGCGACACGGTAACGGTCGAGCCACGCATTCCCAAGCCGACACGCGTGTGCAGCGCGGTCGGGATCAAGCGGGGCACCGAGCGGCCAGATGATGTCGTCATCTACACCGCTCATCTCGACAGCCGGGTCAGCGACATCATGAACGCGACCGACGATGCGCCGGGCGCCAATGACAGCGCCTCGGGCGTGGCGGGTGGATTGGAAGCGGCGCGGCTGCTTGCTGACGAGCATTTTGCGGGCACCATCGTCATCGCTGCGCTGGCGGGCGAGGAGCAGGGGCTGGTCGGTGCACGGATCCTCGCCGATTACGCCAAGGCACAGGGCTGGAACGTTATCGCCAATCTCAACAACGACATGATCGGCGGCAATTGCGGGTCGGACGGCTATTGCGAGCCGGATGTCATTCGCGTCTTTTCGGAAGGGCCGCGGCGACAGGGCAATGATGCGGCGATGCGCGCGGCGATGCACCGGCTGGGAGGCGAGAATGACGCGCCGAGCCGCAACCTGTCGCGTTGGCTCGACGCGCTGGCCGATCGCTTGCCGGGCATCGGGCTCGACGTCCGCCAGGTGTGGCGCACCGACCGCTGGGGTCGGGGCGGCGATCATATCCGCTTTCTAGAGGCGGGTTATCCGGCCGTGCGGGTGACCGTGCCGGTCGAGGATTACGACCACCAGCATCAGGACCTGCGGACCGAGGACGGCGTCTTCTATGGCGATGTGATCGCCGAGCTCGACTTCGCCTATATGGCCAAGGCCACACGGCTCAACACGGCGGCGATGGCAGCGCTGGCGAGCGCGCCGCCCCCGCCGATGGGGGTCGAGGCGGAAGGCGCGGTGCAAACCGACACGATGCTGCGCTGGAAAGCGGTGGACAGCGCCCACCATTACAAGGTTGTTTGGCGGCGGACTGATGCGTCGAACTGGGGGGAGGAGCACCGCCGGGTCGATCCCGCCCAATGCCGCGAAGATCGCTGCGAGGTGGTGCTGGAAGGCGTGCGGGTCGACGACTGGATGTTCGGAGTGGCGTCGGCGAGCGCCGAACATCACTACAGCCCGGTGGTCTCGGCGGTGCCCGGTGGCGATTTCGCGCCGATTGCCGAAGGAAGCGAGGAATAGTCCCCTTTCTTTTTTCGCGCATCGTCCCCACATCAAGGGTCAATGACAGATAAACAGAAGCCCAAGAAACCACGGCGCCCCACGACAGGCGTGCCGTCCAAGCAACAGATCCTCGATTTCATCGAACAGTCCGACGACAGCGTCGGCAAGCGCGAAATCGCCAAGCATTTTCGCCTCAAGGGGCAGGACAAGATCGCGCTGAAAGCGGTCCTCAAGGACATGGCCGACGAGGGTCTCATCGATCATTCGCCGGGCCGCGCCTTCCACAAGATGGGCGGCGTGCCGCGGGTGACCGTGTTGCGTGTCGCCTCGATCGAGGATGGCGAGGTGTGGGCCGAGCCCGAGCAGTGGCAGGGCGAGGGTACCAAGCCCCGGCTGCGCGTCATCGAGCGGGGGCGGCGTTCCTCGCTCGGCATCAACGACCGGATCCTCTCGCGCACCGAGGAGCGCGGCAATGGGCAGGTCGCCCATGTGATGAAGAAGCTCGCCCGTTCGGCCGAGATGCTGATGGGGGTGGTGCGCAAGGAAGGCAGCCGCCATTTCCTCGCGCCGATCGACAAGAAGCAGCGCACCGTGTTCATGCTGACCGAGCTGGGCGAAGCGGAGGTCGGCGACCTCGTGCTGGCCGAGCCGATCGGGAAGGGCGGGGGTCGATCCCCCAAGGCGAAAGTCGATGCGGTGCTGGGCGATCCCTTTGCACCCAAGGCGTTCAGCCTGATCGCGATCCACAAATATGGCATCCGCAACCGCTTCCCCGACGAGGTCGTCGCCGAGGCCGAGAAGGTGGCGAAGTGGGACCTCGGGAGCCGCGAGGACCTTACCCATCTGCCGATCGTCGCGATCGACCCCGAGGATGCGCGCGATCATGACGATGCTATCTGGGCCGAGGTCGATCATGCCAAGGACAATCCCGGCGGCTACAAGGCGGTGGTCGCGATCGCCGATGTGAGCTTCTACGTGCGCCCCGCCAGCGAGCTCGACCGCGAGGCCTTAAAGCGTGGCAACAGCGTCTATTTCCCCGACCGCGTCGTGCCGATGCTGCCCGAGGAATTGTCGGCGGGGATATGCTCTTTGAAGGAGGGCGTCGATCGCGCCGCGATGGTCGCGCATATCCGCGTCGACAGCGGCGGCAATATCAAGGAATTCCGTTTCTCGCGCGCCAAGGTGCGGATCGCGGCAAACATTGCCTATGAGGATGCGCAGGCGGCGATCGACGGCGAGAAGGATCGGGTCGATTCCGAGATCGTGAAGAGCGCGCTGGAGCCTCTGTGGCAGTGCTGGAAGGTGCTGTTGCAGGCGCGCGAGGCGCGCGAGCCCCTGGATCTCGACCTGCCCGAGCGCCGCGTCCAGCTCGACGAGAAGGGGCGGATCATGTCGGTCGCGCCGCGCGAGCGATTGGACGCGCACCGGCTGGTCGAGGATTATATGATCCTCGCCAATGTCGCGGCGGCCAAGGCGCTCGAAAAGAAGAAGCGCCCGGTGATGTATCGTATCCACGAGACGCCGGGGCGCGAGAAGCTCGTGACGTTGAAGGATTATCTGGCGACCTTCGATATCCCCTTCGCGCTGGGGCAGGTGGTGCTGCCCAAGACCTTCAATGCAATCCTTGCGAAGATCGGGCCCGACCACGACAATCGGATCGAGATTACCGAACAGATTTTGCGCAGCCAAATGCAGGCGCGTTACGGGCCTGAGCCGCTGGGGCATTTCGGCCTGTCACTGGGCTCCTATGCGCATTTTACTTCGCCCATCCGCCGTTATGCCGATTTGCTGGTGCATCGCAGCCTCGTCGACAGCTATGGGCTGGGAGAGGGCGGGATCAATGCCAAGCAGGCGGAGGATTTCGGCAAGGTCGGCGAGATCATCTCCTCGCTCGAGCGGCGCGCGATGGAGGCCGAGCGCGAGACAGTCGATCGCTATGTCGCGGCCTATCTGGCCGATCATGTCGGGCAATTGGTGAAGGCACGCATCACCGGGGTGCAGCCGTTCGGCTTTTTCGCGACGGTGCAGGATCTGGGCGGCGACGGGCTGGTACTCGCCAAGACGCTGGGGCGCGAATATTTCCATTATGACGAGAAGCGCCAGGCGCTGGTCGGCGAGCGATCGGGCGATGAATATCGCGCCGGACAGAAGCTCGAATTGAAGCTGGTCGAGGCCGATCCGGTGTCGGGCGCGCTACGCTTCGAACTGCCTGAAGGCAGCTATGGCGGCGATGCGGGCGACGGGCCGAGGCGGCGCCGCGACGGGCGCAGCAAGGGCGGCGGCAAGAACCGGCAGACGGGCAAGAGGCGCGGTTGACGCCTTGGGGAGGGGCGTTCAGGCTGAACGCCTCATCAAATCAAGCGGAGACGACCGATGGCGCACAAATTCCACATGTGGACCGACAAGCGCGGGGAGACGCGCGTGGCCTTCATGTACAATGGCGAGAAGATCTGGACGACCGAGGGCTATAGCTCGAAGGCATCCGCCAAGAATGCGATCGACTCGATCCTCAAGAACGGCCCTGGGGCCGAAGTGGTCGACGACACCTGAGCGGCTTGCAATCAACCCATAAAAAAGCCCCGGTTCGCGCCGGGGCTTTTTCATATGGTGAGGGTAAAAAGCAGGAGCGCTCCAACGACAAGGAGCGGCAAGGCAGTGCCCGGCGGCAGCAACGTCGGCAAGAGCGCGAACGAAAGGCTGACCATGCTCAGAGCTTCGGCAAGGTCACCCCGCGCTGGCCCATATATTTGCCGGCGCGGTCCTTGTAGCTGGTCTCGCAGCGCTCGTTGCCCTTGAGGAAGAGGAACTGGCAGGCGCCTTCGTTGGCGTAGATCTTGGCCGGAAGCGGGGTGGTGTTGGAGAATTCCAGCGTCACATGGCCCTCCCAGCCGGGCTCCAGCGGGGTGACGTTTACGATGATGCCGCAGCGCGCATAGGTCGACTTGCCAAGGCAGATGACGAGCACGTCCTCGGGGATGCGGAAATATTCCACCGTGCGGGCCAGCGCGAAACTGTTGGGGGGGATGATGCAGACATCGGTCTGGCGGTCGACGAAATTCTTGGGGTCGAAGGCCTTGGGGTCGACGACCGATGAATCGACATTGGTGAAAATCTTGAATTCGTCGGCGACGCGAGCGTCATAGCCGTAGGAGGACAGGCCGTAGCTGATATTGCCTTCGCGGCGCTGGGCTTCGACGAAGGGTTCGATCATGGCGTGGTCTTGGCTCTGCTGCCGAATCCACTTGTCCGAGAGAATGCTCATGGATGATGGCGTAGCGCGGCTTTTTTGCCGCGTCACCCCGCACATTGCCGGGCAGGGTTCGAGTTATCCACACGGCATCCCCGACTGATTTCTCGCAGCCCACCACGCGCGGCAAAATTGTGCTACTCCATGGCCATGGCAGAAGTGGTGCAGATAGTCGGGAGCGGGGGTTCCGGGGAAGAGGTGACGGCATTGCCGGCGAACGTGCAGGCGGAAGCCGCGCTGCTGGGTGCGTTGCTGATCGACAACCGGCTCGTCGAGGACGTGCAGATGAGGCTGCGCGCCGATCATTTTTACGAGCCGCTGCACGCGCGCATCTACGAGCAGATCCTGCGCTTCACCGACAAGAACATGATCGCCACGCCGGTCACGTTGAAGCCGCTGTTCGAGGCGGACGAGGCGATGCAGAAGGTAGGCGGCACTTCCTATCTGGCGACCATCGCGGGCTCGCGCGCCAGCATCATTGGCGCCCGCGATTTCGCCAAGCAAATCTACGACCTCGCGCTGCTGCGCGCGCTCGTCGGGGTCGGGCGCGAGATGGTCGAGGGCGCGCTCGACACGTCGGACGAGGTGGCGCCCTTGGAACAGGTGGAGGCGGCCGAAACCGCGCTCTATCGAGTCGCCGAAGAAGGCGGGGCCGAAGGCAAGGCCAAGAGCTTCGGCGATGCCTCCAAGCTCGCGCTCGACATGGCCGAAAAGGCCTTGAATTCGGGCGGACACCTGTCGGGGGTGACGACCGGGATCGAGGGCATCAACGCCAAGATCGGCGGGATGCACAAGTCCGACCTCATCATCCTCGCGGGACGTCCGGGCATGGGCAAGACCTCGCTTGCGACCAACATCGCCTTTGCCGCCGCGCAGCGCTGGAACCAGGACGAGCGCGACGGGATCGAGGAAAAGAAGCGGGTCGGCGCACCGGTCGTTTTCTTCAGCCTCGAAATGTCAGCCGACCAGCTGGCGACGCGTATCCTCGCCGAGCAGTCGGGGATCTCGGGCGAGAATTTGCGCATGGGCAAGATCTCCAAGACCGAATTCCAGAGCCTGGCGCGCGCGGCGAGCGATCTGGCGAGCCTCCCGCTCTATATCGACGACACGCCGGGCCTGACCATCGCGGCCATGCGTACGCGCGCGCGGCGGTTGAAGCGTCAGAAGGGGATCGGCGCGGTGGTGGTCGATTATCTTCAGCTGTTGTCGGGGTCGGGGCGCTCGTCCGAGGCCAATCGCGTCCAGGAAATCTCCGAAATTTCTCGCGGGCTGAAGCAGCTTGCCAAGGAATTGGACGTGCCGGTTCTCGCGCTCTCGCAGCTCAGCCGTGCAGTCGAACAGCGCGAGGACAAGAGGCCGCTGCTCTCCGACCTTCGCGAGTCGGGCTCGATCGAGCAGGACGCCGACATGGTGTGGTTCGTCTTCCGCCCCGATTATTATGTCGCGATGAAGCAGCCGAGCGAGGACCATCCCGACTTTGCCATGTGGCAGGAAGAGATGGAGCGGGTTTACGGCACCGCCGAACTGATCGTCGCCAAGCAGCGTCACGGCGCCACGGGCCGCGTGAAGATGCTGTTCGACAGTAAGACCACGCGCTTTACCGATGCGCCGATCGACGATGGCTATACCGCCGAGAGGCGCGGGTAGGGGGTTCGTCGAAACTTCGCTTGCCTTCGCGGGTTCGATCTCCAACACTTCGCCACGACCAATCACCGTGGAGAAGTTCATGTTTCGCAAGACCTTGATGGCCGCCGCCGCGTCGCTGGCGATGGCCCCCGCAATCGCACAGGACATGATGGCCGAAGACCCCTTCATCTGGCTCGAAGAAGCGCGTTCGGACGAGGCGATGGCCTGGGTAGAGGCGGAAAACGAGAAAACAGAGTCGGTGCTGCTCGCCGATCCGCGGTTCGAGGAATTGCGCGCCGAGGCCTATGCGATCGCCACCGACCAGCGCCGCATCCCAAGCGTGGCGATCACGCCTTATGGCCTGCGCAACCGCTGGCAGGATGACGCCAATCCCAAAGGGCTCATCCGGCTGACGACGCTGGAGAGCTATCGTACCGACGATCCCGAATGGGAGGTGGTGCTCGATATCGACAAGCTGGCGGCCGACGAGGGGCGCGACTGGAATTATGCGGGCTTCACCTGTCTCGAACCCGAAGGGCGTTACTGCTTGTTGGGCCTGTCGGACGGCGGCAAGGACGCCAATGTCTTCCGCGAATTCGACATGGAGACGCGCCAGTTCGTCGAGAACGGCTTCTTCTTCGATGAAGATCGGCAGTGGATGGAGTGGGTCGACAAGGACACGCTGCTCGTCACCCGCAACTGGGGCGAGGGGTCGCTGACCGAAAGCAATTATCCCTTCATCACCAAGATGGTGAAGCGCGGGCAGAGTTTCGACGAGGCGGTCGAAGTCTTCCGCGGCGAGGCGAGCGACGTTTCGGCAGGGGCCGGCGTGCTGCGCGACTGGGACGGCAATGTGCTGGGCTATACCGCGCAGCGCGGCCTGTCCTTCCACGAAAGCGCCCAATATTGGCAGCAGGACGGCGAGTGGGTTCGCCTCGACCTGCCCGCCAAGGCGAGCTTCTTTGGCCCGATCGACGGGCGGATGATCGTGTCGCTACGCGAGCCGTGGGGCGAGTTCCCCAATGACGCGCTGCTGCACGCCAGCCTCGAGAACTTCCTCGCCGATCCCAACGGGGTCGATTGGGAATTGATGTGGGCTCCCGAAAAGGGCCAGACCCGCAGCAGCGTCGGCGCGACGCGCGATGCTTTCTATCTCAATGTCCTCGAGGATGTGCAGGGCAAGGCCTATCGCTACACCTATAGCGACGGCGCTTGGGAGCGCTCGCTGATCGATTTGCCGGAGAATGCGACGCTGGGCTTCGGCTCGAGCTCGGATACGGATGACGAGCTGATCATGTATTCCTCGGGCTTCCTGGCGCCGACGACCTATTATTATTACGACGGCGACAAGGATAAGCTCGAGGTGCTCAAGCGCAGTCCGTCGCAGTTCGATGCGGATGGGCTGATCGCCGAGCAGCACTTCGCCACCTCGAGGGATGGTACCCGCATCCCTTATTTCGTTGTGCGCCACGAAGATACGGTGATGGACGGGTCGACCCCGACGCTCTTCTACGGTTACGGCGGTTTCCAAGCGAGCATGCTGCCCTCCTATCTCGGCACGACCGGCAAGCTGTGGCTCGAGCGTGGCGGGGCCTATATCCTCGGCAATATGCGCGGTGGGGGCGAATATGGTCCCGACTGGCATCAGGCGGCGATCCGCGAGAACAAGCAGAAGACGTGGGACGATTATATCGCCATCGCGGAAGACGCGATCGCCAGCGGGCTGACGAGCCCCGAGCATCTGGGGATTGAAGGGGGTAGCCAGGGTGGCCTGCTCGTCGGCACGGGCTTTACCCAGCGCCCCGACCTGTTCGGCGCGGCGATCGTGGCGGTGCCGCTGTTCGACATGATGCGCTATCACGAGATCGGCAAGGGTGCCTCGTGGATCGGCGAATATGGCGATCCGCGCATTCCCGAGCAGCGTGCGTGGATCGAGGGCTATTCGCCTTATCAGAAGCTGGTGCCCGGGGCCGAATTCCCCAAGGTGCTTTATTACGCGTCGACTGCGGACGACCGCACCCACCCGGCGCATGCCCGCAAGGCGGCAGCGCGGATGAGCGCCAATGGCCAGCCTTATTATTATTATGAGGAGACGGCGGGCGGTCACTCGGGCGGCAAGGATCCCGAAGCGGAATCCAAGCTGACGGCGCTGCGCTACGTCTATCTGATGCAGGAATTGATGGACGACTGAGACGACAAAGGGCGGCGCCTCTCGGCGCCGCCCTGCTGATCGTTCAAACGGGGGCGGTGCCGGTGGCGCCGCCCTTTGTCGTTCCTAGTCCTCTAGCATGACGGGATCCTTGAGACCCGTCTCGATCTTGGCACGGCACAGGTCGCTTTCGACGCTGGTGACCGGATAGGCACAGTAATCGGCGGCGTAAAAGGCGCTGGGACGGTGGTTGCCCGAGATGCCGATGCCGCCGAAGGGCGCGGTCGACGGCGCGCCGTTGGTCGGCTTGTTCCAGTTGATGACGCCGGCGCGCCCTTCCGCCCAGAAACGCTCATATTCCTCAGGATGCTTGGTAAGGATCGAGGCAGCGAGTCCGAAGCGCGTGTTGTTGGCCTCGGCGATGGCGGCATCGAGGCAGTCGACGCGGATCAGTTGCAGGACGGGGCCGAAGATTTCCTCGTCCAGCCGGTCGCGCGCGCGGGTGACGTCGACGATGGCAGGGCCGAGCAGGGGCTTTCCTTCCTCGAGGCGGCGCAGCTGACGGATCGCCTTGCCGCCCTTGGCCAGCAGCGCGATATATTGGGCCTGGATATAGTCGGCGGCGTCATTGTCGATGACCGGACCCATGAAGGGCTCGGGCTTTTTCGCGAAAGGCTGGGCGACATGGATGCGGTCGACCAGCTTCAGCACCTTTTCGAGGAGCTTTTCCTCCTTGCCCGCCTGGACGATGAGGCGGCGCGCGCAGGTGCATCGCTGGCCTGCCGATAGGAAAGCCGACTGGACGATGATCGCGGCGGCGGCATCGAGATCGGCGACGTCCCAGGCAATGAGCGGATTGTTGCCCCCTGCCTCGATGGCGAGGATCTTCTGCGGCTTGTCGGCAAAGGCGCGGTGGAGGAGGCGCCCGGCCTTGGCCGAACCGGTGAAGAGGAGGCCGTCGATCTCGTCGGAGGCGGCGATTGCCTTGCCGGTCTCGGGGCCGCCCTGCACGCAGGCGATGAGGCGTTCGTCGATCCCCGCTTCATGGAAGCATTTGACGAGCAGTTCGCCGACCGCCGGGGTCTTTTCCGACGGCTTGAAGACGACGGCATTGCCCGCGAGCAGCGCGGGCACGATGTGGCCATTGGGCAGATGCGCGGGGAAATTATAGGGGCCGAGGACGGCGAGCACGCCATGCGGCTTGTGCCGGACCGCGATCTTGGTGTTCATCGCGCCTTCGGCCTTGCGCGTGGGGGTGCGCTCGTTGTGGGCGTTGACCGAAATGTCGACCTTGCCGACGACCGCACCGACTTCGGTCTTGGCCTCCCAGAAGGGCTTGCCCGTTTCCATCGAGATGAGGCGCGCCATCTCTTCCTCGCGCTCGCGCACGATGTTGGCGAAGCGGCGCAGCGCCTCGGTGCGGAAGGCGAGCGGCTGGCGCGCCCATTCGGGCTGCGCCTCGCGGGCGGCGGCAATGGCGGCGGCGGGATCGCCTTCTTCGCCCGACCAGATTTCCTCGCCCGAATGGGGTGCAAAACTCTTCATCGACATAGGCGTGGTGGCTCGCAGGGACTGACGGTGCGGTCAAGTCCTCGTTAAACGAAAGGGGTGGCCATCGCGTCGCCCATGCGGCGGATTTCCTTCACCTTGGCCTCGAACGGCTTCCAGTCGTCGCGCTCGGCGATGGCGGCCCAGCGGGCTTCGACTTCCTCGATATGCATCGAGCAGGGCGCCTCGTCCGACCAATAGGAATGGGCCAGCGCAGCCTCATTCGCGCGCCCCTCGAGCGCTGCGGCGAGGGCGCGATATTCCTCGGCATCGTAACGCTCGTCCTCGCGGCGGCACGCGCCGCCCCGCCAGTCGAAGAAGGCGCGGTCGATGGTGACGGTCTCGGTCGCCAGCGCGGCGACCAGTGCCTTCGCCAGTTTGCGGTCGTCATCGCGGTGCCCGGGCGCCACCCCGAGCCGAGCGAGGAGCAGGTCGATGCAGGCTTCGTCGAAGCGGCGGCCCCAATCGTTGAGGATCGGGTTGAGCTTGCGCTCCGAGGCGATGAGGCCGAGGCAGCCGCCTAGTTGGGCGACATCCCACTGAATCGCCTCGGGCTGGCGCGCGAAACTGTAGAGCCCTTCGCCGTCGAAATAGGCGGCGGTGAAGCGCGGATTCCAATAGGGTGCAAAGCGCCACGGTCCATAATCGAAACTCTCGCCGGTGATGGCGATATTGTCCGAGTTGAGGACGCCATGGACGAAGCCCGCCGCCATGTAGGAGGCGGCAAGGTGCGCAGTGGCGCTGGCGACGAGGTCGAACAGCCGCACGGCGGCGTCCTTGTCCTTCTCGGGCGGGGTTTCTCCATAGAGATGTTCGAGGCAATAGCGGGTCAGCGCCTTCAGGGCGGCCTTGTCGCGGTGAAAGGCGAAGCGCTGGAAGGTGCCGATGCGGATATGACCGTGGCCGAGGCGGGTGAGGACCGAGGAGCGGGTGGGGCTGGGTTCGTCCGAGCGCCATAGCGATTCGCCGGTTTCGAACAAGGCGAAGCTCTTGGAGGTATTGACGCCCAAGGCCTCGAGCATCTCGGTGGCGAAGATTTCGCGGACCCCGCCCTTTAGCGTGAGGCGGCCGTCTCCCTGGCGGCTCCACGGGGTCTGGCCCGAGCCCTTGGTGGCGAGGTCGAGAAGGCGTCCTTCGGGGCCGCGGACCTGCGCGAAGAGAAAGCCGCGCCCGTCGCCGAGGTCGGGGTTGTAGTTGCGGAACTGGTGACCGTGATAGCGCAGCGCGAGCGGCGCCTCGAGATTGTCGGGCAGGGGGTCGAAGCGCGCGAAATGCTTTTCCCATGCGGGGCGCATGTAGCTCCCGAGGCCGATCTGCTTGGCCCAATGGTGGTTGGCGAAGCGCAGTTTGGCCTCGGGGAACATGGCGGGGGCGACTTCGTCATAGAAGTCGGGACCGAGTTCGAGGATGCGCGGATCGGGATTATAGGCTGGCGATTTGACCATGGCTCGGCGATAGAGAAGGCGAGAAGAAGGGGAAAGCGTGTTGGGTGAAAAAGGTCCGAAATATCGGGATCGCTACTGGAACAGCCCCGAGGGCCTGAAGCTCCATTATCGCGATTATGACGGGCCGCTCGAGGGGCCGCCGATCCTTTGCCTGCCCGGGCTGACGCGCAATGCGCGCGATTTCGAGCCGGTGGCGGCGGCTTTTGCCGGCACGCACCGAGTGATCGCGGTCGACTTTCGCGGGCGGGGGCTCAGCGATCCCGATCCCGATCCGACGCGCTACCATCCGCCGACCTATGTCGCCGACGTGCTCAAATTGCTCGATCAGCTGGGCATCGCTGATGCGATTTTCGTCGGCACGTCGCTCGGCGGGATCGTGACGATGCTGCTGGCGACCGAGGAGCCCGAGCGGATCGCCTCGGCCCTCTTGAACGATATCGGGCCCGAGCTGGTCGAGACCGGGCTCAATCGCATCCGGGGCTATGTCGCCAAGGGCGTCGAGGCGCGTGATTATGCCGAGGCGGCGGGGCTCTATGCGGCGGGGATGGGCGATGTCTATCCGCGCTGGGGAAAGGCCGAATGGGAACGCTTCGCGCGCCGCGCCATGCATGAAGGCGGCAAGGGCGTGACGAGCAATTACGATCGCCGCATCGCCGACAATGTGGTGGCGGGATCTTCCTCGGCGCCGATGGATGCCTGGCACCTGCTCGATGCCTTGAAGGACAAGCCGGTGACGATCCTGCGTGGGGAAAAGAGCGACCTCTTCTCGCCCGAGATCGCGCAGCGGATGCTCGAGCATCTCGATCAGGCGGAGTTGGTGACGGTGCCCGACGTCGGCCATGCGCCGAGCTTCGACGAGGAAGAATCGATCGCCGCGCTGGCCGCGTTGATCGCGCGAACGCCTGACGCCAACGGCTGATCGTCAGCCGATCAGCCGTTCGAGCTTGGCGCGGGCGGCTTCGTCGCTTTCCTCGGGACTGATGGTCGATTGGAAGCGGCCCTGACGGTCGATCAGGAAGACATTGGCGGTGTGATTGACGTCGTAATTGCCGCTGCCATCGTTTTCGCCGAGGATCGCGGCCACGCCGAACTGCTTCATGACCTTGTCGAGTTGCGGCTGGCTTCCAGTGAGGCCGATGATGTCGGTGCCGAACAGCTCGGCATAGCGGCCGACTTCCTCGGGGCCGTCGCGTTGCGGGTCGACACTGATGAAGACGATCTCGAACGCCTCTTCGCCGCCGAGCTGTTGGCGCAGGCGAACGAGGTCGGCGAGCGTCGTCGGGCAGATGTCGGGGCAGTGGGTGAAGCCGAAGAACACTGCCTTCGGGCGTCCGGCGAGGCGGTGGCTGGAGAAAGGCTCGCCATCGGCGCCGACCAGCGTGAACGGCCCGCCGATCGAAAAGGCGCTGTCGGGATCGGGGCGGCTGCCGTCGCGATTGGGGTCGGCGTCGCTGGTCAGTGCCAGCACACCATAGCCGATTGCCGCGAGCGCAACCAGAATCCACAGGACGAGGCGAGTACGCGCCATTAGCGCGCGCCCGGTTCGAGGACGCGGATCTCGACCTCGCGCTCGCCGCTGGTCTCAAAGTCCAGCTTTAGCGTGAAAGTCTCGCCGGCGACGAGCGGTGCCTCCAGCCCCATCAGCATGACATGGTCGCCTTGCGGTTCGAGCAGGCTCTCCTCGCCGGCAGCGATGCGGATGCCCTCGGTGACGGGCTGCATGCTCGCCATGCCATCCTCGAAACTGGTACGATGCAAGCTGGCGTCGCCTCGCTCGCTGGTGACCGCGAGGAGCTTGTCGTCGCTGCTGCCTTCGTTGGCGATACGCAAATAGGCCGCCGCCATCGGCTGGCCCGGGAGAGTAGCGCGCGCCCAGCCATCATCGAGGAGGAGTTCGGGGTCGCTGTTGGCGGAGCAGGCGGCAAGGGCGAGCGCGGCAAGGCCGGCGAGAAGCGTCTGTTTCATCGCCGGTCGCTCTAGCAGCGGCCCGGGCGTGGCTCAATCACCTCCGGCGTGGACCTTTGCCCGCCTCGCCCTTTTCCTGCCTATTTGAGAAGATAGGCGTTTGTCATTGCACGAGATTTTCCACCGAATCACCTTTTGATGTTGAGCCCGAGACCCTCCGATTCCCCAGCGCAAGATGCCGACCGGGCCCTGATCCGGGCGATGATCCTGCGCGCATTGGGGGCGCTCAAGATCAACGTGGCGGCGCTGGCGTTGGCGGCGGCAGTGGCGATTTCTGTTCATTACGGTCCGGCCCTTGGGCTCGCGATTGTCGCCCGGGTGGCGGCGCTTCTGACCATCTACCTGTTAGGGGTGCGTCTGCGACGTGCAGTGGAAGATGACGGTGAGTATCGAGTGGAGCTCGCCCGCTGGTCGCGCAGCGCGGCATTGGCGGGTTTCAGCTGGTCGCTGCTTTTGTGGGCGGTGCCGCCGGACGAGATCGGCTCGCTGGGCGCGCAGGGTCTATTCTCGATCGTGCTCCTCGGCGTGGCGAGCGCGATCAACACTATCATCGGCGAGCGCCGTGCGATCCTCTATTTCTCAATCCCCTTCGGTCTCAGTGCGGCGGCCTATTTCATTGCGCTGGCGCCCGTTGCGGGCTGGTTGCCGCTGCTAATCGCGGCACTCGGATTCGTCATCATCATCTTGTTCGCGATCAACATCGACAAGCAACAGCAGCATCTCGCCTCGATCTTCGCGGAAAATGTCATGCTCGCTCAGTCGCTTCACCGCGCCAATGTGGAATTGTCCGACGCGCTGACGATCGCCGACCGGCTGGCGCATTACGACCCGCTGACAGGACTGCGCAATCGGCGCTCCTTCGAACAGGAATCGCGGCGGTTGCAGCGCGACCGAGCGGCGGGCGACCGGCACGACGTGATGCTGCTCGATGTCGATCATTTCAAGTCGCTCAACGATCGCTTCGGCCATGCCCATGGCGACACGGTGCTGCGACGGGTCGGTAAGGCGATCCAACTGTTTGCCCGCGTGCATGACGACGCGCTCGTGGCGCGCATCGGCGGTGAAGAATTCGTCCTCATCCTGTCGGGCGCGGCGAGTGACGAGGAGGCGGTGACTAGGGCGGAGAATCTGCGCGAGCGAATCGAACATCTGTCTCAGGAAGGCAGCGGGCGACAGGGCGCGGTCAGCGCGTCCATCGGCACAACGCGATGGAGCGCGGGTGAGGCGCTGCAGGTGGCATTGGGACGCGCCGACCGGCTGCTCTATGCGGCGAAGGAAGCGGGGCGGAACCGGACCTGCGACGATTATGGGATGGCGGGCTGCCGGCGCTAGAAGCTGCATTCCGATGCAGCCGGCGGCGACATACCTTTATCCGTGATAGGGGTTTTTCCCCGGCAGGAGCCAGCGTAGCGCACGGGTCAATCCGATCGGGTAGGTGCTCAGGTGCGTCCCGTCCTCAATGATCTCGTCACGCACTTCCAGGTTCGGATAGCCCCTGGCTCTGAGCTGGGCGGCAAACGTCCGTTGCTGTCCGACCATATCGTCGAAGCCGGGGGAGATTTCGGGGACTTCGGTTTCACCGGTCGCGAAATAGACCCGCCCGCGCAATTCGCGGCCCGCGTCTGCCGCGGCCTTCTCCATCTCGAAAATGATCTCATTATTGTGCCAGAGCGAGGGACTGGTGAGGATATAGTCGCTGAATAGGCCGGGCTCCTCGATCAGGGCGTAGACGCCGAATAGGCCACCATAGCTGACGCCGGAGAGGATGCGGCGGTCGGGATCGGCGCGATAACGCATCTCGACGAAAGGCAGCAGTTCGTCTTTGAGAAAAGTCAGATAGTGGCGCGCGCCGCCCGAGTTGAAGCGGGTCCCCGGATCGTCACTCGGCGTATAGTCGCGAGTTCGGCTCAATTGCGAGCCTTCGCCTTGCGCATGGCTGATGCCGACGAGGATAGCCTTTTCGAACACGCCCGTATGGAAGGGGAAAATGGTGACCCCGGTCGCTGTTAGCCATGTGTAGGTGGCATCGTTGAAATAGATGACCGGATAGCGGTGATCGCTATTTTCCGCCGCAGAATAGCCGGGGGGCAGCTTCACCTGCACCTTGTAGGAGCGGCCGAGGGCTTCGGACCGGATCGAGCGTACTTCGCTGTCGCGCAGGACATAGGGGGCGACCTCTTCACTCTCCTCGTACGAAACGGGACGCGGCGCCGACGGGGAGGGAGGTGCAGGCTGGGGCGGTGAGGCCAGCGTGGCTGGCGGCTCTGCGCCAAGGCCGTAGGCGGTTCCAGCGACGAGCGCACATAGCGCCGGCACGAGCAGCAAGGATTTCACGTCAATCACCTCTTCACAACGCAGCACTGTCGTCGACCGAAGGCCCGATCGCAAGCGTCGGTCGCTTGCGATGGCCATGCAGACTGCGAGGAAAAGTGGAGGTCCGAGCCGGAATCGAACCGGCGTACACGGATTTGCAGTCCGCTGCGTCACCACTCCGCCATCGGACCTCGCATGGTGAAGCGCTGCATTGGCGGAAGCGCGGGCGCCTTGTCAACGATGATCTTGGATCGAAAAGACGGCACGTCGCATCATGCGACGTCTTGGCGTTTCACCCCATTGCGCCTAGAGAGCGGTATGGCTATAGCTGTATTAGAAAGATGAGACAGTGAGTGCGACCGTGATCGACCGTGATGACATGGATGCCGCCCGCCAGGCGATGATCGACAGCCAGCTTCGCCCCAACGGAGTGACCGACAAGGCGCTGCTCGGCGCGATGGCGGATGTGCGCCGCGAACATTATCTGCCTGAGGGCAAGCGCGCGATCGCCTATCGCGACCGGGCGATCGATCTCGGCAGTGGCCGCCAGGCGATGGCCCCGACGCCACTCGCGCTGCTGATCGATCGCGCCGCGCCAAAGGCGGACGAAAAGGCGCTCGTCGTCGGCCCGCTCGCCGCTTATGCGGCCGCCTTGCTCTGCGAGATGGGGCTCGAGGTGGTGGCGCTCGACAATGAGACGACCGACGAGCCGGTGAGCGATGGCGTCGTGGTAAAGAACGGCAAGCTGGAAGCAGGCGTGGCCGATGAGGGGCCCTACGATCTCATTCTGGTGGTCGGCGCGGTCGAAATGCTGGGCGAGGCGCTGACGGCGCAGCTCGGCGAGAATGGTCGCGTCGCGGCGCCGGTGATGGAAGGGGGCGTCAGCCGCCTGTCGATCGGGCGCAAGGTCGGCGGCGAGATCGCCTTCCGGAGCTTCGGCGACGCGCAAGTTGCACGACTGGGCTGTTTCGACCGTCCGAAGTCGTTTCAATTCTAATCGGTTTTCAAGGGGAGGGCGTGATGCGTTTGGGCAAGTTTGCAACCGGGGTCGCGCTGGCGGTACTCGCGCTCCCCATGGTCGCCCAGGCGCAGGATCGCGAAACGCTGAGCGAAGCGCTGCGCGACACCTATCTTACCAATCCCACGCTGACGGCCCAGCGCGAGGCACTGCGGGCGACGGATGCCAATGTGGCGCTGGCCAAGGCGGGCGGCCGGCCGACGCTGAGCGCGATCGCCGGGCTGGACCGCGAGTTGTCGCGGCGCGGGGCACTGGGGTCGGAAGCACAGGATTTTAACGTCTCGGTCGGCGCGGACCTCAGCTATCCGCTCTTCCAGGGCGGGCGGGTCAAGAATGACATTCGCGCCGCCAAGGCGCGGGTCGATGCCGGTCGCGCGACCCTGCGCGCGGTCGAGGGCGATGTCTTCACGCAGGCGGTCGCGGCCTACATGGACGTGATCCGCGCCCGCGCCGTGGTGGAGCTGAGCGCCAATCAAGTGGACGTGCTCGATACCAATCTTCAGGCGAGCCAAGATCGTTTCGAGATCGGCGACCTGACACGCACCGATGTCGCGCAATCGGAAGCGCGGCTCCAGCTGGCGCAATCGCGGCTGGCGGGGGCGCAGGGTCAGCTTGCGGCTGCCGAGGAAACCTATCGGCAGGTGATCGGCGACGCGCCCGGCGTGCTGGCGCCGCCGCCGCCCTTGCCCCCGCTGCCCGATACGCCCGAGGAAGCGGTGCGGATCGCGCTGGTAGAGAATGCCGACTTTGAGGCGGCGCGCGAACTGGCGCAGGCTGCCGGCTATGATGTGCGCGTCGCGCGCGCCTCGCGTCTGCCGACGGTGTCGGCGGTTGGTTCGGGTACCTATGTGAACGCGCTAGGCAATTCGGGCGACGATGCGCTCGGCAATCCTTTCCCCAACGATGGGTCGGTGACGAGCGTCGGGCTATCCTCGCGCATTCCCATCTATCAGGGCGGTGCGCCCGCCGCGCGGGTGGCGCAGGCACAGGCATTCGAAGCGCAGCGGCTCGAGCTGCTGATTGCCGCCGAGCGCGGCGTGGTGGCGGAAACGCGCTCGGCCTTCGCAGCCTATAAAGCATCGCAGCGCGCCATTGCCGCCAACCAGGTGGCGGTCGAGGCGAACGAATTGGCGCTCGAAGGGGCGCGGCTGGAAAATTCGATCGGGACGCGCTCTGTGCTGTTCGTGCTCGATGCCGAACAGGAATTGCTCAACGCGCGCGTCGATCTCGTGACGGCCGAGCGCGATGCCTATGTCGCGGGCTTCCGGCTTTTGAATGCGATGGGCCAAGCCGAGGCGGAGGATCTCGAACTGGGCGGCGGGGCGCTCTACGATCCCGTCGGGGCCTATCGCGAGGTCGCCAATCGCTGGTCCGACTGGGGCGGGCGCAGGGTCGATGGGCCGACCGCGACCAGCACCGTGACCGACGAAGAGCGCCCGCAAGGCGTGACAGAGCGTCAATAATCGGTAAAGAGGGCGGTTATGGCAGGACCTAACGAGCCCTCGATGGAAGATATTCTCGCCTCGATCAAAAAAGTGATCGCGGAGGAAGACGCGCCGCGTGAACCGCAGGAGCGGGGCCCGCGCAAGGCCGCCGCGTCTATCGTAGCGATGCCCGACGAGGAGGAGGATGACGACGTCCTCGATCTCGGCGCCGCAGTAGAGGCCGCGCCCGCCGGGACCGGACACGATCCCGACAGCGCGCCTGCAGAGATCGCCAGCCTGATGGCCGAAGATGTGGCGGGCTCGACCCGCTCGCGGCTCGAGGAACTGGCCAATGTCGCGGCTAGCGCACCTGCCGGCAGCAACGTCAATCCGCTGGAAGAGGTGGTGCGCGACATGCTGCGCCCGCTGTTGAAGCAATGGCTCGACGAGCGCTTGCCGGGAATTGTCGATGAACATGTCCGCCGCGAGATCAGCAGGATCACCGGCCGCAAGCTTTAGCGCGGCGGCGCACAGGGACGCCTGCAAGCTCTGACGACCCCTCTTGCGATAATGTGGCGCCGCGCTAGCGTTGCGCCATGAAAACGACTCTCGCGCTCACTGCGCTCGCCACCGTCCTTGCCGCCCCCGCCATCGCGCAGGCGGAGCCCATGTCCGCGACCGATCTCGTCAAACTTGGCCGAATGGGCGCACCCTCGGTGTCGCCCGACGGCGATCACGCGCTCGTGTCTGTGAGTTTTGCCAATGACGACCTGAGCGGACGCCGCACCGTCTATTACAAGAAGTCGCTGCACGGCGAGGGTGCGATGGAATCGTGGGACGCGCTCAACGCGCTGTCGCCCTCGGGCGCGCGCTGGGGCGGCGACGGGGCGATCTGGTATGCCGCGCATGGCGAGGTGCATCGCTGGGTTGAGGGCGAGGAGCGCCAGCAGGTCAGCGATCTCGGCGGCAAGGATTTCGACGATTTCCTCGTGTCAAATGACGGCTCGACCGTGGTCCTGCTCGCGCATCGGGACAACGCCTGCGAGGATTTCCTGTGCGCGAATGTCGAGACCGAGGAGCAGGTCGGCAATGCGCTCGAATATGATGAATTGTTCGTGCGGCACTGGTCGACTTGGCTGACCGAAGGCGAGAAGGCGCAGCTGTTCGGCTTCGATGTCGTCGATGGAAAGATGGTCGGCAGCGGTGCTAAGATCGGCGGTGCGCTGACCGGCAACACGCCCTCCAAGCCGTTCGGCGGAAGCGAGGAAGTGACGCTGTCGGCGGACGGTTCGATGGTCTATTTCGCGCAGCGCGAAGGCGGGCCTGCCGAGCCGACCTCTACAAATCTGGACCTTTATGCCGCGCCGAGCGATGGCAGCGCCGCGCCGATCAACCTCACGCAAGCCAATGGCGCGCATGACAATCTGCCGACGCTGTCGCCCGATGGTCGGACGCTGGCCTATATCGCGATGGAGCGGGCCAATTACGAAAGCGATCGCTTTCATGTGCGGCTGCTGGATCTCGCGACGGGCACGAGCCGTGCCCTGACCGACGACTGGGACGCGAGCGTCGGGTCGATCGCCTGGACGCCCGATGGGCAGAGCCTCATCGTCGGGGTCGGCGAGGTGATGGAGCATCCGCTCTACAGGATCGATGTCGCGACGGGCGCGCGCCAACGGCTGACCCGCGAGGGCAATGCCGGCAATGCGGTGCCGCTCGATGACGGGCGCATCCTGTTCACGATGAACAATCTTGCCCGTCCGAGCGAATTGTTCGTCTATGCCCCCGAGGGTGGAACGGTGAGCCAAGTGTCCAATGTCAATGGCGCGGCGCTGGCGCAGTTCGACGCGGTCGAGTGGGAAAAGTTCAGCTTTGAGGGCGCCGATGGCGACACCGTTTGGGGTTTCAGCCTGAAGCCGAGCATGGCCGAGGGCGAGCTGCCGGTGGCATTCGTCGTTCATGGCGGACCGCAGGGCAGCTTCGGCAACAGCTGGTCGACGCGGTGGAACCCGAGGGCGATCTCGAACGGCAAATATGCCGTCGTCTCGATCGATTTCCACGGCTCGACGGGCTATGGGCAGGACTTCACCGACAGCATCAACAAGGATTGGGGCGGGAAGCCGCTCGAGGATTTGCAGAAAGGGCTCGCCTTCGCGCTCGAGCGCGACGAACAGCTGGCGGGCAACCGCATCTGTGCCCTGGGCGCCAGCTATGGCGGCTATATGATGAACTGGATCGAGGGCAATTGGAGCGACCGCTTCGACTGCCTGATCAATCACAACGGCCTGTTCGACATGCGCGGCTTCTATTATTCGACCGAGGAATTGTGGTTCCCGCGCTGGGACATGGGCGGCAGCTATGCTGAGGCGAGCGAGACCTACGAGCGGTGGAACCCTGTCAATTATGTCGATGAATGGCAAACGCCGATGATGGTCGTGCTGGGCCTGCAGGACTTCCGCGTTCCTTACGCGCAGGGGCTGGGCGCCTTTACGGCGCTACAAGAGCGCGGCGTGCCGTCCAAGCTGCTCGTCTTCCCCGAGGAAAACCACTGGGTCCTGAACGGCGAGAATTCGATCCGCTGGCATCAGGAAGTGCATGACTGGATGGACCGCTGGACCGCGCCGGGCGTGGGGCAGGCGCAGTAACCCTCGCTTTCTAGGACAATCCTAGCACTGGAAGCTTGATGGGGAGGGCGGCTGTCTTTAGTCGCTCTCCCTATGACCGAACTTGCCAAGACTTTCGAACCGGCCGCCATCGAGGCCAAATGGTACCAGCATTGGGAAGAGACGGGCGCGTTCCGCCCCGAGCGCCCAGATGCTGAAGCTTATACGATCGTCAACCCGCCGCCCAACGTGACGGGCGTGCTGCATATCGGCCATGCACTCGACAATACGTTGCAGGACATCATGATCCGCTACGAGCGGCTGCGCGGCAAGGATGCGCTGTGGGTCGTGGGCGTCGATCATGCCGGCATCGCCACGCAGATGGTCGTCGAACGCCAGCTCGAAGCGAACCAGGACAAGCGCACCAACTATTCGCGAGAGGACTTTGTCGCGAAGGTTTGGGAGTGGAAGGAAGAAAGCGGCGGGCAGATCACGCAGCAGCTCAGGCGCCTCGGTTGCTCGATGGACTGGAGCCGCGAGCAGTTCACGATGGATCCGCATTTTTCTGATGCGGTGCTCAAAACCTTCGTCGATCTTTACAACGACGGACTGATCTATCGCGACAAGCGACTGGTGAACTGGGACGTCAAACTGAAGACCGCCATCTCCGATCTCGAGGTCGAGACGGTCGAGACCAAGGGAGGTTTCTGGCATTTCCGCTATCCGCTCGCCGACGGCGTGACGACGGCCGACGGCAAGGACTATCTCGAGATCGCGACGACGCGGCCCGAGACGATGCTCGCGGACATGGCGCTGGCCGTGCATCCCGATGACGAACGTTATGCCTCGGTCGTCGGCAAGGAGATCGTCCAGCCGATCACCGGGCGGCGCTTCAAGGTCATCGCCGACGAGCATGCCGATCCCGAGCTTGGCTCGGGCGTGGTGAAGATCACCCCGGGTCATGACTTCAACGATTTCGAGGTGGGCAAGCGCGCGGGAATGAAGCCCGCCGAAATGCTCAACATGCTCGATGGCGATGGCAATGTCTGTCAGACCGCCGACGGGCTGGTTCCGGACGAGTTCATCGGGCTGCACCGTTTCAAGCGCGACGGTGTGGACGGCGCGCGCGAGCTGGTGGTCCAGCGAATGAAGGAGGAGGGTTTCCTCGTCCCCCATGTCGATAAGGAAGGCGTCGAGCATGACGCCGAGCCGCGCACGATCCAGACGCCGTTCGGCGATCGCGGCGGAGTGGTGATAGAACCCTGGCTCACCGACCAATGGTATGTGGATGCCGAGAAGCTGGCGCAAAAGCCGATCGAGGCGGTGCGTTCGGGCGCGGTCGAGATCGTGCCCGCGACGTGGGAGAAGACCTTCTTCAACTGGATGGAGAATATCCAGCCGTGGTGCGTCAGCCGCCAGCTGTGGTGGGGCCATCGGATTCCGGCATGGTATGATGGCGAGGGCAACCCCTATGTCGCGATGACCGAAGCCGAAGCGCAGGCCAAGGCGGGCGAGGGCGTTGCCCTGACGCGCGATGAGGACGTGCTCGACACCTGGTTCTCCTCAGCGCTGTGGCCGTTCGCGACGCTGGGTTGGCCCGACCAGACCGCGCTGCTCGACAAACATTATCCCAACGACCTGCTCGTCTCGGGCTTCGACATCCTGTTCTTCTGGGATGCGCGGATGATGATGATGGGGCGCCAGCTGACGGGTCAGAACCCGTGGCCCAAGCTCTATCTTCATGGCCTTGTGCGTGCAGCCGACGGGGCGAAGATGTCGAAGTCGAAGGGCAATGTCGTCGATCCGCTTGGGCTGGTCGACCAATATGGCGCCGATGCGCTGCGCTTCTTCATGGCGGCGATGGAAAGCCAGGGCCGCGATATCAAGATGGATGACAAGCGCGTCGAGGGCTATCGCAACTTTGGCACCAAGATCTGGAATGCGGCGCGCTTCCTGCAGGCCAATGGCATTGGCGCGTCCGATAGCGTGGTGGCGCCGACCGCGACCAAGCCCGTCAACAAGTGGATCATCGGCGGGGTCGTCGAAACGCTGGCGAAGCTGGAGAAGGCGTTCGACGAACTGCGCTTCGACGGCATGGCCGATGCCATCTATCACTTCGCCTGGGGGACCTTCTGCGACTGGTATCTCGAGCTCATCAAGGGCGAGATGGACGATGAAACGAAGGCAGTCGCGGGTTGGGCGTTCGACCAGATCCTCGTCATGCTGCACCCCTTCATGCCCTTCATCACCGAAGAGCTCTGGCACGCGATGGGGGGGCGTCCTTACGAGCTGATCCTCGCGAAGTGGTGCGCGCCCGAAGCGGCGGTGGATGCCGACGCCAAGGCGGCGGTCGACTGGACCGTGGCGCTCATCACCGAGGTGCGCGCACTGCGCGCCGAATTGAACATTCCGTGGAGTTCGCGGCTGACCCTGCACCCGCTCGATGGCGGCCGCACCGATGCGCCCGAGGCGCTCGACCGGATGGGCAAGGCCGATTGGGGCGAGGCGATGGACGCGGCGCCCGACGGCTCGGCGCAGATCGTGGTGGCGGGCAAGAGCTATGCGGTCCCGTTGGCCGATGCGATCGACCTTGATGCCGAGCGTGCGCGTCTTGCCAAGGCGGTCGAGGCGGCCGACAAGGAAGTGAAGAGCCTCGAAGGGCGCTTGAACAATCCGAATTTCGTCGAGCGGGCCAAGCCCGAAGCGGTCTCTAAGGCCCGCGAGGATCATGCTGCACGCTCGGACGAGGCGAGCCGCCTTCGCGCCGCGCTGGAGCGTCTCGGCTAGGCGGTCTCGCGTGGGAAGACGACGTTCACCGCATCGGGCACCAGCCTGATGTCGGCGGGCGTACGCGCCCTTATCTCGCCGTCGATGGAAATGTCGCGTGGCGGGTCGGTCTCGATCCGCAAATGTCGATCCTCGATCTCGACCATCGTGCGATGCTGTGCGCGCAGGTGGAGGAGGACGAGGAACCAGTTGAGCGCGAGTTTAAGCAGGCTGTCGCCCATGACGGCATCGACCGTAATGTCGCTGTCTTCAAGATCGGCACCCTGCACCAGTTCGACGCCCCCATGGTAGCGTCCGTTGGCGATCCTTACCTCGGTGGCGCGACCGGCGATGCTCTTCGCGCCGCTCTTGATCCGCAGTCGAAAGGCGGAAAAGGAAAAGCCGATGCGGATTGCCCAGAGGACATAGCCAAGCATACCGAAGCGGCGCTTGAGACTGTCGGGGATGGTGTCGGCGATGAGTGGCGAGAGGCCGATAGCAGCGACATTGGCGAAATATTCGCCGTTGAGGCAGCCGATGCCGATGCGGCGCACCTCGCCCGAGCCGATGGCGGCGGCGGCCTCGTCGAGGTCGAGCGGGAGCGCGAGGCCGCGCGCAAAACTGTTGGCGGTGCCCAAAGGAAGGACGGCGAGGATGGTATCCTTGTCGCGAAAGTGGCCGACGAAGCCGCTGATCGTGCCGTCGCCGCCGCCGACGATGACCATGGGCGCCTTGCCGATGGCATCCTCGATAATGGCGTCGAGGTCGCCTGGGTCCTCGACCTTGTAGCGTTCGGTGAGCTCGATGCCCGCGGCTTCGAGCGCCGCGCAGGCATCATCCCACGCTTCCTTGCCCCGGCGGCTGGCGGCATTGACGACGAGAATCGCGGAACGAGGCACTTCACTTCCCATCCGGCATCAACGACAGGCGAGCACTTTCTTTCCGGGGGCGTAACGCGCTAGGAGGCGCGAATGAGCAATTATCCCCATGTCCGCATGCGGCGGCGACGCCAGGCGCCTTGGATGCGCGAGATGCTGCGCGAACAGCGGCTGCACCCGAGCGACTTCATCTGGCCCTTGTTCATCTGCGAAGGGCAGGGGGAGGAGCAGGCGATCAACGCGTTGCGCGGGGTGTCGCGCTGGTCGATCGACTTGCTCGTTGAGCGGGCGAGAGAAGCAGCGGATGCGGGCATTCCCGCGATCGCGCTGTTTCCCAATACGGCGGGCAAGGACCGTAGCGAGACGGCGGACGAGGCGCTCAATCCCGATAATCTCATCTGCCGCGCGGTACGGGCGGTGAAGGAGGCGGGGGTGGAGATCGGCATCATGACCGACGTCGCGCTCGACCCTTATACCAGCCATGGCCATGACGGCTTGTTGACTGCCGATGGGCGCGTCGACAATGATGCGACGGTGGAAATCCTCGCCCGTCAGGCGCTCGTGCAGGCCGAGGCTGGGGCGGACATCGTCGCACCCTCGGACATGATGGATGGACGCATCGGTGCGATCCGCGACGCGCTCGAGGATGCCGGGCATCACGACACGGCGATCATGGCCTATGCCGCCAAATATGCGAGCGCGCTCTATGGGCCGTTCCGCGAGGCGGTGGGGTCGGGTGACCGACTGAAGGGCGACAAGCGCGGTTATCAGATGGATCCGGCCAACGGGCGCGAAGCCCTGGATGAGGTCGAACTCGACCTTGGCGAGGGCGCGGACTTCGTCATGGTGAAGCCGGGAATGCTCTATCTCGATGTCATCGCGCGGGTCGCGGACCAATATGACACGCCCCTGTTCGCCTATATGACGAGCGGCGAATATGCGATGATCGAGGAGGCCGCGGCAGCAGGGGCGGGGAACCGCGAGGCGATGCTGATGGAAGCGCTAACCGCGTTCAAGCGCGCCGGATGCACGGGGATCCTAAGCTATCACGCGCTCGAGGTGGCGCGGGGGCTGTGACCGACCATAACGGCAAATATCGGCGCGACATGGGGACCCTCGGCGTCCTTTTTATTGTCGTCAACGGGCTGATCGGCGCGGGCATTTTCGGACTGCCCGAGATGCTGCACGAGGCGGTGGGAGCTTTCGCGCCCTGGCTGTTGCTCATCGGAGGCGTGCTGGTGATGAGCATCGTCGCTTGCTTTGCCGAACTGGCGCGAACGACCGATCGCTCGGGCGGGCCGCAGCGTTATGTCAGCGACGCGTTCGGACGCTTTGCTGGCTTCGAGGTGGGTTGGACCTTCTATTCGGCGCGCATGCTCAGCCAAGCAGCGAATACGGCGGTGCTGATCGCTTATGCCGCCGCCATCTGGCCCGCGATTGGCGAGGGCGTAGCGCGCAGCGGCGCGATCATCGCTGTGCTGGCCGCGCTGACGATCGTCAATATCGTCGGCATCCGGCGCGTGGTGGCGGTGCTGGGGACGCTGACGCTCCTCAAGCTCGTGCCAATCATCATTCTTGCCGCCGTGGCGCTGGGCGCCAGCGCGTCACCGGGTGCAGTGACATTACCGCAATTCTCCGCGATCGAAGGTATCGCGCTGGCGACACTCTATGCCTTTGTCGGGTTCGAGAATGCGACCATTCCGGCCGGCGAAACCAAGGAGCCGCGGCGCGCGATGCCACGTGCGTTGCTGATCGGGCTGCCGGTCGTGACCTTGCTCTATTTCGCGCTGCAATGGGCCTATAGCGCGTCGGCCATCGCGGGCAGCGGTCCCGAGGCGCCGGTGGTCGAACTCGCACGACTGCATTGGGGCGATATCGGCGCGCTGCTGATTGCCGCGACCGTCGTGGTGAGCGTGCTCGCCAACATGATGGCGGGGCATACGTCGGCGAGCCGGATGACGCCCGCGTTGGCCGACGACGGGCTATTGCCCGCATGGTTTGGCAAGGTATCGCGCTGGGGGACGCTGGCCAATTCGATCGCCTTTTTCGGCGTCGGATCGGGCGCTTTCGCGCTGACCGGCACCTTTGCCGGACTGGCGGCGATTTCGACGCTGGCGCGGCTGCTTGCCTATATCGGCTCGATCCTCGCGCTGCCGAAGCTGCGGCGAGCAGCGGGCAAGACGGCGCTCAGTCCGCTGCTGATTCTGATGATGTCAGCGGCGCTGGCGCTCAGTCTTTGGGCGACGTTCCAGACCAACGCGGCGATGTGGCAGACGCTGGGCGGATTTGCGCTCGTCGGTGCGTTATTGTTCCTGATCGCACGGCGCCGCTGATGGCATTTCGGTTGGAAACCGAACGGCTTGTGATGCGCGATTGGCGGAGCGAAGATTGTCGCGACTTCTATGCCGTCATGAACACGCCCGCCGTGATGCGCTGGATCGGCGGACCGCAAGCCTATGAGGATTGGGAACAGGCGTTCGAGCGCTTGCAGGGCTATTCGCGCGATTTCGGGCACACCTTCTGGCTGCTCGAGCGCAAGGCGGACGGCAAACTGCTTGGCTTTTGCGGGTTGAAGCGGCTCAATTACGATGGGGCGCCCAATCTGGGCATGCCCGAAATCGGCTGGCGGCTGCGCGAAAGCGCTTGGGGGCAGGGATATGCCGGCGAAGCCGCGCGCGCTTCGCTCGATCTCGCGTTCGATCGCTTCGGTTATTCTGAGGTGACGGCGGTAACGGTTAGCGACAATGCGCCGAGCTGGCGACTAATGGAGCGGCTCGGCATGCGCGAGCGGCCAGAGTTGGCTTATCATGACGGAAAATACAGCGATCTTTACGGACCGGCACGACAATGGGTGATCGAGGTGAAGGCGTGGCGCACCGCAGGCGATACATCGCAGCGCTGAGAGGCTCGAGTGGACGGTGCTGCGGCTGGATCAGTCGGCTTGGGAGATGCGCGCTTCGAGGCCAGCGATGATCCTCGCCTGTTCGCCGTCAAGCGCACTGGCACGAGCGAGAAGGTCGTCGACGGCGGCACGATCGGCGGGGCTGGCCCAGCCAGTGCGGGCGAGCTGGCCGGTCGCGAGCTCTGTAGCCTCGCCGATGACCCGCGCTACGGGCTCGCGGGCACGCACGAGCAGCCCCATCTCCTCCTGCGCGCGAACCCAGCTTTCACTGCCTTCGGCGCCCGAGACGGCGACCGCGTTGCGGGTCGCTGGCAGCTGGTCGGCGAATAGCGCAGCACCGGCATCGAGCCTGGCGGCAAGATCGGCAAGCTGGTCGGCGACGGTCAGCGCGCCGGGGGCAGGATCGATGCTGCCTACGGGCAGCCGCGGGTCGATGCTTTCGGCGGGACGAGCGCCAAGGTCGGGGTGCATGCCGCTGCTGCTGCAGGCGCAAAGGGCGAGGCAGGCGAAAAGAATGGCAGCGCGCATGTCCACTCGGTTAGCCAGCCTGTCGCAGTGAGGCAATCTTTTCCCAGTTTCTTTCAAAAAAGGTGTTGAAAGGGTGGGCGAGCCTCTCTATTGCCCCCGTCAACCCAAGCGCCCGTAGCTCAGCTGGATAGAGTACCTGACTACGAATCAGGTGGTCGGAGGTTCGAATCCTTCCGGGCGCGCCACTTACAAAAGAAGGCCGCTGTCTCGCATGAGACGGCGGCCTTTTCTTTACCGACGATCCTGCCGATCGGCGGTCAGGCGAACTGCGACTGCATTTCCTGCGCGCGAAGATTGAAGCGGGCAGCAAGGGTTTCATGTCGCTCGCGGGCCGCGCTGGTCACGGCGCGGGCGGCGGCTAGCCGCTCCTGCGCTGCACGGCGCTGATAAAAGCGCATATCCGATTCGTACCGAAGCATATCGTCCCCCGCCATGTCCCGCTTACCTCCCGCGATGGTCATCCGCAGGTGATGGTGCGACAGAATGGTAAAGCAGGTGTGAATTGCAAGGGCGGGCCCGGCGCGGACTAACACAGTTTAGGAAAACAGGCGTTTCTTCCTGTTTTGTTCGCTAAGTCATTGAAATTATCACCCCCTGAGAGGGTTGTTTCGCGTGCGATTCAGTTGCGGTGAGCGCGAATCGGTTGCGCGACTCGGGCGCGGCGATCGGTTGCGCGGCGACGCTGGCGTCGACGCAGCGCCGGGCTGCGATAATGGCGCGCGGGGCCCTCCCAATTGCCAAGGAGGATCGCCGGGTCCGCAGGCCGGACCGCGTCGAACAATTTTGCCCCGGCAAGGAAAACCACGCCGAGACAGGCGAGGAAGAGGAAGGTCCCGAACAGGCCCGGGAATTGCTGGGCGAAGGTCTGGCCGCGCATCACCGCGCCGAGCGCGATGGCATAGGTCACCAGCGCCGCTTCGAAACGGGTCTTGATGGTGAACAGGCGGGCGATCTTCTTCAGCATGGGCATAGGTTAAGCAAACGCCATGCCAACCAAGCTGTTCCGCCAAAAAGTTCTTAAGGCGTATGCTTACCTGTCCATTAATCCGACAGGTCGAGCGCGCCAAGGTCGAGGGCGTCGAGCATGGCTTTGCGCGCCGCGACGACGGTGGAAAGGAACGTCTCACTTTGTAATTCGCGGCCGTCGACCGTCTCGGGCCAGTGGCGCTCGACGATCTTGGCCATGGCGTCGAGCTTGGCGTGATCGACGAGGAAGCGCGGGTCGACGGTTGCGGGATCGCAGGCGACGCGGAGGCGAAGGCAGGCAGGCCCGCCGCCATTGGCCATCGACTGGCGCACATCCACCACCTCGACACGGCGGATGGGACCGTTGGATTTGAGGTGGGCCTGCAGCCAAGCCCAGACGGTGGGCGTGTCACGGCACTCTGTGGGAACGACCAGCGTCTGTTCGCCGGAGGGGAGAGTGAGAAGCTGGGCGTTGAAAAGGTAGGAGCTGATGGCATCGGCGAGCGGCACGTCGGCGTCGGCGACCTCGACATATTCGAGGTTGGCGAAGCGTTCGGTGATGCGCGCTACGGTGTCGTCGCGGTCGGCGAAGGCTTTTTCGTGGGCGAACAGCGTGCGCTCGTTGGCAACGGCGACGACGTCATTGTGGAAGGCGCCGGCTGCGATCGCTTCTTCGGACTGCTGCACGAACAGGGTGCGGTCGGGATCGAGACGGTGGAGGCGGGCGATGGCCCGGCTCGCCTCGATATGCTGCCGCGCGGGGTAGGGGCCGCCCGACACGCCATAGACGAAGATCTCGACGCCCGCGTCGGCATGGCTGTCGGCAAGGCGCATGAAGTTGGCCGCGCCCTCGTCGCCGAAGGCAGGCGGCACCGGGCCATGGACGGCGAACGCGTCATGCGCGAAGGCGAGACGCAGCTGTGCCAGCGTGTCGGGCCACTCATGGCTGCGATGCGGCATGGTCTTCAGGTTGGCCACGGTGAGGTGGCAACGTCCGTCTGCCGTGTCGGGCGCGGGGCTGACCGTGGCGGCATTGGCGGCCCACATCGAGGATGCCGACATGGCATTGGCGGCCAGCGCGTGCGTCGTGGTCATATATTCGGCACCAAGGTCGGCGAGCCAGCCATGGTTGGGGCGCGGCAGGGGCATGAAGACGCCCTGGACGAGGCCGAGGTCGAGGTTGGTGCGCATCTTGCCGATGCCTTGGAGCGCGGCTTCGCGCGGACGCGAAATGTGGCCGGCGTTCTTCGTCGAGGCGATGTTGCCGAGACTGAGGCCGGCATAATTGTGGCTCGGGCCGATGAGGCCGTCGAAATTGATCTCGCGGATGGTCATCGGCGGCTCACCGCGAGGACGCGGTCTCCCGGTTCGACATCGAGCGCGGCCATGGCGGCCGCATCGATCCGCAGTTCATCGCCTTCGAAGGCGCCGCGCGCGTGGCAGGCCCGGAAGCCCTTGAGACGGCCGGATGCTGCGAGCATCTGTTCGCCGCCTTCCGCGAGCGGGTTGCCGAGGACATGCCAGTCGCTGTTGCGGATGGAGGTCACATTGTCGGTCTGGCCGACCATTGTCGGGCCCCCGTCGAAAATGTCGACATAATGTTCGAAGGTGAGGCCCTCTTTCTCGAGCATGCGCATGGCGGCGCGGCCCGAAGGGTGCGGCTGGCCGATGACCGAGCGGGCGGCTTCGGGCAGCATGTTCACGTAGATGGGCGTCTTGGGGAAGAGGTCGGCGATGAACTGCGTCCCGTGGATGGCGTTGAAGCCATCGGCTTCGGGAAAGGTCATGCCGAAGAAGCGCCCGCCGATGGCGTCCCAGAAATGCGAATGCCCGCCTTCGTCGATGACGCCGCGAAGTTCGGCGAGGATCTTGTCACCAAAGCGCGGGCGGTGCTGCTTGATGAAGAGGTAGCGCGAGCGCGCGAGCAGTAGACCAAGGCCGCCGGCGCGGGCGGCGGGATGGAGGAACAGGCCACCGACCTCGCTGGCGCCTTCGAGATCGGTGCACAGCGAGAGCAGGCGATTGCGAAAGATGCGGTCGAGTTCGGCCGATTTCTGCGTCAGTGTCGACAGGCGATAGCTGTAGAAGGGCTGTTCGGTGCCGACCTTGCCGAAGACCTGGCAGGTGCCGCGGATGGCGCCCGTGTCGGTGTCCTCGAGCATGAAGATATAATGTTCGCCCTTGGGCGTCTCGCCGTCGCGCTCGAAGGCTTCATCTGACAGAAGCAGGCGACGTTCGAGTGTGTCGCGGTCGGCGGGCAGGTTGGTGAAGCCGCCGCCGGTCAGTTTCGACAGGTCGTAGAGGGCATCGAGATCCTCGACGCCGGCGGCACGCAGGACATAGGTCATGGGGTGATCAGTCTCGCAATCGATAGGGCCGAGAGCGCGGCGCGTTCGCCGATGCTTTCGACAATGAGAAATTCATCGGGGCTGTGGATGGCGCCGCCGCGCACGCCCATCGTGTCGACGACAGGCACGCCGGTGGCGGCGATATTGTTACCATCGCAGACGCCGCCCGTCGCCTTCCAGCCGATGTCGAGGTCGAGGTCGGCGCCCGCCTGTTTGACGAGGCCGAAGAGCTTTTCCATCGGCGGGGTCATCGGCTTGGGCGGGCGACCGAAACCGCCATGGACGTGGAAGGTGACGTCATGTTCGCGCGCGATGGCCTCGACGTGGCGGGCGACGAGCGTTTCGGCGCGGGCCTGGTCTTCGAGCGTGGTGCAGCGGAAGTTGACGCGCAGGATGGCGAGGTCGGGGACGACGTTGTTGGGCCCGCCACCGTCGATCTTGGCGGGATTGACGGTGAGCGCTTCGTCCATCTCCGCCTTCAGCCGCAACGCGAGGTCGGCAGCGGCGACCAAGGCGTTGCGCCCGTCGCGTGGGTTGCGCCCGGCGTGTGCGGACTTGCCGTGGAAGGTGATCGAATAGTTGCCCGAGCCCGCGCGCGCGCCGGCGAGGGTGCCGTCGGGGAGCGCGGAAGGTTCGTAGGTGAAGGCGGCGCGCTTGCCCGCGGCGGCCTGGCGGAGGAGCGGCTGCGAGGAGGCCGAACCGATTTCCTCGTCGCTATTGATCACGACCTCATAGCCGAAGCGGGGCGCGAGCGGGCTGGCTTCAAGCGCCTTCAGCGCAGCGAGCATGACGGCGATGCCGCCCTTCATGTCGGTGATCCCAGGGCCATTGAGGATCTTGCCGTCCTCGAGCCATTTGAGGTCCTGAAAGGGGTGATCGACCGGGAAGACGGTGTCCATATGGCCGGTGAACAGCAGCTGCACTGGAGCGTCGGGGCGGACGGTAAGGTGGAGATGCTTGCCATGGTCTAGCGCGACTTCATGGCCGGCACTGTCGACGGCAGTGACGGGAGCGGGGTCGACCATGTCGATATCGCCGGGAAGGGCAGCGAAGGCGCTGGCGAGTTCGTCGGCGACCTGTGCGAGCCCTTCGAGGTTGCGGCTGCCCGAGTTGATCTCGGCCCAGGCCTTGGTCTGCGCAAACGCCTCGTCATGGCCCGCACGGGCGGCCTCGACGATGGCCAGTTCCTGTTTCGACATGCTCCCCATGGCGGTGCCTCCTAGCGCGGTCCGATCCAGTCGGCAAACCCGGCGAGGATGTCGCGGTACATGTCGCGCTTGAAAGGCACGATGAGGTCGGGAAGCAAATGAGGTTCGGCCCACTGCCAATGCGAGAATTCGGGATGGTCGGTCTCGATGTCGATGTGATGGTCCTCGCCGGTAAAACGGAGGAGATACCAATGCTGCCGTTGGCCGATCCATTTGCCACCCCACAATTGGCCGCGGAGTGCCTTGGGCAGGTCGTAGCGCAGTTCGAGGCGCGGACTTCCCGAGATGCGATGGACGAGATCGGGGACGACGCCGGTTTCCTCCTCGAGTTCGCGCAGCGCACCGGTCCAGCTGTCCTCGCCGTCATCGACCCCGCCCTGCGGCATCTGCCAAGCCTCGTCGACATTATCGAGACGGCGCCCGAGCCAGACATGGCCATGGGCATTCAACAGCATGATGCCCGCGCCGAAGCGGTACTTGTCGTCGTCGGTCATGCTATTCTCCCGTCAAAACACTGGATATGGTGGCGCAGCATCCTTAAGGGCTGCGCATAGGCTTAAAGACGGACTGGAAACAATGGTATCTGCGACCCATCAGCTGACCCCCGAAGAGGCCCGCGAGGCCGAGCGCGCCGAAGCGGTGGTGGTCCGATTTGCCGGCGACAGCGGCGACGGGATGCAGTTGACCGGGGGGCAGTTCACGCTGTCGACCGCGCTGGCGGGCAACGACCTCGCAACCTTCCCCGATTTCCCCGCCGAGATTCGCGCCCCGCAGGGGACGACCTTCGGGGTGTCGGCCTTCCAGATCAATTTTGGCTCGGCGGCGATCGAGACGGCGGGCGATGCGCCCGACGTGCTGGTGGCGATGAACCCGGCGGCGTTGAAGGTGAATGTCGCGGCCTTGAAGGAGGGCGGGCTGATCATTGCCGATACGGGCGAATTCACGGCGCGCAACTTGGCGAAAGCCGGTTACGAGCAGAACCCGCTCGAGGATGACAGCCTCGCGAAATACAAGCTGCTGGCCTTCGACATTTCGGAGCGCACGCTGCAGTCGGTGGCCGAATTCGGCCTCTCGAAGAAGGAAGCGCTGCGGTCCAAGAATATGTGGACGCTTGGGCTCGCGCTGTGGATGTTCGATCGTGATCGCCAGCCGGTGGTCGATTGGCTCAAGTCCAAATTCGCCAAGAAGCCCGAGATCGCGGAGGCCAATATCGCGGCCTTGAATGCGGGTCACGTCTATGGCGAGACCGCCGAGATCGGCGGGCAGGTGCGCCAGCATCATATCGATCCAGCGCCTGCGGAGCCCGGCCTCTATCGTACGGTAACTGGAGCCGAGAGCCTGTCGGTCGGCCTCGTAGCGGGCGCGCAACTCGCCGGTCTGCCGATGTTCTTCGGCTCCTATCCGATCACGCCGGCCTCGCCGCTGCTCCATCATCTGTCGCGGCTGAAGCAGTTCGGAATCACGACATTCCAGGCGGAAGACGAGATCGCCGCCATCTGTTCGGCCATCGGCGCGAGCTATGCAGGCAGCCTCGGGGTGACGTCGTCGTCGGGACCGGGGATTGCGCTGAAGGGCGAGGCGATCGGGCTGGCGGTGATGACCGAATTGCCGCTGGTCATCGTCAATTCGCAGCGTGGGGGCCCTTCGACGGGCCTGCCGACCAAGACCGAGCAGTCCGATCTCTATCAGGCGGTCTATGGCCGCAATGGCGATGCGCCTATCCCGGTAATCGCGGCGCGTTCGCCCGCCGATGCCTATGAATGCGCGATCGAGGCGGTGCGGATCGCGGTGCAATATATGACTCCAGTCATGCTG
Source organism: Sphingomicrobium arenosum (assembly GCF_026157085.1). Classification (NCBI taxonomy): domain Bacteria; kingdom Pseudomonadati; phylum Pseudomonadota; class Alphaproteobacteria; order Sphingomonadales; family Sphingomicrobiaceae; genus Sphingomicrobium; species Sphingomicrobium arenosum. The sequence goes on from NZ_JANPVN010000001.1 coordinate 209,668, forward strand.
CTCACCGATGGCTATATCGCCAATGCGGCCGAGCCGTGGAAGGTGCCCGATGCGAGCGAGCACGAGCCGTTCGCGGTCAGTTTCGCGAAGGAAGGCGCGCAACCTTATGAGCGCGACGAGCATGGGGCGCGGCCTTGGATCAAGCCGGGGACGCCGGGGCTCGAGCATCGTATCGGCGGGATCGAAAAGGCGCCGGTGACGGGGCACATCTCTTACGCGCCCGAACATCACGCGCAGATGACCGAAGAGCGTTTCGCCAAGGTGCGCAACGTGGCCGACACGATTCCCGAGCAGGACGTTTGCCTCGGCGAGACATCGGGCAAGCTGGTCATCGTCGGCTGGGGCTCGACCTTCGGGCCGATCCACCAGGCGGTGCGTCGAGCGCGCAAGACGGGAGCTGACGTCAGCCACATCCACATCCGCCACATCGCACCCTTCCCGAAAAACCTTGGCGAGTTGCTCAGGGGCTTTGACCAAATCATCGTACCCGAGATGAATGCGGGGCAATTGAAGACGATGTTGCGCGACCAGTTCCTCGTCGACGCGCGACCGATGAACAAGATCGCGGGCCAGCCCTTCATGATCGCCGAGATCGAGGCGGCGATTGCCGAGGCGCTGGCATGACGCAGCCTGAGGACATGAAGCCGATGAACGCGTGGCCGCTCATCGTGATGCTGCTGGTGGTCGGCGCAATCGTCGGCATGGTCAACGGTTGGTGGTAAGGACGACGACAAGATGAACGAACAGACCAAACTCACCGCCAAGGACTGGGCATCTGAACAGGAAGTGCGCTGGTGCCCCGGTTGCGGGGACTATGCTATTCTGAAAGCCGTGCAACGCACGCTACCCGAATTGGGATCGGACCCCGCCAATACCGTGTTCGTCTCGGGCATCGGCTGCTCGAGCCGCTTCCCTTATTATATGGCGAGTTACGGCTTCCACACGATCCACGGACGCGCCTGTGCGGTCGCGACGGGCGTGAAGCTGGCCAATCCCGAGCTTGATGTGTGGATCATCACGGGTGACGGCGATGCGCTGAGCATCGGCGGCAATCACACGATGCACCTTCTGCGCCGCAACCTCGATTGCCAGCTCTTGCTGTTCAACAACGAGATCTACGGCCTCACCAAAGGCCAATATTCGCCGACCAGCCGGGTCGGTACGCGCAGCCCCTCGACGCCGTTCGGGTCGGTCGATCGCCCCGCGCTGCCCGCCAGCTTCGCGCTGGGTGCCGGCGCGCGCTTCGTCGCTCGCGGAATCGACGTGAACAAGAATTTGCCCGACGTACTCAAGGCTGCGCACGCCCATAAAGGCGCGGCATTCGTCGAAATCTATCAGAATTGCATCGTTTATAATGACGATGTGTTCGCGCCCTTCACCGACCGCGGCGTCGCGGCCGAGAAGCAACTTTGGCTCACGGCGGGCGAGAAGATGCTGTTCGCGGGCGGCGAGAAGGGCATTGCCTTCGATGTCGACACGAAGACGCTGAAGGTCGTTGCTGGAGAAAGCGACGAGGTGCTGGTGCACGATCCGGCCAATCGCGCGGTCGCATTGTTGCTCGCCGAAATGCCCGCCGACATCTTCCCGGTGGCGCTGGGCGTGCTCTACGAGGACCCCGCGCCGACTTATGAGAGCGCGGTGGTCGACCAGAACAAGGCTGTGTCGGAAGGCAAGACCGCCGACCTGCAGGCGCTCCTCAATCAAGGGCAAACGTGGCAGGTGACGAAGGAACCCCGCGCGGAATAGACCCGTTGCGCCAGTGCAATGGATAATGTGACGCACAGCCTGGCCGGTGCGCTGCTCGGCCAGATGGGGCTGAAGCGGCTAACGCCCCGTGCCATGCCGACGCTGATCATCGCGGCCAATTTGCCCGACGTGGACGCAGTCGCGGTCCTGATGGGGACCGAGCATCTGGCGATCCGGCGTGGGCTGACGCACGGACCGATCGCCATGTTGGTGCTGCCGATCCTGCTGACCCTAATCGTGTGGGCTTGGGACAAGTGGCGACCGGGGCGCGAGGCGGTGAAGCCCGGCTGGCTGTTGCTGCTTGCCATCATCGGGACGCTGTCGCATCCCATCCTCGACTGGCTCAATGTCTATGGCATCCGCTTCCTCGAACCCTTCTCGGAGCGCTGGTTTTACGGCGACACGCTGTTCATCATCGACATCTGGGTCTGGGGGATGCTGGTCTTCGGCGTCTGGGTATCGCGCTCGCTCGAAAAGCGCGGCTCGCGGCTGTTCGCGCGTCCGGCCTGGCTGATGTTCCTGATGATCAGCGCCTACATCGCAGGCAATGGCTGGATCACGGGGTCGGCCGAGCGGCAGGGGCGCGAGCTGGTCGGTAAGCAGTGGCGGATCGAACCGGGCAGCGCGGTGGCGGCCCCGGTGCCAATGGAATTCTGGCGGCGCGAGATCATCTGGCGAGGCGGTGGACTCTATGGGTTCGGGGGGTATCGCTGGCCCCAAGGAGTGCTTTTGTCGGGCCAGCCGCAATTCGTCGGGCTCAACCATCCGTTGCTTCGGGCGGCGCGCGGGCGAAGTGACGTCGAAGCTTATCTTTTCTGGTCGCGGATGCCGGTGGTGATCGAGCGCGACGGGCGCGTCCTCTTGGCCGACCAGCGCTTCCTCGATCCCCGGGTATCGGACAGCTTCACCATAGACCTGGGGGCTGCCGAATGAGCGCGGCGCCAGTGCTCGTCTGGTTTCGCCGCGACCTGAGGCTGTCGGACCAGGCGGCGCTGGCGGCGGCGGCAAGTGAAGGGCCGGTGGTACCAGTCTTCGTGCTCGACGATGAGACGCCGGGGGACCGCAAGCTGGGCGGCGCCTCACGTTGGTGGTTGCATCGCAGCCTCGAAGCATTGGGCGCGGCGCTCCAAGAGAAGGGGTCGCGGCTGATACTTAGACGCGGGCGAGTCGATCATGTGTTGCCGCAGCTGGTCGAGGAACTGGGCGCGGCGCGGGTGCATGCTATCCGGCATTACGAACCGTGGTGGAAGGAGGCCGAGGATCGGATCGCCGATCAGGTCAAACTCTGCCTGCACGGCGGTAATTATCTCGAACCGCCGGGTGCGGTGACGACGGGATCGGGCGACCCTTACAAAATCTTCACGCCCTTCTGGCGCGCGCTGAAGGAGCGGATGCCGCCCGATGAGCCGAGCCCGCGACCGCACAAGATCGACGCGCCGGCCCAGTGGCCCGACAGCGATGCGCTCGACGATTGGGCGCTGCTGCCGACCCGCCCAAATTGGGCGGGCGCGATGGAGGAGGAATGGGAGCCGGGCGAAGAAGGGGCGCTGAAGCGATTGCGCGCCTTCGAGGACGAGGCGTCGCATTACGAGGGGCAGCGCAATTGTCCGTCGGTCGAGGGCACGTCGAAGCTGAGCCCGCACCTGCATTGGGGCGAAATCTCGCCGGCCCGGGTCTATGACCGGGTCAAGGATGCGGGCGGGTCGGTCGGCACCTTCCTGTCCGAATTGGGCTGGCGCGACTTTTCGCAGAACGTCATCCACCAATTCCCCGACTATCCCGAGAAGAGCTATCGCGATTACGACGATTTCGAGTGGCGCGATTTTCGCTCCTCGACCGCGCGCGAGGACTTCGAGTCGTGGAAAAAAGGCAAGACCGGCTATCCGATCGTGGATGCGGGGATGCGACAATTGTGGGCGCTGGGGTGGATTCACAACCGGGTGCGCATGATCGTCGCCAGCTTCCTCGTGAAGCATCTGTTGATCGACTGGCGCGAGGGCGAGCGGTGGTTCTGGGACTGTCTCGTCGATGCCGATTACGGATCGAACGGGACCAACTGGCAGTGGATTTCGGGATCGGGCGTCGACAGCAATATGTTCGTGCGCATCATGGCGCCCCTGTCGCAATCGGAGAAATTCGACGCGGGAGACTATATCCGCCATTGGGTGCCCGAACTGGCCGATGTGCCCGACAAGGCAATTCACGACCCGCACGAGGCGGGATGCGCACCTTCGGACTATCCCGACAAGCTGATAGGCCATAAGGAAGCGCGCGAGCGGGCCCTTGCGGCCTATCGGGAGATGAAGTCAGGATAGGGCATGGCGAGCCGGGGCGACCATTTATTCAAGGGCGATCGCGCCTTTGCGACGGGCGAAGGCTGGCTGGCGCGGCTGATCGCGCCCGCGTTCAAGCCGGTGATCGACCGGCTCGACGAGCGGCTGGCGCGTGGCGGCATCCATGGGACGCTGCCCGACGGGACGCGGCGCGAGGTCGGATTCAACGCGCCCGGTCATGTCGCGACAGTGCAATTGCACAGCTACATGGCGCTGGTGCGATTGGCGCTTGCGGGCTCGGTCGGCTGGTACAAGGCGTGGGAGCGGGGCGAATGGAGCTCCCCCGATCCGGTGCCGCTGTGCGCGCTGTTCATGGACAATGCGCTGAGCCTTGGCGACACGGCGCGGGCCAAGGGCCCGATGCGCTGGCTCAACGCGCTGGCGCATCGGATGCGCGACAATGGGATCGTCAAGGCGCGCGAGAATATCGCCGCCCATTACGATCTCGGCAACGACTTTTACGCGCAGTGGCTCGATCAAACGATGAGCTATTCGGCGGCGATGTTCAAGGAGGGCGATAGCCTCGAGGACGCGCAGGAGCGCAAGATCGCCGCGCTGCTCGACCGGCTCGACCTGAAGGAAGGCGACCGGCTGCTCGAGATCGGTTGCGGTTGGGGCAGCCTGGCCATCGCGGCGGCACGGCGCGGCGCAAGCGTCGTTGGGCTGACGCTGTCGACCGAACAGAAGGCTTGGGCCGAGGCGAAGATTGCGGCGGCGGGGCTGGCGGACCGGATCGAGATCCGCCTGCAGGACTATCGCGAATGCGACGAGGCCTTCGATGCGATCGCCTCGGTCGAAATGGTCGAGGCGGTGGGCGAGCGCTGGTGGCCCGCTTATCTCGATTGCATCCGGCGCAACCTCAAGCCCGGCGGCAAGGCAGCGCTCCAGTTCATCTCGATCGATCACCGGCTGTTCCCCGCCTATCGTGAGAGCGCCGACTTCATCCAAGCCTATATCTTCCCGGGCGGAATGTTGCTCGACGAGCCGGGTTTCGAGAAGCTGGCGGCCGAGCGCGGATTGGCATGGACCGACCGACACGGCTTCGGGCACGATTATGCCGAGACGCTGAGAATTTGGCGTGAGCGCTATGATACGGCGGTGGAGAGCGGAGGGCTCGACGGGTTCTCAGGCCGCTTTCACGACCTGTGGCGCTTCTACCTTATGTATTGCGAAGGCGGTTTTCGCGGGCGGGGGATCGATGTCGCGCAGGTGACGCTGGAGGGCTAGCCCTCGACTCGAAAGGTCTCGCCGGTCGGCGCGTCGGACGAGAGGCGCTCGATCAGCGCGTCGGCGACGACCTGCGGCTCCTTGACGTCCTCCGGATTTTCGCCGGGGAAGGCGCGTACGCGCATTGTGGTGCGAGTGGCACCGGGATCCATGACATGGACGCGGATTTTGCCAGGACCTTCATTCTCGTCGGCATAGCTCTTCAGGATCGTGTCGAAGGCGGCCTTGCTGGCACCATAGGCCCCCCAATAGGCGCGCGGATGGGCGCCGACGGAGGAAGTGACGCCAACGACCTCGGCGCGCTCGGCTTTGACCAGCATGGCGTGAAAGGCGGCGATGAGCGCCTGGTTGGCGAGCAGGTTGAGGCTCATTACCCGGACGAACTCGTTGCCGTCGATCGCCTGGACGCTGGTCAGCGTGCCGAGCGTCGCGGCGTTGAGGACGAGGATATCGAGCGCATCCCAGCGGCTGGCGATGGCCTGTCCGAGCTTCCCGATATTGCCATTTTCGAGGAGGTCCATCGGCGCGATGGTGGCGCTGCCGCCAGCGGAGTGGATGCGCTCTTCGACCTGTTCGAGCGCCGCGGCGTCGCGGGCGACGAGGATGACATGGGCGCCGTTGGCGGCGAGGGTCTCGGCGATAGCAGCGCCGATGCCGCGGCTCGCGCCGGTGACGAGCGCGGTCTTGTTCTCGAAAGTCCTGGTCATGATGTCCTAGTCGGCGTCGACGAGATCGAGCTGTTCGGGCTCTTCACGGTCGCGATCGGTCAATGAAGTGGGATAGTCGCCCGAGAAACAGGCGTCGCAGCGCTGCGGATGGGCGGCGTCGCGATGATCGCCCAATGCATTGTAAAGGCCCTCGAGGCTGATGAAGGCGAGGCTGTCGGCGTGGATATGCTTGGCCATCGCCTCGACGTCCATCTGCGCGGCGAGGAGCTTTTCGCGGCGCGGCGTATCGACGCCGTAGAAGCAGCTGTGGCGGGTCGGCGGGGAGGCGATGCGCATATGGACTTCGGCGGCGCCCGCATCGCGCATCATCTGCACGATCTTGAGGCTGGTGGTGCCGCGCACGATGCTGTCGTCGATGAGAACGATACGCTTGCCCTTGATGAGCGCGCTGTTGGCGTTGTGCTTGAGTTTCACGCCGAGGTGACGAACACCGTCGGACGGCTGGATGAAGGTGCGCCCGACATAGTGCGAGCGGATGATGCCGAGCTCGAACGGAATATCGGCGGCCTGGCTGTAGCCGATGGCGGCGGGCACGCCTGAATCGGGGACGGGCACGACGAGGTCGGCTTCGACGGGGGCCTCGCGCGCCAGCTCGGCGCCGATGGCCTTGCGGGTGTGATAGACCGACGTGCCCTCGATGATGCTGTCGGGGCGCGAGAAATAGACATGTTCAAAGATGCAGGGCCGGGGGCGCTGCTCCTCGAAGGGGTGGAAGCTCTGCAGACCATCGTCGTTGACGACGATGAGCTCGCCCGGCTCGACGTCGCGGATGTAGTCGGCGCCGATGACGTCGAAGGCGACGCTTTCGGAGGCGAAGACATAGGCGTCGTTATACTTGCCCATGACCAGCGGGCGCACGCCAAGTGGATCGCGGCAGGCGATGAGGCCGTCGGGGAGCAGGCAGACGAGGCTGTAGGCGCCTTCGACCTTCTTCAGCGCTTTCTTCAGGCGCTTGACCGCGGTCGGCTTGGTCGAGGTGGCGACGAGGTGGATGATGACCTCGGTGTCGCTCGTGGACTGGAAGATCGAGCCGCGCTCGATGAGCTTGTCGCGGACGGTCAGCGCGTTGGACAGGTTGCCGTTATGCGCCACGGCAAAGCCGCCGGTGGCGAGGTCGGCGAACAACGGCTGGACGTTCCTGAGCGCGGTCTCGCCGGTGGTCGAATAGCGCACGTGGCCGATGGCGGCCGAGCCCGAGAGCTTGCGGATGATGTCGTCGCGGTCGAAGTTGCCCGCGACATGGCCCATGGCGCGGTGGGCGTGGAAATTGTGACCATCGTGGCTGACGATGCCGGCGGCTTCCTGGCCGCGATGCTGGAGTGCGTGGAGCCCGAGCGCGACCACCGAGGAGGCACCATCGGCGCCCCATACGCCAAAGACGCCGCATTCTTCCCGGAGCTTGTCGTCGTCAAATGGATGCGTCGTCTGCATGGCCCTGCGAATCCTCTCCCGCCCGATGGATTGCCATATAGGAAGCTGCGCGCGCTTTGTCTCCCTCCTGTCACGATCGGAGCATGAAGGCGTCTCGATCATTGATCCTTTAACGGACAAAGGAGGCGTGAATGGTCAAGGATCATGGCGACAGCATCAAGGACGACAAGCTTTACGAAGATCTTCGCGAGCAGGGTTATTCCAAGGGCAAGGCGGCGGCGATCGCCAATGCCAAGGCGAACGAAAATATCGATCATGACTCGCGGCCCTATGAAGAGCGGACGAAGGACGAGCTTTACGATCTTGCGCAGGAACGCGATATCGAGGGGCGGTCGGACATGACCAAGGATGAATTGATCGAGGCATTGCGCGAGGAGTGACGATGGGACGGGGGATGATGGTCGCAGGCGCGCTGATGCTGGGTGCCTGTTCGGGCAGCGAGGAAGCGGCGAAGGTCGCCGAGGCGGCTGTGCCGGCGGGGCTTTATGCCGACGCGGCGGGCACATCGGGCATCTGTGTGGGCGAGGATGGCGCGGCGGCCTTCATTCTCTATGCCGATCAAGGCGCGGCCAATTGCGCGGGTGAAGGGCGTATCGAAGGCGCCGAGGACAGGCTGGCGCTCGTGCCCCAGGGTGACGAGAACTGTCGCCTGCCGCTGTCCTTCGATGGCGAGACGCTGGCCTTTGGCGAGGCCCCGGCGGCCTGTGCCTATTATTGCCGCGGCGATGCGACGATCGATGCGCGCGCCTTGACGGCCGGTGGAGACACGACCGTCGATCCGGTTGACCCCGCAGGCGAGCCGCTTTGCTGAGTGTCAGCGACTGATCGCGCCGGATTGGTTGCTCGCCGCAACGTTCATTGACCTTTACGGAAGCGTCAACTAGTTTACCTTCATGTCAGCTAGCCATGCCGATTCTTCTGCCGATACGGGCGCCCGTTATTCGATCGGGCAGATGTGCGAGGAGTTCGGGGTCACCGCCCGGGCGCTGCGATTCTACGAAGACGAGCGGCTGATCGCTCCGCAGCGGGTCGGCACTCAGCGGCTCTATTCGGAGCGCGACCGAGCGCGTGTGGCGTGGATCCTGCGTGGCAAGCGCGTGGGCTTCAGCCTCGCGGAAATTGGCGAGCTTCTCGACCTTTACGACCTTGGCGACCAGCGCCGGACCCAGCGGCAGGTCACGCTCGACCGTTGCCAAGAGCGCATCGAGGCGCTGACCCGTCAGAAAGCCGATATCGACGAAACCATCGAGGAGTTGGAAGGCTTCGTGCGCCTGCTCCAGGACAATAGCGAGGACTGAATATATGCCCGTCTACGACGCCCCCGTTGCCGACACCAAATATGTGCTCGATCACCTGATTGGGCTGCAGAATTATTCGAACCTTCCGGGCTTTCAGAATGCCGATGCCGATGTCGTCGAAGCGATCCTGACCGAAGGCGGCAAGTTTGCCGCCGAGGTGATCGCGCCATTGAACCGGACGGGCGACGAGGAAGGCTGTACGCGCCACGACGATGGCAGCGTGACGACACCCAAGGGGTTCAAAGAGGCTTTCGACCAGTTTCGTGAAGGCGGCTGGGGCACGCTCAATTTTCCCGAAGAATATGGTGGGCAGGACCTGCCGCACGTCCTGTCGACGGCGTTCAGCGAATATGTCGTCGCGGCGAATCAGGCGTTCGAGATGTATAACGGCCTGACGCAGGGCGCGGTCGCGGCGCTGCTGGCGGTCGGGTCGGATGAGCAGAAGGCGACCTATGCGCCCAAGATGGTGTCGCTCGAATGGACCGGCACGATGAACCTTACCGAGCCACATTGCGGGACCGACCTCGGGCTTATCAAGACCAAGGCCGTGCCGCAGGACGATGGCACCTACAAGGTCACCGGCACCAAGATCTTCATCTCGGCCGGCGAGCACGACATGAGCGAGAACATCATCCACATGGTGCTCGCCAAGATGCCGGACAGCCCCGACAACGTGAAGGGCATCTCGATGTTCATCGTGCCCAAATATCTCGTAAACGAGGACGGCTCGCTGGGTGAGCGCAACAGCGTCACCTGCGGCTCGATCGAGCACAAGATGGGCATTCACGGTAACTCGACCTGCGTCATGAACTATGACGAGGCGACGGGCTACCTGATCGGCGAAAAGGAAAAGGGCCTCGCCGCCATGTTCATCATGATGAATGCGGCACGTCTTGGCGTCGGCCTGCAGGGCCTCGCGCAAGGCGATGCGGCCTATCAGAATGCGCTGGCCTACGCGAAGGATCGCCGTCAGGGCCGCGCACTCAAGCCGGAAGGGCGCGATCAGGACGCCAAGGCCGACAGCATCATGGTGCATCCCGACGTGCGCCGCATGCTGATGGACACCAAGAGCTTCACCGAGGCGGCACGTGCGCTGGTCCTGTGGGGGGCGCTGCAGGTCGATCTCGTCCACCGCGCGCAGACCGAGGAAGAGCGCCAGACGGCGGACGACCTGATCAGCCTGCTGACGCCGGTCATCAAGGGCTATCTTACCGACAAGGGCTTCGAGGCGGCGGTGCAGTCGCAGCAGGTCTTCGGCGGGCACGGCTACATCCGCGAATGGGGAGTCGAGCAATATGTTCGCGATGCGCGCATCGCGCAGATCTACGAAGGTACCAACGGGGTTCAGGCGATAGATCTGGTCGGGCGCAAGCTGGGCCAGAACGGTGGGCGCGCCGTGCGGGCCTATTTCGAGCTGCTTGCCGAGGATATTGCCGCGGCCAAGGCGGCGGGCGATCCTGCCGGCGTGGCCGAGCCGCTCGAGAAGGCGGTCGGGCATCTGCAGGGCGCGACCATGTGGCTGGCGCAAAACGGGATGGCCGATCCCAATAACGCCGGCGCCGGTGCCTATGCCTATATGGAGTTGATGGGCCTCGTGACCCTCGGCTGGATGTGGCTCAAGATGGCGGGCAAGAGCGCCGAGCTGAAGGATCAGGCGGGCGAGGACAAGGCATTCCACGAGGCCAAGCTGCTGACCGCGCGCTATTATGGCGAGCGTCACCTGCCCGAGGCGAGCGGTCTTCGCCGCAAGGTCGAGGCCGGGGCGGAAACGCTCATGAAGATGCCGGTCGAGGCCTTTTAGGCGCCTCTACAATTTTCCCTCATGGAGGGGTTGGCGGGCGGTCGCGTGAAGCGGCCGCCCTCGTCGTATCAGCCGGTACGGCGATCGACGAAAAAGGGCGGGCGACCGCTTTCGATGCCCTGCGTCTTGCGGCGGGGCGGGGCGAGGCGGGTGAGGTTGAACGTTTCGTCGAACTGGATGCCAAAGCGTCCTGCCTGGGCCCAGCGGACCTTGCCCACCACGGGGCCGGTGCCGATGATGTCGATGGTAAGCTCGGTGCCCGGGGCGACCGGCACCGAACATTCGATCAGCGCGCCCATGGCGGAGATGTTGCGTAGGCGTATCTCGACCGCCTGGCCCTGCAACATGACGAGCCCGCGACGCATCAGGCGATGGCGCGGTTCGCGGCTGTTCTGGTGCCCCTCGGGGGTGACCGAGGCGCGCTTGACCATTTCGAGCGCATGGTCGGCATCGCAGGGCTTGCCGAAAATATAGCCTTGCACCTGACTGCAGCCCAATTCGCGGATGAGGTTGAGGTCATCATGCGTTTCGACGCCCTCGGCGGTGGTGTCCATCGACAGGCTTTCGGCAAGCGCGACGATGGCGCGGATGATGGCGCTGTTGCGGCTCTCGGAATTGGAGGCGCCGCGGACGAAGCTCTGGTCGATCTTGATCTTGTCGAAGGGGGCGGTCTTCAGATAGCCGAGCGAGGAATAGCCCGTGCCGAAGTCGTCGAGCGCGAGGCGGACGCCGATATTCTTGAGGCGTTGGAAGGTCTCGTCGGTGGCTTGGCCCTCGGCGAGGAACACGCCCTCGGTGATTTCCAGTTCGAGCCGTTCGGCGCGCATCCCGTGGGCGCCAAGCTGGGTCGCGATCTTCTCGCAGACCTTGGGGTCGTTGAACTGGATCGGCGACAAGTTGACCGCGATGCGTATATTTTCCGGCCAGGGAGCGGCGGTGGCGATGGCCGTCTCGAGCACGAAGTCGCCGAGCTTGCTGATGAGGCCGCATTCCTCCGCGATGGAAATGAACAGGTCGGGCGAGATCGGCCCGCGCACGGGGTGGTTCCAGCGCACAAGCGCTTCGAAGCCAATCAGATCCTCGCACGAGGCGCGGACGATGGGCTGGTAGTGGACGTCGAGTTCGCGCCGTTCCAGCGCGCCTCGAAGGTCATTCTCGAGCCGTTGACGATCGGTCGCCTCGCTGTGCATCGAGGGTTCGAAAAAGCAATGCTTGCCGCGCCCGGCGGCCTTGGCGGCATAGAGGGCGAGGTCGGCATTGCGCGTCAGGCTGTCGGCGCAGCCGCGACCGGGGTCGCCGATGGCGATGCCGATCGAGGCACCGATGGTCACGCGGTGCCCTTCGATCTGATAGGGCTGCGAGACTTGCTCGATCATGAGATTGGCGAGGCGTTCGAGCAGGCCCGTCTCGACCGCACCCGGGAGCACGGCTTTGAATTCGTCGCCGCCGAGGCGACCGACCTGGCCGTGGTTGCCGAGGACGCGCGTGAGGCGCTGCGCGACCTGGCGCAAGAGCTGGTCACCGACCGGGTGTCCGAGCGTATCGTTGACGTTCTTGAAGCGGTCGAGATCGATGAGGAAGAGCGCGCAGCCCTTCTGGCGCCGTGCGGCGTTGCGCAGTGCTTCATCGAGCGTCTGGCGCATCATGGCGCGATTGGGCAGGCCGGTGAGGCTGTCGAAGCGGGCGAGGCGGCTAATTTCCTGTTCGTTGCGGCGTTGTTCGGTAAGGTCGGCGCCGATGCCTCGAAAGCCGATGAAGCGGCCATTGTCGGCAAAGATGGGGTTGCCCGACAGCGACCAGAGAATGTCCTCGTCGCTGGCGGCGCGGACGACCACGTCGGCGAAGGGGAAGCGGGCAGAGAGGTGGAAACCGAGCGTGCGTTCCTCGCGCAGATTGTCGTCGTCCCCCTGATTGTCGATCGACAGGAGGTCGGTAAAGCGGCGGCCGAGGAGGTCGGCGGGGTCGCAATCGAAATCTTCGGCCAGTTGGCGCGAGACGTAGGTGAGGACGCCTGCCGCGTCGGTTTCCCAGAACCAGCCGCGGCCCGAGCCTTCGAATTCGTTGACGAATCGCAGGGCCTGGTGGGCTTCGGCATCGAGCAAGAGGCGACGACGTGCGGCCTCGATCATCGAACGGGCGGTCAGCGTGGCGTAGCTGATGAGCACGAGCGAGATCACCGAGAGGCCCGATACGACGAGGGCGTCATGGCCGATGAAGATGGCGGCGAGCGCACCCGCTGCGCTGATGCCGATGGCGAGGGACGGCGAACTCATGGCAATGACGCTGAGTGCGAGGACGCCGCCGCTGATGACCGTGGTGACGAGCGAGAGACCATGGAGTGCGGCATTGTCGAGATAATGCATCGACAACACGGCCCAGCCCGCAGCAGCGCAGCTGACATACACGAACAGGAAGAGATGGAGGGCGTGGGGAGAGCTTTTGAGCCGCGACTGCAAGCGGAACACCGTGATGGCGATCATGTCGAGCAGGATGAGCGCCATGCTCAACCCCGAGCCCATGGGATTGAAAGTGATCGTCGTGTCGATCGCGCACAGGCCAAGACCGACGATGTGCGACAGGAGAAGCAGGAAGGGGATATGGCCGAGCTGATGGAGGCGTTGCTCGGCGACAGCTTCGTCACCGGCGCGCCGTTCGGGAAGCACGTCGAACGTCAACGCCTCGCGCAGCGTGGCATCGACTTCGACATGGTCGCTTTTTCGCAAGGCAAGACGCTGCCGGCTCATCAACTACTCCCCCATCTGAGCGCAGCTTTATAACGGGCAGCGTTAACAGGGTTGTCACCGAACAGGGTTGCGACGACGTTTACCTTATCCAGGTTAAGGGCGGTGGGGACTGAAAGCGCGAAATTCTGGGAATGTCCCGTGAGATACACCCTATAGAGCCATGATTAACGTTATGGCATGCACGCCAAATTGCTAGTGAAGATTAGCATCGTTGGGCGGTTCGAAGGTTTTCGCTCGGCGTAGCTCCGGGAAGATGATCGCCCAAATTCCGACCACGACGATCGCGCCGAGCCCGCCGAGGAAGGCGGCGGTGGTGGGGCCGAGCAGGCTGGCCATCAGCCCGCTTTCGGCATCGCCCAATTCGTTCGATGCCGAGATAGAAAGGGTGGAGACGGCGCCGACGCGTCCGCGCATTTCGTCGGGGGTGTAGAGTTGGATGAGCGAAGAGCGGACGTAGACGCTGAGCATGTCGGACGCGCCGATTAGTACGAGGAGAAAGAAGGTCAGCGCGATCGACCGGGAAAAGGCGAAGCCGATGGTAGCGACACCGAAGATGCCGACGGCGACGAGCATCTTGACCCCGACATTCGTCTTCAGCGGTCGGATCGCGAAATAGAGCGCGGCCGCCACCGCACCGACGGCGGGAGCGGCGCGCAGGTGACCGAACAGGTCGGCACCGCCGCCGAAGATGTCGGTGGCGAAGATGGGCAGGAGCGCGACGGCGCTGCCGAGAAGCACCGCAAAAAGGTCGAGGCTGATGGCACCCAGCACGAGGCGGTTTTCGCGCACGTAACGCAGGCCCGCGACGACTTGGGCGATGGGACCGTTGCGTCGGTCGGATTTCTGTTGGTCGATGTGGCTGATCAGGAACAGCGCGATGATGGCGAGGATGAAGAGCGCGACCGCGAAGAAATAGGCGGTCTCGATCGAGACGGCGAGGAGATAGCCCGCGATGGCCGGTCCCGCGATAGTGGCGCCTTTCCACGCGATCGAGGACAGGGCGATGGCCGATGGCAGGAGGTCGCGCGGCACGATGTTGGACGCAAGTGCGCCCATCGAGGGGCCCATGAGGACGCGGCTGATGCCGACGAAAACGGCGACGACATAGATGACGGGCAGGCTGATCCAGCCCTGCGCGGTGGCGAGGCCGAGCGCACCGGCGCTGCCAATTTCGATGAGGATGGCGAGGCGCGCGATGGCCCGGCGGTCCATCGTGTCGGCGGCCCAGCCCGAGAAGGGCGTCAGGAAGAAGAGCGGGACGAACTGGATGAAGCCGATGAGGCCGAGCCGAAGTGCGGCGGCCTCGATGCTCATGGTTTCGCGGGCGAGCGTGTAGACTTGATATTCGATCGCCGTGACCATCGCCAGCTGTGCCAGCGTGGCGAGCAGGCGGGCCGACCAGAAGGCGCGGAAATTGGCGATGCGGAAAGGGTCGGGAAGCCAGCTCATGGGGCGAGGCGTTAGGCGGCATTTTGGCGCTCGACAAGGGCGCGGGCTGGTCGCTAGCGTGGCGCGCCTATGGCCAAACCCAAGAAGAGATATGTGTGCCAGGCCTGCGGGTCGGTGACGACGCGCTGGCAGGGGCAGTGCGGCGATTGCGCCGAATGGAACACGCTGGTCGAGGATGCCGAGGTGGTATCGACGACCTTTGCCAAGAAGCACAATTTGCAAGGCGGTGGGCGGCGGATCGAACTGGTCGGCCTCGACGCCGAGGTCGCGATCCCCGAACGGATGAAGACGGGGATCGCCGAGTTCGATCGCGCGCTGGGCGGCGGTCTGGTGCCGGGCTCGGCGACGCTGATCGGGGGCGACCCGGGGATCGGCAAGTCCACGCTGCTGCTTCAGGTGGCGGCGCGGCTAGCGCGATCGGGTGCGGACACGATCTATGTCTCGGGCGAAGAGGCGGCCGATCAGGTGCGGCGGCGCGCGCTACGGTTGGGGCTCGGCGATGCACCCGTGCGGCTGGCGGCGGCGACCTCGGTTCGTGACATTTTGACGACGCTGGGGGAGGGGGCGCCGCCCGCCTTTCTCGTGATCGATTCCATCCAAACGATGCATTCGGACATGATCGAGGGAGCGCCGGGTACGGTGAGCCAGGTGCGTGCTTCGGCGCATGAGCTGGTGCGCTTTGCCAAGGAGAAGGGGTGTGCGCTGATCCTCGTCGGTCATGTCACCAAGGACGGCAATATCGCGGGGCCGCGTGTGCTCGAGCATATGGTCGACACGGTGCTGGGCTTCGAGGGCGAGCGCAGCCATCAGTATCGCATCCTTCGCGCCATCAAGAACCGCTTTGGCGGGACCGACGAGATCGGGGTATTCGCGATGGAGGCCGAGGGGCTGGAAGAGGTGGGCAATCCGTCCTCGCTGTTCCTGACCGAGCGCGGGGAGGAGGTGTCGGGAACGACAGTGTTCCCCGCGCTCGAAGGGACACGGCCCGTGCTGGTCGAATTGCAGGCGCTGACCGTGCGGCTGGCAAGCGGCGCGACGCCGCGGCGCTCGGCGGTGGGCTGGGACAGCGCACGGCTGGCGATGCTGCTGGCGGTGCTCGAGGCGCGCTGCGGCATCAGCTTTGCCAACGTCGAGGTCTATCTGAACGTGGCGGGAGGCTATCGGTTGAGCGATCCGGCAGCGGATCTCGCAGTGGCGGCGGCGCTGGTGTCGGCGCTGTCGGAACGGCCATTGCCGGCGAGGACGATCTGTTTTGGCGAGGTGGCGTTGTCGGGCGAATTGCGGCCGGTGGCGCATTCGGCGCTGAGGCTGAAGGAGGCTGCCAAGCTGGGGTTCGAGCGGGCGTGGGTGCCCAAAGGCGTCGATCCGTCGGGCGGCATGGCATGCGAGGGGTTTGCGCGATTGGGTGCGCTGACCGACCGTCTGCTGGGACGATAGGGCTGGTATCGCCCGTGAGGAGCCGCTAGCCGGGGCGCGATGACCGCACTCGACATCTTTATCCTGATCCTGCTTGGCGGAGGCGCGCTCCTGGGTCTCGTGCGCGGATTCGTGCAGGAGGTCTTCTCGCTCGGCGCCTGGGTGGCCGCGGTGCTGGCGGTGAAGATGGGGCATGCCCCGATGAGCGCCTTCCTCGCCAATCACATGGAGAGCGAGAGCGGGATCATGGCGGCGGCCTTCGCCTTGCTGTTTATCCCGACCTATTTCGTCGTGCGATTAGTCGCGCAGAAGCTTGGCGGACGGACGCGCCGCTCGCTGATCGGGCCGGTCGACCGGTTGCTCGGCGGGCTGTTCGGCACGCTGAAGGGTTTGGTGTCGGCCACGGTGCTATTCCTGATCGCCAATTTCGCCACTGATTTCATTTATGGAGCGGAGGCCGCGCGGCCCGAGTGGATGCGCGAGGCGCGAACCTATACATTGCTCAATGCCAGCGCGCGCGCGACGGTCGATTTCGTCGAGGCGCGGCGCGAGGAAGGATTGTTGTGACCATTCGCCTGCATGACACGATGGCGCGCGAGAAGCGCGAATTCGTCCCCGCCGATCCCAAGCGTATCACCATGTATGTGTGCGGGCCGACGGTCTACGGGCGCGCGCACATCGGCAACATGCGCCCGCCGGTTGTCTTCGACACGCTGGCGCGGCTCATCAGGCATGAATTTGGCGCCGATAGCCTCGTCTATGCGCGCAACATCACCGATATCGACGATCGGATCATCGAGAAGTCGGTCGCGGAAGGCGTCGAGACATCGGTCATCACCGAGCGATTCGAGCAATTTTATCTCGAGGACACGGGCGCGCTCGGCGTGGCGCCGCCAGACATCGCGCCGCATGCGACGCATGAAGTGCCTGCGATGGTGGCGATGATCGAGACGCTGATCGCCAAGGGCAACGCTTATGAGGCCGAGGGGCACGTGCTCTTCTCGGTGCCGAGCGATCCCGATTATGGGGCCCTGTCGAAACGCGACCGCGAGGCGATGATCGCAGGAGCGCGGGTCGAGGTGGCGCCCTACAAGCGCGATCCCGCCGACTTCGTCCTGTGGAAGCCTTCCGACGAGGGTATCATTGGCTTCGACAGTCCGTGGGGCCGGGGGCGTCCGGGCTGGCATATCGAATGCTCGGCGATGATCGCGGCGCATCTCGGAGAGACGATCGACATTCATGGCGGCGGGCTCGACCTGACCTTCCCGCATCACGAAAATGAGATCGCGCAAAGCCGCTGCGCGCATGGCGGCGCGCCGCTGGCGCGCTATTGGGTACATAATGGCTTCGTCGACATGGGCTCGGAGAAAATGTCGAAGTCGCTCGGCAATGTGATCACGCCAGAAGAGCTGCTCAAAGATCACAAGGGCGAGGTCATCCGCCTCGCGCTCCTGTCGGCGCACTATCGCCAGCCGCTGCCGTGGAGTGCGAAGCTGCTCGAACAGTCGAAGGCGACGCTCGATGGGCTTTACCGCAAGATCGGCAATGCCGAAGCGAGCGCGGTCGATGCGGGCGTGATCGAGGCGCTCGAGGACGATCTCAATACACCTTTGGCGCTGTCGCGGCTCGCACAGATCGAGGCTGGCGGCGTGCTCAAGGCCTCGGCGGCGCTGATGGGATTGCTCGAAGGCACCGCTGATGCGTGGTTCCGCGGCGGCGATGCTGACGATGCCGCTGCGATCGAAGCGAAGATCGCAGAGCGCGCAGCCGCCAAGAAGGCGCGCGATTTCGCCACTGCCGATCAGATCCGCGACGAATTGGTAGCAGATGGCATCCAACTCGAGGACGGGCCGGAAGGGACGACATGGCGCCGGGGGTGAAGCCGCCACCCTATTCGAAGGACATTATTCGGCTTGCCGCCGACCTAGCCGACACGCCGCTGCTAGAGGCGCCCGACCGGCGGGTCGAATTGCGCTCGCCAACTTGCGGGGCAACAATCGTCCTGACGCTCGATCGTGTCGATGGCCGCGTTACCGACATTTCCGCACAAGTGGCCGCTTGCGCTTATGGTCAAGCGGCGACCGCGCTGATGCTTGCCCATGCACGAAGTGCGGATAGGGCAAGGGCCGAGGCCGTGCTGATCGCACTCGATGACTGGCTCAACGGGTCGGATGTCATCGTGCCCGACTGGCCCGGCATCGACCAGCTTGCACCGGCGCGCGAGCGGCCGGGGCGGCATGGCGCGATCCTTTTGCCCTTCCGCGCGTTGGCGCGGGCAATGGAGGACATCTGATGGCGGCACCCGCGGGCGGCGGCGAAGAGGGCGGCGCGCACGCCTTTACCGGTGAATTGATCATGGACGGCGCCATCATGCTTGGCGCCGCGTTGCTGTTCGTGACGCTGTTCCGGCGCCTGGGGCTGGGCGCGACGCTTGGCTATATCGTCGGCGGGGCGATGATCGGGCCGTTTGTGCTCGGGCTCGTCGGCAATGCCGAAAATATCATGTCGATCAGCGAGTTCGGCATCGCGCTCCTGCTCTTCATCGTCGGCCTCGAGCTTAATCCGAGCCGCCTGTGGCGGCTCAGGCGCGATATCTTCGGGCTGGGCGTGGTGCAGGTGATCAGCTGCGGCCTGGCGCTGTCGGCGCTGGCGCATTACGTCATGGGCTTCAGCTGGCAAGCAGGCCTCGCGATTGGCATGAGCCTGTCGCTGTCCTCCACCGCGCAGGTGCTGCCGATGCTGCGCTCCACGGGAGAGTTGCACAAGCCGCATGGCGAGCGCGCCTTTTCGGTGCTGCTGCTCCAGGACATTTCGATCGTTCCGTTGCTGACGCTGATCGCCGCGTTGAGCCGAGCGCCTGCCGATCCCAACGCGCCGGGCGGCGTCACGCTAGCACTATATACCGTCGGCGCGATCATCGGACTGATCGTCATCGGACGGTTCGTCATCAATCCTTTTTTCCGCATCATCGGGCGGCTGGGCGAGCGCGAATTGTTCGTCGTCGCGGCCCTGTTCACGGTGGTAGGAGCGGCGGCCCTGATGAGCTGGCTCGGGCTTTCCACCGCGCTGGGCGCGTTTGTGGCTGGCGTGATGCTGGCGGAAAGCCCTTATCGGCATGAATTGGAAAGCGATGTCGAGCCTTTCCGCTCCATCCTGCTCGGCTTCTTCTTCTTGTCGGTAGGCATGATGCTGGATCTCGGGGTTATTGCGGCGCGGCCGGGCACGGTATTGCTGGCGGCCATCGGGATTGTCGTGGTGAAAGCCATCATGATCACCGGGCTCGGACGGGCGTTCGGGCTTAATATGTTCGGGGCGCTGAGGCTCGGACTGCTGCTGAGCCAGGCGGGCGAGTTCGGGTTCGTGTTGCTCGCCCAGTCGATGCAGGCGCAATTGGTGTCGCCAGAGGGGGTTTCGCTGTTCGGCGCGGTGATTACGCTCACCATGGCCTCGACGCCCTTCCTGATGATGCTGATCGACTGGCTGGAGGTACGATATGCCGAAGGCTCAGGCGAACGCGAAGGTCCCGAGGCGGCGCCCAAGGGGCAGGTCATCGTGGTCGGCTATGGCCGCTTCGGGCAAACCGTGTCGCAGATGCTGATGGCCAAGAAGATCGGGGTCACGCTGGTCGACAAGAATGCCGAACTGATCGACCTCGCCGAGGAATTCGGGTTCAAGGTCTATTATGGCGATGGCATGCGCCTCGATCTCCTGCGCACGGCGGGAGCGGAGAATGCACGTGCCATCCTGTTCTGCAACGACCGCGAGGATATCAGCAACGAGCGGCTCGAGGCGGTGGCGGAAGCCTTTCCTCAGGCGGCGATCATGGTCCGTAGCTATGACCGGCGTCACAGCATGGACCTCGACGGGCTCGACCTGGCGTTCTGCATCCGCGAATTGTTCGAAAGCGCGGTGCTGATGGGCAAGGCGGCGCTGACCGAACTCGGGTTCAGCCAGGACGATGCCGAGCGGGTCGAGCGCGAATATCGCAGCCTCGATGCAGAGCGGCTCGAGCGGCAGAGCGAAACGGGTGACCTCCATGCGGCCAAGGACCGCATGTTCAAGGACGATCAGGCGATGGGCGAGGACGGCAAGCTAGAACCGCGTGAGGAAGGCGCCTAGGTCGCGTTCGGCGACGTCGCGGACGAACACGGCCTTGCCGATATCCTCGAACAGGATGAGCGCGAGGCGGCCATTCTCGTTCTTCTTGTCGTGACGCATGGGTTCCAGAAGATCGGCGCCGCGTCCCTGTAGGCCAGCGTCTGCGAGTGTCGTGGGCAACTGCATTCTCGCGAGATCGCTGGCAATGCGGTCGGCGGTGGCCACGGGCAGCAGCCCTTGATGGGCGCTGAAACCTGCTGCGAGCATCATGCCGATGGCGACGGCCTCGCCATGGAGGATCGTGCCGAGACCGGCGAGCGATTCGATGGCGTGGCCGAAAGTGTGGCCGAGGTTGAGCAGCGCACGGCGACCGGAACGGTCCTCAAGATCGCCCGCGACGAGATCGGCCTTGTGCTGGACCGCGGTCGCGATGGCGTGGCGGAGCGCTTCGGGGTCATTGGCCAGCATGCGCTCGGCGCCGCCGTCGACCAGCCACTGATGAAAGGCGGGGTCGCCGATGAGGCCATATTTCACCGTTTCAGCGAGGCCGGCGCGCATTTCGCGCGGGTCGAGGGTCGCGAGGAAGGCGGGGTCGATCAGCGCCGCGCTCGGCGGGTGAAAGGCGCCGACGATATTCTTTTCGCCTTCGGCGTCGATCGCCGTCTTGCCGCCGACGCTGCTGTCGACCTGCGCCAGAAGCGTCGTGGGAATCTGAATCACCGGGACGCCGCGGCGATAGAGGGCGGCGGCGAGCCCGGCAAGGTCCCCGACCGCGCCGCCGCCGAGCGCGATCACTGGATCGGAGCGCTGGTGATTGCGGCTGGCGAGGAAGGCGATCGCACGCTGCAGATGCTCCCACGACTTGGCGGCCTCCCCCGACGGCACGAAGAAGGGATCGAGGTCGAGGGCCTGCGACACGTTATCGCGATGAAGGTTCCAGATGCGCTCGTCGGTGATGCAAGGAAGCGACTTGCCGGATCGGGGACAGGCATTCGCCAACGTCTCGGCAAGCGGGCCGATCAGCACGGGATAGGTGGCACCTTCACGGCCTGGGGCGAGGATTTTCCTCACGACAAATGCTCCTCGAGTGCAGCGATGATCGCCTCGACGATGGCGGCGTGAGCGCCGTTGCGGCTCTCGACGCGGACGTGGGCCTCGGCATAAGCGGCTCGGCGGTCTTCCATCAGTTCGGCGAGCTTTGCGGCACGGTCGACGCCCTGAAGCAACGGGCGATTGTCGCGGCGGCCCGTGCGTTCGGCGAGGATCGAGATCGGGGCGTCGAGCCAGACGGTGATGCATTTGTCGTTGAGGAGCTTGCGCGTCTCGGGGATGGTGAAGGCACCACCGCCGGTGGCAATGACTTGCACCGGCTCGTCGGCAAGGCGGGCAATGAGGCGGCGTTCGCCATCGCGAAAGTCCTTTTCACCGAAGCGCTCGAAGATTTCCGCGGTGGAAAAGCCCGAAGCGTCCTCGATGGCGACGTCGCTGTCGACGAAGGGCAAGCCGAGGCGGCGGGCGAGGCGACGGCCGACGGTCGACTTGCCCGCGCCCATGAGGCCGACAAGTACGATCGATCGGTCGAGACGGGAGGCAAGAGCGTGCGACATCGGATAGGGGCTATACTGTCTCGCCGCGCTAAGGCAAAAGCCGTTGTCATGATCGGAACCGCACATAAGAAACGGCGCCCCAAGGGCCCCATCATCCTTCTCGTCCTCATTATCCTCGTGGTGGTGGGACTGTTCGTCTTCTCGGGCATGGCTTCGGAAGAGCCGGTGCAGGTCATCGAGGAAGAGGTCACGCTCGGCAGTGATGCGCAATAAAGCAGCCCTGTTCGCCAGCGGCGCGGTGATGGCGGCGTTGGCCGCTGCGGTCGCAGCGCAGGAACGTCCCGAATCGCTGCTGCCCCCGGGCTTCGAGACACCGGAGCAGGAAGCGCCCCGCCGCGCCCCCGAGCCGACGCCTGAGCCGCCGCCGGTCGCAGCGCGACCCGAGGCGCGTGACGATTCGGTCGCGCAGGCCCTGCCGTCCGACGACGAGGAGCAGGGCGAGGGTGAGAATGAGGACGCTGATGCCTCGGCGAATGACGATGACGTCACGGGGGACATCGAAACTGCCGGTGTGTTCGGTGCGGCGCGCGGCGGATTTACCTTTGCCAGCGAGACGCCATGGGGTGTCGAGGACGGGCGGTTTCACAAGGTCCTGATGCGGCGGCTCGATGTGCCGCTGGCCTCGCGCTGGGGGCATATTGCCCTGCGCAACGCGCTCCTCGCCGATGTGGCGGCGCCGGGCGAGCTCGAGCAGCAGGATTGGCTCGCCGAGCGGGCTTGGTTGCTACTTCGCATGGGCGAGGCCGATGCGGCGAGGTTGTTGCTGGCTGGGACCGATCCCGAGCGCTATTCGGCCAAGCTGGCGCAGGTCGCCCTGCAAGTCGCGTTGGCGACGGCGGACTTGGCCGCGGCCTGCCCGGTGGCACCGCGGCTCGATGACGCCGAAGGCGAAGCCGAACCCCTGGTAAGCGCGATTTGCGCGGCATTGTCGGCTCAGCCCGAGATTGCCGCCGACGCGATTTCGCGGGCGCGCCGCGGCGGCAATGTCGAAGCCATCGACCTTGCGCTGGTCGACAAGCTCGTCGGCGCCGGAGCGGGGACGGGCCGCGCCGTAACGCTGGAATGGGACAATGTCGAGCGGCTCAACAGCTGGCGATTCGGACTGGCGAGCGCAACGGGATTGCTACTGCCCGAGGCGTTGATGGCTCGTGCCCGGCCCCGGGTCGCGGCATGGACAGCGCGGGCACCATTGCTGAGCGCGTCGCAACGACTGCCCTTTGCCAAGGTCGCGACGGGGCTTGGCGTCTTTTCGGGACAGGCGCTCATCGACCTTTATTCGATCGATTATGACAATCTGCCGCCCGAAGACAAAGGCGCTAGTGAGGCGTTCGGACTTCGGCGCACCTTTGTCGCGCCGAGCGAAGCGGAACGCGTCGCCGCCATGCGCGAATTCTGGGCAGGCGGCAAGAGTGTCCACGAGCGGTTGGGGCTGCAAGCGGCGACCGCGCTTGCAGCGGCGCAGGTCACGCCGTCGGCGCTGCATGAGAATGATGCCAGCGCGCTCATCGCATCATTACTGACGGCCGGGTTCGTCGAGCAGGCCGCCGGTTGGGCGCCCATCCTCGTCGCGATGAGCGAGGATGACGCCGATGCGGGTTGGGGCCAGTTGGTACTGGCGCTGCCGCGCGTGGACGGGCTCGGCCTAAGTGCTGACCGGCTCAGCGATTACGTCGCGCGCGAGGAGGCGGAGGGCAAACCGAAGAGCGCGGCGCTGGTCGCGGCGCTGGCTGGGTTGGGGAGGATCAACACCGATCTTGCGAGCCGGATCAGCGAAGATGAAGACTTCGGGCTCGACCGCGAGACGACATTGACGCGCATGCTCGATGCAGCGGCCTCACGAGGCGAGGGGGCAACCGTCATGCTCCTTGCCGCGACTGCCTTGCAAGCGCCCGACATGGACGCGATTCCTCCGGTCTACCTGCGCCATCTTCTCGCCGCGTTGGTCGCCGTCGAGCAGGATTTCCTTGCCCGCATGATCGCAGCCGAGGCGATCGCGCGCCTGTGAGCCCCGACGACCGCGCCCTGGTCGACCGTTTCTGCGATATGCTTGCGGCCGAAGCGGGGGCCTCGCGTAACACATTGATGGCTTATCGTGGCGACCTGGCCGCGGCAGCGGCGGCGCTTGGCCGGTTGGGCGATGCCGACGCGGAGGCGTTGAAGTCGCTTGGCGGGCAGTGGCAGGATCTGGCGGCCTCGACTGTGGCGCGGCGCGCAAGCGCGTTGCGGCGCTTTTACGGTTTTCTGTATGAAGATGGCCTGCGCGCCGACGATCCGTCGGACGTCCTCCCTCGCCCGAAGATCAAACGCCCGCTACCGCGCCTCTTGTCGGCCGAAGAGGTCGAGGGAATGCTGGTCGATGCGGCGGATCGCGCGGCGAGTGGGGAGAGGTTGCCACGGCGCGACCATGCACTGCTCGAACTGCTCTACGGGTCCGGCCTGCGCGCGAGCGAGCTGGTCGCCTTGCCGCGGCGCGCGGTACGCCCCGGCGAGCCGTTTCTCATTCTCAAAGGGAAGGGCGAGAAGGAGCGGCTGGTACCGATCTCGACAGCGGCTCATCGGGCGGTCGCGGCATGGCTCGAGGAGGCGCCAGAGGGCGCATGGCTGTTTCCCGGTGAGAAAGCACATCTGTCGCGCGTGCGCCTGTTCCAGATCGTCCGGGCCATGGCGGCGCGGGTCGGGATCGCGCCCGAACGAGTGAGCCCGCACGTGCTGCGCCATGCTTTTGCCACCCACTTGCTCGAGGGAGGTGCAGACCTTCGTACGCTGCAAGCGCTGCTCGGCCATGCCGACATCGCGACCACGCAAATCTACACCCATGTCGACAGTCGGCGGCTGGTCGAGCTGGTCAACAAGCGGCATCCGCTGGCGCGGCAAGATCTCAAGACTGGCAATGCGCTCGGCGATTGACGTCGAGGCGATTGGAGCGCTAGGCGCGAAGGCGATCATGACCAGCTATCTCGATTTCGAACGGCCGATTGCCGAACTGGAAGCCCGCGTCGCCGAATTGCGCGACACGGCGGCGAACTCCGACGTTGACCTGTCGAGTGATATCGACCGGCTCGAGAGCAAGGCCGCCCGGCTTTTGCGGGAGACCTATGCCAAGCTCACGCCCTGGCAGAAAGCACAGGTCGCGCGTCACCCTGAGCGCCCGCACTTCAAGGATTATGTGGAGGGGATCACCGAGGATTTCGTGCCGCTGGCAGGCGACCGGGCCTTTGCCGAAGATGCCGCGATTATCGGCGGGCTGGCGCGGATCGATGGGCGCCGCGTGATGCTGATCGGACATGAGAAGGGCGCCGATACGGCAAGCCGGCTCAAGCATAATTTCGGCATGGCGAAGCCAGAAGGCTATCGCAAGGCGATCCGGATGATGCAGCTGGCCAATCGCTTTGGATTGCCGGTGGTGTCGCTGGTCGATACGCCCGGCGCCTTTCCGGGCGTGCAGGCCGAGGAGCGTGGGCAGGCCGAGGCCATCGCGCGTGCGACCGAACAGTGCCTCGAACTCGACGTACCCATGGTCGCAACCATCGTCGGCGAAGGCGGGTCGGGTGGCGCGATCGCCATCGCGGCGGCCAATCGCGTGCTGATGTACGAACATGCGGTCTATTCGGTAATTTCCCCCGAGGGCTGTGCCTCGATCCTGTGGCGCACCGCCGACAAGGCCGCCGATGCGGCCGAGGCGATGCGGATTACGGCGGAGGACCTTGCCAAGCTGGGCGTCATCGACCGCATCGTCTCCGAGCCCGAGGGCGGCGCGCATCGTGACCGGGCGCGGGCGATGGAGACGCTTCGCCAAGCCATCGTCGAGGAACTGGACGGCCTTGCCAAGATGAACGCCGCGGAGCTCAAGCAGCAGCGGCGCGACAAGTTCCTTGCCATGAACTGAGGCCCGCAAAGCTCGTCACGACCGGCAGGGAACCAAGGCTTTCCCGACATTGTTCTAGTGACGGAACCGTCGCCCCTGTCGGGCGAGCGGATGACGTCTATTAGTGTCGGAGAGCATCCATGCGCATCATCACAACGATCCTGACGGGGGCGAGCAGTCTTGCCCTCGCTTCCTGTGCAACCCCGGTCGCCGATCCGGCGATCTCGCCGCAGGAGCGGCAGGTCGCCGAGGGGCAGCACGAAGCGGTCGTCGCCGAATTCGGCGGTGCGCTGGGCGGCGCGCTCGGCTCTTATGTCGAGCAGGTCGGTGACAGTGTGGCGGTGCAGTCGGCCACGCCCAATGCCGCGGCGGCCTATCGCTTCACGACGCTCAATGCGCCGGTGGAAAATGCCTTCGCCGTGCCCGGCGGGCGCATCTACATCACGCGCGAATTGATGGGCCTGATGGAAGATGAAGCCGAACTCGCCTTCGTCCTCGGTCACGAGGTTGGGCATATCGCCGCCGACCACAGTCAGGCGCGGCAGGCTCGGGCGCAGCGCAATTCGATCCTCGGGGTGCTCGGCGCACTTGCCGGCAGCGTCATCGGTGGTGACAGTGGTCTCGGCAACCTGCTGGCACAGGGCGCGCAGCAATATGCGACGCTCAACACGCTGAGCTATAGCCGCGAGCAGGAATATGAATCGGATACGCTGGGTGTCGGCTACATGGCGCGGGCGGGTTATGACCCGCTGGCGGCGGCCTCGATGCTCAACTCGCTGGGGCGTTCATCGGCGCTCGAAGCGCGTATTCAGGGCAACCAGAATCGTTCGACGCCTGAATGGGCGCGAACCCACCCGCTGAGCGAGAATCGGACCGCGCGCGCCGTCGAGCTGGCGCAGCAGACGGGGCGCGCTGGTACCGGTGTTCGTGATCGCGACGAATTCCTGTCCCGCATCGAGGGGATCATGGTCGACGATGACCCCGAACAGGGCATCGTTGATGGGCGCACCTTCACCCATCCCGACCTCAGGCTGCAATTCCAGATTCCGACCGGTTTCCAGATGCAGAATGGGACGCGCGCCGTGACGATCGCGGGGCAGTCGGGGCAGGCGCAGTTCAGCACCGCCCAGTTCAATGGTAATCTCGATACCTACATCGCCAATGTCATTCGCGGCATCGTCGGACAGCAGGCGCAGGTCAGCATTCCGCAGCCGCGTACGACGACGGTAAACGGGTTGCCTGCCGCCTATACGACGACGCGGGTGAATACCCAGAACGGCGCCGTCGATCTGTCGGTGATGGCGTATCGCTTCGGCAACGACCGGGCGTATCACTTTGCCATGCTGACCCAGGCCGGGCAGGGCATCGGCCCCTTCTCAAGCATGGTCGGCTCGCTGCGGCCGATCAGCGCGCAGGAAGCGGCCGCGATCCGTCCCAAGGTCATCGATGTGGTGACGGTCCGTAGCGGCGATACGATTCAGTCGCTGGCGAGCCGGATGGCGTTCAACAATTACCAGGTCGAACGCTTCATGGTGCTCAATTCCATGGACAGCAACAGCCGTCTCACCCCCGGCCAGAAGGTGAAGCTGGTCGTTTACGGCCAGCGGTAGAAGAAGCGCTTCGCGCTATGCAAAAGGGAAGGCGCGTCTCTTCTGGGAGGCGCGCTTTTCCTCTTAGCCGAGATATTTGTTGGCGATGTCGCCAAGCTCGCCCCACATGCCGCCTGAGCCGCCGCCAAGTGCCTTGAGCCCGCCCATGACGGCGACGACGATCAAGGCTGCGATCAGGCCATATTCAATGGCCGTCGCGCCACGATCCTCTTTGCCGAGGGTGCGCAATTTCTTCGGGATAGCCACCGCCATCCTCCTTCTGGTCTGGTCCACGTGCCGAGGGTTAGGCATAAAGGGTTAAGGATTTGGCGGGGCTAGTGGTTAACGCGGTCTAAGCTGCGCTGACAGGTCCGTCAGCTCGAGGGTGTCCAACCAACGAAATGCAGTAGTTCGAAGGTCTCCACGACTCGACCACGGGCGTCGGCGGTAACCATGAAGTTTTCCGCAGCGGCGTCATAAGCAGAGCGAGAAAGCGGGCGTGGATCGCGCTCGAAGAGCAGGTTAGTGGCTCCGAGCGCGCGCAAGT
This sequence comes from Sphingomicrobium arenosum, assembly GCF_026157085.1. Classification (NCBI taxonomy): domain Bacteria; kingdom Pseudomonadati; phylum Pseudomonadota; class Alphaproteobacteria; order Sphingomonadales; family Sphingomicrobiaceae; genus Sphingomicrobium; species Sphingomicrobium arenosum. Next base: position 237,547 of record NZ_JANPVN010000001.1, read on the forward strand.
CGCGCAAAAGGTCGGGAAAGCCGCGATAGGAGAGGGCGATGCGGTCGATATCGACGACCGGCATGGCAAGGCCCGCCCCCGCAAGCAGAGCGGCGAGTGCCGATGGTTCAATGCGAGGGTGGATGTGGGGCGATGCGCGCCCGCTGGCCTGGTCTGCCGCGTGCATGGCGGCGCGCAGGCGTGGCAGGGTCTGGCCGCCCGGCACCACGCCGAGGAGCGGGCTGTCGGGCTTGAGAAGGAAGCGTAGCCTCGCGAGCGTCTCAGGCAGCGTGGCAACCGTGTCTAGCGTGCCAAGGGCAATGACCGCATCGTAGGCGCCGACGTCCTCGAGATCGTTCTCAAGGCGACATCGGGCGCCAGTCGCCGCGGCGACGTCGGGGCTGGGGTCGACGAGATCGAGCCGGCCAGTGAACGGTTCGAGCCTCGCCAGCGAAGCCGTGCCTGCGAGTGTGCCGATGACCAGCATGCGGTCGAAAGGTCGGTTCATCGCGGCCAAGCGATCAACGATATCCTCGATTACCCGATCCGCGAGAAACGCAGGCGGACCGTGGTGCAACGCGCGGGCGCGGCGTCGAAGGCGTAAATCGGGATCGTGAAGGACCGGCATCGCGCGGCTTGTGCAAGAAGGCGCGCCGCGCGACAAGAGGGGTGATGACTGCCCTCGCGCTTCCCCGCTTGATCCTCGACATGGTGCTGCCGCCACGCTGTGCCGGATGCGGCGAGATCGTGCCCAGGGTGGGCGAATTTTGCGCGCCCTGCTTTCTCGAGATCGACTGGATCGGAGAGCGCTGCTGCGGGCGCTGTGCTCTGCCGCTGGAACCGGTCGAAGGGGAGGAATGTGCCGCCTGTATGACGACGCCCGGGCCGATCGAACAATTGAAGGCCGCCACCGTCTATGGCGATCTCACCAAGATGCTGGTGATGAAATTGAAATATGGGCGTCGGGTGGCGCTCGCACGCACCATGGCCAATGCGATGGCCCGCAAGGTCGATCGGCATCGCGACGATGCACCGCTGCTGGTGCCGGTGCCCCTCTATCGCTGGCGACTGTGGGGACGCGGATACAATCAGGCGGGATTGATCGCGGGCGCGCTAGCGCGGCGCACCGGACATGACTGGTCGAGCGATGCGCTTTTGCGCACGCGCTCGACGAAGCCTTTGCGCGACATGACGGCGGCGCAGCGCCGGGCGCAGGTGCGCGGCGCGTTCAAGGCGCAGCGGTCGAAGGTGGAAGGGCGCACTATCATCCTCGTGGATGACGTGCGGACCACCGGCGGGACGTTGAATGCCTGCGCAAAGGCGCTACATCGCGCTGGCGCGCGGCGGGTCGAGGCGATCGTCTGGTCGCGCGTGGTACGATAGCGCCGATTGGCGCGTTAGTTGCCAAAGCGAAGAGGAATCTATGTCCAACGTCGAAATCTACACCAAGGCAACCTGCCCTTTCTGCATTCGCGCCAAGCGGCTGCTCGACATGAAGGGTATCGACTATATCGAACATGAAATCAGCCGCGACGAAGCCAAGCGCGCGGAGATGATCGAGCGGTCGGGCGGCGGGCGCACCGTGCCGCAGATCTTCATCAATGAGGAGCATATCGGGGGCTGCGACGACATGTTCGCGCTGGAACGCAAGGGCGCACTCGACGAACGGCTTGCCGCCTGAAGCCGATGACGCGCATCGCGCTCTATCAGGCGAGAAGCGGGATCGACCCGGTGGCCAACGCAGAGCGCCTCGTCGACGCCATCAAGTTGGCGCGCGGGCAGGGTGCGCAAATGCTGTTCACGCCCGAGATGACGGGCCTGCTCGATCGCGATCGCGGGCGCGCTGGGCAATCGATCAGGACCGAGGAGGAGGATGTCACGCTCGACGCAGCGAGAAAGGCGGCGGCGAAAGAAGGCTTGTGGCTGCAGTTGGGTTCGCTCGCGCTCGACAGGGGCGACGGGCGATGGGTCAATCGTTCCTTTGTGATCGACCCGGCCGGCCATATCGTGGCGCGGTACGACAAAATGCACCTGTTCGATGTCGATCTCGAGACTGGTGAGCGTTGGCGCGAAAGCGCGGTCTACGAGGCGGGCGACAGTCCGGTGCTGGCAGAGAAGACCGCTGTTGGCGCATTGGGCATGACCATCTGCTACGACCTGCGATTTGCCGCGCTTTTTGCGCGGCTGGCGGAGGCGGGTGCACAGTGCATCAGCGTGCCGGCGGCGTTCACGGTCCCGACGGGAAAGGCGCACTGGGAAGTGCTGTTGCGGGCGCGGGCGATCGAGAACGGACTATTCATCGTCGCGGCCGCGCAGGTCGGGGAGCATGAAGATGGGCGCGAGACCTATGGCCATTCGATGGTCTGCGATCCGTGGGGCAATGTGCTGCTCGACATGGGCGACAAGGCAGGGGTTGGCTGCTGCGACCTCGATCCGGCGCTGATCGACCGCGCTCGCGCGGCGATCCCGGCCTTGCGCCATCGTCGCGACATCCCCGCGATCGACGATTGATCCGCTGCGCGCTCGTGCCTAAGGGGAGGGCGAGGCTCCGTAGCTCAGCAGGATAGAGCAGCGGTTTCCTAAACCGAAGGTCACAGGTTCGAATCCTGTCGGGGCCACCATCCGCGATATGAAGCGCACAGAGCGCTGAAGCGCGTGCGGTCCTTCGCCCACTGGCGGAGGGTGCGGCGAGCCGTTATGGAGCCGGCATGACCGACAAGAGCCCGACGGCCGGCGACCTGTATCGCCCGCAGCCTAAGATCGATGTGCCAGATGATGTGCAGGAGGCGGTACGTACCCTGTTGCGCTGGGCCGGTGAAGATCCGGAGCGCGAAGGGCTGGTCGATACGCCCAAGCGCGTGGCGCGGGCTTGGGCCGAATATGCGAAGGGTTACAATGAAGACCCGGCATCGCACCTCGCGCGCACGTTCGAGGAAGTGGGCGGGTATGACGAGATCGTCCTGTTGCGCGACATCCCGTTTCAGTCGCACTGCGAGCATCATATGGCGCCGATCATCGGCAAAGCGTCGATCGCCTATTTGCCGGGCAAGCGCGTGGTCGGTATTTCCAAGCTGGCGCGCGTGTTGCACGGGTTTGCGCGGCGCCTGCAGGTGCAGGAACGTCTCACCGCTCAGGTCGCCGATTGTATCTGGGAGCATCTCGAGCCCGAAGGCGTGGCGGTGGTGATCGAAGCGAGCCATGCCTGCATGACCGCCCGAGGGGTCAATACGCCCGGGGTGATGATGACCACGAGCCGCATGATGGGTACTTTTCGGAAGGACGAACGGAGTCGCAAGGAAGTGCTCGCGCTTATGGGTTATTGAGTTTTTTGCTTCCTTTTCAGACCACTGGGCGTTAGCCGATATCGTTATGGTTGCGTCATTATCTCCTTTCTCCTGTAATTCCGCCTACGTCGGCGACGAGGGCGAAGCCGCGCGTCTCGACCTCGTCGGACGGTATGATGCGGACAGCCTGGAGGAAGATGACGAGCTCAATGCGGTGCGAGCCTTCGCGGCGGCGCTTTGCGAGGCGCCGATCGCTCTGGTGACGGTCGTCGAGGCCGAGCGGCAGCGCTTCCTGTCGAGACAGGGCGTGGCGATTGCCGAAACGCCTCGAGACGTGAGTTTTTGCCAGCACGCGATGGTAGGCGGGTCAATCATGGAAGTCCCAGATGCCCGTCTCGACGAACGATTTGCAGACAATGCCTTGGTGACCGGCGAGCCGCATATCCGCTTTTATGCAGGCGCGCCGCTGGTATCGGCCGAAGGTGCGCCGATCGGGGCACTCTGCGTAATTTCGCCCGATCCGCGCACGGGCCTGAGCGCCTATCAGCGACAGGGGATGGAAGTGTTGGCGCGCGCGGTCATGCGGCGCCTAGAGGCGCGGCGCGGTGAGCTGGAAATGACTGCGGGGCGCGAAGAGGCACGGCGGCTGCTCGAGGAAAGCCAGCAGAAGTTCGATAATCTCGCCGATGCGCTGCCGCAGATGGCCTGGTCGACCGATGGCGAAGGCAACCCAGACTATTTCAATCGACGCTGGTACGAGTTCACCGGGGCCGAGCCGGGCGATCACTATGGCAACCAATGGGTTGACGCGGTTCACCCTGATGATCGGGAGACGGCGGCGGCGGCATGGCAGGGCGCGGTCGAGAGCGGCGAGGCTTATGAAACCGAGTATCGGATGCGCCGCCATGATGGCGAATATCGTTGGACGCTGGCGCGCGGGCTGCCGGTGCACGGCGATAACGGCGAGGTGATCCGCTGGTTCGGCACCAACACCGACATCCATGAAAATAGGCAGTTGGTCGAAAGTCACGCACTGCTGACCCGCGAATTGAGCCACCGCATCAAGAATATCTTTTCCGTTGTTACCGGACTGGTTAGCTTTGCCAGTCGAAAGCATCCGGAAATGAAGGAGGTGGCGACATCGATCGGCGACCGCATCAATGCGCTGGGGCGAGCGCACAATTATGTGCGTCCGTTGTCGAACATGCCCGCCGAGGCGCGGTTGCGCGATGTATTGTCCGACCTGTTCGCCCCTTATGCCGACGCCGAGGGCGAGCGAGTGCGGATCACGGGTGGAGACTTTGAGGTCAGGGAGCAGGCGGTAACACCGATCGCGCTCGCGTTCCATGAAATGGCAACGAACGCGGTGAAATACGGGGCGCTATCGGTGGAGGGCGGCCATGTGGAATTACGCATCAAGGCGGATGGCGACGAACTGCTCCTGCTGTGGCGGGAAGTGGGTGGGCCCGAGCCAGTCGAGCCCGATCATAAGGGTTTCGGGAGCGACTTGCTCCGGACGAGCCTCGAGCGGCAGCTGAGGGGGCGGCTCGAGCGTCGCTGGGAGCCCGGCGGCTTGGAAATCGAAATCAACCTTCCCATAGAGAGAATAACCATATAGGAACTTTCTTGTTGACATCGTCACGCTGATTAGGTACATATTGGACATCGTCGACGAATCGGCCCCAAGGGGCTGTTCGGGGCCGCCGGGAGGGCGGCCTTTTTTCTTGGTCGTGACCGGAGGTGCCGCCGATGATCCTTCGCTCGGTCGGCATCGCGGCCTTGGCCCGAGGGCTCGACGGGTCTTCGTCAAATTCTTGCTATCGCGCCTGGAGCGGGGCGTGCGTCTTCCTTCAGGAGGCGCCGGGGGGGCGCGAGGCTGTCCCCCTTGCCGGCCACGGTTGAGGCGCTCGCCAGGAGACTGGTCGGCCTGCCGCGCGATCGGCGCGAAGCGGGATTGGCCCAGTTGCCTGATGAGGCGATCGCAGCGCTGGCGCAGTGGTTTGCCTTCTGGGCTCGGGGGGCACAACTGCCCCCAACAGGGACATGGAGAAATTGGCTACTGCTCGCGGGACGTGGCTTCGGCAAGACCCGGGCGGGCGCGCAATGGATTGTCGAACGCGGCGCTGCGCGAGCTTCGCAGCGCATTGCACTGGTAGCGGCGACGCTCGAGCAGGCGCGAACCATCATGGTTGAGGGGCGCAGCGGGCTGCTCGAGGTAGCTAGGCTCGAAGGTGTAAATTTGAAATGGGAGTCGGGCAGGTCTCGGCTGTGTTGGGACAATGGCAGCGAGGCGCGGTTGTTCTCGGGAGAGAGCCCCGAAGCGTTGCGTGGTCCCGAGCACCATCTGGCCTGGGCGGACGAACTGGCGAAATGGTCGCATCCGGACGCGACCTGGGATAATTTGCAAATGGGGTTGAGGGCAGGGGCCGATTGCCGGGCGCTGGTCACGACGACACCGCGCGCGGTTCCGATCCTCGGTCGGCTGATCGACGATGCCAATACGGTCGTGACGCGCGGTCGAACGCGGGACAATCTGACGCTGTCGCAACAGTTTCTCGACGAGATGTCGCGGAGCTATGGTGGCGGGAGGCTGGCTCGCCAAGAGCTCGATGGCGATTATCTGATCGATGTCGAGGGGGCGCTGTTCCCGCGGGGATTGCTCGAGCGATGCCGGGTGATGCCACGTGAAGAATATGAACGGATCGTGGTGGGCGTCGACCCGCCGGCAAGTTCGGTTGGTGACGCTTGCGGAATTGTCGTGGCGGCGCGCCACGGGGATCGGATGCACGTGCTGGCCGATGCCAGTGTCGAAAAACCCACCCCAAGGCAATGGGCGAGCGCGGTCGCGAATGCGGCGCAATATTGGGGTGCTGATCGTGTCATTGCGGAGTCCAATCAGGGCGGCGAGATGGTGGAAAGCGTGCTGCGAGGGGCGGCGCGCGACCTGCCGGTAACGCGGGTCCATGCGCGGCGTGGCAAGACGGCCCGCGCCGAACCGATTGCGGCGATGTTCGAGGCGGGGCGCGCGTTCCTCGCAGGAAGCTTCCCCGTGCTCGAAGATGAATTGGCGCGCATGACCCTGGCGGGGATGAGCGGCAGCGGCGGCTCGCCCGACCGGGCCGATGCGATGATCTGGGCGCTGTGGGCGCTCATGGACGGCGGGGGAGCGCGCGCGAGGGTGCGCACACTCTGACAGAAAGGGATGAGCATGAAGTGGCTCGACAATTGGCTCGGCGCGAAGAGCGCGCCGGGCGGACGATCCGTGCTGCCGATCCACGATATCGGTTCGCTCTTGGGCGGTCATGGAAGCGATCATCCGGGCGCCTACGTCGACCAGCTGCGCGAGGTATTCGAGCGCAATCCGGTCGGTCATCGCGCGGTTCGCGTGGTGGCTGGTGCGGTGGGTTCGCTAACAATCGACGCGAGTGGTGACGGCGCCGAACAGGGTCGGCGCCTCCTGATGCGGTCCGGCTTGCTTGAAACGATCGCGCTGCACCTGCTGCTGCATGGCAACGCTTATGTGCATCTTGCTGCGGATGCGGACGGGGCAGCGATGGCCTGGCATTGCCTCCGGCCCGAGCGCGTCAGCCTCATTACCGATCGTGACGGATGGCCGCGCGCCTACAGTTATCGCGGGCGCAGCGTCACCCATTATCCGGTGCGCGATGAGTTCGAGCGACTTTCGGTCGTGCATATTAAGGCGCTTCATCCCGGAGACGATCATGGCGGACAGGGCTGTCTCGAGGCCGCCATCGGGCCGGCGATGGTGCACAATGCGGCGAGCCGCTGGAATCGGTCGCTGCTGGAGAATGCGGCACGTCCGTCGGGAGCGCTGATCCATGATCCCGGCGACGGGACAGTGCTCAGCGACAAGCAGTTCGAGCGCCTCAAGAGCGAGCTCGCTACGCAATATGAGGGTAGCGGAAACGCGGGACGCCCCTTGCTGCTCGACGGTGGGTTGAGCTGGCAGGCCTTCAGCCTGTCGCCCACCGACATGGACTTTATCAAGCTGAAGGAAGCGGCGGCACGCGATATCGCGCTGGCCTTCGGGGTGCCGCCGGTGCTGCTCGGCCTGCCGGGCGATGCGACCTACGCCAACGGGCGCGAGGCAGGCCGCGCGCTCTATCGTCAGACAGTGCTGCCGCTGGCGCGAAAGATCCTGCGGGCGCTCGAGGCCCAACTCGAGGATTGGATCGATCCGGTCCGCTTAGAGGTGGACGAGGACCAACTTTCCGAATTGTCGGAGGATCGTTCGCGGCTGTGGAGCGCAGTGGGGGAGGCGGACTTCCTCAGCCGGGCCGAAAAGCGCGCCATGCTCGGATTTCCGCCTGAAGAGGTTACGCAGTGAGCGACGCGCGCGTGATCGGCGCGCTTGCTGCGATGGCCGAACAAGGTGGGCTCGACCGCCTGACGCTGGCGGCGCTGATCGAGGAGTCGAGCGCGCGAGGGGCCCGAGACGCTATGGCGCGCCTCGGGCTCGAGGATCGCAGCGCGCGGCGCGACATGGATGACCTTCGCGAATTGTTGGGCGCGTGGCGAGCGGCGAAGAAGAGCGCGACGCACGCGCTGATCGGGTGGCTGTCGAAGGCAGTGCTCGCGCTGTGTGTTGCCGGGGCTGCCTGGCAGTTGGGCCTGCTCGCCGGGACGATCGCAAAATGACGCGTTTCGCCGGTTATGCCGCCATCTTTCATCGCCCCGATGACGGCGGCGACGTGATTGCGCCGGGCGCGTTTCGGCGCTCTCTCGAGGGACGCGCGCCTGGTGATGTACCGCTGCTGCTGCAGCATCGCGGCGACGTCGTTGCAGGCAGGATCGAGCGGCTCGAAGAAGATGAAAAGGGGCTGCGCGTCATCGCGCGGCTCGATGGAGGGCGCGCGGGAAAGACTGCGGGCGGACTCCTGAAAAGCGGGAAATTGAAGGGTTTGAGTTTCGGCTATCGCGTGCGGCGGGCCGGGAAGAAGGGGGCGTTTCGGCGGCTCGAGGAAGTCGATCTCGTCGAAGTCAGTCTGGTGGCGCGACCCATGCAGCCGGTGGCCCGGGTGCATGCAATCGAGGAGTGATGAATTGAAGATGGAAACCAAGATGGCCGGCACTGCCGGCAGTGACATGCTCGAGCAGAGCTTCGACATGGACAATGGCGCGGAACTGACCGCGATGAAGGAAGAGCTGGCGGTGCTCAAGCGTAAGGTCGGCCAGCAGGCGATGCGCGAGGGCCATCCCACGCTCGATGGCGTGAAGGAAGCCGGGCGCGACAAGAAGTTTGCCGATGCCTATCTGCGCCGCGGGGATGTCGCGGGGCTCGAGGCCAAGTCGATTGAATCCAACGATGCGCTCGGTGGCTACGCCATTCCGCAGGAAATCGACGGAGTGATCGACAACACGCTGCTGGCGAGTTCGCCCATCCGGCAGATCGCCAATGTGGTGAAGGTTGGCAGCGCGGGCTATCGCAAGCTGGTTGCGTCGGGCGGAACGCCGTCAGGCTGGGCCAGCTTCGAGGGCGCTCGCGGCGAGACCACGACGCCGACGTTCCACGAGATCGTCCCGGCCTCGGGCGAATTGTTCGCCAATCCGGCGGCGACCCAGCAGATGCTCGACGACGCGGCATTCGATGTGGAAAGCTGGCTGGCGGGCGAAATCGCGACCGAATTTGCTCGCGCTGAGGGCGCCGCCTTCGTCAATGGCACGGGGGCGAGCCAGCCGCTCGGTTTCCTGTCTTCGCCGGTGTCTGCCAATGGTGACGACAGCCGCGCGATGGGCACGCTGCAGACAATCGGGACGGGCAGCGCAGGGGCGTTTCCGTCAAGCGATCCGGCCGACGTCCTGCTCGATCTCGTGCAGAGCCTGCGCCAGCCGTACCGGCAGGGCGCGGTCTTCGTCATGAATAGCGCGACTGCCGCGGCGATCCGCAAGTTCAAGACCGCCGATGGCGCCTATATCTGGCAGCCCGGCCTTGCGGCCGGCACGCCGTCGAGCCTGCTTGGCTATCCGGTGGTGGAGGCCGGGGACATGCCCGACATGGCGGCTGGCAGCCTCTCGGTCGCCTTCGGCAATTTCAAGGCAGGCTATACCATCGCGGATCGCGGCGAGACCGTGGTGCTGCGCGATCCGTACACCAACAAGCCGTTCGTCCATTTCTACGCGACGCGCCGGGTCGGCGGGCAGGTGACCAACTCGGAGAGCATCAAGCTCCTCGAGTTCGCCTGATCGCTGATGGGGGCGGGCGGGCAAGTCCCCGGCCGGTCCGCCCCCACTTTTCCAAACCGACCACCACAGGAGGCGCGCCATGCCACAGACCGTCATTTTCGCAGATCTGGTCAGAGAGACGAGCTCGACCACCGGCACCGACAATATCCTCTTAGGAGGAGCGATAACCGGCATGCGCAGTTTTGCTGATGCCGTGGCGCCAGGCGAAAGCTTCCATTATTCGATGATTGGTAGTGACAAGCCGCAGGAAAGCGAGGCCGGGGTCGGCACGCTCCAGCCCGATGGCACGATCTTGCGTGCGCCGTCGGGGGGCGTCTTTACGAATTTCTCGGCAGGTGAGAAGGTCGTGTCGCTGGTCGCCGGGGCGGCGTGGTATGGAGATACCGACCAGGTGCTCGCCACCCAAAGTGAGAACATCACGATCTTGCAAGCTGCTGGCGACGCGCAAGATAGCGCGATTGCGACGCTACAGGCTGCTGGTGATGCGCATGACGGGGCAATTGTGGCACTGCAGGGAGCGGGAGCCGCACAGGATGGCGCGATCGCAAGCTTGGAGGCCACGCAGGCGGGGCAGGATAGCGCCATCGCCAATTTGCAGGCAGCGGAGCAGGCGCAAAATGCATCGATCGCTGGCAAAGCCGATGTGGACCACGGTCACGCGCTGTCGGATATTGCGGACCTCGAGGCGCGGCTGAGCGAACTTGCGGCGAGCGCGGTCGGCAATGTCACGCCTGAACGCTATGGCGCTGTCGGTGACGGCGTCGCAGATGACGGTGCGGCGCTTCTCGCTGCGATGACGGCGATGCAAAGCGCTGGCGGCATTTTGAAGCTCGCCGGCCGCTATCGCACGACGCAGGCCATCACCCTTCCCGATGCGTGCATGATGACCGGGGGCGGCACTCTCATTACCGAGAATTCAGCGGGGCTGACCGTCGGGAATGATTGCATTTTTCACAATGTCAGCATCGTCTCGACCCATAGCAATCATCTCGCTCTTTATTGTGTCGACAAGCATGCGCCGCGGTTGCTCGATTGTCGGATCGATGGTCGTATCTACTGTCGCAACGACGGCGCCGTCGCATTGCGAGGTCCGCGCATCGATCGAAGCCATTTCGACGTGGATTTCGGCGACGATTATGATGGTGTCGAACAGATGGACCTCTTCTCGATCTATGGGTTCGAGGGCGGTCATGTGCGCGGCTGCGACATCCGCACCGCCAATATCCATCGTCTCTTCAAGATCAGCGATAGCCTCGCCGGCACCGAGACGAGCGTCTCGAACGCGAACAGCCGAGCGTTCGAAATCAGCGGCAATCTGCTGCGTGGCTCGGGCGGTAAGCAGGTGGTCGACTGTTATCGAGCGACCTCTGGCCTGCGCTTCGTGGGCAACCAGCTCGAACTGTCCGGTGCGCCGACCTATGCGGGGCCGAGCTGGGCGGTCGTCATCGATGACAAGAGTGCCGGTAATGAGCGCGACGCCGACGACATCGGGGCGACGTACCTCATCAGCGGCAATTGCGGTACCATCCCCTGTGCGTTCGTCAGCCTCCAGGGGGCTTTCGGGATTACCGAGCCGGGTCATTCAGGCGACCGTCGAGCGTCCGTCCACCTGATCGACAACAAGATCCGTTGTACGAGCAGCGACAAGGCTGTGGTCGAGATTCGCTTTTTCGACGACGTTCGATGCCGCGGCAACCTGCTGGAAACCAACCCGGCGGTCGATGCGACCGTCATGCGATTGCTGAGCAACGACGAGGCGGTGCTGAGCGACGAGACCTATCGCGGCGGTATCGTGCATCTGTCGAAAGCGACGTCCAACGCCTCGGGGTTGAGCTTCGGTGGCTCGTTCGGGCGTATCGATCTGCGCCGCGTGAGCGTGAGAAACTTCGACGCATCGGGCGGCGTGAGATGCGATCGTCATCGCGGCAATGCGCTGACCATCGACGGTCTATTCTGCTCGAGCGTCGATACACCCACGCAATTGTGCCGGGCGATCTACTTTTCCAGTGGTGAAATGCTGTCGCTACTCGACATCCAGAATGTCGATGCCGAGCATGGGACCGGCGGGAATATCACGCCTGTCCTCGATAGCGTCGCGCAGGCGGCACTGCGCACCTATCGTGACAATGGCTGGCAGCCGCGAGCGCGATTGGCGATTTCGGGCGGGGTGCCAACGAGCGGTGTCTTCCTGCGCGGGGATCGCGTGTCGGAGCTGTCTCCCGGCACGTCCAAAGGTGTCGACTATGTGTGCATTTCGGGTGGTTCGCCCGGCACATGGCGCATGAGCAGTCACGTCCCGAACAAGGCGGCGTCGATCTATCGACCCAGCCTTGCGGCGGAACATGCCGGCTTCCTTTATTTCGACACCGGTCTCGCGGCGTCCGGAAAGCCGATCTGGTGGACGGGCAGCCAGTGGGTCGACGCGGCTGGCGTGGCGGTGTGAGCGCGTCATGATCGGACATTCCCCTATCTCGCTGCTCGCCATTTCCTCGCTGCCAGCTGCAATAACGCCGAAGCGCGGAAAACCGCCGAAAAAGCGACAGGCGAAGGCGCTTTCTGATCGACAGCTGCGCCCGGAAGCGCGCTGACCCACGTATCCTAGCGGAGAATAGATTATGACGCTGGTCCTGAAGGATCCCGGCGCCAAGCTCGACTATCTGGTCGACTGGGGCGCCGACTATCTTGGCGAGGATGTCGTCGCCGCAAGCCATTGGGCGATATCGCCCGAGGAAGAGGGCGGTGTCGCAATCGTAGGCGAAACCTTCGACGACGCCAGTGCGACGGTCACCGTGGCCGGCGGGGTCGCGGGGCGACGCTATCGTTTAAGCAACCGTGTGACGACTTCGAGCGGGCGGGTGGATGAACGCTCGCTCCTCCTGCGCGTGGAGGAGCGGTGATGGCAGTGGAGATGAAGGTCGGCCCGTTGGTCGTCGGGTTGAGCGAGGCCCAAGCGTATGTGCGCGTCGAAGATGGCGAAGAAGAAGCGTTGCTGGCGGGGCTCCTGCGCTCAGCGCAGTCGGCCTGCGAGGACTTTCTCGGCTATGCTCTTCTTGAACGGGCCTTCAGCGAGGTCGCCGCCGCCAGCGTGGCCTGGCAGCGGCTCGGTACCATGCCGGTCCGGGCGATCGACGAGGTGTCTGCGCTCTACCCCGATGGTGGTACCCAGCAGATCGCACCCTCGCGCTATGCAATCGATATCGATGGCGACGGTGTCGGCCGGGTTCGCATCGTTGGGCTGATGGACGCGCAGCGCGTGAAGGTGAGCGGCCACGCGGGGATGTATTCAACGTCGAATGACGTGCCCGAAGCTATCCGTCAGGGCATCATTCGATTGACCGCACATTATTTTGCCCATCGCGACGGTGATGGAGCGGCACCGAGCGCGGTGCTCGCCCTGTGGCGACCGCATCGGCGAGCCAAGCTGTGAACGCGCGCGAATTCGCAGGCCAACTGCGGGAAAGGGTCACCATCGAGGCGCCGCTTGCCGAGCGGAGCCCCACCGGCGTGCGGACGGGCGAGTGGGTGGAAGTCGCGCGCTGCCTGGCGTCGATCCGCCTTCAGGGAAATGGTCCGGAAGCCGAAGGCATGGCGCTGTCCGCAATGGCCCGGTTCGTCGTGACGATCCGCTGGCGCGAGGGCCTGGCGGTCGGCCAGCAAGTGCGATGGCGTGGGGGGCGAATGATCATTCGTCAGCTGCGCGACGACCCGCGACAACCCGACCGGCTGGAACTGTATTGCGAGGAGTTGAGGCAATGATCGATTGGGGGAAGGCTGTCCTGACGCGGGGGCGGCGCGCTGCCGAGATCGAGGCGCTGCGGATCGCCGCAGCCCTGGCAGGAGAGGCACCCGACATGACGGTAGAGCATAAGGGCGATGTCGTGCGGATGCGCGGGCCGCGCCTGTTCAATCGAATGCTTCATTCGACGTCGCTGCGTATCGCCAGGCGGTGGGGCCGATGAGTGCGGGAGCTGCGCTGCAGGCCGCCATGGTTGCTGCGCTCGGCGCGCTGGAGGAGGTCACCGGCATCTATGATGGCCCACCCGCGCGCGCGACCTTCCCGTATGTGGCCGTAGATGCGCGCAATGAGCGCGACTGGGGTCATAAGACCGGTGTGGGGCGCGAAGTGTATGCCGCCGTGACCTTGTGGGACGAGGAGCCGACGCGGCTGGAGCGGATCGGCGGGGCGATCGAGCCCGCACTGGCAATGATGAATGCCCCTGCAGAATGGCAGCTGGTCGGGTTCGATTTCGCGCGGCGCAAGGTGAGCCGCGATGTCGCAGGGCCATGGGCGATGACATTGGATTTCAGGGCGCGCCTGTTGGCGCAGTAGGAAAGGATCGAGGACATGGCGGCTGAAAAGGGCAATAATTTCCTGTTGAGGATCGGCGATGGCGGCGTGCCCGTGACCTATGCGACGGTGGCCGGTCTGAAGACCACCAACCTGTCGATCAACGGCGATGCGGTGGCAATCACCAACAAGGACTCAGGGGGCTGGCGCGAGCTGTTGTCGGGCGCGGGGGTGCGCTCGGTCGCGGTATCGGCGAGCGGCATCTTCACGGGGTCCAGCGCGGAGGCGCGACTGCGCGGGCTCGCGCTGGGTGGCGAGATCGACGATTTCGAATTGAGCTTCGAGAGCGGGGAGAAGATGCAGGGTCGCTTCATGATCGCTCGGCTAGATTATGCGGGCGATTACAACGGCGAGCGGACTTATTCGGTCGCGCTCGAAAGTTCGGGGCCGGTGTCGAGCCTGTGACGTCGGCGAGAGGCGCCAATGAGGCGCGAGGCGAGGCGGCGTTTCGCGTCGGCGATGCGACGCTTGTGCTGCGTCCAAGCTTTGAAGCTCTGGTGGCTGCCGAAGAAGAGCTCGGGCCGCTTTTCGCTTTATGTGATCGGGCATCTGAGGGGCGCGTGTCGATTGGCGAACTGGCGATCCTGTTCGATCACCTCAGTCGTCATGCCCGTCCCACGGCAGTCGACCGGGAGGCGATCGGAAACGCGCTGGTGACGGGCGGATTGGCGGCAGCGATGCCAATCCTGCGCACCATCCTGGTTCAGATCCTGCAAGGACGGTGACCCGCTTTACGCCACGCGCGGCGCGGCTTTTTGGCTTGGCGGCACAGCAGTTCGGTTGGCCGCCCGATGTCTTTTGGAAGGCGACGCCTGCCGAACTGGCTTCTGCTTTGGGGTTGGATCTTGAGGCTGGCGGGCTGGACGGCGCCGCGGTGGCAGGGCTGCGCGCGATGATGACCGAAAAGGAGGTCGAACATGGCCGAGGAACTTGACGAATTGGTCGTGCGGGTCCGCGCCGATACGCGCGCGGTAAAAAGCGAACTCGATGCGGTTCGGCGCGATGTCGAAGGGCCGTTCGCGGCTGGCCTCGACCAGCTCGGCGGGCGACTGGAGGCGGTATTGGCGCGTGCGGTTCGCCGCGGAAAGTTCGGTTTCGACGATCTGAAGAAAGCGGCGCTGTCGGCGATGAACTCGATTGCAGCAGCCAGCTTGCGGGCTTTGATTCCGAGTGGCCAGACAGGCGGGATCAACCTGGGATCGTTGCTGGGCGCGGCGCTGGGCTTGCCCGGGCGGGCGACGGGCGGGCCGGTCAGTGCAAAGACCCCCTATTTGGTTGGCGAACGCGGGCCCGAGATGTTCGTCCCCGAGCAGGCCGGGCGCATCGTGCCGAGCGCTGGCGGTCAGCGCGCCAATGTCGCCGTGTCGATCAAGCTCGATGCACCCCGCGAACAGACGGTACCGCAAGCACTGTCGAGCAGCCGGCGACAACTTGCTGCGGCGCTTGGACGAGCGGTGCGCGGCGCATGATCCGCCACTGGCTTACGCGACCCGGCGAGCATCTCGAGAAGGGCTGGCTGAAGCGCTTCGATCCTGAGCATTGGACGGTCGATTTCCCGCGTGGGACGATTGCCTGCATCGTCACGGGTACGGACGGCCACTCGTTGGAGGTCGAGGCGGAGTTTTTGCGGCGCGGTGATCTCGTGGGCTTGATCTGGGAAAGCGAGGATCGCTGGTCGCATCCAGCCCATGCTCGCGCGACGAGCCGCGATTACTCGGGCACACGCCTTTCCTTTCGCTGGCAGTCCACGGGCCTCATTGGGCTCGACCAGCCGAACGGTCCGACGCTCACCATCGAGGGGCGCGATGCGCAGGGCGTGGCGAGAAGCTGGTACGTACGATTGTGGAATTATGCAGAGGGGACGGCTCAAAATGCTCGGATAGAGCTCGACTTCGATAGCCTCGCCGGAGGTTGGGCAGCCGATGACCCGGTCGCGGCAGGCGACATCGAGCGTCTGTTCGTCAGCCTGGCGCCGCATGACTATGCGGCTGGCGACGATAGTATCAGGACCGCGTCGGCAACCGGCACCCTGATGATTTCGGATATCGTCTGTGCTGGGCCTGGGAGCGTTATCGAGGTCGGTTCGAGCTGGCAGCCCGATCACGGGTTCGGTGCCTGTAGCGCCTATGACGATCTTTACCACTTGCCACCTTCACGAGTAGCCGAAGCGATCGACCGGTTGGGATTTGGACAGCTGGTCAATCATTATGTCGGCATGAGCCATTACATGGCGCTGGGCGGTGACGGACGAGTCGACTCGGCCAAGGGCATGAACGGGCCGGCGCTGCATTGGCACGAGGCATATGCCGCAGCACTCGCGGCGCGTGGCCGTACACCGATCTGGTCGATCTCCTACGAAATCCTCGCGCAATTTTGTCCGGAGGCTTGGGCTCAACGACGTTCGGATGGTGCCATGGGGCTGACCGGCTGGTCGCCTCCGTCGGCCCTTGTGTCACCGTGCAGTGAAGCGGCGATCGGCTATCTCGGTGACATCATTGAGGAATTGCTGGGACTATCGGCGGGCGCTGGATTGTCGCCCATGATGCAGATCGGCGAGCCATGGTGGTGGATCGACAGCGATCGCCAGCCCTGCCTCTATGATGCGAGCGCGCAGTCGGCTTTCGAAGGTCCGATGCCGCTGGTCCACGATGTGACCGACGTGATGAGCAGCGAGCAGATCGCGCTCCTCGATTGGGCGGGTGAGAAGCTCGCGGCTTCGACCGCGGCACTTGTCGCACGAGCAAAGGTCGCGGCGCCGCAGTGCGAGACGCACCTTCTCGTCTATCTGCCCTCGATCCTCGATCCGGACGCTCCCGAGCTCTCGCGGGCGAACCTGCCGGTCGAGTGGGCTGCGCCAGCCTTCGACAAGCTTCAGATCGAAGATTACGACTGGGTGACGTCGCAGGTCGCGCCGACGCGGCGCGAGACCGCGTGCGCAGCGGTCGAAGAGCGCCTCGGCTACCCGCCGGACCGACAGCATTACCTGGCGGGCTTCGTGCTCGAAGAGGAGGGCGCGCCCGACGAATGGCGGCGGGTCATCGCCGCCGCCGCCGATGCGCGAGCCCGCCAGGTCGACGAGGTTTTCATCTGGGCACTGCCGCAGGTGCTGCGCGACGGTGTGACCATATTCGAAACGGAGGATGGTACCATGCAGGACGTCGCGGACGTCGACTTCCCCATCGCGCTAGGCAGCGATGTCAGCGTGCGCCCGGGCTTTTCGACGCAAGTCGTCGTCAGCGCCTCGGGACACGAATATCGTAATGCCGACTGGCAGCAGGCGCGCAACGAATATGATGCCGGGCCGGGAGTGCGGAGCGAAGCCGAGCTACAGGTCCTGCTGGGATTCTTCCGCGCGCGGCGGGGGCGGGCCGAAGGATTCAGGTTGCGCGATCCATTCGACCACCGATCGGGAAGCAGCGACGTCTCACCATTCGATCAGGAGATCGGAACTGGAGATGGGGCAACCATGCGCTTCGCGCTCACAAAAGGCTATGGGGAGGGTGAAAAGCGCCGCATCACGCGTCCTGTCACTGGAAGCGTGAGGGTCGCAATCGACGGGATTGAACAACCTTGGGGCTGGACGCTTTCGGACAAGGGATATGTTGATTTCGACAGTGCCCCAGCAACGGGCGCCGTCGTGACCGCGGGTTTCCAATTCGACGTGCCCGTGCGGTTCGCCTCCGACCAACTGGAGATCAACCGGGCCACCTTCATGGCCGGGGAAGCGCCCAGCGTTCCGCTCGTCGAAGTGCGGGAGGGTTGAGATGGGGCTTCTCGATGCCACGCCTAGCCGGCTGGCCATGTGTTGGACGCTCGAGCGAAGCGACGGCGCGGGCCTGGCGCTGACTAGCCACGATGCCGCGCTCGATCATGATCGCTATCGGCTCGAACCGGGCGGTGCCATCACGCCCCATTCGATTGAACGCGAAGCGGGCGCATCGCAGCGCCGCGACGACATCGAAGGAGCGGTGAGCAGTGCGGCCCTTTCGTCCGACGACTTGATGGCCGGACGATGGGACGGCGCGGCTGTTGCGCTGTTCGGGGTGGACTGGGAAGAAGCGGGCGAGCGGATCGATCTGATGCGAGGCACGATGGCGGGTGTCGAGAAGATCGGCGACCGCTTCGAAGCGAGCCTCGCTACCGCTTTTGCCAAACTCGACCGCCCCGCCGGGCCCGAAACCAGCCCTCTGTGTCGGGCAAGACTTGGAGATGCCAAATGCCGCGTCGATCTGGCAGGGCGTCGTGCTATCCTGTCCGTCGTCTCGATCGACGATCATCGGATCGAGCTCGATACGCAAGACATGGACGACTTTGTGTTCGGAGAAATCCGTTGGTTGTCCGGCCCCAATCGCGGTCTGCGTTCGATCATTATTAAGGGCGAGGGGAGCGGCGTCGACTTGCAATCGCTGCCGCCGTTCGCACCGGTCCCAGGTGATCGCGTCGCGGTAGTGCATGGCTGTGACAAGACTTTTGCCACCTGTGTGGCGCGCTTCGACAATGCGCGGAACTTTCGTGGCGAGCCGCATCTGCCGGGGGCCGACCTCCTGAGCCGATACCCGGGCGCATGATCGACCCGGTCGAGCGTGCACGCGCGCTTGTCGGCACACCCTTCCGATTGCAAGGGCGCGGGGGAGGCGATGGCATCGACTGCCTTGGCCTCGTGCTCGACGCTTTCACGATCCCTTCGGCTGCCTTCCCTCGAAATTATGGCTGGCGCGGGCATGACCGCGCAACGTTCGAGCGAGCGGCTAGGCAATTTTTCGAGCACATTTCTGAGCAGACCGCTCGACCGGGCGACGCGGTGGCTTTCGCGCTGCCCGGTCGGCGTCATCACCTCGCGATTATGAGCGATCGCGGTTTCATCCATGCCGACGCAGTGCGTCGAAAAGTTGTCGAGCGATCGGGCACCTTCGGGGCACCCGCGATTGGCGCCTTTCGACGCCTGGACTCAGACAAGGGAGATTGCCGTGGCAACGCTCGTTCTCAGTAGCGTCGGTCAAGCGCTTGGCGGCCCGCTAGGGCAGGCCGTGGGCGCGCTTGTCGGTCAACAGATCGACCAGCGATTGTTTGCAGGGCCAGGGCATGAGGGCCCGCGGCTGGGCGACCTGTCTGTGCAAGGGTCGCGTTACGGCGCGGTCATCCCTGCAGTGCATGGGCGCATGCGTGTCGCCGGGACAATCATTTGGGCGACCGAGCTTGAGGAGTCGCAAGTCGTCACCGGGGCGAAGGGTCAGGGCGATCGCACGACCTATAGTTATTCCGCCAATTTCGCGGTGGCGCTGTCTTCGAAGCCTGGCGCGAGCGTCGGGCGAATTTGGGCGGATGGCAGGTTGCTTCGCGGTGCCCTAGGCGATCTCAAAGTCGGCGGGCTGTTGCGCATCCATAATCAAGGCGAATTGCAGGATCTCGACCCGCTGATCGGGTCAATCGAGGCAGCAGCACCGGCATATCGCGATATGATGGTGGCAGTCTTCGAAGGACTTGAACTAGCCGAATATGGCAATCGAATTCCGATGCTGACCTTCGAGGTCATCGCCGAGGGCGATATGCGGATCGGCGCGCTGATCGAAGCCGCGAGTGAAGGATTGGTGACGGCGTCGGGCGATGAGGTGATAACGGGATATGCGCTGCATGGCACTTCGATGGAGCGCGCGCTGGAGCCGCTTCTCGCCCTCGCCGGTATGGCTTTGAGCGATCGCGGAGGGCGGTTGGATTGTACCAGCCCTGCCAATCCAATTAAGGTCGGCAGTGACGAGGAGGGATGTGGGGCAGAGGCGCCTGTCGCACGGCGGATCGATCAGATTGTGGGCTTCGAGCAGCTCCCGTCAGATCTCTTTCTCGACCATTATGACCCTGACCGCGACTTTCAGGCCGGACGCAGTCACGCAAGGGCTGTAGGCGGGAGACGCGTCGTCGAGCTTCCGGTCGCCATTGCGCTGAAGGCGCTTGATGCTCGATCTTGGGCGGAACGCTCGATTTTGAAACGCTGGCGCGAGCGGCGGTCGATCGAGATCAGCCTGCCTCCATCTTTCCTGACGCTGACACCTGGCGACCTGTTGGAATTTCAAGGAGAGACAGGGCAGTGGCGCGTCATCCGCGTCAGGCTGGAGGGATTTGTCGTTAAAGCGCGCATTGTGGCTCACGCGACTTCGTCGGCAATGCCATCGATAAGCGACAGCGGGCGTTTCCTGCCGGTTCCGGATTTCGAGCAATCGAAGACTGAAGTCACTCTCATCGAGCCTCCGGATCTCGATGGTTCCGGGAAATGTTGCGTGCTCGTCGCAGCAGCGAGCGCCAGCCCCGGGTGGCGAGCAACTCCCCTAGAGATTGAAGTCGGTGCGATGCAGTCGGTTGCAAGCAGTGCCGCACTCGAAAGCGTCACAGGTTTTGTTGACGGAACATTGGGTACCGCCTCGGCGGCGATCTTCGATCTGGAGAATGTCATCCATGTGAATCTGGTAGAGCCCAACTGCCCGCTCCTGTCGGTAGAGGATCAACAGCTCTTCGCGGGCGCTAATCTCGCAATGATCGGCGGCGAGGTTCTGCAATTTGGAAACGTGGAGCAGGTCGCGCCCGGACGGGTGCGTCTGTCGCGATTGCTACGAGGACGGGATGGCAGCGAGACGGCGATTGCGGGCCATGGTTCGAACGAGGCCTTCATCCTGCTCGATCCAGCGAGGCTTGCGAAAATCGACATGTCGCCCGAGCAGGTTGGCAATAGGGTCGCGGTCCGCGCGACTAGCACAGCCGACGCCGATGCCGCTCCGTCGGAGATTATTTTTCGTGGGCTTGGCTCGCGTCCGATTTCGCCTGCTCATTTGCGGGCAAGGAAAGAGGATGGGGCCATCCATATCAGCTGGGTACGGCGCAGTCGAAAAGGCTATGCCTGGCTCGATGAGGTCGATGCCCCACTGGGTGAAAGCCGCGAACTCTATCTTCTGACCGTGTCGGGAACGAGCGGAGCGTTTGCGGTCGAGACCAGTCAGCCTATCGCCGTGTTTTCGGCAGACGACATCTCCCCCCTCGGGGAGGGGGCGCTCAATATCAGCTGCGCGATGGTCGGTGACTGGGGCCGATCGACCGCGGTGACCATCGTCATTTAAGGAGGCTTTCATCATGAACGATACCAACCGTCTTGGGCTGCCGCTCTTGGCCACAGGGCAGGCCCAGAAAGACGTGACACATAACGAGGCCCTGGTCCTACTCGATCTGCTTGTCCAACCTGTGGTGAATTGCCCGCCCCTTATAGTCCCGCCCTCCAATCCGATCGAGGGCGAATGCTACCTCGTCGCTCCGAGCCCGAGCGGAGCCTTCGTCGACCATGGAAATGCAATGGCGACTTACACCGGAGGCGGCTGGCGATTCGTTCAACCCACTGAAGGTTTTCACTGCCGGCGCGGTGACACAGATGGGGGTTACGTATTTCGCGGCAATGTTTGGGCGGAGGTAGGCGGCGAAACGCATGCAATTGGCGCTGCGATCTCCTCTCCGGCGGGTGGTGGGTCTGTGGACGCCGAAGCCCGCGCCGCCATCGACGCTATTCTGGCAGTGCTTCGTGATCGTGAAATCATCGCAATATGAATAATTTGCTCCTTCGTTTCAGTACGTTGCCGCTCCAGCTATCCCCCATTGATGCAAAAATGCAACAGTGATGAGATGATGCGCTTGCACTCGTGTTGGCAGGAACATAAAGTCGCAAGCGCGTTTTTATTGGAAATGCGTATCTGAAAGGGGACTCTCTTATGCGGAAGCTTGCCATCTCGATGGTGCTCGCTTCTTCGATGCTCGCCACGCCTGCGCTTGCGCGCGACAAGGCTTGGTATGTCGGCGTCGAAGGCGGCGTGATGAAGGTTGAAGACTTGGATCTCGGCCTCACCGTTACTGACAATACTGATCCGGACGCGCCGGTCCTGATCGATAGCGAAGCGTGGAACGACTACGGCACTGGCTTCGATGTCGACTTCATCGCGGGTTACGATTTTGGCATGATCCGCGCCGAAGTCGAACTCGGCTACAAGCAGAGCGATGTCGATTACACCGAACTTCCGGGTCCGATCGGCGTGACCTTCGATGAGCCGGGTGATGTCTCGGTTTATTCGGCCATGGCGAACCTGCTTCTCGATTTCGGCGGTGATGAAGGCATCAATGGCTTCGTCGGCGGCGGTATCGGTCTTGCGAGTGTCGAGCATGACCTCGACCTCGACGGTGTTACGTCGTTCAGCGAAAGCGACAGCACCTGGGCTTGGCAGGGTCTGGCGGGCGTTCGTTTCCCGCTCAGCAATGCTATCGATCTGGGCCTGAAGTATCGCTACTTCCACACCGGCGACATCGATTACACGCCGGCCGTTGCTGCGCCGTTCTCGAATGCTGCGCTGACCGACGGCCAGTTTGAGTCGCACAGCCTTCTGGCGAGCCTGATCTTCAACTTCATGCCGGCAGTGGCGCCTCCGCCTCCGCCGCCGCCGCCGCCGCCGCCGCCGCCGCCGCCGCCTCCGGCGACGGTGACCTGCCCGGACGGCACGGTGATCCTGGCGACCGAGCAGTGCCCGCCGCCTCCGCCGCCGCCGCCGCCGCCGCCGCCGCCGCCGGAACCCGAGCGCGGCTAAGGCCCGGGAGGCTTCGGCCACCAAAAAGAAGGGAGCCTGCCATCGGCAGGCTCCCTTTTTTTGCGTTGCAAGCCGACGGGTCGTATCTCTAGACTAGAGACCAGCTGAAGCCGGGGGAGGCGAGATCATGGACCTGCTTTTTCTATCGTTTCTTGTCGCTCATTCGGGGACGCTCAGCGAGCCGGTGCGCTGCGATGATAATCGGATCGTCGCCGAGCGCGGACTTTGTGAGACGCCTGCGCTAGTGCCGGGCCCCTACATGATTTTCTTTCGTTGGGGCGGCGCCAACGTCGATCGGGACGCGCAGTCGATCCTCGACACGGTCGTACGCATGATGGTGGAAGGCGACGGTTCTTATAAAGTCGCCTTGACCGGATATAGTGATCGGTCAGGTCCAGCGGCAGTCAACAAACGGATTTCGCGCCAACGCGCCTTGGTGGTCCGAGACCTGCTGTTGGAACGCGGAGTTGAGGCTGATCGGGTCGTGGTCCGCGATGGCGGCGGCGAGGCAGGATTGCTAGTTCCGACTGCCGATGGGGTGCGCGAGGCGCAGAACCGCCGCGTCGAGATCCACTTCATACGGATCGATTGAGGACTGTCGTCGTTGAAGGCGGCAGACAAGGGGATCATCTATGAAATTTGTCTGCGGCCTCACGGCACTGTCTTTTTGTCTCGCGGCTTGCAGCGGAGATGCTGCGGAAGACCAGCCTACCGAAAGTAGCGGCGACCGCGGAGCGCTGGTCATCGCCCCGCAGAATGCGGACCTTCGCTCCGTCGAAGGAGGGAGCCTCGGTACGGTGAGCTTCCGTCAAGACGCCAATGGTGTCACGCTGTCCGTCGAGGTCGGTGGTCTCAAGCCCGGATTGCACGGTGTACACCTTCACGAAGCTGGTATCTGCGAACAACCCGACTTCAAGTCGGCCGGCGGCCACTGGAATCCTACTGGTGCCGAACATGGACGCGACAATCCGATGGGTTCCCATCTAGGCGATCTGGCGAACCTACAGGTCGGTGAGGACGGCACCGGCCGCGCGGATTATCTCGTTCGTGACGTCATGATCGACAAAGGCGAGTGGGTTTTGTCGGATCGAAATGGGACAGCGCTGGTCGTTCACGCTGCTGCGGACGACTATGTTAGCAATCCGGCTGGCGATGCTGGTGCACGGGTTGCCTGCGCGGTGCTTGCGGCGCCATCCACTTGATTGTCGGAAAGGCTTGCGCCGCGGCATGAGCTGAAGTTTGATTGACTGCTTGCTGCAGGCTACGAAGCTATTGTCGCCACGCCGCGAATGATGGTGAGCTCGAGCCCGACCCGGAATGGCCTCACTCTGCCGTCGCTAGCACTGCTGCACTGCGCGCGTTTGATTTTGCGCCTTTCAGCATCGGAGCGAGATAATGGCCGGTGTAGCTTTCAGCGACTTTCGCGACTTTCTCGGGCGTGCCTTCGGCGACGATCGTGCCGCCATTGACGCCACCGCCGGGACCGAGGTCTAGGATATGATCGGCGGTCTTGATGACATCGAGATTATGCTCGATGACCACGACCGTATTCCCCTGCTCCACAAGCGCGTGCAACACTTCGAGTAGTTTGCGCACATCTTCGAAGTGAAGGCCTGTCGTGGGCTCGTCGAGGATGTAGAGCGTTCTTCCGGTGGCCCGCTTGGACAACTCCTTGGCCAGTTTCACCCGCTGCGCCTCGCCGCCCGAAAGTGTGGTCGCCTGCTGTCCCACCTTCACATATCCAAGGCCGACGCGTTGGAGCATCTCCATCTTGTCGCGGATCGAGGGAACGGCCTTGAAGAACTCGACCGCGTCCTCGACCGTCATGTCGAGGACGTCGGCGATGGATTTTCCTTTGAAGGTGACCTCGAGTGTCTCCCTATTATAACGCTCGCCGTGACAGACATCACAAGTGACATAGACGTCGGGAAGAAAATGCATCTCGATTTTGAGAAGGCCATCGCCTTTGCAGGCCTCGCACCGTCCGCCCTTCACGTTGAAGCTGAAGCGACCCGGCTTGTAGCCGCGCGCCTTGCTTTCGGGCAGTCCGGCGAACCAGTCGCGGATTTGGGTGAAGGCGCCGGTGTAGGTGGCAGGGTTCGAGCGCGGCGTACGCCCGATGGGCGACTGGTCGATGTCGATCACCTTGTCGAGGTGCTGAAGGCCGTCAAGCCGATCGTGCTTGCCTGACAGGATTCGCGCGCCATTTAGGGCCCGGGCCGAGGCGGCGTAGAGCGTATCGATCGTAAAGCTCGACTTGCCTGAGCCCGACACCCCCGTGACGCAGGTAAAGGTGCCGAGCGGGATCGATGCGGTGACATCTTTGAGATTGTTGGCACGGGCACCCTTCAGCGTCAGTTTCTTGCCGTTGCCCTTGCGACGATTCTGCGGCACCGCGATCTCGCGACGGCCCGACAGATAGTCGGCAGTCAGGCTATCCTCACAGGCCATGATCTCTTCGAGCGTGCCCGAGCAGACAACTTCCCCACCGCGCACGCCCGCGCCGGGGCCCATGTCGATGACATGGTCGGCCGTCCGGATTGCATCCTCGTCATGCTCGACCACGAGCACCGTATTACCGAGTTCGCGGAGGCGCTTGAGGGTTTCAAGCAGGCGATCATTATCGCGCTGATGCAAGCCGATCGAGGGCTCATCGAGCACGTAGAGTACACCCGACAGGCCCGAACCGATCTGGCTGGCAAGGCGAATGCGCTGGCTCTCGCCGCCCGACAAGGTGCCCGAGGTTCGGTCGAGGTTAAGATAGTCGAGTCCGACATTGTGCAGGAAGCCGAGGCGCTCATTGATCTCCTTCAGAATAGGCGCGGCGATTTGCTTCTGCTGGTCGGTAAGGCTTCCTTCGACACTGCCGAACCACTCAACCGCATCGACCACCGAGCGTCGGGCCGAGAGCGAAATGTCCTCGCCGGCGATCTTGACTGCGCGAGCTTCCGGCTTGAGGCGCGCACCGCCGCAGGTTTCGCAGGCGTGGGCGGCCTGATATTTTGACAATTCCTCTCGCATCCACGCGCTTTCGGTCGTGCGCATGCGACGTTCGAGGTTGCCGATCACACCCTCGAACGGCTTTTTCACCTCATAGCTTTTCTTGCCGTCGACGAAGCGCAAGGTAACGGGCTTGCCGCGCGTGCCACGTAGGATCACCTGCTGCGCTTCTTCGGGAAGGTCCGCCCAAGGCGTTTCCAGATCGAAATCGAAAGCGCGCGCGAGGCTACCCAGAACTTGCATATAATAGGGCGAGGGGGGCTGCGACTTCGCCCAGGGCACGACCGCGCCCTTCTTCAGCGACAAGCCATGATTGGGCACGACGAGATCCTCGTCGAACTCCATCATCTCGCCGAGCCCATCGCAGGCGGGGCAGGCGCCTTGAGGGGCGTTGAAGCTGAACAGGCGGGGTTCGATCTCGCTGATGGTAAACCCCGACACCGGACAGGCGAACCGCTGCGAAAAGACGATGCGGCCGGGAACGCCATGATCGAGCTTCATCCCTGATTTGGTGACAGTTTCGTCCTCGGTGACGGGTGCGTCGACCGGATCGAGATAGGCGAGGCCGTCGGCCAGTTCGAGCGCGGTCTCGAAACTGTCGGCGAGACGCGCCTCGATCCCCGGCTTGATCACGATCCGGTCGACCACGACCTCCACGTCATGCTTATATTTCTTGTCGAGCGCCGGGGCCTCGTCGATCGAAAAAACCTCGCCATCGATGCGAACTCGCGTGAAGCCGGCTTTCTGCCACTCGGCCAGTTCCTTCTTATATTCTCCCTTGCGCCCGCGCACGACCGGCGCGAGCAGCAGGTGGCGCGACTTTTCGGGCAGCTTCATGGTGCGGTCGACCATCTGGCTGACCTGCTGCGCCTCGATCGGTAGCCCCGTGGCGGGGGAATAAGGCACGCCGACGCGCGCCCACAGGAGGCGCATGTAATCGTAAATTTCCGTGACCGTCGCGACCGTCGATCGCGGGTTGCGGCTCGTCGTTTTCTGCTCGATTGAGATAGCGGGCGACAGGCCATCGATATGCTCGACATCGGGCTTCTGCATCATCTCGAGAAACTGGCGCGCATAGGCACTCAGGCTCTCGACGTAGCGGCGCTGCCCTTCGGCGTAGATGGTGTCGAAGGCGAGGCTCGACTTGCCCGATCCGCTGAGGCCGGTGATGACCGTCAGGCTCTCGCGTGGAATGTCGACGTCGACGCCCTTCAGATTATGTTCGCGCGCGCCGCGCACGCTGATGTTGGTGAGCGCCATATCGATATTCTCGTTTTGTTCTTTTCCGTCGTGCTAGCCTATCATGGCTAACGGGCCAAGCCCCGATGTGGGTTCATCGCGCGCGGAAACAAGGCAGTCGTCGCCATCGCGCTGCCTAGCCGACAAGCGGCTGGTCGAGCACCGCTGTGTAACTTGGCCCTCGTTGCGAGAGGCGGCTCTCGAATAAAGTGAAATGATCGAGGCGAACCGAGTTGCTCGACAAACCCGCCCAGCGCTCGGCCCATGGCTGCGCGTCGATCGGCCCACCCGACCAGCGCGCCAGCGTGATGTGCGGCAGATAGGCGCGCCGTTCGGGTTGTAGTCCGCAGCGCTGGAGTGCGCGGTCGACCTTGTCGTGAAGCGCGCGAAGCGGTTCCTTGGGCGCGAGCCGAGCGAACAGGGCGCCGTGCCGTTGATGATCGAAGACACCGACCCCATCGATGTGGACTTCGAGCGACGGCGCGCGCATTCCTTGCAGCGCCTCGGCCACGTCCTCGGCCATCGGCCGTTCGATCTCGCCGATAAAGCGCAGCGTGCAGTGGAGATCGTCTTCCGGCACCCAGCGAATCCCCTCGGGCCCGCCTTCCATCGCGGGCGCCACGGCCTCGATCAACGGTTCGGGCAGCAAGAAGGCGACAAACAAACGATGCATCTCCGGCTTTCTAACGAAAAGCCTTCGTCGACACGACCGGTTTTGCTTGAAATCGGAGCGCATCGGCCCGATATTCTTCGATGGAACCATGTCACATTCAGCTCATCCCCTGGGGGGAGGGCGGAGAGGAGAACAAATGGCTAATCAGTTCGACGAGCGCACGCGCATGGGGATGGACCCCGCCGCGACGACCAGCGTCCCGCGCGCCGCGCGCGATGCGGGTCTGCGCAAATATATGCTCAGCGTCTACAATTACATGGCGTCGGGCGTGCTCCTGACGGGCATCGTGGCGATGCTGTTCTACAGCTCGGGCATGGCGGCCGATGTCTTCATGGGTGGCGGCATCCTGCCGTGGGTCATCATTCTCTCGCCGCTCGCCATCATCTTCGCGATGAGCTTTGGCCAGAACCGGATGTCGACCGCAACGATGCAACTCCTCTTCTGGAGCTTCGCGACGCTGATGGGCCTGTCGATGAGCACCATCTTCCTCGTCTACACCGGCATCTCGATCGCCCAGACCTTCTTTGCCGTGACCGCCGCTTTCGCGGGGCTCTCGCTCTACGGCTACACCACCAAGAAGGACCTCTCGGGCTGGGGCACCTTCCTCATCATGGGCGTGGTCGGCCTCCTCGTCGCGATGCTGCTCAACGCCTTTGTCTTCCAGTCGGGCACGATGAGCCTCGTGATCAGCGCCATCGGCGTGCTGATCTTTGCCGGCCTCACCGCCTATGACACGCAGAAGATCAAGTCGATCTATCAGTATGTCGCGCGCGATGCCGACATGATGCAGCGGGCCATCATCATGGGCGCGCTCAACCTCTATCTCGACTTCATCAACATGTTCCAGTTCCTGCTCAGCTTCATGGGCAGCCAGGACTAGTCGTTCGAGAACAAACAGAAAGGGGCCTGGAGGCAGATGCTTCCGGGCCCCTTTTTCTTTACCTTCGGGCAAGCCGGCCCTGCTAGGACGGAAGGATGATCATTTCCCTGCTCCTCGCGCTCGCCACGCCCACGCTCCATGTTTCCGGTGACGGCGGGACTGCGACGCTGCGTCCCACCGCCGGACGCCCCGCGGTCACCGTCAACGGCAATTATCGCGTGACCGCCACAGGCGCGCGCGGGTCGGACGATGTCACGCTGAAGATCGAACAGCGCGTCAAAGGCCGCTGGATGGTCCTCCAGACCCAGTCGGTGACGCCCGCCGATATCGGTGGCGGCTTCACCACCACCACCGAAGACGGCGGCACGGTCAGTATCCTGATCGCCGACTAAAGGCGTCCCGCTCAGCCGCCTTGTGCGGCCTGCATCTCTTCCATCAGTTTCATGTCGATCGCCCGCGCCTCGCGATGCGCGGGCCGATCGGTGACGCGCTCCGCATAAGCGCGCAATAACGCCCGGTCCTCGACCGTGCCGAACTGCAATCCCCAGCTGACCGCGCTGCCGAGATAGACGTCGGCCATGGTGAAGCGTGCGCCCGCCGCATAGTCGCTCTGCGCGAAATGCTGCTCGAGCACATCCATGACGAGGCCATAGTGGCCGTAACCGATCATCCCGCGTTTTTGCGGATCGTCGGGGACTTCGAAGCCCATGGCGCGGTTGGTGACGGCCTGTTCGAGCGGCCCGGCAGCAAAGAATAGCCAGCGCCAATAGGCGGCCTGCTCATCGTCCCTCGGAGCGAGGCCGGCATCGGGATGCGTTTCGGCGAGATAATGGCAGATCGCCGCGCATTCGGTCACGACCTTGCCGTCATGGACGATCGCCGGGACCTTCCCCATCGGATTGATGTCTCGTTGATAGTCGCCCTTCATTTCCTCGCCGTAGCCGATCACCTTCGCCTCATACTCGGCGCCGACCTCGTGCAGCGCCCAGCGCACGATCCCGCCGCGCGACATGGGGTTGGTGTAGAAGGTGATCGCCATGGCTCGGTCCTATCCTAGTCGCGCTCGTCCGCACTCGCGTCGCGCAGCGCCCTGAACTCGCTGCCCACAGCCCAGTTGGGCCACATCGTCCCATTGGCGAGCCGTTCACCGACGCGGTGGATGAGCGTGAGGTCGGCGGCAATGCCGTCGAAGCGCCAGTCCGACGACCATTCATCGCTCGCCTGGTGATAATGGTTGGCGACATATTCGCGCGCCAATTCGGTCGCGCGCGCCGCGCCGCCCTCCGTCAACTGCTGGCCCGAGCGATAGCTCACCGCAGGCACGCCGACCTGCGCGAAGGCGAAATGGTCCGAACGGAAGAAGCCGCCCGCCTCGGGACGCGGGTCGGGTGCGAAGCTGCGACCCAACGCCTCGCCTTCCTCGACGAGAAGGTCGAGCAAGCCGAGCCGTGCGGTCCCACTGATCGAGAAGTCGCTCGCCGGACCGAACACGCCAAGGCTGTCGGTATTGAGGACCCCGACCGTCTTGCCGAGCGGATAAAGCGGATTGGCGGCATAATATTTGGAGCCGAGCAGACCCTTTTCCTCCGCTCCGACGGCGAGGAAGACGAGACTGCGTTTCGCCCCGCCCACCTCGGCGAAGGCGCGCGCCTGTTCGATGAGCGCGGCGGTGCCTGTCGCATTGTCGAGCGCGCCATTATAGACTGCATCGCCTTCTTCGGCGGGGTCCTCGACGAGGCCGAGGTGGTCGTGGTGCGCGGTGAAGACGACATATTCGTCGGGCCGCTCGCTCCCCGGCAGCATGCCGACGACATTCTTGGCCGCGATCTGCTCCTGCCGCGCAAGCAGCGTGGCGTCGATCGTCGCGCCCAACGCCATCGGCTGGAAGTCCTTGCGCTGCGCCGCTGCCTTGGCCGCGGCATAGCTGGTGCCCGCCGCCGCAAAGACGCGCTCGGCCAGATCGAGATGCATCCAGCCCTGCATGCCCGAATGTGCAGCTCCAGGGTTCTCGCGCACGATGTCGAACGTCTGGTCGTTGCCGTTGGCGACGACACCCCATGGATAGCTGGCCGGCTCGGTCTCGTGAATCACCAGCACGCCCGCCGCGCCGCGCCGCGCAGCCTCTTCATATTTGTAGGTCCAGCGGCCGTAATAGGTCATTTCCGGCCCGCCGAAATCGCCTTCGCCGCCCTCGAAATCGGGATCGTTGACGAGCATGACGAGCACCTTTCCGGCAAGGTCCTGGTCCTTGTAATCCGACCAGCCGCGCTCGGGCGCATGCGTGCCATAACCGACGAAAACGAGCTCCACGTCCTGCAATTCGACCTGCGCCTCGCCATTGATCGGCGCGCGGATCGCGAGCTCCTCATTCTGCGTGAGCATCACGTCTTCGCCGCCGATATTCATCTCGAGCAGCGGCGTATCGACCATCGTCGAGCGCGCGAGGATGACGTCCTGCGTCCACTTGCGGCTGCCGTCGGCGCGAAGGTCGCCCCCGGGCTGGAGGCCCGCAGCGGCAAAGGCGCCCGACAGATAGGCGACCGTCTTGTCCTCGCCCGGCGTGCCCGGCGCGCGGCCCTCAAACCAATCATCGGACATGGTGCGCACATGGGTCGACAGCCGCTCGACCGAAAAATCGGGGTCGTGGGCGAGGGCGGGGCTTGAAGCGAGGGCCAGCGCAGAGGCGCCGAGAAACAGACGGATCATGGTCGGGTCACTCCTGGATAAAAGGGTCGACCCGACCATAAGCGCTAACCTACGAAAGGGAAGGTGCCCCTAGTCGCGGTGTCGATATTTGTCGAACCAGGCGATCACCGCCGCTGTCTTGGCCGCTTGCTGCGACGGGCTCATCGTCAGGTCGCTGTGGCTCGCGCCCGGCGTCACCATGAGCGCGGTATCGACGCCGCGCAGTTTTAGCGCGCCATAGAATTGCTCGGCCTCGCTGCGCGGGGTGCGATAATCCTCGTCCGACACGATCATCAGCGTCGGGGTATTCACGCTTTCCATGTTCGCCAGCGGCGAGCGGTTCCAATAATCCATCGGCCGCTCCCACGGTTCGCCCGCCATCCAATAGCGTCCGAAGAAGCCGACACCATCGCTCATCAGCGCCATGCTGGTCCAGTTGATGACCGGCTTGTAGCTCGCGGCCGCCTTGAACCGGTCGGTCTTGCCGACGATCCACGCCGTCAGGATACCGCCGCCTGAGCCACCGGTGACGAACAGATTGTCGGGATCCGAATAGCCCGCCGCGATGGCGGCATCGACCGATGCCATCAATTCGTCATGGTTGGAGATCGGATAATTGGCCTCGATGCGCTGCGCGAATTCATTGCCATAGCCGGTCGATCCGCCGGGATTGGCAAAAACGGTCGCATATCCCGCCGACGCATATTGCTGGTAATCCGACGAGAAATAGGGTGCGTAAGCGGCATAGGGTCCGCCATGGATCTCGAGGATCGTCGGTACCCGCGTGCCCTCGCGATAGCCCGGTGGCAGCACGATCCATGTCGGGATGACCGTCCCATCGGCCAGCCGTACATCGATCGCCCGCGTCTCGCCCAGCGCCTTGCCGGACAGGAATATGTCATTGAGCGCGGTGAGGCGCTGCATTCGCCTGCCGTCATAAAGAGCAATGTCGGTCGGCCGCGTTGCCGACCCGGTGGTGAAAGCGATCCGCCCGTCTTCGGCAACGCTCCACTGCCCACCGCCATAGGGCCGCGAATAATAGGTGTCGACGAGGTCGATCGGCAGCGCGCTCAAGCTGCCCTCGCCGCGCGTCGAGACCTCGGCGACGCGATAGCCGCCGTCCTCCTCATAGCCCGCGAACAGGCCGGCATCGGTCCATTCGAGGCTATCGAAGCTCAGGTCGACATCGGCAAGAATGCGTCGCTTGCCCGAACCGTCGGCATTCATCAGGTAGAGCGCATTTGGATTGTAGGCGAGCGCATTGTCGTCGAAACCGAGATAGGCGACCTGCCGTCCGTCAGGAGAGACCTGCGCATTGCCGTCAGGGCCGTGGCGATCCGTCAACGCGCGAATATCGCCGCTGGCGATATCGACTGCGTAAATCTCGCTATCGCGTGGATCGAGCTCCCAATCGTCCTCGCGGTTGCCCGAGATCAGCAACGTGCGACCGTCGGGCGTCCATTCGATGCTGCCGCCATGATGCCGATCCCCGTGCGTCAGTCGCCGCGGCGCGCCGCCGTCGGCATCGATCACGAACAGCTGCGTATAGCCGGTCTTGAGATAGCCCGCACCGTCGTATCGGTACCTGACCTTGTCGGTGATCCGCGCTGGTGCTGCCCAATCGGCCCCTTCGGGCGGGGTCAGCGGCTTGCCCAGCTTCACGCCGTCGCCAGGCACGTGCGCGCTGTAGGCAAGGCGTCTCCCATCGGGCGACCAGGCCATGCTCTGCGGCGGCTCGGCCATGGTGGTGAGCGCGCTCGACAGGCCGGTGCCAATCCAATGCACCATGAGCGTCGGTGGCCCGTCGCCGTCGCGCGCCACATAAGCGATCCGCTCGCCGTCGGGCGACCAACGCGGGCTCGAACCCGACGCCAGCGCCACTTCGCGGCCACTCGCCACGTCGATGATCCAGATACGGCTATTCACCCCATCGGTCATGATGTCGTTGCCGCGCCGCACATAGGCGATGCGCCTGCCATCGGCGCTGATCTGCGGATCGCTGCCGATCGTCAGGTTGAAGAGGTCGGCGCCGGTAAAGCGCGTGTCGGGGATGCCGGTGGAGGCACTGTCCTGCGCGGCGACCGGCTGGACCGCGAGCAATGCGGCGGCGAGGGTGAGCGAAAGACGAGTGAAATGCATATGTCGGCCCCCTGATTGTCAGGGGGCCGACACAAGCATGGATCACGGTCGGGCGCTAGGGGCGGGCGCGATGCCGGGCTCAGCCCTCGCTCTTGCCCTCTTCCTTCTTTTCCGACGCGTCCTTCTTGGCGGCGGCTTTCTTCTTCGGCGCCGCCTTCTTCTTAGGCTTGGGCGGGGTCGGCACGATCTCGAAGTTCGGCGCACCATCCTTCAGATGCACCTTGACCTCGCCGCCATCCACGAGCTTGCCGAACAACAGCTCTTCGGCGAGCGGCTGCTTGATCTTCTCCTGGATGAGACGCGCCATCGGGCGGGCACCATAAAGCTTGTCATAGCCCTTCTCGGTGAGCCACTCGCGCGCATCCTTGTCGAGTTCGATGGTGACGCCG
This sequence comes from Sphingomicrobium arenosum, assembly GCF_026157085.1. Classification (NCBI taxonomy): domain Bacteria; kingdom Pseudomonadati; phylum Pseudomonadota; class Alphaproteobacteria; order Sphingomonadales; family Sphingomicrobiaceae; genus Sphingomicrobium; species Sphingomicrobium arenosum. The sequence continues at coordinate 270,973 of NZ_JANPVN010000001.1, forward strand.
CGATCTTCCAGCTGCATTTCGAGCTGGAGGATGAACTTGTCGACCACGCGCGCCACGACGGCGGGCGGCAGATAGCCGAACGGCACCACCGCATCGAGGCGATTGCGGAATTCGGGCGTGAACATCTTCTTCACCGCCTCGTCCTGCGCATCCTCGCGCGACAGGTTGCCGAAGCCGATCGATTCCTTGGCCATGTCGGCGGCGCCCGCATTGGTCGTCATGATGAGGATCGTGTTGCGGAAATCGACGGTCTTGCCGTGGTGATCGGTGAGCTTGCCGTTGTCCATCACCTGCAACAGGATGTTGAACAGGTCGGGATGCGCCTTCTCGATTTCGTCGAGGAGCAGCACGCTGTGCGGGTTCTGGTCGACCGCGTCGGTCAAGAGCCCGCCCTGATCGTAGCCGACATAGCCCGGGGGCGCACCGATGAGGCGGCTGACCGCATGGCGCTCCATATATTCGCTCATGTCAAAACGCTGCAGCGGGATGCCGAGGATGCTCGACAGCTGGCGCGCCACCTCGGTCTTGCCGACGCCGGTGGGGCCGCTGAAGAGATAGTTGCCGATCGGCTTGTCGGGATCGCGAAGACCCGCGCGGCTGAGCTTGATCGCCGAGGACAGCTTCTCGATGGCGAGATCCTGTCCGAAGACGACACGCTTCAGGTCCTGCTCGAGGTTTTCGAGAACGCGCTTGTCGTCGGACGACACGCTCTTCGGCGGGATGCGCGCCATGGTCGCGACCACCGCCTCGATGTCGGCGACGTTGATCGTCTTCTTGCGCTTGTTCTCGGGCTTGAGCATCTGCATCGCACCCACCTCGTCGACCACGTCGATCGCCTTGTCGGGCAGCTTGCGGTCGTTGATGTAGCGGTTCGACAGCTCGACCGCCGTCTTGATCGCATCGGCGGTATATTTGACGCCGTGATGCTCCTCGAAATTCTCCTTGAGGCCCATCAGGATCTGGATCGTCTCGTCGACCGTCGGCTCGTTGACGTCGATTTTCTGGAAGCGCCGCAGCAGCGCGCGGTCCTTCTCGAAGTGGTTCCGGAACTCCTTGTAGGTGGTCGAGCCGATGCAGCGGATCGCCCCCGACGAGAGTGCCGGTTTCAACAGGTTCGAGGCATCCATTGCCCCGCCGCTCGTCGCGCCAGCGCCGATCACCGTGTGAATCTCGTCGATGAAGAGCACCGCATGCGGCATCTTTTCGAGTTCGTTCACGACCTGCTTCAATCGCTCCTCGAAATCGCCGCGATAGCGCGTGCCGGCAAGTAGCGCGCCCATGTCGAGCGCATAGATGACGGCCGGCTCAAGGACTTCGGGCACTTCACCATGCACGATCTTGCGCGCCAGCCCTTCGGCAATCGCCGTCTTGCCGACACCGGGATCGCCGACATAAAGCGGGTTGTTCTTCGACCGGCGACACAGGATCTGGATCGTCCGGTCGACTTCCTCGCCGCGACCGATCAGCGGGTCGATCTTGCCGTCCTTGGCCTTCTGGTTGAGGTCGACGGTGAACTGCTGGAGCGCGCTTTCCTTCTTGTCGCCCGAGCTCTTGGTCTCGGTCGGGCCGTCATTGCTGTCATCCTCGGGCTCGATGCTCGAGGACGGCTCGCCCTTGCCAACGCCATGGCTAATATAGGTCACCGCGTCCAATCGGCTCATGTCCTGCTGCTGGAGAAAATAGACCGCATAGCTCTCGCGCTCGGAGAATAGCGCGACGAGGAGGTTGGCGCCGGTTACTTCATCGCGGCCCGAGCTTTGCACGTGCAGGATCGCGCGTTGGACCACGCGCTGGAAACCGCTCGTCGGATTGGGGTCGGTCGCGCTGTCCGAAACCAGCGCGCCCAGTTCGGCGTCGAGATATTGCTTCACCGTGGCGCGCAACTCGTCACGATCCACCCCGCAGGCGGTCATCACCGCGGCGGCATGATTGTCGTCGATGAGCGCGATGAGCAGATGCTCGAGCGTCGCATATTCGTGGCGGCGCTTGCTCGCCTCGCCAAGCGCGTTGTGCAGCGTCTGTTCGAGTTCGCGGGCGAAACTGGGCATGAATTCAATCTCCTTACCCGATCAACATCGGAACGGTGGGGTAGGGGTTCAAGAGCGAGAGGCTCGGCAGCGCTTCAACCTTTCCTGAACAACGCGTCGGCGGCCGACATGTGGCTCGTCTTGCCTGCCTTGTGGCTCGTCACGCGGTCGATCTCGGCCTGGAGGCGGCGAATGCGGGCGTCCAGTTCCTCGACACTATAGGGATCGAGATCCTCTTTCCCCAATTCGACGATCGGTTCGCCCGGCTTGAAATCGTCTTCTTCATCCATGGCTCCAGCGTTGACCCGCCGGAATGCGCTGTCAATAAGGCGACTCAGGCCATTTTGGGGGTGAGACGATGGCGAGTGACCTGCCCGAGACGATGCGTTGCGTGATCAGCCCCGAGCCGGGCCAGCTCGAGCTGGTCGAACGGCCGCTTCCCGTCCCCGGTACCGGCGAATTGCTCGTCAAGGTCGCTGCCGCGGGCGTCAACCGCCCCGACCTCCTACAGGTGAAAGGCGTCTACCCGCCGCCTCCAGGCGCTACCGACGTGCTCGGCCTCGAACTTGCGGGCGAGGTCGTGGCGCTCGGCGAGGGCTGTGGGACCGCGCTCGGCACGCGCGTCTGCGGCCTCGTCGCGGGCGGTGCCTATGCCGACTATTGCCTCGTCCCCGAAGGCACCGCGCTCCCCGTCCCCGAAACGCTGTCGATGGCAGAGGCCGCCGCCATGCCCGAGACGCTCTTCACCGTTTGGACCAACCTGTTCGAGCGCGGTTTTGCCGCCGAGGGCGACATCGCGCTCGTCCACGGCGGCACCAGCGGCATCGGTACCATGGCGATCCTGCTGTGCCGCCTCTACGGCGTCACCATCATCGTCACTTGCGGCAGCGAGGAAAAGGTCGAGGCGGCATTGGATGTCGGCGCCCATGCCGCGATCAACTACAAGACCGAAGACTTCGTCGACCGGGTGAAGGACATCACCGAGGGTCGCGGCGTCGACATCGTGCTCGACATGGTCGGCGGCGACTATGTCCCGCGCAATCTGTCCTGCATGGCCGAGGAAGGGCGCCACGTCTCGATCGCCTTCCAGCGCGGGGCCGAGGCGACCATCCCCATCGTCCAGCTCATGCGCCGCCGCCTGACGCTCACCGGCTCGACGCTGCGCGCGCGCTCCTTGCGCTTCAAGACGATGGTGGCCGACGAACTCCGCGGCACCGCCTGGCCCTTCGTCGAGGGAGGGCGGCTGAAGCCCGTGATGGACGAGCGTTTCCCACTCGCCGAGGTCGAAGCCGCGCACGCCCGAATGGTGGCGGGCGACCATGTCGGCAAGATCGCATTGATCCCCTGATCCAAGCCGACTTGAACAAGCGGCAAGAAAGGCGTAAATCGCTTCCCAACATAACCGGCCGCTCCGAAAAGGGGCGGCCCTTTCTATTTCTGAGGAGCCGAAAATGGCCGAACAGCCCAAGCCCCTGATGCCCAGCGCCACCGCCAGCTGGCTGGTCGACAACTCATCGCTGAGCTTCCGCCAGATCGCCGAATTCTGCGGCCTTCACGTCCTCGAAGTGCAGGCCATCGCCGACGAGACCGCTTCGACCAAGCTCACCGGCCGCGACCCCGTTCGCGCCGGCGAACTCACGCATGAGGAGATCGAGAAGGGCCAGGCCGACGAGAATTACGATCTCAAGATGCACAAGGCCCCCGATCCCATGACCCGCACCAAGGGCCCGCGCTACACGCCCGTGTCCAAGCGGCAGGACAAGCCCGACGGCATCGCCTGGATCATCAAGAACCACCCCGAGGTGACCGACGGGCAGATCAGCAAGCTGATCGGCACCACGCGCAACACCATCGGCAACATCCGCGACCGCAGCCACTGGAACATGGCCAACATCCAGCCCAAGGATCCGGTCACGCTCGGCCTGACGACGCAGCGCGAACTCGATGCCGCCGTCGCCAAGGCGCAGAAGGAAGCGGGCACCGCCGCCGAGGTCACCGACGTCAATCTCGCGCATGACCGCGACGCGCTCATCAACGAGCTGCGCAAGGAACGCGAACAGGCTGCCGCCGATGCCGAAGCCGCGCTCAAGGCCGAGGAAGAGGGCGAGGACACCCGTCCCGAGATCGTCCCGGGCATCAAGGATCCTTTCGCCCGTTGATTGCGGCTCGCTGACGCGCCATGGTCGCTAGCATGACCGAACCGACCCACACGCCGGTGGCCGACATGGCCTTCGAAGACGCGCTCGAGGAACTCGAGGCGATCGTGCGCCGGCTGGAGAGTGGCGATGAGAAGCTCGATGCTTCGATCGCCCTTTTTCAGCGCGGCGAGGAGTTGAAAAAGCATTGCCAGGCCCGGCTCGACGATGCCCGCGTGCGGATCGAGAAGATCACCGGCGGCGAGGGCGGAAACGCCCCCTCGGGCACCGAGCCTTTCGATGCCGGCTGAACCGATGGTGCAGCCGACCGCCAGCCTGCTTGAGGAAGCGGGGTATACCGCCGCCGCCATCGACGAGTTGTTCAAGGAATTGCTCGCCAGTCCCGGCGATGCCCGCGACCCGCTCTACGAAGCGATGTGTCATGCCGCGATCGACGGCGGCAAGCGCATGCGCCCCTTGCTCGTGCGCGCCGCCGCCCGCCTCTTCGATATTGACACCGAACGCGCGCTTCGCGTCGGCGCGGCCATCGAGGCGATCCACGTCTATTCGCTCATCCACGACGACCTGCCGTGCATGGACGATGACGACCTTCGCCGCGGCAAGCCCACGCTCCACAAGGCCTATGACGAGGCCATCGCCGTTCTCGCTGGCGACAGCCTTCACGACCTCGCCTTCGGCATCCTCGCCGACGAGGCGACCCATGCCGACGCGAAAGTGCGCTGCGACCTCATCGCCGAACTCGCTCGCGCCGCCGGCCCCTCGGGTATGGCGGGCGGGCAGGTGATGGACCTTGAGGCCGAAAAGGTCGGTGACCTCGACCTCGACGACATCACTCGCCTCCAGCAATTGAAGACCGGCGCGCTCATCGAATATTGCATCGAGGCCGCCTGCATCATGGCGAAAAAGGACGCGCAGGACCGCACGCCCTATCGCGGCTACGCCCGCAACGTCGGCCTCGCCTTCCAGATCGCCGACGATCTCCTCGACGTCGGCGGCGACGAGGAAAAGGCCGGCAAGCGCCTCCACAAGGACGAAGACGCCGGCAAGGCCACCTTCGTCAGCCTGATGGGCGAGGACCGCGCCCGCGAACAGGCGCAACTGCTCGTCGACCAGGCCATCGAACATCTCGCCCACCACGGCGAGGAAGCCGACCTTTTGCGCGCCATCGCCCGCTATTCGATCGAGAGGGACCGCTAGTCATGCGCATCGGCGTCTATCCCGGCACCTTCGACCCCATCACCTTGGGTCATCTCGACATTATTCGGCGCGGGGCGCGGCTGGTCGACCGGCTGGTGATCGGTGTGACCACCAATCCAGCGAAGTCGCCGATGTTCAGCCTCGAGGAACGCGTCGCCATGGTCGAGGAAGCGATTGCCGACGTCGATGGCGCCTCCGTCGTCACCTTCAATTCGCTCCTCATGGATTTCGCCGCCAGCCAGAATGCCGCGATGATCGTGCGCGGGCTGCGCGCCGTGGCCGACTTCGAATATGAGTATCAGATGGCGGGCATGAACCAGCAGCTGAACGACGAGATCGAGACGGTCTTCCTGATGGCCGACGTCTCTTTGCAACCGATCGCTTCACGGCTGGTCAAGGAGATCGCCCGCTATGGAGGCCCAATCGACAAGTTCGTGACCCCGCCTGTCGCCGCGCGCGTCGCGCAAAAGGTCGCCGCCGAAACGGTTCGCTAAGCCGCGGTTCACGCTCCACCCTTTAACGACACTTCCCAAATCCGGATCGTCTCGCTAGACAGCGCATGATTCTTGGGGAGGAAGGAATAAGATGTTCAAAACTATCGGTAAAGTTACCATCGGCCTCGCCGCGCTTTCGATGATCGCCGCGCCAGGCACGGCGCAGGATCGTGACCGCAGCAAGATTCGCGCCTATGTCCCCGAGCTCAGCCACGGCCGGGTGCCTACCGAGGTCGCGCAGGATCCGGCCAACACGCTGACCTTTACGCTCGACAATGGCGGCATCATCGAGATCCAGTTGCGCCCCGATGCCGCGCCGCAGCATGTCTTTCGCATCCAGACGCTTGCCAGCCAGGGCTTCTATGACGGCCTGACCTTCCACCGTGTCATTCCCGGCTTCATGGCGCAGGGCGGCGACCCCTTGGGCAACGGTCAGGGCGGTTCGGAACTTCCCGATCTGCCGGCCGAATTTTCTACCCTGCCTCACCTTCGCGGCGTCTTCGCCATGGCCCGCGCCAATGACGAGAATAGCGCCAACAGCCAGTTCTACATCATGCTCGCCCCCAACTTCCGCCTCGACGAGAATTACACCGTCGTCGGGCGCGTGAAGCGCGGCATGAACACGGTCGACGCCATCAACCAGGGCGAGCCTCCGGCCAACCCGACCAAGATCGTCACCGCGCGTATCGGCGGCTCGCTGCCCGCTACGCCGGCCGTCGCCGCCACCACCGCCGAGACCGTCGAACAGCCCGAGGGCTAGGACCGCGATGAAAGTCGACGCCTTCGACTTCGAGCTTCCGCAAGACCGTATCGCGCTGCGCCCCGTGCGCCCGCGCGATGCGGCCCGGATGCTGTTCGTCCATGGCGATCGGATCGCCGACAAGGCCGTGCTCGACCTCCCCGATCTGCTGCGTCCCGAAGACTGCCTTGTCTTCAACGATACCAAGGTCATCCCCGCGCAGCTCGAGGGCCGGCGTGGGGAGGCCAAGGTTGGCGCGACCCTGCACAAGCGTGAAGGCACGCGCGATTGGCGCGCCTTTATCCGCAACGCCAAGCGCGTGCGCGAGGGCGACCGCATTGACTTCGGCCAGGGCGTCACCGCTATCGCTTCGGATCGCGCCGCCGACGGAAGCATCCTCCTCAGCTTCGAGGGCGAGGAGCCGGTCGAACTGCTCCTCACCCGCGCCGGCACCATGCCGCTCCCGCCCTATATTGCCTCCAAGCGCGGCGTGGACGAGGCTGACGCCGAGGATTACCAGACCATGTTCGCGAGAGAGGAGGGCGCCGTCGCCGCGCCGACCGCCTCCTTGCACTTCACCGACCGCCTCATCGAGAAGATCGACGCCGCAGGTATCGGCCGCGAAACCCTCACCCTCCATGTCGGCGCAGGCACCTTCCTGCCGGTCAAGGTCGACGATACCGACGATCATCAGATGCACGCCGAATTCGGCCGCATCGATGCCGAGACCGCCGCCCGCCTCAACGCGGTGCGGACACGGGGAGGGCGGCTCATCGCCGTCGGCACCACGGCGCTGCGCCTCCTCGAAAGCGCCGCCGACGAAGATGGCGTCATCCACCCGTTCGCCGCCGACACGTCGATCTTCATCACGCCGGGCTACAAGTTCCGCGCAGTCGGCGGCCTCATGACCAACTTTCACCTCCCCAAGTCGACCCTCTTCATGCTCGTCAGCGCGCTGATGGGGCTGCCGACAATGAAAGCCGCCTACGATCATGCGATCGCAGGCGGCTATCGGTTCTATTCCTACGGCGACAGCTCACTGCTGCTGCCTGAAGGGTAGGGGTTAGGCGAGGGCGCCTTCCTCCTGCGGGATGCGCAGGACCTGCCCCGGATAGATCTTGTCCGGATCCTCGAGCATCGGCTTGTTCGCCTCGAAGATGCGCATATAGGCATTGGCGTCGCCATATTCCTCCTTGGCGATCTTCGACAGCGTGTCGCCGCTTTCGACGCGGTGCCAATTGGCAGCCGTCCCGCCGCGCGTTGCGGCAAGCTCGTCATCGTCGACACCCGAAATGTGCTTGGTATTGCCGGCGATCGCCAGCAGCTTTTCCTTGGTCGCCTGGTCCGGCACTTTGCCCGAAATCTTCACCCGGTCGCCCTCCACGCGAACCTTGATGTCGCCTTCGAGCCCCATGCGCTCGATTTCGCGGCGGATGCTCTCGGCCTTCACTTCGGCATCCGACGCCTCGTCGAACAGTTCCTTGCCGTCATCCTTCTTGAAAATGTCGAACAGTCCCATGTGTCTCGCTCCTCTTTTTACGTTATGCCCCTGAAACGAGCCGACGACTTGCCTCGTTCCGGCAGGCGCGGCGAGATGCCTTTTCCGAGCGCCCGATGGCGAGGTCCTTCCGCTAATAGTGGAAACGCGCCGACTTCCCCGCTAAGGGCGCGGCCATGTCACGCTTTTCCTTCGAAATTTCCGCGACCGACGGCGCTGCCCGCCGCGGCGCCATCACCATGCAGCGCGGCGTCATCCAGACCCCCGCCTTCATGCCCGTGGGCACTGCCGCCACGGTGAAGGCCATGCGCCCGCACGAGGTTGCCGCCACCGGGGCCGACATCCTCCTCGGCAATACCTATCACCTGATGCTCCGCCCCGGCGCCGACCGGATGGAGCGATTGGGCGGGCTCCACAAGTTCATGAACTGGGACAAGCCGATCCTCACCGACAGCGGGGGCTATCAGGTGATGAGCCTCGGCGACCTTCGCAAGATCACCGAGGACGGCGTTGCCTTCAAGTCGCACCTCGACGGCTCGCGCCACATGATCACCCCCGAGGAATCGATGGCGATCCAGCGCAAGTTGGGCTCCGACATCGTCATGGCCTTCGATGAATGCACACCCTATCCCGCCACTCACGAGGTCGCGGAAAAGTCGATGCTCATGTCGATGCGCTGGGCCAAACGCAGCCGCGACGGCTTCGACAGCGGCGAAGCGCATGCCAGCCGCTCGGCGCTTTTCGGTATCCAGCAGGGCTCGATTTACGAGGATCTGCGGCGCATTTCGACCGACAAGCTGCTCGAGATCGGCTTCGATGGTTATGCCGTCGGCGGCCTCGCGGTTGGCGAGGGTCATGAGAAGATGTGCGAAACCCTCGACTTCGCCGCCCCCATGCTCCCGCAGGACAAGCCGCGCTACCTCATGGGCGTCGGCAAGCCCGACGACCTCATCGAGGCAGTGCGCCGCGGCGTGGACATGTTCGATTGTGTCCTGCCTTCTCGCTCGGGCCGCACGGGTCAGGCCTTCACACGCGATGGACCGATCAACATCCGCAACGCCAAATTCGCCGAGGACGAAGCCCCGCTCGACAGCGAATGTGCCTGCCCGACCTGCAGCGACTTCAGCCGCGCTTACGTCCACCATCTCGTCCGCTCGGGCGAGATTCTCGGCGCGCAGTTGATGACCGGGCACAATCTCCATTTCTATCAGGATTGGATGCGGATGATGCGCGAGGCGATTGCCGAAGGGCGCTTCGATGCCCATGCCGATGCCGCGCTTGTCCGCTATCGTGCGCGCGACATTTAACGCTGCCTTTACCCTGTTGGCGCCACCAAGGCGGGGATGAAGATGGACAACGTCACCCGCCCGGCCGCCGACGCCCGCCAGCAACGCATCGCCTTTGCGCTCGCGAGTTTGTTTGCGCTGTTCTGCCTGTGGCTCAACCCGGTCGGCTATGTCGGCTCGGGCGCTGACGATGAGCATTATCTCGCCGCCGCGCGCTGCTGGGTAGAGGCAGGCGGGCCCTGCCTCCCGACCGATCATTGGCAGACCCGCTGGCCGGTCATCGCTCCCGTTGCCGCCGCGCTCGCCCTTTTCGGTGACAGCCGCGCCAGCGTCGCCGTCGGATCGAGCCTCAGCTTCGGTCTCCTCCTCGTCGGCATCGCCGCTCTTGGCACGCGTTGGTTCGGTTGGCGCGCGGGCGTCGCCGCGCTCGTCGCTATCGCCGCAACACCCATCGTCGCGACCTTCGCGCTGACCCCCAATCCCAACGTGACCGAGCTCGCCTTCCAGCTGCTCGCACTGACCGCCGCCACGATCGCCTATCGCCGCGGCTCGGCGCGCTGGGCGTTTGTCGGTGGCATGCTCGCCGCACTGGCAGTCGCCACCCGCAACACCTCGATCCTCTTCCTCGGGGTCAGCGCGCTCGCCTGGCTGTTCCTCGACAAGGAGCGCCGCAAACCGCTCCTCTGGGCCATCGGCGGCCTCGTCGCCGTTCTCGGCGCAGAAATGACAGCCTATGCCATCGCCACCGGCGATCCGCTCGGTCGCTACACACTGGCGCTGTCACACACCGGCATTCCCTCGACCGAATTGCCCGAAGGGTTCGACACCAGCGCCTCGCCGCTGTTCAATCCGGCCTATATCGCCGCCTGGCGCCGCGAGATGGGGATCGAGCTGTTCTGGCCCATCGACGGATGGCTCAACGTGCTGGCGGGCCAGCGGCTCGGGCCACTCCTCATCGCCGCCTTGTTCGGCACCCTGCTGTTGCGCCGTCGCCTGTCGCCCGAGACACGCACCATCCTCGCCCGCGCCGCGCTCGGTACCGGACTCTTCATCATCCTCCTCACCTGGGGCCTCGCGGTCGATCCGAAGGCACGAATGTTCATGAGCGCGGGTGCGCTCGCCGCGCTGACCTTGGGGGCGCTCGTCGCGGCGCGTCCCGATGGCCGCACCGCACTGCTTGGCTATGCGCTGCTCGCCTTCCATCTCATCCTCGGGCTCGCCACCATCGCCGCTTATCCGCACAGCCGTAACGGCGAAGCCGCCGCCGCGCGCTGGATCGCCGAGCATGGCGAGCAAGTCGAACTCTTTCCCGGCGCGGTGACCTATCTCACCTTCCTCGACGGCGTCGCCGACCTGCCGCTCCAGGGCAGTGGCCAGCCCATGCTGATCGCGCTTACCGGCGGCCCGTGCGAAACCGCCATCGTCGACCAACCCGGCTACGGCCCCACCGCGCGCGTCATCGACCGCGCCGACCAGGGGCCGGCGACCTCGGCGGAACTGTGCCTGTTCGAATATGCGCCCGACTATTGGGAACGCCCCGACCAGCGTACGCGCTAGCCGGAAACGGCGAGTGGCCTAGCCCTTCGTGCCGACGTGCAGGAAGTCGGGCAGGGGCCCGTTCCAGTCATTATTATAGGTCGGCACCACGCTGTTCGAAGGCGAGAGCGATGCATCGTCCGCATCGTCATTTGCGTCGCGCTTGGCCTTGCCGCGCCCCTTGGGCTTCTCCGCGCGGGGCGCATCCTTCTCGGCCTTCTTGCGGCGCGACCGCTTGGGCGCATCATCTTCGACCTGCGCATCGTGCTGCTCAGGCTCCGGCTCAGGCTTGCGCTTCGGCTTCTTGTCGGCTTGAGCCTTGACCTTCGCCGCCGCAGCCGAACCGCCGACACGCTTGATCTTATGCTTGGTCAGCTTCTCGATCGTCTCGATCAATTCCTCGTCCGCCGGCGTCACTAGCGAGTAGGCCACGCCCGTCGCGCCCGCGCGCCCGGTGCGCCCGATGCGGTGGACATAATCGTCGGGATGGAAGGGGACGTCGAAATTGACGACCGTGGACACGCCCTTCACGTCGAGCCCGCGCGCCGCTACGTCGCTCGCCACCAGCACGTTGATCTCGCCATTCTTGAAACGGTCGAGTTCGGCGATGCGATTGGCCTGGTCCATGTCGCCTTGGATCTGGCCGACATTGAAGCCCGAGCGCTGCAAATCGGTCGCCAAGTCGCGCACGGTTGTCTTGCGATTGGAAAAGACGATGGCCGTTTCGGTTTGGGGTAGACGCAGGATCTCGCGCAGCGCCGCGCGCTTGTCGCGCGGCGTCACCGGCACGACGATCTGTTCAATATTCTTGTTGGTGGTCGCCGCGCGCGCCACCTCGACCGTCTTGGGATCGGTCAGGAAGCGATCGGCCAGCTTCTTGATCGGCGGTGGCATGGTCGCCGAAAACAGGAGCGTCTGACGCTCCTTGGGCAGCTTGAGGCAGATGCTCTCGATATCGGGTATGAACCCCATGTCGAGCATGCGGTCGGCCTCGTCGATGACGAGCAGGTCGCAGGCGGTCAGCAGGATCTTGCCGCGCTCGAAAAGGTCGAGCAGGCGGCCTGGCGTCGCGATCAGCACGTCGACGCCGCCGTCGAGCGCCTTGACCTGGTCGCCCATCTGCACCCCGCCGATGAGCAGCACCATCGAGAGATTGTGATACTTGCCGTATTTTTCGAAATTCTCGCTGACCTGCTGCGCCAGTTCGCGGGTCGGGCAGAGGATCAGGCTGCGCGGCATGCGCGCGCGGCTGCGTCCCTGCGCCAAAACATCGATCATGGGGAGAACGAAGCTCGCCGTCTTGCCCGTCCCGGTCTGCGCAATGCCGATGAGGTCCTTGCCCATAAGAGTGGGCGGGATCGCCTTGGCCTGGATCGGGGTCGGGTCGGTATAGCCGCTGTCCTCGACCGCGCGCAAAAGTTCGTCAGAAAGGCCGAGTTCGGCAAAACCCATGAAAATATCCGGAAAAAATCAAAGCAAGAAGCAGGCGAGAACCTGCCCGCGCGCCTTGCCCGCAAATAGGGCAAAGGTCAAGATTTGACCTCGGTTCAGTCGTTCTGGGAGGCGGTTTGCCCTGCGACGGGGCGCAACCGCTGGAACCGCTCGATCCGGCACGAGCCGCCCATCCGCGTGCGAATGACGTCGCGCCGCGCGCACAAACGCTCGTCGTCGGGCTGGACGTAGAAACCGCCGTAAAAATCGAGGCTCGGGCAGCGCGCATCCATCGTTACCCGCATGCGGCTGTTGTCCTCGAGCAGGAAATCGATGCTGCGCGGTCCGACGAGCCGGGCCCCGGCGATCCGTGCGCTATCGAAACAACGCGGCCCGCGCTCGACCGAAAATTGCAGCGGCTCCGACCTTTTGGGGCGGATCGGCACGCGAATAACCAGCTGGTTGCGGATGACCACGCGGCGCACCCGCGGCGCCGTTTCGGGCGCGCGGCGCAGCATTCGCTCGGGCTGGTCGGCGGTGCCGAGCAGCAGCGCTGCCATCGCGCTTAGGATCATTGGCTCGCTCTCATTGGCTCGTGCGATTGCCACTTGGCAATTGAACCGTAAATGAATTTTTGATTTTTCCCTGTGCATGGCGCTGCTTGCACCCTGTCGCAAGAGTCTCTAGATGGCACTCGCGACATTTACCCCAACGGCGGGCCGGGGGCGTTCAACCGTGGCTTGCCGAACAACACTTCCAGGAGATTTTGGAAATGGCGACTGAAGCGCCCAAGTCGGTTCTGCCGGTCATGTACAACGACCTCGAGCCGATTACCAAGGACAAGCATGGCAAGATGAAGGTCAAGACCTTCGACAAGATGCCGTTCGCTGCGAAGATGCACGCGGTTCCGGTGACCGTCGAGGAAATCCCGCTGCTCCAGCGCCATTTCCCGATCGTCTTCACCACCGGCGAGAACATGCTGCCGATCGCGCTGATGGGCCTCAACGAAGGCGCCAACGCCTTCTTCGACGACGAAGGCAATCTCGTCGACAACAAGGTATACCTGCCGGCCTACCTGCGCCGCTATCCCTTCATGCTCGCCCGCCTGCGCAAGGATTCGGAAGAGCTCTCGCTGTGCATCGACCCGACCTCGGGCGTGCTCGACGAGAAGGAAGGCGATGCCCTGTTCGACGGCGATGCGCCCTCGCAGCGCACCCAGGACATCCTCAAGTTCTGCGAGCAGTTCGAAACCTCGGCGCAGCGCACCGGCGCCTTCGTCGAAGAACTCAAGAAGCTCGACATCCTCATGGACGGCGAAGTGGCGATCCAGCCCGATGGCATGGACAAGCCCTATCTCTATCGCGGTTTCAAGATGATCGACGAAGCCAAGTTCCGTGAACTGAAGGGCGACCAGCTGCGCAAGATGAACCAGAACGGCATGCTGCCGATCGTCATCGCGCACCTCTTCTCGCTCGGCCAGATCCGCGACATCTTCGCGCGTCAGGTTCGCGCCGGCAAGGGCCCGGTGTCGGTCGAGGAACTCGAAGGCACCAAGGGTGACAAGCCTGCCAAGGGCAAGAAGGAAAAGGCGTAAGCCCGACCTCGCCGCGGCGGTGTGAAAGCCTCGCCGCGGTGCGCTGAAAAATGGCCCCGCTTCCCATGGGAGGCGGGGCCTTTTTCATTCGGCCGCCTGTCGCTCGCCTGATGGAAGCGCCGCCTCGATTCTGGCGGCAATGGCCGTGACCAGCCGCGTGATCCGTCCCATCCCGCTCCCCGGCACGCGCAGGGCCCTGCCGAGATAAAGCGACCGATCGATCTCCAGCTGCAGGACATGGACGCCGCGCGTCGGGGCGCCGTGACGCCGCGCGATCTCGCCGCCCGCATAAGGGTGGTTCAATCCCGCCTCGAGCCCCGCTGCTTCGATTGCCGCGACGGCCGCCGCGCCAACCCACGGCGCTGCACTGCTGCCATGCCGATCCCCAAGCACCAAGCGCGGCAACCCCCGTTTCCTGGGCGGCATCGAATGACAATCCAGCAGAATCGCCGCGCCCTGGCGCTCGACCGTCTCGTCGATCATCCGCTCGAGCGCTGCATGATAGGGCGTCCAGGCATCGGCGATGCGCTGCTCGAGGGCGGGCAGGGGGACAGGTTCCTTCCACAGTGACTTCCCCGCACCCTTGGCGATCACGATGCCGAGCCCATGCGCGGCCTTGCTACCTGGCGGCGCGGGGGGTGTGCCGGGATGAAGGGCGGCAACCCGCTCGTCGGGCGCCCGATTGGGGTCGAGCGCGGCGCGCGGTGTCCGCGCTACCACGGCGCCATGCCCCGCCTCGATGAGCGGCGCGACCAATCTGTCCACATAAGGGTCGGCCAGCGCCGCCAGCGCCCGCGCACCTCCATGCACCTGCCGCGCCAGAGCCGGAGGGCAATCGCGCCCTGAATGCGGCACCGACAGGAGCAGCGGACTGTTACTGCGGGGGGCGATCACGATCGGGGCGGGGAGGGCGGCGTCGGGCAGCATCGTGGCCCGGACGTACCACTTTGTGACAGTCGCGTCCTCATCATCCTTAACGACTGGAAAATTGTCCGCGACAGGCGCATAGGGAAAATATGTCGAGGATACTGCTAGCCGAAGACGATCAGTCGATGCGCGAATATCTGGCGCGCGCGCTCGAACGCGTCGGCTATGAGGTCGTCGCGGTCGATTGCGGCACCAAGGCGCTGCCGCTGCTCGAGGAGGGGAAGTACGACCTGCTCCTCACCGATATCGTCATGCCCGAAATGGACGGGATCGAACTGGCGCAAAAGGCGAGCGCGCTCGATCCCGCCATCCGCGTGATGTTCATCACGGGCTTTGCCGCCGTCGCGCTCCAGGCCGGTCGCACCGCGCCCGAGGCCAAGCTCCTGTCCAAGCCCTTCCATTTGAAGGACCTTGTCGCCGAGGTGGATCGGATGTTCCAGACCGAGGACCAGCACGGCCGCTTGTAAGGCTTTTTCGCGAAAGCGGAAAAAAGGGGTTGGCAAGGCGGCGATCCTTTCCTAAATGCCGCCTCCGTCATGGGCGTGTAGCTCAGTGGTAGAGCACTATGTTGACATCGTAGGGGTCGCAAGTTCAATCCTTGCCACGCCCACCATGACCTCCCGATCACGGGACAATCAAAAGGCGGCTCCGACCTCGCGTCGGGCCGCCTTTTTGCTTATCCGCCCCTGCTCATGGTCGGCAGCCGACCGATGGCGGGAATGTCGGATAAACGACTGATGTGGCTTTCAAGCACGCATTAATCGTTAATTAAATTTAATGGGTTGAACGCGGTCAACATTCCAGTCTATCGGGCATCGTACTCGGGGAGGGGGGGGGCTGCGTCCGTGGCCCGGCTTTTCCGGAAAATTTGTGGAAACGATCGTCGCTCCTGCACGTGCGGGGCGCGTGTTTGTGGAGTTGTATCTATGTCCCGTCAGGCCAATCGCCTTCGCTCGCTCAAATGGTCCGCATCGGTCGTCGCGCTGGCGGGTTCGGCCGCAGTGCTCCCGCAGCAGGCAGCTGCCGAAGACTATTGCTACGTGTACGCCGGGATCACAAATCACTACGACTGCGAAGACAATGGTGCTCCGAAGTCGACCGCCATCAACTTCAACGGGTCGGGCAGCTCCTCGCCGCTCATTCTCCACCTCATCTCGCCGTTCGAGATGTCGACGTCCATTCCCGGCAACTTGATCACGCTGACCCAGACCTCGGGCGCGGTAGAGGTCACGCAATATAGCGCCGGTTATGGCTTCGGCACGGGTGCAGGCACGTATACGGCGACCAGCGGTTCGGCGCTTACCGTGACCGCTTCGAACGGTATCGACATCAACATGCGCAACGTCAGTCTTTCTGGCTCCGCTTACGGGATGAACCTCTCCAATGGCGCGAGCGGTCAGATCGATGTGGAGATCGGATCGGTCAGCGGCAATGCGGGCGCCATCCGGATGCAGAATTCTGGACCTGGAGGGATCAACGCGGATATTTTCGGGAGTGTAAATTCGCTGTCGGGAACTGGTGTCTTTATCAACGATTATGGCACGGGTTCGGTCGTCATGACGATTGTCGGTCATGTGACGGGGGCGAACGGATCGGGCATTGAGGTGCGCGATTCCTCGACCGGCGACTTGCGTCTCGATCTCATCGGTGACGTGTTTGCGGGCGTCAATACCGGCATCTGGATGGTCCGCACGTCCTCGGGCCAAGGTAACGTGGTCGTCGACATCGCGGGCGATGTCACCGCTACCAATCTCTACGGCATCGTCGCCGCGGCCGCAGCAGCAGGCGCGACCGGCAACATCGACGTCGATGTCGTCGGCAACGTCACTGCGCGTCGCGTCGGCATCACCGGCGAGGCGAATGTCGGCAACGTTGACATTAATGTCACCGGCAACGTCTCGGTGACCGAGGATCTTGCGATCAACGCCAGCACCAACGATGGCGACATTTTCGTCGACGTGAACGGCAATCTGGAAGCGTTCTACAGCACGCTGCGGGCGACGGGCACCGGCGGCTATGTCGACGTCGAGGTCGACAATGTCACCGCGACCAACGGCGAGGCCGTTACCTTGTCGAGCAACGGTACCGGCCTGGAATTTGATTCGAGTGGGCTCGTCACCGGCGAGATCGGCATCGACGCCGGCAATCTCGGCGCGGGCAACCTCACGCTCACCGTCAACAACGTCACTGGCACGGCGGGTGACGCGATCGAAGCGACCAACGCGGGCGGCGACCTTCTGATCACGGCGGCTGGTACCGTCACGGGTGCGGTTCGCGGTATCGAAGCAGTCCAGAACGGCACCGGCGTCACCACCATCAACGTCGGCGACGTCACCGGTCAATCGAGCGGCGCGATCTACGTCCAGAGCGCTGGCGGCACCGTTTCGGTCACCTCGACCGGTCAGCTGACCGGCGCGGTCAACGGCATTCGCGTCGATCAGAATGGCACTGGCGACACGATCCTCGCGCTCAACAATGTCGCAGCGCAGAGCGGCGACGGCGTAGCTGTTTTCCAGAACGGCGCAGGCGCGGTCGATATCACGACCGACGGCCTCGTCACCGGCACCAACCGCGGCATTTACGTTGACGCCGCCCCTGCCGCGACCGACGTGACCGTGCTTGCCAATGCCGTCTCGAGCGGAAATTACGGCATCTATGTCGATCACGATGGCACCGGCGCGACGACGGTCACTGCCGATGGCAGCATTACCACGACGCTGGCTGGCACCTCGGACGGCATTTACGTCAACACCGCTGCGACCACGACGGGCGATGTCAACGTGACCGCCAACGGCAAGATCACCGTGGCCGGTGACGGCGACGGCATCGATGCGCAGCATTACGGCAGCGGCGATCTCATCATCACTACCGCTGAAATGGACGTGAACCGCACCGGCATCTTCGCCAACGTCTACAACGCCGGTGACATCTTCATCACCTCGAACGGCCTCATCGAGGCCGACATCATCGGTATTCACGTCAACAATTTCGGGACCGGTGACACCAACATCACCGTCAACGAAGCCATCAACGCGACTGGCACCGGCATCTACGTCGATAACGACGGCGGTGCGGTCAATATCCTCGCGACCGAGACGATCTCCGGCGGCTTCTATTCGGTTGGGCTCGACGGCGGCATCAAAATCGACCAGTCGGGCGATGGTGTGGTGGACATTGATGCGACCAGCATCGTCACCACCGCGGGTGCTGGCATCAGCATCGTGAATTCGGGCACTGGCGCGGTCGACATCGACCTCTCCGGTTCGATCGACGCGGTCGGCAACGGTGTCTATGTCTACAACTCAAATACGGCGCAGGGTGGCACCGACGTCACCGTCGCCGGCACGATCGACAGCACCAACGGCTGGGGCGTGTACGTCCGCTCGGTCTCGCCGAGCGACATCGACATCGACGTGCTTGGCACCATCACCGCAGCAAGCGGCGTCTACGCCTACAACAGCGTCGGCGATTCGTCGGTGACCACCTTCATCGACACGGCGGCCGTGGATGCAATCGGCAACGGCATCTACGCCATTCAGGGCTACAGCGGGAATATCGATATTCACGCGACGGGCGACGTGACGTCCAGCGGCGGCGCCGGCGTGACCGCCTGGGCGGCCTATCATGGCGCCGGCCAGGGCAATATCGACATCCAGGCCGACGGCGACGTTTCGACGTTCGGCAATGGCATCTGGGCGTCGGCCTTCGACGGCTACATCGACATCGACGCCAACGGGGCGGTCACGTCGACGAACGGCCTCGGCATCCAGGCCTACACCGCGAACGGTTCGGTCACGGTGGATGCCGATGGCGCGGTCAGCGGCACCGGGGGCATCAGCGCCTCGGCGGCGTCGGGCGGCAATGTGGTCGTCTTCGCCCGCGACACCGTCAGCGGCACCAACGGTGCCGGCATCGCGACCTACAACAACGGCCTTGGCATCGACATCGATGCAGCGACAGCCGTGTCGGGCACGACGGTGGGCATCTATGCCGACCAGGATGGTGCTGGCGGCATCGACATCGATGCGCTCGGCACCGTCTCGGGAGGAACCTACGGGATCCAGACCGACAATGCCGGTGTCGGGATCACCGACATCCTGACGACGCAGCTCGTCAACGGCGGCTTCATCGGTATCCAGGCCACCAGCTCGGGGGGCGGTGACATCCTCCTCAACACCGGGGCGGTCACGGGTGGCAGCGATGCGATCCAGCTGGTGAACAACAATGGCACGAGCGGCGATATCACGGCGACGATCAACGGCGCACTGTCCGGCGGCTACGATGCCGGTCTCTATGCCGAAAACCATGGTGGCGCGTCCACGATCCACGCGCGGTCGACCGTGAGCGGTCGCAACGGCATCGTCGGCTGGTCTGGTTCTTCGGCCGTCGGCGATATCCAGATCACGGCCGACGGCGCCGTGACGGCCACCGATTACGGTCTCGGCGGAGTTCACAACGGGTTGGGTGATATCGCCATTACCGCCCACGACCTCGTGAGCGCCACCAGTTACGGCATTGCGGCTTATCATTACGGCACGGGTGACATTCGTATCGCCACCGACGCGGTCGTGGCCACCACCTCCGCCACGGGCATCCAGGCCTCGTCCTATGGCCTTGGCGATATCACGATCATTGCCGGCGGCACGGTGACGGGGAACTCGGGCATCGACGCCGTCCAGGGCACTGCTGGTGGTGACATTACCATCACCGCGGGCGACGTGTTCGGCCTCAACTACACCGGCATCGCGGCCTACCATTTCCCGAGCACTGCCGGAGGTGACATCACGATCACGGCGACCGGCGACGTCGTCGGGGGCGGCACCACGGGTCGCGGGATCGTGGCGGCCGGCTGGGATGCCGGCACGTTCTTCGCCATCAACGGGTCGGTCGACGTGACCGCGCTCGGCACCGTCTACGGCGCCGAGTACGGGATGGTCGTGGGCGGCCTCGACGGCGTCACCGTCACGCTCGGCAGCGACGCCAATCTTGGCGCGTCGAGCGACGCGGCGTTCCTGTCCGCCGGCGGCGACACCACCGTCTACAACGACGGCACGGTCACCGGCTACATGACCTTCGGGGCTGGCAACGACACCTTCTATAATGGCTCGGCGCTGAGCGTGAACCTGCGCAACTTCGCGGACACTGACTTCAACGGCGTGCGCGACACCGAAGGCGTTGCCATCAACGACTTCGGCGCGGGCACCGACCTGTTCGTCAACGAAGCCGGCATGGTCGTGCGTCTCCTCACCGTCGAGGACATGGCTGGCTTCTCGGCCGGCACCGACGACGACACCGCGCCGACCACGATCGACGACACCGGCGCGCTCGCCAGCACCTCGGTCGCGGCGGCGGGCGTCGAACAGGCGCAGTTCCTGGGTCTCGAAACCTTCGAGAACGCCGGTGCCATCGTCATGGCCGACGCGCTGACGGGCGGCACGGGTCCGGTCGCGGGCGACATCATCGTCATCACCGGCAGCGACACCGCCGGCACCGATGGCGAGGGCGTCTACCTGTCGAACGGCGGCGAGCTCTACAGCGACGTCGACCTCGCCACGCTCGAAGCCGACATGCTGATGATCGACACCGCCGTCCTTGGCACCGGTGCCACGACCATCTTCCTCGACTTCGTCGGCGGTGCCAGCGCGGTTGCGCTCGATGCCGATGACGATGGCCTGTTCACCGACGGCGAAGGCCTGCTCCTCGTCAACGTGCTCGACATGGCGGGCTCGGACACGGGCGTGTTCGACCTTGCGGCACCGATCATCAGCGATGGCGTGCTCTACAGCCTGTTCGAGGGCTCGGACGGCTATTATCTGTCGAATATCGTCGGCGCGACCGACCTCGGCGTCTGCGGCGCTGGCACCGTCACCATCGACGGCACCGACAGCTACACCGATGTCCTTGGCTGCTCGTTCAACGAAGCGGTCACGGTCGAAGGCGATGCCACCGTCGAGCTTATCGAGCTGGCCGGCGGCAGCGACAGCGTCACCGTGGGCGGCAATGCCTCGGTCGGCATGATCAACACCTCGGGTGCGGGTCAGGACGACAGCGCCGATCTCGATGGTGCGGACATCGTCATCGTCGACACCACCGGCACGGTGGGCGCGATCACGACCGACCTCGGCGACGACGGCGTTTCGATCGCCAACGTCACCGGCCTGATCTCGGTCGACCTCGGGGCAGGCGACGACGTGCTCGTCTTCACCGGTGGCTTTACCGGCACCGAAGCGCTCGAGGGCGGTGAGGGCGACGACAGCCTCGCCCTCGTCGAGATCGAAGCGAGCGCCGATGGCGACCTGATCACCGGCTTCGAGACGGTCCAGATCAGCGATGAAAGCGTCATCGACATGGGAGGAACGCTGGCCGCGGAACTCTATGTCCTCACTGGCTCGACGCTGACCGCCATGACCGGCTTCGGCGTGGACGGCGACTTCTACCTCGACGCCGACTCGCTGCTCGATGCCAGCGCGGGCGCCTTCGTCACCGGCGATGCCTTCATCGACGGCACGGTCACCATGATCGACGGTGCGACCGACGGCCTCTTCGCCGTCGACGGCACGCTCAACGCAGGCGGGACCTCGGTGTTCGGCTTCGATATCGAGCTCGGCACGGCGAGCGCCGATCTCGTCACCGCCGATGCCTTCGTCGGCGGCGCGACCATCGAGCTCGATCTCATCGGCACCGCCACCAATGGCGAAGACGTGCTCCTCATCGACACCGACAGCGATTTGGCCACCGGCCAATTCGTGCTCGACGGCGGCGCCTTCCGCGTCGGTGCCTACGACTATGATCTCGAAGCGATCGAGGGCGACCTCTTCCTTGCCTCGCAGATCGTCGCGCAGGCCTCGCTCTATGAAGCGCTGCCGCACCTCATGGGCCTCCATGCCGAACTGCCCAGCTACGCCGAACGTCATGGCGGGCAGGCGCGCATGGGCGACACCGGCCTGTGGATGCGTGTCGACCAGCAGAACGACCATTTCGAACCGCGGGCTTCGCTGACGGGCTTCGCGCTCGACACCGCGCAGCTTGGCGGCGAGATCGGTTTCGACGCCGCGATGAGCGAAAACCTCGCCGTTTCGGTCTGGGGCGAGCTCGGCCGCACCAGCGGTGAAGTGTCGGCGGTCAGCGGGAACGGGGAAATCGACAGCAGCCACTTCGGCGTGGGCGCGGCGATGACCTTCGCCTCGGCCTCGGGGCTCTACCTCGATGTTCAGGGCCGCTATCGCAACGTCGATGTCGATGTCGACAGCGCCCTCCTCGGCGAGGTTGCCGACGATCTTGGCCGCGACCTGCTCGTCGGCTCGATCGAAGTCGGGCAGCGCATCGCACTGTCGGGCAACTGGTCGCTCGTCCCGCAAGCGCAGCTGACCTATGGCGGCCAGCAGCTCGGGACGATCGTCGGCCCGGATGGCGAAACTGTTGCCTTCACCGGTGACGAGCAGCGCCTCATCGGCCGCTTCGGTCTCGCCACTGAGCTGCGCCAGCCCGTCGCGGGCGGCGATGCGAGCATGTATCTCGCCGCCGACGTCATCCGCGACTTCAACACCGACCGGTCGATCTCGCTCGACGTGACCGACCTTGGCAGCGAGGCGGTGGGCACGATGGGCGAACTGTCGATCGGCGCCGCCTTCGCCTTCGGTGAAGGCCAGCGCTATCGCCTGTGGACGCAGGGTGGCCTGCGTACCGGCCTCGACGACAGCCATGCCGAACGCCTCGGCACCGGCCTGACCGTGGGCTTCGGCGCTCGCTTCTAAGCGAGGCTGCTTCGGTACGAAGAAAGGCCGTCCCACCTCAAGCGGGTGGGGCGGCCTTCTTCGTTTGAGGCCTCCGATTCAGTCAATCATTCCAAACCCTTGACGCCTGCTCGGATGTAACTATGTATCATGAACTAAGCGGCGAGGGGCCGCGTTAGGAGGGACATGGTCAGCAATAGCGACACCGCGCTCGACGGCGCGCGCGACATCATCCGCGCCGCGCTCGAGGACGAAACGAAGCGCCCCACCATCGCCGGCTTCTTCGATGAAGCCACCAATACCGTCAGCTACGTCGTCCACGACGCGGCGACGGGCCAAGCCGCCATCATCGATAGCGTCCTCGACTATGATGCCGCTTCGGGCCGCACCGCGACCCGCTCGGCCGGGCTGATCGAGGATTATGTCGATAAGAAAGGGCTCGAGACCCAGTGGGTCATGGAGACCCACGCCCATGCCGACCACATCTCCGCTGCGCCCTATCTACAGGGAAAGCTCGGCGGCCAGCTCGCCATCGGCAAGGACATCATTCGCGTGCAGGACGTGTTCGGCAAGATCTTCAACGCTGGTACCGACTTCGAACGCGACGGCTCGCAATTCGACCGTCTGTTCGTCGACGGCGACCGCTTCAAGATCGGCAATCTCGACGCCATCGCGCTCCACGTGCCGGGCCATACGCCCGCCGACATGGCCTATGTCATTGGCGATACCGCCTTTGTCGGCGACACGATCTTCATGCCCGACTTCGGCACCGCGCGGACCGATTTTCCGGGCGGCAGTGCGCATGAACTCTACCGCTCGATTCGCCGCCTCCTCGACCTTCCGCGCGAGACGCGCATCTTCCTGTGCCATGACTACAAAGCTCCCGGTCGCGACAATTATGCGTGGGAGACCACCGTCGGCCAGCAGCGCGACGAGAATGTCCATGTCCGTGACGGCGTTACCGAGGAGGAGTTCGTCGAGCTGCGCACCAGCCGCGACCGGAACCTTGCCATGCCCGAACTGATCATGCCCTCGGTCCAGGTCAACATCCGCGGCGGGCGCCTGCCCGAACCCGAGGACAATGGCGTCTCCTATATCAAGATCCCCATCAACACGCTCTGAAAAGGCCACTCATGACCATGCCAGGTTTCGAACATGCCCAGCCCCTCGAGGGGCTGATCGGCGGGCTTATGATCGGGCTTGCCGCGGCCATCATGCTGCTCGGTATCGGCCGGATCGCCGGTGTCAGCGGGCTCACCGCGCGCGCCACCGGCATCGCCGATAGCGGCCCGCCGCGCAGTCTCGCGCTGACCTTCATCGTCGCTCTCGTGCTGGGCGCAGTGATCGTCCAGCTCCTTACCGGCACGATCGAGGCGCGCTTTCCGCCCAAGGCGTGGATGCCGATTGCCGCCGGCCTGTTCGTGGGCTTTGGCACCCGCATAGGCTCGGGCTGCACCTCGGGCCACGGCGTGTGCGGCATGAGCCGCCTGTCGCAGCGCTCGATCAGCGCCACGCTGACCTTCATGGGCGCAGGGATTGCCACCGTCGCCATTCTCAACGCCATCGGAAAGGGCTGGTAATGCGCCAACATCTGCTCACCCTTCTCGCCGGCAGCCTGTTCGGCGGCGGCCTCGCCATCTCGGGCATGATGGACCCCGCGCGCGTGCGCGGCTTCCTCGACCTGTTCGGCAATTGGGATCCGACGCTCGCCTTCGTTATGGGCGGCGCGCTCGCCGTCATGGCGGTGGCATGGATCATTCAGAAAGGCATGACCCATCCCTTCGCCGATGCCGAGTGGCACCTGCCCGGGACAAAGAGGCTTGATGGAAAGCTGCTCGGCGGCAGCGCCCTGTTCGGCATCGGCTGGGGTCTCGGTGGACTCTGCCCCGGCCCGGCCATCGCTTCCTTGGGGGTCAATTTCGGTCAGGTCGCGGGCTTCGTCATCGCCATGCTTGTCGGCATGGTGGGCCACCGTCTCATCCTCGAGCGCAGCTAGCGCGCCAATGGACCTCCTCTACCTCTTCACCGGGCTCTTCTCGGGCGCGCTCGTCGGCTTCAGCCTCGGCCTGATCGGCGGCGGGGGGTCGATCCTCGCGGTGCCGCTGATGGTCTATCTCGTCGGCGTCTCCGAGCCGCATGTCGCGATCGGCACCAGCGCGCTCGCGGTCGCTGCCAATGCCGCATTGGGGCTCGGCGGGCACGCCCGCGCGGGCACGGTAAAGTGGAGGATCGGTCTGCTCTACGCCTGTGCCGGCATCATCGGCGCCTTCCTGGGCTCGACCGCAGGCAAGGCTTTCGACGGGCAGAAACTCCTGTTCCTGTTCGCCATCGTCATGATCCTCGTTGGCATACTGATGCTAAGGGGCTGCAAGGCGGTCGGCGATGCGCAAGCGCGCCTCCACCGCGGCAACGCCCCCAAGGTCGGTGCCTTCGGCCTCGGCACGGGCGCCTTCTCGGGCTTTTTCGGCATCGGCGGCGGCTTTCTCATCGTCCCGGGCCTTGTCGCCTCGACCCGCATGGCGATGCTCAACGCGGTCGGCACCAGCCTTGTCGCAGTGACTGCCTTCGGGCTCACGACCGCACTCAACTACGCCTGGAGCGGGCTCGTGGACTGGGGACTCGCCGCGATCTTCGTCGCCGGTGGCTTCCTCGGCAGCCTCGCAGGCACGCGCGCCGCCAAGGCACTGTCCAGCAAGGGACAGCTCACCACCGTCTTCGCCGGACTTATCTTCGTGGTTGCCGCCTACATGCTCTACCAGTCGGGCAGCGCGGTCTTCTGATCAGCCGGCCTTTTCGCCGACCAGACGCCCGATCTTCTTGATCAGCGCCTCCTCCTCATAGGGTTTCTGGAGGCGAGGCCGCTCCATCCATTCTTCAGGCATCGTCCAGTCGGCATAGCCCGAGGTGATGACGAAGGGGACATTGCGGCCATTCAGGATTTCCAGCACCGGAAAGCTCTTTTCGCCGCGGATATTGAGGTCGACGATCGCCGCGTCGATCTGCTCGCGTCCGGCAAGATCCAGCGCGGCGGGCATGTCATAGGCCGGACCCACGACGAAATAGCCGCTCTCGCGCAAGGCATCCTCGGTTTTCAGCGACATGACCGGGCTATCCTCCACCAGAAGGATGCGCGCGCCATTGGTCGCCTTGTCGTCACTCATTCGATTACCCCTGTCAGAACCGGGCACGGCCCATCGGGGGGCAGTGCCATTTGTCTCTTAATGTCGCAATGGAGCCGCTGGTTCCTTGTCATGCGGCGCATTTGATGCAGTGCGTCACGCTGGGATCATGCGCGAGGCGAGGGGGTGCGATCGCCTCCCCGCATATTACGCACCACCCCCAGTCGCCCTCGTCGAGCCGCTTCAAGGCCGCATCGATGCGGGCCCGCTCGGCGGCGCGGCGTTGTTCGAGCGCCCGCGCCATCGCCTGTACCTGCATCGCGTCCATCCGCGACAGCCGCCCGACGCTCTCTTGGTCGAGCACGACGGGCTTGCGGCCCTCCTCGTCGAGCCGATCCTCGGCGCGAAGCGCGTCGCGACGCTCGATCAGCGCGGCGCGCGCTTCCGCCTCGGTCATCGCCCTACATCGGCTTCCTGAACTTCAGCGTCATGCGATCGCTCTCGCCGATGGCGAGATAGCGGTCGCGATCCTCGTCGCCCAAGGTCAGCACCGGGGGCAGGGTCCACACGCCTTTTTCCCAATCGGCGGTGTCTTTGGGATTGGCATTGATTTCGCTCGCGCCGACATATTCGAAGCCTGCGGCCTGCGCCAGCGCGATCACGGTCGAGGTCTTCATATAGCCCGACCCGCCTTCGCGTTCGGCAGGCGCACTCTCGGGCAGGCGATGTTCGACCACGCCGAGCACGCCACCGGGTTTGAGCATCTCGTACATTTCTGCAAAGGCCGTTGCGCCGGTGATCGTGTCGCTCGTCATCCAATTGTGCACGTTGCGGAACGTCAGCACCTTGTCAGCCGATCCGGCGGGCACTCTCACCTGGCCCTCTTGCCACGGATAAGCGGCATAATTGACGCTTGCGGCATAGGTGGGATTGGCGTCGACGAAGCCGCGCACGCCACCCAAACCGCGCTCGCTCGCCACCGCATAATAGGTGCCGCCATTCGACAGGTAGGGCGCGAGGATCTGCGTATAGTATCCACCGCCCGGCCAGATTTCGACGACCGTGTCGGTCGGGCGCACCTCGAAGAAGCTCAGCGTCTCGACCGGGTGGCGATATTGATCGCGCGCCACGAAATTGTCGTCGCGAAGGCCCAAGCCGACGGCATCGCGAATGAGGTCGGCGAGCACCGCCTGCCCGATCGTCTGGCCAAGCCCGCCGCTGTTCGCGCAGGCGCCAAGCCCCATGGCGGCCAATCCCGCCGCTCCTGCAATCATCAAACGCATCATCGTCTCCCTGTTGCTGTCCGTCCTTCCTGACCCAATGAACGGGGCCTCGTCAAAGTTTCGTTTCGATCCCGTTCGGATCGGTGGCCTGCTTCATCCCGATCACTGTCTTTAAGTCGTTATCGAGGTGAAACAGCGCCCTCACCGCGCCGACAAGAGCCTGTCGCCTGTCATGTGTAAGGCAGAGGTGACGCAACGGCTTATGGGGAGACACCCAATGCGCGACCATGACCGCGAGAAGCGCTCACAGGACAGGCAGGACATGTGCGCCGACTGGCTCAAGGAGCCGATCGCTCCCGAACATTTTTGCCCGCGTCTCGCCTATCGCACCATCTTCATCTCCGACACCCATCTCGGCACGCCGGGCTGCAACGCCGACCTGCTCTACGATTTCCTGCGCTCGGTCGATTGCGACACGCTCTATCTCGTCGGCGACATCATCGATGGCTGGCGGTTGAAGAAGGGCTGGTACTGGCCGCCGCGTCATAATGATGTCGTGCGCACCGTCCTCAAACTCGCGCAAAAAGGCACCCGCGTGGTCTTCGTGCCGGGCAACCACGACGAACTGTTCCGCGACTATGTCGGCCTGTCGCTCGGCGGGATCGAGATCGTCGGCGAGGAGGTGCATCACACTGCCGACGGGCGCCGCCTGCTGGTTCTCCACGGCGACCAGTTCGACGGGGTAGTGGTCTATCACAAGTGGCTCGCGGTGCTGGGCGATCATGCCTATACGGCGCTGCTCAAGCTCAACCGCTGGGTCAATCTCGCCCGCAAGCTCTTCGGCAAGCCCTATTGGTCGCTTTCCGCCTATCTCAAGCTCAAGGTCAAGAATGCGGTCAGCTATATCGGCGAGTTCGAGCGGGTGGTCGCCGACGAGGCCGCGCGGCGCGGGGTCGACGGCGTCGTGTGCGGCCATATCCATCACGCAGAAATCCGCCGGATCGGCGACATCACCTATTACAACGACGGTGACTGGGTCGAAAGCTGCACCGCGCTGATCGAACATTTCGACGGCAGCATGCAGATCCTCAACTGGGCCGAGCGCAAGGCAGGACAGGCCGCCTCCGACACGGCGCGCGAGACAGGCCCTGCGAGCACCGTGCCTGCCGGAGCGCGGGCATGACCGTCCTCATCGTCACCGACGCCTGGCACCCGCAGGTCAATGGCGTCGTGCGCGCGCTGGAAAAAACGATTGAGCAATTGCGTGCCTCGGGCACCCATGTCGAGCTCGTCTCGCCCGATCAATATCGCACCATCCCTTGCCCGACCTATCCCGAAATCCGCCTCGCGATGGTGCGCTATGCCACGATCGCAGCGCGCCTCGACGCGCTCGGCGACAGGGTCACCCACGTCCATATCGCCACCGAGGGGCCGCTCGGCCAGAAGGTGCGCCGCTATTGTCGCCGCAAGGGGCTGGCCTTCACCACCAGCTTTCACACCCGTTTTCCCGACTATGTCGCAATGCGTAGCTGGTGCCCTGCCGACTGGGTTTGGCCGCTGGTGGCGCGCTTCCACGCGGCGGGGGCGCGCACGATGGTCGCGACCGACCGGCTTGGCAATGAGCTACGCACACGCGGCGTGAAGCGCCTTCATCGCTGGCCGCTCGGCGTCGACACCGATCTGTTCACGCCGGACCGCGCGCCGCATCCGCTGCTCGCGGACCTGCCGCGCCCCATTCGCCTCTATGTCGGCCGGGTCGCGATCGAGAAGAACGTCGAGGCGCTCCTGACCTTGCCGCAGCGCGGATCGACCGTGATCGTCGGCGGCGGCCCCGACCTCGACCAGCTTCGCGCGCGCTATCCGCATGCGCTTTTCCTCGGCCCCAGGTTCGGCGAGGAACTCGCCAGCCTCTACGTCGGCGCGGACGTCTTCGTTTTCCCCAGCCGAACCGACACCTTCGGCCTCGTCATGGTAGAAGCGCTCGCCTGCGGCACCCCGGTCGCCGCCTTTCCGGTGCAGGGGCCGCTCGACATCGTGGGTGCGAAGGGCAGGGGGATGCACGGCAGTCGTCGGCCGGTCGGCGCGCTGGGCGATCGCTTGGGCGCCGCCATTCAACATGCCTTGAAGGCGAATCGCGCGGATTGCGTGGCCGAGGCGCGCCACTATGGCTGGGATCGCTGTACGCAGGCCTTCAGGGCCGGGCTCGTGCCGTTACGCGGCGGCACTGTGGAAGCGCTGGCCGAGCATCGCACGCCGATCGACTTCCCGGCCGTGCCGGAGCGTCTCGCTGCCCGCACGGCGGCGAGTTTCTAGCGCCTAGAGGCAGGCCTCCAGATAGGGCTGGTCGAAGCCGAACTGCTTGGCCTTTTCCATCGTATAGGGACGAAGGCCCATCGAGCGATATTCGCCAATGATCTTACCGTCGGCGGTCTCGTCATGATATTCGAACTTGAACAGTTCCTGCGTGACGATGACCTCGCCTTCCATCCCGATCACCTCGGTGATGTTGGTGGTGCGACGCGAACCGTCGCGAAGGCGCTTCACCTGGACGATAAGGTCGACCGAGTCCGCGATCTGGCGCGAGATCGCTTCCTTCGGGATCTTGATGTCGCCCATCATGACCATGTTCTCCATACGGGCGAGACACTCGCGCGGGCTATTGCTGTGCAACGTCGCCATCGAGCCGTCGTGTCCCGTGTTCATCGCGGCCAGAAGGTCGAAACATTCCTGGCCACGAATTTCGCCCAGGATGATGCGGTCGGGACGCATACGCAGGGCGTTGATGACGAGGTCGCGAATGCTGATCGCGCCCTGGCCCTCGAGGTTGGCGGGACGCGTTTCCAGCGGCAGCCAGTGCGGCTGCTGGAGGCGAAGTTCGGCGGCGTCTTCGATGGTGATGACGCGCTCGCCCGGGTCGATCATCTTCGACAGGGCGTTGAGCATCGTCGTCTTGCCCGAACCCGTACCGCCCGAGATGACGATGTTCATGCGGCTCGCGCCGGCGATCTTGAGACAGGTCGCCATCTTTTCCGACATCGAGCCGAAGCCGCGCATCATGTCG
Organism: Sphingomicrobium arenosum; assembly: GCF_026157085.1. Classification (NCBI taxonomy): domain Bacteria; kingdom Pseudomonadati; phylum Pseudomonadota; class Alphaproteobacteria; order Sphingomonadales; family Sphingomicrobiaceae; genus Sphingomicrobium; species Sphingomicrobium arenosum. The sequence goes on from NZ_JANPVN010000001.1 coordinate 300,994, forward strand.
ACGGTGATCGGCTTGTCCGAGAACTTACGAATGGAGAGCGCGGTGCCCTTCAGCGACAAAGGCGGGATGATTACGTTGACACGCGAACCATCCTTCAAGCGGGCGTCGGCCAGCGGCGTGGTCTGGTCGACGCGGCGGCCGACCTGGTTCACGATGCGCTGCGCGATCTGGAAAAGGTGCTCCTCGTCGCGGAACTGGATCTTGGCCAGTTCGAGCTTGCCCTTGCGTTCGATGAAGGTCTGGTCGGGGCCGTTGACCATGATATCGGACACGGCCGGGTCGGCGAGCAGTTCTTCGAGAGGGCCGAGGCCGAGCAGTTCGTCGACCAGCACCTTTTCCAGCGCGAACTGTTCGCGGCGGTTTAGCGTGATCTTCAGCTCGCCCAGCACCTCGGAGATGATCGGGCGGAATTCTTCCGCAAGCTCGTCCTTGCCGAGCGTGGCAGCGGCTTCGGGGTCGACACGTTCGAGGAGGCGCGGCAGCACCTGTTCCTTGATCTTGTGGACGCTGGCTTCAAAGCCTTCGCTGGACGCTTCTTCCTTGTGATCCGAATTCATGCGGTCGTTAAGCTTGTCCATCGCGGACAGGCTCGCGGCACCGCCGCCACTGGGGGCGACAGGGGTCTCGTCGAGGCCGTTGTCCTCGACCTCGTTCTCTTCGCTCGACGACGGCGCGGGGCCACCCTTCATCGGACGCGCTACCCCGAAGCTCGGGCGCGCACCGCTGACATTTCCTCGCTTACCGAACGCATTCATCGCGCTTTTCCCCATGGATTCGTGTCTGGTCGGTAATGGTGAATAGGATGCAAACTTTTAGAAAAGCCTAATGCCGGTTACATCGCGCTTTAACGCTTCGGCCTAATCAGAGCTGAAGGATCGGGAGCAAACAGCGCCTCCACCTCGCCCGGCGCGACGTCGGCCTTCTGCGCAAAGATGCATAGCTGGCCGCCGCGCCCGCTGTTGAAACGGCCCCAGAAATTCTGCTCGAATGCTGCAACGGTGCGCAACCTTCCGTCCATGCCGGGAGCCGCCTCGAAGGGGGCGCATCGCCCGCCGACCGAGAGCAGGAGATAGGGGGAATCGGATGCCAGCGGCTCGGGTGCCCCGCCGTCGAGAAAGGTGAGCCCTTCGCGCAGGAAGTCGGGCGCCTCGACCCGCGCGCCGGTTGCCGCCCGCCAGCGCGCCACCTCGGCCTCGACCGCATGATAGCGGCGATGCTCGCTTAGTGCGACGAGTGCCGGAAGCGCGATACAGGCGAAGACAAAGGTCGGCCACAGCGGACGTGTGGCGCGACCCAGCGCCGCCAGCATCGCCCCACCCGACAAGGCGGCCAGTGCCAGCGCGGGCAGCATCATGCGCGGCTTGGGATCGATCGCCAGAACGTAGGTGAGGAAGAGGATATGACCGAGCGTGAGGAGGACGAGCCGGGTGAGGGTCCTGCGCTGCTCGGGCGTGCCGATCCAGCGGATCGCGATCCACCCCGTCACCATCAGCAGCAGCAGAAAGCCGGTCCACGGATGGATCAGCAGGTTGAGCGGCCCGTCGATCAGGGGATGCAGCGCGACCGGCCCCTCGTGCCGCCAGCTTTCGATCAGCGCACGATTGAAGAAGGGCAGGGCGCCGTCGCCCAGCACCATGTCGGTCTCGGTCGAAGCAATGCCGCCATGCCCGGTGGATAGCAACCGCCGATAGAGCGGATCGCCCGTAGCCAGCGCAAAGCCGATGAATTCGACGAGGAAGGGGAGCGCCAGACCGCTTAAGGTGCCCACCGCCGGGGCAATGTGCCGCCGCATCAGTGGCGTCAGCGTGAACAGCGCTCCCAACGCAATCACGAGGAACAGGCCCGTCTCGCGTGTCTGTAGCGCGAGCCCCAGCGCCAGTCCTGCGCGCCACCAGCGCCGCTGGAGCAACCACAGGGCGCCAAGGCTGATCAGCAGAAGTTCGATCGGCTCGACCGCCGGGACAAGCAGCCGCGCCGACATGACGGGCGCAATCACCAACAGCGACGCGCCGACCAACCCGGCGGGGGCGCCGAACAGCCGGTCGCCGATCCGCCGCAGCACGAGCACGGCGCCAAGGCTCGCGGCTAGCGGCACGATCCCCGCAACCCAGCGGTTTTCGCCCAAGAGCGCGAACAGCGCCGCCATCGGCGCCACCAAAGGCCAGCGCGCCTCCCAATGGTCGGTCGGCAGGCACGGCCCTTGCGCGACCCAGCAGCGCGCCGCTTCGACATATTGGTAATCGTCGGCCCCGCGCCCGACATAGCCGGCGGGATTGATGACCAGCAGCACCCCAAGCAGCGCCAACAGCGCCGCATCGGCCCGCCATCCCGTTGCCCAGCGCTTGCTCAAGCCCTCGTCCCCCTTCGCCGCCGAGCCTAGCGGGCAGGGGGGCAAAAGCAATCGGGCCGCGGTTCCGTCGCTGGAACCGCGGCCCGAATAATTGAGCGCATCGAAGAAAGGGCCTTAACCCTCGATCTTCTCCGCCAGCACGGTAAGGCCCTTGTCGCCGACTTCGGCGAACCCGCCCGACACGGTGACGCGCTCGGGCGCACCATTGCCGCTGTGGATTTCGAGGCTACCGTTCTTGAGCGTCGTCATGAAGGGCGCATGGCCCTCCATCACCCCGAAATCGCCCTCGACGCCGGGGACGACGACCATCTGGACGTCGCCCGAGCGTACGAGCTTTTCCGGCGTGACGAGTTCGAAGTGAAGTGCCATCGCCTTAGGCTTCCTCGGCCATCTTCTCGGCCTTGGCGACCGCTTCGTCGATGCCGCCGACCATGTAGAAGGCGCTTTCCGGCAGGTGATCATATTCGCCGTTCACCACCGCCTTGAACGACTTGATGGTGTCGTCAAGCTGGACGAACTTGCCCGGGATGCCGGTGAAGACTTCGGCGACGTGGAACGGCTGCGAGAGGAAGCGCTGGATCTTGCGGGCGCGCGCCACGGTCAGCTTATCTTCTTCCGACAGTTCGTCCATGCCGAGAATGGCGATGATGTCCTGGAGCGACTTGTACTTCTGGAGGATTTCCTGAACGGCGCGGGCCGTTTCGTAATGCTCCTGGCCGACGACGCGCGGCTCGAGAACGCGGCTCGAGCTGTCGAGCGGGTCGACGGCCGGATAGATACCGAGTTCCGAGATGGCGCGCGACAGCGTGGTGGTCGCATCCAAGTGCGCGAACGAGGTGGCGGGGGCAGGGTCGGTAAGGTCATCCGCGGGAACGTAGATGGCCTGGACCGAGGTGATCGAGCCTTTGTTGGTCGAGGTGATGCGTTCCTGCAGCGCGCCCATGTCGGTCGACAGGGTCGGCTGATAGCCCACCGCCGACGGAATACGGCCGAGCAGCGCCGACACTTCCGAACCCGCCTGCGTGAAGCGGAAGATGTTGTCGACGAAGAAGAGCACGTCCTGGCCTTCTTCATCGCGGAAATATTCGGCCTGGGTGAGGCCCGAGAGCGCCACGCGGGCACGGGCGCCCGGCGGTTCGTTCATCTGGCCGAAGACGAGGGCGACCTTCGAGCCTTCGCTCGTCGGGTTGCCGTCGGCATCCTTGGCGATGACGCCGGCGTCGAGGAACTCGTGATAGAGATCGTTGCCTTCACGGGTGCGTTCACCGACGCCCGCGAAGACCGACACGCCGCCGTGGCCCTTGGCGATGTTGTTGATCAGTTCCTGGATGAGCACGGTCTTGCCGACGCCCGCGCCGCCGAACAGGCCGATCTTGCCGCCCTTGGCGTAGGGGGCGAGAAGGTCGATGACCTTGATGCCGGTGACGAGGATCGCGGCTTCGGTCGACTGGTCGACGAAGGCCGGCGCTTCGGCGTGGATCGGCGCGAACTTGTCGCTGCCGATGGGACCGCGCTCGTCGATCGGCTCGCCAGTGACGTTCATGATGCGGCCGAGGGTCTTCGGGCCCACGGGCACTTCGATCATCGAACCGGTCGAGGTGACGGGCTGGCCGCGGGTCAGGCCCTCGGTGGCGTCCATCGCGATCGTGCGGACGATATTCTCGCCGAGGTGCTGGGCGACCTCGAGGACGAGGCGCTGGCCGTTATTGTCGGTTTCGAGCGCGCCGAGGATCGGCGGCAGCTCGCCGTCGAACTCGACGTCGACGACGGCGCCGATGACCTGCGCAATGCGCCCGGCCTTGGTGTTGGTTGCGGTTTTCGCGGCGGTAGCCATGGTCACTTTTCCTCGGCTGTTAGAGCGCTTCGGCGCCCGAGATGATTTCGACAAGTTCGGTGGTGATCGCCGCCTGGCGTTGGCGGTTGTACTGGATCGACAGGCGATTGATCATGTCGCCTGCGTTGCGCGTCGCATTGTCCATCGCGGTCATCTGCGAGCCGTAGAAACCGGCCTGGTTTTCCAGCATCGCGCGATAGATTTGGATCGCGACATTCTTGGGCAGGAGATCGGCGAGGATCGCTTCCTCGTCGGGTTCATATTCGACCGCCGCCGATGCGCCCTCGCTTGCATCGCCCGCGTCCGCCGGCTTGACCGGGATGAGCTGATCGACCTGCGGCACCTGGCTCAGCGTCGATTCGAACTCGGCATAGGCAAGGTGCGCGACATCGAAGCGGCCCGAATTGAACCGGTCGATGATGTCGTCGGCGATCGCCTGCGCGGTGTCGTAGCTCGGGTTCTTTTCCTGCGTCGTGTCATGCTCGCCGATGATGGCGTCGCCGAACACGCGCTTGATGAGCGGCTTCGACTTGCGGCCGACGAGGTAGAAGTAGACGGTCTTGCCCGCCGCCTGCAGTTCCTCGGCCTTCTGGCGCGCGGCCTTGGTGATGTTGGTGTTGAACGCACCCGCGAGGCCACGGTCGCCCGACGCCACGATGATGAGGTGCGTCTCGTCCTTGCCCGTGCCGGCGATCAGCTTGGGGCTCTGCGGCCCCACGGTGATGCGGCTCGCGAGCGAAGAGACCACGTCCGACAGGCGCGTCGCATAAGGGCGACCCGCCTCGGCATTGGCCTGCGCACGGCGCAGCTTGGCCGCCGCGACCATCTTCATCGCCTTGGTGATCTTCTGGGTCGACTTGACCGAGTTGATCCGGCCCTTGAGTGCCTTGAGTGATGCCACTGGTGCTTCTCTCTCTGCCCGTCACCCCTCCGATCGGAGAGGTGACGCTTGGGTGATCTCTTAGGCGAACTGCTTGGAGAAGTCGGAGAGCGCGGCGCTCAGCTTCTCGGCGGTATCGTCTTCGAGCTTCTTCGTTTCGCGGATGGTGACGAGCACGTCATTGTGATCCGAACGCATGTAGCTGAGCATCGCCGCTTCATAGCGGGTCACGTCCTCGACCTTGACGTCATCGATGAAGCCCTTGGTGCCGGCAAAGATGCTGGCGACCTGTTCTTCGACCGGCATCGGCGAGAATTGCGGCTGCTTGAGGAGCTCGGTGAGGCGAGCGCCACGCGCCAGAAGCTTCTGGGTCGAGGCGTCGAGGTCCGAACCGAACTGCGCGAAGGCAGCCATTTCGCGATACTGCGCCAGTTCCAGCTTGATGGAGCCGGCGACCTTCTTCATCGCCTTGGTCTGCGCGGCGCCACCGACGCGGCTGACCGACAGGCCGACGTTAATCGCGGGGCGGATGCCCTGATAGAAGAGGTCGGTCTCGAGGAAGATCTGCCCATCGGTGATGGAGATCACGTTGGTCGGAATGTAGGCCGACACGTCGCCCGCCTGCGTTTCGATGATCGGCAGCGCGGTCAGCGAGCCGGCGCCATTGTCTTCGTTCATCTTCGCCGCGCGCTCGAGGAGGCGCGAGTGGAGATAGAAAACGTCGCCCGGATAGGCTTCGCGGCCCGGCGGGCGGCGGAGAAGGAGCGACATCTGGCGGTAGGCGACGGCCTGCTTCGACAGATCGTCGTAGCAGATGACGGCGTGCATGCCGTTGTCGCGGAAATATTCGCCCATCGCGCAGCCGGTATAGGGCGCGAGGAACTGCAGCGGGGCCGGCTCCGAAGCGGTCGCGGCGACGACGATCGAATATTCCATCGCGCCATTTTCTTCGAGCGCACGGACGATCTGCGCGACGGTCGAGCGCTTCTGGCCGACGGCGACATAGACGCAGTAGAGCTTGTTGCTCTCGTCATCGCCCGCATTGGCACCCTTCTGGTTGATGAAGGTGTCGAGCGCGACGGCCGACTTGCCGGTCTGGCGGTCGCCGATGATCAGTTCGCGCTGGCCGCGGCCGACGGGAACGAGCGCGTCGATGGCCTTGAGGCCGGTCTGCACCGGCTCGTGGACCGACTTCCTCGGGATGATGCCCGGCGCCTTGACTTCGACGCGGCTGCGCTTCTCGGCAACGATCGGGCCCTTGCCGTCGATCGGGTTGCCGAGCGCGTCGACGACGCGGCCGAGCAGGCCCTTGCCGACGGGCACGTCGACGATGGTGCCGGTGCGCTTGACGGTCGAGCCTTCGCGGACGCCCTGGTCCGAACCGAAGATGACGACGCCAACATTGTCATGTTCGAGGTTGAGGGCCATGCCCTGCACGCCGCCTTCGAACTCGACCATTTCACCGGCCTGGACCTTGTCGAGGCCGTGGACGCGGGCGATGCCGTCGCCGACCGACAGGACGCTGCCGGTTTCGGTGACTTGCGCCTCGGCGTCGAAATTCTCGATCTCGTCGCGGATCACACGGGAAATTTCAGCGGCACGGATATCCATGTTCAGCCTTTCATCGAGCCTTATTGGGCGGCACCCGCCATCTTGGTGGCGAGCGAGTTCAATTTGGTTTGGACGGAAGCGTCGATCAGCTCGGAGCCGAGCTGGATGCGAACGCCGCCGAGGAGAGCGGGGTCGACCGCGGTGTCGAGCGAAACGGTGCGGCCGGCACGCGCCGACAGCTTCGTTTCGAGCGTCTTGATCTGCGCGTCGGTCAGCGGGCGCGCGCTAGTCACGGTGGCACGGGCCTGGCCCTTGTGCGCGGCCATGAGCGCGTCGAAGACGCGGATCGCGTCACCAAGCTGCGACAGACGACCATTGGCCGCGAGCACGCCGAGGAAATTCTTGGACAGCGGATCGAGCTTCAGTTCATCCGCGATCTTGCCCATCGCGCGGGTGGTGGCCTCGCGGCTGACGGCGGGCGATTCGATCATCGCGCCAAGTTCGGGGGCCTGCTCCAATGCACCACGCACGCGCGCAAGGCTCGCCTCGACGGTGTCGAGGACCGACTTCTCGCGGGCGAGTTCGAACAATGCAGTCGCGTAGCGTCCTGCCAAGCTGGCCTTCATGCCGCTGCCAATATCCACCTGGGGTAAGCTCCGGGTTAGCGATCGTGATGCCATGCAAAAGGAGGCAGGCGGGCGATTCCCCTAAGGGAAAAATCCGCTGCCCCCGCATGGGTTGGCGCGCCCCTAGCAAGGGGTGGCCGAGGATGCAAGGCGGTGGCCCATGCTTTCACGACGAGGCGCGCAAAATTGCGGCTCCCATCGATCATCGCGCGGGGCTAGCCTGCGTCCATGCACCCATCCGAATCGATCCGCCTCGTCGCCGGCAGCTGCCGGTTCGGTCATTTCACGGCCGGGCTCGACGGCGATGCGCTGATCGGCCTGTCGCTCGGCGATGGCGGGCATCGCTGCGAGACATGGCGGCGCGGGGCAGGGGTGCCGAGGGTCGACGACCCCGCCGCTGCCAGCATCGCCGCCGCGCTCGATAGGCCCGGCACGCCAAGCCCGTTATCCCTCGCGCCAGCGGGCACGCCTTTCCAGCGGGCGGTGTGGGCGCAGCTCCAGCGCATCCCGCTGGGCGAGACGCGCAGCTATGCCGACATCGCCGCCGCGCTCGGCCAGCCCGGCGCGACCCGCGCCGTCGGCACCGCCAATGGCGCCAATCCCATCGCCATCTTCATCCCGTGCCATCGCGTGGTGCGCGCCGATGGCGGGCTCGGCGGCTACGCCTACGGCCTCGCAGTAAAGGAAGCGCTGCTCGCAGCCGAAGGGGCGCTCGTCGCGCCAGCGCAACAGACCCTCGCCTTTGGTCCGTAATATTGGGTCGTTTTTAACCCTTCGTCGCGTTACAGCTTGGTGATGGCCACCCTCGCGCCCGATCCGATCCGCCTCGAGCCATCGCCCGACAAGGGCGACAGCCTCGCTGCCGCGCGTTTCATCGATCGGATGCTGTGCAATGTCTGGCGTCAGGGCATGAGTCCGCGCCCGAGCCTGGCGCCCGGCGCGCTGATCGACCATGCGACCAAGGCGGAAGGGCAGCGCCCTGCGCCCGGCGACTGGGAGGAGCGGCTTGCCATCCTCACCCGCAGCCTTGCAGGCGAAGCGCAATTGTCGCCGCTGGGCCGCGCCATCGCCTTCGGCCAGATCGTGCGCAAGCTGCGCTGTCGTATCCGCGCCGAACAGCAATGGCAGCGCGATCCCGCCATCCTCAAGCGCCCGGTGCGTCGCCCGCTCGTCATCGTCGGCCAGATGCGTTCGGGCACGACGCGGCTGCACCGTCTGCTCGCGCGCGATCCCGCCTTCATCCATACCCGCGCCTACGAGACCATGATCCCGGTGCCGACCGGCGGCCGGATCGAGACGCGCCCGCTCACCGTCACCGCCAACCTCCTGTTCCTACGCGCGCTCAACCCGCTGCTCGCCGCGGTCCACCCAACCGGCCCCTTCCAGGCCGAAGAGGAGTTCGGATTCCACGCGATGAGCTTGTTCGGCGCCCAGTTCGAAGGGCAGTGGCAGGTGCCCAAATTCGCGCGGCATTGCGAGAATTGCGACCGCGCCCCGGTCTATGACGAGTTTCGCAAGACGCTCCAGACCATCGCTACCGTTCGGGACGAGCCCGAGGACAAGCCCTGGGTGTTGAAAGCGCCGCAATTCACGCAGGACCTGGATACGCTCCACGCCGAATTTCCCGACGCGCGCTTTCTCTTCCTCCACCGCGACCTCGCGCAGGTGGTCGGCTCATCTGCCAGCCTCGCTTTCCAGCAGGCCCGCGTCCAGTCACGCCACGTCGACCCCCATGCCATCGGCGCCGAATGGCTGCGCAAGACCAAACTCCGCCACGACCGCGTCGAGGATTTCCGCGCCCGCAACCCCTGGGTCGATGCGCTCGACGTCAGGTTCGAGGACGTCAGCCGCGACTGGCGCGGCCAGATGCACCGTATCTACGCCTTCCTCGGACGCGACCTCGACCCGAAAGTCGAGGCCGCGATGCAGGCCTTCCTCGGCAAGAGCAAGGCGCACCACAAGCACCGTTACGCGCTCGGGGATTTCGGCCTCACCGAAGCGCAGGTCCGCGCCGAATTCGCCTAGCGCGCCCAGCCGTCATCGGCAGGCGATAGCGTCTTTAAAAACGCCGCCGCGCTCTCCCGATACTCTTCCTTGCGCTCATCCCCCATCCGGTCCCAGGTCGCGAAGATCCGCCCGATGCGGTGATTGCCCTCGAGCTTGTCGCGATTGCGATCCATGAAGTCCCAGTAGAGCGCGTTGAAGGGGCAGGCGTCCTCGCCCGTCTTCTTCTTCACGTCGTAGCGGCACTGCCCGCAATAATCGGACATCTTGTTGATGTAATTGCCGCTCGCCGCATAGGGCTTGGAGGCCATGTCGCCGCCATCGGCATAGAGCGCCATGCCGACCACATTGGGCTGTTCGACCCATTCATAGGCATCGGCATAGACGACGAGGAACCAGTCCTGCACGTCGCGCGGACGCACCCCCGCGATCAGCGCAAAATTGCCGAGGATCATCAGCCGCTGGATATGATGCGCATAGGCATGCTCGCGCGTCGTGCGCACCGCTTCGGCCAGGCAATGCATGTCGGTCTCGCCGGTCCAGTAGAAGTCCGGCAGGTGGCGCCGATTGCCGAAGAAATTCTCCGCGCCATAATCGCGATCCTCCCACCAGTAGATGCCGCGGATATATTCGCGCCAGCCGATGATCTGGCGGATGAAGCCCTCCACCGCCTCGATCGGGGCATAACCGTCGCGATAGGCCTGTTCCGCCCGCTGGCACACCTCGAGCGGGTCGAGCAGCCCGCAGTTGATGCTGGTCGACAGGAGCGCATGGTTCATGAAGTCCTCGCCCGTCAGCATCGCATCCTGCGTCGCGCCGAAACAGGGCAGGCGATGGGCGATGAAGTCGTCCAGTGCCTCCTCCGCCTGCGCCGCCGTCACCGGCCAGCCGAAGCTATCCAGCGTGCCGAAATGCTCGCCGAACCGCTCGGCGACGAGATCGATGACACCTTGCGTAATCTCGTCCGGCGCGAAGGTCGGGCGCTCCGGGAAGTGCGTATCGGGATCGGCGCTGTCGCGGTTCTCCGCATCGAAGTTCCAGCGCCCCACGACCGGCTCCTCGCCGTCCATCAAGAGCCCTGTCTTCGCCCGCATCTCGCGATAGAAATGCTCCATCCTGAGGCCCTTGCGCCCTTGTGCCCAGGCGCAGAATTCGGCGATCGAGCAGATGAAGCGCGTGTCGGGCAAAATGGTGACGGGAAGGCCGAAGCGATGCTCCCAACCCGCGATCGCGTCCATCACCCGCCGCTCGCCCGCCTCGACGATGCGAATGGCGTCGACATCGTGCCGCGCGCTCGCCCGCTCGACCTCTCCGGTAAAACTGCCCGAATTGCCCTCGTCGTCGAGCTTCACATAGTCGACCTCATACCCCTTCTCCTCGAGCTCGGCGGCGAAATGCCGCATCGCCGAGAAGAGCAGCGCGATCTTCTGGGGGTGGTGCTTCACGTAGGTCGCCTCGTCCCAAACCTCCATCATCAGCACGATGCAGGAAGCGGGATCCTCGTCGGGCAGGCTGGCGAGATCATGGCTGAGCTGGTCGCCGAGCACGGGTACGAGGGTCCTGGACATGCGCGCCCAACGTGCCGCCGACCCGCGAGGTTCATCGACCATCGCGGCTCCCCGTTCGACCAACGACCAACGACCCCCTTCACAAGCGCGCTTTCCTCCCCTCTTATCGCGCCAATCGAAGTTCCCCGGGGAGGATCCTATGCGTTTGTTATTCGCCAGCTGCGCGCTCGCCGCGCTGACCAGCCCGCTTGCCGTCACCGCCGCCGCCGCGCAGGACAGCTATCGCTTGCCGCCCGCCGAGGTCGCCGACATCGTCATGCGCGCCCCGCCGCCCACTGTGTCGGTCTCGCCCGACGGCGACCAGCTGCTGTTGCTCCACCGCGAAAGCTATCCTCCTGTTTCCGAACTGGCCAAGCCAATGGAGCGCCTCGCGGGGATCAAGCTCGATCCCGCGATCAACGACAATTACAATCCGCGCGCCTATGTCGGCATGACGCTGCGCGATATCGCGACCGGCGAGGAGCGCGTCGTCGCGCTACCCGACAATGCCGACATCGCCGACGTGAACTGGTCCCCCGACGGCAATCACGTCGTCTTCACCCACACCCGCGCCGACGGCATGGCACTGATGCTGCTCGACACGCGCTCGGGCACCGCCCGTACGCTGCTCGAAAGCGGCATCAACCCGATCTTCCAGGAACCCAGCTTCCTGCCTGACGGCCGCGTCCTCGCGCTCATCTCGCCGCCGGCGCGCGGTCCCATGCCGCAACCCTCGCTCAGCCCCGAAGGCCCCGCCATCCAGGACGCCGCCGGGGGCGAGGAAGCGCAGACCCGCACCTGGCAGAACCTTCTCGAAAATCCCGATGACGAAGCGCGTTTCGAATGGCTCGCTACCAGCATGCCGGTCGCCTTCCCGCTCGATGGCGGCGCGCCGGTCGCGCTCGGCTCGCCGCGCATCTACCAATCGGTCGCCCCGTCGCCCGATGGCCAATATCTGCTGATGGAATGGAACGAGAGACCGTTCAGCTACCAGGTACCTTATTGGTCCTTCCCTCTGGTCAGCGCGGTCACCACCATCACCGGCGAGCCGGTCGCCGAGATCGCGCGCCAGCCACTTGCCGACAATCTGCCCGTCCAAGGTGTTGTCACCGGGCGCCGCAATATCGGCTGGCACCCGACCAAGGCCTCAAGCCTCCTCTGGGTCGAAGCGCAGGACGGCGGCGACCCGCGGGTCGAGGCCGACGTGCGCGATACCTTGTTCGGCCTCGCCGCCCCATTCACGGCCGCGCCCCGCCGGATCGCCGACTTCGAGGACCGCTTCAGCGGCACCTATGGCATCGAGGGCAGCGACGACCTCATCGCCTACGATTACGACCGCGACACGCGCGAATTGCGCACCGCGATCGTCGACGTCGACGGTGCGGAAGGATCGCGCGTCATTCAGCTGAGGAACTCCAGCGATGCCTATGCCGATATCGGCAGCCCCGTCACCGTCACCCTGCCGAGCGGCAAGACGGTCGCGCGCAGCGACGGCGAGGCGATCCTCCTGTCGGGTAGCGGCGCCACGCCCGAAGGCCTGCGTCCCTTTATCAGCCGCCTCGACCTCGACACGCTCGAGGTCGAAGAGCTGTGGCGCAACAGCGGCGAATATCTCGAACAGGTCGTCGACGTCCTCGACGATGGCGGCACCCGCTTCGTCACGCGCTACGAAAGCCCGACCAACCCCGGCAATTATCGCCTTCACGCGGGCGACGAGGTGAGCTGGCTCACCGCTTTCGAGGATCCTCACCCCGAGCTCACCGGCATCAGCCGCGAGGTCGTCACCTACAAGCGCGCGGATGGCACCGATCTCACCGCCACCCTCTACCTGCCGCCCGACTATGAGGAAGGCGAGCGCCTGCCGCTCGTCGTCTGGGCCTATCCATGGGAATATTCGGACGCCTCGATCGCGGGCCAGAACCGCGATTCACCCTATCGTTTCGCCCGCGTCGGCGGCTATTCGCAGCTCTTCTTCCTCACCCAAGGCTATGCCGTTCTCGACAATGCGGCGATGCCGGTGATCGGGGCGGACCCGGAGACGGTCAACGACAGCTTCATCGAGCAGATCGTGTCTTCGGCGCAGGCCGCGGTCGATTTCGCCGATGAGCGCGGCGTCGCCGACCCCGACCGCGTCGGGGTGGGTGGGCACAGCTATGGCGCCTTCATGACCGCGCATCTTCTGGCCCAATCGGACATCTTCAAGGCCGGCGTGGCGCGTTCGGGTGCCTATAATCGCACGCTTACGCCCTTCGGTTTCCAGGCCGAACGCCGTGTCTTCTGGGATGCGCCCGAGACCTATTACATGCTCTCGCCCTTCATGGCCGCCAACAAGATCGACGAGCCGCTGCTCCTCATCCACGGCGAAAAGGACAGCAATCCCGGCACCTATCCGCAACAGTCCGAGCGCATGTTCGCGGCCATTCGCGGGACCGGCGGCACTGCGCGCCTCGTCATGCTCCCGCATGAGGACCACGGCTATCGCGGTCGCGAAAACGTGCTTCACACGCTGGCCGAGATGATCGACTGGTTCGACGCCCATGTGAAGAACGCACCGGCACAGGCCGCCGGCAGCCAATAGGCTCTGCCACTGTCGCGATGCGTAGGGCGGCTCCGCAAGGGGCCGCCCTCGTCGTATCAGACGAAGCTATAGGGATCGACGTCGACCGCGACCCGCACCTTGGCGGGCCAGTCGACCGTGGCGAGCCAGTCGCGGATCGCCGCCTGCACGTCCACCCGCCGCTCGGCATGGACCAGCAGACGTTGGCGGTGCCGCCCGCGCAGCATGGCGAGCGGGGCAGGGGCGGGGCCGTACACCGCAACCCCTTCCATCTCGGGCCGCGCGCGCCCGAGTTGCTGGGCGATGAGTTTGGCGGCTTCCTCGTCCTCGCTACTGACGATGATGGCCGCCAGCCTGCCGAAAGGCGGCATGGCAGCAGCGCGCCGTGCCTCGGTCTCGGCGGCGATGAAGGCGGGGGCATCGCCCGACACCAGCGCTTCCATCACCGGATGGTCGGGCTCGTGGGTCTGGATGAACACCCGCCCTGGCTTGTCGCCGCGCCCCGCGCGCCCCGCGACCTGACTGACCTGCTGGAAGGTTCGCTCGGCGGCGCGCAGGTCGCCTCCTTGCAGCCCGAGGTCGGCATCGACAACGCCGACCAGCGTGAGGTTGGGGAAGTGATAGCCTTTGGTGACGAGCTGCGTGCCGACGACAATGTCGATCTCGCCCGCCTCCATCGCCCGCACGAATTCGGCAGCGCGCGCGGGCGACCAGATGGTGTCCGATGTCACCACCGCCGTCCGCGCCTCGGGGAAGAGCGCGCCGACCTCGTCGGCGATGCGCTCGACGCCGGGGCCGCAGGCGACGAGGCAATCCTCCTCGCCGCACTCTGGACAGGCGGCGGGCGGCGGCATGACATGGCCGCAATGATGACACGCCAGCCGCGCCATGAGCCGATGCTCGACCATCCACGCGGTGCAATTGGGGCATTGGAAGCGATGCCCGCAGTTCCGGCACAGGGTAAGCGGCGCAAAACCGCGGCGGTTGAGGAAGAGCAGGCTCTGCTCGCCCGCCGCCAGATTGGCCTCCAACTCGCGCACCAGCGTCGGGGCGAGCCACTTGCCGCGTAGCGGCGGGTCCTGCGTCAGGTCGATGGCGGTCAGCTCGGGGAGCTGCGCCTCGGCATGGCGTTCTTCGAGCCGCACCTCGTCGTAGCGCCCGATCTCGACCATATGCCGCGTCTCGATCGCGGGGGTCGCGCTGGCGAGGATGACGGGGAATTGCTCGAACTGCCCGCGCATTACCGCGACATCGCGGGCATGATATTGCACGCCTTCTTCCTGCTTGAAGCTGGTCTCATGCGCCTCGTCGACGATGACGAGCTTGAGGTCGCGATAGGGGAGGAACAGGCTGGACCGTGCGCCGACGACGACTTTCGCCGTGCCCTCCGCGATCCCGCGCCAGGCCCGCCGTCGCTCCGAGCCGCGAAGGTCCGAGTGCCAGGCGATGGGCGCGCAGCCGAACCGCCGCTCAAACCGCTGGAGGAACGGCTCGGTCAGCGCGATTTCGGGCAGAAGGACGAGGACCTGTCCGCCCTGCCGCAGCGCTTCTGCCAGCGCTTCGAAATAGACTTCGGTCTTGCCCGAGCCAGTGATGCCGTCGAGCAGGATGGGCGCAAAGCCACCGCCGATCGCATCCCGTAGCGTGGCCGCCGCCTCCGCCTGCTCGGGGCGAAGATCGACAGAAGAGAAATCGGGGTCGGGCTGGGGGAAGGGCGCATCGGCATCGACCTCGACGGCCTCCAGCGCGCCGGCTTTCACCAACCCTCGGACCACCCCGTCTGACACCCCTGCCTTGGCGGCGAGTTCGCGCACGCTGCCTTGCCGCCCTTCCAGTTCGCGCAGTGCCTTTTCGCGGGTCGCGGTGAGGCGAGGGGGGGCGAGGCCGGTGAGGCGATATTCGACCATCTGCCGCGGGCTGGCGAAGGCCGCGCTTGGCAGCATCATCCTGAGCACGCTGGCGAGCGGGGAGCAGTAATAGGTGGCGGTCCACTCGGCCAAGCGGCGCAGCTCGGCGGAGAGCGGCGGCACGTCGATCGCGCCGATCAGCGGGCGGAGCCGATTGTCGCCGACTTCCTCGGTCGGCAGACGTTCGGGCTCCCACACCACGCCGGTCAGTTGGCGCGGGCCCAGCGGCACGGTGACGAGCGTGCCGGGCGGTGCTTCAACGCCCTCCGGCAGCCGATAGTCGAGCGGCCCCAAAGCGGCGTTCAGCGTGACGACGCGAACGCGCTCCATGGACTAGTCCTTGGCTTCGCGCTTCTTCTTGGCGCTGTCGAAATCGAGCACCGCGCTCTCCTCGCCCTCTGGCTGGAGGAGGCCGAGGCGACGGGCGACTTCCTGATAGGCCTCGGCAATTTCGCCGAGGTCCTGGCGGAAGCGGTCCTTGTCCAATTTGCGGTTGGACGCGATGTCCCACAGGCGGCAGCTGTCAGGGCTGATCTCGTCGGCGAGGATGATACGGCTGTAATCGTTTTCCCAGATCCGGCCGAACTCCAATTTGAAGTCGACGAGGCGGATGCCGATGCCGGCGAACAGGCCGCACATGTAATCGTTCACGCGGATCGCCATGTCGGCGATGTCGTTCATCTCTTCCTGGCTGGCCCAGCCGAAGCAGGCGATATGCTCCTCGGTCACCATGGGATCGCCGAGCTTGTCGTCCTTGTAATAATATTCGATCACGGTGCGCGGCAGCTGGGTGCCTTCCTCGATCCCGAGGCGCTTGGTCATGGAGCCTGCCGCGACGTTGCGGACGACGACCTCGATGGGGACGATCTCGACCTGGCGGACGAGCTGTTCGCGCATGTTCAGGCGGCGGATGAAGTGGGTCGGCACGCCGATGGTGTGGAGCGAAGTGAAGATCTTCTCCGAGATGCGGTTGTTGAGCACGCCCTTGCCCGCGATCTGGCCTTTTTTCTCGGCGTTGAAGGCGGTGGCGTCATCTTTGAAATATTGGATGATCGTGCCCGGTTCGGGACCCTCGTAGAGGATCTTCGCCTTGCCTTCGTAGATCTGCCTGCGCCGTGCCATGTCGTCCCCGCATCCGGTGATTGAGACCGCGCTATAGGCGAGGGGGGCAGGCGGTTCAATCGCGGCGTTGGTCGAAGCGCGGTTGGCGCGGGCGAGGCGACGGGTTAGGGCAGGGCAAAGCTGGTTTTTACGGGGATTTTGCGATGAAGAAAGTGGTGGTGATCCTGTTGGTCGCGGCGTTGGTGGTGGGGGGCTGGTGGTATGGCTCGCCGCTGCTCACCTTGAAGGACATGCGCGATGCGGCGTTGGCGGGGGATGCGGCGGCGTTGAGCGGCCATGTCGATTATGAGGCGATGCGGGTCGATGTGCGTAGCGAAGTGCGCGAGGCGGCGACCGAGCGGCTGGAAGGCAGCGGCATTCCCGGCGGGATCGCGGGGCTGGGCGGGGCGCTCGCCGAGCGGCGGGCGGGGGCGCTGGTGGACCAGCTGGTGCGGCCCGAAACGGTCGCGGCGATGTTCGCGGCGGACGAGATGAGCGAGGGGCAGGCGCGCGCCATGGTGCCCGACCTGTCGGAGGAAGAGCTGGTGGTGACGCGGCACGGCTTTGATCGCTTTACCGCGGGCATGCCCGCGCAGCCGATCCATGCGGAATTCCGCCGCGACGGGCTGGGGTGGAAACTGGCGGGGATCGAGCGGGTCGAATAGGTCACTTTGCGGCGTCCCCCTGGGGCACGCTGTAGGACAAATCCCCCTCTGCAGGTTGAGAAAGTTGACGGTGGGTCGGGGGGTCGATCTGGCGGGCGCAATCGTTGTCCGCGTCGGCCTCCAAGGGCTCGGCATAGAGGCGCTCGACCTCGTCGACGGCGCGGCCATCGAAGAGTGCGTTTTCGGCGCCGACGAGCAGCGAGGGGGGCGGGCGCAGGCCGAGCAGGATGCGCGCGCAGGCGGTGCGATCGTCGATGGCGATATATTCGGTATAATCGGCCCAGAAAGGGAGGATGTTGCGCCAGTGATGCGCCTCGTCCTGTGGCCGGTCGTCGGCGGCGCGGGCGCGGGCATCGAGGCGGGCCAGCACGGTGGCGGCGAGGCGGTTGTCATGGTGGTGGCGGTGCACCTCGCCATTGTCGGGATCGCGAAAATAGGTGGCGGTGACGCCGAGGACGGCGCGTTCGTAGAGCGCATCGGCGAGCGGGGCCCGCGCCAGTTCGAGCGCCGCCTCCCACCCCGCCGCGAACAGCGGGTCGCGGTTGCGATGGTTATAGGCGGCGGTCGGCGACACGCCCGCTGCCCGCGCCGCCGCCGAAACGACGGCCCCTTCGGCCAAGCGATCGAGGAAAAAGGCGCGGCGAATCGGCGTGAACCCGCGCTGGGCGCGGCGGGAGGGTGCGGGGAGGGTGTCGGTCATTCGAGAACATAGACCGGAATGGGTGCTGTAGGACAGAGCGCGGCGCCGAGCGCTAGGAGAGCTGAGCGCAGCGAGCGACCTAGCGTCGAGAGACGCCGCGCCACGGCCAGCGGGGCGGCGCAGCCGAACCCGACTGACGAGGCTTCAGGCCGCCCTGAAGCCCACCGGCGCCTAACATAGATTAAACCAGTAGCTTTTCATTAACTATAACCGCGTTAAGTTCTCCCTGCCGAATCGCTGACACAGGAGCGGGCCGATGACGTTTGTCGAGGCTGGCGAGGGCTATCATCATCTATTCACCGGTTGGGTCGAGCCGCGCGGCGATGCCTTCGTGTTCGTGTGCGCGGCGACGGGCGCGATCATCGACCTCGAGGATTTCGAGCCGCAGGACGAACTGCTCGGCTGCTGGACGGTGCTCGACCGGCTGGAGCACGGGCGCTGGAGCATGATCGGCGGCCTCCACCCCGCCCCACCCGAAATGATCGCGAAGGCGGAGGCGCTGATGCGCGAGCGGCGAGTGCGGTTGAAGATGGTGGCGTAACGGAGAGGCGCCGAGCGCCAGGAGAGCGGACCGAAGCAAGCGACCTAGCGTCGAGGCAAGCCCAAAGCCCGTCCGGGGGACGGGCGACGGCTTTGCCCGCGCCACGGACGGCCTGCGCGCCCTAGCGCGACAGGATCGATGGGGTCAGGCCGCCCTTATCCCTTTTGCAACATCAGTACGACGTGACCAGATTGTAAAATCGCATCCGTTATGTAACGGAAAAGTTGCTCGGTGTGCGTTCAGGGGGAAGTTCATGCGTTTGGCTCACGCTCGTATCAAAAACTTTAGAGCAATCTCGGACATCAGTGTGGACTTTAGTGACCATACAGTATTCGTCGGAGCGAACGGGGTCGGAAAATCCTCAATTCTAAAGGCTGTTGGGAAATTTTTCGATAAATCGCCGCAAATATCTATAGAAGACTTCCATGAACGAAAGACCGACCAACCGATAGAGATTGTTCTGACTTTCGAGGATCTTTCCCCTGAGGAAGCAGAAGAATTCGGCTCGAGGGTTCACAGTGGTCGTCTTGTGGTTTCGAGAATTTTTGAAGCTGGCTCGAGGGATAATGGGCGATATTACGGTCAATCACTCCAGCATCCAGAATTAGCCGCTATTCGAGCAATCGATAATGGCACCCGACGGCGGAGCGCCTTCAATGCTCTATGCGAGCAAGCTGGACTAGAAGGCCTTGAGCGTGCAGCCAACGCGCAAGAATTGGAGCATAATGCTTCGGCTTGGGAAGCAGCAAATCCCGACCAATGCGAGTTGGTTCGGGATGACGGACAGTTTCTTGGTTTTACAAATGTCGCACGAGGCGCTCTGAATAAGTACCTGTCGTTTGTTTTTGTCCCGGCTGTGCGTGACGGTGTAAAAGATGCCACTGACAATAAGGGGTCAGTGATCGGGCAGCTAATCGAGCTAGTAGTGAAATCCGTCGTAGAAAAGCGGAAAGATATTCGTGATTGGCAGCAGAGGGCGTCAGAGGAATATAAAAATCTGGTGAGCCCCGAAAACCTGGGCGAGCTCGGAACACTCTCGGGTGAGCTTAGTCAGACACTAGGCATATTCTACGGTGATTCAAAGGTGGACCTGAACTGGAAGGACCCAGAGGACTTCCAAGTCGCACTCCCTCTTGCCGATGTTCTTCTTACTGAGGGGGGGTACACCGGGCCGCTATCCAACAAGGGGCACGGTCTGCAACGGGCTTTCATTTTCACACTTCTGCAGCACCTAGCCAAGGCTCTTTCTGCTCGAACGGAAGATGACTCCGAAGAGGACGCCGCGCCGGTTGGGCCGCACAATGTCATTTTGGCAATCGAAGAGCCCGAACTCTATCAACATCCGATAAAGCAGCGGCATGTCGCAAATGTGCTACGCAGCATTAGCGAGGGTCAAATTGAGGGAGTCATGTCGCGGACTCAAGTAATGGTCTGCTCTCATTCGCCTCATTTCGTATCAACCGAGCATTTCGACGAGGTGCGGCTCACCCGTCGATGCGAAGTCGAAGACGAAGGCGCGTCTTGCGAGGTGAAACGTTTAACCTACGGTATCGTGAATGCAGCGCTAGATGGCGCATATGCAGTTGAAGAAGGCGGCCACGATGACGCGTCTTTAAAAGCGCGTTTGCACGTTATAAACGAGGGGGTCAGCGAAGGCTTCTTTTGTGAGGCTGCGGTAGTTGTCGAAGGGGCAGGTGATCGCGCCGCACTTCTGGCTGTTGCAAAGGCGAAGAAGGTCGACCTTACGGCGATGGGAGTAGCCATTCTCCCTGTCGGTGGAAAAGGAAACATCGACAAAGCAGTCGCAATATTTTCAAGGTTCGGAATCCCAACTTATGCTGTTTTTGATTCCGACGGAGACAAAAACACGGACGACCAGCATCTAGAACAAAATAGAGCAATACAATATCTTAGTGGCGAAGAAAATCCCGTCGACGTTAGAACGTTCGTATCAGACAATTTTGCTTCTTTTGAAACGAACCTCAATAAGGTTCTAAAAAGTGAGCTGGGTCAATCATATGACGACCAAGCCGAACTGCTAGGCTTGTCGATGGGAATGAAGCCAAGCCGAGCTGTAAAAAATCCGGTAGTGTTATCTCAGATTGTTCGTAACTGTATCGATCAAGGCGGCAACTGTGAAACGGTTGGCGAAATTGTAGATCGGATCGTTGAGTTACGGTCGAAAGCAGCGACTTAGTTTCGGTATTGGGTGTCAGTTATCCTCCAGCCCCAAAACCCCATCGACACCCATAGGGCACCCAACCTAAGCTCGCTTTCATGACCACCGAATCCGTCCCCGACCAAATCATCGACGAGCCTTTCAGCTCCGCGCTGAGCGAACGCTATCTCGTCTACGCGCTCTCCACCATCACGGCGCGCTCGCTGCCCGATGTGCGCGACGGGTTGAAGCCCGTGCACCGCCGCCTCTTGTGGGCGATGCGCAAGCTGAAGCTCGATCCCGCGGGCGCCTACAAGAAGTCGGCGCGCGTGGTGGGCGATGTCATCGGTAAATATCACCCGCATGGCGATGCGTCGGTCTATGACGCGATGGTGCGATTGGCGCAGGACTTTTCGCTGCGCTATCCGCTGGTCGAGGGGCAGGGGAATTTCGGCAATATCGACGGGGATAATGCCGCTGCCTATCGCTATACCGAGGCCAAGCTGACCCGGACCGCGATGCGGCTCATGGCGGGGATCGACGAGGGCACGGTGCCGTTTCGCGCCACCTATAATGGCGAGGAGGACGAGCCCGAGGTGTTCCCGGGGCTGTTCCCCAATTTGCTCGCCAATGGCGCGGCGGGGATCGCGGTGGGGATGGCGACGAGCATCCCGCCGCACAATGTGGGCGAGCTGTGCGATGCGGCGGTGCATCTCATCGGGACGCGCGATGCGCGCGACGAGACCTTGATGAAATATGTCAAGGGGCCGGACTTTCCCACCGGCGGCGTGCTGGTCGATGACGAACAGGTGGTCCTCAAGGCCTATGTGACGGGCAGGGGCAGTTTCCGCATTCGCGCGAAGATCGGCCGCGAGGACATGAAGGGCGGGGCCTGGCAGCTGGTCGTGACCGAAATCCCTTATGGGGTGGCGAAGGGCAAGCTGATCGAGCAGATCGCGGGGCTGATCGGGGACAAGAAGCTGCCGATCCTCGCCGATGTGCGCGACGAGAGCGCGGAGGATATTCGCATTGTCTTGGAGCCGAGGAGCCGGACGGTGGATGCGGCGCTGCTCGAGGAGAGTTTGTACAAGCTGTCCGATCTGGAGAGCCGGTTTTCGCTTAATTTGAACGTGCTCGAGCATGGGCGGACGCCAGGGGTGATGAGCCTGCGCGAGGCGCTCTTGTCGTGGATCGACTTTCAATATGACGTGATGCGCAATCGGGCGCAGTGGCGGATCGGGAAGATCGAAGACCGGCTGGAGCTGGTGCGCGGCTATCTCATCGCCTTCCTCAACCTTGACAGGGTGATCGAGATCATTCGCACCGAGGACGAGCCCAAAGCGGTGATGATGGCTGAGTTCAGCCTGACCGACCGGCAGGCGGAGGCGATCCTCAACATGCGGCTCAGGAGCTTGCGCAAGCTCGAGGAGATGGAGCTGAAGGGCGAGGAGGCGAACCTCTTGGCCGAGAAGGGCGAATTGGAGGCGCTGCTGGGCGATGAGGGGTTGCAGCAGGCCAAGCTCAAGGACGAGCTTCGGGCGCTGAAGAAGGAATATAAGGACGATCCGCGCAGGACGGCGGTCGAGCCGGCGGCCGTAGCGGCGGATGTCGACTGGACGCAGATGATCGACAAGGAGCCGGTCACGGTGATCCTGTCGAAGAAGGGTTGGCTGCGGGCGATGAAGGGGCATGTCGACCTGGCCACCGTGCCCGAGATGAAGTTTCGCGAAGGCGACGAGGCGGCGTTTCATTTCCATGCGCAGACGACCGATCGCATCCTCGTGGTGGCGGAGAATGGGCGAATCTTCACCGTGGGGGCGGACAAGCTGCCCGGCGGCAGGGGATTTGGCGAGCCGCTGCGGTTGATGATCGACCTCGAAGGCGAGGTGGAGATCGTGACCGCGATGGCGCTGGATCCCAAGGCGCGGTACCTGGTGGCGGCGTCGGACGGGCGCGGTTTCGTGGCGCTGGGCGAGAATCTGAGCGCCGAGACGCGCAAGGGCAAGCAGCTGGTGAACCTTAGGAAAGGGGCCAAGGTGAAGCTGGTCAAGCCGGTACCCGAGGGCGGTGATGCCATCGCGGTGGTGGGCGAGAACAGGAAGCTCTTGGTCTTCGCCATCGAGGAATTGCCCGAACTGGGGCGCGGGGCGGGGGTGCAGTTGCAGCGCTATCGCGACGGCGGGCTTTCCGATGCGATCGGTTTCCGGCTCGAGGAGGGTCTGAGCTGGGCGATGGGCGGGGGCGCGCGCAATCGCACCGAATCCGACATGACCCCGTGGAAGGTGGCGCGGGGCGCGGCCGGACGCATGGCGCCGCAGGGCTTTCCGCAGTCGAACAGCTTCGTCCCGCCGGTGAAAAAGGACGAGGGCGAGGGGTGATCGCCTGAGGGAAGGGCCCTAATTGATCCGTTTCGGGACGGATCGGGGAAGGTTCACAAATGGCTGAATACTCCGCGTTAACCCTTCTCGTTTAAGCGGGGTCGCCATGCAGGCCATGATGCCCCTCCAACTGGCGCCTTCGTCGCCGCGCCGCGCGATGCCCGCGGCCGACAGCGAATTGCTGCGCGCGCTGCCCATCGCGGCGGCAGTCGTCAGCCTGGACGGCGAGGGCGAGATGGCGCTCGATGCGTGGAACGCGCGCTTCATCGAGACGATTACCGGGGGGCAGAAGCACCTCGATGCGCGCCCGATCATCCGGGCGGCGGCGGCAGGACCGCTCGGTACCTTCATCAAGACGTATCTCAACGATCCGGCCAATGCGCCGAGCGAGACCGAGCGGCAGGACGGCTCGGGCGTCCATATGCGCTATTTCCGATTGAAGCTGGCGCCGCTGGCGGCGAGCGAGGGGGCGCGCTCGCGCTGCCTCCTCAGCCTCGTCGAGGAGACGCAGCAACGGCGCGCACAAGAGCATCTCAAGACGCAGATGTTGCAATGCTCGCTCACCGGCCTGCCCAACCGGCTCGCCTTTACCGATGCGATCGAGGCGGTGGCGGGCGACGAGGCGCGGGCCGAGGGCTATGCGATCCTGCTGGTCGACCTCTTGCGCTTTTCGCGAATCAACCAGTCGATGGGCTCGGTGGTGGGCGATGAGCTACTGATCAGCGTGGCGAGCCGCCTCGTCGGGGGCTTGCGCGACGGCGACATGCTGGCGCGGGTGGGCGGCAATGAATTCGGCATCCTCTATTCGGTCAAGGGCGGGGCGAGCGATGCGCTCGCCGCCGCCCAGCGCATCGCGCGGCTGATCGAGGAACCCTTCACTTTGTCGGACCTCGATATTCGCGTCGACGGCGCGATCGGGATCGCGCTCCTGCATCACGGCGAGGACGGCGAAGAGCTGTTCCGCAACGCGCAATTCGCGATCAAGCAGGCCAAGGCGGCGGGCACGCCGACCATCTACGAGCCCGAGCAAGCGGTGGCGGCGCGGCGGCGTTTCTCGATCGAGACCGAATTGCGCCGCGCGCTGGAACGCGACGAATTGGACCTGGCCTATCAGCCGCTGATCGAGCTGAAGACGGGCCGCGTCACCGGCTTCGAGGCGCTGGCGCGCTGGACCCATGAGGATCGCGGCGAGATCGGACCGGCCGAATTCATCCCGGTGGCCGAGGAAAGCGGGCTGATCCTCGAACTCGGGCGCTGGGCGATGGACAAGGCGGCGCGCACGCTGGCGAGTTGGGACAATGCCGAGGGGCAGGCGCTGCCGATCAACCTGTCGGTCAACCTGTCGGCGATTCAGGTGGCGCGCGACAATGTCTCCGAGATGGTCGGATCGACGCTGAAGACGCATCAGATCGGCGGCGAGCGGCTGACCATCGAACTGACCGAAAGCGCGATCGTCCAGGATCCGGGCCGCGCGACGCGCGTGTTCGAGCAGATCAAGAGCCTCGATGCCAATCTGGCGATGGACGATTTCGGCACCGGCTATTCGAGCCTCGCCTATCTCCAGCGGCTGCCGATCGACCTGCTCAAGATCGACCAGCGCTTCATCAAGGGCATGTTGTCCGATGACGACAGTATCGCCATCGTTCGCGCCATCCTCGGCCTTGCCGATGCGCTCGGCATGAAGACGACCGCCGAGGGGATCGAGAGCGGCGATCTGGCCGAGACGCTGACCGGATTGGGTTGTGTCCACGGCCAGGGCTTCCATTTCTCCAAGGCGGTCGACGCCAAGCGCGCGCTGGCCTATTGGCGGGCGCGCGAGGAAAAGGCGCTGCGCGAGGGCAAGATCGACGCCAGCCCCGTCATGCGGGTGCGCCATGGCTGAGCGCGATCCCGATTTCTCGCGCGCGGTGCGCATCGACCTGTCCCAGCGCGGCGTGCTGACCGACTGCGACGGCGGCAGGGTCGCCGTGATCGTGCGCGACCTGTCGAAGGACGGCTGCAAGCTCGACACCGACGGATCGCTCGAAATGGGCGAAGCCGTCAGCCTGCAGGTCGGCAAGGGCCCCGCGATCCCGGCGGTCGTGGCATGGACGCGCGACCTCGAGGTCGGCTTGCAATTCAGCGCCGCCTCCGCCATCGGCTGAGGCACGGTCGTTTCGGCGGCGAAAAAAATTGATCCAGTTTAGTTTACGAGTTGCGTCATGAGAGAGAATTTGGCACTTTCCTCGAATAGTGCTCGGGGGAATGAAGACATGCGGCGCAAGCCCGGTGAGATCAAGCGCGCCAAGCGCATCGAGGTAAACCACGAAGGCATCCTCGTCGCCAGCGACGGCGTCGAGAGCAAGGTCACGGTGATCGACCTGTCGGCCGAGGGCTGCCGGTTGAAGACCGATGGTTCGGCGATGATCGGCGAGGAAGTGCGGCTACGCGTCGGGCGCTCGGGCGATTATCCCGCGCAGGTGCGCTGGGCGCTGGGCGAAGAAGCGGGCTTGCGCTTCACGGGTCCCGCCGAACCGCCCGCCTAAGGCGCGGCAAAAAGGCTTTTCTTCATCGCTAAAATCGCGCAGCCTTCCGGCACCAACCGGGGGCTGTCTTGTTTCGACCGAGATTTCGCAGGCTGCGCGCGCGCGAATGGCGCTCGATCCGCCATTGGGGGATCGAGCTGGCGGTGGTCGTCGTCGGCGTGCTGCTGGCGCTATGGGCGGCGGAGTGGGCCGAGGGGCGGCGCGAACGGGCGGCCTTCGCCGCGCTAAGGGAGGCGATCGATGACGAGGCGCGAGGCAATCTCGTCGATCTCGTCAAGCGCCATGGCCAATCGCAATGCTTGATCGCCAAGATCGACGATATTCGTGGGCGGCTGCTCGATCGTGACACGACCTGGGCGGGGATCGAGGGGGATGCGACCTTTTCCTCTATCGCGGAAGCGCAGCGGGTGCCGAGCTTCATGAGCACCTTCGGCGTCGAGATCGAGCGCAGCGCCTTCGATGCGGCGCTTGAGGGCGGCATCGCGCGCTACCTCTCGGCGCAGGAGATGGAAGATCATCGCCAGCTTTATACGTGGTTCGGCCAATATCAGGAGCATTTCGAGGCCACCGAGGCGGGCAAGAGGGTGTTGGCGGGGCTGACCACCGACCTGCCGCTCGACGATACGATGCGCGTGGAGGCCCTGCGCGCGCTCAAGGACATCGACACGGGGGTGATGGTGATCGCGCGCTATGAGGATGTGGCGGACAAGATGCTCGAGCTGGGCATTGGCAATGTCGACTGGGTGACGCAGGCGCTGGATCCCGAGGAGCTGAGGCGGGACCTGGTGCGCTCGGGAACGGTGCGGCCCTGCTTCAAGCTGCCGCCAAATCCGTTGTTGGAAGGGGAGGCGCAATGATGCGGCTGCGACGGCTTCGTCCGCGCGAGATGCGCTCGATCCGGCATTGGGCGATCGAGCTGGCGGTGGTCGTGGTCGGCGTGTTGCTGGCGCTAGGGGCGGCGGAGTGGGCCGAGGGGCGGCGTGAGGCGGCGCGGCAGGCCGAGGCGCTGGAGGAGGTCGATGCGGCGATCGATAACGCGCTGTTGTTTCATGCCCATTATCAGGCGACCAAACCTTGCATCCTCGCCGAACGCGATCGCATTCTCGAGCAGCTTCGCGCGCCAGGAACGGCATGGCAGGGGATCGCTGCGTCGAATAGCCGGCAGGGGCTGAGCTCGCAACTGGCGTTCGACTATCCGTTCCTGCCGATGACCGCCCAATTCCGGATTGATGCGTGGGACCGGGCGCGCGCGGTGGGGGCGTTCGAGACGATGGATCGAGACAGAGCCGACCAATATGCCCTGGCCGAATATTCGCTCGACATTGCATCGCGGCAGGCCGACATTCTTGCCCAGACGCTCGCGACCTTTGCGCCCTTGTCGGTGGATCGCACCCTGACCGCGGACCAGCGGCTGGCGATGGAACAGGCGCTGGCGCAAGCCGACCTGTCGCTGGAATTCGTCGAGGTCCTCGGCATCAGCCTGCGGCAGGCGTTGCGCGAGATCGACTGGGTGATGGGCGAGAACCTTCGTCGCGCCAACGAACGGGCGATCGAGACCCGTAGGGGGCAGTTCGGCGCGTGCATCGTCGATGTCGACCCCTTCCCGCCATCCGAGAAGACACTCGGTCGATGATCCGGTTGCGCCGCCCGAGGCCACTGCGCCCGCGCTAGCTGGCGATCACTGTCGCCGGGTCGAATGGCGCGGGGGTCAGGCCTCGCTGTCGGCGCGCGCGCAAGCGAGATGGCGGTCGACGATGGTGTCGAAACGCGCATCGTCGGCGAAGTCGTTGTCGATCCATTCGTTTTCGATCGCGCGAAGCGTGCGGGCGACGAGGGGGCCGGGTTCGAGCCCCATGCGGATGAGGTCGCCGCCCTTCACCGGTAATTGGGGCACGTCCCAGCGCTCGACATAGCGGACGGCGTCGGCGCGGCTCTTGCCCGAGGGGCTTTCCCACCAGGGGGTGAGGGCGAGGCGGTCGATGGCGTAGAGCGGGCCGAGACGATAGGCGAGTTCGCGCGCGCTGCCCTTGGCGGGGATGGCGGCCGAGGAGAGGCGGTCGCGCTGTTCCTTGGAAAGCTTCAGGCGGCTGGCGACATCGCGGGCGACGTCGGGTTCGCGCGGCAGCAGCGCGGCGAGGCGACGGATGGGGCGGCACTTGCGGCCCGCTTCGGCCTCGAAGAGTTGGAGCTGTTTCAAGCGCTCGACACCGGCGGCGGTGATCTCGGGGAGGACGGGGGCGAAGATGCCGTGCGCTTCCATCACCTCGACGGTGGGGTGCGGATCGGGCAGCGCGAGGAGCTTCAAGAGCTCGTCGGCGATGCGTTCGCGCGAGAGGGACTTCAAGGTGTTGGCCTGTTCGGCGCAGGCGGCGAGGCCCGCCGCATCGGGCGCGCCGTCGGAGAAGCGGGCGTGGAAGCGGAAGAAGCGCAGGATTCGCAGGTGATCCTCGGCGATGCGTTCCAAGGGGTCGCCGATGAAGGCGACGCGGCGCGCCTCAAGGTCGGCAAGGCCGCCGTGATAGTCGAACAGCTCGCCCGTGGTCGGATCGGCATAGAGCGCGTTGATGGTGAAGTCGCGGCGGCGTGAATCCTCTTCCCAATCGGTGGTGAAGGCGACCTCGGCGCGGCGGCCGTCGGTGTCGACGTCGGCGCGCAGCGTGGTGACCTCGACGACGGTGCCCTGGCTGACGGCGGTGATGGTGCCGTGATCGATGCCGGTGGGGATCGCCTTGATGCCGGCGTCCTCGAGATAGCCGATGACGCGCGGCGGTTCGTAAATGGTGGCGACGTCGAGATCGGAGACGGGGGCGCCGAGCAGGTGATCGCGCACCGCGCCGCCGACGAAGCGCACCGCGCCCTCGTCGGCCTTCAGCGCGGCGAGCAGTTCGGGCACGCCGGGACGGGCGAGGAAGGGGGCGGGGTCGAAGGTATTGGTCGTCATGATGAGAGGCGGCGCGTCAAGTTGACGATCATCGCCGCGG
Source organism: Sphingomicrobium arenosum (assembly GCF_026157085.1). Taxonomy (NCBI): domain Bacteria; kingdom Pseudomonadati; phylum Pseudomonadota; class Alphaproteobacteria; order Sphingomonadales; family Sphingomicrobiaceae; genus Sphingomicrobium; species Sphingomicrobium arenosum. Next base: position 329,299 of record NZ_JANPVN010000001.1, read on the forward strand.
TGGCTCCCCAGATGTCATAGTCCTGATAGTCAATGCGCCAGTAACGCCTTTTGCGCCCGCGCCAAGTTAATTCTTCCTCGCGCTGGCGGGCGGGGTCGAGGAGGAGGTCCATCGGCACTTCGAACAGCTCGTCGACCTCGGCGGGGTTGGGGGCGAGCGGGAGGTCCGGGGGCAGGATGCCGACCAGCGGGGTGACGACATAGCCGGTGCCGGTGACATATTGTTCGAAGCGGCCGACGAGGCGGACGTCGGCGGGGGCGAGGGCGATTTCCTCCTGCGCCTCGCGCAGCGCGGCGGCCTCGGCGTCCTCGCCCGGATCGAGGCGTCCGCCGGGAAAGCTGACCTGTCCGGCATGGGTGCGCATGGCGGCGTTGCGGCGGGTCAGCAGGATGCCGGGGGCATGGGGGCGGTCGACGACGGGGACGAGGACGGCGGCAGGGCGCGCGTCGGGCCATTCGTGCGGATCGAGGTCGGCCTCCAGCAGGCTGCCGGGATCGGGGCGGGCGAGAGCGGCGACGAGGCGGTCGTGAAGGTTCATGCAAAGGCGAAGAAGGCGCCATCCGACCACAGGCCGGGCGGGTCGGCGTCTTCCGCCAGCGCGAGGTCGGCGAGTTCGTAATAGACGGGGCGAGCGAGTTCGGCCTCGAGACCCCTGTCGAGCGGGCCGCGGACGTGGAGGCGGGGGCTGGGGCCTTGGGGGGTGTCGACCATGCGGATCGGATGGTCGGGACCGGCGATGAGATGATCGCCGGTGTCGAGGCGGAAGGCGAGGCGGCGGTCGCGGCCGGCGCCTTCGCTCTTGACCTCGAGCGCGCGGAAGGGGGTGCGCTCGACGAGGATCGAGAGTTTTTCCACGGGGGTGACGAGGACGTGGCTGCCGTCGGGTTCGCGGCGCAGGACGGTGGAGAAGAGGCGGACCATGGCAGGGCGCGTGATGGGGCTGCCCTGGTGCAGCCAACGGCCGTCGGCGGTGATGACCATCTCGCTGTCGCCGCAATGGTCGGGGTTCCATTGCTCGACCGGGGGCGAGCCGCCCGACGCCTCGATACTGGCAGCGAGCGCCGACAGGCTGGAGTTTGTAAAGTCGGCGGGCGGGCGGGTGTCGGGCATGGCCGCGATGTAGGCATGAGGGCGGCGCTTGCCTAGGGCAGGCGGGGCGGCTAGCGCAGGCGGTGATGACCCGCACCGCTCTCGTCACCGGCGCGCGCCACCGCATCGGCGCCGCCATCGCCGCGCATTTGCGCGGGCGCGGCTGGCGCGTATTCGCGCATGTGCGGCGCGAGGACGATGCGGTGCCGGACGGGTGCGAGCGCGTGGTCGGCGATCTTGCCAAGGCGGACGCAGGCGAGCGCTTGTTCGCGCAGGTCGAGGGGCCGTGCGACCTCCTCGTCAACAATGCCTCGGCCTTCGAGCATGACGATCTTCACGCGCCCGATGCGGCGATGTTCGAGCGGTTGATGGCGGTCAATGCGCGTGCGCCGCTCTTGCTGACCAGCGCTTTCGCGGCGCGGCAGGGGAGCGGGGGCGACCGGCAGATCGTCAACATCCTCGATGCCAAGCTGGCCGCGCCCAACCCCGATCATGCGAGCTATACCTTGTCGAAGGCGGCACTCATGGGGCTGACGCAGATGGCGGCGCGCGCGCTGGGGACCAGCGGCATCAGAGTGAACGGGATCGCCCCGGCGCTGATGCTGCCCTCGGGCGCGCAGGACAAAGGCGATTTTGCCGCGGTGCACGACCTCAATCCGCTGGGGCGCGGGGTCGAACCCGCGCACCTATTGGGCGCGCTCGATGCGCTGACCGACAATCCGGTGGTCACCGGACAAATCATGTGGCTCGACGCGGGGCAGCGCTTTTTGGCGCTGCCGCGCGACGTGGCTTTCCTGGGAGACGAGAATTGAGTGATGTCATCGAGGGGCTGGCGGTCCATGCCCCCAAGAGCCTGCGGCTGTTTCTCGATTCGCTCGAGGTGATGGCCGATATCGGCTTTCACGATTTCGAGGTCGGGACGCCGCAGCGGCTGTTCGTCTCGGTCGAGGTGTGGGTGGCGATCGACCGCCTGCCGCGCGAGGACGAGGAGGTCCATGCGTGGAATTACGACCGGCTGCGGACCACCGTGGTCGAGCTGGCGGCGGCGCGGCGCTACAACCTCCAGGAAATTTTCGTGCAGGCGATTTTCGACCGCATTGCATCCATGGCCGGGGTCGATGCGTTGAGAGTGCGTTCGGTCAAACCCGATATCTATCCGGACGCTGAAGGAGTTGGCGTGGAAGTGTCGAGTTTCGGTGGAACGTGGCCTGAGTGAGACGACTCGATGCCACTGCCGTGTCGGCTGAGGAACAATATCCTTGCCGGGCCGGTAGGGGGGCGATAGAGAAGCGCGCTGTTGTCGATGATACTTTAGTACACGACAGCGCCGAATCAGAGGGTCAGGCGTCAGTCGTCGGCCCGGTCCGTGGCCTCCCCCGTCACGGATGAACCGAGGAGACGAGCGACTTAATGTCCTACGCAAGCAGACGAGAAATGGGCTCGGGCAATAAGACGGGGACGATCGTTATCGTCGCCCTGATCCACGTTGCCCTGGGCTATGCGCTGGTCAGCGGGCTGGCCTTGCGCGTCGTTGAAAAGACGGTGGAGGATCTCAAGACCTTCGACGTCGAGAACGAACCGCCGCCCCCGCCCGAAGAGCCGCCGCCCCCGCCGCCGGAGCAGCCCCAGGTGCAGACTCCGCCGCCGGTCGTGGCCCCGCCGCCGATCGTGCGCACCAATCCGCAGCCGCCGCCCGTGACCACGGTGCGCGTGGCGCCCCCGCCGCAGGTGACGACGGTCGCCCCGGTGACCCCGCCGACCCCGCCGACGCCGCCGGCCCCGCCGCCGCCGCGCATCGAGCCGGCGTCCGCGCGTGGTGACGTTCGCACGCTCTTCTCGGCGGATGACTATCCGAGCCGCGCGCTGCGCAACGAGGAAGAGGGTTCGGCCCGGGCCCGCCTGACGATCGGTACCAACGGCCGTGTCGAGGGTTGCCAGATCGTCCAGTCGACCGGCTCCTCGAGCCTCGACGATGCGACCTGCAAGGTGCTCACGCGCCGCGCCCGCTTCACGCCGGCGACCGACAGCACTGGGGCCAAGGTCGTGGACACCTACACCACACCGACCATCCAGTGGCGGATCCAGACGCGCTAACGCTCAGTTTAAACGACTTTATCATAGGAACATCGACCCATGACCATTGAACTTCTTATGGCCGCTGCGGCGGGCGAAAACCCCTACGGCCTCCAGGCCGCCCTCAAGGAAGGCGGCCCGATCGCCATCGGCACCTTCGCGGTGCTGGTGATCATGTCGGTGGGGACCTTCTACATCCTCTTCACCAAGTTCATGCAGCAGCAGAAGATCATCAAGCAGGGCAATGCCGTGCGTGCGGCCTTCTGGAATGCGGGCAGCCTCAAGGGCGGCGCCGACAAGCTCGACCCGAAGAGCGCCTATCGCGCCATCGTCGAGGACGCCCTCGTCGCGCAGGAACAGCATGGCAAGCTGACCGACCCGGTCGACCAGCATGAGTGGATGCACGGTTCGCTCGAGCGGTCGAAGACCTCGATCGGTAACCGTCTCGGCGAAGGCCTCGCCTTCCTCGCGACCGTCGGTTCGACCGCGCCGTTCGTCGGCCTGTTCGGTACCGTCGTCGGCATCTATCGCGCTCTCGTGAAGATCGGCGCCTCGGGCCAGGCCGACATCTCGACCGTTGCCGGTCCCGTCGGTGAAGCGCTCATCATGACCGCCGTCGGCCTGATCGTCGCGGTTCCCGCGGTGCTCGCCTACAACTGGCTGATCCGTCGCAACAAGGGCATCATGGAAGATCTTTCGGCCTTCACGACCGACGTCCATGGCTATCTCATGAGCGGCGGCAAGGTGAAGCCGGTCATGGCCACCGGCACCACCGCCGCGACCAAGCCGGCCCCCTCGGCCCCGCCGAAGCCGGGTGTCCAGGCTGGTGGCGCGCCGGTCAAGCCGACCGTCCGCAGCTAAGCTGCCCGTGGAGCCGGGGCGCGGCCTTCGCGTCCGCCCCGGCCTCCCGCCTCGCTTTCCGCCGCGCCATCGCGGCGTGACAGGGGCGAGGCCGCATTGACGAAGTAGAAGGATAAACGCCCATGGGCATGAATGTTGGGATGGAGCAGTCGGACGAAGACATTCCGATGTCCGACATCAACACGACGCCGCTCGTCGACGTCATGTTGGTTCTCCTCATCATCTTCCTCATCACCGTCCCGGTGGTGCTCGAGACCGTCCCGGTGCAGCTGCCCGAGGTCCAGTACGAGCCCAACGAGACCAAGCCGACCAACGTCAACCTGTCGGTCAAGGGCGGTCCCGGTGGCACCTGCGAGGTCTATTGGGACGTGACGCCGGTCAGCAGCGAGGAACTGCTCGATCGCGCGGTGACGCGTCTCGAAGAAGCGATCGATGCCGCTGGCGGCGTCGACAACATCACCGACGAGACGATGCCCGAAGCGCATATCCGCGGTGACGTCGATACGCCCTACAAGTGCATCGGCGGCGCGATTTTCACCATGCAGCGCGCCGGTTTCGCGCGGGTCGGCTTCATCTCCGAACCGCCTCCCGGTACCGCCGTCCGCCGCCTCTAGAATAAGGAGCCAATCGCCATGGCAATGTCCTCCACGGGTGCCGACGACGATTCCCCGATGATGGACATCAACACGACGCCGCTTATCGACGTCATGCTGGTGCTCCTCATCATGTTCATCATCACCATCCCGGTGCAGACGCACGCGGTGAAGCTCGACCTGCCGCAGGATGACGGCAGCTCGAACCCGCCGCCGGTCGACCCGATCAAGAACAAGATCGTCGTCACCGAAGCGGGTGAAGTGCTGTGGAACGGCAGCCCGGTCAACCTGGTCCAGCTGCGCCAGTTCCTCGACATCTCGCAGCAGCTGCCGGTGACCCCGGAACTGCATCTCCAGCCCGAGCCCAATGCGCGCTACGTGCTGGTCGACGAAGTGCTCGCCGTCACCAAGCGGGCCAATGTCGAGAAAATGGGTTTCGTGGGTAACGAAGCCTATGTGAGCGAGTTCTAGGCGAACCCGCCTCACGGCAAGACAGCGAAGGGGCGGCCTGCGGGTCGCCCCTTTTCTTTTGGCTTGCGTCAGTGAGGGTATAACGTATCATTGATAGTGATTTGGAGTCTCGGTGTCGAACTGGGGGCGGGTTTCCGTTCCTGGACCTCGGGTCGAGGGTTCGGACAGCGCCTCGAGACAGCGGTTCGATGCTGCGGCTCGATGTAGCGGCTCAAGGCGGCAGTTCGGGGCAACGGCTCGAGCCGAGGGCTTTTGGCTCCGAGGCTGCGTTCTGGATTGCGGTCTTTGGACTGCGGTGTGCGGTGAGGTGACGAGAAGGAGAGGCGTGATGGCGATGGGAAACATGAAGGAACGGGATGCCGGCGTGATGGTCGAGATGAACACGACCCCGCTGATCGACGTGATGCTGGTGCTGCTCATCATGTTCATCATCACCATTCCCGTACAGGGGCATGCCGTGAAGCTCGACCTGCCGGGCGATCCGCCCGTCGATACGCGGTTGGAGCCGCTGGTGAACAAGCTCGTCGTGACTGCCGATGATCGGCTGTTGTGGAATGGCGAGGCCGTGGAGCGGGGCGAGTTGCGGACGCTGTTCGACCTCAGCCTCGCGCTCCCGAGCGAACCCGAACTCCACCTCCAGCCCGAGGCGGAGGCGCGCTATGCGCTGGTCGACGAGGTGCTCGCCGACGCGGGGCGTGCCGGGGTGACCAGGCTCGGCTTCGTCGGTAATGAAGGCCATGCGAACAGTTTTTGACGGGAAGGGGCGAGGATGAGTGATCCGAAGGGGGAGACGCTTCACGGCCATTGCCTGTGCGGCGCGGTGACGATCGAGGCGCGGCCGAACAATGAGCATCTCGACGCCTGTCACTGCGACATGTGCCGCCGCTGGGGCGGGATCGCCTATGTCGGCGTGAATTGCGCCGCCGACACGCGGTTCGGCGGCGAGGAACATCTTCGCCGTTACCGCTCGTCCGACTGGGCCGAGCGGGGTTTCTGCGGGCAGTGCGGCAGCCACCTCTTCTATCGCTTCCTGCCAACTGGCAGCTACGGCATGCCTGCCGGGTTGTTCGACGAGATCGGCGGGCGGGTGCTGGCCGAGGAAATCTTCATCGACGAAAAGCCCGATTATTATGCCTTTGCCGGGGAGCGGCCACGCAAGACGGGCGCGCAGGCCATCGCCGAGGCCAAGGCGGCGGGGTTCGACCTTCCCTGACCCTCAACCGAAGGTGAAGGCGTAGGCGGCGACGGGGGCGTCGAGGAAGCGGATTTCGAGCGTGCGCCGGGCGGCGCCGCCGTCCTGGCGGACGAGCTGGTAGAGGCGTTCCTCGGTGATGGTGCCATAGCCCTGCGCATCCACGTCCACGCCGGCATCATCGCCCGGCGCCTTGCCATCGAGCAGGAGGCGGAAGCGGCGGGGCTGGCCATCGTCGCTGCCGAGGACGAGGTTGAGGTCGCGCGCGGCGAAGTTGATGACGAGGCCGGCATCCGCGGCGGCGGTGACGGCGCGGCGCTTTTCGACCGTCCAGGCGCCGCCGAACGCCCATTGGTCGGGGTCCAATGAGCCGGGGAAGCGGTAGCGGCGGCGGCCGTCGCGCTCGAACGCCGGATTGGCGTTATTGTCCATGCGCTTCCAGCCGAGATAGGTTTCGGGGGTGCGTTTCGCGGCGACGGCCTGCATTTCCTGCGCGGCGAAGTCGGGACCATCGGCGCGCGCCCCGAGATCGGCCTTGCCGGTTTCGGCCAGCAGCATGCGAATGGCGGCTTCGGTCTTGTCGTAATTGCCTTCGCCGAAATGATGGTAGCGGATGCGGCCCTCGGCATCGACGAGATAATGGGCGGGCCAGTAGCGATTGTCGAAGGCCTTCCAGATCGACCAGTCGTTGTCGAGCGCGACCGGGTAGGTGATGCGCGCGTCGGCGACGGCGCGCTCGACATTGGCGCGCTTGCGCTCGAAGGCGAATTCGGGGGTATGGACGCCGATGACGACGAGGCCGTCATCGGCATAGCGTTCGTACCAGGAGCGGACGTAGGGCACGGCGCGGATGCAGTTGATGCAGCTGTAGGTCCAAAAATCGACAAGGACGACCTTGCCCTCGAGGTCGGCGGCGGTGAGCGGTTCGCTGTTGATCCAGCCGGTCGGGCCGGGAAGGCCGGGGAAGGCGCCTTCGTCGGGAAGCGGGCCGGTGAGGTCGGTGGTGAGCTCGGGCGCGTCCATGCCGAGCAGGCGTGCGAGGCGGTTCTCGAGGCTGAAGGTCTGGGCCGAGGAGAGGTTGGCGAGAAGGCGGGTGTCGAGGCCGAGCGCGATGGCGCCGACGCCGAGCAGGATGAGGAGGCCGAGCGCCTTCCTGACCGCTTCGCCCGCGCCGAGCCCGCGCTTCATGGCGGCGAAGACGCGCCCGCCGACGAGGAGCGCGAGCGCGAGGCTGGTGGCGGCGCCTGCGGCATAAGCGAAGAGGAGGAGCGCGGTCTGGCCGCTGGCGCCCGACAAGGCGGCACCGGTGAGGATGAGGCCGAGGATGGGGCCCGCACAGGGCGCCCACAGGAGGCCGGTGGCGACGCCCAGCGCGAGGCTGGAGAGAAGCGTGCCGCGGCCTTCGTGGTGCTGGCTGAGCCGTTCGCCGAGGCGCACCAGCGGTCGAGTGACGGGGGCGGCGAGGCGGGGGACGAGGAGCATCAGCGCGAACAGGCTCATGACGCCAAGCGCGATCCAGCGACCCGCGCTGTTGGCAGCACCCGCCCATTCGCCCGCAAAGGCGGTCAGTGTGGCTACGAGGGCGAAAGTGGCGGCCATGCCGAGGAGCATGGGCAGGCCGTTCGACAGGAAGGGCTTGTCGGCGCGCGCGAAGACGAAGGGGAGGACGGGCAGGATGCAGGGGCTGAGGATGGTCAGCACGCCGCCCAGATAGGCGAGGAGGAGGATGAGCATCAGGCGGGTTTGAACCGGAGCGCGAGGCCGTTGATGCAATGACGCTTGCCCAAAGGCGGCGGGCCGTCGTCGAAGACATGGCCGAGATGGCCGCCGCAGCGCGCGCAATGTTCCTCGGTGCGGATCATGCCGAGCGAGGTGTCGCGGGTGTAGCCGATGCGGCCCGTGGCGATGGGTTTGGTGAAGGCGGGCCAGCCGGTGCCGCTCTCATATTTCGCCGCCGAGGAGAAGAGGGGCTGGGCGCAGCCGGCGCACTGGTAGGTGCCGGCGCGCTTTTCTTCGTTGAGGGGGCTGGAAAAGCGCGGCTCGGTGCCCGCCTCGCGCAGGATGCGATAGCGGCTCGGGCCGAGCTGGCGGCGCCACTCTGCGTCGGATTTGGTCACGGGGAAGGCCGAGCGGTCGATGCGCGGGCCGCCTTGTGCGAGCGCATAAGCCGCACCCGCACAGCCGATCGCGGCAGTACCGAGCAGCGCGCGGCGGGTGATGATGCGATCGGTCATGGGCGGCGGTCTCCTCTGGTCCTTCCCCCTTTCAATCGCACGAAAGCCATGAAAGGTTACAGATGGGCATAAGACAGGGGTGATCCCATGGACTTCTACAAGCTCGTCAAATCGCTCGACGATCTCGTGTTCGAGATCCTGTCGTGGCTGTATTTCTATCCCCGCACGCTCCTGCGCACGTTGTTCAGGCCCTTCGCACTGATGCGCGACACCGAGGCGCAGATGGAGGAGGATGACGAGCCTGCCTTTGGCGATCGCATCGGGCCGCCCTTGTTCCTCGCGCTGACGCTGGGGCTCATCCACGTCGTGGAGATGGGGATGGGGATCGAGGCGGCGGAGGATTTCCACAACGAGGCGATCCGCGAACTGATGAGCGATGATCGCAATCTGCTGGCGCTGCGCATCATCCTGTTCGGCGGGCTACCGCTGTTGGCGGCCGCGCGGCAGTTGAAGGCGCAGGATCGCACGCTGTCGAAGTCGATGCTGAAAGCGCCCTTTTACGCGCAATGCTATGCGGCGGCCGGCTATGCGGTGCTGTTCAACGCGGCCTATTTCAGCGGCCACGCCTTCATGGATACGCATCAGGAAATGGCGGCGGGGCTACTGTTCGGGGGCCTGCTGGTGGCGGCGGTGTGGATCGGCTGGGTCGAGGCGCGCTGGTTCCACCGGGTACTGGGGGTGGGGCGCTGGAAGGCTTTTCGCCATGCGCTCGTACTGCTGGTGCAGTGGTTCGCGCTGTTCGTGCTGCTGACGCTGCCCTTCTAAAACGACAAGGGCGACCGCATCGCGCGGCCGCCCCTCCATGTTTCAAGGTCGCTGGCCTCGCCCGATCAGTGGGCGCCGCCGCTGGTGCCCGAGGCGTCTGGGCGACGGGCCATGCGCGTCTCGACCTCGGGCGAGAGGTCGAGGTCGAGCTTGTAGCTGGCGAACATGGCATCGACGCGGGGCATGCGGTGCAGCGCAGTGTCGAAGTCGCCGAGCGCTTCGCCCGAGCGACCGAGCATCGACAGAGCGAGGGCGCGGCCGTAGAGCGAATAGGCCGCTTCATGCTCCTCGTCGAACAGCTCCATCGCGGCTTCGTAATCGGCGATGGCGCCGTCGTAATCGTGCTGGCGCAACCGGAGCAGCGCACGCGATTCCAGCGTACTTCCCGTGCGGCCTAGCTCTACCGCCTTGTCGCATTCGCTGACAGCGCGATCGAGCGCGAGGCCCGACACCGCCTTGTCCCAGCACAATAGGTCATAGTCGTGAGCGTCGCGTGCCTCGGCGACGAGGCGGTCGAACAGTTCGGCCGCGCGGGCCTTGTCGCCGGTGCGATGGAGCGCGAGCGCCGCCTGATGCCGGAAGCGGTCGATGAGGACGTCGTCGCGTTCCTCGCCGGGGGCCAGCTCGCGCGTGTCTAGCCATTCGGCATGGTCGAGCAAGGGGTCGATCTCGTCGGGCGTGACGTTCCACGCCGCGTAGATGATGTTACCGGTGTCGCGATTGAGGCGCTCGGCCTCGTCTCGGGTCGAGATGACCTCGTCATAATCCAGCTTGTCGGTGGTGGTGTACCAATGGGTGGTGACGACCACCTTGTCCTCCATGTGCTCGACTTCCCGTTCATAGACGCGTCCGTTGAGCTCGTAGCGCGCCTCGCCGACCATCACGCGCACGATGTCGGGATTCTCCTCGGGTAGGAGGATGGTGACCTCCTGGAGCTCATATTGCGGGTGTCTCATTCTGAAGGGAGCATCGCGATTGAAGTCACCTTGGCTCGCCGTGCGCGGCTCGGCTTGCCAGAACGAGGGGTTCTTGGCCGCTTCGAGCCAAAGTTCGGACAGGGCGGGACGCTCGGTCTGGATGTCGAAGCGTATCGCGAGCGTGCCGGCCTCTTCGTCGAATTGACGTCCGCCGAGCACGGCGGTGCCACCGGCGGCGGTGAAGACGTGATCTGCCTCGAAGCCTTCGGCGACCTTTTTCTCGAACTCGTCGCGACTGCGTTCCCAGTTGCGCTCGATAGTAGTGGCGAGCGAGCCGTGGAAGATGACGTCCATCTCGATGTCGGCCGGGGCGAGGAGTCCATCGCGATAATCGATGGTCATGGAGACATGTTCGGTCGGCACCTGTGCGGGCGGCTGGACGACGCGGATGAGCTCGGCATTTTCGATGAGCGGGAGGGCATAGTCGACGCCCGGGACCTGGAGGTGCGCGAGGCGCAGGTCGCCGGTGCGGGTGCCGTCGAGCCAATAATGCTTGCCATCGATCTCGGCGCGCAGAAGGACATGGTTGAAGTGGGCGAGCATGGGCAGGCCTTCGCCGATGGAATCATCGCCGCCCGCATTGACGAGCATCGGCACTGAGGAAACGCCGAGCCGGTTGAGCATCGCCCAGAGGAGGACGGTGTTGCCCTTACAGTCGCCATAGCGGCGCTTCCAGGTGGTCTCGGCATCCACGGGGACGAAGCCGCCGACGCCCAGCGCCATGTTGACGTAGCGCACCCGGTCCTCGACCAGCGCGAGCGCCATTTCGGCGCGGCGCACGGGATCGTCGGTGGCCGCGGCGATGGCGTCGACTTCGGCCTCGAGGCGCGAGCCGGGCTCGATCACAGCGGTGTCGATGAAATGCTGGCGCAGGCTGTCGGCAACCCCGGCCCAGTCTTCGAAATCGCTGACTTCGACGAGGCGGTGGGTGGTATAGCGGTTGCTCGCCCATTCGGGCGGGGTCAGGTCGTCGAGCTCGCCATAGGACCATTCGAAGACGGTGGTATCGCCGTCGCGGCGGCGGTCGTAATCGGGGCTGTGCGGCCAAGCCTTGATCGCGACATCGCGGTCGGCGGGGACGGTCAGGCGCAGGTGGCGGCGACCGTGGACGCCGGCGTCGCGGAAGCCGTAGAGGTCGCTGGCATGACCGCCATGGACGTCGTGGCGCGAGACGATCGAGATCTCATATTCGATGGTGTCACCGACTTCGACGCCTTCGGGTTGGAGCAGCGCGGTGAGACGGCCGTTCAAGGTGGCCTTCTCCAGTTCGCGTTCGCGGCGCATCAGGGTGAAGTCCTGTCCGTCCTCGAGGAGATCGACGGTGGTGCCGTCGGCGCGGGTTTGAATGACCTTGTGGACGAGCAGTTCCTCGGTCTCGGGATCCCATTCCATGGTCAGCGTGGCCGCCGACAGGCCGTCCGAATTGCCGATGCGGAAGGCGCGGCGCAGGTAGCGGTGACGATAATCGTCGAAATAGCGCACCTGTTCGTCGTCGAGGAGCAGCTGGACGCTGTCGGGCTGATTCTGGTCGACCGGCTCGGCGACATCGCGGGCGACGACCCAGTCGGGCGCGACCTCGAATTGGGGCGCCTCCCTGGCAGCACTGGCGGGCGCATGGATGGCAGGCACGATGGCAAGGGCCGCGGTGGCCGTCAGGTAACGCATGAACTTCATATCCCCCCAAGGATCTCGTTTGTTTACAAGGATCAGCTTAGCGGGGTCGGGCTTAAAAAGCCGTAGCGCCGATGTCACAGACGCGTATATTTTCGACGAACGGTCGAAGGGGCCCGAACTTCAGCCCCGAGCCGCGGCGATCAGGCCGCGACGGTGTCGAACTGGAGCTTGGCGAGGCGGGCGTAGAGGCCGCCCCTAGCGATCAGGCTGTCGTGGGTGCCTTCTTCGACGATGGCCCCTTCGTCCATGACGAGGATGCGGTCCGCGGCGCGCACGGTGGCGAGGCGGTGGGCGATGACGATGGTGGTGCGGGTACCCATCAGCGCATCGAGCGCGGCCTGGACGCGTGCTTCGCTCTCGGCGTCAAGCGCGCTGGTGGCCTCGTCGAGGAGGAGCAGCGGGGCGTCCTTGCGAAGGAGCGCGCGGGCGATGGCGAGGCGCTGGCGCTGGCCGCCCGAGAGGCGCGCGCCGCCTTCGCCGAGATAGGTGTCGAGGCCGTCCGGCAGGGCGCGGAGGAAATCCTCGGCATGAGCGGCGCGGGCGGCTTCCCATATGTCCTCGTCGGACGCGTCCCAGCGGCCGTAGCGCAGATTGTCGCGCGCGCTGGCCGCGAAGATCATCACTTCCTGCGGGACCATGGCGATGCGGCTGCGCATTGCCTCGGGATCGAGGGTGGAAATGTCGGCGCCGTCGAACAGGACGCGGCCGGCATCGGGGTCGTAGAAGCGCTGGGCTAGCTGGAAGATGGTGGTCTTGCCCGCGCCCGAGGGGCCGACCAGCGCGACCAGTTCGTCGGGCGCGATGTCGATCGAAATGGCGTCGAGCGCGGCGGTCTCGGGACGAGTGGGGTAGCGGAAAGTGACGTCCTCGAAGGTGAGGCGGCCGCGCGCGGGTTCGGGCAGCGGGGCGGGATTTACGGGCGCGGTGATGACGGGTTCGACCTGCATGAGGTCGTTGAGGCGTTCGCTGGCCCCGGCGGCGCGCAGGAGCTGACCATAGACTTCGGAGAGGGCACCGAAGGCCCCGGCGAGAAGGCCGCCGTAGAGGACGAAGGCGGCGATGGTGCCGCCGGTCATGGTGCCCGCGCGCACGTCGAGCGCGCCCTGCCAGATGATCCAGATGATCGCGGCGAAGAACATGGTGATCGAGATGCCGGTGAGCAGCGCGCGCAGGAGGATGCGGCGGCGCGCGACCGAGAAAACGCTTTCGGTCGCATCGGCGAAGCGAGCGGTCTCGCGCGCCTGCTGGCCGAAGGCGAGGACGATCTTCATGGCGCCGAACACTTCGGAGGAGACGGTGCCGACGTCGGCGAGCCGGTCTTGGCTGGTCTTGGAGATGGCGCGCACGCGGCGACCGAGGATCATGATGGGCACGAGGATGACCGGGATGACGAGGAGGAGCATGCCGGCGAGTTTGGGCGAGAGCACGAGGATGATGCCCGCGCAGGCGATTCCCATGACGAGGTTGCGCAGCGCGACCGAGATGGTGACGCCGACGGTCTGTTCGATGATCGCGGTATCGACGGTGATGCGGCTGGTGATCTCGGCGGGGCGGTTTTCCTCGAAGAAGCTGGGCGACAGGCGCATGAGGTTCCTGTGCACCGCGAGGCGGATGTCGGCGACGACACGCTCGCCCAGCCAGCTGACGAAGTAGAAGCGCACCGCGGTGGCGAGCGCCATGACCACGACGAGGATGAGGAGGTACTGGAACCAGCGCGCGATATCGCCCTCGGAAGAAAAGCCGCGGTCGATGATCAGCTTGAAGGCATAGGGGATGCCCGCAGTGGCACCCGCCGACAGCAGGAGCGCCAGCGCGGCGGCGCCGATCTGCAAGGGATAGCGGGTGGCGGTATTCCACACCATGCGCAGGTTGGAGATCGGTTTCTTGGGGGGCGGGTCGGCTTTCATCTCGGGCCCAGCGCCTAGCAGCGAGGGGCGAGGCTTCCAAGAGGCGGCGCGCGATTTTTGCGCCGCACAATTTAAGCCTTCACATCGGCACAAAGCGCGCTAGGCTGCGTTTCGAACCCAGACCCAATTTCAGGAAACTCAATGCTTTACGACGCCTATGAGGTGCAGCGCACGCTGATGGCCGGAGCCAGCAAACTGGCCGGGCTCGGGGCCGGTTGGCTCAGCAATCCCAGCAATCCCTTCGGTTATGGCTCGATGGGGCCGGTGATGGCGGCGGGGCTGGACGTCTTCGCCCATGCCGCAGCGCCACGCGGCAAGCCCGAATTCGGGCTGCACGAGGCGCTGGTCGAGGGCAAGGCGGTGAGCGTCGATGAAGATGTGCTGGTGCGCAAGCCGTTCGGTAATTTGCTGCACTTCCACAAAAAGGGTGTCGAGGGGCAGGAGCCGCTGATGATCGTCGCGCCCATGTCGGGCCATTATGCGACGCTGCTGCGCGGCACGGTCGAGCGGATGCTGCCGGGGCATGAGGTGTATATCACCGACTGGGCCGATGCGAAGCTGGTGCCGCTGTCCGACGGACATTTCGACCTCGACAGCTATATCGATTATCTGATCGATTTTTGCGCCGCGATCCTCGAGGAGACAGGCAAGCGGCCGCATCTCTTGGCGGTGTGCCAGCCCTCGGTGCCGGCCTATGCGGCGACCGCGATCATGAACCGCGACGACCATCCGGCGCGCCCGAAATCGCTGACGATGATGGGTGGGCCGATCGACACGCGGCAGAGCCCCGGCGCGGTCAACACACTGGCGACCCAGCGCCCGCATGCCTGGTTCCAGCAGAATGCGATCGCGACCGTGCCCTATCTCTATCCGGGCGCGGGGCGGAAGGTCTATCCGGGCTTCCTCCAGCTGGCAGGGTTCATGACGATGAACCTTGGCGATCACCTCACCAGCCACTGGGAGATGTTCAAGCATCTCGTCGTGGGGGACGAGGAAAGCGCCGACAAGACACGCGAATTCTACGAGGAATATCGCTCCGTCGCCGACATGACGGCGGAATTCTATCTCCAGACGGTCGATGTCGTGTTCCAGCGCCACCTGCTGCCCGAGGGCGAGTTCACCCATAAGGGCGAGGTGGTGGACCTGGGCGCGATCCATGACACGGCGCTGCTGGCGATCGAGGGCGAGCGCGACGATATTTCGGGCATCGGCCAGACCAAGGCGGCGCTTACCCTCGCGACCGGGCTCGATGAGGCGAAGAAGCAATATCTTCTTGCCAAGGACGTCGGCCATTACGGCATCTTCAACGGCGGCAAGTGGCGCGAGCGCATCGCGCCGGTGGTCGAGGAATTCATCTCCGCCAACGCCTGAGCGGATAGCGGCGACTTGTCGGAAAAGGCGATCGGTGCTTAGCTGCGAGGGGTAGCTTTGGGGGAATATAGATGTTGCGTATGTTGATCGGAGCGGCCGCCTTGGTCGCTGCTTCCACGCCTGCCGCGGCGCAGGTTCACCAGCCGTCGACCCGTTGGCAGGTCGATTTCGGGCAGACCGGCTGCATCGCCTTGCGCAAGTTCGGCGAGGGGGCGGGGAGTTTTCACCTCGTGGTGAAGCCCAATCTCATCGGCGATCGGTTCGAACTGGCGCTGGTCGAGGATGGTTGGCGCGGGGACACGCAGTCGCGCAGCGGCAAGGTCTGGTTCGACGGTGTCGAGCAGGAAATGCCCGCCCTGCGCTATGCCGATCGCGAGAATGACCGCGTCGTGACGAGCTGGTTCGCCGATGATCTTTCCGACCTCTCGGGGGTCGAGCGGCTCGACGTGCAGTTCGCCGGGCAGCGGCAGGGCCTGGCGCTGACGCAGACGGAGAATGTGGTCGAGGCGCTGGAGAATTGCCGGGTCGAACTTGGCAATTATTACAATTTTCGCGAGGGCGCGCTGAAGGAGGGCCCCAAGGGGGGCAGCAATATCCTCCATGCGCGCAATTATCCGAAATATCTGATGCTCGACGAGGAAGAGGCGATCGTTCGCGCGATGCTGCTTCTCGACGAGGAAGGCGCGGTGGTCGACTGCTCGCTCTTGAGTTTCGCGGGCGATGCGATTTTCCTCGCGCAGAGCTGCGGGATCATCCGCGAGACGGCGCAGTTCGAGCCCGCCATCGGACAGGATGGCAAGCCGGCCCGCTCGGTGCATGTCACGTCCAAAATCCATTGGCATATCGTGGGCAAGCGCAACGATGCGCTGGTCGAGGAATTCGAGCTGCGCGATGCAGCGCTGTTCGGCCGCGACGACAGCGACGAGGCAGTGACGACGAACCTCTGATCGACCTGAAAAGAAAAAGGGCCGCCCCCATCGGGAGCGGCCCTTTTTTCATGCGGATCGCGGTCAGCGGCGGGACAGCGCCTCGCGGAGCTGCGGGCCGAGCGTCTCGGGCTGCGTCAGGACGAAACCGTGGTGGCCGTCGACCATGACGAGCTCGGCATCGGGATAAGCAGCGGTGAGCGCCGCGACATGGTCGGGGCCGAACATGGTGTCGCCGGTCGACGAGATGATGGTGACATCTGCCTCGACCGCATCGGCGTGACGCGCGACCTCGACCCCGTCCAGCTGCCACAACATGATCTTGAGGACCGCCGAGGGCATGGCCTGGACCTCGCGGTAGTAGAAGCCGTCATAGTCGGGATCGAGCGGGTTGGACGGCACGCCGTCGTCCCAGCTGGTGATGATGGCGTTCTTTTCTCCCTCGTCCTCGGGCAGCGTCATGACGACATCATACATGTCCTGCGCGCCGCCGGGGGAGATGGGATCGATCGCGGTCGAGCCGAACAGGAGGATGTGACCGATCCGCGTTGGCGCCCGCGCGGCCATTTCCTGCGCCACGAAGGAGCCAAGCGAATGGCCCGCGACCGCGCTATGCTCGATGCCGAGATGATCGAGCAGGAGCAGCGCGTCCTCGGCATAATTGCTGATCGTGTAGCAGCAATCGGGCTTGGCGCTGGCGCCGTGGCCGCGCTGGTCGGGAACGATCAGCCGGTGGTCGGTGACATAGGGCAGGAGCGGGGTGAAGGCTCGGCTGGAATGAGTGTAGCCGTGGAGCCAGAGCAGCGGCGGCCCATCGGGATTCCCGGCCTCGACATAAGCGATGCGCTGGCCGTTGGGCAGGGTGGCGACCTGCTTGCGTGCGGCCCAGCCGGCCTGGTCGACCCGCGCCGGTGCATCGGTGGGAAGAGCGATGGCGGGAGGAGCAGCGATGGCCGGGGCGATGGTGGCCGGGTCCTCGGCCCCCGCCGCGATGGCGGCGGGGGAGAGGGGGGCGGCGACCGCGCTGTCGGACAGCGTCGCGCCAAGGGTGGTGAGACTGGCGGCGAGCGCGGCGAGGAAGGGGAGGAGGCGCTGGTTCATCAGGCGACCTTCCGGAAAGTGAGCAGCTTGCCCACTTCGTTGGACGCGCCGTCGTAGAAGCCCACTTCGCCCTCGAAGGTCTCGGGATTGTGGAAGGTCCCGAAGATCATGTCGAACAGCGGGATGTCGCCATAGTTGCGGCCATGGACGCCGCGCTCGTGATGCGCCGAATGGCTTTCGGGGCGAGTGACGATATAGCCGAGCCAGCGCGGAGTCTTGAGATTGGAGTGCTGGAACATGCCGCAGAAGGTCGCCGCGACCGCGATCCAGAAGCCCGCTTCGCCCGACACCCCGAAGCCGCCGACCAAGGCAAGGCTGCCGACCAGCGCCCAGCCGAGCATGTCGAGAGGGTGGAAGATGAAAGCCGACCAGATATCGATGCGCTCGGCGCTATGGTGCATCTGGTGGAAGAAGCGCCACAGCGTGTCGTTCGAATGCATGGTGCGGTGCCAGGCGTAGATGAAGGCCTGGAGGACGAGGAAGCCACCGAGGATCTGGGCCCAGAAGGGCAGCGTGGAGGCGTCGAGCAGGCTGTGCTCGCCGATCCAGGCATCCCACATGAGGGGCGAATAGGTGGCGACGGCGAAATAGAGCGCGGTGAAGGCGAGGCCCTTCAGTCGCCAGCCCTTCATCGCCGGGAAGGCCCGGCCGCGGCCGAGCGAGAGAATTTCGAGGATCGCGAAGGCGGCGAACAGGCCGTAGGCGATCAGGTGGTAGTTGCTGAACATCATGCTTGCCCTTTTGAATTTCTTCGATGGGCTATCTTCCAGTAAAACCCCACTCTCGCTCTAGCAGGTCCGTAGTGCATTTTTAACATAGGCTGTCATTTTCCCGATATTCCCCTAGGATCGCGGCCGGGTGCAACGTGAGGATGGACGCGATGGCCGATCGACTGGTCGAGAAAACTGGACCTGCGGTAAAGTTGGCGGAAAAGCAGGCTTCCAAGGGCGAGCGCACGCGCAGCCGGATCATGGACATCGCCTATGAATCGATCGTCCAGAAAGGTTTCGCCGCGACCTCGATCGAGGAACTGGTCGAGGCGGCGGGGATCACAAAGTCGGGATTCTTCTATCATTTCAAGGACAAGAACGACCTCGCGCGGCACCTGTTCGACCGCTTCCTCAGCGAGGACGAGGAGATCGTCGCGACCCTCGAGGAACGTGCGCGGGGGCTGGCCGACGACCCGCTGCAGAGCTTCCTCATCTTCCTCAACCTCTATGCGCAATTGATGGACGAGATGGAGGAATTTCATCCCGGCTGCATGGTCGCCTCGGTGGCCTATCAGGAGCAATTGTTCGACAGCGCGCTGAAGGAAATGAACGTCGAATATCTGCTGCGCATGCGTGAACGGTTCGAGCGCTGGCTGGGCGAGATCAGGCAGCGCCACGAACCGCGTGGCAGCGTCGAGGCGGCGGATCTCGCCGACATGCTGACGGGCACCGTCGAGGGCGCGATCATCTTGTCACGCAGCCTGCGCGACGATCGGCTGATGGGGCGGCAGATGCGGCTCTACCGCGAGCATATCAAGCTGCTGTTCGGCGCCTAAGCCCTGCTATTCGGGCTTGGTCGGCCAGCTCGAGCCGATGGCGGCAGCTTCGTCGGCGAAGAGATGTTTGAGGCCGTCCATCACCACGCGCGGGGCGGCGGTATAATGGTCCTCGCCCTCGTAGAATTTGGTGCGCAGGGTGAGGCCTTCATAGTCGCGGATCGCGAGACGGTTGCCGAACTCCGCCGTGCCGGAGACGATGCCGGCGACCGCGAGGAACCATTCATCGGCCTCTTCGCTGCCCACGCCCATGTAGATGTTGGCCGGAAGCGGCTGGCCCGTGGCGGCGAATTCTTCCTCCATTTCGAGCACCGCGCCGCCATTGGCGGCGATGAACGGGCTGCCGAGGATATAGTCGTCGAAGCTGCCGGGGCGGGCGAGCATGGCATAGGCGCCGAACATGCCGCCGGCCGAATGGCCCTGAAAGAGGTGACGATCGGCGCAGCGCAATTCGGCGCACAGCGCGGGGCGGGCCTGGTCGACGAGAAAGTCGAGATATTTGTCCGCGAGCTGGGGCATTTCGGGCAAGGGCGCGATGCTGGCCCAGACTTTGCCGTTGAGGCCGTCGGGCAGGAAGGTGCCGCCGACGGGGGGCGAGAAATCCATATAGCGGCGCTGCACTCCCGCGATGCCCTCCTCCTCGGCGCTGCCGACGCCGATGATGATGACCTCGGGCATGTGATTGCCCGACACGAGGATGTCGACAATGCCGGTGACCATGCTGGTCATGATCGCATTGTCCATGACCCAGAGGACGGGATAGGCCTTGTCGGGCTGCGCGGCATAGCTGGCGGGCAGGACGATCTGCACGGTGTGCTGGTAGGGCATGCCCTCGGCCTGCATGAGGCGCGGTTCGACGCGCTGCATGGCCGAGCGGGCGTCGGGGATGAGCGCGAGCTGGGGATTGGCGGTGGCTACTGCGGGGGCGGCGGTCGCCACGGCGAGGAGCGCGGCGGCGGACAAGGCAAAACGCATCGGGAAAATGTCTTTCTTCACAGGCAAAATTAGACCGTCCATTGGTGGTTTAGGGCGGCAATACAGTCAATCATGCTTCGACGAACGGTTGGCAAGGCCCCAGAAGGCGGCGAGGCCGGCGATCGCCGCAGTGATCGCCATGATGATCGAGGCGCGGTGGAAACCCTCGAACAGCGCCGGGCCGGTCAAGGACAGGACGCCCCCCAGCAAGGCGACGGCGACGAGGTTCCCGGTGCGGCTGACGGCGTTGTTGAGACCCGAGGCGGTGCCGGTGAACTTGTCGGCCACCGCGGTCATGACGGTCGAGGTCAGCGGCGCGACGGTGATCGCCATGCCGAGGCTGATGACGAGGAGACTGGGAAGGACGGTGGTCCAATAGTCGGTGCCCTCGTCGATGCGCAGGCCCAGCAGGAAGCCCGCGGCAACGACCAGCGGACCGAGCGTGAGCGGGAAGCGCGCGCCGATGCGCTCGGCAAGACCGCCCATCAGCGGGCTGCCCAATCCGATGAGAAGCGGGAAGGGCATGATGGCGAGACCGGCCTGTGTCGGGCTGTAGCCCGCGCTGTCGATGAGGAGATAGGGCAGGAGGAGGAGCATGCCGCCGAGCGCTGCATAGAGGAGGAATGTCAGCAGGTTGAGCGCGACGACGGCGCGCGCGCCGAACAGGCGAAGCGGCATCATGGCCGTGTCGCCGACGCGATGTTCGATCGCGAGAAAGAGGCCGAGGACGGCAAGGCCCGCAGTGCCGGAGAGAATGACGGTGCGGTCGAACATGCCGTCCAACGACCAGCTGGTCAGCGCGAAGGCGATCAGGCCGAGGCCGAGGGTCGCGGTGAGCGCGCCCTTGTAATCGGTGCGGCCGCGGGCGTCGGGGACGACTTCCTCGACCTTGGCGAGGGCGATGGCGATCGCCGCGAGGGCGATGGGCAGCGGGACCCAGAATATGAGGCGCCAGCCGAGATTGTCGACGATCGCGCCGCCGCCCAGCGGGGCGAGCGCGCCCGCAATGGCCCCGGCGGCGGCCCAGATGCCGACGGCGCGCCCGCGCGCCTCGCCCGAATAGGCGCCGTTGAGAAGCGACAAGCTGTTGGGGAGGAGCAGCGCGGCGCCGATGCCCTGAACGGCGCGTCCGGCGGTGATGGTGGCGAACAAGGGGAAGAGTGCGCTGAGGAGGCCGCCAGCAAAGAAGAGCGCGACCCCGATGACGAGGAGGCGGCGACGGCCGTGGTGATCGCCGAGCGTGCCGCCGAGCAGCAGGAGCGCGGCAACCGGAAGGTTGAAGGCGTTGACCATCCATTGCAGCTGCGCGGGACTGGCGCCGAGGTCGGCGCGAATGGCCGGCAGCGCGACGTTGATGAGCGAGCCGTTGACGAAGGCGAGGCTGGAGGCGAGCACCGCCATGACGAGCGTCCAGCGCGGACAGGACTGTTGGCCGCCCGCGTCGGCAGAGGCGCCCGGGCGGCATTCGCTGGGCGCTTGCGTGCTCAGGAGGGCGCCTTGCGGTCGGTGCCGAACAGCCTCGACAGCGCGCGGCGGGCTGCGAAGATCAGCCACAAGGTTGCGGCGACGAGCAGCACGGCAATGATGAGCGCGGCGACGGGGTTGAGGATGGAGAGCGCGAGGAGGCCGCCGGTGGCGACATCCTCGGCGGTGGAGGCGACGACATTG
The DNA here is from genome assembly GCF_026157085.1 of Sphingomicrobium arenosum. Lineage (NCBI taxonomy): Bacteria > Pseudomonadati > Pseudomonadota > Alphaproteobacteria > Sphingomonadales > Sphingomicrobiaceae > Sphingomicrobium > Sphingomicrobium arenosum. The sequence goes on from NZ_JANPVN010000001.1 coordinate 350,722, forward strand.
CTGACGGGTTCGGGGCTCATGTTGATGGCGGCGCGGGCGCTGGCCTTGCCCGCATGGGCGGCAAAGGCGGCGCCGCCGCCCAAGAGGAAGGCGGCGACCTGGAAGGCGGGATCGCCGGCATCGACGATGGCGAGGCTGAGGAGCGCGCCGCCCAGAGGGCGCAGGAGCGAGTGGATCGAGTCCCAAGCGCTGTCGACCCAGGCGATCTTGTCGGCGAAGAATTCGGCGAAGGTGCCGCCCGCGGCGATGGCGAGCACCCAATTGTCGGCAAGCACCTGCAGTCCCTCGAGATGGTCGGGCAGAGGTACCCAGCCGAACTTCATCCCCAGTCCGGTGATGAAGGTGACGAGATAGAGCCGCCAGCCCGCGAGCAGGCTGGTCGAGGCGGCGAGCGCGATCAGTTCGGGGGCATCCATGAAGGGATGAACGGCACAGGGGGCGCGGGGGTTGCGTACGGTGGCGGGGCAGGCACCCCTCGACCAACGGCTGGCAGGCTTCGACTGGCGGCATGGTGTCGCCACGCGCTCTCGATTACCCGTGTAATCGTGAGGGTAGGGAATCGACCGACAAGGAGAGCGGTGATGTTGAAGGCGATGATGATCGGCGTGGCGCTGGGCGCGCTGTCGATGCCGGGCGTGGCGCAGGCGCATGAGCGTTGTGTCAGCAATTGGGGTGGCGAGCATAAGGCGAATGCCGTTTACGGATCGGGCGTGGAGGCGAGCGAGCTTCGTCGGCTCGAACGTTTTTCCAGCATCGAGGCGGGCGGGATCTTCGAATTGGAGATCGTCGCGGGCCAGCCGCAGCGTGTCGAGGTCAGTGCCGACGACAATCTCCTGTCGCGGATCGAGACGCGGGTGGTGGGCGACCGGCTGGTGCTAGACCTGGCCGATCGGACCCAGAGCTGTGGCCCGATCAGGGTACGGATCGCGGTGGAGCATCTCGAAGGGCTCGACCTGTCGGGCGCGGCCGAGGCCAGCGCCAGCGGGATAAGCGGGCGCGATTTCGAGCTCGAGATGAGCGGGGCGAGCGAGCTCGACTTCGACGGCGCGGTCGGGCGGCTGGAGGCCGACATGTCGGGCGCGGCGGAACTGCGGGCACGCGGCAGCGCGGCCCAGCTCGAGCTGGAGAATAGCGGCGCGAGCAAGGTGACGCTGCTCGGATTTTCGAGCGATGAGGTGGAGCTTCGCGCCAGCGGCGCTGCGCATGTCGACCTCGGCGGGCTGCGCCCGACGCGGGTCGAGGCGCGCGTTTCGGGTGCTTCCGACGTCAATCTCGGTCGCCCGCGCGAGGCGGCGATGTCGGCGAGCGGCGTCTCGAGCATCAGCTATTCGGGCAACCCGCGCATCACGCGGCGCTCGACCTCGGGTCAGGCCTCGATCGGCCAGCGCTAGAGGCGACTTGCCAAAGCGGGCGCGCGGGGGCAGCATCTCTCTCGACAAACGGGGAGAAATTCACATGAAAAGCTGTCTTTTCGCGCTCGCGGCGAGCCTGGTCGCGGCATCGCCTGCCGCCGCCGACACGATCCTTGCGGGCAATCTTATCGCCGATGCGGGCGAGGGGGCGATGGGCCCCGCGACGATCATCGTCCATGACGGGCGCATCGTCTCGGTGACGCCGGGGCTGGATGGCGAACGGCACGGCGAGGTCATCGACTGGTCGGACAAGACGGTGATGCCCGGGCTCATCGATATGCACACGCATCTGTCCTACGAGCCGTCGGGCGATTATTGGCAGCAGGCGACCGTGCCCGACGAGTGGCGCACGATCATCGGGGTGAAGAATGCGCGGCTGACGCTGGCGGCGGGCTTCACCACGGTGCGCAATGTCGGGTCGGGCGAGCATGACGTGCATGCGCTGCGCGATGCGACCGCGGCGGGCCTGGTCGCGGGGCCGCGCATCGTCTCGGGCGGGCCGAGCATGGCGATCATCGGCGGCCATGCCGACGTCAACGGTTTCCTGCCCGAAGTGAACGCGCTGCTCGACAAGGGCTATACCTGTACCGGCGCGGTCGAATGTGCCGCCAAGGTGCGGCTCAAGAGCCAGAATGGCGCCGACCTCATCAAGATCACCGCGACGGGCGGGGTCTTGTCGCAGCAGGGACGCGGGCTCGAAGCGCACTTCACCAGCGAGGAAATGACCTCGATCGTCGAGACGGCCGATATCCTCGGCCTGAAGGTGGCGGCGCATGCGCATGGCGCGCGCGGCATCGAGAGCGCGGCGCGCGCGGGGGTCTCGACGATCGAGCATGGCACCTATCTCGACCGCGAGGCGGCGCGGGCGATGCGCGAGAATGGCACCGCGCTGGTCCCGACGCTGATGGCCTTCAAGGGCATCGAGGAAGGGCTGGCGGCCAACATGTACACACCGATCGTCGTGCCCAAGGTGCGCCAGACGCTGGAAGTCGTCGGCGACAATGTGCGCATGGCGCTGGCCGAGGATGTGGCGGTCGTCTTCGGCACCGACAGCGGGGTCTTTCCGCATGGCCGCAATGGCGAGGAATTCGCGATGCTGGTCGAGGCGGGGATGACCCCGCGCGATGCGCTGGTGTCGGCGACGAGCCGGGCGGCGGAGTGGCTCGGGATGGAAGGCGAGATCGGGCGCATCGCGCCGGGGATGAGCGCCGACATGATCGCCTTCGACGGCGACCCCTATGCCGACGTCACCGTGCTCGAGGAAGTGGACGCGGTGATTGAACGCGGGCGCCTCCATGAGGGGAATGCCGCCGACTAGGGGGCCACGCGACCAACGGGCGGCAGCGTTCGACCAACGGCATGGACGGCTCCTCCTCTATTGATTACACCTGTAGTCAACAAGAGGGAGAGCCACGATGTTGGTCAATGTGTTGAAGGCTGGCCTTGCCAGCGCCGCTTTGTTCGCGGGCACCGCGATGATGTTCAACCCCGCGCCCGCGAGCGCGCAGGACGGTTGGACGCGTGTCCAGAGCGTCGTTTATGGCGGCGGCCGGATGGTGACTGGCTCGGGTAATGTGGTCAGTGACGACCGCGCCGTGTCGCGCGCCGTCCGTCGCATCGTCATCGAGGATGCGAGCGACCTGACGCTGCGCCAGGGAGCGCCCGAACTGGTCGTGCAGACCGACGACAATATCATCGACATGATCCATAGCGACGTGGAGGGCGAGACGCTGACCATCCGCAGCCGCGGCAGCTATCGCACGAAGAGCGGGGTGAAGGCGTTTCTGACGCTGCCCGATCTCGACAAGGCCGAAGTGCACGGGTCGGGTAATATCCGCATCATCGACTGGCAGGGTGAGCGGCTGACGCTGCAGGTGAACGGGTCGGGCGATATCGACCTCAAGGGTCGGGTCGCTACGGTCGAGGCCAATGTCCATGGCTCGGGCGATGTGGACCTGCGCCAGGCGCGTATCGGGCGGGTCGATGCCGAGGTGGCGGGATCGGGCGATATCCGCACCGGCGCCCCGCGCCAGGTGAGCGCGGTCGTGCATGGCTCGGGCGACATCCATATCGATGGCAATCCCGAGCGCCTCCATACGCGGGTGCACGGGACGGGCGAGATCCACGGCGCCCATTGACGAGGTTGGTGCGTGCTGCCCGGCCTGTCGCGGGACGGGGTGTGCGACCGACGTGGAGAGAGAGGGGGAGCGGCCGAGCGAGGGTCGCTCCCCCTTTTTTGTTATCTCGTCGCCCCAGCGGAGGCTGGGGCCCACGTCTCTGCGAATCTTCTCGATGGCATGGATCCCAGCCTTCGCTGGGATGACGAATGAGGATCACGGCGGCTGCGGGGTCGGGGCGGCCCGACCCCGTCAGACGGTTTCGCTTCGCAACCCGCTGGCCGCTTGACGCATCTCTCGACAGAAGCACGGCGACGCTTCGCGTCGGCGCGCTTCTGCTAGGTACTTACAAGACTTCGAACAGCCCCGCCGCGCCCATGCCGCCGCCCACGCACATGGTGACGACGACATATTTGGCGCCGCGGCGCTTGCCTTCGATGAGGGCGTGGCCGGTGCAGCGCGCGCCGGTCATGCCATAAGGGTGGCCAATCGAGATCGAGCCGCCGTTGACGTTGAGGATATCGTTATCGATGCCGAGCTTGTCGCGGCAGTAGAGTACCTGCACCGCGAAGGCCTCGTTCAGCTCCCACAGGCCGATCTCGTCCATCTTGACGCCGGTCTGCTGGAGCAGCTTGGGGATGGCGTAGACGGGACCGATACCCATTTCATCGGGCTCGGTGCCCGCGACCGCCATGCCGACATAACGGCCGAGCGGGGTGAGGCCGCGCTTGGCGGCTTCGCCCGCTTCCATGACGATGCAGGCCGAGGAGCCGTCGGACAGCTGCGAGGCGTTGCCCGCGGTGATGTGGGTGCCCGGGCCAAGCACCGGCTGGAGCTGCTGGAGGCCTTCCAGCGTGGTGCCGGGGCGGTTGCCCTCGTCCTTCTCGACAGTGATTTCCTGCGTCGAAATCTTGCCCGTTTCCTTGTCCTTCACGCCCATGGTGACGGTGACGGGGACGATTTCGTCGTCGAACTTGCCGGCGTCCTGCGCCGCGGCGGTGCGCTGCTGCGACTGGAGGGCATATTCGTCCATCGCATCGCGCGAAATGCCGTAGCGCTGGGCGACCGTCTCGGCGGTCTGGAGCATGGGCATGTAGGTCGCGGGGTGCATCTTGACGAGCTCGGGGTCCATGGCGACGCGCATCTCGGGCGTCTGGACCATCGAGACGCTGTCCTGCCCGCCCGCGGCGACGATCTGCATGTTGTCGGTGATGACCTGCTTGGCCGCCGTCGCGATCGACATGAGGCCCGAGGAGCATTGGCGATCGATGGTCATGCCCGAGACGGAGACGGGGCAGCCGGCGCGAAGGGCGACCTGGCGGCCGATATTGCCGAACTGGGTGCCCTGCGTGAGGACCGCGCCCCAGACGACATCGTCGATCTCGCCGGCCTCGATCTTGGCGCGTTCGATGGCGGGGGCGAGGCTGTAGCTACCCAGCGTGGCACCGTGGGTCATGTTGAACGCGCCCTTGTAGGCGCGGCCGATGGGGGTACGGGCGGTCGAGACGATGACGGCATCGCGGGACATGAAATTCTCTCCTAGGTGACGATGAGGCCGAGCCAGTCGGCGATAAGGGCGGGCTTGTCTTCGCCGTCCACTTCGACGGTGACATTGTAATGCATGAGGAGCTGGCCGGGGGCCTTTTCGGTCATGTCCGATAGAACGAACCGGCCGCGCACTTTTTTCCCTGCAGCGACGGGTTTCAAAAAGCGGACTTTGTCGAGACCGTAATTGACCGCCATTTTCGTGGTGGCGGGGACGAGCATGACGTCGGCGCCCATGCGGCTGAGGAGCGACAGGCTCAAAAAGCCGTGGGCGATGGTGCCGCCGAAGGGGGTCTGCGCCGCGAGTTCGGGATCGGTGTGGATGAACTGCCGATCCTCGGTCGCCTCGGCGAAGTCGGTGATGCGCTGTTGCGGCACCTCGATCCAGTCGGACGTGCCGATCTCGGTGCCGATGGCGGCACGGATGTCTTCGATGGATGCGACGGGCATGGGCTCTCCTTGGGAGGGAGGGCTACCTTAACGTAAACGTCAAGGCAAGTGGGTTTCGGGGTGAAACGGTCACTGATGCGGGCAGGTCACGGCGCGGCGCAAAAAGGCGGTTGAGAGGCGGATAACCATCCTTCTTCGTTGCACCCCTCGACGGGCATGGCACAGCTGGCGGCTCGTACCGCATTCCAGATTTTCCGGGGGGAAATGACCAACATGTTCGATTGTCGCCTTCGCGGGGCGGGCCTTGCCGCTGCCGCCGCCGTCACCCTGTCGCTGCTGACGAGCGCGCCCGCGATGGCGCAGGACGCCGCAGAGGCCAGCCAGTCCGAGATGACGGTCGAGGAATTCATTGCCTCGATGCCGCAGGACAGGCGCAGCCATTGGGAGACGATCGAGGCGGGCTTCGACCCCTCCAGCGGCACCATTTCGGTCGGCGGGGCCCATTCGACGATGGACCTTGGAGAGGATTATGCTTTCTATCCCGCGCAGAATGCGCGCGACCTCCTCGAATTCTGGGGTAACGACCCGTCGCAGTTGACCGACGTGCTCGGCCTGATCATGCCCGCGAACAAGCATCCGCTCGATGCGGGGTGGAGCGCGGTCGTCACCTATGAGGAGAGCGGCCATGTCGCCGACGACGATGCCGCCGATATCGATTATGACGAGCTGCTCGAAGAGTTGCAGGAAGGGCAGCGACTGGCCTCGGAGCAAGCGCGCGAGCATGGCTATCCGGGCGGCGACTTGCTCGGTTGGGCGCAGGCGCCGAGCTACGACAGCGAGGCCAAGACGCTGGTCTGGGCCAAGCGGCTCCAGTTCGACGACACCGAAGGCGAGCAACTCAACTATGACGTGCGCCTGCTCGGACGCACCGGGGTGCTCAGCATCAACATGCTCGACGGCATGGAAGCGCTGCCCGAGGTGCAGACTGCCGCGCTCCAGCTGTCGCAGCGCATCGCTTTCGAGGATGGCGCGCGCTATGCCGACTTTAATCCCGAGACCGACGCCAAGGCCGAATATGGCATCGGTGGCCTGATCCTCGGCGGCGCGGCGGTGGCGGCAGCCAAGAAGACGGGCCTCCTCGCTTTCCTCTTCCTGTTTCTCAAGAAAGGCTGGATCGTGATCGTCATTGCGCTTGCTGCCCTTGGGCGCAAGGTGAAGGGCACGTTCGGCAAGGGCGAGGACGTCGACGCGGGCTGGGACGAGGATGCCGCTTACGTCGATCCCGAGAGCGAGGCCATGGTCGAGGCCGAGGACCTGCCCGCGAGCAAGCCCGAAGACGCGGACGTCGCTCGCTAGCGCTTAGCCCTCGTCGCCGCCCGTGGCGCTGGCGCCCGGGCCTTCGCTGGTGCCTTCGCTTTTCGCGGCGCGTTTCACGCTGGTCGCGGGGAGGGGCTTGGGCGCGGGCGTTTCCTCATGCTCGTCGACGAGGCGGAAGCCGTTTTCGGGATAGGGCATGATCATCGTGCCGTCGGGCGCCGAGGTGAAGGTGGTCTGGGTCGGATAGGCGAATTCGATGCCATGTTCGGCGAACAGCCGGGTGATGGCGATGAGGACGAGGCTCTTCACGCCGACCAGCTCTTCATAATCCTCGGTGTAGTGATCGTAGATGAAGAGGAAGTCGATCGAGCTATCGCCAAAGCCGGTGCAGATGGTGCGCACGGGCTCGATATGATCGTAATCGGCGATGGTGCTTTCGACGAGCGCCTTCATGCGCGCGAGCATGTCGGGCGAGGTCTGGTAGATGACGCCGAAGGGAATCTCGACGCGGCGGCGCTCGGCGAGCGCGATATTGTGGACTTCCTGCTCCAAGAGCTGGGTGTTGCCCATGACGATGAGCTCGCCCGACGGGGCACGCAGGCGGGTGGTCTTGAGACCGATCTTTTCGACCGTGCCGAAGGTGGTGCCGTAGCTGATCGTGTCGCCGCGGCGGAACGGGCGGTCGAAGACGATCGAGAGCGCGGCGAAGAGATCGGAGAAGATGCCCTGCGCGGCGAGGCCGATGGCGATGCCGCCGATGCCGAGACCCGCGACCAGCGTGGTGACGTCGACGCCCAGATTGTCGAGGATGACGATGATCGCGATGGCGAACACCGCGACGTTGACCAGCACGCGGATGATGTTGAGCGCGTTGCCGAGCGTGCTGTCGGGATCGTCCTCCTCGGTCGCGGCCTTGGACTTGATGACGCCGAGAATGAGCTCGCGCGCCCAGATGGCGGCCTGGATGGCGGCGACAACGGTGAAGATGACCTCGATGAAGCGTTCGATATTGCGCGGGATCTCGGTGTGGCTGACGACGATGAAGAAGCTGGCAACCAGCATGAAGGTGAGCGTGGTCTTGGCGAGCACGCCCGCGATGATGCCCTTCCAGCTGGTGCGGTCCTTGGTCGACTTGCGATAGCGCCGCCCGATCGAGCGCAGGATGAGGAGGATGCCCGCCATCCCGAGCGCGACGAGCGTGCCGATGAGCAGGTCTTCCCAATGCGTGCCGAGCCAATCGATGGTGCCGAGCACGGGCTGTTCGAGCGTGTCGACGGTGTCGGCGAGGACCGCCTCGTCATCGGCGATGAGGTCGGCGGCGCGCTCGAGGCTGTTCTGGGAGGATTGGGTCATAGCGCCCCTGTGTGGCGGCGATGGCGGCGACTTTCAACCGTCAGCGGCCGGCGAGGCGGCGGGCGAGACGGCGACGCCAGGAGGGCGGCGGGCCCTGATGGTCGAGAAAGGCGAGGAGAAAGGTTTCCTCGCGGCTCATGCGGCGACGGGTACGGCGCGGGCGGCGTACCCCGCGGAACGGGTCCTCGGGGCGTTCCTTGACGGCATCGAGGATGGCGGGGTGGATATAGGAAGAGCGGGTCACCGCCGGGGTGTTGCCAAGCGCGGCGGCGACCGGTTCGACGATGCGTTTCAAGGTGGGCGGCTCTTCCTCGGCGAGCGCGGCGGTCACTTCCTCGACCGCCATCGCGCTGGCGCCCCAGGTGCGAAAATGCTTGGCCGAGATGTCGGCGCGGGAGACGCGCTTCAGGAAATCGTTGACGTCGTTGCTGTCGATCTGGCGCGGCGCCCCGTCCTCGCCGACATATTGAAACAGGTGCTGGCCCGGCAGTTCGTGGCATTCGCCGACGATGCGGACCAGCGCGGGGTCGGTGATGGTGATGGCGCGCTCGACGCCATGCTTGGCGCGGTAGGATAGTTTGAGGCGGGTCTTCAGCTTCTCGACATGGCCGGTGGTGAGCGTGGTCGCGCCATAGCTCTTGTTGGTGCGGGCATATTGGCGATTGCCGATACGCAGGTGATTTTCATCGAGCAGGCGGACGATGGCGGCAATCACCGTCTCGCGGGTCAAGGTGCGGCGCCTGAGCGCCTTTTCGACCTTGCGGCGGATGCGTGGCAGACGGCGGCCGAAATCGGCCAGCGCAGCGAATTTCTCGGCCTCGGCGAGGGCGCGAAAGTCGTCATGATAGCGATATTGCTTGCGGCCCTTTTCATCCATGCCGGTGGCCTGGATGTGGCCATTCTCGTCGCGGCAGTACCAGACGTCGCGATAGGCGGGCGGGACGGCGAGCGCGTTCAGCCGGGCGACGGTGCGCTCGTTCTTGAGCTTTTCGCCGCCGGGGCGGTGATAGCTCCACCCCTTGCCGCGGCGCACGCGCGTATAGCCGGGTTCCTCGTCGCTCGAATGCCGCAGTTGGCGCACGCTTCGTCCTTCACTAACGGAAACGACAAGCGCGCCGCGGCGTTCGCGGTTCCACAGACCAAAAGGAGTGAGGCAATGAAGGACCTGTCGGGCAAGAAGATATTGATCATGGCGACCGAGGGGTTCGAGGAGCTCGAACTGACGGGGCCGCGCGACCTGCTGGGCGAGGCGGGGGCCGAAATCACCATCGCCTCGGTCGACCGCAATCCGTTTCGCGGACGGGTCAAGGACGAGCCGACCATCTGGGTCCAGCCGGACAAGTTGATCGGCGAGGCCGACGCGGCGGACTATGACGCGCTGGTACTGCCCGGCGGGGTCATCAACCCCGATCAGCTGCGCACCAACGAGGAGGCAATCGCGCTGATCAAGGCGTTCGACGAGGCGCAAAAGCCGCTCGCCGCCATCTGTCATGGGCCGTGGTTGCTGGTCGAGGCCGACGTGGTGAAGGGGCGGAAGGTGACCAGTTGGCCCTCGATCCGCACCGATCTGAAGAATGCCGGCGGTGAGGTGGTGGACAAGGAGGCCTGCACCGACGGGCATCTGATCACGAGCCGCAATCCCGATGACGTTCCCGCGTTCTGCGAGGCGATCGCGGCGGCGGTCGCTGGATGAGGCTGGAGGGCGCATGGCGGGCGCCGACCAACGAGCCTGCGTGAAATTTTATCGCGGCGGCGCAACGATAAGAGACTCTTCACCTTTGCCGCGTTAGGGCGTGGCCATGGTTAATCCTTATCGCCTTCATCGTGCCATCGACCTTGCCGTCTCGCTGATCTTTTCGGCCTGTCTCGGCTATTGCGCATGGCGCTTGCATCCCGCGCTGGGAGGGCCGCTGCCCGTGCTGGAGACGCACCAGGCGGTGCTAGTCGCGATGCTGGCCGGGTTCGGCTTCGCGTTCGGCTCGATGCGCTTGAGCGGCGGGCCCGACAATGCCCGCTACGAACAGGAACTGGTCGCGCCCTTCGGGCTTGCGCATACGCCGTCGCCGCTGGCCCCGTTGGCGGGGATGCAGCAGCGGCAGGACATGACGCAGGATGCGGACCGGACGGCGCAGGCCGCCGCTTATGGTCCGACCGTGTCGCCGCTGGTGCAGAAGAAGAAGCCGGTGCTGTCGAACGAGGCTGCCAACTCGATCCTCGATACGATCAACGAGCTCAAGCGCGCCTGATCGCGCCCGCCGCTTCCCCGCACCACGTCACGTGCGCCGCTCGCCCGAGGAGGACCGGCGCGTCGATGCGCGGTGAGGGAAGGGCAAGGCCTCAGGCCTCGTCGAGGGTGAGCGCCTCGATTTCGATCCCGATCGACCCGTCCTCGCCGTGGATCGGCGGGCAGGCGAGCGCGATATCGGCGACGAGATGGCCGCCGATCTCGAATTCGGCGTCTTCGAGCCCGTCGGTAAGCGCGGCGGCGGTCTCGGCCGCATGAGGCGGCGGCAGGCGCAGCGAGATCATGTGGCGTTCGCCGCTATAGGTAAGCGAATGCCAATCGACCGATCGGAATTCCCTTAGCAAAATCCTATCGCGCGGCAGGCCGGTGCGATTGATGACGGCGCGCAGCAGGCTGGTCGCCGCGCTCGACAGAGGCGGGCGCATCATTGCACCTGCTCCAGGAAGGTGCGGACTCGCGCGATGGTGCGCGGTCGCGGTTCGCGCCCTCTGCGCAGGTCGAAAACGAAACGCGGGTCCCCCACCGCGTCGCGACCGAACCTGGCCGCGGCCACATTGCTCGTCCTCAAATATTGTTCAACGTCTCGAAGTAGATGCACGGTGACTTACCCCACTCTCTCGCGACTCGGCACGTCGGAGTTGTCCCAATCCGTTTCCTACTTGTCTAGGATAAATCTTAGCGGTATGAAGCACAGACCATGAACGATCCGCGCGCCAGGCTGGAGGAGCTGTGTCGAACCCAACGGGTGGACTATGCCACCCTGTCGCGGCTGATCGGGCGCAACCCGGCCTATATCCAGCAATATATCCGGCGCGGGACCCCGCGGACCCTGGCCGAGCGCGACCGGGTCGCCATCGCCGACTATTTCGATATCGACGAGACCGAGCTGGGCGCACCGGCGCGTGCGCAGGTCGGACCGGGGGCGTTGCTGCGGGTAGCGCGGCTGCCGATCCGCGCCGCTGCGGGATCGGGCGCGATCAACGAGGAGCGGAGCAGCGGGGCGAGCTTCGGCTTCGACCGTCACTGGCTGCGCCAGCTCACCGGCGCGCGGCCCGAGGAGCTGGCGGTGATCCAGGTCGAGGGCGATTCGATGGCGCCGACGCTGGCAGCGGGGGACGAGATCCTCGTCGATCGGTCCGATGGCGCGGCGCGGCTGCGCGACGGCATCTATGTCCTGAGGAAGGACGATGCGCTGATGGTCAAGCGGCTCGCGCTTCACCCGATGGGGCGCAGCGTGACGATCCAGTCGGACAATCCCGCCTATATCGATCATCCCGGCTGTTCGCTCGGCGAGATCGACCTCGTGGGGCGCGTGCTGTGGACGGCGCGGCGGCTTGGCTGAACAGCGCGAGAGATCGCGCGTTAACCTTGTTCCTTGGCCGGAACGTTCACCCTTTTCCGCGATAAGGCGGGCCATGGTTCCGATGTTCATCGCCGACCGCGACACGCTCGCGGATGCCACGCTCCTGCTCGATCACTTCGGTCCCCGCGCCGGGGAAGAGGCGCGCAACCGTGCCGATGCGGCACGGGCCAGCGACAATGTGCTGCGCTTCTGCCACTGGCGCCAGATCGAGCGGCTGCTCGGTCACCTGGAAGCCCGCGATGTGGAGGGCAGCATCCACTGATACTTGCGCCGGTCGGTGCCGCCTGCGCGGTGGCCGGACCGGGGCTGTAACGAAAAGGCTGGCAGGCGGCCTTTTTCGCGGTTAGGCTCGCGCACATGACAGCGATTGCGGGTCGCGGCGTAGTGGCATTCCTGATGTGCGGGACGTGCCTGGCGCCCGCCTGGGCACAGGACGCCGTGCCCGAGCGCACCGACGCGCCTGTCGTCGCCGCCTCGCAGCCCGAACCGACGGTGACGAGCGAGCCGCCCGAGGGCGCCGGTACGGTCGATGTCGATGCGCCGCTCGACCCATTGCCGGGGCTCGACCTTGCCTGGCCCGAGGTGACGGGCGCCGAGGAGGATCCCGAATTCGCCCCGCTCGCCGATCTCCTCGACGGTGAGGAGGAGGAGCTGGAAGAGGCGCAGATCATCGATGGCGACCTGCGCGATTATGCATGGGAGCTGGTCGGCCTGCCCGAGACCGAGGCGGGGGCGATCGAGGGCGATTTCGATGCGCTCTCGGCGCTCGAGGCCGGCGGGGGTGAGGCCGACAATGCGGCGCAGATCGATCGCCGCGCGCAGGTCGACCTGCTGTTGCTCGAGCAGATCCTCGACAGCCGGGGTTATTATGCCGCGGCAATCGAGCTGGATTATGTGCCGCAGGGCGAGAAATTGCTGGTCCGCTTCATGGTCGATCCGGGCGAGCAGTTCATCTTCACCGATGTACGGCTGCCGGGGCTGGAGACGACGCAGGCCGACGAGGGCAAGCTGCGCGCGGCCTATGGCGTGGCCGAGGGCGACCCGGTGCTGGCCGCCGAGGTCCTCGAAGGGACCGCCGAACTGACCACCGCGCTGGGCGAGAATGGCTATGCGCAGGCCGAATTGGGCGAGCGGCAGGTCATTCTCGATTATGACAGCGCGACCGCGACGCTGATTCAGCCGGTGACGCCCGGCCCGATCGCGGTGTTCGGCGACATCATCGTCGAGGGCGAGCCGCCCTTCCCGCCGCGCCATGTCGGGCGGCTGGCGCGCTTCGAGCCGGGCGAGATCTACGACCAGAGCGAGGTTGTCGATCTTCGCCGCGCGCTCATTGCGACCGGGCTCGTCTCAAGCGTGGTGATCGACACCGAACCGCGCGAGGGTGGCGAGGTGGTCGACACGGTGGTGCGCCTCCAGCCCGCCAAGATGCGCACCATCGCGGGCGAGGTCGGCTATGGCACGGGCGAGGGCTTCCGGCTCGAGGGGCAGTGGCAGCATCGCAATTTCTGGAACCCCGAGGGGGCGCTGACGCTCGACGGGGTGATCGGGACGCAGGAGCAATTGGCGGCGGTGACGCTGGTGCGCTCCAACTGGCTGCGCCGGGATCAGCGCCTGTCGATGCAGGCGCTTGCCAACACCATTCGCCGCGATGCCTATGAGGCCGATATCGCGCAGGTCTCGGCGCGGATCGAACGCATCTCCGATTTCCTGTGGCAGAAGGAATTCACCTGGGGCGCGGGCGTGGAGCTCATCGCCTCGAGCGAGCTCGACCGCGACGAGGAATTGCAATTGGAGCGGCGCCGCGCCTTCTATATCGGCGCGCTGCCGCTGGTCGCCGAGATCGACCAGTCGAACGACCTGCTCGACCCCACGACGGGATGGACGCTGCAGGGGTTCGTGAGCCCCGAGATCAACCTCAACAATGAGGGCGACACTTATGTGCGCTCGAGCGTGCAGGGCACCTATTACAAGCCGTTCGGCGAGAAGGTGGTCGCGGCGGCCAAGGTCAAGGTCGGCACCATCTACGGGACCAGCCGCGACGAGGTCGCGCCGTCGCGGCGCTGGTATGCGGGCGGCGGCGGCTCGGTGCGCGGATACGGTTTCCAGATGCTGGGGCCGCGCGATGCGTTCGGCGATCCGGTCGGCGGTCGGAGCTTGAGCGAATTCGCGCTGGAGGCGCGGGTGCGGGTCTACGGGCCGTTTGCGGTGGTGCCGTTCTTCGATGGCGGGCGCGTGGGTGAGGGCACCTGGCCCGGCACCAGCGACTGGCAGTTCGGCACCGGCGTGGGCGTGCGTTATCACAGCAATTTCGGGCCGATCCGGCTCGACGTGGGCGTGCCGCTCAATCGCCGCGAGGGCGATGGCTGGGTGGCGATCGTGGTCGGGCTGGGGCAGGCCTTCTGATGGCGGCAGTCGAGGAAGGGGGCGCGACAAAGCGCAGCCTGCCCAAGCGCGCGGCGCGGCGGCTCGGCAAGGAATTGCTGACGCTTTTCCTGATCCTTGTCGGGCTGGCGGCGCTCGGGCTGCTCGTGCTCGACAGCAGTATCGGTCACCGGTTCATCGCCGATCGTATTGCCGCGATGGAGCGCGAGGACTGCCTCGACATTCGCATCGGGCGGATCGAGGGGTCGATCTACGACAATATGGTGCTGCGCAACGTGGAATTGCGCGATCCCGAGGGCGGGTTCCTGACCATCAGCCGCGCCGAGGTCGACTGGTCGCCGCTCGCCTGGCTCTACAATGATTTGCATATCGACCGGCTCGTCGCCGACCAGGTGACGCTGGCGCGCTTGCCCGCGCTATGCCCGGTCGAGCGCGATCCCGACGATCCCATCCTGCCCGGCTTCGACATCCACATCGGGCGGCTCGAGGTCGAGCGGCTGGTGGTCGAGGAAGCCGTCAGCGGCACCGCGCGCGAGGGCAGCCTGTCGGGCGCCATCACGATCCGTTCGGGCCGCGCGCTGGCCAAGCTGCAGGCGGCGCTGGAGGGGGGCGACCGTCTGTCGCTCGATCTCGATGCCGAGCCCGATGCCGACCGCTTCGACCTCGAACTGGCGGCCGAGGCGCCCGCCGACGGGCTTCTGCCCGCGCTGGTGGGGATCGAGGAGCCGATCGCGCTGCGCGTGTCGGGTGACGGGACGTGGCAGAGCTGGACGGGCAAGGCGATGGGCCGGGTCGGCGAATTGCGCGCGATCGACCTCGACGTGGCGCTGGCCGACGGGGTCTATTCGATCGACGGGCGGGTCGATCCGTCGGGACTGGTCGAGGGCACGATGGCCGCGCTGGTCGAGGGCGGGGTCGCGGTCGATGCCGATTTCACCTTCGAGGACGGGCTGGTCGACGGCTCGGCGATGCTGACGAGCGATGCGCTGCGAATGGTGGCCGAAGGGGGCGTGCACCTCAATGACAGCCGCTTCGTCGGGCTCGACGTCGGGGTCGATGTGCGGCGCCCCGACGCTTTGTTCGACGGGCTCGGCGGCGAGCGGCTGCGGCTGGTCGGCAGCCTGGATGGCGCTTTCTCCTCCTTCGCTTACGATTATCGCCTGACCAGCCCCGAGCTGGTGGTCGATGCGGTGACGCTCTACGAATTGTCGGCCGATGGCAGCGGGCGCTGGTCGCGGCCGCCGCGGAGGGTGCCGCTGACCGCCAGCGCGTCGCGCGTCGTCGGCATGGGGGTCGAGGTCGAACAGATCCTCAGGAACTTCCAGCTCGAGACCGTGCTGGTGGTGAGCGACAGCAATTTGCGCAGCGAGAATTTGCGCTTCCGTTCGGACAAGACGCGCGGGACGGGCGAGCTTGTCGTCGACTTCGATACGGGGGCGATCGACTTCGCCTTGAATGCCTCCCTCGATCAATATCTCATCCCGGGGCTCGGGCTGGTCGATGTGGAGACGCAATTGTCGCTGCGGCCGGGCAGCGGCGGGCTCCAACTCGACGGGCGCGCGACGGCGCGGGTGACCCGGCTCGACAATAGTTTCTTTGCCAGCTTGCTGGGCGGCAATCCGGTGATCGAGACACGGCTGGCGCGGGGCAATGACGGGGTCATCCGCTTTGCCGACACGGTGCTGACCTCGCCGCTCCTCGACCTGCGCGGCTCGGGGATGCGGCGCGCCGACGGCACCTTTTATTTCGAAGGCGCGGGCACACATGAAGGCTATGGGCCGCTGCGTGTCACGGTCGACGGGCAGATCAGCCGCCCCAATGTCGAACTGTTCCTCGAAAGCCCCAATGCGGCGCTTGGCCTCAAGGACGTCACACTCAACCTCGATCCGAGCGCGGCGGGCTTCGATTATCGCGCCGAGGGGATGAGCCGCTTCGGGCCGTTCACGAGCAAAGGCGAGATCCTGCTGCCGCCGACGGGCAACGCGGGGCAGGCGAGCATCCGGGTCGACGACTTGAGCGTCGCGGGATCCTCGGGCTCGGGCGAGCTGGCGATCGTGCCGGGTGGCTTTGCCGGCGACCTGACCCTGTCGGGCGGCGAGATCGAGGGGGTGCTGCGCTTCTCGGTGCCGCCGGGCACCCCAGCGGGCGTCTCGGCGCAGCGGATCGCCATGGACCTCGCCTTCGACAATGCCGCCTTCCCCGGACCGCCCGCGATCGCGGCGCGCTCGGGCACGCTGGACGGCGTGATCCTGCTGACCGAGGCGGGGATCAGTTCGGACTTCGATTTCGCGCTGCAGCGCGCCACCATCGCCGGGCTCGATTTCGAGACGGTGAGCGGCAACGGGCGGCTCGAGAATGGCAAGGGGACGATCGAGGCGTCTCTGGTCGGGCGCGGGCGCTCGGACTTCAGCTTCGACCTCGTCGCCGATGTCGACATGGAAGTGGTGCAGGACCCCGGCCAGTCGATCGTGCTGAGGGGCTCGGGCAGCCTCGATGGGCGCCGCCTCGCGCTGGTCAGCCCGGCGCGGTTCGAGATGGTCGATGGCCAGTGGGTGCTGGGCGATGTGGACCTGCGCTACGGGCGCGGCCGGGCGCGGGTATCGGGGCTGACCGACGGCGGGCCGATCGACATCGCGCTGTCGGGGCTGCCCCTGCGGCTCGCCGACCTGTTCGCACCCGATCTCGGCCTGTCGGGCACGCTGTCGGGCACGGCCTCCTACGATCCGCGCACGCGGCAGGGCGAGGCGAGCATGCAGGTGCGCAATTTGAGCCGCGCCGGGCTGCTTCTCGCCTCACGGCCCATCGACATGGCGATCAACGCCAAGGTGCAGGGCGACGTCGCGGGGGCGCGCATCGTCATGGAAAATGACGGCGAAAACATCGGGCGCGCGCAGGTGCGCTTCTCGCCGCTGCCCGAGGGCAATATCGCGACCGCGCTGATGCGCGCGCCGATGTTCGCGCAATTCCGCTTCGACGGGCCGGCGGGGACGCTGTGGCGCCTGTCCAACGTCGAACTGTTCGACCTGACGGGGCCGATGGCGGTAGCGCTCGATGCGCGCGGTTCGCTCCTGCGCCCGCGTATCTCGGGGACGCTCAAGCTCGACGGCGCCAAACTCGAGAGCCCGGTGACGGGGACCGAAATCGACAATCTCGACGTGACCGGGCGCTTCCGCGGTTCGCGCCTCATCATCGAACAGATGAGCGGCACGACCGACGATGGCGGGCGCCTGACGGGCTCGGGCGATTTCGTCTTCCTGCCGGGCGGCATCGGCATCGACCTCGGCCTTCGTGCCGACAAGGCGCAATTGCTCAACCGCGACGATATTTCGGCGAGCGTGACCGGCCCGCTGCGTATCCGCTCGCAGAGCGGCAATGGCGGCACGATCTCGGGCGACCTCACGCTCGTCGAGGGGCGCTATCAGCTCGGCATGGCGGGCCGGGTGGCGGCGGTGCCTTCGCTAGAGGTGATCGAACGCGGGACCGATCCCGACGAGCTGATCGAGATCGAGCGGATCGCGCCTTGGAACCTCGATGTCGCGGTGACGGGCGGGCCGCTGTTCGTGAAGGGGCTGGGGCTCGACAGCCGCTGGACCACCGACGTGCAGATCGGTGGCAGCGTGCTCGAGCCGCGCATTCGCGGCACCGCCGACCTCCAGTCGGGCGAGTACAGCTTTGCCGGGCGGCGCTTCCGCGTCGAGCGCGGCGATATCGATTTCACCGGCAATTCGCCGCCCAACCCGACGCTCGACATCCTCGCGGTCGCCGATGGCGTGGGGGTGGATGCAGAGGTGCGGGTGACGGGCAATGCGCTCAATCCCAATATCCAGTTCGCCAGCGCCGGCATTGCCGACCAGGACGAGATCCTGTCGCGGCTCTTGTTCGGCACGTCGGCGGCGAACCTGTCGGCGGCCGAGCTGGTCCAGCTGGGCGCGGCGGTGGCGAGCCTGCAGGGCGGCGGCGGTGGATTGGATCCGATAAACGCGGTGCGCTCGGCCATCGGGCTCGACCGGCTGCGCATCCTGCCCGCCGACGTGACGACGGGCCAATCGACCGCGATCGGCGCGGGCAAATATATCACCCGCCGCCTCTATGTGGAGGTGATCACCGACGGGCAGGGCTATACCGCGACGCAGGCCGAGTTCCAGGTGACGCGCTGGCTGGCGATCCTCGCGACGGTCAATTCGGTCGGGCGCGCGGGTGTGAACGCGCGCTTCAGCAAGGATTATTGAGCCGCGCGGCGCGCGCTCAATATTTCATATAGCCTTCGAGTTCCTCGCGCAGCGCCTCGACGCTGGGAGCGTTCCAATGCGCGGCCCACGGGCTGTCGCCGGTATCGCGGCGGGCGCGTTCGTCGTGGCGCTTGAGATAGTCGGGACGGTCCCAGCCCGAGACCAGCTGGGGCTTGCTCTCGGCCAGCTTGGTGACGTTGAAGGGCTGTTCGAAATGCAGGCCCGCCTGCGGGCCTCGCGACCAGCTGACATGGGCGAAGATGGTCCCCGCGCCGCCGAGGTCGAGGAGCAGGCCGACGCCGGGCGGGAGGCTGATGCGTCCTTCGATCAGCGCGCCCGTCTCGGAGATGTTGCGCAGGCGCACGGGATGGGTGTCATGGTCGTAGTGGACATGGCCCGACCAGATGAGCGGGTGGCGGCGCGCGGTGCGCGGCTGGCGCGCGGTCTCGGCATCCTCGCCATCGGCCTCGGTGAACACCGAGGGGGCGCGGGCCATGCCGTCGAGATTGGCGGTCGGGAAGCTCTTGCGAATGGTGTCGAGCAGTAGGCCGTCGCGGATCACCGCGTCGCAGCCGATCTGCGTTTCCTCGGCGAATTGCATGCCGATGCGGCCGTCCTTGATCCAGCGCACCGCCGCCTCAATCTCGCCCCCGTCGCCGAGGTCGAGGAGAATCGGTTCGAGATGCTCGGGGATATAGTCGGTCGCGATCATCGCGCCGCCGCCCGACAGGTTGACGAGGTCGACGACGCGGCGTGTGCCATCGACGGTAGTCACCATCGCCTGTTCGGCCTTCAGCCGGTGGCGCTCGTCCTCGCGCATGTTCTTCCAGCGAGTCTCGTGGCGAGGGATGGAGATGGAAAGGAGGTCGTCCTCGCGGGCATGGCGCGCCTCGGGGTCCTTTTCGCGCAGGAGCGGGCCCTCGGGGCCTTTCTCGGCGGGGCCGAGCCGAAGGCGGTCGCGAAAATGCTTTATCGGAGGTTCCTCTGCCATCCTGGCAGCGGTTAATCGAAATTAGTTACGGACCCCTTATGACCGCTGGTTAACGATGTCCGTTTAATCACGCGAAAACGGGGGCCGCCGATGGCGACCCCCGTGTCGGGATTGCAGCGACGAGATGTGGCTCAGCTGCTGTAATACATGTCGAATTCGACCGCGCTCGGCGTGGTTTCCCAGCGCAGCACCTCGTCCCACTTGATGTCCATGTAGGCGTCGATCTGGTCGTCGGTGAAGACATCGCCCTTGGTGAGGAAGGCGCGGTCCTGGTCGAGGCTGACGAGCGCTTCGCGAAGCGAGCCGCAGACGGTCGGTACATCGACCAGTTCGGCGGGCGGCAGGTCGTAGAGGTTCTTGTCCATCGCCTCGCCCGGGTGGATGCGATTCTCGATGCCGTCGAGGCCCGCCATCATCAGCGCGGCATAAGCGAGATAGGGGTTGGCCATGGCATCGGGGAAGCGGAATTCGACGCGCTTCGACTTCTCGCCGGTCCCGTAGGGGATGCGGCACGAGGCCGAGCGGTTGCGCGAGGAATAAGCGAGCAGCACCGGCGCTTCGAAGCCCGGCACGAGGCGCTTGTAGCTGTTCGTGGTCGGGTTGGTGAAAGCGTTCAGGGCGCGGGCGTGCTTGATGACGCCGCCGATGAAGAAGAGCGCGGTTTCCGACAGGCCGGCATAGCCGTCGCCCGCGAACAGCGGCTTGCCGTCCTTCCAGATCGACATGTGGACGTGCATGCCCGAGCCATTGTCCTTGGCGATGGGCTTGGGCATGAAAGTGGCCGACTTGCCATAGGCATTGGCGACCATGTGCACGACATATTTGTAGATCTGCATGCGGTCGGCGGTCTCGACGAGATGGCCGTAGGTGAGGCCGAGCTCGTGCTGGGCCGGGGCGACCTCATGGTGATGCTTGTCGCAGGGCAGGCCCATCTCGAGCATGGTCGAGACCATTTCCGAGCGGATGTCCGAGGCGCTGTCGACCGGCGCGACGGGGAAATAGCCGCCCTTCTCGCGCGGGCGATGGCCGAGGTTGCCCTGTTCATATTCGGTGGCGCTGTTCGAGGGCAGTTCGACATCGTCGAGCTGGTAGCCGTTGCCGGCATAGCCGTCATGGAAGCGCACGTCGTCGAACATGAAGAATTCGGCTTCGGGGCCGACGTAGAGCGTGTCGCCGATGCCGGTCGACTTGAGGTAGTTTTCGGCGCGCGTCGCGGTCGAGCGCGGGTCGCGGGCATAGAGCTCGCCCGAGCCGGGATCGACGATGTTGCAGAAGATGACGAGCGTCGAGGTGGCCATGAAGGGATCGACGTAGACCGCATCGAAGTCGGGCTTCAGGATCATGTCGCTCTCGTTGATCGCCTTCCAGCCCTGGATCGAGCTGCCGTCGAACATGAAGCCGTCCTCGAGCTGGTCCTCGTCCAAGGCCGAGGCGACCATCGAGAGGTGCTGCCACTTGCCCTTGGGGTCGGTGAAGCGCAGCTCCACATAATCGATTTCTTCGTCCTCGATGCGGGCGAGGATGTCCTTGGCGCTGCTCATGGCTGTGGCTCTCCGTTAGATGCACAAAAGGGCGAGTCGTACCCGCCCGGTCATGGGGGCTATGATCGTGCAGCCGGACATGTTCCGACAAGCGCGATCAGCCGTGCGGTGAACAATTCAACAGGAGAGGCGCGATGGCCGAGACGGCGCCTAATAGGCGCGGCGCTGGGCACCGTGGAGCATGCGCAGCAGCATGGCGACGGGGCGGGGGACGCCGACCTTGCCGTCGAGCCACAAGCTGACGCTGGAGCGCGAAACGCCGATGGCGTTGGCGAGGTCGGACTGGGTGCGATAACCCAGCGCGCGCATGATGCGGCGCAGTTCCTCGGGCGCCATGGAGGCAAGGCGGGGGTCGCGCTGCGTCGTGCTCATGGCGCGGGCCTAAAGCGCATCAGCGTCGCGGTCGCCGGTGCGGATGCGGACCGCCTGTTCGATGGTGGAGACGAAGATCTTGCCATCGCCGATGCGGCCCGTGCGCGCGGCATTTTCGATCGCCTCGACGACACGGTCCAATTGATCGTCGGTGACGACGACCTCGACCTTCAATTTGGGCAGGAAGTCGACGACATATTCGGCGCCGCGATAGAGCTCGGTATGGCCCTTCTGGCGACCGAAGCCCTTTACCTCGGTAACGGTGAGCCCCGACACGCCGACGTCGGAGAGGGCATCCTTCACGTCATCGAGCTTGAAGGGTTTGATGATGGTCTCGATCTTCTTCATGTCCCGCTTTTTCTCTCAAATGGCGCGTTTCCGCAAGGAGAACCCGCCGCTGGATGACGAGGGTGGCGAGGAGCGCCACGGGGGTGAGGACGACATAGACGGTCGCGAGGAAGGCCAGCGGCAGGGCGAGCCGCTCGATCAAGCCCATGCGGCCCCAGTCGCGCCACAGCATGGCGGCGATGCCGACCTGCACCACCGCCATGTCATAGGCGAAGGCGTAGGGCAGGACGACGAAGGTCGCGGTGGCGAGCGCGAAGACCTGGCGGTGGAGCGGAAGCTTGAGGATCGGCAGGATGAGAATGAAGGCCGCGATGGCGACCGCGACCTGCGCGGCCCAGGCGAGCGGGGTGCCGCGCAGCATCACGAAGGTCGAGGGCATGTTGGAGAAATAGGGCTGGGCGGTGTCGGTGAGGAGGATGCGCATCTGCATCCCCGTGCCTTGTGTCAGGAAATCGCGGGTGAGGCCGAAGGCGAGTTCGGCGGCGATCAGCAGGGCGAGCGCGACCGCGATGGCGGTGGCGATCATGCGCCAGCGACGCTGTACCAGCATGGCGAGCGCGAGGAAGATGCCGAGATGGGGCTTGATGGTGGCGATCCCCGCCGCGACGCCCGAGCCCGCGAAGGCGAACATCCACAAGGCGGCGGTGTAGAGGCCATATTGGCCGTTGGGGATCGACAGCATCGGCGGGAAGAGGAACAGCCAGCCCCAGTGGAAGGGGATGAAGCGGCGTGCGGCGAGGACGAAGAGAAGCGCGCCGCCGACATGCCAGAGCGCGAGCGCGACGCCATAGGGGAGGAAGGACAGGGGCGCGCCGAGGAGATAGACGGTGGGCGGATAGCTGCTGTTCTGGCCCGCGGTGATGCCGAAGTCGGCAAGCAGCGCCTGATAGGCGATAACGTCGTAGATGGGCTCGCCCGCCATGGCGAGTCGCCCGCCGAGATAGAGGTTGGAGAAATCGCGTCCGAACCAGGTGCCGCCATTCGGCAGCATCAGCCCCTCGCGCGTGACCCAGTCACCGAGGATGAACCAGATCTTGGGGTAGGCGGCGACCAGCAGGAGGACGAGCCACAGGGCGAGGCTCGGCGGCGCATTGCCGCGCTGCGGGTCGAAGCGGTCTGCCCCCATGGCCCTGTCCCCCCTAAAGCGTGTCAGCCATGATAGGGGGGCTGGTGCAGGCCCTTGGGGCTCTCGGTGAAGATTTCGATGCCGTCCTCGGTGATGCCGATCGAATGTTCGAACTGCGCCGACAGGCTGCGGTCGCGGGTGACCGCGGTCCAGCCGTCGCCGAGGATCTTCACGTCGGCGCGGCCGATGTTGATCATCGGTTCGACCGTGAAGAACATGCCGGGGCGAAGCTCGGGACCGGTGCCTGCGCGGCCCGCATGGACGACTTCGGGGCTGTCATGGAACAGCCGCCCGAGGCCATGGCCGCAAAAGTCGCGCACGACGCCATAGCGATGCTTTTCGGCATGGCTCTGGATGGCGTGGCTGATGTCGCCGAGGCGATTGCCGGGGCGTGCCTGCTCGAGCCCGAGCATGAGGCATTCGTAGGTGACCTCGACCAGCTTTTTCGCCTTCACATTGGGTTCGCCGACGAAATACATGCGGCTGGTATCGCCGTGCCAGCCATCGAGGATGGGGGTCACGTCGATGTTGACGATATCGCCGTCCTTCAGGACCTTGTCGCCCGGAATGCCGTGGCACACGACATGGTTGATCGAGGTGCAGCAGCTCTTGGTATAGCCGCGATAGCCCAAGGTGGCGGGGACGCCGCCGCCCGCCAGCGTCATGTCGAAAACGATGCGGTCGATTTCCTCGGTGGTGATGCCGGGCACGACATGGTCGGTGAGGGCATCGAGGATCGAGGCGGCGAGCTGGCCCGCCTTGCGCATGCCGGCAAAGCCCGCTTCGCCATGCAGCTTGATGACGCCCGACTTGGGCTCGACGCGGTCTTCGGGACCCACCTTGATATATTCGGTCATGAGGCGCGATATAGGCGCTAATGACGCGAAAGGCGAGGGGAGCGAAGAGCGGTATGGGCGAGGAAGTGAAACGGGCCGGGCATTGCGCCTGCGGGGCGGTGCGCATCGAGGTCGCGGGCGAACCGCTCATCACCCATGCCTGCCACTGCACCTATTGCCAGCGCGAGAGCGGGTCGGCCTTCGGGCTGAACTGCCTCTATGAAGCGGATCGGGTGGCGATCGAGGGGCCGGTGGAGCGCGTCGTCACGCCGAGCGAGAGCGGGGAGGATCAGTGGATCCTGCGCTGCGAGCGCTGTCATGTCGCGGTGTCGGGCCATTACCGGCATTTGCGCGAGAAGATGCATTTCGTGCGCGCCGGCGTGCTCGGCGATCGTCCGGGGCTGGGGCCCGACGTGCATATTCATACCAGCGCGAAGATGGGCTGGCTCACCCTCGATCCAGAGGTGCCCGCGTTCGAGGATTTCTACGACGCGCGGACCTTCTGGACCGAGGCGCAGATGGCGCGCTGGAAGGCGGCGGCGAAGGGCTAGTCCGAACAGCCGAAGCGGCAGGCGCCGGACTTGAGGTGATCGAGTGCCCACCCGACGGGATTGGACACGTCCGCCGGAATGCGGACATCGGGGGCGATGCCTTTGCCATCGATGCCCCATTCGGGGAGGCGGTTCGATCGGCTCGTAGCCCAGGCGACGGCGTAGCGATCCGATGGAAGATAGCTGACGGCCATGTTCGACAAATCGAGCGCCCCGGCACTGTCCCGCTGTCCATAGAGCGTGACCTTGCGCGACTGCATCGCATCTAGGATCAACTGTTCGGCCGACGAGGCGCTATTGTCGATCAGGATCGCGACCTGCTGCGGATTGCGCAAGACATGATCGCGCGTCCGGATCCAGAAGTCGTGCTTGTAATCGAAGCGCATCCACTCGCCGTCGTTCGCCTCGAGCTTGTCGGCAACGCCGTCGTAATAGGCCGCTGAATCATCGTCGCCTTCTTCGCGCGCTTCCTCGGCTTGCGCGCGACGGGCCTCGACATGGACCTCGCTGTCACGAAATTCGATCAATGGTTCGATCATGGGTTGCGTGTAGAGATAGTCGATCAATGGCGAATAGGTCGCATCGCCCCCGCCCCCATTGTTGCGCACGTCGATAATCATATAGGTTCGCTCGGCCAGCAGGTCCGCATTGTCCGTCACCAAGGATTTGACCGTCTCGATATGCCGTGGCGACATGCTCGGCGCGCGGACCAGCACGGCGTCCTCGCCGAACGGCTCGATAGCCCACTCGGCGCCGAGAGGTTGTCCTTCAGCACCGGCGGGATAGTCGCGGGTGAAGCGCCCGCCGTCATCGAGCCTGAGAGCATTTCCTTCCAGAAACGCCTCATAGGCTTCCGGGCTGAAATCGCGATTGCGAAGATCAAGATTGTAGGTCCCAGCGGACGTCTCGGTGAACACGCCCATCACCGCGCCGGGACGACGCCAGATTTTGGGGCGGGCATCGATGATGCGTGCCTCGTAGACGCCCGCGTGGTCGGCATGGCGAAGGATGACGAGATCATAGTTCGAGCCGAGGGACCAAAGGCCCTCGATCGGCGCTCGATCCGCGCCCAATGCGTCGATGACGGCGCGCGCGGCATCCGTATCGAGGGCGTCGCGCATCAACGGGGCAGGCCGAAGATCAGTCGTCAGCTCCTTGCCGGGAATGTTATCGGACAGGAGGTCGAGTTGGAGATGGCCGTCGTCGAACCAATCGACGTAAGTGCGCATCCGGTCGTAGAGCTGTCCCGCGGTGAGGTCGTCGCTGTTGGCGAGCATCGACGACTTGATCACCTCGTACTCGGCGCGATTGTCGTCCGTCACTTTCGTGGGGAAACCGGCATAACCTTCCTCGACGATCCGAACGAGCTGGACGAGGTCGGCAGCGTTGTGCTCGGCGTTAGCTTCGTGGTGAGGGGCGGCCGCAAGCGCTGCGGTGCCACTCAAGGCGCTGGACGCAGCGAGCGCGATGGCGATCAAACGGATCATGGATTTCCCCCCATTGCTTCGACGGCGAACGTAGCTCTGGCGTCGAGAGGGATGGCCAGCGTGCTTTCGATCAACCGTATGGACGCTTGGACCAACGGCGGCGTTGTGCGCGGGGGCCGGGGCGCATAGGGTGCGCGCCATGAGCCGTACCTATACCGCCGCGCTCGTCATCATCGGCGACGAGATCCTTTCAGGCCGCACGCAGGACAAGAATGTCGCGCAGATCGCGCAGTGGCTCAACGTGCAGGGCATCCGCCTCAGCGAGGTGCGGGTGGTGGCCGATGTCGAGGACGCGATCATCGAGGCGGTGAACGCGCTTCGGCAGCGCAACGACTATCTGTTCACCACCGGCGGGATCGGGCCGACGCATGACGATATCACGGTCGATGCGATCGCGGCGGCGCTGGGCGTGCCCGTCGTCGTCCATCCGGAGGCCGAGCGGATGCTGCGCAATTATTATGCCTCGATCGAGAAGGAAGCGACGCCGGCGCGGATGAGCATGGCGCGGGTGCCGCAGGGCGCGGGCCTCATCGACAATCCGGTATCGGGAGCGCCCGGTATCATGATCGAGAATATCTACATCATGGCGGGCATCCCGCACATCACCGCGGGGATGTTGGAAGGGTTGACCGGGACGCTGGAAGGCGGGCGGCCGCTGGTCAGCGTGACGGTCGGGGCCTTTTCGCCCGAGAGCGAGGTCGCGGACCTGCTTCGCGCGGTGGTCAAGGCGCATCCGGACGTGGCGCTCGGCAGCTATCCCTTCTTCAAGGAAGGGCGCTACGGGTCGAATTTCGTGATGCGGGCGGAGGGCGAAGAGGCCGCCGCGGCCTGTGCCGAGGATCTTGCCGGACGGCTGCGCGCGGCTGGGTACGATCCGACGGTCGGCGGGCTTTAGACTTCACGTCATCCCAGCGAAGGCTGGGAGCCATGCCGTCTCGAATAGTCGCCTGGACATGGGCCCCAGCCTTCGCTGTGGCGACGGTTATGTCTCACATTTGGTCGCCCAGTCGGCATAGGGCGTATTCCGCGCCATCTTGCGATTATAGTCGGGCGCGCCGTCGTCCCACCACGGCGGGCCGCGTTCTCCCAAGGCATGCTTGGCGGCATCGACGCGCTGGCGTGCCGCCTCGCGCGCGGCATCGTCGCCCGCGCGCATGGCCCGGCCCTTTGCGGCACGCGCGGCCATGAGCTCGCGCACCAGCGCGTCGCGCTCCTCGGGCGGCAGGGCGGGGTCGCTCATTCGCCACAGGCGGCCGCGCACGAGGAAATAGCGCTGATCGGGGGTGATCGGATATTTCATGCCGGTTGTGGAACCATCGACCTGCCTTTATCGCTCCACTGCCAATGATCGACGCAATCGCGCCCTTCCTCCTCGCCGCCGGCGACAATCGCATCGTCATTTCCGTCGCGCTGATCGGGCTCGCCGGGATCGGCGCGCAATGGGTGGCGTGGCGCACCGGGCTGCCCGCCATCGCGCTGATGCTGGTGGCAGGGATCATCCTCGGGCCCGTGACGGGGATCGTTCGGCCCAACGAGGACTTCGGCGAGCTGCTCGAGCCTGCCGTCGCGCTGGCGGTCGCGATCATCCTGTTCGAAGGCGGATTGCAGCTGCGCTTCGGCGAATTGAAGAAGACGGGCGGCGCGGTGCCGCGACTGGTGCTGATCGGGGTGCCTGTCGGCTGGGCGCTGGGCGCCATCGCGCTGCACGAGGTGGCGGGGCTGACGCTGGGCGTAGCGGTGCTGTTCGCGGGCATTCTGGTGGTCACCGGCCCGACCGTGATCATCCCGCTTTTGCGGCAGACCAACCTTGCCCAGCGGCCCCGCGCGATCCTCAAGTGGGAAGGGATCGTCAACGATCCCATCGGCGCGCTGGCCGCCGTGGTGACCTATGAATTCCTGCTCCAGCAGCAGCAAGGGACCAGCTTTTACGACAATATCATCGGGATCACCATCGCCAGCATCATGGCGGGCGGCGTGGGTTATGGCGCGGCCAAGGCGGTGGCATTCACCTTCCCGCGCGGCATGGTGCCCGAGTTCCTGAAAGCGCCGATCCTGTTCGTGACGGTGATCGGCACTTTCGTCTTCTCCAACTATGTACAGCAGGAAACCGGGCTGCTCGCGGTGACGGTGATGGGGATCGTGCTGGCGAATACCCATCTGTCGAGCGCGCGCACCTATCTGCCGTTCAAGGAGAATATTACGATCATCCTCGTCTCGGGCGTGTTCGTGACGCTGTCGGCGAGCCTCGACTGGGCGATGATCCAGCAATTCCAGTGGCGCTGGCTGGCCTTCCTTCTCGTTCTCTTGTTCCTGGTGCGGCCGTTGACCGTGCTGATCAGCCTCGCCTTCTCCAAGGTGCCGTGGAAG
The DNA here is from genome assembly GCF_026157085.1 of Sphingomicrobium arenosum. Classification (NCBI taxonomy): domain Bacteria; kingdom Pseudomonadati; phylum Pseudomonadota; class Alphaproteobacteria; order Sphingomonadales; family Sphingomicrobiaceae; genus Sphingomicrobium; species Sphingomicrobium arenosum. The sequence continues at coordinate 378,694 of NZ_JANPVN010000001.1, forward strand.
GAGCGCCTCTTCGTCGCCTGGATCGCGCCGCGCGGCATCGTGCTGGTGGCGATCTCGGGCCTGTTCGCGCTGCGCCTCGACGAGCTAGGCTATTCGGGCGGCATGCTGCTCATCACCTTGAGCTTTGCAGTGGTGGCGGCGACCATCCTCGCGCATGGCTTCACCGCCGCGCCGCTCGCCAAGATGCTGGGGTTGAACGGGCCCGAGAGCAATGGCGTGCTGATCGTGGGGACGACGCCCTTCTCGCTCCAGCTTGCCAAGACGCTGCGCGACCTCAAGGTGCCGGTGGTGATCGCCGACACGAGCTGGCAGCGGCTGGGCGCGGCGCGGACCGAGAAACTGCCCACCTTCCATGGCGAGATCCTCGCCGAGGCGACCGAGGAGGATCTGGATTTCAACCAGTTCCAGGTCCTCGTCGCAACGACCGGCAACGAGGCCTATAATGCGCTCGTCTGTTCCGAATTCGCGCCCGAGATCGGGTCGGACAATGTCTATCAGCTGGGCGATGCATCGGGCGATGACCCACATGCGCTGCCCACGAGCCTGCGCGGTCGTGCGCTGTTCGATGCGGGTCATGGCGTCGAGGATGTCGCCGACCATGTCGCGCGCGGCTGGCAGCTGATGCCGATCAGATTAACGATCACTTTCGACACCAACCTCATGCGCAGCCACTTGCCCGAAGAACATCTGCCGGTGTTCGTGCTGCGCGAGGACGGTCGGCTGCGTTTCTATACCCACGCCTCGCGCCCCGACGGGCGGCCGGGCGACACCATCGTGGCCTATGTCCCGCCCGGCACGCCGCATCCCATGGAATCGGTCTTGCCGAACCGGGAGCATGACGAGGAGGGCGACGCGGCCGAAGAGAAGCGCGACGGCGCGCCCAACGCGCTGCCCGACCCGGGCGATGAGCAGGAGGAACGCAAGTGACGACCCCCCGCCACCCTTATTGGCTCGCGCTGCTCGGGCTTGCCGCGCTGGCAGGCTGCCGCGAGCCGGCACCCGCAGGTCCCGAGCCCGAGGCGAACACCGAGGTGCCGCCGCTGCGCTCGATCATCCGAGAGGATATCGAGGAGCAGGTGCCGGTCGATGATGAGGTGGAAGTACCGATGGAGTTGACCGTCGGCTTTGCGAACCGCGATGGGCTGGATGCGGCGAGCGAGGAGGCGATCCTTGCTTTCCTCGGCAAGGAACGGCTGGGAAGCGAGGAGGCGATCACGCTGTTCGGCCATTCGGACTCGATCGGTTCGGACGAGGCCAACGAACGCGCCAGTCGCGAACGCGCGCAGGTCGTCGCCGACTATCTGGAAGCACAGGGCGTGGCGGCGGACCGGATCACCATCGTCGCGCTGGGCGAGCATAATCCGATCGCGCCCAATCTCACGCTGGACGGCGAGCCCGACGAGGAGGGGCAGGCGCGCAATCGCCGTGTCGAGATCGTGATGGGCACGCCCGCCGAGATCATCGAGCGGCGCGCGCTGGAGGCGCAGGAGGATGCGGTCGAGGCCGAGGCACAGGCTGCCGGGCGCGCGACCGAGCCCGCCAGCTGAGCCGCGATATACAAAAACGAGGCGTGTCGGATCGAACACGATCCAGATCAATCGTACTTTTTTAACTCAAAATTTGACGTCAAATCGCCAATTTCTGCTCTCTTCGAGCGGGCCACGCGGCACCTTTCTTGGCCGTCGCGGGTACGTTGGCGCTGGAGCGCCACTCCGGCTTAAATCCATCATAATCATCCTCAGTTGCACCTACGCGGGCGCGCAGGCAGGCACATGCTCGGCTTGACGCGCGTGGGGGGCGCCAGGCCGTCGTCTTCCCGCGCGCCTGTATAGATTTGGCGGTCCGGACCCGGATCGCCCTCGCAAGGAAGATGACATGACCGCGATCACCACCAGCAGCCCCAAGCTCCGTTGGCTTTCGGGCGCCTCGCTCGCCGTGCTGGGCGTCACTGTCCCGGCGCAGGCGCAGACCGTCACGGTCGATGCGGGCGACCAGCATGTGGTGACCGGCACCGACGTTCTCGACATCATCGAGATCGGCAATATCTGCGACGATCCGGCGCTCGGCGATTATTGCGGCACGTCGGTCAATGCCACCACGGCAAGCGATGTCTTCACGGTGAGCGCGGTCCTCACCGGCACCGCCGACGGGCAGGTCCGCCAGGAAGGCAGCGCCATCGGCACCCCCGGTTCGGTCACCGGGTCGGGCGGCGAGGGGGCGGTCACCCTCACCATGTCGAATGCGGGGTCGGCGGGCGTGCTGGTACGCGCGCACGTCTTCGACGGGGCCACGGGCACGGCAAGCGCGGCGCAGGACGTTCGCGCGCGTGCCGAAGTTGCCCTGGGGACGGGGCAGGGCGTCGTCTCGCAGGAGGCCGATGGCGATCGGGCGAACCTGTTCCTCGACAATGACGGCTTTCTCACCGTGCTGATCGATGCCGACGCAGCCAATAGTTCGACCCAGCCGGTCGATGCGACGGCGTCCGCGCTCTTGGCTAGCGGCAATGCGATCCGCCAGGAATATGATCATAATGACGGCCAGGCCGGCCGGCTCGTCATCGACAATGCCGCCTCGGGGGTGATGACGGTGTCGCTCGATGCCGATGCCGGATTGGTCGGACAGGGAACGGCGCGGGCCGTGGCGCGCGCCGACGATGCGCTGATCGAGCAGGTCATGGAAGTGCCGGGCACGGGCTTGCAGACGAATGCGATCGTCAACCTTGGCGATATCGACCTCTATGTTTCGGCGGATGCGGCGGGCTTCAATGCGGTCGCCAACGCCTCGAACGAGACCGCGATCCTCCAGTCGGGCGCGGACAATTTGATCCAGAATGGGGGCGTCATCGACATGGCGGTGCGCGCCGATGCCGATGTGCCGAGCTTTTCGAGCGCGGTCGCCGAGGCGGTCGCGCTGCCCGGCACGGGCATCCTCCAGCTGGGCCCCGACAACCAGATTTCCAACGCCGCGAGCGCGAGCATCCTGTGGGCGGTGAATGCCGCTGCCGGTGCCGGCAACGCCACCCCGCTCAACAGCGCCGAGGCCAGTGTCGGCAGCTCGACCGGTCTCGGCTGGGGCATCCGCCAGATGCAATATGGCGTCGGCACGACGGCCGATCTGCAATTCATCAATGCCGGACGCGTCGACATGGGCGTGGATGCGGCCGTGGTCGGTGGCGTCAATGCCAGCGTCGGCGGGGCGCTTGGCGACCCGCTCTGGGCGGTGGCGCAGACGGGCGAAGCCGACGTCAACAATGCGCTGTTCGACAATGACGGCACGATGACGGTCGATTATTGGGCGCGCGCCGCATCGGCGTCGGGTTCGGCGTCGGTCGACGGCGGCATGGTCGCCCAGCGCTTCTATAATGGCGATAGCGCCGCAGCGCTGATCGACAATGCGGGCACGATGCTGATGTTCGCGCGCGCCAGCATGGGGATGGCGACGGGCAGCGGCGCAGCGCTCGTCCACGCGGTCGGCCTCCAGCAGGAAAGCTTCGGCCTCAACGCCGAATTGCGCGCTGCCGTGGCTCTGTTCCGACCGCTATGGCGTGACGCTGTTCGGGTCGGTCGCCTATCAGGTCGCCGAGCAGGATGGCGATGTCGAGGCGCCGAACTACGACGCCAATCGCTGGCAGGCGATGCTGGGCGCCGAACTCGCGCTGTCGCCGTCGAGCTTTGCGGGCCTGTCGGTCTCGCTGGTCGGCAATGATCATGCGTTCGAGGACTTGGGCGGTACCGATGTGGATGCCAGCGGCACCGTGCTCGGCGCCTATCTGGGCACCGACAAGGGCGCCGGCCTCTATGCCAAGGTGCTGGGCAGCTATGGCTGGTACGACATGGACGCGGACCGCGACATCGCGATCAACGGCTTTGGCGGGACCGCCATCGGGTCGAGCGATCTGACGCAATGGACGTTGGGCGCGCATCTCGGCTACCGGGCGATGCTCGGCGAGCGCGCGGCGGTCACGCCCTATGTCCATCTCGACCATGTCGCGACCCGGATGGACGGGTTCAGCGAAACGGGGGTCGCGGGCGCGAGCCTGACGCTCGCCGATATGGACGAAAGCCGGACCTATACGACGGTCGGTGGCCGCCTTGCGGGCGATATCGGCGGTGTGGTCGCCGAGCTCGATCTCGGCTGGCGGCGCCTGCATGGCGACGATCGCACCGGCTTTAGCGCCTATCTGTGCGATCAGTCGCAATGCCCGTTCGACGTCGTCTCGAGCGCCGAGGAGCGTGACAGCGCGCTGCTCGGGCTGGCGCTTGGCACGAAGGTCGGCCGCGCCGATGTGCAGGTCGCGTACCAAGGGCTGTTCGACGGGGCGCGCACGAGCCACGCGGGCAATGTGCGCCTGCGCCTGCCGCTCGGCAGTGCACCGGCGCCGGTCATCGCGCCGCCGCCGCCGCCCCCCGCGCCGCCGGCCCGCCACCTGCGCCCGCGACGGTGACCTGTCCCGACGGCACGGCGATCCTGGCGGGCGAGGATTGCCCGCCGCCGCCCCCGCCGCCGCCGCCGCCCGCGCCAGAACCCGAGCGCGGCTAGGGCAGGGGCCCGAGGGCACTCATGAACGAAAGGCCGGTCCCGATGGGGCCGGCCCTTTTTCGCGACACGACATGAGGCGATGGGCGCGCGCCAGCCGCGAACCGCAGCCGAAGCAGACGCAAACCGTCAGATTTTCAGGAAAATGGAGCGGGTGAAGGGAATCGAACCCTCGTCTTAAGCTTGGGAAGCTCCTGCTCTACCATTGAGCTACACCCGCATCACGTTGGAAACGCTTGTTATTTTCGGCGGTCTACATTAGGCGTTTTAATGTCGACCGGTTAGCCGAAGCTTACGACCGAGGACGCCTTTGGCGGAAATGCTATCGTTTGGTCAACAGCTTCCGGCGTCACCGCCGAAAATTCGTCTCTGAATCCTCCGGTAGTGCCCAAGGAACGGCCAGCATCCGGTCGAAGTCGACTGCGCAAGGGCTTCTGGTTCATGGAAAGGACGCAATTTCTCGGAACCATCAAGCCGTTCTCGCTTTTGCCCTATTCCACCTGCTATGGACTTTGTGCGGTAGCGTTATTGCCGCCACGAGGAGAATTTTGTGCCTGAAACCACGCTTGAGACCGTCCTGAACATCCTGAAGGACGAGGCCAATGACGTCCTGACCGAGTGGATCGAAGTCGCCGAGGACGATGGCGCCAAACGCGCTGACCTTTTCTCGGAGAAGGAAGAGCGTGACCAGGCCGCCTCGCTGCTGCGGGCGTTCCGCACGGGCGTGAAGGACGGATATCGCGATGGCGACTTCGATCTCGAGGACGACCATTGGGCGGACCTTCGCGGCATCCTTGCGGAAATCACGCATGAACGCGTCGAGCGCGGTGTTCTTCCGGGCGAGATGGCGACCTTCGTCCTGTCGCTGAAACCGCCGGTGATCGAGCGCCTGAAGGCTCGACTTGCGGATAACCCCGACCGTTTGATCGACGAGGTGCTGCTAGTCTCGAAGGCGATCGATGCCTTTGCCATCCATTCGGCCGAAGTCTTCATCCGCGAGCGTGAGGAAGTGATCGAGCGCCAGCGCGAGGAAATGATCGAACTGTCCACGCCGGTGGTTGAATTGTGGGACAAGGTGCTCACGCTACCGCTGATCGGGACACTCGACAGCCTTCGCGCTCAAGAAGTGATGGAAAACCTCCTCGAGGCGATCGTCCAATATCAGGCGGAGGTCGTCATCGTCGACATCACCGGAGTACGCACGGTCGACACGCAGGTCGCGCAGCATCTGTTGCGGACGGCCGCGGCGGTGCGCCTGATGGGTGCGCGATGCATCATTTCGGGCATCAGCCCCAAGATCGCGCAAACCATGGTGCAACTCGGCGTGGATGTTGGCGAGGTGCAGACCCGCTCCTCGATCCGCAGCGCGCTGACCGACGCGCTTACGTCGGTCGGCGTCGCCATCATGCCGCTGTCCAATCTCGAGGGTAAAGCGGCGCGATGAGGGCAGCGTCCATCTATGAGGTGGAAGGCGTCCTGCTCGTCTCGATCCGCGATGACATCGCGGACACGGACATCCTCGAGCTGCAGGACGAACTCTCCGAGCGTATCTCGCAGCATGACGTCGAGGCCGTGGTCATCGATATCGGCGAACTCGAGATCGTTGATACCTTCGTTGGCCGCGTGCTCGGGCAATTGACCTCGGTCGCGCAATTGCTCGACGCCGAGACCTATGTCGTGGGGATGCGTCCGGCGGTGGCCATGACGCTGGTGCAGCTCGGCATGTACCTGCCCGACAACCGCACCGCGCTCAATCTCAGCCATGCCATGCGGAAAATGAGACAAAGCGATCAGAAGTGATCCTGCGCGATGGTCGAAAGGTGGCCTCCGTGCGTTTGGACGGTGACCGCGCAGTCGCGCGAGCCAGAAAGAAGGTTTCCGACATTATGCAGGACATGGGGGCGCGCCCTTCGATGCAGACCCGTTTCGTGACGGCGGTCAGCGAGATTGCGCGCAATGCCGTCGTGCATGGGGGTGGCGGCATGCTCGACGTTTTTCGTTTCGCGGGCGACCGGATGATCGGGGTCGCCGTGACCGACATGGGACCGGGGATCGAGGACCTGGACGAGGCGTTCACCGACGGGTTCACGACCCTGTCCGGTAGCATGGGGCGGGGCCTTGGTGGCGCTCGCCGGCTGGCCCGTCAGATCGAGGTGGACAGCATTCTAGGCAAGGGGACGACCGTGCGCCTCGTCGGGCAGACCCAGCTGCGTCCGTGATCCATTGGCTCAATATCCGTGAACTGAGCAGTGTTGCCGAAGCCCGTCGGCGGGCGCGGCGCGCGGCCAGTCGCATCGGCTTCAACTCGGTGAAGACCGAACATGTCGCCATCGTCGCGACCGAAATGGCGCAGAATATCCTGCGTCATGGTGGCGGCGGACGGTTTCTCGTGGACTGGTTCGGACCGCCGGGCGGACAGCGCCTTGTCCTCGTCGGCGTCGACGAGGGGCCGGGGATCGCGAAGCTGGAACTCATGCTGCGCGATGGGCGAACCACGAAGAATTCGCCGGGTACGGGACTGGGCGCCATGCTGCGATTGTCGGACCGGCTCGACATCGACACGGGGCGAGGCAAGGGCACGCTGGTGACCGCCGAATTCCTGCCGCGACAGGCGAAGGGGACGATGCGCGGTCATTATGCGGCGCTCCGGCTGTCCTATCCCGGCGCACGCAAATGCGGTGACAGCGTCGCGATATGCGATATCGGATCGGTGCGGACCTTCATGGTCTGCGACGGCCTCGGGCATGGCCCCGAAGCCGCGGCGGCTGCAGAGGCGGCGCGGGAGACCTTCGTCGACGTTGCGCCCGAGGCAGGGTTGCAGGACATCCTCGACGAAATGGGTGAGGCGATGCGGGGCACGCGGGGCGGGGTCGCCAGCCTGGTTCGAGTCGACAGCGAGAACAGGAGGCTGGATTATGCCGGTATCGGCAATATCTCGACGCTGGTGCGCAGGGGCGGCGACTTTCGTCGCCTCGCCGTGCGCGATGGCCTGCTCGGAAGCGGTCGCTCCAAGGCGCATGTCGAGAGCCATGACGTCGACGAGGATACGATCGTCATCATGCATTCGGACGGGATCAATACTCTGCGCGATCTCGCGACTCGCACGTCGCTCCTCCACCGTAGTGCCCCGCTCATCGCCTCGCGGCTGTTGAGCGACAATTTGCGCGGCCGCGACGATGCCAGTGTCCTCGTTGCGCGCATGAAAGAGGGGCGTGCCCTGTGAAGCACGACATCATCAAGGTCCGGATCGAGGAAGAGGCGGATATCATGCGGGTCCGGCAGGTCGCTGATCAGATCTGCCGTTCGCTACATCTCGAGCGGTTCGCGCGCACGCGGTGCGTCACTGCCTGTCTCGAGATTGCCCGCAACATCCTTCAATATGCCCAACAGGGAACGGCGACCTTTCGATATGAGGAGAGTGGCGGGCGCTCTTACCTAGCGGTACGCTTTGTTGACCAGGGGCCAGGGTTCGAAATCAAGCAGAGCACGGCCAAGGGGCGCGCTTTTTATCGGGCGAAAGCTGCAGACAATAGTGATAGTGGCGGTCTCGGTCTTGGGTTGAGCGGCGCACAACGCCTCTCGGACCAATTCGAGATCGAGAGCGGGTCCGAGGGAACGTCCGTCTACCTTGCCTTCGAAGCCGTCGTCGCGAGCGCGGACGCCACGGACACGATAAAGAGGATCGCCGACGATATCACGCGGCTCAACAGTGCCGATCCTGTCGTTGAGCTTTCACGCCAGAACCGTGAACTCGCGGAGGCACTGGCCGAGCGCGAACTGCTGATCGCCGAGGTGCATCACCGGACGGGAAACAATCTGGCGCTGGTGAGCTCGATCATCCAGATGGCGAGCCGCAAGGCGAAAACCGATGAAGCCCGCGACCTGCTGGCGGAAACCGAAAACCGCATTCACTCGATCGTACGGGTCCACCAGGATCTCCAGCATGCGCAGAGCCAGAACGAGATTGCGGCCCTGCCGTTTCTCGAGGCAATCGCGACGAACAGCATCAATGCGTTCAGCCATGTCGGGAAGGACATCAATGTCTCTGTCGATGGTGACGCTCAGATCCTTCCGAGCGACCTCATGGCCGACCTTGGCCTCCTGGTGGGTGAATTGATTACCAATTCAGTCAAACATGCTTTTCCAAATCGTGACCACGGTACGGTCTGTGTGCGCCTGCAGCAGACGGACGAGGGCGAGGAAAGCTATCGGCTGGTGGTCGAAGATGACGGGGTCGGGTTGCCGGACGGCGAGCGGCCGGAGCGTAGTTCCTCCCTGGGTTGGCGCCTCATTCGGTCGATCGCTTCGCGCCACGAAGCGACCCTGTCGGTGGAAGGCGCGTCGGGCCTGCAGGTGGAGCTACGATTTTCGCTTTAGTGTGATCCCAGTCGGCAACTGCGGTGGCCCCGCCGAACCTATGCTGCAGTCTGTCTTGCAACGACCTTCATAAGCTCGCGCCACTTCCTCGTGAATTTTCCTGACTTTCTCGGAGTCGGCAGCTTCAGCCATCGCACGCGCATGTTTGGCCCGGCGCAAATAATAGTTGTACTCTGATTCTCGCACGATTTGTCCCGTTGGCTTAAAGGTGCTTCGCACTTTCTGTCAGCCGTCACTAAGGGAAGCGACAACATTTGTTTGGACTTTGGCGGTGTGCTCGAAGGAACTCCGCATCGAATGACCTGTTGTTTTTCATATATGGCCCCACGTAACGCTTCTCAAAGAAACAGCGGATCAGTCATGCCCACGGCCTCCTACGAGGCGGAGGCACCTTTGCATCATCTAGCGCGAAGGTTGCACAATTTCTCGGGACACGCTGTTCGTGACGACTTGGTGAACACCATTGTATCGGAGCGGGCATTCGAAGTTGACCAACCAGCCTGGAGCGACCGCGAGTATCTTGATCATCTTATCGTGATCGAGACGGGTTGGGCCTATAGCTTCAACCTGTTTCCCGATGGGCGCCGTCATATCAGTGAATTCTATGGACCCGGGGCTATTTGCAATTGGTCGCGTTTCTCGGATTTCGTCGAGCGCGATAATCTTCTTTTTAAATCCGGGGCGCAAATTCGGATGCTGGATCGAGACGCGCTGAGTCAGTTGTTCGAAGAGCGACCGGCAATAGCCACGCTCCTCAAAAGACATGAAGTGGCCCGAGCCATGCGTGCCTCTCAACGGGTCAGAGCCCTGATTACAGGAGACGCGCTCGACCGAATTAGAGTGATCCTTCTCGATCTGGTGGACGAGCTCGGCACGATCGCCAATAGCCCGGAATGGATGCCGTTGCCCTTCACTCTTTCGGAATTGTCGGATGTCGCTGGTATAACTCCAGTCCATCTCTCGCGCATGTTGAAAAAGATGACTGAGATGGGAGAAATCGAACGTAGCGACGGCCGGTTCAGACTGGAAAATGTTTCAACAATGGAGGCAGGAGTCGGATACAGGCGCTTTTTCGGAACTGCCAAAGTCCTGTCGCATGAACTGAATTAATCCAGTCTCCAGTAGAAATCACGTGCTGCCCCCATACGCGTGATGGTCGCAACCGTCTCACCATCTCGACAGATGTGCGAGCGCGCATCCTGTTCTGCGACCTTCGCGCAAAGGTTGAGAGCCGCATTCAAATCCCTGACGCCGTGCCCTCTGGTGATTGCCTGATTTTCATCGACTAAACGGACCCAGTATCCAAACATACGGTGACTCCTCGTTGCGCCATCCGAACATCACGATTTTCGCGCTCTCACAATCACATATGTTGTCGCGCCAAGTGCATCTCTCTGGTTTTGAAAGGTGGGGATCGTCGCGTGAGGAGTTGAATAATGGCTTTCAAAGAATGGAGTCGGGTCGAGGAGGAGCGACTGCTTTGTCTGACGGACGACCGGCTTCCGGCGAAAGTGATTGCCGCTGTCCTCGATCGAAGCGAGCAAGAGGTTCGGCGCAAGCGAGTGTCGCTGATCGCCTTCGGAGGAGATAATATGCGCGAAGCCTGATGGAGGCGATTAGCCGATCACTAGACTGTCACTCACCCGACATTCGCGTTAAGAGTGGTCTGAGTGCCTGGCTGAAGGCGAAACCCAAGGGGAGATAATGTCCAAGCTTGAATTCCCCATTATCGCCGTCGGCGCCTCAGCGGGTGGGATCGAGGCATTGAAGAGCCTCGTCGAGTGCCTGCCGGAAGATACGCAAGCCGCCTTCGTCATTCTGCAACATCTTTCGCCAGAATATGAAAGCCAGTTGACGTCAATTCTCGATCGGGCCGGCAACTTGCCCTGTATCGAGGCCGATCACGATATGCCGATCGAGCGTGGAAATATCTACGTCCTGCCGCCCGACCAATATCTGCGCATTGCCGACCACGGCCTTTTCAGCGAGGCACCCGATGCCCCGCGCGGCCAGCGAATGCCGATCGATTTCTTCATGCGGTCTTTGGCCGATGCCGTCGGCCCGCTAGCGGCGGGGGTGGTGCTGTCCGGCACTGGTAGCGACGGGACGCTGGGTCTGCGCGCGATCAAGGGCGCAGGCGGACTGACTTTCGCACAAAGCCCAGAAACGGCGTTGTATGACGGGATGCCGAAAGCGGCGATTGCCAATGACGATGCCGATCGCGTCCTGACGATCGCAGAGATCGCCCATGAACTCAGAGACTTTTCCGAACGGTCCTCCGAGGCGCGAGAGGCGGAGGGAGAAGAGAGCAAACAGCGCACGCTGGCGCCTGTCATCTCGCTCATCAGGGCTCGGATCGGTCACGACTTTTCGGCGTACAAAACCGGTACGATCGGGCGAAGGGTGCAGCGGCGAATGAACCTCCTCCGAATTGGAAAGATGAAGGAGTATATCGCGTATCTTCGAGACAATGATGACGAATTGCGGCATCTCTTCGATGATCTGCTCATCAACGTGACCTCCTTTTTCCGCGACGCCGAAATCTGGGAGGAGGTTGGCGACAAGATTGTCGCTCCCCTGCTCGAGAATAGCGACCAGGAGCATCCCGTAAGGGTCTGGGTGCCTGCCTGCGCAACAGGTGAGGAAGCCTATACCGTCGCGATGCTATTCGACGAATATTGCCGCAAGACCGATCGCACATTCTTCTGGCAGATCTTCGCGACCGATCTCGATGAGGATGCGGTGGCGACCGGCCGCGCTGGCCTCTATCCGCAGAGCATCGCCGGAGATGTCAGCGAAGAGCGGCTCAAACGATATTTCCAACAGGAAAATGATGGGCTTCGAATCCGCAAGGATCTAAGGGAACGGGTTGTTTTTGCTCAGCAGAATCTGCTCGTCGATCCGCCCTTTTCGAAGCTCGACATGATCAGCTGCCGCAATCTGCTGATCTACCTCGACAGTGAGCATCAGCGTCGGCTGATGGATACGTTCCGTTTCGCCATTCGCGAGGGCGGTTTCCTCGTGCTGGGAACGTCCGAAAGCGCGGGCGCGCGCGCGCGACATTTCGAGGTCGTATCGAAATCGGCGCATATCTACAAGCGCAAGCCTGGGCTCGCTACGCCGAATTTTGCGAAACGTCATGAGATCGCCAACGACCTGACGGCGTTGCGCCCCCCAATTCAGCGCCAGCAACTTAGGAAGAAGGATCTAGGCGAGCGAGTACGGCAAGCGCTTCTCGACCGTTACGCTCCAGCTGGTGCGGTCGTCGATCGTAACGGCGTCATCGCCTACTATACCGGGCCGATCCGACGTTTCACCGAGCTGCCCGAGGGGGAGCCGACCAGCAATCTGTTCAATATGCTGCCGGCCACGCTGCGCAGTTGCATGCGTGAGATCATCGAAGAGCTCCGTAACGGCGAGCGTCGCCTTGCCGGGAGGACGACGAAGGTCCGCAAAACCGACATGGACGAGAGCGTTTGCATCGAGGGGATGGTGCTTCGCGGCGGCGAAGAGGAGGAACCGCAATATCTGCTAACCTTCCAAACGGTCGATCACGTCGAGCATCCGGTTCACAACGCGAGAGAAGACGAGAGCGCCGATATCCGGATGCTCGAAAATGAACTGGCGATCCTTCGCGAAGATCTACAGACAACCGTCGAGGAACTCGAAACTTCGAACGAAGAACTGAAAGCTTCGCACGAGGAAGCGGTCGCGGCGAATGAGGAACTGCAGTCCGCCAACGAAGAGCTTGAAACGAGCCGCGAGGAACTGCAATCGCTCAATGAAGAACTGATCACCGTCAATCACCAGCTCGAGGACAAGATTGGCGAGGTCGAAAGCACCACCGACGATCTACAGAACCTCCTGACGTCCGCCCGGCTGCCGGTATTGTTTCTTGACCCCAAATTTCGAATTTCGAACTTTACGCCATCGATCCATTCGGTGGTCGAGCTGCGCGATGCCGACATCAATCGTCCCATCAGCGAGCTAGCAATGAAGGTCGAGGACGAAACGCTGCTTGAGGATGCCGAGGCGGTGCTCAGCGATCTCGTGCCGATCGAGAAGGAAATCATCTCAAACGAAGGCAAGACTTTTCTTCGTCGGATCCAGCCTTATCGCACGTCGGATCAACGAATTGGCGGGGTGGTACTCACTTTCACGGATATTTCCGACCAAGCGGAGACGGCGCGCCGCCTGAGCCAACGTGAGAAGCAGTCGGCTATCCTTGCCGATTTGGCCAGCGACGCGCTCAATCAGGCCGATGTGACCGATTATCTGAATTCTTCGTGCCAGAAACTGGCAGAGGGGATGGAGTGCCAGTTCGCAAAAGTTCTTCGTCTCGCGCCCGATGGCGGGGAATTCGAGCTGGTCGCCGGGACGGGGTGGAAAGCTGGGCAGATCGGAACCGCGAAAATTCCCGCCGATAGGCATAGCCAGGCAGGCTTCACCTTGATGGAGCAGGAACCCGTTTTGGTTCGCGATGTCGAAAGCGAACAGCGCTTTGGACCACCCGAATTCCTGAAAGAGCATAAGGTACGTTCCGGCATCAGCACGCTTCTTCGCGTCGATGGACGTCTGTGGGGCATCCTCAGTGTGCACAGCAAGGACCCTGACGAGTTTGACACCGATGACGTGGCGATCGTCGCCGGTGCCGCGGACATCGTCGCACTCGCGCTCGACCAGATCGGACGCGAGCAACGTCTGACAAAGGAACGGCTCAGCCTCTCGCTGGCCATGCGCGCTGCGGACCTTGGTATGTGGACCTTCGACCCCGAAGCCAAACAGGCGACGATGGACGACCGGGTCGCCGAAATGTTCGGCCTGCCGTCGGGTCGGCCCATCGAGATGGACGACATCGTCGCCCTGATCCACGGAGAGGATCTCGACGATGTGATGCACTCTTTGCAAAATTGCATTGATTACGGGTCGCCCTATGTCGCCGAGTTTCGCATTTCTCGAAAGGACGGTCGAACGCTCTGGTTGTCAGGCCGTGGCGAGCGGATCCTTCGCGACGGGAAGCGGCTGCTGCTCGGGGTGAATTCCGACATCACGCAGCGCAAGGATCAGGAAGAGCAAAGCCGCTTTGTGATGCGCGAGCTCGATCATCGCGTGAAGAACCTGCTCGCCATCATTCTCTCGATCGCTCAAATCACCGGGAAATCGGCCAAGGACCTCGACAGCTTCATCGAAAGCTTCAATGCTCGGCTCAATGCCATTTCGCGCACCCACGGCCTGCTTGCTCAGCAGAAGTGGAGCGGAACAAGTTTGCGCCGTTTAGTCGAGGAAGAAGTGATCGGCCAGAGCGAAGAGCATCAGGTGGTCGTCGACGGGCCCACCGTGTCGATTACACCCACCGCCGCGCAATCCCTGAGCATGCTTTTCCACGAACTCACCACCAACGCGCTCAAATATGGGGCGCTGTCGAAGGAGACCGGAACGGTTGCCGTAAAGTGGCGTCTCAGGGGCGAGAACGAAAACATGCTCCATCTGACTTGGGAGGAGAGGGGTGGCCCACTTGTGGAGCCGCCCGAGGCCACCGGCTTCGGTACCAAGGTGATCAAGCGGGTCGTTGGATCGCAGCTCAAGGCCGAAACCGATCTTCGGTGGGAGCCCGAAGGCGTCGCGCTGGATCTTCGCGTCGAGATCGACCGGATCCGGCCGAACAACGTCGACAAGTCTCTCAATCGCCGTATCGACCTCATGCAGATTTCACGCGGAGACGTGCGTAACAAACGCGTCATGGTCGTTGATGACGAATGGCTCATCGCCGAGCGACATTCGCAGGCCCTCGTCGGTGCGGGCGTGAATGTGGTCGGGCCCTTCACAGACTTGGAGGAGGCCATGGCGATGCCGATCGAAGATCTCGATGGAGCGGTGCTGGATTTCTCCCTCGGGGACGGGGTGACGATCGAACCACTCGCGGAACGGCTCAGCGGCGAACGGATTCCGATCGTCCTTGTGACAGGTTATAGCGAGAGCGTGTCGCTGCCGGCCCGAAGCGATCATTGGATTGTCGTACCCAAGCCTGCCAGCGATCAGGCAATCGTGGATCATCTCGCGCTGGCGCTGAAGCGCTCGGAGGATTGAGGATGCGCCGACAGGATCTCATCGCGATCGGAGGGAGTGCTGGCGCCATACCGGCGCTGGTAGAATTGCTAGAGAATTTCGCGCCCGACACTGGTGCGAGCCTCTTTGTCGTCATTCACCGCGCGGCGGAATCCCAGCATCTCAAGTCGATCGTCGAAAGGGCCAGCGCGGTCGAAGTGTGTGAGCCGGAAGAGGGCGATCCCATTCGTCCCAATTGTGTCTATCTTGCCCGACCCGACTGTCACATGCTCATCGGGCAGGAACATATCCACCTTCGAAGGGGGCCGCGCGAAAACAATTTCCGCCCGGCTATAGATCCGTTGTTTCGGAGCCTCGCCGTATTCGGATCAACGCGGAGCGCCGGCGTCATCCTTTCCGGCTATCTCGATGATGGCGCAGCAGGTTGCCGGGCGATTGCCAGCACCGGCGGCGAGATATTCGTGCAGGATCCCGCTGAGGCACTCTCGGGGCAAATGCCGCGAGCGGCGATCAGTGCGGTAGGTGAGCCGGAAGCGGTGACCGGAGCGGCAGATCTTGGTCGCCTGTTGTCCGATTGGGCAGGGCGCGAGGCTGCGCCGCCGGTGAAGGCCAGCGAAGCCGTCAAATTGGAAATGTTGATCGCCGGACTGGAGAAGGCCAGTATGCGCACCGAAGAGAAGCTTGGAGAATTGAGCCCTTACAATTGCCCCGACTGCAACGGGGTGTTGTGGGAGATCGAAGATGGAGAGCTCACTCGCTATCGATGTCATACGGGTCACGCCTATACGCGGGCATCGTTGGACGAGCGTCAGAATGAAGCGCTCGAACATACGCTTTATGACAGTCTTCGAGCCTTGCGCGAGAAGGTGGAGATGTTCCGGCAGTTGGCCCGCAAGGAACCCGAGCACGAAGAGCGGTGGCTTACGAGGGCAAAGGACTATCAGGAAGATGCCGAGACGATCGAGAGCATGCTGCTCGATCGTTGATGTTACTGTTCCGGCCAAGGCTCCCGATGTTTAAGAGATTTGCGATCATAAACGACGCCTGACATCACGTCGGCGTCTTCGATTTCCATGTCGCTTCTGGTGATTACCGAGAGCTGGCCGTCAGGCTCGATCACCACCCAATTCACGTCATTCACGCTGGTCACGCCTTCGCCGCGCAAGCGCGAAAGCACTTCTTGCCGGCTGATCCTCGAAGCGACCATCGCGTCGTCGAGCCACACCCCCTTGTGCAGCAGGAGACGCGGCTCCGCCTTGAAAGCGTCGTCAGCAACATCGGTCATCGCGAAGAATTTGGTGACGGCGAACTGACAGACGCCAAGCGTTGCCATCGCCACGATAGCGGACGCAAGACTGATGTCGGGAACCAGGATCCCGCTGGCAAGCAGACTTCCGGTCGCGACCGCGATCAACCAATCGAAATTGTTCATCTTGGCTGTGGCGCGCTTGCCGAGAAGCCGGACCAGAATGACCGTGTAGAAATAAAGAATGCAGGCGCCGAGGAAGACGCCGATCAGGCTACCGTCCGATGGCAACCAGAAGCTTAATTCGGTCGGCAATCAATGGCCTCCGGTCAGGACGAGCCGTCGGCACACATCAAAATACCCCGGCCAACGCGGTCTTTCCAGCATATGTTCTCGCCATGGCCTCATGAGCTTCCCGTGCTGCATTGGTCGGCGCCTTGCGAGCGAGTTCGCGTTCCTGGCGAAGCCGTTTCGCGAAATAGAGCCTGTCCTTTTCGGTCATTGTACCATCCCCCAATATTCTCCCAAGTCTACAAAGGGTTAGTGAGCGCTTCAACAACATTTGTTAGTCTGATTGCTAATCGCCACGGCTCTGGAAGGGTTGGGCAGGGCGCCGCTCATTTCGACGCGGATTTTCTAGTTTCCGCCGACTCGAATATCGCAACTCTATGGTCGGGCCGACCATTGGTGCGTGCATATGCGACATTCATTCGAAAATGACCTCGACAATGGGCCGGCCTGGGATTTCGTCCGGGGGCCGGGACCAGTCATGACGACCTCGATCCATGCCGGCCATCACGTTCGGCTCGAACTCCAGCCCTGGCTTTGCATCGAGGAAGTCGATCGGTTGCGCGAAGAAGATCCCATGACGGACTTTTTTCTGTCGGTGGGAAACACGCTTGTTCGGGCCAATCGCTCGCGTTTCGAATGCGACCTCAACCGATCGCGCGACCGATGTATCTCAAAGGATCCGGAGGACACCTGGGGGCTGACTATCTGGCGCGACGACCTTCCCGACGAACAGATGGAGAGATCTCGTCTATTGCACGACGAATTTTATCGACAGGCGAGTGCGCGGGTCGAGGCCCTGATCAAGGAGCACGGACGTGTGCTGGTGCTCGACCTTCACAGTTTCAATCACCTTCGCGACGGAAAGGAAGGCGATCCTGCGCCCAAGCCTGAGAATCCCGATATCGACCTCGGCGTTACGACGCTCGACAAAGCGATCTACGGAGATCTTGTCGAGCGGTTTGCGCGCCGACTGCGGAGTGTGCCGCTCAATGGCGAAACTCCCGACGTTCGTGAGAATAAGCGCTTCCCGGACGGGGGACATTTTCCCGAATGGCTGCATGCGCGCTACGGCGAAGATGCCTGCGTGATGACGCTCGAATATAAAAAGATCTTCATGGATGAGTGGGGACGCAGCGCGGACATTCTCGCGCTTCAATCGTTACGCCGCGGCCTGTCCCTTGCGGTTGGCGATGCGCGGCAGTGGCTGGAGCATCGCTAATGGTTGTGGGGCCTCGATACGAGTTGTCGCCGGCTGCCGTGCGGGTCGATGAATCGCTTGCACGGATCGATCAAAGTCTGAACTGGCTGCATTATTTCATGCCCACAAATATCGCCGCGGCCCGTAAAGCATTTGAGGAAGGCGGCCGCCGCGCGCTCCCGCCACTCGAATATGACGTGGTCGACATCGATCTTGATGATATCCGCAGAGAGCTCTTCTCCTTGCCGGTCCATGACATCGACGATCCCTTTATCGAAGTACTTCTGGTCGAGAAGCAGCGGGAGATCGATGCGCAGATCGAACTCATCCGAATGCGCAACCGCGAGGGCATCGCACTGGCTTCGATCGACCTGTTTGGTGCCGTTGGAGACCGAATGCGGAGCCGCGCCGAACAGATTCTCGAAACCGTCCCTGATGCTAAAGATCCAGACCTCGACTGCGACTGCGACGAGTTTCTCGAGGCGGCAGAAGGCGAGTTCGCTCGCCTGTCGGACCGGGGAACTCACTTTGTCCAGCGCGCCATCATCAACGCGAATGAGGGCACGGGATTATTCACCGAGGACGGCAACCTCAACATCCCTCGCGACTTTCGCGTCGCCCGCAGCCGGATCGCGCCACTGATCCAGCATGAAGTCGGGACGCATAGCGTCACGCGCCACAACGGCTTGCGCCAGCCGCTTACCACTCTGTCGATGGGATTGGCGGATTACGACGTCCTGCAAGAGGGCCTCGCCGTCCTTGGCGAATATCTCACGGGCTATCTTCCGCCAAGGCGCCTTCGCATGCTCGCTGCCCGGGTGATCGCCGCCGACATGCGGGTGCATGAGAAAAGCGACGGTGAAATCTATGCCGCCATGCGCGAGCAGTGTGGCCTAGGCGACGACGATGCTTTCGATACGATGCTGAGAGCGGCCCGCGGAGGGTGTTTCACGAAGGATGCGCTCTACTTGAAGGGGCTCGTCGAACTTGTCGCCTATCTTCATCATGGCGGCGACTACGAGATTCTGTTCCTCGGCAAGTTTTCACTCAAGCAGTTGCCAACGCTTGAAAAACTGGTCGACCGAGGGCTGCTCCACCCTCCCGACCTTCTCCCTACCTATCTCGACGGCGCCGCAGCGCGCGAACGGCTCGAAGCAGTGCGTCGTGCAGAGATAGTCGATCTTTATCAAGAAAGTCCCGCGTTATGAAAATCGCCTTCGTCGTCAATCGTGTCGCCACCGAGCAGGAGAATTACTCGTCGTCACGCATGGGGCGCGTCGCCCTGGCGCGCGGGCATGAGGTGGCGCTGATCGAGCTAGGGCAATTCATTTACGATGCCGATGGCAGCATATGTGCCCATGCCATCATCGCCCCGCAAAAACGCTTCCAGTCCGATGCCACCTATCTCGAGGCGGTGAAGTCGGTGGAGCCAACCCGGATCCGGCTCGATGACTATGACATCTTGCTATTGCGCTCCGATCCTGCGGACGAACTTGGTGAGCGTCCCTGGGCGCCCGCCAGCGCCCTGTTATTCGGCCAACTCGCTGCGAAGAACGGCCCCATCGTCCTCAATGACCCGAGCTTTCTGACCGATGCCGTCAACAAGACCTACTTTCAGCATTTCCCTGAAAAGGTCCGTCCCAGGACGTGCATCACACGATCAGAGGATGAGGTGCGCGCGTTTCTCGAAACGCAGGGTGGCAAAGCGGTCATCAAGCCGTTGCAAGGCTCAGGCGGGCAAGGGGTGTTCGTCCTCGATGAAGACAACCGCCAGAACCTTTCCCAGACCGTGGAAGCCGTGACGCGCGATGGTTATGCGATTGTCCAAGAATATCTGGCTGGCGCCGCCGATGGCGATATTCGACTGATCACGCTGAATGGTCGCCCACTAGTGGTCGATGGGACCTATGCCTGCCTACGCCGGTATAATGAGAGCGAGGACGCCCGGTCGAACATCTCGGCCGGAGGCAAGACCGAGATGATCGAACCGACCGATGACGTGTTGCGGGTCGCTGAACTGGTAGCGCCGAAACTGATCGCCGACGGCATGTATCTAGCGGGGCTCGACATCGTCGGTGACAAGATGATGGAGGCGAATGTCGATACTCCGGGGGCGATAAGCTATATGGATGATGCCTCAGGTAAGGACTTTACGGGTGCGATTATCGACGATCTAGAACGCAAGGTAAGGTTGCGCGAAGGCTATGGCGGACGGCTTTCCAACCGGCAGCTGGCAATGATCTGAGACGTGGGATTGGAAGCGGAACTTCACCGAATAGGGTCTACAAGCCATCTGTAAACTATTGATCTGAAACGATCGAATTTGGCGCAGTTTACAGCAGGAATGTCAGAAAACTGCCATTTCATGGAGCTTGGGAAGCTCCTGCTCTACCATTGAGCTACACCCGCCTCGCGTTGGAGACGCTCATAGATTCCTAAGTTTCCACGTCAAGGTCTCATGTAAACTGCGCCGTTTCAGGCTTAAGGCGATCCCGTGCATTTGCGTGAGAAGACAATGCGTTAATCGCGAGTCTATGTCTGCTGGCGTGTAAATTACGAGGAGAAGTTGGCATGGCATCTGGGTCTTCGAGCTTTGCGCGGCGACAATTCCCCGACTTCGGTCGGCTCCCTGCCTTAAGATCAGTCAGCAGATGCTCGAGCAAAGGTCCGCAGCTGGCCGATGGCAGACGGCTCACTCTTGGAGTTGCCCTCCATCCAAGCATCCTTCCGGCTTGGCGGGTCTAAAAAGCCGTCATCGACCGTTCGTCGCCGACGCCAAGAAGGCGCATGAAACGAACGGTCGGGAACGTGCGGTCGTCGCCGCGCAGGCCGGCTTAGAAATGCCAACCGAACGCGGCGTTGACCGAATGATCTTCGACCAACGAGCCGATCTGACCGCGATAGTCGAGCTGGAACGACAGCCGTTCGGTGCCCTGCCAGCGCAGTCCGGCTTCAAGCAGTAGCGAGGTTGCATCGATCGGTGTGGCGATGGGCGCAAAGGCCGCCGCATCGTCCATGCCCTGCAGGCGGAAATTCCCGCTGATCGCATCACTGTCGACGAAATAGGCACCGCCCGAGGCGAAGAGCGACATCCGATCGGTGACCCGCTTACCGAGTTCAAGCTTGGGTGCGGCACTGACGTACCAGCGAGCCGAATTGTCGCTCTCGACCCCGAGCCCTTCGAGCCCGGCTTCATCGAAACTGCCAAAACCCAACCGCATCGCGCTGACATCCAGTTGCGGCCGGATCGAGACCCCGGCGAGCATGGTTTCGTAACCCACCCCCGCGGTGACCTGGCGATAGTCGGTGCGCATCTGCGCGGTGCCGATCCCGGTCATGAAGATCGACTGGCGTCGTACCATGTCCAGTTGCTGCCACCCCAAGGTGGCGGCAAGCGAGAGACGGAGGTTGCCAAGGTCCTGGGTAAGGCCGCCCCCCGCGTTGGTGCTGAGGAAGGATTGGCCGAAATCGCTTGCATAGCCGAGCGCAATGCCGGCATCGGATGCGATCATCTGATAGTCGAGCGCGATCGTATCGGCGATGACCAATCCATTGTCGGTGCCCGATCCGCCGGTCGAGACGAGGATGACGGGTTCGGCATCCTCCAACCAGTTGAGCGTGACGACTAATTCGCCTGCGACGAATGCGTTGCCGGTCGCATCGATACGATCCGAGGCGTAGGGGCCGAAAGCGACGTCATAATAAACGGTGCCACCGGCTTCCTGGATGAAGTCTCCATCCAGTGCGACCTGGCTGATGACGCCGGTCCCGAAGAAGATATTGTCGCTGTCTTCGATCGCCCCGATCTCGCGGGTTTCACCAGCGAGGAGGTCGACGGGATAGCTTGACGACGCGCGCCCGAGGAAAAGCTCTCCCTGGTTGCGGAACGTCCCGCTACCGTCGCCATCGGCAAGGTCGAGCGTGTCGATCGTCACGAAGCTCGCATCGGCGCTGTTGACGACCTCGTTGTTCCCGCCGCCGAGATAGATGTTCCCGACCGTGATACCATCGTTGATGAGGCGGTCATTCCCATCGGTGCCGGTCATCGCGACGCCCGAGACAGCGCTCAGGGTCGATGCGACGGTGACGACATTGTCGTTGCCACCGATCAGCGCGATCCCCACGCCGTTCCCGGCACCGCCGCGAACACCACCGAGGATGGTAGCGCTAATGTCGCCGCGCGCATCGAGCGCGCTGCTCTCGAGCCTCATGCCGACGGAGTCCATGCCGTTGGCGAAGATCATTCCCGCAACATCGAGCGAGATCGATCCGCTCTCGCCATCGGCGACGCTCGCGAGATCGAGCCCGACCGAATGGTCGCCGTGCATGACGACATTTCCGCCGATATCGACCGCGATGTCGCCGCTGGAAACACTACCGCGGGAGGCAAGAGCGATCGCCGTCGACAAATCGCCGGCCATCTCGGCGCTGCCAGCAAGGCTGACCCCGATGTCGCCTGCCGCGCCATCACTGGCGAGGCTTTCGAAGTGGAAACCGCTCGAGGCTTCGCCGAGCATCAGCAGGTCACCGCCAATGCTTGCCGTGAGCGCGCCGCCGTTGCGACCCGAACTGCTCACCAACATCGCCGTTGCACTAAGACCCTCGGCATAAAGAGAGCCGCCGATGACGATATCCACGTCACCACCGTCACCGAGACCGCCCGCGCTGCCGGCGAAATGCCCATCGACGAAACCGCCGCCGCCGCCGAGCGACTGGGCGACCAGTCCGATCGCGCCGTCCCCCAGCGTGGCGACATCGCCCCCGACGCTAGCGTTGATTGAACCGCCATTACCCTGTTTGTCGTCCGACAGGGTGACCGAGGCCGTCGCGATCTCGCCGAAGACCGCACCCCCGCCACCGCCGATGCTCTGCATGACGATACCATGCGCGCCATTGCCCTGCGTAATGACCGAGCCTTCGACGGCGATATCGAGCATGCCGCCGTTGCCGATGGCGCCATCGGTGCCGCCAAACCGTACATCGGCGCTTTCCACGCCATTGAAACGGGCATCGCCGCCACCGCTGCTGATCGATTGGACGACCAGCCCGATAGCGCCGTTGCCTGCCGTCATCACGTCGCCGCCGAGCGCGAAATCTACCGCGCCGCCGTGGTTGGCGATGCCGCCCTGTGCGCCAAAGGTGAGGTCGGCCGAAGCCCCGCTGTTCCGATCGGTGTCGATGGCGAGGCGTTCGACCTCGGCCGTGGCCTTTTCCGAAGCGAACGATTTCGGCACGGCCGTGGGCTACGATGCCCTGGCTTTCGGCGTCGGCGCGGTCGCCATGGGGTACGGAGCCGATGCGCTTTACGACTATACCGTAGCGATCGGCTTTGGCTCATCGGCCAACGGCAATGATGCGATGGCGATCGGCTATAACACTGATGCCGACGGTAATGCCGCGATCGCCATCGGGGCCCTAGCGGATGCCATCGGCAATTTTACGACCGCTATCGGCGACAATGCGAATGCCGAGGGCACGGCTTCGAGTGCTTTCGGTGCCTCGGCCAATGCGGTCGGTTCGTCTTCGAGCGCTTTCGGTGCGACGGCTTCGGCCACTGGCGCTAGCGCGACTGCCGTCGGCGCGGGTTCGCTTTCGGAAGGGGACCTCACGACGAGTGTCGGGACGACCGCCAAAGGCGCTCGGAAACAGTTCGACCGCCGTCGGCGCGACTGCCAGCGCGTCGGCGATCCAGTCGACCGCGGTCGGCGTCGGTGCCGAAGCCGAAGGCGTCCAGTCGATGGCGCTCGGCGCCTATTCCGAAGCCGGCGCGGATGGCTCGATCGCCATCGGCACCGGCGCCCAGACGGGCGATGAAGCGACCAACAGTGTCGCGCTCTGCTATGGTTCGGAAGCGACTGAGGCGAACACCGTCTCGATCGGTGCGGTCGGGAGCGAGCGTCGTCTCACCAATGTCGCCGCCGGGATCAACGATACCGACGCGGTCAACATGGCGCAGCTGTCGCAATTCTACGACGCCGTCGATGGATTTGCGGATACGACCTCGGCCATGCTCGACGATCATGAAAGCCGGATCGTCGCGCTCGAGAATGTCACGTTCAACCTTGGCGAGACCCTCGGCCGTCTGGACGAGGAAATCGACGGGTCGACCGCGGTCGCCGTTGCCATGACCGGCAATGCCCTCATCCCCGGCAAGCAGTTTGCGATGACCGGCAATGTCGGCACCTACAACGGCGCCTGGGCGGCCTCGCTCCAGCTCGGCGCGATGGTGGCCAAGGACATGGCCGTCAATGCCGGCATTGCGACCGGCTTCAACAAGGGCGGCAAGACCGGCGCGCGCGTCGGCTTCACCCTCGGCTGGTAAGCAGATGAGTGGGCGGCGCGGCGTCGGGAGACGCCCGCCGCCTTATCCCCCCGATCTTTCTTGCCGCGCTATCGACGGCTCGCGCGACGGTCGACCGTCAGACCCCACCGCCGATTGCCAGCGCCGTCGAGCGCGATATTCCGCAGGCCTCACCCGAGCTTATGGCCCGAGTGGGAAGATACTGTTCGCGCGGTTGTCCCGAGGGCGAGAAGAGTTTTTCGGTGGGCAGGGTGATCGTGAAGGTCGCACCGGGAACGTCGAAGGTCTCGACCGCGCCCTTGAGCCGCGCCATCGCGCTGCCCCGGACCTCGGCGCCCATAGCGTGCATGCCGATGGCGAGCCCTTCCCCCATCGACCCGGTCCAGCGCCCGACGAGGATGGTGGGAAGCGTCGCCCGATACTTGCCGGCGCGCGGCAGGACCTGCTCCTGCCACTGCCGCGCGATGCCCGTTTCTCGCCTGTCGACCGGCCGTCGATGCACCTGATAGACCCGGGGGCGATCGACGAACCATCCCATGATCGCACGCGCCACGACCGTATTGCCGCCCGACGGAGTGTCCCTGAGGTCGAGGAAGAGGCTGCGGTCGTCGGGAATGCCCGCCATCGCCCGATCGAAGGCCTCGATCGTTTCCATGTCGCCGAGACTGTTGTTGAAGCGGATCACCGCCATCTCATCGGCAATGCACAGGTCGATGGGCGGGCGGGGCTCGTCTTCGAGCGAATAGAGCGAGGGCAATTCGACGTGCCGCAAACCTCCCGATGGGTCGCGAAGCGTGAGGCGCCGCGACCGGTCACGCCGTCCGGCGACGAGGACCCGTGCGGCATAGGCGGCGCGCTCGCCGACCGGCGCCAGCCCGAGATCGGCCTAGAAGGCATGGACGGCCGGCGCGATGCGAATGCCATCGACCGCCACGAGCCGGGTGCCTTTCTCGACGCCTACCTTGGCGGCGGGGCTTCCCGCTCGCACGGCGTCGATGACGAACTCACCGTCCCGCTTGATGATCTACAGGTCCGTGAAGCTGCGCACCAACGACCAGCTGTCGCGGAACGAGCGACCGGTGATCGCATGATGATCGGCCAGCGTTGCAAGGCGAATCTCCGCATAGGCCAGCAGCGAGCGCTCGTCTTGAACCTCTCGCCGCAGCCTTTCCAGCACGGCGGATTGGGGCAGGGCGCCCCCGGGCAAGTCGTCGAGATAAGCGTATTGGTGGCTGATCAACGCATCCAGCTCTTGCGCCAGTTGGGCCGGGGGGCGGCCAGCCGGGGCCGCGCCGGAAAGCGCCAGTGCGCCTGCCACGACCGTCAATCGCGCGACGATCGCTGTCGCCGAGCCGGAGACAAATGCCATGGCTCGCCTCAGGGCTCGACCTTGGCGGCGAGGGCGTCGCGCTCATCTTCGGGGACCCCCAGTCGCTCGAGCGCGACGCCCAGCGCCGAGCCGCTGCCGACGGCGATGTCGGGCGACACGCCGGTTCCTTCCCAGCCGATGCCATTGGCAGGATCGTAGGTGCGTCCCGCCGGGACGAAGGCTTGGAAG
This sequence comes from Sphingomicrobium arenosum, assembly GCF_026157085.1. Classification (NCBI taxonomy): domain Bacteria; kingdom Pseudomonadati; phylum Pseudomonadota; class Alphaproteobacteria; order Sphingomonadales; family Sphingomicrobiaceae; genus Sphingomicrobium; species Sphingomicrobium arenosum. The sequence goes on from NZ_JANPVN010000001.1 coordinate 404,267, forward strand.
GTCTGGCTGATCGGGATGATCCCGCCGAAATTGCCAGCGCCTCTCGTCGTCTCTCCCACGAGCAGGCCGCGTCCCATTTTCTTGACGGCGAGCGCGAGATGCTCGGCGGCCGAGCCGGTGGTGGGGGACGTCAGCAGGATGAGCGCCGTGTCCGCGAGTTTGGGTTCTGCCGCGGGCATGGCGCGGTGCATGAGGCGGACGCTGGTTTCGGGGCTGTCGATGCGCATTAGGTTCGGCCCTTCTGCGAAGGGGCCGCCGTCCATCTCGAAGACCTGCCGCCGGATTTCCATGACGAGCAGGTCGGTGGTCTCGGTCAGGAGGTGGGAGAAGAGGAAATCGATCTCGCGCAAGCCGCCGCCCCGATTGTGGCGCAGGTCGATGATGAGAGCGCTCGGGACATGGTTCGGTCGCAGCAGGTCGTCCAGCTGTCGCATGGTCGCCTCGTCGCCCCACAAGCTGTCGAAGCGAAGATAGTGGATGCCATGGCCAAGCTGCTCGGACGACAGGAGCGACGACGGCGGCATGTCCATCGACGGCCCGGCATCGCCGGGGCCGCCCGGTCCGCCGCCTTGTTGCCTGACTTCCAAGCGCAGGTGGCGATCTTCGTGGATCGAGCGCAATTCATCGGTGATACGCTGCGCGAAGACGGCGGGATCCGGCGCGACGTCGTCGAGGCGCTCGGCGCGGTCACGCAGGAATGCGGCATACCGCTCGCCCTCGCTCGGGAGCACATACATCTGCTCGAGCAAGTCCGCCAATTGGAGAAGCGCGAGCCGCCGCTCCGCCGCCGGGGTCGTCGCGCCGACCTGCTCGGCAACTGCCGGACGGGCGGTGACGTCGCGCGCGTCAGCGGTAGCGCAGGCCGAGATGGTGGCGGCCAGCGCAACGCTGAGGGCGCCGCGAACCGGACGCGATGCGGCGAACGGGCGAAGAGGTCGTGTCTTGGTCATGAAATTCCTCGATGACGATGGTGCCGTTCCCGGGAACAGGCGGGAAATTACGTGGTCGGCAGTCTTTCAGGGGCGAATTGTTCGGCAAATCTCGACCGATAGTCCTGGTGCTTGAGCGCCTTCGCCATGGCGTCGAGCGCGGCGACAAGGTCGCAGCCGATCTCCTCGAACAGACGGCGATTGACGATGGCAACATCGTCCATGAAGTGGTCGAGAATCTCCCATTGCTCGACCCCCAAGGAGGTGAGCTGATACTCGCTGCGCCGTCCATCGTTCGGGTCGGCCGTCTTGGTCGCCAGCCCCTGTTGCACCAGCCGTTGCAGCCGCTGGGCAATGAGCTGGTGCGACTGGCCGAGCTGGCGCGCGATCTCGGTGAGCGACCGGCGGGTGCCGGGGGCAAGGGCGTGGAGGGTCGAGGTCCCCTCCACGGGCATGACGAGGCCGCGCGCGGCATGCACTTGCGCAATCTGCTGCGTGGCAAGGGCGAGGACGTCCTGAAGACGTTTTCCCAGATACCCTTCGTCGTCGAACGATCTACTCATGTTGGTCGTATCTCCGCAATCAATTGCGCAACTACTTGCATAAATGGTGGGGGCGCGCAAGAACTGCAGGATCTCGCTGCGAAACAGAGATTGTCGTGGCGCGAGGCGTCTCCTGTTCGGAACGCTTGCCCGAGACGCGGGTTGGGGTCTCGGGGAGCCCGGTAACGGTGTCGCAAGGCTGACGGTTCCTGCCGCAATGATGGGGTCGGGACAGGTGATGGCCATTCACTGTAGACGGATGATGATCGCGGCGATCGCTTCTGTGCAGGCGCTCGCGGGACCGGCTCTTGCGCAGCAGTCGCTCAGCTGGACGCAGGCCGAACGCCTTCACGAGGCGGCAGCGCCGCTCGCGCGTGCCGCCGAGCATGAGGCGAAGGCTGCCGAATTGACCGAGCGTTCGCTCGACAGCTTGCGACGGCCGAGCGTGACCCTGTCGGCGCAGGCCATCGCCTATGAGAAGACACTCTCGGTCGATCTCGACGGACTGCGCGAGCGCACCGCTGCCGGATTCGGCCCCTATCTCGACGGCCTGCCCGGGCAATTTCCGACCGACTTTCAGGGGATCGCAGCGGATGTCGCGAGCCGCATAGACGCCGCGCTTCCGGGGCTACTCGAGACCATCCCGGACACGGTCGACTACACGGCCGACGGTGTGCTCATACGCCCGTCGGTGAGTGCTTTCCTGCCGCTCTATACGGGGGGTGCGATCCCGGCCGTGCAGGAGGGGGCGGGGGCGGCAGCGCGGGCGGCACGGGCCCGCGTCGATGCGGCGCGCAACCTCGGACGCGTCAATCTCGCCCGTGCCTATTTCGGGCAAGTGCTGGCCGAGGGGCTCGAAGCCGCGGCGCGCGACCAGCTCGAGGCGATGGATGCGCATCTGTCCAACACCGAGGCGCTCTTTCGCGCCGGCGTCTTGCCGCGCCGCCGCGTCCTCGAGGTTCAGGTGGTACGCGATGCCGCCGCGCGCAATGTCGAGCGCGCCAGCCTCGATCGCGCCCGCGCACAGGCCGCGCTGGCGCGCCAGATCGACCAGGAGGGGGCGGTCGATGTCGCCACGCCGCTGTTCGTGCATTCGGCGCCGCTCGCGCCTGCCGACAGCTATACCGCCGCCGCCACCGCCGAGCATCCTCGCGTGCGCGAGGCGCAGGCGTTGCAGGGCGTGGCCGATGCCGCGGTAGACCTGGCCCGCGCCCGTAATCGACCGCAGGCCTATGCGTTCGGCAATTACGGCATCAATGGTACCGATAACGGCGTGAGCGAGCCAGATTGGGTTGCCGGCGTGGGCGTGCGCTGGGCGCTGCTCACGCCCGTCTCGCGCGCCAAGACCGAGGCCGCTGCGCGCGAACGCGCCGCCGCCGCGCGCGCCGGCGAGGACGCCGCCCGTCGTAGCGTCGAGGCCGAGATCGAGGACGCCTGGGCCCTCGCCGAAGCCGCCCGCCGCAGCTTCCTCTCGCTCGAGAGTTCGCTCGCGGCCGCGCAGGAGAATGTTCGCGTCGCCGACCTCGCCTTCCGCGCCGGAGAGGGCACGGCGAGCGACCTGCTCGACGCGCGCGCGGCGCTGTCCAGCGCGCGCACCCAGCGGCTCGCCGCGGCCTATGAATATGATGTCGCGCTCGCGGTGCTGATGGCCGCGAGCGGGACGATGGACCAATATGCCGACGCCATCGCGCGCGCGGACAAGAGGATCGCCCCGTGAGCTCATCCGAAAATGCATCGCTGTCGCTGTCGCCCGGCAAACGTCGTCTCGCCATTGCCATTTTCGGCGCCATCGCGCTCCTGCTGGCGCTCGGCCTGTGGCTCGCGGGGCGCCCGTCCGAGCCACCGCTCCAGGGCGAAGTGGAAGTCCGCGAGGTCAATGTCGCTGCCAAGATCGCCGGGACCGCCGGAGCGCCGCGCGTCGAGGAGGGGGACGAGGTGGCCAAGGGCGAGCTGTTGCTGACGATCGAGGCGCCGCTGGTCGGGGCGGCGCAGCAGCAGAGCGAGGCGTTGCTCGAGACCGCGCAAGCGCTGCAATCGATCGCCGAGGAAGGCGTGCGCCCCGAGGATATCGCCTCACTGCGCGCGGTTGCCGAGGCGGCCGATGCGCAGGCCCAACTCGCCCGCGTGTCTGCGCGCCGTGCCGAAACGCTTTATGCCGACGGCGTCATCGCGGCGCAGCGGCGCGACGAGGCGCGTGCCTTCGCGACCAGCACCGCAGCCAATGCTCGCGCTGCGAATCTGCAATATCGCAAGGCCGTCGAGGGCGCGCGCACGCAGACGAGACGCGCCGCCGATGCGCAGGTCGCGCTGGCCAGCGGGGGGCGACAGGCGACCGACGTCCTCGGGCGCGACCAGCAGATTGCGGCGCCGATCGCCGGGCAGGTCGCGCGCCGCCTCGTCGAGGAAGGGGAAGTCATCGCCCCCGCCATCCCCTTGTTCCAGATCGTCGATCTCGATCATCCATGGGTCCGCCTCTCGGTGCGCGAAAGTCGGCTTCCGGGGCTGCGTCGCGGCAGCGTGCTCGAAGGCGATATCCCGGCACTCGGGCTCGAAGGCGTGGGGTTTCGCGTCACCAAGGTCTCGGCGCTCGGCGAGTTCGCGACCAGCCGCGCTACGCGCCAATCGTCGGGCTATGACGAGCGGAGTTTCGAACTGCATCTCGAGCCGGTCGAGAAGGTCGACGGGCTGCGCCCCGGCATGAGCGTGCTGTTCGACCCCGACGGATGAACGCCTTTGCCGACGCCTTCTTCCGCGAGGCCGCGCATATCGCGCGCGACCGTTGGGACCGGGCACTGCTGTTCGTCATGCCCGCGCTGTTGCTTGGGATGATGGCCGCGATGCTGCTGGCCGGGTCGCCGCGCGACCTGCCCGTCGGCATGATCGCTCCCGACACGCCCGCGGCCCGTGAAGTCGCCCGAGCGATCGACGGCACCGACGCCGTCGAGGTCGTCGCACGCCCCGCCAACGAGGCAGAGGCGCTGTCGCTCGTGCGGTCCGGCACCATCGTCGCCTTCCTCGAATGGCCGGCGAGCGAGGGGCAGCCGCCGCGCGTCAGCTACAATGCGTCCTACCTGTCGGCGGGAAGCATTGCCGAGCGGGGGATTGCCTCGGCGTTGTCGGTGGTCGCGGTCGAACGGGCGCTCGATGCCGGGGGCGCGTCCGGGCTGGCGCTGGTGCGGGCCAATCCGCCTCGCCTGTCGGTCTCCCTGCTCGGCAATCCCGGGGCGAGCTTCGAATGGTATCTGCAAGCGCTGGTCGATCCCGCCATCCTGCACCTGCTCGTGGCCTGCGCGACCGCGATGGCGATGGGGCGCGAGCTGGCGGCGGGACGGCTAGGGCCCTGGGCGCGCGCCGCTGGCCGCCCCGCCGCGACCCTTATCGGCAAGCTCGCCCCTTACGTCCTCGTCGCCAGCGGGTGGGGCGCGGTGTGGATGATCTGGATCGCCGGCGTGCGGGGCTGGGCGCCCGAGGGAAGCCTGCTGCTCGTTATGATCGGCCAATCGCTGCTGTATGCCGCGACGGCGGCGATCTCCGCCCTGCTGGTCGCCGCCACGCGCGAAACCAGCACCGCGCTCGCGGCCAGCGCGGTCTATGCCGGGTCGGCGCTGGCCTATTCGGGAGGGAGCCTGCCGGTGGGCGGCGCCTCGCTGCTGGCGCGCGGGTGGAGCGAAGCCTTGCCCTTCACCCACTATCTCGACCTGCAGATGGATCAGTGGCTGGGGGCGCCCGCCTCGCTGGCGCTTGCGGACATCGGGCTGCTGGCCCTCTACGTCGTTGTCCCGGGCGCGGCGGCGGTGGCCCTGCTCAAGCGGGAACGGGCGGCATGAGGCGCGTCATCGCCGCGATGGCGGACACGCTGCGCGAGATCGCAGGAAGCCGCGCGCTCTGGTCCACGATGGTCGTCGCGGTGCTGTTCTACGCCTTTTATTATCCGGCGCCCTATCGCCACCAGACGGTCAGCGACCTGCCCATCGCTGTCGTCGATGAAGAAGGCAGCGAGGCGACCCGACGCATCGTCACGCGGCTCGACGACACGCGCGAACTGGCGGTCGTCGCGCGCGTCGCCAACGAGGCCGAGGGCTTGCGCCTCGTGCGGGACCGTGAGGTCGATGGCGTGCTGCGGCTGTCGAGTGGGCTGACCGGCCGCATCATCACCGGGCGCGGGCAGGGGGGCATTTCGTTGCAGGTCAACGGCGCCTATCTGGTGCGCGCGCAGGCCGTCGCGGGCGCGCTCGAGGCCGTCGTGCGCGAGGAGGTGCGCGACCTGTCAACGCGCACCGGCATCGAGGTCGACGTCGAGCTCGTCGTGCGGCCGCTATTCAACAAAACGCGCGGCTATGGCGATTATATCTTTCCCGCCGTGTCGATCGTCATCCTCCAGCAGACGCTGCTGTTCGGCGCGGCGATGCTCGCGGCCCGCCGCCGCGCCCTAGGGCGCGAGGATCGAGACGGCGCATCCTTCATGGGCACGCTGGCCGCGCTGACACTGATCGGGATCGTCGGGGCGCTCTTTTATTTCGGCCCGGTCTTCTGGCTGCTCGACATGCCGCGCGGCGGCAATAACGGCGCCCTGCTGGTTGCCGTCCCGCTCTTCTCGCTCTGCGTGGCGGCGCTCGGGCTCGCCATCGGCCGCTTGCTCGACGAGGGCGACCGCGCGATGGAACTGCTCGTCCCGACGTCGCTCGTCATCTTCTTCCTGAGCGGCGCGGCATGGCCGAGCGAGATGATGCCGTCATGGGTCCGGCTCGTCGCCTTCTTCTCGCCCGCGACGCACGGCGTGCCGCTCTTCCTGGGGCTGAACCAAGCGGGCGCGTCGCTGGCAGAGGTGTCGGGGCCGGCGTGGCGGTTGGGTGGCTTGTCGCTGTTGGCGCTGATGGCGGCCTGGCCACGACGGCAAGGTGGCCAAGCGCTGCTCAGGCCTTGAGCCAGAGGCGCAGCCCGTAGGCGAGGATACCGAGCGCGGCGACCGAGGCGGCCCAGATCAGCAGCATCCAGCCGAGCCGCTTCCACAGCGGGACGGGCGCATCCTCGTCCATCAATGATAGCCCTCGCCGACCTTGCCGCGGAACACCCAATAGGCCCAGGCGGTGTAGGCGAGGATGATCGGCATGATGATGACGACGCCGACGAGCATGAAGAGCTGGCTCTTCTCGGGCGCGGCGGCATCCCAGATGGTGACGCTGTCGGGCACGACATAGGGGAACATCGAGATGCCGAGCCCGATCATGCCCATGAGGAAGATGCCGAGCGCGATGACGAAGGGGCGGTAGGTGCGGCGTTTGCGCAAGGAGCGCTGGAGCGCGAAGAAGAGAATCCCGGTGACGAGCGGCACCTGCGCGGTGAAGATGATATTGGGCATGGAGAACCAGCGGTCCTGATAGGCGCCCGCGAGGGTGGGCGTGGCCGCGCTGACCCCGATCATCATGACGAGGGTGGCGAAGGCGGCGGGTTTGGCGAGGCGGAAGGCATGGTCCTCGACGCGGCCCTCGCCCTTGATAGCAAGAAAGGTCGAGCCGAGGAGGGCATAGCCCGCCACCACTCCGACGCCGGTCAGCATCGAATAGGGGGTGAGCCAGTCGAGCCAGCCGCCGGCATAGTTGCGGCCCTCGACGGTGATGCCCTGGAGCAGCGCGCCGAGGATCATGCCCTGCGCGAGCGCCGCAATGATCGAGCCGCCGAAGAAGGCGAAGTCCCAGAATTTCTCGTGGCGGGGATCGCGCCAGCGGAACTCGAAGGCGACGCCGCGGAAAACCAGCCCGAGCAGCATCGCGATGACGAGGGGATAGGTGGCGGGCAGGATGATCGCATAAGCGAGCGGGAAGGCGGCAAAGAGGCCGCCGCCGCCCAGCACCAGCCAGGTCTCGTTACCGTCCCACACGGGCGCGATGGCGTTCATTGCCTGGCTGCGCTCTTCGCCCTCGCCGAACAGCGGGAAGAGGATGCCGATGCCGAGGTCGAAGCCGTCCATCACGACATACATGAAGACCGCGAAGGCGATGATGATCGCCCAGGTGGTGGTAAGGTCCGCGTTATAGTCGACCATCAGGCGGGCTCCTTCTCGTCGCCGATCTCGGGGAGCGGCTCTCCCGTATCCTCATGCGTCGGGTTCTGCGTCGGTCCGGGGGTGATGCCCGCCGAGCGGATCGGGGGTTCGCCCGATCCGGCAGGGCCGCGCTCGCCGGCATGCGGGGGCGAGGCCATCAGCTTGAAAATGTACCAGATGCCGATGCCGAAGACGGCGAAATAGACGAGGACGAAGGCGATGAGCGAGGCGGCGACCGCGGGCGCGTCCAAGGGGCTCGCGCTGTCGGCGGTGCGCAACAGGCCGTAGACGGTATAGGGCTGGCGGCCGACTTCGGTGGTGATCCAGCCGGCGAGCACGGCGATAAGGCCCGAGGGACCCATGACGACGGCGGCGCGGTGAAGCAGGCGGCTGTCGTAGAGCTTGCCCCGCACGCGCTGGACAAGGCTCCAGAGCCCGAGACCCGCCATCAATAGGCCGAGCCCCACCATCACGCGAAACGCCCAGAAGACGATCGGAACGGGCGGCTGGTCCTCGTCGGGAATCGTATCGAGGCCGGCCATCGGCGCATCGGGATCGTGACGAATGATGAGGCTCGAGAGCTTGGGGATGCCGATGGCATAATCGAGGCTCTGCGTTTCCTCGTTAGGGATGCCGAACAGGTAGAGCGGGGCGCCGTCCGGGTGGCTGTCGTAATGGCCTTCCATCGCCATTACCTTTACCGGCTGGTGTTCGTAGGTGTTGAGGCCGTGGAGATCGCCCAGCACGATCTGGATCGGCGCGACGATCGCGGCCATCCACATCGCCATCGAGAACATGGTGCGCGCCTGCACGTTGGCCTTGTCCTTGAGGAGGTGCCAAGCGCCGACCGCACCGACGATGAAGGCGGTGGTGAGGTAGGCGGCGGTCACCGTATGGGCGAGGCGATAGGGGAAGCTGGGATTAAAGATGATCGGCAGCCAGCTGTCGCCGGGCACGAACAGGCCGAGTTCGTTGACGAGATGGCCCTGCGGGGTCTGCATCCAGCTGTTGACCGAGAGGATCCAGAAGGCCGAGACGAAGGTGCCTAAAGCGACCATCAGCGTGGCGAAGAAATGGAGGCCCTTGCCGACCTTTTTCTGGCCGAACAGCATGACGCCGAGGAAGCCCGCCTCGAGGAAGAAAGCGGTCAGCACTTCATAGGCCATGAGCGGCCCGATGACCCCGCCCGCCTTGTCGGAGAAGACCGACCAGTTGGTACCGAACTGGTAGGACATGACGATGCCTGAGACGACGCCCATCGCGAAGGTGATGGCGAAGATCTTCAGCCAATATTTGAACAGGTCCATGTAGCGCTGCTGGCCGGTCTTGAGCCACAGGCCCTCGAGCACGGCGAGAAAGCTGGCGAGCCCGATCGTCACGGCGGGGAAGAAGAAATGGAAGCTGACGGTGAAGGCGAACTGGATGCGGGCCAGCAGCAGCGCGTCGGCATTTTCGAACATGAAGTGAGGCTTCCTTTTCTCGCGTCGCGGATCAGACGATACCGAGCGCGCTGCCGCTCTGCCAGAGCATATAGAGCGCGACGATGACGATAATGACGGCAAAGGCCTTTGTAAGCGCGCCCTTGGCGGACATGGCCTTGGCCATGCGCGTGCCGCCGACGCTGCCCGCGAAACCGCCGAGGCTCGACGGGCTACGGCGCTTTTCGACGCGGAACTCGGTCAATGCAAGCTCTCGCACCTTCGACGGCGCGACGATCGGGCGAGCGACGGTAGATCATGCGGGCCTGGCCTATCGCTCGCTACATTGGCCTCATCGCCTGCGCCGCCTGCGTGTCGGGTGCGAGAAGCCTCAAGCCGTCGAGGGGGTGGGGCTCGCGGCGGTTTGCGTCTTGGCCAGCGCGGCGCTGGGAGCGGCGGGCGGCTTGATGGACGCGCTGCTCCGCGCGCGGCGGCGCATCTGGCGTAGCGGTACCTCGACGGCGCGGAAATAAAGGAAGGCGACGAGGAGGCTGAGCGGTGGGCCGACGAGGCTGAGCAGCCACCAGTCGATCGCTAGCCCCGTGGCAGCGGTGTAGCCCAGCGTCAGCAACACGTTCACCAGCGGGTGGAGAAGAAAGATCGAGAGCGACATCTGGCCCAGGAGGATGAGCCAGGGCCAAGCGCGCATGAACGCCTCGATCCGGTGGCTGCGCATCTCGTCGGTCATGAGCGTGATGAAGAGGCAGCCGACCAGCGCGGCGATGAGCGGGACGAGGGTGAAGTAGAAGGCCCAAGTGTTGGGCAGGAGCGCCCAGGCGGCGGCCAGGAGGAGGATGGCGGCGGTGAGCGAGCGGCGCATCGCGGTGCGGCTGGTGCCATCGACGATGGCCATGCGCACCAGCATCCCTAGCGCGAGCGCATCGGCGACCGCGAGCGGGGTCTCGGTCGCCAGCGCGGGCCTGTCGGGCATCCAGAGGAAACCGCCGACGAGCCGGGCGAGGATGCCGACAATCACAGCGCCGACGAGGAAACTCTTGAGGTTGCGGTAGCCGAGCAGCGCGCAGGCGAGGAGGGTGGCGAGGACGAACTGTTCCTGCGCGCTGATCAGCCAGAAATGGGCGGGGAAGGCCTCGGTCTCGTGGATCATCTTCACGACATTGCCCATATAGGCGAGATAGAGCGGCCAGGTGTCGTGGATCTGGGTCGTGGTGCGATCACCGATCCAATGGCCGAGCAGGACGTACATGGCGATGACCCCCGCGATGGCGGGCCAGATGCGGATGTGGCGCTGGGCGAAGAGCGAGATTGCGCGGCGCAGGCGAGTGAGCGGGGGCTCCTGCGCCTCGATGCCCTGCCGCTCGAGGATGAGCGCGAGGAAATAGCCGGTCACCACCATCATGGTCGCCGCGACGGGGCGCGCGATATTGCCCGAGAAGAAGCTGGTCGGGACATAATGGGTGAGGACGATGAGCAGCAGGGTGATGCCGCGCAGCCCGTTGACCGAGGCATCCATCGCGGTGGTGGTGGTGCGGCGGGCGGGGGCGCTCACGTGACTGCCTCCTGCGGTGGGACGGCGGTGCGCGCGATGAAGTCGCTAATTGTCATGAGGTGCAGACTGAAGGCGCCGAAAGCGTAGAAGATATAGAGGAGGAAGAGCTCGGTCGCGCCATGCACCGCGCCCATGACGGACAGGAACATCGCCACCGAGGCGACCTTGATGGCATAGGAAGCGACGACCGCGCGAACCAATGCGCCCAGGGGCCATCCGTGACGGCGCAGGATGACGAGCAGAAGCGCGAAGCTGGCGGCGATGACCGCGCCGAGGATATTGATCGTGTCGTTGACGATCTTGACCGAGTTGATGATCGGCTGGCGGGCGAGTGCGTCATAGCCGATGGTGAAGAGGCACAGGGTGCCGAAGATCATGGCAAAGGGATAGACGACGCGCGTCCGCGCGAAGAGCCGCAGGCCGATCATCGTGCCAAGGACGAGGAGGCCGAGCAGCGCATGGCGGTTCGGCGGCTGTACCCTGTCGGGCGCGAGGTCGCAGCGGGTGCCGAGAAATTCGACGGCGCAGGACTGGCCGTGAACCAGTGGGAAGAGAACCGCGGTCGCGTGGTTGGACAGGACCCAGCCGGCGAAGACGATGAGGAGGCCAAGGAGCAGGCGCTGCTGGTGGGACATGTCAGGCGGCCTTCGACGTGGGGGAGCCGTGGGGCGTAGGCGACGGGCGCAAAGGGGTGGCCGCATTCGAAGACAGCGGACGGACCGGCGCGGATGGCGGTGTACTGGGCAGGTTGCGGATCACGCGGCCGTTGAGAAGGAGGGGATGGTCGAGCCGAAGGCCGCGCAGCACTGCCCAACCGGCATGGTCGCGGGTGCCGATGATCATCTGGCCCTGCGCCAGCGTATCGCCCTTGACGAGGAGGCCTCGCGCGAAATGGGCGCGACCGTCGATCCGCAGGGCACCGTTGACGATGACCATGCCCTCGAAAAGCGCCTCGCCGCGAATGAGAAGGTCGCCCCCCACCTTGAGTGCCGAAGCGAAGCGTGCGCGCCCGTTGATCGAGACATCCTCGAGCGCGATGACGGGTGCGTCGATCCGCGCTTCGCCGATGGCGACCGACGCGCGGTAGCGGCGCGGCGCGGCGGTCTTGCTTGCGCAGGGCAGTTGGGTGGTCGTGGGCGAGGGAGAGGCATATGCATGCGCGCGGCCGGAACGTTGGTCGACCATCGATGCGTCGGTGGTGCCCGGGCCGGTGTGATCTTCGAGCCGAACGACCTGCTGGCCATCGCGGCGCATGGCGCGGCGATAGTAGAGGTAATGGAGCAGGGCGATGCCCATGAGGAGCGCGGGCGCGAGGAGGTCGGCGCGCTCGATGGTGCCGGGCAGCGCGGCGGCGAGGCGGTCGAGCGTGGCTTGCAGGGCGGTGGGGTCAGGCAGGCGCATGGTAGGCCTTTCTGAAGCGAGCGGTCTTGTCCCAGCGCAGGCGGCGGCGGGTCAGCGTGCTGCGGATGGCGAGGAGCAGGCCTTGGGTCGAGGCGAGCATCGAGATGGCCGAGGAAAGGAAGATCAGCGGCAACATTGCCACCGCTTCGGGCTGGCGGTCGCGCACCACGGCGCTGGCGATCTGGAAATAGGGGGCGAAATTGCCGAAAGCGACGACGAAGCTGAAGGCCGAGATGACCGCGAAATTGAACGGCGGAAAGGCGAAGAGGGTGGGGTAGATCATCGCCGCGACGAGCCCGAGGATCGAGATGGCGGGAAAGAGGAAGAAAAGAAGGACGAGCGCGGCATCGATACGACGCAGGAGCGGCTGGTGTGGGGTGGTGAGCGTGCTTTTCAGATAGGCGAAGAGGCACTGGTTGTGCCCCGCCGCCCAGCGCCGGATCTGGCGATAGCGCACGCGCCAGTCGGCGGGCGATTCCTCGTAGCACATGGCATCATCGACATATTCGACGCCGTACCCTGCGGCGAACAGGCGGTAGGTGAGATCGGTATCCTCGGCGAGCGTGTCGGCGTTCCAGCCGCCGATCTCGGCGAGAGCGCTCATGCGCACTCCGCCGACCGTGCCGCCGAATTGCGGAAGCAGGTTCCACGCCGAGCGCACCGCCTGGTCGATGGTGTAGCCACCGCGTCGTTCGAGATCGAGCAGCCGGGTGAGCAGGTTGGTCTGGGTGTTGTAGGGCACCACGCGGCCCATGGTCGCGCCGACCTCGGGGTCGATGAAGGGGGCGACCAGTTTCTTGAGGAGCGGCGGGTCGGGGAGATAATCGGCGTCGAAGAAGACGGCGAGATCGCTGTCCACCTGCTCGAAGGCGTCGAGCAAGGCGGCAGGCTTTCCTGGGGCGGCGTCGGCGGGGCGATGAAGCGCGCGGATGCGCCCGCCGCTGCGCGCGGCATGGTCATCGAGGATGGCGCCGGTGCGATCGCTCGACCGGTCGTTGACGACGATGATGTCGAGGCGGTCGGCCGGATATTCGAGCGCGACGAGCTTCTCTAGGCAGCCGCCGAGCACCAGTTCCTCGTTATGCGCGGCGACAAGGATGGTCACGCTGGGCCAGTCGTCGAGCTGGACGCGGCTGAAGGGGCTGGTGATGGGCTGCGACAAGGCGGCGAGCGAGAAGCTGATCTGGCGGACGAGGAAGATGAGCGCGATCGAGGCGCTCAGCGCGAAGATGAGGAGGAAGAGGAGCTGGACGAGGATGGCCATGAAGGGGCAGCCTTGAAGGGGAGTGTCAGAGGCGGAACTTGAGGCCGAGCATCGCGCCTCTCACCGTATAGAATTCGGTGTCGGCGAGATCGCCGCGTATGTAGATTTCGGTGCCCCCGCCCATGCGGTAGCCCAGGCTGAGCGAGCCCCCGTAAATGTCCGAGCGCACTTCCTGTTCGAGGATGGTGTCATAGGCCATGCGCCCGGCGCGCAGCGAGGCGCCGATGGTCAGGCCGCTGTTGCGCACGGTGGTGAGGCCGGCGCCCAGCGTCCAGCCGGTCTCGTCGGCACGGTTGAAGGAGAGGCCGCCATTGGCCTGCGCCACCCAATAGCCGCCGTCATCGCCCGCCATGTTGAAATATTTGGCGACCTGGAGCTCGGGGCTCGTCGAACTGCCCCCGGCGCGATAATCGCGATAGGTGAGCGCGGGGGTGAGGATGAGGCCGCCGCCGGGCTTGAACTGGACCGAGCCGCGCAGGAGGAGTTCGGGCAGGATCGAGTCATTGTCGGTCGAACTGCCGATGGTCCCGCGAACCCGCACCGCGTCGGACAGCGCATAGCTCAGCCCCAGGGCGCCATAGGTGCCGGCTTCCTCGCGCTCGATATGGGCGACATCGCTGTGAAGGCCGATCCGGTCGATGTAGAGATTGGCGAAATTGCCGATGACCAGGCGGTCGTTAAAGCCATGGCTGACGCCGTAATAGCCGACATAGGTGGTGCTGCTCGATTGCTCGCCCGTCATCTGCGCGGCGGCAGAGGTGGGAAGAAATATGGCGGCGGCCAGTGCGACCGCGAGCGCGCGGAAGCCACGAGGGGTGGGGTGAAGCGGCGTGCCCCCGATGTCGCGATGGGGCCTGGAAAAGTTGCACTTGGTCATGGTCGGTCCTTGGCGAGAGAAAGGCACAGGCGGCGGCGTCAGGCGGCCTTGGCAGGGGCGGGCTGCGCGGCGGGCGTGTCGGGCGTCGGCGCCGCGGTGGCGGCGGGGCGACTGGGGGCGAGCGCGTGGGCGTCGGTGACCGGGGTCGCCAGCGCGGCGGCGATCCGCTCGCTCGCGCGGCCATCGCCGAATGGATTGGCCGCAGCGCTCATCCGGGCATGAAGCTCGCCTCCCGACAGAAGCTCGGCGACGCGTGCCTCGAGCAGCGCGGCATCATGGCCGATCAGCTCGGCATTGCCGGTCTCGATGGACTCGGGGCGTTCGGTCGATTTGCGCAAGATCAGCGCGGGGGTGGAAAAGGTCGGCGCCTCTTCGGCCAGTCCCCCTGAATCGGTGACGAGCATGTGGGCGCATTTCAAGGCGACGATCATCTCGTCATAGCCGAGCGGGTCGACCAGCCGGACATTGTCCAACCCGCCGAGCATCTCGAAGGCGGGGCCGCGAACCTGCGGATTGGGATGTACGGGGTAGAGGATGTCGACGTCATGACGCGCCGCGATACGGCGCAGGGCCGCGAAGATGCGCGTGGCCGGAGCGCCGAAACATTCGCGCCGATGCATGGTGAACAGGATGCTCGCCCGCTCGGGCGCCGCCAGGCCGAGCCGCGCCGCAATGGCGGCCTCGCCCGCCGGACCAAGGAGGTCGAGCGCGAGACGGGCGGCATCGACCACGCTGTTGCCGGTCTCCACGACCTGCCCGGGGCAGCGTTCGGCGACGAGATGCTCGCGCGCCGCGCGGGTAGGAGCGAAGTGCCATCGGGCGAGGCGCGAGATGAGGGCGCGATTGCCCTCTTCGGGGAAGGGAGAGGCGAGATCCTTGGTGCGCAGCCCCGCCTCGACATGCGCGATGGGGATGCGGTGATAGAAGGCCGAGAGCGCGGCGCTGAACGCGGTGGTGGTGTCGCCCTGGACCATGACGACATCGGGCCGCTCGGCGGCGAAGACCGCCGGGAGCTTGTCGAGGATCGCAGCCGTGACATGATCGAGGCTCTGGCCGGGGCGCATGACGCCGAGATCATGATCGATCGCGATGCCGAACAGGTCGCAGACCGGCTGGATCATGTCGCGATGCTGGCCCGACGAGCAGGTCGCGACCTCGAAGCGCGGGTCGGCGCCGAGCGCGAGGATCACGGGTGCGAGCTTGATCGCCTCGGGCCGGGTGCCGAACACGACCAGGATCTTGCGCGCCGCTGTCGTCATTCGCTGTCTCCCTTGTCGTCATCGTGGCAGCGGGGGGCTCGCTGCCTGCATGAGAACAAAGGGTGTAAGGACAGCAGAACAAATGCGAACCCTTATCCCCGCCGTTTTGGACCTGTCGGGCGCCGCCAAGGCAGTCATTCACGCGGATGGAGGGGCGCGACATAGGCCGGCGCGGTGAGGGGGCGGCGCAGGCAAGAGGGTGCGGCTGGATAGATCAAGTTCGGACCGGGTTGCCGCGGGTCGCGGCGCGGCGACTAGCTGCCGCGGCGCCCGGGTTCGAGCTGGGCGATGATGGTGGGGTCCCCGATGGTCTCTTCATCGACCAGCAGATGCGCCTTTGACAGGATGACGGCGAGCAATTCATCGCCTGCGAAGGGAAGGACCAGCCCTGCGACAGCGCCCGAGGTGCCGCCCGGTACGATGCAGACATGACGCTTGCTGTCGGCGATGCGGATCGCCCCGTTGCCGCAGTTGATCTCGTAATCGTGCCATCGGCCTTCGACGCGCAGCATATGGCCCTTCAGGGACAAGCCCTCCGCAATGGTGAGGCGGGGGATTAGCCATTCGAGCAGTTCGACACGTAGTCGCGCGAGCGCGGTCGGCGAGTGGGTCGTGAGGTCGTCGCTAAAGCCGTCGTAGCCGAGGTCTCGATTGCGCAGGATGGGCCGGGCGTCGGGGCCGGGGTCGCGCCAGCGTGTGTCGAGGCCGATGGCGGACAGGCCGGTGGCCACTTCGACGTCGAACATCGCTTCGCAAAAGGCGCGGATGGGGACGGTGTCGAGGGGGACGGGGCGGGCGCCCTCCATGCTGTCCTCGCCGGTGCGATAGAACAGCAGCTGCGAGGTGGCGAAATGTTCGTAATTGGGGGCGCTGTAATCATGGTCGCTGGCCTGCGACTGGCCCGCGCCCGCGCCGCGAAATTCGGCGACGAGGCCGGCACCGGGCAGGTCGAGCCGGGCGGGGCGGGTGCGCTTGTCGCGATGATCGCCGAACATCCGACTCTTGAGCACCCAGCTGCGGTTGCGCAAAACGCGTACGAAGACGGGCTGGGTGAGGAGAAGACCGGCGAAGCGGTTCGAATAGGTGGCGGTTTGGCGCTCGGGATCGGTCAGCGCGTAGACGGGGCGCCACGCCTGCCACAACGGCTGGCGGATGCCGCACTCGAGCAGCGCCTCGCGCCATGCCCGCGCGACCTCGGGCGGTGTGTCGGCGGGGTGCCAGAGCGCCACACGGGTGGTGGCCTCGTCCACCGAGAGGGGCGTGCCGTCGAGGCTTGTCAGCTCGGGCGCGGTGCCGAGCGCGAGACGCGCTGGCTCACCGGGCGCGGCAAAGGACCAGATGAGGCGACTGGACATGACGCGGGTGAGGGGGTGATCGCGGTAGCGCTTGGCCCAGTCGGCGAAACTCCAGTCGCGATCGTTGCGCCACGTCGCCTCGAGGCGGCGCCTGGCCTCCTTCTGGGCAAGGCTGATGTCCTTCAGGCGCTGTTGGAGCGCATCGTGCTGAGCCCGCGTCGCAGCCTTGCGCGCGGCGACGGGCAAGCGCTTATGCTCCTTGCCCGCAGGATCGAGATAGAGCGCGAACGGCTTGCCGTCCTCGTCGAGCCTGACGCGCGCCTGCCAATCGCCTAGCGGGAGCGTGTTCGCAGGCTTAGTCGAAGCCATAGTCGGGCAGGCTCTGTTCGGCGATGTCGTCGGGCTGGACGCCATGTTTGGCGGCGAGCTTGTCCATGGCTTTCTGGACGGCGTTGCCGATGGCCTTGTTGGCGATGGTGCGCCTGAGGCGGCCTAGCGCCTGCAGTGCCTCGGGGGTGCCGATGGTGCCGAGGCTGGCGATGGCGGCATTGGCGACCATCTTGGAGCGCAGGCGATCCGAGTTCTTGAGCGCGGTGGCAGCGATGGCGACGTCCTCGAGCAGCGGGACGTTGGCGGCGTCTTCGGCGAGCAGCCAGGTCACTGCGCGCAAGGCGTTTTCGGTCGGGGTCGAGGGGAAGGCGAAGGGGCGGCGATAGCGGTTGCCGATGTCGTAGCGTTCCGCGTCGGTCTTTGGATAGGTCGCGCCCTGCTGGATGATCTCGATCCGCGCCGGGTCGGGCACCAGGCGGTTGTAGCTGTTGAGGAAGCCGTAGATCGAGCAGGGCCCGTCCGAATGGTTGCCGATCGAGGTCAGCGCGACCCAGTCGGCGAGCGCGTCGAGATCTTCGTCGGGCAGGGCCTTCCAGTCGGGAAACAAGCGGTCGAACAGCGCGATGTGCAGGGCGCGCTGGTGGCAGTCGTGCAACTGCCCGATGCTCGTCTCGTCGAGGGCCGGGCGGGCGAAGAGGGCGAGCCAGCGCTCGAACCGGTCCATCATCTTGGGCCGGCCGATCTGGTGGATGAGCTTCAGCGCGTCCTTGCGCCATTTGGCCGGCGCTTTCGGCTGGGCCTTGGATTCGACAAGCATGAGGAAAAGGTCTTCCTCCGCCTCGCTGCGTTTCCCGAGGAGGATGTCGGCGCCGGGGATGTAGGCGCGATGCCATTCTAGATCGGCGAGGGTGGCGAGGCGGGTACGCTCGGCGACGAGCTCGTCATGGGGAAGGTGGGCGAGGAGGCGCTCGCGCGGATTGTCCTCCTCGGGCTTCTTCATCGCCTTGAAATTACGTCCGTCGCCGCGCCAGTCCTTGAGCGCATCGCGGGTCCAGAAGCCGAAGTCGAGGGGGACGCCGCCGACAGAGCGGAAGCGGTCGTTGAAGGCGGCTTCGTCCTTGAGCCAAACCGGCTTCTTGGCAATCTCGCTTTTCAGCGCCTCGGCCTTGTCCGAGACAAGGGCGAGGAAATCGCTCCAGAAGCGGGCATGGTAGGGGAGCGGGCGGAAGCGAAGGGGCGAGGGCTGGTGGTCGCACCACTGGTCGATCCGCGCGGCATTGATCTCGCGGTCATCGCTCGAGATGTCGGCGAGGGCGTAGAACAGCTTGACGAGACTGGCGCTGCGATCCTGCTGGCCCTTGGAATAGGCGTCGAACTGCTTGCCCTCGAGACGGCGTGCATAGCTGGCGATCCGCTCCCTCTCATCGCTGTTGAACGGATGCCCCTGGTCCTTGGCCGTCTTGAGAAAGCGGTGGACGCGCTCCAGCGTGAATGTCTCATGGATCCAGTCGACGTCGGGGGCGACGAGGGCGCGGGTCAGGAAGTCGACCGTGCCATGGGTCACCGGCGGGTCGTCGCTGTAGGTCAGGCAGTCGAACAGCTCCTTCATCTCGATCCTGTCCCTGATGCTGATGTCTTCCCGGGGACCCAGCAGCGGTTCGAGCGAGCAGAGCAGGGCGGAGCGGTCGGACAGCGAGAGTGAAGCGACGGCGCGCTTCACGGGGCTGTCGGCGTGCCAGACGACGCTATTGATGGGGCGATTGACCTGCGTTCCCAGGCTGTCGAGGAAGCGGTTCCAATAGGGGCGGTCGTCCGACGGGTCGAGCGCGCTTGCGGGGGTGGGTTCCGGTGCGGCGGCTGGCGTGGGCGTGGCGCCCTTGCGGCCGAAAACGCGGCGAAGCATGACGATCAGCCTCCTTGGAGCGGGACGAGTTTGAAGAAGACCGCTTCGTTGGCGGTGTGTAGCGGGATTTCCTCGTCGAGGTCGGTGACCTGGGCGTCATTGACGATGAGGAGGAGCTTGCCCGCGGTGAAAGCGGCAAAGGCGCGCTCGGCAAGCTGGTCGGTGAAGCCATCCAGCCCGCCCGACAGTTCGAGAAGGAACCGGCTGGCGGGAATGTCGCGCGCGGCGCGTTCGGTCTCGGTGCGCAGCCGCTCCTCGATGAGCAGACGTGCGGTGCAGCGGTCCACGCCCTTCCAATCCCAACTGAAGCCGGGCAGCTCGGTGGTGCCGACCCTGTCGATGACGCTGATACTGACCATGCGGCCTCCCCGACAACTCCGTCGCGCCTTTGCGTAACGATCATTCGATAAACGGCAGTTAACGGGGCCTAACGGTTCTGGCGACCCTCGATCAGCGCGGCGACGACCGACGGATCGGCGAGCGTCGAGGTGTCGCCGAGCGAGGCGGTGTCATTCTCGGCGATCTTGCGCAGGATGCGGCGCATGATCTTGCCCGAGCGCGTCTTGGGCAGCGCGGGGGTGAAGTGGAGATGATCGGGGGTGGCGATGGGGCCGATCTCCTTGCGCACCAGCGCGCGCAGCTCGGCGGCGAGCTCGTCCGACGGCTCGACCCCGGCGTTGAGGGTGACGTAGCAATAGATGCCTTGGCCCTTGATGTCGTGGGGCGTGCCGACGACCGCAGCCTCGGCGACATCATGGTGGAGGACGAGCGCGCTCTCCACTTCGGCGGTGCCCATGCGGTGGCCCGAGACGTTGATGACGTCGTCGACCCTCCCGGTGATCCAATGATAGCCGTCCGCGTCGCGGCGGCAGCCGTCGCCGGTGAAATATCTGCCGGGATAGGTGGAAAAATAGGTCTGGATAAAGCGGTCGTGGTCGCCATAGACGGTGCGCGCCTGTCCGGGCCAGCTGGCGGTGATGCACAGATTGCCCTCGGCGGCGCCCTCGAGCGGGTTGCCGTCATTGTCGACCAGTTGGGGCTGGATGCCGAAGAAGGGGAGCCCCGCGCTGCCCGGCTTCATCGCATGGGCATGGGGCAAGGTGGTGATCATGATGCCGCCCGTTTCGGTCTGCCACCAGGTGTCGACGATGGCGCAGCGCTTGTCGCCCACGACCTCGTGATACCAACGCCACGCCTCGGGGTTGATCGGCTCGCCCACGGTGCCGAGGAGGCGGAGCGAGAAGCGGTCGTGGGCTTTGACGGGGCCATCGCCCTCGCGCATCAGCGCACGGATGGCGGTGGGGGCGGTATAGAAGCTGTTGACGCGGTGGCGCTCGACCACCTGCCAGAAACGGCCCGGGTCGGGGTAGTTGGGCACGCCTTCGAACAGGACGCTGGTGGCGCGGTTGAGGAGCGGGCCGTAGACGATATAGCTGTGCCCCGTGACCCAGCCGATGTCGGCGGTACACCAGTAGATGTCGCCGGGCTGGTAATCGAAGACATAGTTGAAGGTCGTCGCGGCCCAGACGCCATAGCCACCGGTGGTGTGGAGCACGCCCTTGGGTTTGCCGGTCGATCCGGAGGTATAGAGAATGAAGAGCGGGTCCTCGGCGGCCATGGGCTCGCACGGGCAGGGGGCGTCGTGCGCGCTGTCGTGGAGCCAATGGTCGCGGCCTTCGACCCATTGGACCGAGCCGCCGGTGTTGCGGATGACGAGGACGGCGTCGACGGCGACGCCGTCGCGGGTCAGTGCCTCGTCGACATTGGCTTTCAGCGGCACGGTCTTGCCGCCGCGGCGCCCCTCGTCGGCGGTAATGACGAAGCGGCTGTCGCAATCGACGAGGCGGCCTGCGAGCGCTTCGGGCGAGAAGCCGCCGAAGACGACCGAGTGGATCGCGCCGAGCCGTGCGCAGGCGAGCATGGCGACGACGCCCTCGGGGATCATCGGCATGTAGAGGGTGACGCGGTCGCCCTTTGCGACGCCGAGCGCCTTCAATGCATTGGCCATGGCGACGACCTGTGCGAGGAGTTCGGCATAAGTGATGCGCCGAGCCTCGGCGGCGGGGTCGTCGGGTTCGAAGAGGAAGGCGAGCTGGTCGCCTTGCCCGGCCTCCACATGACGGTCGAGCGCATTGTCGCACAGGTTGAGTTCGCCGTCCTCGTACCAGCGGATGTCGACGGGATCGAAGGACGAGCCGTCGGCCATGGTGGGGAAGCGCGACCAGTTGAGTCGTTCGGCCTGCTCGAGCCAGAAAGCGTCGCCATCTTCGATCGAGCGGCGGTAGAGCGCGGCGGCGGTGGCGGCATCGGCATGGGTGCCGGCGACCGGTTCGGGTGGCGAGATACTGTCCATCATGTCCCCTCTCCATAGGCACGAGTTCGCCAAGGCGTAGCATGGTCGGGCGCGTTCGTCGCGGGGGCTGCAAGCCGCGCCATTTTTGGCGCGCTACCGCCGGTCGCATCGCGATTGACAGGGGTAAAATTGTCCCGTCTTATTGATGTGGGTTGTTGAAAAACGGGGGGTGAGCATGGCCGCACAGCGCTATTTCGCGTTTCTCAGCTACAGTCACGCCGACCAGAAAGAGGCGAGCTGGCTTCACCGCGCGCTCGAACATTATCGCCTACCCAAGGGGCTGGTCGGGCGCGCCTCGCCGATCGGACCGATCCCGCCGCGCCCACGCCCGGTGTTTCGCGATCGCGACGAACTGGCGGCGGCGACCAGTCTTGGCGATCGATTGGTCGAGGCGCTGGCAGCGTCGAGCAGCCTGATCGTGCTGTGCTCGCCGAGCGCGGCGGCATCCAAATGGACCAACGAGGAAATTGCCACCTTCAAGCGCAATCACCCCGAACGTCCGATCCTCGCCGCGATCGTGGCGGGCGAACCCTTTGCCAGCCAGATGCCGGGGCGCGAGGCGGAGGAATGTTTCCCGCCTGCGCTGCGCTACGAGTTGGAACCCGACGGCAGCCTGTCGGACCGCCCCGCCGAGCCGATCGCCGCCGACCTCAGACCCGGCGCCGACGGCAAGCGGTTGGCCAAGCTCAAGCTCATCGCCGGCATCCTCGATGTGCGCCTCGACGAACTGGTGCAGCGCGATGCGGCGCGGCGCAATCGGCGGTTGGGCGCGCTGGCGGCGGCCTCGCTTGTCGGCATGGTGGGGACGAGTTCGCTCGCGCTCTATGCGCTCGACCAGCGCGACGCGGCGCGCGAGCAGCGCTCGGAAGCCGACGGGCTGATCGAATATATGCTGGTCGACTTGCGCAAGCAGCTCGAGCCGGTGGGGCGGCTCGAACTGCTCGACGGGGTCGGCAATCGGGCGATGGCCTATTATGCGCGGCAGGATATCGCCGACCTCACTGACAATGAACTGGGACGGCGGGCGCGGGCGACCCAGCTGGTGGCCGAAGTGCAGAATTTGCGCGGCAACAACCAGGCCGCGCTGCCCGCCTTCAAGCAGAGCGCGCGCACCACCGCGGCCATATTGGCGCGCAATCCGAGCGATACTGAAGCCCTCTTCAACCATTCGCAGAGCCAGTTCTGGGTTGGATATCTGGCTTGGCAGAGCGATGATCTGGACGAGGCGCAGAGGCGCTTTACCGATTACCGCCAATTGGCAGGTCAGTTGCTGCGCGTGGAACCCGACAATGCGACTTGGCGCGCCGAATGGGGCCATGCCAACACCAACCTCGGGGTCGTGGCGATCGACCGCGAGGCGCTGGAGGAAGCGCGCGCCTATTTCAAGGAAGCCGAGGCGACCTGGCGCACGCTGGGCGGCGAGAGCAATGCGGCAGGGGCGCGTGAGATGAGCTTCTATCTGGCCCAGTCGCTCGCTTGGCAGTCGCAGATCGATGCCGATCTGGGGCGGATCGCCGAGGCGCTCGACCTGCGCCAGCGCGAAAGCGCCATCTATGCCCGTCTGGGAAAAGCCGACGAGGATTTTCAGGCGCTGCAGGGGCTGGTCGTGAGCCGGGCCAATATCGCGCGCTTCCACCTCGACCTGGGCGATGTGGCGGCGGCGCGCGCCGTGGCCGAGGACACGATGCGCGCTGCCGAGCGGCTAGGCGCGCAGGACGAGGGAAATGCCTTCTGGAAGGAAATTCGCGCCAAGGCCGCGATCCGCGCGGGCGAAACGCATTTGTTGGGAGGCGCGCTGGCCGAGGCGCGGCGGTACAGCACGCGGGCGCTGGGGCTGTGCGAGGCGCTGGTGGCGGGAGATGACAGCGTGGGACAGTGGAAGAGTGACTGTCTGGCGCCCGCGCTGGCGCAGCTGGCGCTGGTCGCCCATCGCGAGGGGCGCGGCGAGGAGGCAGCCACGCTGGCCGCGCGGTTTGCCGCATTGCGCGGGAATGCCGAGCTGCCCGACAGTGATTCGCTGGCCATTGCCAGCGCCACGCTGGCCGCGATCGGCCTCGCGCCGCTTTCGCGCCTCGACGGCGAGGACCATCGCAACGATGCCCGATTGTCGGCCCTATATGCTCGTCTGGGCCATAAAACCCGCGAGATCGGCGACTATCCCGTCGACCGACTGCTGGGCAGCTGAGGGAGAAAGACCATGAGCAAGAAGGATATGGAAGTCGATGTCACAGTGACGTTCAGCGGGTCGGCCTCGCTCGACCCCGACAATCCGCCCACGCTGTCGCCGACCTATTCGAGCTCGACCGGCGTGGTCGATAGCGACGGCAATATCGACCTCACCCAATTGCTGCAGTCCTCCGACCAGAAGAACGAGACCAAGATCAGCTTCACGCTGGCCGGCGAGATCGCGAACACGTTCAACGACGACGGCAAGAGCTACAAGCCTAAATGGCCGAGCTCGGGGAGCGATGCGATCAGCGTGTCGCAACGGGAACAGGCCGGCGGGCTCGACGTGCCCGACGGATGGGACAAGAACCGCAACAGCGACACCAAGCTGACGCTAACCGACCCCGACGACGACGGCTCCACCTACGATTATACACTCTACGTGAAGTTCGATGGGGTGCGGTGTCCGGTCGATCCTTCGATCATCAACCGCAGCATGTGATGCGAGCGCCTTTAACAAGGCGGGACGGGCGCGAGGTGGCGGGGTGATCCTCGTCACACTCGCCTTGTCGCTTGTCCTGCTCGCCGCCTCGATCGCGGTGCATTACGAAGTCCTCAGGCAGGCGTCGCGCCGACTGGTGCGCGTGCGCGCCGGCGGGTTCGTCCGCCTGACCCTCGTGCTGTTCGCGATCCTGTTGTCGCATCTCGTCCATGTCCTCATCTGGGCGCTTGCCTTCGAGGGGGTGGTGATGATGGGCTGGGGATCGATCGAGGGGCAGGAGGTGATGACCTTTCACGACGCCTATTATTTCTCGATCACCAGCTATACGACATTGGGGATCGGGGACCTCGCCCCCTATGGCATGCTGCGCATCCTGTCGGGAGTGGAATCGCTCACCGGGCTGGTGATGGTCGGCTGGAGCGCTTCCTTCACCTATCTCTACATGGAAAAATTCTGGCACATCCGGGGGCGGCCCGGACGGCATTGAGCTAGCCCGGCAGCGTCAGCGGGCGGCTCTCGTAATGAAGCCGCCACTGGCCGACGTCGGCGAGCATGATCTCGCCGAGGCGGCGGGCGCGTTCGGACAGTCGCTCGAAGCGCGGCTGGTCGGCGCCGAGCGAATGTTCGAGATGCTCGAGCTGGCGCGCGATGGCGGCCGAGCGCTCGGCATTGCCCGCGAAATCGCCCTGCATGCGGATGCCGTAGAGCGCGGCGGCGAGCGCGGGGAAGAGCGCGGTGACGAAGGTGACGAGGCCGGTCGAGCTGAACGCCCCCGCATCGGGCACCTTGCCGATGGCAAAGGAGAGGATGAGGTAGAGGGCGCAGGCGAGGATCGTGCCCGCGAACAGCGCATCGCCGGCGCGGTGCAGGACGTGGTTGCTGTGCTGCATCGCATGGGCGTTGGCGTGGTGGTAGGCGCGCTGTTCGGCGATGGTGGCGAGCAGCACGCCGCGCACCTTTTCGAGATAGGCATGATCGATCTCGGCGCGCACGAGACCCAGTTCGCGGGCGCTGGCGCGCACATACCAGCCGACCCAGTCGGGATGGCGGGTGCCGTCGTCGGCGTCGCGCAGGGCTAGACGGCCCAGGGGCGCCGACATGGACAGGAGGCGCAGCCGCTCGGCGAGGTGGCGATGGTCGAGCCAGCATTTGTGAAGGTTCTGGCGGTTGGCGCCGCGGGTGTTGGCGATGATCAGCAGGATGACGAGTAGCTCGATACTGATGAGCAGCTTCTTGCCCTCGGGAAAGAGCAGGCCGGCGAGCGCGAGGAAGACGGCAAGCCCGGCCATGGCGAAATTGGTCACGAAGGAGGAGCGGAAGCGCTGGGCATAGTCGCTGGCGAGTGAATCCGCCCGCCCGAAGCGGGTGCGGATGCCCCCGTCGAGACGCACCCCGAAGGCGCCGTCCTCGGCGAAGGGACGAGTGTGGGCCGCGAAGGCGCCGGCGCACTCCGCGCTCGACGGCGCGCGGGCGGCGAAGCCGGTCCACGATTTGGCGCCGGTCAGCCGCATCAGGAGCGGCCAGCCCGTGGCGCGGCGCGGACGCCGGTCGCCGCCGAGGATGAAGCGATCGAGCTCGGCGCGTTCCTCGGGCGCCGACGGCGGGGCGCAGAGCGCATGAACGAGCGGGCCGATACCACGGCGCATGTCGGTGCGGCGCACGCCGTCGAGCGAGGGGCGGTCGGGAATGGCTTCGTGCAGGCCGCTCCACAACAATTCGGCCGGGCGCTCGCCGCGCGCATCGATATGGATGACGGGCTGGTGCATGGCGACCGCCTCGGCGACAATCTGGGTGGTGCCGCCGCGCCCCGCCGCCGCCTCGCCGTCCCAGATGGCGATGAGGATGTCGCATTGCGCGAGCACGATGCGCCCCGCGGCCTCGTAGGACGCCTCGGCACCATGGCCATTGGGGTCGAGCGTGAGGACCGCGCCCGATTGCTCGATCAGCGCCTCGGTGCGGGCCCATGCCTCGGCACTGAAGTCGCGGGCATAGGTGTCGCGTGGCAAGGGCAGGCAGGCGACCAGTTGCGCGCCGCTGGCGAGCGCGGCCTCGGCGGCAATGACATCGGCGCCCTCGGCGAGGCTGGAGACGAGCTTGATGGCGGGATCGCGCGCCGCGAACAGCCGTGTCTCGCTGGCGGCCAGCGCATCCATCGCGCCGCGCGCGAGGGCGAAGATCTCGGCGCACTGGGCATGGATACGGTCGTGCTGGTCGTTGGCGAGGCGCGGCGGTCGGTGGCCGGTGATGCCGAACCGCAGCGTCAGGCCGGGCCTATAGTCTTCCAGTGCATCGCGATCCATGCGCCCCCCGATCTTCGGCCCTCGAAGTGTTGGCAGGCGGCGCGGACGGTGGCAAGCGGCGCCTCAGGCAGCGCTGTCGGACCGGGCGCCGAAGCGGCGGCGATAGGCGCTGGGCGAGAGGCCGAGGACTTTCTTGAATTGCGCCTGCATGGCGGACAGGCTGCCATAGCCCGCCTCGGTCGCGACCCGCTCGATCGAGGCGTCGGTAGCCTCCAAAGCATGGCGGGCGGCGGACAGACGCAGATGAGCGAGCCAGGCACCGGGGGTCTCGCCGGTCGCCTCCGTGAAGCGGCGGATGAAGGTGCGGCGGCTCATCGCGCAGGCGCGCGCCATGGTCTCCACATTCCAGTCGCTGGCCGGGGCGGCACGCATGGCGTCGAGCAGCGGGGCGATGCGGGCATGGGGCGCGGGCGGCAGGGGGGTGGGGATGAACTGGCGCTGCCCGCCGTCGCGATGCGGGGCGACGACGAGGCGCTGGGCGACCTTGTTGGCGACATCGTGGCCGAAATCGCGCGCGACGAGGTGGAGCAGGCAGTCGATGCCCGCCGCCGAGCCCGCCGAGGTAAGGATCGCGCCTTCGTCGGCGAAGAGGATGTCGGGGTCCAGCGCGACGCGCGGGTAGCGGGCGCGAAAGGCGTCGGCATAGACCCAGTGGGTGGTCGCGCGCTTGCCGTCGAGCAGGCCGAGTTCTGCCAGCAGGAAGGCGCCCGAGCAGATGGAGACGAAACGCGCGCCCTCGGCGGCGGCGCGGGAGAGCGCGGCGGCGAGCGCTGGGCTGGGGGCGGGCGCGCCGGTCGACCAGCCGGGGATGACGATGGTGCCGGCATCGTCGAGGGCATCGAGCCCGGCTTCGGGGACCAGCGCGGCACCCGCGATGGTGGACAGCGGTTCGGCGGTCTCGGCGACGGTGACATGATCGTACCATCGGGTGATGCCGGGACGTTCGCGACAGAAGATCTCGGCGGCCATCGCATATTCGAAGATGGCGAGCCCGTCGCCGACGAGGGTCGCGACCTTGAGGGGGTCGCGATGGTGAGTTGGCACGATCCGCAGGGTCTTTGACATTCGTGCCAATTGCCGCAGCGCGGCGGTGCGGTCAAGACGATGGTGACACCGTAAAGGAGCAATCATCATGACCAATGCCGTGACCGCCGTTCCCCCCGCGCCCAGTGCCGAAGCGCTGGCGCATTTCGAGAAGAGCTTTGCCTTCGAAACCGATTGCTGGGACGTGCATCAGGCGATGCAGTCGGACGATCCGGGCTTCGTGCTGCTCGACGTGCGCGGGCCGGATGCCTTTGCCGAGGGTCATGTGCCGGGCGCGCGCCACCTGATGCACGGCAAGATCGTCGGGTCCAAGCTGCGCGATGATCCCGAGGGCACGCTCTACGTCGTCTATTGCGCGGGGCCGCATTGCAACGGCGCAGCGCGAGCGGCGGTGCGGCTGGCGGGGCTGGGGCGCCCGGTCAAGGTGATGCCGGGCGGGATCACCGGCTGGATCGACGAGGGATTCGCGCTCGAGACCGGCGCGGCGGAGGCGGCGGCATGAGCGGCGCGATCAACGAGAACTGCCCCTGGTCAGGCAATCCCGTCGATGCGGGCAGCCTGACCGATTATCGCGGGCAGGTGGTGGGCTTTTGCAACCCGGGCTGCCGCGACAAGTTCGCCGCCGCCACCAGCATGTTCGATGCTGCGATCGAGGCGAAGCGGCCGGTGGCCGAGCTGATCGCGCATCGCGACGGCGGGCATGAGGTTTATGCGCCGCGCACCTATCGCGACTTCGGCGTGCTGGCGCTGGGCGCCTCGCGCTTCAAGGCTTATGGCATCGAAGCTCCGGGTAGCGCGCTCGACGCCGATGCGGCGCTGGCGGCGGTGACGCGCTATGCCCGCGCTTGCCCGCATGTCTGGACCGTGCCCGAGAGCGCGCTCGGCCATGTCATTGTCCATCGCGGCGAGGAAGCGGACTGGCTACTCGCGGGCTGGTGGATCGGCGGCGGGATCCTGCGCGGGCTGGTGGCGAGAAGCGAGGTGGGCGCGCTCGATTTTGCGCCCGCCGACAGCAGCCTCGTCGGCTGTGTCTGGGAATTGCGGCTGGTCGAGCATGAGCGGCAGGCGTGGGTGCGCCACATGATGCGCGAGACACCCGACGTGGACGGCTTTCTTGCCGATCGCCATGCGGAGGGGCTGTTTTGAGCCTTCATGTCTCGCCCATGCGGCGCGGGGAGGAGGGGGCGGTGCTGGCGCTGATGCGTGGGCTCGCCGCGTTCGAGCATTATCTCGACGACTTCGCGGTGACCGCGGCCGACCTAGAACGCTTCGGCCATGGCAAGGCGCGGCGCTTCACCGCCCATGTCGCCCGGCTGGACAGCGTGCCGGTGGGGGTGGCGGTGACGCATCGGATCGACTGGACCTTCGATCTCAGGCCCGTGCGCGTGCTGAAGGAGATGTTCGTCGCGCCCGAGGCACGCGGCTCGGGTGCGGGGGCGGCGCTGTTTGCCGCGGTGCGCGCCGAAGCTGTAGGCGAGGGCGCGGGGCGCGTGCGCTGGCTGGTGCTCGCCGACAACGACCCTGCCAAGGCCTTTTACGCTTCGCAGGGCGGGCGACATCTGGCGCAATGGGAGACGTGGGAACTCGCGCTCTGAGACAGGCGTATCGTTTCGGTAGCGTCTTGTTTCAAAGGAGCCTTTCGATGCGTCACTTTCTTGCCGCGCTGGCGATTGCCACCGCGCTTTCCACGCCTGCTGCTGCGCAGGTGATCGAAGCCGACCTTCAACAGGCGATGCAGACGCCGCTCCTGTCGCTCAGCGTCCAGGAAACGGTCGAGGCGCCCGCCGATATCGTGCGGCTGCAATTCGGGGTGATGACCCGCAACGAGAGCGCGGCGGTCGCGATGAGCGAGGCGACCGAGACGATCAAGCGCATTCGCGAGGCGCTGGTCGCGAGCGGGGCCGAGGCCAAGGATATCGACACGCGCTCGATCAACCTCGGGCGCTGGACCGAATATGACCGCGTCAATCAGAAGCAGCTCGACCTGGGGTTTCAGGCGTCTTCGTCGGTCGAAGTCGAGGCGCCGCTGACGATCGACGTGCTCCGCATGATCGACCGCGCGACGGCGGCAGGCGCGAACAACGTGTCGGGGCCCTATTTCGATTATGACGACCGGCTGGGCCTGCGTGCCGAGGCGCGGCGACGCGCGGTCGCGCGGGCCAAGGCGGAAGCGGCGGAATATGCGCGGCTGTGGGGCTTTTCACGCGCGACGCTGGTCGACATCCAGACCGGCCCGTCGACCAATCGCGATGCCATCATGATAACGGGAAGCCGGGTCGGGCCGCCGCCGCCGCCGCCGCCGCCGCCCGAACCCGAGCGCGACGGCTATGCGCCCGCCGTCGCGGGCGATATCGGCGAGAGCGTCTATCTCGGATTAACCTTCGCGCTGGTGCGCTAGGCCCAGTCAGGCCAGCTAGGCCTTGATGACGTCGTCCCAGTCCGAATGCTTCTCGGCCTCGGCCTTCATGTAGGGGCAGACGGGGATGATCTTCCATCCTTCGGCCCGGCTCTTCGTCACGGCAGCCTGTGCAAGCTTGCCCGCGATGCCCTGCCCGCGCGCCGACGGGGGCACGAAGGTGTGGTCGATCATGATGAGCTCGGCATTGGTGCGGCTGAAGGTCATTTCGGCCTCTTCGCTCACACCTTCGGGGGTCGCGTGCCAGCGGCCGCGGCCCCCGTCTTCTTCGAATTTGATGTTCATGATGGGGCGAACCTTCGACCCTAGGCGGAAGTTGCCTCAGGCGGCGACTTCGGGCCTCGGCGCATCGAGGCGGCGGCCGATGGCGACCATCGCGTAGATGAGCGGCGGGAAGAGGACGGCCGAGAGGACGACCTTGGCGAGCATCTGGCCGATCATCAGATTGGCGATCGGGAAGACACCGTAGAAGGCGACCGAGACGAAGATGAGCGTGTCCAAGGCCTGGCTGATCATCCCCGCGACCGAAGAGCGCAGCCACAGGAGGCGACCGCCGGGGCGGCGCAGCTTGTCGAACAGCCACACGTTGAGCAGCGTCGAGATGCCGTAGGCGAGAATGCCGCCGAGCCAGATGCGCGGGGTCGAGGAGAGGAGGAGGTTGAAGGCGCTGAGGCGCTCGCCGTCCATTTCGGGCGCTGCGGGGAGCGCCAGGATGATGACCGTGAGAAGCGAGGAGATGATGAGCGGTACGAAGCCGAACAGCACCATGCGGCGGCCAGCAGTGGCGCCGAACATCTCGGTCACCGCCGAAGAGGTGACCACCAGCATGAGGAAAGCGAAGATGCCCGCCTCGACCGCCAGGGTGCCGACGCCGGGGAGCGGGAACAGCTCGACCTGCTTGTTGGCGAAGACGCCGGCGATACAGACCATGCCGCCATAGAAGACGGCGAAGGCGAAGAGCGACAGGGGAATGGCGGTGGGCGCGGGGCGCGAAGTCGTTTCGGTCATGGCCCGTGTTGCTGCCCATTTTTGGCGACAAAGAAAAGGCTTTTCATTGACGCTTAACGCCTGCGCCATTAGGCGAGCGCCAATCCAAGAGGCGCGCCTCATGGCGGCGCCCGGCCCCGTTATCAGCAGCTTAGAAGACCAGATGCCCGAGACCCGTTTCGATATTGTCGCCATGGGCGATGCGATCGTCGATGTGATCGCCCCCGCGACGCCCGAGTTTCTCCAGCAGCATTGCCTGCCGGTGGGCTCGATGCAGCTGCTGACCCCGCTCAAGGCCGACCATCTCTATGCCTCGATGGGCGTGGCCGAGGAGCATTCGGGTGGCTCGGCAGCCAATTCGATGGCGGGCGTTGCAGGTCTTGGCGGCAAGGTCGCCTTCATCGGGCAGGTCGCCGACGACCAGTTCGGCAAGGTCTTCCGCCACGACCTGACCGCCATGGGCGTGCATTTCGACACGCCTGCGCTGGAGGCCAATGCCGATTGCCCGACCGGGCGCTGCCTCATTCTCGTGACGCCCGATGGGCAGCGCACGATGAACACCGCGCCGGGCGCGAGCCACGAACTGGTGGCCTCTGCGGTGAGCGAAGAACTCGTGAAGGCCAGTCGCATCCTCTATCTCGAAGGCTATCTTTTCGGCCCCGACAAGCCGCGCGCGGCGATGATGGAAGCGCGAAAGATGGCGCATGGGGCGGGCAATGAGACTGCTTTCACCCTGTCGGAAAGCGTCATCATCTCCGAGCGGCGCGACCGTTTCACCCGTTTGATCGAGGAAGGCGGCATCGACCTCCTGTTCTGCAACGATCATGAGGCCAGGCTGCTGACCGGGCATGACGATGTGCTCGCGGCGGAAATGGCACTGGCGACCAAGGTGAAGACGGCGGTCGTCACGCACGGCGCGGCGGGCGCGAGCGCCAATCACGACGGCAAGCGGGTGATTGTGCCCGCGGTGCCGGTCGCCGAGGTGGTCGATACCACCGGCGCGGGCGACCTGTTCGCGGCGGGCTTCCTCGCCGCCTATACGAAGGATAAGCCGCTCGAGAAATGCCTCGAGACGGGCGCCATTTGCGCCGCCGAGGTGATCAGCCATTATGGCGCGCGGCCCGAGGCCGACCTGAAGGAGCTGACGAGCCTGTGAGCAAGAGCGACATCGGACGCATCGCCATCTACTGCGGGCACCAGGCGGGGGCGAACCCTGCCTATGCCGAGATGGCCGTAAAGCTCGCCAGCGCGATGGCCGAACGGGGCATCGATCTCGTCTATGGCGGCGGCAAGCTGGGGCTGATGGGCATCGTCGCCGACACCGTCCTCGAGGCGGGGGGCAAGGTCTATGGGGTCATCCCGCAGAGCCTCATCGACGTCGAGGTCGCGCATCCGGGCCTCACCGAACTGCATCCCGTGCCGGGCATGCACGAGCGCAAGGCCAAGATGACCGAATTGACCGATGCCTTCGTCTGCCTGCCGGGCGGCATCGGGACGATGGACGAACTGATGGAAGCCTGGACGTGGAACGCGCTGGGCTATCACGCCAAGCCCTTCTGCCTCTTGAACGTCAATGGTTTCTGGGACGGCTTCGCCAGCTTCTGCGACCGCGTCGCGGACGAGGGCTTCATGTCGGCGGATCGCCGCCAGCAGCTGTTGATGGCGCACGACCCGGTCGAGGCCATCGAAAAGCTGGACGAAGCGTCCAAGGCCCGCCAACAAGGCATGGTCTGGTAAGAAGATAACGCCGGGGGAGGGCGATACAGTGCAGGTACTCATGAGCTTCGCGGGGATCGCGCTGATCCTCCTTCTCGCCTTTCTCCTGTCGAACGACAAGAAAGCCATTCGCCTGCGCGTCGTGGGCGCGGCTTTCGCCTTGCAGGCAGGGATCGCCGCCCTCGTGCTGGCGACCGATTGGGGCGCACGGATCCTCGAATGGATGGCGGGCGGGGTGTCCTCGCTGCTCGGCTATTCGGCGGCGGGCACCCAGTTCATCTTCGGCCCCATCGCCAGCCCCGAGATCGGCGGCAACAGCTTCGCCATCGCGGCGCTGCCCGTGATCATCTTCTTCGCCGCGCTCATCTCGATCCTCTATTATCTCGGCGTGATGCAGCTGATTATCAAATGGGTCGGCGGCGCGCTCCAGAAGATCACCGGCATCTCCAAGGTCGAAAGCCTTGCCGCGGCGGCCAACATCTTCGTCGGCCAGTCGGAAAGCCCGCTGGTGGTGAAGCCCTATCTCGCCGCGCTGCCGCCGCAGAAGATCTTCACCATCATGTCGGTCGGCATGGCAGGCGTCGCGGGCACGATCCTCGCCGCCTATGCGGCGATGGGCATCGACATCGAATTCCTGCTGGCGGCCGCCTTCATGAGCGCGCCCGGCGGTATCCTCATGGCCAAGATCATCATGCCCGACCCCAAGGTGGTTGCACCGGTTGGCGACGACGCCGAACTGGCCGAACAGGGCCGCAGCCCCAAGGGCGGCGCGGCGGCGGCACTGAACGACCATGTCGAAGAGGTCGATGCGCATGACGGGGAGGAAAAGCCCGCCAACATCATCATGGCCGCCGCCATGGGTGCGCAGACGGGCGTGAAGCTCGCCGTCGCGGTCGCCGCGATGGTGCTGAGCTTCGTCGCTCTGGTCGCGCTGGCCAACGGCATCCTGGGCGGTGTCGGCGGCTGGTTTGGGTTGGAAGACCTCACCTTCCAGAAGATCGTCGGCTTCATCTTCCAGCCGATCATGTATCTGATCGGCGTGCCGTGGGAGGAAGCCAATGTTGCAGGCGGCCTGTTCGGCACCAAGGTCGTCTTGAACGAATTCGTCGCCTTCATCGATCTGGGCGCGCTCGAAGGGCTGTCGCAGCGCACCGTGGCGATCGTCACCTTCGCGCTGTGCGGTTTCGCGAACTTCTCGTCGATCGCGATCCAGATGGCGGTGACGGGCGGGCTCGCGCCCAACCAGCGTCCGGTGATCGCCAAGCTGGGCCTGCGCGCGCTGGCCGCCGGTTCGCTCGCCAACCTGATGAGCGCGGCGCTTGCGGGGCTGTTGCTCTCGCTTTGACGCGCGTCAATTGAACCGTAAGGCATTGAGGGCTAAAGGGCCTCGCATGACCAAGACCATTACCAGTGAAAGCGTCGCGACCGTCAGCTTGAAGGACGATCCCGATACGCTCGCCCGCGACCTCGGCAACAGCTTTGTCGACTATGGTTTCGCCATCGTGCGCGACCATGGCATCCCGCAGGACCTCATCGACGAGGCGCATGAAAAGGCGGCGGCCTTCTTCGCGCTGCCCGAGGATGTGAAGAAGAAATATCACATCGCCGGCGGCGGCGGGGCGCGCGGCTATACGCCGTTCGGCATCGAGACCGCCAAGGGTGCCAAGGCCTACGACCTCAAGGAATTCTATCACGTCGGGCGCGACCTGCCCGAGGGGCATCGTTTCCGCGACCATATGGCCGACAATGTCTGGCCCGAGGAAATCGCCAGCTTCGAGACGACCTTCAAGAAGCTCTATGCCGAGTTCGACAAGGCGGGCGAGCGCCTGCTGCGCGCCGTCGCGCGTTTCCTCGATATCGAGGAAGACTATCTGGTCGACGCTATTCGTGACGGCAACAGCGTGATGCGCATGCTGCATTACCCGCCGATCCCCGCCCAGCCGGGCGAGCATATCCGCGCCGGTGCACATGGCGACATCAACGCCATCACGCTGCTCTTGGGGGCCGAGGAAGCGGGTCTCCAGCTCCTTACCAAGGAGGGCGAATGGCTCGACGTGAAGCCCAAGGAGGGCGAGCTGGCGATCAATATCGGCGACATGCTCGACCGGCTGACCAACGGCTATCTGCCTTCGACCCAGCACCGCGTGATCAATCCGGCGCCGGAGCGCGCGAGCAATGCGCGCTATTCCATGCCCTTCTTCCTGCATTTCCGTTCGGACTTCATGATCGAAGCGCTTCCCAGCTGCGTGCCCGAGGGCGAGGAGCCGAAGAACCCGCCGATCACCGCAGACGACTACCTCCAGCAGCGCCTGGCGGAGATCAAGCTCAAGTGAGCGATGACGAATGGGTCTATGACGAGGTGACGGGCGACTGGATGCCCGCCTCGGAACTGGCCGAAAAGGAAGCGACACGCGCCGCCGCCACGGCTGCGTCCGACGAGGATGCGGTGGTGGTGCGCGACGCGGTCGGCAATGTGCTGGCGGACGGCGATGCCGTGACGCTGGCCAAGGATCTCGAGGTTAAGGGGGCGGGCCATACACTCAAGCGCGGCACGCTCATCCCCTCGATCCGCCTGACCGGCGACGCGCAGGAAATCGACTGCAAATATCCGGGCATCAAGGGCCTCGTCCTTCGCGCCGAGTTCGTGAAGAAGCGCTGAGGCTGGCCAGCGCGCATCGCATCGCCTTATGAAAGTGGCGAACCTCGCGGAGATGCCCATGCCTGCCATGCTTGCACTATCCCTTGCCCTTGCGATGCCCGCCGCGGCGCAAGAAGCGCCGCCGCCCAACCATCTGGCGGCGCTCCAGGGCGGCTATCATCATGTGGAGAGTGAGGCGACGGGGCGCTCTTATCATGTCTATGTGCGGCTGCCGGAGGGATATGCGGGGGGCGAGGAGACCTATCCCACCGTCTACCTGCTCGATGGCGATGCCACCTTCCCGATGCTCGCGCCCGCGCATCTGCTGCTCCATTACGAGGACAAGCTGCCCGAGGCGATCATCGTCGGCATCGCTTATGGCACTTTCGGCGAAGGCAATCATCGTGGCCTCGATTTCACCACCACCGCCATCCCGGACAATCCCGAGGGCGGGCAGGCGCCGCTGTTCCAGCGTTTCCTTCACGAGGAGGTCGCGCCGCTGATCGAGTCGCGATATCGAAGCGACCCCGAGCGCCGTATCCTGCTCGGCAATTCGCGCGGGGCCAACTACGTCCTCTTCGATGCGTTCACGACGCCCGATTTCTTCTGGGCTCGGATCGCCAGCAACCCCTCGACCGCGCCCGATGGCGACAAATGGTTGGACGAGCCGGCTACGGCGACGCGCGCGGACCTCCACCTCGCCATGACCAGCGCCGATGGCGACCATCCGCCCTTTCGCGCTTATGCCCGGCGCTGGATGGGGCATTGGAGCGAGGCCGAGAACACGCCATGGACGGTCCACGCCATCGATGTGCCTGACGCCACCCATGCCGCCGATATTCCCCGTGCCTACCGCGCCGCAATGCGACGCTTCTTCACCGACGTGGCCGAATGAGGCTCGGCGAGGTGTTCGATGCGCTCGTCCGCGACGGCGACCGTTTTACCATCACCGCGCCTGAGGCCTGGGCGCAGGGGCGTACGCTCTATGGCGGAATGACGCTGGCGCTCGCGCACGAGGCGGCGCGGCGCTATTTCGACGACCTGCCGCCATTGAGGAGCGCGCAATGCGTGTTCGTCGGGCCGGCGGCGGGGCGGGTGCATTTCCTCCCCGGCATCCTGCGACAGGGGCGGTCGACGACCATGGTGGCGGTGGAAGCGGTGAGCGATGACGGGCCGGTGCTGCGCGCGAGCTTCGTCTTTGGCGCACGGCGTGACAGCGTCGTGCAGGTCGATCCGCCAGCTTTGCCCGACGTGCGATCGCCCGCGACGTCGGGTCCGTTGTTCGGCCAGGGCAACGACCGCGCGCCGGGATTCACCGCCAATTTCGACATGCGCCTCGGCGGCGGGTCGCAGGGATTGTCGGGAGGCGCGCCGATGATGGCGACCTGGGCGAAATTTCGCGAGGCACCGGGGGGCGACCCGGTCTCGGCGTTGCTCGCGCTCGCCGATGCACCGCCGCCTGCTGCGATCACGCGCTTTCCCGCGCTGGCGCCCCTGTCGAGCGTGACCTGGCATCTCGATCTCGTCGCAAAGCCCGTGGACGTCGATGGCTGGCACCTGCTCCTCGCCGAGGCAGAGCATAGCGGCGAGGGCATGACCACGCAGGACATGAAACTGTGGAGCGAGGATGGGCGGCTGCTTGCGACCGGACGGCAGAATATCGCGATTTTTGCCTAAAGGACACATCCCCGGCGGCGCTTGATCGGCGCATGCGGTCGCTTGTCGAAAGTGACTTCGCCTTCACTGCCCGGTCCGCCCAATCCTTCGCGCCTGTCCATGACGTGGAGGATCTATGTTCGTCTCGCTCGCTGCGCTTGCTTTCGCGCTCCAGCCCGTTCCCCCTGCTCCCAGCGAAGCGCAATATAAGCGCACCGAGCGGTTCATCCGCTTCGCCAATGACGTCCGGCTGTTCCATGTTGAGGGCGAGCGTGCGACGGGGCGGCAAGCGGAGGCAGCGTTTGCCGCGCTGGCACCGCGCATCCTCGCCTCGACCAGCGAAGAAGAAGCCGAGGCGATGGCGCTGCGCTATGCCGAGCTGTCGGGCGGGGGCGTGGCGCTGGGCGACAGTTTTGCGGCTCGGCTCGTCGACGCGCCGGTCGCGCTGCGCGATGATCTCCTCATCGTCGACTGCGCGCAGCTCGGCCCCGACGCCTTCGATCCTGACCATACGCTCGCCGACCTCTATGCGCGGGCCTTCTCCGAGGATGTGGTGTTCGATTGTCGAGGTATGGCCGATCCCCGCGCGGCGCGGCAGGCCGAACTGGTGCTGGCCTATGTGGTGAGCGACCGGCTCGCGCCGACCAGCGCGACGGGACTGCCCGCGGTGCACCAGCGCCAGCGTTTCTATGAGGGCTGGGTCCCCGACGTGGGAATGAGCAGCGGCGGCTATGTCGTCGGCTATGTCGAACCCGAAGTCGCACCGGCGAGCGCCCCCGATGGCAGCGTTGAAAGCTTCCATGCGACGGTGCTGGTCAATGCCGCGTCGGCGGACGTGTCGACCGTCTTCGCGGGCGCGCAGGCGGCGGGCATCGCGACCATCGTCCAGGTCGGTCCCTATGACGGCGCGGGACTGTCGCGCACGGAAGATTATGACATTGCCGTGCCGACTGCGTCTGCGCGGGTCGCAGGCGAGAAAGTGAGACCGAAGGCCTGCTTACCCGCCGATATCGACGAGGCACAGCTGATCGCGGCACTGAAGGCGCATCGGGCGGGTGGGACGCTGCCCGCATGCGGCGCATCCGACATCGCCCCCGTGCCGCTCGTGCCCGCCGAAGAGGTGGATTGGGAGGATCACGAGACGCTGCCGGGGCTCGGCGCGCGGCTCACCGCGCTGCTGCGGCTGTGGGGAACGATCGAATATTTCAATCCCTATGACGCGCTCAACGACGAGGACTGGACCGAGGCGCTAGGACGGCATCTGCCCGCCTTTGTCGAGGCGGCGACGCGCGAGGACTATGACTGGGCGGTACAGCGCCTGATCGCCGAGATCGACGACAGCCATGTCCGCTTCGAGGGCATGACCAACGTCTATGCGCGCGCGCTGACGCACCAGCCCGGTTTCGCGCTGGTGGCGTCGGACTGCGACTATTTCGTGTCGCGCGTGGTCGATCCGGCGCTTGAGGGGCAGGTCGCGGTCGGCGATCGCCTCCTGTCGATCGACGGCGAGCCGATTGCCGAGGCCTCCGCACGGATGGCGCGGCTGGCCTCTTCCTCGACCCGCGATGCCGCGTGCCTGCGCAATTCCGTGACGCTTCTTGGCGGGAGCGAGGGCAGCGAGACGCAGGTCGAATTCGAGCGTGACGGTCGGACGATCAGCCTCAGCCTCGTGCGCGATACGGCCCGCGAGGCGCTCCAGATGGCGCCCGACGACACGCCCACCCACCGCGCGATCGACGAGAAGGTTTATTATGCCGACCTCGATCGGCTGACGCGCGGCGAGGTGGCGGCGATGTTCGAGGCGGCGGCAGCGAGCGAGGCGCTGATCCTCGACATGCGCGGCTATCCCGCCGGCACGGCGTGGGTCGTGGCGCCGCGCCTGGCGAGCGAGGCGACCGACGAGGCGGT
Source organism: Sphingomicrobium arenosum (assembly GCF_026157085.1). Classification (NCBI taxonomy): domain Bacteria; kingdom Pseudomonadati; phylum Pseudomonadota; class Alphaproteobacteria; order Sphingomonadales; family Sphingomicrobiaceae; genus Sphingomicrobium; species Sphingomicrobium arenosum. Next base: position 442,784 of record NZ_JANPVN010000001.1, read on the forward strand.
CGCGGCGCTGTTCCGGCGACCGATGTACAAGGGGCCGGGGGCGCCGCTGTCGCACTGGTCGGCGTTCGAACAGCGCGTGCCGCCGCGCGGGGATGCGCCGCGATACGACGGCAAGGTGGTGGTCATCACCAACGCTCGCGCGATCAGCCAGGCCGAACATACGATCATGTTCATCAAGGCGGCGCGGCCCGAGGCCGTGGTCGTCGGAAGCCCCACCAACGGGGCCAATGGCGATGTCAGCAAGATCCGCCTGCCGGGCGGGCTGGTGGTGCGTTTCACCGCGCATGACGTCCGCCACCCCGACGGCCGCCAGCTGCAGCGTGTCGGCATCCAGCCCGACGTGCTCGTCTATCCCACCGCCGAGGGGATCGCGGCGGGGCGCGATGAATTGCTCGAGCGGGCGCTCGTAGAAGCGCGCCGCGCCGACTAGCTGCGTTTCTTCTGACCCGCCGCGACCATCTTGAGGAGGGTGCGGCGGGGCACGAAGGGCGTGATGCGCTTCAAAAGGATCGAAAGCTTCTTCTCGTTGATGGTAATGAGCTCGCCCTTCATCATCGCGTCATAGCCATGCTGAGCCACCGAGAGCGGCGAGGCGCCGCCCTGTTTGACCATCTGCGTGTCGCGAAGGTCGGCGCGGTCGGCGAATTCGATCTCGACATAGCCCGGCGCGAGCGCGGTGACGGTGACGCCGGTGCCGTGGAGTTCGTGGGCGAGCGCCTGGCTGTAGCTGTTCACGAAGGCCTTGGTCGCGAAATAGACGGCCTGGCCGGGGCCCGGCACGAAGCCTGCGGTCGAGCCGACGTTGAGGATCTTGCCCGAGCCGCGCGTCACCATGTCCTTGGCGACCAGCCAGGTTAGCGTGACGAGCGCTTTGATGTTGAGATCGATCATATCCATCTCGGTCGACAGGTCGCGGGCGAGATGGTTGCCGCCCCCGCCAAAGCCCGCATTGTTGATGAGGATGTCGGGGGTGAGGCCGGCGCTCGTGATTTTTTCGTACAGCGCCTTGGCCTGCGCGTGACCCGACAGGTCGTGCGCGAAGACATGGACGCTGATTCCGTGACCGCTTTCCAGCTCCTGCTTGAGCGCGGTCAGTTCGTCCTCGCGCCGCGCGGTGATGGCGAGATCGCCGCCCTTGGCCGCGTGGAGCCGGGCGAATTCCTTGCCGATGCCCGAGGAGGCACCGGTGATGAGGGCGAGGTTGGGCATGGCGGCGGCTCCTTGGTTCAGGCGATGGCGATGCGCGGGACGTCGCGCGGGGCAGTGTCCTGGTCGCTACCCGCGACGACCGTGCAATTGCGACCCCTCGACTTGGCGGCATAGAGCGCGCCGTCGGCACGCTGCAGCGTATCGGCGAGGAGGTCGCCGCGACGGTGGGGCGCAAGGCCGAAACTGGCGGTCAGTGATGCAAGCTTGTCCATGCCCTCGATCCGCACCGCGGCGAAGCGACGACGTGCCTGGTCGATCCGGCTCTGCGCCTTATCGAGGTCGAGCCCGGGCAGATAGAGCGCGAATTCATCGCCGCCCATGCGCCCGGCGACGGGGGCGGCGTCGCGCAGGATGGCGGCGAAGGCGGCGATCGCCTTGTCGCCGCTGGCATGGCCGAAGCGGTCGTTGACCTGCTTGAAATGATCGATGTCGCAAAAGGCGACGACCCCGCCACGCCCCCTCGCGAGCGCGACCTGTTCGCGAAATGCCTCGCGATTGTAGAGGCCGGTGTCGGGATCGCGCGCCATGCGGAAGCGAAGTTCGCCAATGAGCTGGCTCAACCCGCGCGTGATGAGCAGGAGCACGATCGCACTGGCGAGGAGCCCGGTCGCCAGCAGCGCGCGCGTTTCCATGTTGCTGGAGATGAAGACGCCGATGTCGGTGCTCGCATCGAAGTTGGAAAGCCACCAGGGGATGCGCGCAAAGAAGACCAGCGCGATGCCGCCCAGAAGGCCGACCAGCGGATAATCGAGGACGTTGCGTTCCCGATTGGTGGCGAGGCGATAGGCGGGCTCGAGCGTCGCAACTCCCAACAGGCCTTTCAGGAACACGGCGACGTAGAGGTAGGGCGCACCGAGGAACAGGAGGAGGGTGGCGAGCATGCTGAGGCCCGCGATGGCGGCCCAGAATTTCGGGTGGCGATCCTGGCTGCCGGTCACCAAGCGCACCGCCTGGCTGATGCAGAAGATGGCGCAGGGCATGGCGATGATCGCCGCCGAGACTTCCCAACGGCTGGTCGGCATAGCTTCGAGCGCGAGCGCGAGCGCCGCGCAAAAGAGCAGGGCGCCGGTCAGCCAGCCGAGCGAGCTCTCGCGTCGCATGGCCGCGTAGAGCGCACAACATTTGAGCGCGAGGAAGATGAAGATGCCGAGCTGAACGCTCAGCACGCTGATGGTCTGGGTCATGGTGCCTTCCGCTCGACTTCGAAGCGATTCAATCGTTGCCCTTGGCAACGCGCGGGAAGGCCCTTTGGTCCTCCTGCACCAGTGGCAGTCAGATCCATTATGCGCACCGTCCATAACGGCTGATGTTCAAAAAGGGTGGAGGGCGCGTTAGCCATCCGACCCGAAGCCGATGCGGTTGGGCTTCAGGCGCCGTCTTCGAGGTTCTTGGGCCCGAATCCGTGGGGGAGGATCGCCTCGATGGTGAGGCGTTCCATGGCCTCGCCATCGCCCGAGGCGGCGAGGATCTCGATATCGCGGCCCGAGAGATGTGCGGCCTCGAGGATCGCCTGGCGGCAGCCGCCGCACGGCGTAACGGGGGCCGCGCCCTGCAAGGCGTCGCCCGAGCCGTCACCGCCCGCGACCGCGATGCGCTTCACCTTGTCGAGCCCGAAGGCATGCTGCGCAGTGGTCAGCGCGGATTGCTCGGCGCACAAGCCGAGGCGATAGCAGGCGTTTTCCATGTTGGCGCCGGTGACGATATGGCCATCCACGCTCTCGATCGCACAGCCGACCGAGAAACCCGAGTAGGGTGCATAGGCCTTCAAGGCGGCAGAACGGGCGAGGGCGATCAATTCTTTTTCGGTCATGACATTGTCCCTAGTCGCGGCTAGCCAGCGAACGCAAAGGAGTTTTCACGATGCGCCTCGTTTCCGTTTCGCTGCTGGCCCTCGCGGTGGCCGCCTGTTCTTCCACCCCGCCGATAGAAACGGGGCCGGTCGTGACCGAGGTGCAATTGCTGGCCTTGAACGATCTGCACGGACGACTGGAGGCGCCCGAGGAAGCGGTGTCCGTGACGATGGCGGACGGCAGCGTGGCGACCGTGCCCGCGGGCGGCGCGGCAATGCTGGCAGGTGCCTTGAAGCAGTATCGCACCGGGGCGAGCATGACGGTGGCGGCGGGCGACCTCATTGGCGCCACCCCGCTGGCAAGCGCGTTGTTTCTCGACGAGCCGACAATCGAAGCGCTGGACCTGATGGGGCTCGAATATTCGGCACTTGGCAATCACGAGTTCGACAAGGGCGTGCCCGAACTGCTGCGCATCCAGAACGGCGGCTGCGACCAATTCACCGACCGCGCGCCCTGCGCTCTGGACGGCAGCTTCGACGGCGCCGATTTCACCTACATGGCGGCCAATGTATTCCTGCCCGACGGGACCAATCTCTTGCCCGACGCCTTCGTGAAGGATTTCGGCGCGGTGCAGGTCGGCGTGATCGGCCTTCCGCTGGTCGATGTGCCCGGGCTGGTCGCGCCCAACCTCGTCGACGGGCTCGTCTTTACCGACGAGGCGGAGGCCGCCAATGCGCTGGTGCCGCGGCTGATCGCGGAAGGGGCCGACACGATCGTCCTTCTGATCCACCAGGGCGCGCGCGGGGTCGAGCGCTGGGACGACAAGGGATGTGCGGGCCTGTCGGGCGACGTGCTGCCGATCGTCGAGAAGCTCGATCCGGCGATCAGCGTGGTCGTCTCGGGGCATACGCATTTTTCCTACACCTGCACCTTGCCGATGGCGGGCGGAGAGGGCGAGCGGCTGCTGACCAGCGCGGGGCGCTATGGTGCTTTCTTCACCGACATCCGGCTGGAATTCGTCGGCGAGGAACTGGTCGCCAAGCGCGCCGACAATGTGGTGGTGCAGGGCGAGGCCTTTGTGGGGCGGGACGGCGAGACGATCGCGCCCGACCCGCGTTTGCCGCTCTTCAACCCCGATCCCGCGGTCGAGGCGCTGGTCGCTCGCACGGTCGGCGCGGCGCGCGAGCAGATGGATCTCGTCGTCGGGCGGCTCTCGGGCCCCGCGCCCGACCATCCCGACGATTATGAGAGCCCGGTCGCCAATCTCATCGCCGATGCGCAGCTTGCCTCGACGCGAGCGCAGGGGCGGGGCGGGGCGGACATCGCCTTCATCAACGGCGGCGGGGTGCGCGCGGCGCTGGTGCCTGGGGTGAATGGCCATCTGACCTTCGAACAGATTTTCACCGTCCAGCCGTTCGGCAACACGCTGATGACGATGACGCTCTCGGGCGCGCAGCTGAAGGCGCTTCTCGAACAGCAGTTCATGACCGCAGAGGGGGAGACACGCGAATATCACCTCATCCCGAGCGGCAATTTCGCCTTTGCCTATGACATGACGCGCCCGGCCGGCGACCGGGTCGTGTGGATGCGGCTCGATGGCGAGGACGTGGATCCCTCGCGCGACTATCGCGTGACCGCCAACAATTTCATCGCGGCGGGCGGCGATGGCTATACGGTCTTCAAGCAGGGCCGCGACGTGACCGGCGGAGGCAATGACCTCGACGCGCTGGTCGCCTGGCTCGCCGACGGGCGCGCGGTGCCCGCGGTGGGGCGCATCACCGACTTGACGCCGCGTCGCTGAGCCCGCAGCCTCGCAGGGCTCGGACCATGGAGGGAGCGCGTCGATGCGAGTGACGATGATGATGATGGCGGCAGGGCTGGCGCTTGCCGGCTGTCAGCAGCAGGCAGGGGTCGAGAGCGCGCGAACCGGTCCGAAGGTCATCCCGCCAGCGACCGCGGTGCTGGCGGCCGCCGACATGGCGCCGCGCGGCTATCCGGGGCGCTTCGGCTTTACCGTGCAGGCGGGCGCGCAGGTCGGCGGCTGGGAATATCTCAACAGCCACGATGATTATCGCGACCAGCGCAACCTGTCGGTTCGCATCGCCCGTCCGGCCCGCCTCGCGCTCGAGGCCGATCATGGCGCGCCGTTGCACGAGACGCTGAAGGGCAAGGCGATCGAGGTCGACGGGGTGGCGATGCGCACGCGCATTACCTTCTCCGCCGACGGCAAGCCGACCGACAAATATTATTACCAGACGCAGGTCGAGGTTCGACGCCCCGACCAGCTCGTCGTCCTCGAATAGGAAAATCTAGCGAAGCGGCGGTTCGTCGAAGCTGCGCAGTTTGCGGCTGTGCAACCCGTCGCCTTCGTCGCGCAGATGATCGAGCGCCTCGATGCCGATGCGCAGATGCTGGCTGATCGCCTTTTCATAAAAGCTGTTGGCCTGACCGGGCAGCTTGAGTTCGCCGTGCAGGGGCTTGTCGGAGACGCACAGCAGCGTGCCGTAGGGGACGCGGAAACGATACCCTTGCGCGGCGACGGTGGCCGATTCCATGTCGATCCCGACCGCGCGGCTCTGGTTGAAGCGCATCGCCGACAAGGTGTAGCGCAGCTCCCAGTTGCGATCGTCGGTGGTGACGACGGTGCCGGTGCGAAGACGCTTCTTCAAATCTTCCTCGCCCTCCCCGGTGACGTCGAGGGCGGCGCGGTACATGGCGGTCTGTACCTCGGCGATGGCGGGGATGGGGATCTCGATCGGCAGCATCTCGTCGAGCACATGATCGTCGCGCAGATAGGCGTGCGCGAGGACGTAGTCGCCGATGGTCTGCGACGGGCGCAAACCGCCGCAATGGCCGATCATCAGCCACGCCTCGGGCCGCAGCACCGCGATATGGTCGCAGATCGTCTTGGCGTTCGACGGGCCGACGCCGATGTTGACCAGCGTCACCCCTTCGCCATTTTCGGCGATGAGGTGATAGGCGGGCATCTGGTGGCGACGCCACGTGCCAGCCGCGATCTGCGCCTCCGCATCGGCGAGCTGGCCGCGCTCGTAATAGCCGCCGGGCACCGAGAAAGCGGTGTAGCGGCTGCCCTCCTTACGCAATTCGTCGATCGCGAAGCGGACGAATTCGTCGACGTAGCGGACATAGTTGGTGAACAGGACATAGCGCTGGAAATGCCAGGGCGAGGTGCCGCTGTAATGCTTCAAGCGCGCGAGGCTGAAGTCGGTGCGCGGGCCGTCGAACAGGGCGAGCGGACGCGCCGGGTGTAGAGAAAAGTCCCACACGCCGTCGGCCACTTCATCGCCGATCTGTTCGAGCTCGGTCGAGGGGAACCAGCGCGACAATTCGTTCGAGGAAATGCCCGACAGGTCGAGGTCGGCCTGGTCGAGGACGAACGGGTAGGGGATCTCGCTATGGCTGCGCCCGACCGAGACGGTCACGTCATAGTCGCGCACGAGATGGACGAGCTGTTCCTTCAAATAGGCGCGGAACAGCGCGGGGCGGGCGACCGACGTCGTATAGGTGCCGGGGATGTTAAGCCTCGCGAAGGCGCGACCCGGCACGGGCGTCTCGCCCTTGGGATCGTGGTCGATCCTGAGTTCGGGATAAGCGAAGCGACCTTCCGCGCGCGCGCCCTCGTCGGGCTTGGTGCGGTCCTTGGCATAGGCGCCGAGGTCGGTGTGGAGGTTGGCAACGCTGGTTTCGTAAATGGCCTCGAGTTCTTCGAGGAGGCCGTCAATCATATCTTCTTTCGTCATGGCGCATCGCTTGGCGAAAAGCGGCGCGGCTGGCAAGAGCGAGGGTCATGGAAGCGACATGCCAGATCGCGGTGCGGGTCACGCCCAAGGCGAAAAAGCCGGGGGTGGTCGGCTGGCGCGAGGATGCGGCGGGCGAACGCCGCCTCGAAGTTCGCGTCGCCGCGCCGCCCGAGGACGGCAAGGCGAACCGGGAGCTGTGCGTCACGCTGGCCAAGGCCCTTGGCCTGCCCAAGAGCGCGGTGCGGGTGGTGGCGGGCGAGACGAGCCGCATGAAACGGATCGAATTGCCCGCGGAGGCGCAAGGCGCGGCGCGCTCGCTTTAGTCCTGACGGACGATCTCGCCGCCTTTCATGACGAGCCGGACATCGCGGATGGCCTCGATGCGCGCGGAGGGATCGCCCGCGACAATGATGAGATCGGCGAGCAGGCCGGGGGCGATGCGGCCCCGATCATCGAGGTCGAAGATGGCGGCATTGCCGCTGGTGGCGGCGCGCAGCACGTCTTCGGCTTCCATCCCGTAGGCGACCATCAGTTCGAGCTCGAGATGGTTCTGGCCGAAGGGATAGGCGCCGACGTCCGAGCCCACGCACATGGTGACGCCCGCCTCGAGGGCGGCGGCAAAGGCGGCGCGGCTGTTGGCGACGACGGGCGGGGCCGGTTCGCTCCCGTCCCAGCCGCCGAATCGCGTGATCTGGTCGATCACCGAGACGGTCGGGCAATAGGCGGTGCCTTCCTCGGCCATGACGCGAAAGGCTTCGAGATTGCCCATGTCGCCATGTTCGATCGTGTCCGCCCCCGCGCGCGCGGCGCGGATCATCGAGGCGGGGATGCGGGCGTGGACGGCGACGTTGCGGCCGCCCTCCTTCGCCGTGGCGATCCCGGCGGTGAGCTCGTCGAGCGAGAAACTCGGCACCTTGCCCTCGCCGGGGCGCCAATTGGTGTCGGCATAGAATTTGATGACATCGGCACCGCCGCCCATCTGGCGGCGCACGGCGCGGACGAGCTCTTCGCCGTCAGCCTCTTCGGCACCCACATGGACATGGCCGTCGCGATCGACGGGGATGGGGGGATAGGCGCCGGTGGCGACCAGCGCGCGCGTGGCGATGAGGAGGCGGGGGCCGGGGACGAGGCCTTCGTCGATGGCGCGCTTCAGGCCGACATCGGCATAGCCGGCGCCCTCGGTGCCGAGATCGCGCAAGGTGGTGAACCCCGCCATCAGCGCATCCTCGGCATAGCCGACCGCGCGTGCGGTGCGATAGGCATCGCTTTCCTGCGCGACCTGCACGTCCCAGTCGGTCAGCGCATAACTAGTGAGGAAGAGGTGGCTGTGCCCGTCGATGAGGCCCGGCAGGAGCGTGCCCGGCACCGCGATGGTGCGCGCATCGGCAGGCGCATCGAGGTCAGGGCCGACGGCGCGGATCGTCTCGCCATCGACGAGGACCTGCCAGCCCTCGTGCATCGCCTCGCCATCGAACACGCGCTCGGGGACGAGGAGGGTGGGCTGGGCGATGGCGGCGCAAGGCGCGACGATCGTGGCGAGTAGGGTAGCAAGGATCCGCATGGGTGCGAGGCTATGCGGACATTCCGGGGAAGGAAAGACCAAAGAAAAAGGGCGGCGCCTTGCGGCACCGCCCCAATTTTTCTGCTCGTGCAGTTCGGTGAACGCTTAGCGCTTCGAGAACTGGAACGAACGACGTGCCTTCGCACGGCCGTACTTCTTACGCTCGACCACACGGCTGTCGCGGGTCAGGAAGCCCGCGCGCTTGATGGTGGTGCGCAGCGCCGGCTCATACTTGGTCAGCGCCTGGGCGATGCCGTGGAGCACCGCGCCGGCCTGGCCCGACAGGCCGCCGCCCTTGACGGTGGCGATCACGTCATACTGGCCGGCACGATCGGTGATGCCGAACGGCTGGTTGATGACGAGACGCTGCGTCGGACGCGCGAAATAGACCGACTGGTCGCGGCCGTTGATGGTGATCTTGCCCGAACCCGGCTTGACCCAGACGCGCGCAACGGCGTCCTTACGACGGCCGGTCGCATAGGCGCGGCCATACTGGTCGAGTTCCTGCTCGCGCAGCGGGGCTTCCGGCTGGGCCGGCGCTTCGGGAGCGGCAGCGGTGTCGCCGTCGGTCGCTTCGGGAGCGGTGACGGTGTCTTCCTTGGTGGTGCCGGCAGTCTGCGCGCCGGTCAGTTCCTTGAGGTCCTCGAGACCCTTCTTTTCGTCAGCCATTACGCACCCACCTTGTTCTTGCGGCTCATCGACGCGACGTCGAGCGTTTCGGGGTTCTGGCCACCGTGCGGATGCTCGGTGCCGTTGTAGAGATGCAGGTTCTTCATGACCGCACGGCCAAGCGGACCGCGGGGAACCATGTTCTTCACGGCCTTCTCAAGCACGCGCTCGGGGAACTTGCCCTCGAGGATCTTGGCAGGCGTGGTCGACTTGATGCCGCCGGCATAGCCGGTGTGCTTGTAGTAGACCTTGGTGTTCGCCTTGTCCGAGGTGAAGCGGACCTTGTCGGCATTGATGACGACGACATGGTCGCCGCAATCGACGTGCGGCGTGAAGCTCGGCTTATGCTTGCCACGGATGTGGTTGGCGATGATCGCGGCGAGACGGCCGACGACCAGATTTTCAGCATCGATGATGTGCCATTTCTTTTCGACCTCGGCCGGCTTGGCCGGCTTGGTGGTCTTCATCAGCGCCTTCATGGCCTGATCTCCCGTTGAAAAAGACGAAAGGCACGGGACGAACCCATGCCGTTGGGCGCGCTAATGACGTCGAGACGCGAGAAAGTCAAGCAATCCGGGCGGTTGCTGGCGGGTAATATGATACCGCCATTCGACAGGTCCCGTTCTCAGCCGCGCTTTTTCGGGCCGACGTTGGCGAGGATCCAGTCGTGATAGTCGCCGGGCAGGCCGGTGATCGGCCAGACGGTGATCGCCGGATTGTCGTAGCTGTGCAGCTTGCGGACGCGATCGACGAGCGCGCCGACCTGGCCCTGCACGCTCTTGGCGATCATCGGCACTTCGGTGGCGCGCTCGACCTTGCCTTGCCAGCGATAGATGGAGGTGGCGGGGCCAAGGATGTTGCAGCAGGCGGCGAGCCGTTCCTCGACCAGCGCGGTGGCGATGGTTTCGGCCTCTTCGGCCGAGCCGCAGACGATGTAGACGCTGGCAGCCTGATCGTCCGTCATTTGGCTCTCCCGATGATATGGGTGCCCCAGGCGGTCGCGGCGACGAGGAGCGCGCCGACGGCCTGGTGCAGGACGGCCAGCGTGATGTTCATGCCGCTCATCACGGTGGCGATGCCGAGCAGGATCTGCACGCCCAGAGCCGAATGGATGGCGATCGAAGCGCGGCGGTCGACGGGCTTTACGCGGCGCGCCAGCACGACCAGCGCGGCGACCGCGACCCATGCCCACCAGCGGTGGAGGAAATGCAGCAGGAAGGGGTCGTGCGTGAGCGTGTAGAGGGGCCCCATCGCCCAGTCGATCCCGGCGGGCACGAACGCATCGTTCATCAGCGGCCATTCGGTGGTGATGTACCCCGCATCGAGCCCCGCCACCCACGCGCCGAGCAGCAGCTGGACGAAGAGGATCGTGATGACGCCGATCGACAGGCCGACGAGCCGGGCGGGGCGGGCGTTGCCCTTGGCGAGCTGCCTGAGATCGAGCGCGGTCCAGACGAGCCCGGCAAGGATGAACAGCGCGGTGAGGAGGTGCGCCGAGAGGCGGAAATGCGACACGTCGGTGCGGTCGGCGAGCCCCGACTGCACCATGAACCATCCGAGCGCGCCCTGGCTTGCGCCCAACGCGAGCAGCGCGAGGAGGCGCGGCCTATAGCCTTGCGGGATGGCGCGGCGGATCCAGAACCAGGCGAGCGGCACGGCGAAGGCGAGGCCGACGAGGCGCCCGAGCAGGCGGTGGAACCACTCCCAGAAATAGATGAACTTGTAGCTTTCGAGCGTCATGCCCGCAGGGCCGTTGATCTCGATATATTCGGGCGTCGCCTGATAGAGCGCGAATTGCGTCTCCCACGCGGCTTGCGACAGGGGCGGGAGCGTGCCGGTGACGAGGTCCCAGCGGGTGATCGACAGCCCGCTTTCGGTCAGCCTTGTGATGCCGCCGACGACGACCATGAGGAAGACGAGGCCCGCCACGGCCAACAGCCAATGGGCAATGGCGATGGGGCGAGCAGTGGCGCCCAGCGGCGCGGCAACGGGACGATCCATGTTCATGGCGCGGCGCTATGCCGCGAAACGGCGAAAGAGGGAAGGGGAACCAAGGGCTTAGGAAAAATCGTCGAAAAGAACATTTTCGATGGAATGTGATATTGTCACTTTAACCTTTGAGGCCTATATGCAGGCGCATGAACGCGATGCTTCGCCAACCCACGAGCCTCGATCGGCTGGCCATCGGCCTGTCGGGTCTTTGTCTCGTGCACTGTCTCGCGACCGCCGTATTCGTCGCGACGCTGGCGAGCGCGGGCGGGCTCTTGGGCAGCGAACTCGTCCACGAGATCGGCCTCGGCGTGGCGATGATCCTCGGCGCTTTTTCGCTGGGGCGCGGCATCACCGAACATGGCTATATGATGCCGAGCGCGGTGGGCGGTCTCGGCCTTGGCGCGATGGGCGGGGCGCTCACGCTGCCGCATGACGGCAGCGAACTGGTCGCGACCATGGTCGGCGTCGGCATTCTCGCGCTTGGCCACCGCCTCAACCAGATGGCGCGCGACTAGGCGGATCGCTTGTCTGGGGCGCGCGGCGCTCCTATAACAAGGTCATGGCCGAGCAGCACGAACATCATCACCATCATCATCAGGGCGCCGACCTCAAGGTCGCGGCGCGCGACCAGATGATTGGGCAGGGCGAGCAATGGACCGACATGCGCGCCGCGGTGTTCGATGCGCTCGCGACCTTCGACCAGCCGGCATCCGCCTATGACATCGCCGAAAAGGTAGGGCAGGCGCGGGGCAAGCGGGTTGCTGCCAACAGCGTCTATCGCATCCTCGATCTGTTCGTGAACGCCAATCTCGCCGCGCGGGTCGAGAGTGCCAACGCCTATGTCGCCAATGAGCATCCGGGCTGCCTGCACGACTGCATCTTCCTCATCTGCGACGATTGCGGCAAGGCGACCCACCTCGATGATGACGTCATCTCGGGCGGGGTGCGCGAGGCGGCCGCGGGCGCGGGTTTCAAGGCCAAGCGTCCGGTCATCGAGGTGCGCGGCACCTGCGAGGATTGCGGCGACTAGGTCTTTCGTCCGATACCGATAGTGTGATGACACGTGCTTTCGGGCTCGTTAGGGTCGCGTCATGACCAAACGCCCCGACACGCCGCTGCTCGATACGGTCGAGTATCCTTCCGACATCCGCAAGCTGGACAAGAGCCAGCTGCGGCAGCTCAGCGATGAACTTCGCGCCGAGATGATCGATGCCGTCTCGACCTCGGGCGGGCATCTGGGATCGGGGCTCGGCGTGGTCGAGCTCACCGTGGCGATCCATTATGTGTTCGACACCCCCGATGACCGGCTGATCTGGGACGTCGGGCATCAATGCTATCCGCACAAGATCGTGACCGGCAGGCGCGATCGGATCCGCACCATCCGCCAGGGTGGCGGGCTGTCGGGTTTCACCAAGCGCGCCGAGAGCGAATATGACCCGTTCGGCGCGGCGCATAGCTCGACCTCGATTTCCGCCGGTGTCGGTTTCGCCGTGGCCAACAAGCTGGCCGGTCGCGAAGGCCGCGCCATCGCGGTGATCGGCGATGGGTCGATGAGCGCGGGGCTCGCCTATGAGGCGATGAACAATGCCGAGCAGGCGGGCAATCGGCTGGTCGTCATCCTCAACGACAATGACATGTCGATCGCGCCGCCCGTCGGCGGGCTGTCGCATTATCTGGCGCGGCTGGTATCGAGCGAGGCCTATCTTGGCGTGCGCGACTTTGCCTCGCGCCTGATCCGCCGCATCTCCAAGCGCGTCCACAAGAGCGCCTCCAAGGCCGAGGAATATGCGCGCGGCATGGTGACCGGCGGCACGTTGTTCGAGGAACTGGGCTTCTATTATGTCGGCCCGGTCGACGGCCATGACGTCGAGACGCTGGTCGATATTCTCGAAAATGTCCGCGACGCCGAGGAAGGGCCGATCCTCGTTCATGCCCGCACCGTGAAGGGCAAGGGCTACGAGCCGGCCGAAAATGCCGCCGACAAATATCATGGCGTCGCCAAGTTCGACGTGGTCTCGGGCGAACAGAAGAAGAGTTCGGGCGGGCCGCCCTCCTATACCAAGGTATTCGCCAATGCGCTGATCGCCGAGGCGGAGCGCGACGACAAGATCGTCGGCATCACCGCCGCCATGCCCTCGGGCACGGGCATGGACGCCTTCGAACAGGCCTTCCCCGAGCGCATGTTCGACGTCGGCATCGCCGAGCAGCATGGCGTATGCTTTGCCGCCGGTCTGGCCGCGCAGGGGCACAAGCCCTTCGTCGCCATCTACTCGACCTTCCTTCAGCGCGCCTACGACCAGGTCGTGCACGACGTGGCGATCCAGAATTTGCCCGTGCGCTTCGCGATGGACCGCGCCGGCCTCGTCGGCGCCGATGGCTGCACCCATGCGGGCAGCTTCGACCTTGCCTATTTGTGCACGCTCCCCAATTTCGTCGTCATGGCCGCCTCCGACGAGGCCGAATTGACGCACATGGTGCATACCATGGCGATGTATGACGATGGCCCTATTGCGGTGCGTTATCCGCGCGGCGCGGGCACGGGGGTCGACATCCCCGCACAGCCCGAAAAGCTCGAGATCGGCAAGGGCCGCATCGTCAAGGAAGGCAAGACCGTCGCGCTGATGTGCCTCGGCACGCGCATGGAGGAATGCAAGAAGGCGGCTGCCATGCTCGAGGCCAAGGGCCTCAGCGTGACCATCGCCGACATGCGCTTTGCCAAGCCCTTGGACGAGGCGCTGATCCGCGACCTCCTGTCGCGCCATGAAGTCGCGGTGACGATCGAGGAGGCCGCGGTCGGCGGGTTCGGCGCGCATGTGCTGACGATGGCTTCGGACGAAGGCATTACCGACAGCGGCGTCAAGATCCGCACCATGCGCCTGCCCGACACCTTTCAGGACCAGGATGCGCCCGATAAGCAGTATGAAGAGGCCGGACTGACGGCACCCGACATCGTCGAGACGGTGCTGACCGCGCTGAAGCGCAACGACGTGCGCGACGAAGGGGTGGTCGCCTGAGCGACAATCGCTTCACCGTCGCGGGGCGGGCGAAGGCCTTCACCTTTGCGTTGAAGGGCCTGAAGGCGCTGTGGCGCGAGGAGCCGACCACGCGCTTTCATGCCGTCACCAGCATCGCCACCCTGCTCGCGGCGCTGGCCCTCGGCCTGGCGCGGTGGGAATGGGCGCTGATCGTGATCATGATCGGGCTTGTCTGGTTCGCGGAAGCCGTCAATACGGCGATCGAGCGGCTCGCCGATGCCGTGACGCTCGAGCATCATCCGCTCATCGGCAAGGCCAAGGACGTGGCCTCGACCTCCGTCTTCCTCGCCAGCCTGACGGCGACGGCCGTGGGTGCGCTGATATTCGTCCCGCACATCTTGGCGCTGATCGATGGATAGCGCCGAGGGCCGCATCACGCCGCATTATGTCGGCTGGCGGCGCTGGGCCATTCACGGGCTTGGACTGCTGGCCCTGTTGCTCGCGCTGGTCGCGTTCCTGCCCGCCTGGCAGACCGACCTGTGGTTCATCCGCATCTTCGACTATCCGCGCATGCAATTGGGCTTTGCCGGTCTCGCGGTCGCCTTCCTCTACGCCATTCTCGTGCCCGACGTGCGGCGCGGGCGCTCGCTGTTCATCGTCTCGGTATTGCTGGTCGCGACCGCCTGGCAGTTCCTCCATGCCTCACGCTTCCTGTTTTTCTATCCCAACGAAGTCGCGGGCGTTGAAAAGTGCGCGCCGGAAAAGCAGCTCTCCATGCTGGGCGCCAATGTCCTGATCGAGAATGAGGATTATGCAGCGATGCTGCGCGTGGCCGAGGCCGAGCAGGCCGATATCATCCTCCTCACAGAAAGCGATGCGGCGTGGCAGGAAGCGATGCGCCCGCTGCACGAGGCCTACCCTTATCGCATCGCGGTGCCGCTCGAGAATAGCTACGGCATGCACCTCTATTCGCGCCTCCCCATGACGGGGGAGGTGAAATATCGCGTGCAGGACGACATTCCCTCGATCGATGCCCGTGTCACGATGCGCGATGGCAGCGAGGTCCTCGTCTATGCCATCCATCCCGAACCGCCCCGTCCGGGCGATGATACGGGCGAGCGCGATGCCGAACTGGTGCTGGTAGGACGCGAGGCGCGCGACGAGGGCGGTGCCTCGATCATCCTCGGCGACTTGAACGACGTCGCCTGGTCGAAGACGACGAAACTGTTCCTCGAAGTGTCGGGGACCCGCGATCCGCGCGTCGGTCGTCGCCTGATGCCGACCTTCAACGCCAACTGGCCGATGATGCGCTGGCCGCTCGATCACCTGTTCCTGTCGCCGCACTGGGGGTTCGTCGAGATGGACCGGCTCGATCATATCGGTTCGGACCATTTTCCCGTGAAGTTCACGGTCTGCCTGACCCACGATGCCGAAAAGCGACTGGTGGCGCGCGATGCGGATCGCGACGCCGAGGCCGAAGCGAGCGAGCAGTTGCAGGAGGGGCGCGAGGAAGAAGCGACCGAGGTCGACGGCAAGAAATATTGAAATGCGCTTTTGGCCGCACGTCGCCTCGGTTATCGCCTCTTAGGGTTTTTGCAGCAGGACAGCAGTCATCATGGGTGAGACGCTGCCAACCGAACCGATCACGCTGGAAGCGAGGACGTTGAGCGATCATCCGCGCTGGCAGTTGCCGCTCGCGCTTGCCAGCCTGCCCTTGCTGGCATGGCTCTCGGGACTGATGGGCGCGCCGCCGGTGCAGGACCTTATCCTGTGGGCGCTGCTCCTCCTGCCGGTCGCGGTGATGACCGCCATCGCGCTCCTCCTGCGCCCGAGCGGGCGAAAGCTGGGATTGCGGATCGACGGCGATGGCCTGTTCTACCCCGCTTTTCACCGCGATCCGATCGAGTGGCGGAACGTCGAGGACGTACGCGCCTTCGGGGCGGGCGAGGGGGAGGCGGTGCTCTTCGCGCTCCACGATCCGCCGCAAGGTGGCGGCTCCAAGCCCGTCGGCCTATCGCGCATCTTCGGCTTCGGCAGCTTCGGCATCCGCACCGACGATCTGGACTGCTCCATCGAGGCGGTCGAGGCGGCCGCGCTGCGCAATTTCAAGCTCGCGAGCCGCGCCGGGCGCTTCAAGCCGCGCGAGAAGAAGGTGGAGGGCACCGTACGCGGGCGCACGGCGGGCTTTGGCAAGGGGCGCGGCTTGCGGCTCTGAGCGCTTTGCGCCAGTGGTGAGGCGATGACCAAGCCCAAGAAAGTGCGCGCCGACCAGCTGCTCGTCGCTCGCGGCCTCGCCGAGACGCGGTCGAAGGCGCAGGCCTATATCCTATCGGGCAATGTCTTTTCCGCCGAGCGCAAGATCGACAAGGCGGGCGAGCAGCTGAAGGACGACGCGCCGCTAGAGGTGCGAGGGCGCGAGCATCCGTGGGTCAGCCGCGGCGGCATCAAGCTCGACCATGGGCTCGACCATTTCGAGGTCGACGTCACGGGGATGACCGCATTGGACGTCGGCTCCTCCACCGGGGGCTTCACCGACGTGTTGCTGACGCGCGGCGCGGCCAAGGTGTTCGCGGTCGATGTCGGGACCAACCAGCTGGCGTGGAAGCTGCGCAGCGACGAGCGCGTCAGCGTGCACGAGCAGACCAATGCGCGCAGCCTGACCGGCGAGATCATCCCGCAAGCGCCCGACATCGTGGTGTGCGACGCGAGCTTTATCGCCTTGCACAAGGTGCTCGACGCCGCGCTCGACCTCGCCCGGCCCGGCGCTTGGGCGGTGGTGCTGGTGAAGCCGCAGTTCGAGGCGGGGCGCGCCGAAGTCGGCAAGGGCGGTGTGGTGCGCGATCCCGCCGTCCACCAGCGCGTCTGCGACGAGGCGGCGGCATGGGTCGAAAGCAAGGGCTGGCGCGTATTGGGTGTCGAGAAAAGTCCGATCACGGGCCCCGAAGGCAATGTGGAATTCCTGCTCGGCGCGGTGAAGAATTGATCATCGCGGGAATCCCGGAAGACGAGCCGGAGGTCCTCGTCGTGCGTCATCGTCGAAGCGGACGGCTGGTGATGCGCCTCGACAGCCAGACAATCCAGTGCCCCGGGTGGCTCGTCGCGCCGCTGCGGCTAGATGAGATTGGCGATATCCGGTCCCATCATGAGGGGCCGAACCCCCATCTTCAACTGATGCTCGAGCGACCCGTGCGGCGGCGCTGGTGGCCATGGCCCGT
The DNA here is from genome assembly GCF_026157085.1 of Sphingomicrobium arenosum. NCBI lineage: Bacteria > Pseudomonadati > Pseudomonadota > Alphaproteobacteria > Sphingomonadales > Sphingomicrobiaceae > Sphingomicrobium > Sphingomicrobium arenosum. Next base: position 459,956 of record NZ_JANPVN010000001.1, read on the forward strand.
CCGTCGCTTGCGGCTTCCGCTGGAGGAACTCGACCAAAGCCCGGTTGATTTGTCGACGCGTATCCTGATGGACTGGGCGCAGGCCCGCAATGAATTGGAGACCAAGCGATGATCGAACCGAAGACCAAGCCGTGGTGGAAATATGCGATTTTCCTCGTTCCGGGGATCATCATTCTTGGCAGCGCTTCGGGCATCGGCTTTGGACCCGACGCCTGGTATGAGGCGCTCGAGAAACCCACCTTCCAGCCGCCCGCCTATCTTTTCGGCATCGTCTGGCCGATCCTCTACGGCTTGTTGGGGCTCAGCCTGTCGCTCATCCTCGCCAGCCAGCGCACGCCTGCGCGCAATGCGGCGATCGCGCTCTTCCTGCTCCAGCTCGTGCTCAATTTTTCGTGGAGTTATGTGTTCTTCGGCGCCCATGCGATCGCCTTTGCCAAATGGCATCTCGCCGCGATCCTCGTCATTGCCGCGCTGGCGGCGGGGCGCTTCTTCAAGATTCGCCCCCTAGCCGGATGGGCGATGGTGCCCTATTTGCTGTGGCTGATCTTCGCCTTCACGCTCAACAGCGCGATCGTGGAGCTGAACCCCGGGGTGTCCGAACCCCTGTTCGGATAGAAAGACGACGCATGCAGACCCAGAACAAGTTCTTCGACGATCTCGCCAAGGTGGTGAACGGCATGGCCGGCACCGTGGCGGGCATGGGCCGCGAGGCCGAAGCGGGCGTGAAGGAGCGCCTGCGCGACCTCGTCGGCTCGGACGACATGGTCAGCCGCGACGAGTTCGAGGCGGTGAAAGCGATGGCGATCCTCGCACGCGAGGAGAATGAGCAGTTGAAGGCCCGCATCGACGCGATCGAAGCGGCATCCAAGGCGGCCGCGCCCAAGAAGAAGCCTGCCGCGAAGAAGTGACCATGACGAGCGAGGACCGCCAGGTTGCGCCGCGCGAGGAAGATGCGCCGGTCGAGATTTTCGAGGCCTATTTCCGCGCCCGCGGCTGGGCTTCGGAGCGCATCAACGAGGGCGAAGTGATCGCCTCGGCCTCGGGCAGCTGGTCGCAGTACGAACTGCGCGCGGTCTGGCGCGAGGACGACAGCGTCCTTCAGTTCCTCGCCTTTCCCGACATCAAGGTCGTGACCGACAAGACGGCGGCGATCTACGAGACGATCGGGCTGATCAACGAACAGCTCTGGATGGGCCATTTCGAATATTGGCAGGGGCCGGGCGTCATCGCCTTTCGCCATGCCATCCTCGTCGACAATAGCGGACAATTGAGTCTCGAGGCCGCCGAAGGCACGAGCGAGGCGGCGCTGGAAGAATGCGAGCGCTTCTTCCCCGTCTTCCAGTTCGTCCTGTGGGGCGGCAAGTCGCCGTCGGAGGCGATCGAGGCGGCGCTGATCGACACGGCGGGCGAGGCGTGAGCCTCGGCGGTTCGGGCAAGGCGATGCCGGCAGGCTGGTTCGTCGGCTGCGGCAATATGGGCGGCGCGATGGTCGCCGGCTGGGTCCGCGCGGGCCGCGACCTGTCGAAGCTGACCGCCATTTCGCCGTCGGGCCGCGAAGTGCCGGGGGTGCGCGTGGCAACCGATTACCCCGACGAAAGCCCCGACTGGGTGTGGCTCGGGCACAAGCCCTATCAGATCGAAGAGGTGGCGGAAAAGTTGGCGCCGCGAGCGAAAGGCGCAGTCGTGCTGTCGATCCTCGCCGGAGTGGAATGCGCAACGCTTCGACGCCTTTTCCCGCATGCCCGCGCCATCGTGCGGCTGATGCCTAATTTGCCGGTCAGCCATGGCGAAGGCGTCACCGGCGCCTATTCCGACGATGCCGATGCGGCTTTGCGGGCCGATATCTCGGCGGTCCTCGCCGATCTCGGCACGGTGCCGTGGGGCAAGTCCGAGGCCGATCTCACCGCGATCAGCACGGTTGCAGGCTCGGGCCCTGCCTATGTCGCGCGCTTCATCGCCGCGCTGGCGCGGCAGGCCGAGGCGTTGGGGCTTGAGCCCGATGTCGCGCTCGCCATCGCGCTCCAGACCGTGGCAGGGACCGGACTGATGGCACGCACCAGCGGCGAAGGCATGCGCGAACTCGCGGTCCGCGTCGCCAGTCCCGGCGGATCGACGCAGGCCGGGCTCGACGTGCTCGACGGGGAAGGCGGCATGGACGACCTCGTCGCGCGCACCGTGGCCGCGGCGCGGCGGCGTACCGAGGAAATGGCCGCCGAGGCGCGCGGCTGACGTTCACGGCAGTTGACCCAAATGCGCTTCCTATCCTAGGCCCCCGCCCAAGGAGAGAGTGTTCAAATGGTACAGCCTTATAACGATCGTGACGGTTTCATCTGGATGGATGGGGCCCTGCGCCCCTGGCGCGAAGCCGAAGTGCATATCCTGACCCATGCGCTGCACTACGGTTCGAGCGTGTTCGAGGGCCAGCGCGCCTATAATGGCAAGATCTTCAAACTGACCGAACATTCGGAGCGCCTTCACAAGTCGGCCGAGATCCTCGGCTTCAAGCTGCCGTGGAGCGTCGCCGAGATCGATGCCGCCTGCGAGGAAGTGCTCGAGGCCAACGGGCTGACCGACGCTTACGTGCGTCCGGTGGCGTGGCGCGGGTCCGAACAGATGGGCGTGAGTGCGCAGGCGACCAAGCCGCACCTCGCGATCGCCGCATGGGAATGGGGCAAATATTTCGACGAGAAGAAGGCCAATGAGGGCATCCGCCTCGACATCGCGCCTTATCGTCGCCCCGCGCCGCATACCGCGCCCGTGCATGCCAAGGCGGCGGGTCTCTACATGATCTGTACCATCTCCAAGCATGAGGCCGAGGCCAAGGGCTATGACGATGCGATGATGTTCGACTGGGAAGGCCGCGTCGCCGAGGCCACCGGCGCCAACATCTTCTTCATCAAGGACGGTGTCATCCACACGCCCATCGCCGACGTCTTCCTGAACGGCATCACGCGGCGCACCGTCATCGAGCTCGCGAAAAAACGCGGCATCGAGGTGATCGAACGGCGCATCTGGCCCGAGGAGCTAGCGCAGTTCGAGCAATGCTTCCTGACCGGCAGCGCGGCCGAGGTGACCTTCGTCAAGGAAATCGGCCCGTGGCAATTCGCCCCCGGCGACATCAGCCGCCAGCTGCGCGCCGACTATGACGATCTCGTCAATGGACGAGGGTAAATAATAAGTAAATACAGTAACTTGCGATTGTAACCAAATGTTGATACTGGGCGTTGGATAAGCGTTATCGTAGCGTTTCTAACGACGGGTGATCGACCGCAGTGGGTGGCAGCAGCAAGACAGGGGACGAAGGTCGGGTGCGCGCCACGACGGCGCGCGCGCCGCATCTGCCGCCCTCCTCCTTCTCGATCGGCGACCTCCTCAAGCTGCACAGCCAGCGGCAGGCGATGGTCGGCGCGGTGCGCTGGCGCCAAGTCAACCAGTTCACCCGGATCGGCCCCAAGGTCATCATGGGCAATCTGTTCATCGCGGCGGTGAATGCCGGTGTGATGATGCCCTATATCCCGACCGTCGAACTGGCGATCTGGTTGGTGACCTGCCTAGTCCTCGGCGGCATGTTCGCGTGGCGTCACTACCGGCTGACCCATGATCCGGCTTATCGCGCCGCCAGACCCGCGAGCTTCGCTTCCGCGACGCTCGGCACGGTGGCGACGACCTTTCTCTGGTGGGCGGTGCCACTCCTCTGGTTCGTTCATCTCCCGCCCTCGATCCAGCTGATCGTCGCCGGGCTCGGCGTCGTGCTGATGAGCACCGGGGCGTTCATGTTGGTCTACGTGCCGCCTGCGTCCGTCGGCTATACGCTGCTCATGTCGGTCGGGGGTCTCATCATGGCCGCGCAGCTTGGCAGCCTGCCGCTCGCGATCCTCATGATCCTCTACTGCATCGCGCTGGTCATGGCCTCGCTCGTCATCGCGCGCGAATTGTTCATCCAGACCCGCAGCCAGATGGAACTGGCCGAAATGGGCGAGCTCGTCGAACTGCTGCGCGAATTGGATGCCCCGGGTTCGGGCGGTTTGTGGGAATTGGACAGCGACTTCAATTTCACCAAGATGAGCCAGGCGCTCACCGGTGCGGTCGGATTGTCGGCCGACAAGGTGCGCGGGCGCTCTGTCTTCCGGATGATCGATCCCGACGGGCGCTATCGCAACATGAGCTCGGGCGTGCGCCAGCTCTTCACTGCCTTTCGCGAGCAGACGGCCTTTCGCGACGTCGTCGTGCCGCAAGTCTATACCGATCGCTGGTGGTCGCTATCCGGACGGCCCCATTATGACGAGGATGGCAAGCTCATCGGCTGGAAGGGCGTTGCTTCCGATGTCACCGAATCGCGCACGGCGAATGTCGACGCGCTGGGTGCGGCGCGCTCGGACCCGCTGACCGGCATCGCCAATCGACTCCTGATCCGCGAACTGCTCGAACAGGCACTGCTCGGGCAGATGAACAGCCATGGCGGCTGCGCGCTGCTGCTGGTCGACCTCGACCGCTTCAAGCTCGTCAACGACACGCTCGGCCATGCGATTGGCGACAAGCTATTGTGCGCCATCGCCGAGCGGCTCGAGAAGGTCGTCGGTGGCGAGGGCCATGTCGGGCGCCAAGGAGGCGATGAATTCGCCATCATCTGGCATGGCGACATCGACCGCTATTCGCTTTCCGGCCTCGCCGAGCGCATCATTTCCGAAGTCAGCCGCGGCGTGACGATCGGCGCGGCCAATATCAATGTCGGCGCCACCATCGGCATCGCCATCGGGCCCGAGGACGGCAATCGCGAGGACCGCATGATGCGCTCGGCCGATCTCGCGCTCTACAGTGCCAAGCGCTCGGGTCGCGGCGGCTATGCCTTTTACGATCACGCCATGCTCGAGGCGGCGGAGGATCACCGCCTGCTCGAAAATGACGTGCGCGAGGCGCTCAAGAACGACGATATGCGGCTCGCCTACCAGCCGATCGTCGATGCAGCGACGGGCAAGATGGTGGGGCGCGAGGCGCTCTTGCGCTGGCGCCACCCGACGCGCGGCGAAATCGCGCCCGACCGTTTCATCCCGATCATCGAGGATGCCGGTCTCATCCACCAGATCGGCGACTGGGTCATCCGCGAGGCCTGCAACGAGGCGGCGCGCTGGGACGACCAGGTGCGCGTGGCGGTGAATATCTCGGCGGCGCAGCTGACCGGTGCCGGCCTTGCCAAGACGGTGGTGAATGCGCTCGCCTTGTCGGGCCTGCATCCGCACCGGCTCGAACTCGAGGTGACCGAGACCGTGTTCCTTGGCGATGATCCCGACACGCTGGCCTCGATCGAGCGGCTGCGCGGGCTTGGCGTGCGCATGGTGCTCGACGATTTCGGCAAGGGCTATTCCAGTTTCGGCTATCTCAGCCGGGCGCATTTCTCCAAGATCAAGATCGACGCCAGCTTCGTGCGCGCTGCCGCGGCGGGCGACCAGCAGTGCGTCGCCATCGTCAACGCCATCCTCGCGCTTGCCTCGGGTCTCGGTATCGAAACCACCGCCGAGGGCGTTGAGACCGCTGCGCAGGCCGACATCATGCGCGAACTGGGGGTGGGGTCGCTGCAGGGCTATCTGTTCGGGCGGCCCGAGATCCTCGGGGTCAATGTCGTCGACATGGCCAAGCACCGCCGCGACATCGCCTGATCGGCACGGAGCGGCAACTGGGGCCTTTTCAAGCGCGCTCCACGCGTTATAAGCGCGCCCGGCTCAATGGGGTGTAGCCAAGCGGTAAGGCACCGGTTTTTGGTACCGGCATGCGCAGGTTCGAATCCTGCCACCCCAGCCAGCCTTTCCTGGACCTCGCATATTTGTTGGATGACGCCGCCCGTGTGGCCGCGCTAGGAGCGAGGACATGACCTTGCCGCCGTCCAGCGTCCTCATGGTGCGCCCGCATCATTTCGCGCTCAATCCCGAGACGCTCGCCGACAATGGCTATCAGTCGGGCAGCGGCACGGCCGATGCGGCGGCGGCGCATGTCGAGGTCACGGCCGTCGCGGCGGCGTTGCGCGCGGCGGGGGTCGAGGTGCTTTTGTTCGAGGACGAGGACCTCGAGACTCCCGACAGCGTCTTTCCGAACAATTGGGTCTCTGTTCATCCCGACGGCACGCTCGTGACCTATCCGATGCGCGCGCCCAACCGGCGGCGAGAGCGGCGCGGAGATATAGTCGCGGCGATCGAGCAGGGCTTTCATATCGAACGCCGCCTCGATCTTTCGCCTCACGAAGCGCAGGGGCGCTTTCTCGAAGGAACGGGGGCCATCGTCTTCGACCATGACCGGCACCTCGCCTTTGCCACGCGCTCGGGGCGCTGCGACGAGGGGCTGCTACGAGAATTATGCGCGCACATCGATTACCGCCCCATCGCCTTTACCGCTACCCGCGCCGACGGAACGCCGGTCTATCACACCAATGTCATGATGGCACTGGGCAGCGGCTATGCGCTGGTGGGATTGGACATGCTTCGCGATCCGACGGAGCGGGAGGCGCTGGTCGAGGCGATGGGGACCCGCGACCTCGTCATGCTTGAGGAATGGCAGGTCGACGAATTTGCCGGCAATGCCTTTGAATTGGCAGGGCGCGACGGACCCTTGCTCACCATGTCGGAACGTGCGGCGGCGGCGCTGCGCGGCGATCAGCGCGCCATCATCGAACGCCATGCACGCCTGTTGAGCGTGGCCATTCCGACCATCGAGCAGGCGGGCGGATCGCTGCGCTGCATGCTTGCGGCAATCGAGGCGCCCCCGCGCGCCTGAGTGGCGTTACGCAACTTCGCGGGGGTCTCATGCGCTCTTCAAGCAACATGTACCGTCGTGAGAGGGGTAAGAAATGACCATCGCCAAACGCGCCGCCGCCGCAAAATTCGACGCACCGGCAGAGAAAAAGCCGGCCAAGACCAAGGGGCCCAAGGCACCAGCCGCCCAGGTCGTCCGCGAGAAGATGCCGCGCATGACCGACTGAACGGACGCGTTTTTCTGAAGATCGTGATGCCGACCCCGTAGGCCTTGCCAAGAGGGAAGCGGTGAGACCGATCGAACCGGGGCCGGCACCATTTCCTAAATAGGGATGGGCACCGATCTTCCCAGATGGACCTTAAGGGGTAGGCGGCGGGCGAGCCGCTCCGTGGGCCAGTTAGATGCCGGCTTCGACCGCGATGCGGACCATCTCGGCACTCGAGCGCAGCCCGAGTTTTTCCATCACCAGCCCGCGATGCATCTTGATGGTCTTTTCCGACAGGCCGAGCTCATAGGCGATCTGCTTGTTCCGGAGGCCCGAGGCGACCATCTTCATCACTTCGGCCTGGCGCGGGCTCAGCGTCTTGACGAGTTCGCTCGCGCGCGCGGCGCGGGTCGGCGACGGGCCGAGTTCCTGTCCGTTCAGTTCGACCTGGCTTCCGAGGAAATAGTGAAGTTCGTCGCCTTCGCCAAAAATGGGGGCGATGAGAACCGCATTGCGGAACGGCTCGCCGCCCTTCTTGTAGTTGAGGATCTCGACCAGCACCGGGCGACGCTGGTCGATCCCTTCACGGATCTTGTCCGACAGGAAGGGTTCGGTCTTGGGACCCGAGAGAAAGCGACAATTGCGCCCGAGGATTTCCTCGCGCTCATAGCCGGTCATCTCGAGAAACTTGTCGTTGATCGCGACCAGCGGATTGTCGGGCAGGCGCGGGTCGGAAACGACCGCGGGAATGGGGCTGTAATCGACGAGGCAACGCACTTCCTCGGGCACGCTGATGCTGTCGAGCGGTACCGTCGGCTCGGGCGGCGGTACGGGCGCGCGCTCGCCGGCGCCGCCATTCAGGTCACTTCCCTCGTTCACAACCGACATATTGGCGCTTCTTGCGCAAAAATAAAGGGGCGTGGTGACGGCCGGTCGATCCTGTATCGACAGGGGGCGGGCAGTCGGGCAGGCTCGGTCACGGCCGAAGCTGGATGAAGGGGGCGCCCATGGGGCCGCTTGCAGGCATGCGGATCATCGAATTGGCGGGCGTCGGGCCGGGGCCTTTCGCCGCGATGATGCTCGCCGACCATGGCGCCGAGGTAGTGCGGATCGAACGCGACGGACGGCTCGCCATCCCCGACGATCCCGTCGAGCGCGGCCGGATTTCGCTCCACCTCGACCTGCGCGACGAGGCACAGCGCGACCTCCTCTTGCGGATCGTCGAGAAGAGCGACGCGCTGATCGACCCTTTTCGGCCCGGGCGCATCGAGGCGCTGGGCATCGGCCCCGACGTGCTGCAGGCGCGCAATCCGAAGCTCGTCGTCGGGCGTATCACCGGCTGGGGCCAGCGCGGGCCGCTGAGCCAGCGCGCGGGCCACGACATCAACTATCTCGCGCTCTCCGGCCTCCTGTCGGCGATCGGCAGCGAGGAACAGCCGGTGCCGCCGCTCAACCTCGTCGCCGATTATGGCGGCGGGGCGATGATGCTCGCTTTCGGGATGCTCGCCGCCCTCCTCGAGGTACGGGGCGGGGCGGACAGGGGCCGCGTCGTCGATGCGGCGATGAGCGAGGGCGCGGCTTTGCTCGGCACCATCGCGTTCGCGATGCGCAATGTCGGCATGTGGACCGGCGGGCGCGAGGGCAATCTGCTCGACGGCGGGATGGCGCTTTACGGGACCTATCGGTGTTCGGACGGGACCTGGTTGTCGGTCGGCGCGCTCGAGCCGCAATTCGCCGCGCAATTCCTCGCGGTGCTGGGGCTGGCGCGCGACCCCCTGTTCGATAATCTCCTCGATGCCGCGCGCTGGGACGAGCAGCGCGAGGTGATCGCCGATGTCATCGGTGCGCAGCCGCGTAGCCACTGGCTCGCCGCCTTCGAGGGCAAGGATGCCTGCGTGGCGCCCGTCCTCAAGCTCGAGGACGCGCCGCGCGAGCCGCATCATGTGGCGCGCGCTGCCTTCGCCGCGACCCCGCAAGGCTCGGTGCCAGCGCCCGTGCCGCGCTACGGCGATGAGCCGCTGGCGCATGCGCGCACCAGCCGCGATGCGCCGCGGCGCCTGCTGGAGGAATTGGGATGCGATGCGGCGATGATCGCGCGGATCGTGCGCGACTAGGCGATGCGTCGGTCAGTCGCCGAGGCCGAGCGATTTCCAGTCATTGGCCCACCAGTCGATCCACTCGGGCAATTCCTCGGGCGGCAGCGGGCGCGCGATGCGATAGCCCTGGACCACGTCGCAATTCATCGCCGCCACCAGCTTCAGCTGCGCATCGGTCTCGACCCCTTCGGCGGTGGCCGAGAGGCCGATCTCATGTGCCAGCCCGATGATCGCGCGCACCATCGCCGCGCTGTCGCGGTGATCGGGGGCGTCGGTGACGAAGAAGCGGTCGATCTTCACTTCGGTGAAGGGCAATTGCCGCAGCTGCATCAGGGTCGAATAGCCGGTGCCGAAATCGTCGATGGCGAGCCCGATGCCCTTGATGCGAAAGCGCGTCAGCGTGTCCATGAGGTTGGTCAGCGGCTGGGTCTGTCCTTCGGTCAGTTCGAGGACGAGGTGATCGCTCGGCACGCCATGCTGTTCGCATTTGGCCGAGACAAGATCGGGGAAGTCGAGCGCTTCGAGGCTCATCGCCGAGATATTGAAGGCAAGGCCCGTGTCGATGCCCGCATCGCACCAGCGGCGCCATTGCGCGAAAGCGGTGTCGAGCCCCCAGCGGGTGAGGGGATCGATGAGCCCGTGGCGCTCGGCCAGTGGCACGAAGCGCGAGGGTGGTACCGCGCCGAATTTCTCGTCGTCCCAGCGCACCAGTGCCTCGACGCGAACCAGCTTACCGGTCTTGAGGCTGACCTTGGGTTGGTATACGAGCCGGAGCCTGTCGCCCGCCAGCGCTCGCTCGAACCCGTCGAGCAGCCCCAGTTCGAGAATTTCCGTCACGCGACGAGGCGCTCTCGCACCTTGACGAACAAATCCTCCAGCGTGGCCAGCCGCGCCGGCTTTCCGATCGGACCGACCATGTTGAGCCCCAGTTCGCGCCCGAGGCGGAACGCGGTCTCGATGATGCGATCCTCGAAGCCCGAGACGATCAGGATCGGTTGCTGCGCGCGATTGTCGGCGAGGAAGCGCAAGAGTTCGACCCCGTCCATGCCCGGCATGCCGAGGTCGATCGCCACCATGTCGGGGGGGTGGGTGCGGAAGATATCGCGGAAATCCCGGTGGTCGGTGGCGATGACCGGCTCGAACGCACTGAGCCGCGCGGCATCCGCGAGGAAGGCCGCGAGCGCAGGCTCGTCATCGATCAGGAGCAGCCTTGGTCGGCGTGCCATAAAGTCTCCGTCCACCGGCGGGAAGATTGGGTGAATCCGCCAGTAACCAAAGTGTAGCGCGTGGTCACGCCACAGGAAACGTCTTTTTAACCCAATCCTCCGTAAAACCATCGGGTTAGGACTTCAGCCCCTAGGGAGACACATATGCTGGGCTCGTTCATCCGTCGTCGCCAGAAGCGTCCTTTCGGGCAGGATCACCTTGCCTTCGAATCGACCATCTTCTCGCTCTCCACCGAGGTACCGCGCCCGGTCGAGCGCCGCGTCGACGAACGTGTCATGCCCATGCTGCGCGTCGCCAAGCTGATCGGCGCCGAGGGGCAGGAACAGCTCATCCGGGTGCGCAACCTGTCGGCGGGCGGGCTGATGGCCGAGACGACGCATGCCCATGAAATCGGCGATGTCGTCATGCTCGAACTCAATTCGCAGCAGATCCCCGCCAAGGTGGTGTGGATCCGCGAAGGGACGGCGGGCTTCAAGTTCGACGCCAATATCGACCTTGGCGAGATGCTTGCGGGCCGCAAGCCGCGCCATGGCTTCCGCCCGCGTCCGCCGCGTCTCCAGGTCAATTGCAAGGCCAATGTGCGCGTCGGCAAGCTCTATTACACGGTCGACGTCCACGACATCTCGCTCGGCGGGATGAAGGTCGAGCCGATCGAGGAATATTGCCTCGGCCAGAAGGTCGTCGTGGTGGTGGAGAGCCTGCGTCCCATCAAGGGCGAGATTCGCTGGTATTCGGATCGCCGCGCGGGGATCGTGTTCGACCGTCCTTTGGAATTCGAGGAATTGGCCGAATGGATGGCCAAGCGCCTCGAACTCGCCAGCCTCAAGGCCAGCTTCGACAAATAGGGTCGAAAGCCCCCCTTTTGTAATCTTGTCGGCATCCTATCTCGGACCCTCGAGATCGGAAGGAATATCGGCATGGGCGAACAACAGGCAATTTTGGCGGGTGGCTGCTTCTGGTGCACCGAGGCGGTCTATCTCGACGTGATCGGTGTCAGCGCGGTCGAGAGCGGCTATATCGGCGGCGAGGTCGTCAATCCGACCTACAAGGAAGTGTGCGGCGGCAATACCGGCCATGCCGAAGCGGTGCGCGTGACCTTCGATCCCGAGGTCATTTCCTACGACGACCTCCTCGACATCTTCTTCGCGACGCACGATCCGACCCAGCTGAACCGGCAGGGCAACGATATCGGCACGCAATATCGCAGCGCGATCTTCCCCTTGGACGATGCGCAGGCCGAAGCGGCAAAGGCGGGTATCGCGCGCGCCAACGAGAAAGAGGGCGGCAAGGTGGTCACGACCATCGAAGGCCCCGCCACCTGGTACCCGGCCGAGGACTACCACCAGGATTATTTTGCGCGCGAAGGCGGTAACAATCCCTATTGCATGGCGGTGATCGACCCCAAGCTGCGCAAGTTCCGCAAGAGCTTCCAGACCAAGCTCAAGGACGGGGTGGGGGCTTAACTTTTCTCGTCGCCCCAGCGCAGGCTGAGGCCCATGCCTCCGAGAATGTTCGCTGGGATGACGCTCAGGGACGCGGCGCCGCGGCCCGCCTCAGCCGGTCGCGGATTGCGGTGGGGAGACCTTCGCCCGGGATCGGTGCAACGGCAATCTTCTCGGCATCCGAGGCATCGGCTTCGTGCAGGAGCGAGAACAATCGCGCGGCGGCGGTGACGGGATCATCGCCGAGGTAGAGGTCGCCTTCGACCTCGCCGTAACCGATCAGCAATTCGTCCGCGCTCGCCTCGGTCGCGTCGAGGCGGAGCGGTTTTTGCGGCGCATAATGGCTCAGCAGCTGGCCGGGTGCCTCGATCTTGTCGCCCTTCGCTTCGACGGCCTCGGGAACATGGATCGGGCCGCGGCGCAGGAGGCGGAGACCATCGCCTGTGGCCGCGATGATCGTGCTCTCGATTCCCTGCTCGCAAGGACCGCCGTCGAGGATGAGGCGGATGCGCCCGGCAAGACTTGCGGCGACATGCGCGGCCTGCGTCGGGCTGATGCGGCCCGAGGCGTTGGCGCTGGGCGCGGCGAGCGGCTTGCCATAGCGATGGAGCAAGGCGCGCATCACCGGATGGGCGGGCACGCGGATGGCGATGGTCGGCAGGCCTGCGGTCACCACATCGGCAATCCCCGTGCCCTCGCGGCGCGGCAGGACCAGCGTGAGCGGGCCGGGCCAATGTGCCTCCGCCAGTTCGCGCGCTTCCTCGTTGAAGACGGCCAGTTTTTCCGCTGCCTCAAGATCGAAGACGTGGGTGATGAGCGGATTGAAGTCGGGGCGGCCCTTGGCCTTGTAGATGCGCGCCACGGCAAAGGCGTCGGTCGCATCGGCGGCCAGCCCATAGACCGTCTCGGTCGGCACCGCGACCGGTGCGCCTTGCGCCAGGATGGTGCAGGCACGGTCGATCCCGGCGGCATTGGCGGGAATGATTTCGGTCGGTAGTGACGGCGCGGCCATTGCCGGGCTATGCAGCCCCCAGCCATCAGTAGCAAGGAACAACCATGCCCTTTTCTGTCCCCGTTTCGGACCAGGCGCGCGTCCTGCGCGACGTCGTCGACCTGCCCGGCCTCGCCAAGCATGAGCGCTTCGAGGCAGCCGACAGCGAGCTGGTCGAGGCGGTGCTCGAAGGCGCGGCGCAATTCGCGATGGGCGAGTTCCTGCCGCTCCACCGCACGGGTGACGAGGAAGGCGCCAGGTTGGTCGATGGCAAGGTCGTGCTGCCCGATGGTTTCAAGGCAGCCTATGACGCCTTTGTAGAGGGCGGCTGGATGACGTTGTCGGCGCCTGAGGAGTGGGGCGGGCAGGCGCTGCCGCTGTCGCTCTCGGCGGCGCTGATGGAGAATTTGAACGCCACCAACATCGCCTTCGCGCTCTGCCCGATGCTCTCGATGGGCGCGATCGAAGCGCTCGAGGCCTATGGCTCCGATGAGCTCAAGGAGCGCTATCTCGAAAAGATCGTGTCGGGCGAATGGTCGGCGACGATGAACCTCACCGAGCCGCAGGCGGGCTCGGACGTCGGCGCGCTGACCTCCAAGGCGGTACCGGTGGGCGACGGCAGCTACAAGATTTCGGGCCAGAAGATCTACATCACCTATGGCGATCACGAACTGGCCGACAACATCATCCATCTCGTGCTGGCGCGCACGCCCGATGCGCCGGCCGGCACGCGCGGCATCTCGCTCTTCCTCGTGCCCAAGATCCTGCCCGACGGCAGCATGAACGATGTGAAATGCACCAAGCTCGAGGAAAAGCTCGGCATCCACGCCTCGCCCACCTGTGTCATGCAATATGGCGATGAAGGCGGCGCGACCGGCTGGCTGATCGGCGAAGAGTTCGGCGGCATGCGCGCCATGTTCGTCATGATGAACAATGCGCGCATCAATGTCGGCCTGCAGGGCGTCGGCATCGCCGAGGCGGCGACGCAGAAGGCGGTCGACTATGCGATGGAGCGCAAGCAGGGCGCCCGCGCCGGCGCCAACAGCCCGATCGCCGAGCATCCCGACGTGCGTCGGATGCTGATGCGGATGCGCAGCCTGACCATGGCGAGCCGTGCGCTCACTTATTACGCCTTCGGCTGCCTCGACTGGGGCGCGGCGGGCGAGGAGGCCATGCGGTTTCGCGGCGACGTCCTCACCCCCATGGCCAAGGCGTGGGCGACCGATGTCGGCTGCGAGGTGGCGAGCCTCGGCGTGCAGGTGCATGGCGGCATGGGCTATGTCGAGGAAACCGGCGCGGCGCAGTATCTTCGCGATGCCCGGATCGCGCCCATCTACGAAGGCACCAACGGCATCCAGGCCGCCGACCTTGTCGGCCGCAAGCTCGGGCTCGATGGCGGGCTCGCCTTCGACGGGCTGATCGCCGACATCCGTGCCGAGGCGATGGACGAGCGCTTGCAGGCGCTGGCCGATGCGGTCGACCAGGCGGCGGTGATGTTGCGCAGCGCCGAGGCCGATAACAAGATGGCCGGCAGCTATCCCTTCCTCACCATGTGTTCGGTGCTAGTCGGCGGCTGGCTCCTCGAAAAAATGGCCGAGCAGGTCGATAGGGACGCGCGCACCAAGGCGGCGAGCGCCTTCTTCAACGCGACCATCGTGCCCGAGGCGTTCGGGCTGGGTGCATCGGCGGGGGTGGGGGCGGACCTGCTATACGCAGTCGACGCCGAAGCGCTGGGTTAAGACTGAGTCGTCATTGCGAGGAGCGTAGCGACGCGGCAATCCATGGGCGGTGCCGCTGGATTGCTTCGCTATGCTCGCAATGACGAAGGTTTTGGCAGTCAGGCTTTGGCCAGCAACTCGTCGGCCTCGAGCCCGAGCCGATCGATGCGGGCGCGGATTTCGGGCCATTCGTCCTTGAGGAAGCGCGCGCGTTCATCGCTCATCAGCTGTTCGCGTGCGCCCTTGGCGACGAACATGCCCACACCGCGCTTGACCGTCACGAGGCCGTCGTCCTGGAACCCCTGATAGGCCTTGGCGACCGTCAACGGATTGGCGCTCATCTCGGCGGCCAGCGCACGCACCGAGGGAAGCGCGTCGCCGTCGCGATATTGCCCGGCGAGGATGGCGTTGCCGATCTCCTCGCGGATGCGGACGTACACGGGTTTCGCGGGGGTCTTGGCTAGCGTCATGCTGGTTTAATACAGCGGGTCGCGAAAAGTTGCAACCACCCCTGAGGTGCGGGGGCTCAGAAGCTGTGCACGATCTCGCCGAGGTCGGGGCGTTCGCGTTCCTCGAGCGGTTGGGCGGGCGAGCCGAGATAGAAGAAACCGGCGATGTCCTCGCCCGCGCCGCACAGGCTGGCGACGACCTCGGGCATGGTGGCTTGCGCGCCGGTGATCCAGCCGCCGACATAGCCGTGGGCATGAGCGGCGTGGAGGAGGTTCATGCCGACTGCGCCGACGGTGAGGCGCTGTTCCCATTCGGGGATCTTGTGCGGGCGCACCGGACTGGCGATCAGCGCGACCAGCGTCGGCGCCCAGAACGCCTTGTCGCGGAATTTGGCGATCTTGGCGTCGTGGCACTCCGCCTCGGCGCGGCATCCCGCCTCGAGCAGATCGGCGAACCGCTGCCGGTCCTCGATCAGCACGAAGCGCCATGGCACCAGCTTGCCATGATCGGGCGTGCGGCTCGCCAGCGTCAGGATGCGCGCCAGCTGGGCGCTGTCGGGACCGGGCGCGACAATGTCGCGCGGGCGGCCCGATCGACGAGTGGCGAGGTGGGAAAGCGGGGTGGACTGGTCGTTAGGGATCATGGCCACCCGTGTCCTTTGTGCCACAGCTTTCGTCAAGCGCCCTCTTCACAGCGCTCATTTCGTCGTTACGGTGCGCGGTCTTACAGTTTGATGATGGCCGGGAAGCGCGTTGCCATGCGGGGGCTCGTTCCGGCCGACACGATAAGAAGGTTTCACCCATGAAAGACATGTCGCTCTGGAATGCTGCGGACTGGACGGCGGCGATCGCCGTCGTGGTCCTCGGCTTCTTCCTTGCCGTCGGCGCCTCGATCGCGATGAGCAAGAAGGAAGAGGCTTTCGGTCACCCGAAAGGCCTCTACATGCTGTTCTTCGCCGAAATGTGGGAGCGCTTCTCCTACTACGGCATGCGCGCGCTGCTCATCTTCTACCTGACGCAGCACTGGCTGTTCACCGACGGCGCCTCGACGGCGATCTACGGCAGCTACACGGCGCTGGTCTACATCACCCCGGTGCTCGGCGGCTATCTCGCCGACCGTTACCTGGGGCAGCGCAAGGCGGTCCTGTTCGGCGGCGTGCTGTTGGCCTTCGGCCACCTCTTCATGGCGTTCGAGGGCGTTGGCGGTCAGGAAGATCCGACCATCAATGTCTTCTGGCTGGCGCTGGCGCTGATCATCGTCGGCTCGGGCTTCCTCAAGGCGAACATCTCGGTGATGGTCGGTCAGCTCTATCGCCTCACCGACCTGCGCCGCGATGCCGCCTACACCATCTTCTACATGGGCATTAACGTCGGCGCCGCCATCGGCACGATCCTCGTCGGCTACCTCGGCCAGACGCTGGGCTGGGCCTATGGCTTCGGTCTTGCCGGCATCGGCATGCTCGCGGGCCTCGTAGTCTTCGTGCTCGGCAAGAAGGTGCTGCTGGGCGCGGGCGAAGCGCCGGCGCCGCTCGCCAAGTCGAAGGAATTCATGATCTACGCCGTCGGCCTTGCCGCCGTCGCGATCATGTGGCTCCTCGTCCAAGACGACGAGACGGTGCAGAACATCCTGCTCGTTTCGGGCTTCGCGCTGCTTGGCTACGTGCTCTACATCGCCTTCACCAAGCTGGAGAAGGAACCGCGCGAGCGCGTCTTCGCGATCCTCTTCCTCGTCTCGCTGAACCCGCTCTTCTGGGGCCTGTTCGAGCAGGCGGGCGGCAGCCTCAACCTCTACACCGATCGCTTCGTCGATACGGGCGGGGTGCCGGCATCGATCTTCCAGTCGATCAACCCCATCTACATCATCCTGCTCGCCCCCGTGTTTGCGGCGGTGTGGCAGTTCCTCGGACGCAAGGGGCTCGAACCCTCGGCGCCGGCCAAGTTCGGCATCGCGCTGATCCTGCTCGGCATCGGCTTCCTGGTCTTCGTTCTCGGCGGCAACGGCGATGCGATGACCCCGGTGCTGTTCGTCTTCCTCATCTACTTCTTCCACACCGCGGGTGAGCTCTGCCTCTCGCCGGTGGGGTTGAGCGCGATGAACCGCCTTGCCCCTGCCTTCATGGCCAGCCTCATCATGGGCGCCTGGTTCTACATGTCGGCGGTCGGCAACTTCGTCGCGGGCAAGATCGGTGAAGCCACCGGCGGCGAAGACGGCGAAATGACCAAGGAGGCCACGCTCGCCATCTACGACAAGATCGGGTGGATCTCGATCGGCGTCGGCGTCGCGGTGATCCTCGTGTCGCCGCTGGTGAAGCGCTGGATGCACCTCGACACCCTCAAGGATGCCGATCCGCATCTCGAGGGCGAGGGTGCCGCCGGGATGGAGGCGCAGGAGGCCGGGGTGCACCCGACCACCAAGCCGACCGCGTAAATCCGCGGCCAAGCATGGCAATGACAGGAAGGGCGGGCCTTTTGGTCCGCCCTTTCTTTTTCGTGCCGGGGGCGTATCAAGAGCGGCGAACCAGAGCTGACGAAGGGACCCCCATGCGATCCATCTTCCTTGCCGGCGCAGCCTTGGGCCTTTGCGCCTGCGCCACCGCCAATGCGGGCGACAGCGACAAGTCGCCGCCCACGCTGTTCGACAAGAACCCCTTTGCCTCGACCTACGAAGCCTATCCGGGCGTGCCGACGCTCATCACCGGCGCGACAGTGTTCGACGGCAATGGCGGGCGTATCGACAATGGCGCGGTGCTGCTCGAGGATGGCATCGTCACCGGCATCGGCGCCGCGAGCGAGCTTGGCGCGCGCGCGGGCGTGCAGGTCATCGACGGCACCGGCATGTATGTCACGCCGGGCATCATCGACGTGCACAGCCACCTCGGCAATTATCCCAGCCCGGGGATCGAGAGCCTGTCCGACGGGAATGAGCTGACCGGCCCCAACACGGCTTACGTCTGGACCGAACATAGCGTCTGGCCGCAGGACCCCGGCTTTTCGCGCGCGCTCGCCAATGGCGGGGTGACCAGCCTCCAGGTGCTGCCCGGCTCGGGCAATCTGTTCGGCGGGCGTTCGGTGACGTTGAAAAACGTGCCCGGCGCCTCGGTCATGGACATGAAGTTCCCGGGCGCGCCTTATGGCCTCAAGATGGCCTGCGGCGAAAACCCCAAGCGCGTTTATGGCGACAAGGGCGGACCCGGCAGCCGGATGGGCAATGTCGGGCAGGTCCGCGCCGCCTGGATCGAGGCGCAGGATTATGACCGCCAGTGGGACAAATATGAGGCCGAGGGCGGCGAGATGCCGACCCGCGACCTTGCGCTGGACACGCTGCGCGGCGTGCTCGACGGCGAGATTCTCGTCCACAACCACTGCTACCGCGCCGATGAAATGGCGATCATGCTGACCATGGCCGAGGAGTTCGGCTACAAGGTCACCAGCTTCCAGCATGCCGTCGAGAGCTACAAGATCGCCGACCGGCTGCGCGAGGCGGGGACCTGTTCGGCGATGTGGGCCGACTGGTACGGCTTCAAGATGGAAGCCTATGACGGCCTCCCGCAAAATGTCGCCTATGTCCATGCGGCGGGTGCCTGCGCGATCGTCCATTCGGACGATGCCGACGGAATCCAGCGCCTGAACCAGGAAGCCGCCAAGGCGATGGCGTCGGGCGCGCGCATGGGCATCGATATATCCGAAGCCGAAGCGTGGCAGTGGCTCAGCGCCAATCCCGCCAAGAGCCTCGGCATCTACGACCAGACCGGCAGCCTCGAAGTCGGCAAGATGGCCGACGTCGTGCTGTGGAACGGTAATCCCTTCAGCGTCTACACCCGGCCCGCCAAGGTCTGGATCGACGGGGCGCTGCTTTATGATGCCGACAATCCGGCGCTGCGCCCGGTGAGCGATTTCGAACTCGGCCAGCCCGGCATGGGAGACGTCAAATGAACCGCCGCATCCTGAGCGCCATCGCCGCCAGTCTGCTCACCAGCACGGCCGCCACCGCACAGCCGGTCGTCATCTCGGGCGGCACCGTAGCACTGGGCGACGGCTCGGCCCCCATCGAGAATGGCGTCGTCATCGTCGAAAATGGCCGCATCGTCGCGGCGGGCGCGGCGGGCAGCGTGCGCGTGCCCCAAGGCGCGACCATGCTCCATGCCACCGGCAAATGGGTCTCACCCGGCCTCGTCGCTCCGTTCAGCCGCATCGGCCTGTCGGAAATCGACCTGTCCGCCTCGGGCTCGGACGACAGCGGCAATGGCGGCAGCCCGCATAGCGCCGCGATCGATGTCACCTGGAGCGTCAATCCCGCCGCCGGCCCGATCGGGGTGGCGCGCGCTGATGGCGTGACGCGTGCTCTCGTGGCTCCGTCGCCGGGCGACCGCATCTTCGCGGGCCAAGGCGCGGTGATCGACACCGCCACCGACTATGACCCGATCACGCGCGGCAAGGCCTTCCAGCTCGTCTATCTCGGCGAAGCGGGCGCGGGCATCGCCGGCGGCTCGCGCTCGGGCAGCGTGGCCGAGCTGCGCGAAGGGCTGCGCCGCGCGAATGGCGAGGGTGCTTATCGCGACCTGCCCGATGAAAGCCTGCTGACCAGTGCCGACATCGAGGCGCTGGGTCCCGTCGTGGCGGGCGAGGTGCCGATGATGGTCGTCGCCAATCGCGCGGTCGATATCGTCAACCTCATCCGGCTGAAGCGCGAATTTCGCAATCTCGACCTCATCCTTTTGGGCGCGTCAGAGGGACATCTCGTCGCCGACCAGATCGCGGCGGCGGGCATCCCGGTGATCGTCGAACCGACGCAGAACCGTCCCGGCAGCTTCGAGAGCCTCGCGTCCACCCAGAGCAATGCGGGGCGCATGGTCGCCGCCGGGGTCGAGGTCTCGGCTGCGCAGATCAACGATTTCGTCACGCGCGGGGCGCAGAACGGGCGCCAGATGGCGGGCAATCTCGTCGCCATTGGCCGCGTGCCCGGCCACACCGGCCTCAGCTGGGGGCAAGCCTTTGCCACCATCACCTCGACACCCGCGTCGATGATCGGGATGGACGGCGAGATCGGCGTCCTCGCACCCGGTGCGCGCGCCGATGTCGTGCTCTGGTCGGGCGATCCGCTCGAACTCACCAGCCATGCCGAGCGCGTATGGATCGACGGGGTCGAGCAAAGCCTCGAGAACCGGCAGACCGCGCTCGCGCGGCGCTATCGCAGCCTCGTGCGCGAACAATTGCCCAAGGCTTATCGGCGGTGAAAGGGACGGGCCGGTGAACGGGGAGGCCGCTCTCGCGCTATGGGCGGCGGCCTTTCCCGCCACCCACCTGCTCTTGAGCCACCCTTTCCGAGCGCCGCTGGTGCGTCGGTTGGGCGCGGGCGGCTTCATGGCGCTCTATTCGCTGGTCGCGCTCCTTTGCCTGTGGGGGATGAGCGAGGCCTATAAGGCGCTCTCGGGTGCGCCGCACCTGTTCGACCCGCTCCCCTTCTGGTGGCCGGTCAGCCTCGTCACCTGGTTCGCGATGGTGCTTTTCGCCGGCTCGCTGCGCGGTAATCCCGCGCTGCCGCAGCCCGATGCCGACAAGATTGCCGCGCGGCCCGTCGGCGGCGTCTATGCCATCACGCGCCACCCGATGATGTGGGGCTTCGCGCTTTGGGCGCTCAGTCACATGGTCATCAACCCGACCTTACCGAGCTGGATGGTGTCGACCTCGATCCTCTTCACCGCGCTCCTCGGCGCGGCGGGTCAGGACGTGAAGAAGCGCAAGCTCATGGGCGAGGCGTGGAAGGATTGGCAGGCGCGCACCAGCTTTTGGCCTTTCGCCAAGGGTTTCGCGCACCCCGGCGCCTTCGCGCTGATCCTTGGGACACTGCTCTTCCTCGCCGTCACCTGGGCGCATGGCTGGCTGGGGGCGTATCCGACGGGGCTGTGGCGCCTCCTTTGACGACGCGGCTCCAGTAATCGTCGACCATTGCCTTCAACTCGGGCCAGAACCAGTAGAGCGCGATGATGTTGGGGATGGCCATGAGGAAGAAGGCGCTGTCGACGAAATCCACGACCGCGCCGACCGACAGGATCGCCGCTACCGGCATCGAGCCGAGGTAGAAGAGGCGGAAGATCCACACCTTGTGCGGCCCTTCGCCGAACAGATAGGTCCATGCCTGGAGACCGTAGAAGCCCCACGCACACAGCGTCGAATAGGCAAACAGGAAGACCGCGAGCGTCAGCAGCCACGGCATGATCGGTCCGATCTGCGCGAAGGCGGCGGCGGTGATGGCGATGCCTTCCGCGCCGGGTTCGTTCCATGTCCCCGCCACGACGATGGCGAGCGCCCCCAGCGAACAGATGACGACGGTGTCGATGAACGGCTCCAGGAGCGCGACCATCCCCTCGGCGACCGGCTCGTCGGTGCGGCTCTGGCTGTGCGCGATGACCGCCGAGCCGATGCCCGCTTCGGTCGAGAAGACCGCACGGCGCATGCCGATGATGAAGGCGCCGAGCGCGCCGCCTGCCGCCGCCTCGCCGGTGAAGGCGTCTGAGACGATGAAGGACAAGGCGCCCGGGATGTCGCGCCAGCCGACAACCAGGATCGCCAGCACGCCGATCAGGTAGACCACGCCCATGGCGGGCACGATCGCGGCGGTCACGCGCCCCAGCCGCCGCGCCCCACCGAAAATTACCGCGCCCACCAAAACCGCCATGCCGAGGCCGTAAAGCGTGGCATTGGTCGGCGTATCCGCCACGCCGAAGGCGCTGGTCGTCAGCTCGTAGCTCTGGTTCACCTGCAACATCGGTAGCCCGCCGAAGATGGCGAAAAATGCCCAGATGCCGCCGAGGACGAGGCCGAGACGCGGCAGCCCGCGCTGCGCCAGCCCGTTCTTGAGCGTGTACATCGGCCCGCCGCGCACCTCGCCGTCACGCCCGATCTCGCGATATTTGAGGCCCAGCGTCACCTCGGCGAACTTAAGGCTCATCGCGAACCAGCCGATGATGAACATCCAGAAGGCCGCGCCCGGCCCGCCGGTGGCGATGGCGATCGCCACGCCCGCGATATTGCCGAGGCCAACCGTGCCCGACAAAGCGGTGGCGAGCGCCTGGAAGGGAGTGAGCGCGCCGTCGGCCTTCTCATCGACGAACTTGCCGCGTAGCACCGAGATGGCGTGGGCAAAGCCGCGCAAGTTGATGAAGCCGAGGCCAAGCGTCGTCACGACCATCGGGATGGCCAGCCACATGACGATGACCCCGACCGGCTGGCCGACGATGGTGACCTCGGCAAAGACCACCGAAGATATGAAGGCGATCGTCTCGGCAAGCCATTCCATGAAAAATTCCCCGCTCTTGTGCGGCTGCGAACGTAGGCGATCGGTAGCAAAAGGCAATCTGGCGGCGTCTCCTGCCGCTCACCCCCTCGCATCTTGGGGACGGGCGGGCTATGCCGCTGCCCCATGAGCAGACAATTTTTCGGCACCGACGGGATTCGCGGTCGAACCAATGCGGAACCCATGACCGCGCGCATGGCCCTGAAGGTCGGGCAGGCCGCGGGTGCCCATTTCCAGCGCGGCGACCATCGCCACCGCGTCGTCATCGGCAAGGACACGCGATTGTCAGGCTATATGATGGAAAGCGCGCTGGTCGCGGGCTTCACCAGCGTGGGCATGGACGTCGTCCTGCTCGGCCCCATGCCGACCCCCGCCGTCGCCATGCTGACCCATTCGATGCGCGCCGACATGGGCGTCATGATCTCGGCCAGCCACAATCCGTTCGAGGACAATGGCATCAAGCTGTTCGGCCCCGACGGCTACAAGCTGTCGGACGAGGACGAGCACGCGATCGAGGCGCTGATCACCGATGAACCCGGGCTCGTCGAGAGCGCCCGGATCGGGCGCGCCAAGCGCATCGACGATGCGATCGGGCGCTATGTTCATTTCGCCAAGTCGACCTTTCCCAATCGCCTGCGCCTCGATGGGCTCAAGATCGTCCTCGATTGCGCCAATGGTGCCGCCTACAAGGCCGCGCCGCTGGCGCTGTGGGAATTGGGCGCCGACCTCATCACCTTGGGCGTCGAGCCCGACGGCACCAACATCAACGACGGCTGCGGTTCGACCGCGCCCTCGCTGATGCAGGAAACGGTGGTCGCTTCGGGCGCCGATATCGGGCTCGCGCTCGACGGCGATGCCGACCGGCTGATCGTCTGCGACGAGAAGGGCCGTATCATCGACGGCGACCAGCTGATGGCGCTCATCGCGCTGCACAAGAAGAAGCACGACCAGCTCAAGGGCGACGCGCTCGTCGCCACCGTCATGTCGAATCTCGGGCTCGAACGGCACATGAAGGCCAATGGCCTCGACCTCGTTCGTGCCAAGGTGGGCGATCGCTACGTGCTCGAGGAAATGCGCAAGCGTGGCTGCAACGTCGGCGGCGAGCAATCGGGGCATATCATCCTGACCGATCATGCCACCACCGGCGACGGGCTGGTGGCGGGCTTGCAGATCCTCGCGGCGATGGTCGATGCGGACAAACCGGCGTCGCAGATGCTTAACCAGTTCGATACCATTCCCCAGTACCTGAAAAATGTGCGCTACTCGGGCGGGGATCCGCTCGCGGACGCGCGCGTCAAGCAGGCGATCCAGGAAGCCGAGGCCGCGCTTGCCAAGGATGGGCGCATGGTGATCCGCAAGTCGGGCACCGAGCCGCTCGTCCGGGTGATGGCCGAGGGGGAAGATGCCGCGATGGTCGAACAATGGGTCGATCATGTCGTCGCGGCGGTGAAAGAGGTTTCATGAACACAAGGGCGACACCGGTAATCCTCTCGATTGCAGGATCGGACAGCGGCGGCGGGGCAGGGATCCAGGCCGACGTGCGCACCATCACCATGCTCGGCGCGCATCCGTGCACCGCGATCACCGCGGTCACCGCGCAAAATACCACCGGCGTCGGCGCGATCCATCCCGTGCCCGCCGAGATCGTGCTCGAACAGATCGACGCCGTGCTCGCCGATTTCGAGGTCAGCGCGATCAAGGTGGGGATGACCGGCAGCGCCTTCACCACCCGCGCCATCGCGCAGCGGCTGCGCGAATTGGATGGCAAGGTGCCGATCATCGTCGATCCGGTCATCGTCGCCACCTCGGGCGATCATCTGGCCGACGAGGCGACGGTGCAAGCCTTGGGCGAATTGTTCGAGATCGCGACCCTGTCGACCCCCAACATGCCCGAGGTCGTCCAGCTGACCGGCGAGGACGACCCCATCGCGGGCGCGCTCCAGCTCGTCGGGCGCCACGGCTCGCCCGTGCTGCTGACCGGTGGCCATGAAGAGGGCGAGGCGCTCGCCGACGCGCTGATCGAGGATGACAACATCACCAGCTGGCAGGGCACCCGCATCGACACGGTGCACGACCATGGCACCGGCTGCACGCTGTCGGCTGCCATCGCCGCCTTCATCGGCGGCGGCATCGGCCTCAACGAGGCGATCGATCGCGCGCGCATGTTCGTGCGCATGGGGCTCCACGAAGCCCCCGGTCTCGGCCAAGGGCACGGCCCGCTCGGCCTGTCGCGCATTCGCATGGATGTGGGCGCCACCGGCCGCGACGTCGCGCCGCGTCTCAACCAGCTGACCGTCACCGGCACCGACTATGACAAGATGGTCGATTTCTACAAACGCATCGGCCTTCGCCAGATCGTCGACAGCCCCGACAACCAATATGCCCGCTTCGAAACGGGCGGGGGTACGACCTTCTCGGTCCAGTGCGATCCCGATGCGCCCGTCGCGGAGAATTTCGCCGTCTATTTCGAATGCGACGATCTCGACAGCCGCGTCGAGCGGCTCGCGCGCGAGGGGCTGCCGTTCGAACATGGGCCGCGCGCCCAGCCGTGGATGTGGCGCGAGGCGCGGCTGCGCGATCCTGCCGGTAACGCCGTCTTCCTCTACAAGGCGGGCGAGAACCGCCGCTATCCGCCGTGGCGGATTGGAGAGGGCGGAGAGGAGATGCCGTCGTGATCGCCACTTTCTTCGAGTGGGTGATCAAGGAAGGGATGGAGGCGCAATTCCGCGAGGGCTGGGAAGAGGTCACCGCGATGCTCTATCCCGATGGCAGCTTCGGCTCCTCGCTCTTCACCAACGAGGCGGGCAATCTGTGCGCCATCGCGCTGTGGCCCGACAAGGCGACCCGCGATGCAGCGTTTGCGCCCTATCTCGAGGCACCCACCGAGGCGCATTTGAAGATGCGCGCGGCGGTCGAACGGTCGGTTCATCGCATCGACCTTGATTGCATCAGCGAGATGTGGCGCCTTCCGGAGCATGTCGGACGAGGCTGAAGCATGATCGTTGGCGTCGATGAAGCGGGCAGGGGGCCGCTCGCCGGGCCCGTCGTGGCGGCCGCCGTGCACTTGTGTGGTACCCCCATCCGCGGGCTCGATGATTCCAAGAAGCTGAAGGCCGAGAAGCGCGCCGTGCTGGCGGGACGTATCCGCGAGCGCTGCAAGGTCGGCGTTGGGATCGCTAGCGTCGAGGAAATCGACGCCTACAACATCCTCAACGCCACCATGCTGGCGATGGCGCGGGCGGTGGAGCAGTGCTGCGTCGCCTTGGGCTGCGATCCCGCCGAAATCCTCATCGACGGTAACCTCACCCCCGAGGGCCGCCGCCCCGAATGGCGCTGGGCCGGCGCGCGGGCGATCATCGGCGGCGATGCGTCGCAAAAATGCATTGCGGCGGCCTCGATCATCGCCAAGGAAACACGCGACGCGATGATGGCCGATTATGAAATCGTCCACCCCGGCTACGGCTTTGGCCAGCACAAGGGCTATGGCACCGCCAGGCATCTCCAGGCGCTGCGCGAACAAGGGCCGAGCCCCATCCACCGCCGCAGTTTCGCCCCCGTGGCGCAGCTCGCGCTCATTTAATTTCGCAACCGAGTCTTTGGAGTCACACCACAAGGGGTTGAGTCCCATCGATTCCGCCGGACTCAAGATGTTGTGGTTAAGGGGTGCGTGAGTCCTTTTGACAGACTTGCGCGTTAAAAGCCTGATTCCCCGCCGAATCTTGACCGCGAATCATGGTTGATTCAGGGGTCATGGTCCGACACGAAAAGGACCGGGCATGAACGAACTGACCCCCATCGAGGCCTATTGCGACCCCGAACTCGCGCGCGGCACCGCCAAGCGTAAGCGGACCTCGAAGAAGGTGCTCCCCCTCGACCAGATCATCGAGGGCGATTGCATCGCCGCCATGGCGCGCATGCCCGACAAGTCGGTCGATCTCATCTTCGCCGACCCGCCTTACAATCTCCAATTGGGCGGCAACCTCTTGCGCCCCGAAGGCGGCAAGGTCGATGCCTGCGACGATGAATGGGACCGGTTCGAAAGCTTCCAGGCCTATGACGATTTCACCCGCGATTGGCTCGCCGAGGCGCGCCGCATCCTTAAGGACGACGGCTCGATCTGGGTGATCGGGAGCTATCACAATATCTTCCGCTGCGGCGCGATCCTCCAGGACATGGGCTATTGGATCTTGAACGACATCATCTGGCGCAAGACCAACCCCATGCCCAATTTCCGCGGCACGCGCTTCACCAATGCGCATGAGACACTGCTGTGGTGCGCCAAGTCGGAAACGTCGAAATACAAGTTCAATTATCGCGCCATGAAGGCCCTCAACGAGGATGTGCAGATGCGCTCCGACTGGACGCTGCCCATCTGTTCGGGCGGCGAGCGGTTGAAGGACGATGCGGGCGACAAGGTGCATCCGACGCAAAAGCCCGAGGCGCTGCTCTACCGCGTGCTGCTCGCCTGCACCAAGCCGGGCGATGTCGTGCTCGATCCCTTCTTCGGCACCGGCACGACCGGCGCGGTGGCCAAGCGCCTCAACCGCCGCTGGATCGGGCTCGAGCGCGAGCGCGACTATATCGAGGCGGCGCAGGCGCGCATCGACGGCGAAATGCCCTTGGATGAAAGCCAGATGGTGACCATTGCCGAGAAGCGCTCGGCGCCGCGCGTCGCCTTCGGCGCACTGGTCGAGAACGGCATGATCGCGCCCGGTACGGTGCTGCAGGACGCCAAGGGTCGCTGGCAGGCCACCGTCGGCCTCGACGGCAGCCTCAAGAGTGGCAGCCATTCGGGTTCGATTCACCAGGTCGGCAAGAATTTGCAGGGTGCGCCGAGCTGCAACGGCTGGACCTTCTGGAAGATCGAGCTCGATGGCGAATGGCGCGACATCGACGTCCTGCGCCAGCGCCATATCGCCACGCTCGGACAGTAATGACCCGGACTATCCTTCGTCCCACCGCTTTCGTCGATGCGCCCTTCGGCCATGACGGCAAGGTCGCGCGGCTGGCGGGCGGGATGCTGTGGTTCGCGGCGGTCGAACTCCTCCGCCTCGATGACAGCAATCGGTTGAGCCGCAGCGAACTGGTGCCGGTCGAAGGGGTGGAAGCCAGCTTTGACGACGACATGGCGGCGCAGTGGCAGGCGATCACCCAGCCGCGCGTGCCGCTCCAGCTGGGCGAACGTACAATCCCGCTCGACCAGCCGCGCGTGATGGGTATCCTCAACGTCACTCCCGACAGCTTCTCCGACGGCGGCAGCCACGACAGCGTCGATGCCGCCTGCTTCGCTGGCGCCGACATGACGACTGCGGGCGCGGCAATCCTCGATGTGGGCGGGGAGAGCACACGGCCCGGCGCGCGCACCGTCTGGGAAGGCGACGAGATCGAGCGTGTCGCACCCGTCATCGAGCGGCTTGCCAAGGGCGGCAATGCCGTGTCGGTCGACACGCGCAAGGCCGGCGTGATGGAGCGCGCGCTCCAACTTGGCGCGCATATGATCAACGACGTCTCGGCGCTGGGCTGGGACGAACGTTCGGTACAGGTTGCTGCCGCCTCGGACGTGCCAATCGTGCTGATGCACGCGCAGGGCGACCCGCAGGTGATGCAGGACAACCCCCGCTACGATCACCCGCTCATCGACATCTGGCTCTGGCTCGAGGACCGCGTCGCCTGGGCCGCCGAGCGCGGCATCGACAAGGCGCGTCTCATCCTCGATCCGGGCATCGGCTTCGGCAAGAGCGTGCAGCACAATCTGGCGCTGATGAACGGGCTCGCCGCCTTTCACGGCCTCGGCTGCCCGATCCTCCTGGGCGCCAGCCGCAAGCGGATGATCGGCGCGCTGGCGGGCGAGGCGGAGGCCGACCAGCGCCTGCCCGGCAGCCTCACTCTCGCGCTGAAAGCCGCCGAGCAGGGCGCGCAGATATTGCGCGTCCACGACGTGCCCGAGACCGTTCAGGCGCTGAAAGTGTGGCGGGGCCTCAAGGACGAGGCCCTCACCCCCAAATTACCGCTCTAGGCGCTTACTCGATCGGCAAATCGAACATCAGCGCGCGGGCATAGCGCACCGGCGGCGAGCCGTGGCTCAACACCGCGTCATGATAGGCCTTGAGGTCGAAGTCGTCGCCGAGCCGCGCCTCGGCTTCCTCGCGTAGCGCCATATGCTCGAGATAGCCGACAATATAGGTCGGCAGCTGGGTCGAGCCGAGGTTGGCGCGCACCCACTTGCCCGCCGCTTCGCGCTCCTGCTGGAAGGTGCGGACCGTCATCAGCTCCATCGCCTCGGCTTCGGTCATGCCCTCGGTGTGGATGCCGATATCGAGCAGCGCATTGGCCGCCGCGCGCAGCCGCATCTTGTGCACGGTCATCTGGTAGAGCGGGTCATAGTCGAGATAGCCGAGCTCGCGCATGACTTCTTCGGAATAGACCGCCCAGCCTTCGACGAAGCTACCCGACCAGAGGACGGCGCGCAGGTCGCTGTCGTTCTGCACGCTATGCGCGAGCTGGAGGATATGCCCCGGGATCGCCTCGTGGATGTTGAGTTCGTGGATCATGTAGTGATTATATTCGCTGAGGAAGCTCACTGCCTGTTCGTCGGTCCAGTCGGCCGGGATGGGCGATACCGCGTAGAAAGCGGGAAGATGCTGTTCCTGCGGCCCCGGCGGATCGGCATAGGCGACTGCATAGCCCTGCTGGAATTCGGGCATGGTGATGATTTCGAAATTCAAGGGCGGAATGGTGATGAAATCCTTTTCGCGCGTGAAATCGGTCGACTGGTCGACGAGGTTGCGGGCATATTGCTCGAGCTCCTCGCGCTCGGGGCGGACGGCGTATGACAGCGCCAGCCCCGCCTCGATCAGCGCCTGCTGGTCGGTGGGGACGGCCATGCCCTTGGCGGTGAGCGCCTGCGTGGCGAGCTGCGCCATCGCGTCCCGGCTGTCGACGATCGTCGCCTCGGCCATCGCCTTGATCTCCTCGAGGCTCAATGGCGACTGGAGCGCGAACTGGAGCTTGGTGCGATAGCGATCCATGCCGAGGGCGTGGGTGCCGCTGGCATTCGGCACGAGCGTGTCGTTGAGCCACGCCTGATGCTCGGCGATCGCGGGCTTCAAGGCGGCATAAGCGGCATCGAAGGCCGCGGCATCGGCCGCCGACAGCGCGTCCTTATGCGGTGCCAGCATGCCGTCGATGATGCTGGTCAGGCCGGCGTGCTGCGATGCGACGGTCTGCGCCATGATCGGTGGGACCAGCGCGGGATCGAGATTGGCGCGCGCGGCCGCGAAGATTCGCGGCAAGGCCTGCATTCGCGCGGTCGCCGCCTTCAAGCGCACGTCCCACGGGGCGAAATCGCGCGCGGCGAGGCCGTAGAGCGCACCGCCGGCATAGCCTTGGTAGATTTGCGGATCGCGCGCCCAGACCCGCTCGTGGATCATCTGCCAGCGGGTGTAGCGCAGCGCGTTCTCGAGCAGGGCGGCATCGACTTGACGGTCGCGGCTCAGCGCGTCGCGGTCGATTTGCGCCAGCCAGTCGAGGTGGCGGTCGACCTGCGCCATCATGAGCGCGCGCCCGCTCGCCGACAGGTCGGTCACGCGATCATCGAACCGGTGGTCGCCGCGCGTCGTCGCACTGACGGGATCGAGCTGCGCATCCATATCGAGGTAGGAGGCGGCAAGCGCATCGAAGGCGGCATTGGCCACCTCGCTCGCGGCAGCGGCTTCGATCGGCGCGGCGATGGTCTCGACCGTCTGGTTCACCGGCGCGCAGGCCGCCGCCAGCGCGCCCAGCGCCAGCCCGCCAAGAAAATGCGTTTTCATATGTCGTCCCCAGTGTCTCGTTGCTGTTGCGAAACAGCTTAAGCGCGCCGGGGAGGCTTGACTAGAGGACCGTGCCGCCGTCGCTCGTCAGCACGCTGCCGGTGATGGTGGCAGCATCGTCCGACAGGAGGAAGGCGACCTGCGCGGCGATTTCGTCGGGCCGGGCATAGCGGCCGAGCGGCACGGTCGCCCCCATCGCGGCGATCTGCTCGTCGCGGTCCTTCTCCTCGTCGAGCATCGGGTTCCAGATCGGCGTATCGACCCCGCCTGGCGCGATGGCGTTGACGCGAATGCGGCGCCGCGCGGCCTCGGCGGCGGCGATCTTGGTAAGCTGGATCAGCGCGGCCTTGCTGGTGCCATAGGCAGCGGTGTGGGGGAAGGCTTTGAGCGCGCTGGCCGAGGAGATGGTGACGATGCTCCCGCCCTCGTTCATCGCCCCCAGCGCAGCCTTCAGCGTCAGGAAGGCGCCATCGAGGTTGATCGCCATGGTGCGCCGCCATTCCTCGAACGAGAGGTCGCGGATCGGCGCGGCGGTGCCGATGCCCGCATTGACGATGGCGCCGTCGAGCACGCCAAGCTCCGCGCCTTCCCAGAAAGCGGGGTCGGACACGTCGCCGACCATCACCTCATGATCGCCCGCAGGCGGGGTGAGGGGGGCGATGTCGTTGAGGAGGAGGCGCGCGCCCCGCTCGGCGAGATGCACGGCGCAGGCCTTGCCGATCCCGGAGGCGGCGCCAGTGATGAGGATGCGGGTCATGCCCGCCACGCTATGCGCCTCAGGCCGCGGTGTCGATGCCGAGATCGCCGAGCTTGCGATAGAGCGTGGAACGCCCGATGCCGAGGCGGCGCGCCACTTCGGTCATGCGACCGCGATAATGGCCGATGGCGAGGCGGATGAGGTCGGCCTCAATGTCGGACAGGGTTCGGATGTGGCCGTCCTCGTCGAAAATGGTGACGGGGCCCGCGCCCGCCAGCGCCTGATCGCTGCTCGCCTTCGACAATTCGGTGCGCGCGTCGGACTTGCGCCCGGTGAAGCGCGACTGAATGGCGATGTGCGGAAAGTCATCGGCGGTCAGGCTGTTGCCCTCGCAAGCCACCGCGGCACGGAACAGGACGCTGCCCAGCTGGCGCAGATTGCCCGGCCAACCGTAGCGCATCAGCACGGCGAGCGCGTCATTGCCGATCGACAGCGGGCGCATCCCCGGCTGTTCGGCGATGCGCGCGAGGAAGTGGCGCGCCAGCGCGGGAATGTCGGACGAGCGCTCGCGCAGCGACGGCAGGATGACGACGGTATTCTCCACCCGCTCCTTCAGCCGCGCGTCGAATTCGGCGGGCAGGGGTCGGTTGGACGTGGCGATGAGGCGTACGTCGACGCTCGACGAGCCGTTGCAGCCGACCGGCCGGACTTCACCCGTCGCCAGCGTCCGATCGAGCGCATTTTGCGTTTCGAGCGGCAGGCGGGCGATGTTCTTGATCAGGAGGGTGCCTTCATTGGCCTCGACGAGGCGCCCGGTCTTTTCGGAAAAAGCGCCCGGAAAGGCGCCCGCGACATGGCCGAATAATTCGCTCTCGATCGACTTTTCGCTGACGAGCTTGGCATCGAGCGTCACCAGCGGGCCGCGCGCGCGAAGGCTGGCCTGGTGGATGGCGCGGGCGAAACTTTCCTTGCCGGTGCCGGGCTCGCCGACGACCAGCACGGGCAGGCGGTTGCGTGCCGCCTTGGCCGCGACCGCGAGCGCCGAGCGGAATTGCGGCGCGGCGCCGACCAGCTGCTCGAGGCTCAGTTCGACGTCGAGCTTTTCCGACAAGGGCGCGAGCTCGCCGCCGGGGCGGCGGCGGTCGGCATGGGTATTCAAGGCTTCCAGGAGGCGTTCGGGCGCAACGGGCTTGGACAGATAATCGGACGCCCCGGCGCGCATCGCATCGACCGCCAGTTCGACCGAGCCCGCATCGGCAAGCACGATCACGGGCAGGTCGGGGCGCTCCTCGCGCAGCGCTTCGAGGAAGGCCGGACCGGTCGCACCGTCCCAGCTCGACAGGATCGCGGCGCGCACCTCGCGACCATGCGGCCCCTGAAGGAGGCCGGTCGCGGTCTCGATATCGGCGGCGCCCACCACCATCCAGTCGGCGCGCTGGGCAACCGTCGAAACGATGCGACGTTCATCGGCATCCGAATCGAGCAACAGCAGCGATCGCACCGTGGGTTCGCGCATGGACATTCCTCCCGTTTCACCCTCCGTCATAGCGGCAGACGATGAAATAGGGGTTAAGGGCTTGGCAAGGGGCTTGTCGGGAATGGCGGTGCGGGCTTAAGTGGCGGTCGAGAAATTCACGCATTTGCGACAGAGGACATCATGGCCGACAAGAAATATCCGACCGCGACCGAAATGGACTATCCCGCGCACCGCGCGACCTGGAGCCATTTCCTCAGCCTGCTCAAATGGGGCATCTACCTGACCGTCCCGATCGTCATCCTCGTGATGATCATCATCGCCAATTGATGAAGCTCGCGGTCCTCAAGGAAGGCGCGGGCGAGCCCCGCGTCGCCGCCATCCCCGAAACGGTCAAGAAACTGGCCGCCAAGGGATATGACATCCTCATCGAGGCGGGCGCCGGGACGCGCGCCGGGATCGGGGATGACGCCTATGAAGCGGCGGGCGCGAGGATCGTGACACGGCAGGATGCTGTCACCAAGGGGGACGTGCTCCTCACCGTGATGGGGCCCGACCCGTCCGAATTGAAGGGCGCCAAGAAGGGCGCCGTGCTGCTGGGCGCATTGTCGCCCGCCACGCGCGGGGCCGAGATCGGCGGCTATGCCGGGCTCGGGCTGGAAGCGCTGGCGATGGAGTGGATGCCGCGCATCACCCGCGCGCAGTCGATGGACATTCTCTCCTCGCAGTCGAACCTCGCGGGCTACAAGGCAGTGGTCGACGCCGCCTCGCTCTTCGAGCGCGCCTTCCCGATGATGATGACTGCGGCGGGCACGGTGAGCCCGGCGAAGGTCTTTGTGATGGGGGTGGGCGTCGCCGGCCTCCAGGCGATCGCCACCGCCAAGCGCATGGGCGCGCAGGTCAGCGCCACCGACGTGCGCTCGGCCACCAAGGAACAGATCCAGTCGCTGGGCGCCAAGCCGATCTTCGTCGAGGCGGTCGAGGGCATCGAGGGCGAGGGCGCGGGCGGCTATGCCGGCGAGACCTCCGAGGAATATAAGAAAGCGCAGGCCGAACTGGTCTCGGACCATATCGGCAAGCAGGACATCGTCATCACCACAGCGCTCATTCCCGGGCGTCCCGCGCCGCGGCTGATCAGCGATACACAGCTCAAGACCATGAAGCCGGGCAGCGTGATCGTCGACCTTGCCGCCGAAGCGGGCGGCAATGTCGAAGGCTGCGTGGCGGGCGAGACGGTCGAGCGCCACGGGGTGAAGATCGTCGGCGCGGTGCAATTGGCGCGCACTTTGGCGGGCGATGCCGCTGCGCTCTTCTCGCGCAACCTCGCCAATTTCCTGCTCGCCTACACGGTGGGATCGGACGACGAATCGGCGGGTGATTCGCCCGCGCAAGACGGCCGGTTGCTCCTCCCGGACGAGGACGAATTGGTGGCCGGGATCCGGCTCACGAAGGGCGGCGAGATCGTCCACGAGCGCCTCCGCGCCATGGGTTGATCATCGGCCGGGCCACGGCCCGTTCGTTTCGCCGCGCAAATGACTGCGCGCGCCAGTAACCATCTTTGAAACAAAGAAAAACCCGGCCGAAGCCGGGTTAGTCTTTTTGGGTTGTCAGCGCTGGATTTAGCCAGCCTGGCTGCCGCTTCCGCTGCCGCCACCGACGAGTTCTTTCCAGAAATCCCAGATGACCCAACCGCGGGTCGGTTTCTTGTTCTTGGCCATGTTTCATCCCCTTCAGAATCAGGCACGCCGAGCCGCGCACAGACCCGCCTATTAACCTTAATGGAAAAGGTTAGCAAGTTATTTACCATAACCGAGGGGATGTTCGCGAACGCGCAAATAAAAGGAGGTGCCATCGCTCCAGTTACTTGCCGAAGGTGTCGGACGGTCGATGAGGGCAGGAAGGTCGTCGGGATCGTGCGACGCCGCCAAGCAGTCGACGGGCGTTCATCGCGTCATTGCGCCTCGAGGCGAGACGGCTGTCAGGCGTCGAAAGGAAGGGGCGGGGACCCGCGCCAGCCGATCAGGCGACGCGGCGCTTCTTCTCGCGCTCGAGGCGGCGGCGCATTTCCTCGAGCGTCATCGGGCGGCCGATGGCAAAACCCTGCGCCAGGTCGCAGTCGAGCATGGCGAGCTGTTCGAGCACCTGTCGGTCCTCGACCCCTTCGGCGACCACCTTGCGGTCGAGCGAATGGGCCAGCGCGATGGTCGATTGCACCATGATGAGGTCGGAGCGATTGTCGCGCATCGACTTGACGAAGCTCTGGTCGATCTTGAGCTCGCTGGCCGGCACCTTCTTGAGATAGTCGAGCGTCGACAGACCCGTGCCATAATCGTCGATCGAGATATGCACGCCGATGGCGCGCAGCTGGCCGAGCAGTTCGATATCGGCGCCCGACCCCGCCAGCGCGGCGGTTTCGGTCAGCTCCAGCGTCAGCGCCTCGGCGGGCAAGTCGTGGCGGTCGAGCATCGACAGCACCGCGCCGACGAGGCGGTGATTGGTCAGCATTCGCGCCGACAGGTTGACCGCGATCGAGAAATCGGGGTCGGTCTTGCGCAATTGCACCAGCGCCTTGCCCGCCTCGTCGAGGACGAAGTGGGTGAGGTTGGTGATGCGATCGTTATTCTCTGCCGCGGCGATGAACTCGACCGGGCTGATCGGCCCCTTCTCGGGGTGGGTCCAGCGCGCCAGCGCCTCGGCCGCGACGATGCGCTTGCTCTTCAGGTCCTGCTTGGGCTGGAGCGCGATCCACACCTCGCCCTTCTCGATCGCCTCGTCGAGTTGGCTGAGGAGCGAGAGCTTCCACGGCGTATCCTGGAGGCGCGCGGGATCATGGTATTTCCACTTGATCGCTTCGTTCTCCGCCTCGTCGGCGGCCACCAGTGCCGAGCCGAGGCGGCTGGCGATGCTGCGGCCCGAACCCATTTCGACGCCGAAGCTGATGGCGATGTCATAGGGCTGTTGGGCGATGCGCACCGGGGTACGGAACAGCGCATGAAGCGCCTCGAGATGGTGCGAGATGGCGATGTCGCCATCGACGAACCAGGCGAAGATGCCTTCATCGCCCTGGTAGAGCTTGAACCCCTGGTGCCGCCCCAGCGCGAGGCGCGCGACAATCTGTTCGACGAGGCGCTTTTCGCCCTCGGCGTTCAGCGTCGAGGCGATCTCGGCATAATTGTGGACCTTGGCGGCGATCAGGGGCCGTGTCTTGCCGTTGCGCTCGGCGCGCAGCGCGGCGAGGTTGGGCAGGTCGGTGAGGTTGTTCACGAACCCGCGCGCCTTGTAGAAGCGATAGATCAGCACCCACCCCGCGACGAGCAGCGCCATCATGCCCGGCACGATGTCGAACATCATGCCATGCGTTTCAAAGGCGAAGGCGAGCGCGGGCAGGGCGATGACGCCGGTCGCCAAGGCAGCGAAGCGATAGCGGGCGCGCGCGCTGAAACAGGCGATCCCCAGCAGGATCGCGGCGAGCAGCAACCCGGGGATCCAGCCGAGATCGACCGTCACGCCGCGCAGCAACGTCTCGCCGCCCATGGCATGGACGAACACGCCACCGCGGCGTCCTTCGCCCGGAATGAAGACCTGATCGCCCAGTTCGAGCGGCGTGACGCCGACGATCAGCTTCTTGCCGCGCACGGCCTCGTCCTCGACGCGGCCCTCGATCAGGTCGATCGCGCTGATGATCGGAATGGTGCCGAGGCGGATCGAATAATCGATCGGGAAGGTCGTCTCGGGGCTACCCTCTACCCCCGCGAGACTGGCCGAGAAGGTCGGGAAGGTCTGTCCCTCGATGCGGGTCGCGAAATTCATGTCCCAGACGGCGGTCTGGAAATTGAAGTGCGAATTAACCGAGGCGAGCCGGGCGGCGCGCTGGAATTGCGAATGGGGCAAGCGCAGATTGTCGTTGACCGTGTCGCGTTCGGAGGCGGCATTGGCGGCGATGACGACATTGTCGTGCCGCGCCAGCGCATCGCGCAGCGCCTTGTCTTCGGCAGCATTGCTGCGGCCTGCGAAGATGAGATCGAAATAGATTTCATCGGCGCCGCGCGCATTGGCCTCCTCGATCAGCTTGGCATGCGCCGAGCGCGGCCAGGGCATGGCGCCGAGATCCTCGATCCCCTTGCGGTCGATGGCGACGACGACGATGTCGCCGCTCGCCGCGGTGGGGTGGAGGTTGTTGCGCAGCGTGCGCGCGAGGTCCTCGAGCGGCTGGCCGAGACTGATCAACCCGAAGACGAGGCCGAGCAGGAGGGTCCAGCCGAACAGCTTGGGGGCTGCGGCTCGTCCCTGTCTTGCGCTCCTGATCGCGCCCTTCATCCTGCGGCTCCCCTGACGGTTACCGCCTCATAACGCACGAAAGGTTATCAAATCGGAAACCTTGCTCCGGTTAACAGTCCGGAACGGAGGAAATGACGGGATCGGGACGGGCGCGATACGGTCGCTCAGGCCTGCGCGCGACACGCCCCTCGACAGCGCGGGCTGCGCTTGCCATGGTCGCTGCCAACCACAAGGGGGAGGGCCATGGACTTCATTTCCATCCTG
Organism: Sphingomicrobium arenosum; assembly: GCF_026157085.1. Taxonomy (NCBI): domain Bacteria; kingdom Pseudomonadati; phylum Pseudomonadota; class Alphaproteobacteria; order Sphingomonadales; family Sphingomicrobiaceae; genus Sphingomicrobium; species Sphingomicrobium arenosum. The sequence goes on from NZ_JANPVN010000001.1 coordinate 496,643, forward strand.
TCGATTTTCGTGCTCGCCTGTTTCGTCGGCTATTATGTCGTCTGGTCGGTGACGCCCGCCCTCCACACGCCGTTGATGGCAGTGACCAACGCGATTTCGAGCGTCATTATCGTCGGCGCGCTGATCGCCGCCGCAGCTTCGGGCAATGCCGTGGCCAAGTGGCTCGGCCTCATCGGCGTCGTGCTCGCCTCGATCAACATCTTCGGCGGCTTCGCCGTGACCCAGCGCATGCTGGCGATGTATAAGAAGAAGGAGCGCAAGTGATGGAGCTCCTGCTCGCTGCCGCCACCGGCACCACCCCCGACTGGGCGCGCATCGCCTATCTCGTCGCGGGCGTCTGTTTCATCCTCGCCCTGCGCGGCCTGTCCTCCCCGGAAAGCAGCCGCAAGGGCAACATGTACGGCATGGCCGGCATGGGCATTGCGGTCGTCACCACGCTGGTCACGCACGAGATCGCCAGCCTGCCCGAGATCCTCGGCGCCATCCTCATCGGCGCGGTCATCGGGCTCGTGACGGCGCGGCGTATCGCTATGACCGCCATGCCGCAGCTCGTTGCCGCCTTCCACAGCCTCGTCGGCCTCGCCGCCGTGCTGGTCGCGGCCGCGGCCTATTCGAACCCCGGCGCCTTCGGCCTGCTCGTCGAGATTGCCAGCGGGCCCGAACCGCGCTTCATGCTCGACCCCGTCGCGCGGGTCGAGATGGCGCTGGGTGCGGCGATCGGCGCGATCACCTTCTCGGGCTCGGTCATCGCCTTTGCCAAGTTGAACGGCGACATGAGCGGCACGCCCATCATCCTGCCCGCTCGCCACGTCATCAACTTCGGCATCCTCGGCGGCATCATCGCGCTGACCGCCTGGTTCGCGATGCAGGGCGCGGCAATGCCGGGCTGGATCTTCCCGACCATCGTCATCCTCGCCTTCATCGTCGGCTTCCTCCTGATCATCCCGATCGGCGGCGCGGACATGCCGGTCGTCGTCTCCATGCTCAACAGCTATTCGGGATGGGCGGCCGCCGCGATGGGCTTCACGCTCGGCAACAGCGCGATGATCATCACCGGCGCGCTGGTCGGCTCCTCGGGCGCGATCCTCAGCTACATCATGTGCCGCGCCATGAACCGCAGCTTCATTTCCGTCATCGCGGGCGGTTTCGGGCAGGACTCGTCGGGCGGCGGCGACAAGGGCCCCGCGATCGACCGCCCCTACAAATCGGGCAGCGCGGAGGACGCCGCCTTCCTCCTGTCCCAGGCCGACAAGGTCATCATCGTGCCGGGCTATGGCATGGCGGTGGCGCAGGCCCAGCACGTCCTTCGCGAGATGAGCGACATGCTGAAAGAGAAGGGCGTCGAGGTGAAATATGCCATCCACCCCGTCGCGGGGCGCATGCCGGGGCATATGAACGTGCTGCTGGCCGAGGCCAACGTGCCCTATGACGAGGTGTTCGAGCTCGACGACATCAATTCGGAATTCGCGCAGGCCGACGTCGCTTTCGTGATCGGCGCCAACGATGTCACCAACCCGGCTGCCAAGACCGACAAGACGTCGCCCATCTACGGGATGCCGGTGCTCGACGTCGAAAAGGCGCGCACCACGCTCTTCATCAAGCGCTCGATGGGCGGTGCGGGCTATGCCGGCGTGGAGAATGAACTGTTCTTCAAGGACAATACCATGATGCTCCTCTCGGACGCCAAGAAGATGGTCGAGGAAATCGTGAAAAACCTCGACTAGTCCGGGGGGCTGATCCTTTCACGATTGGGAAGAACATCGATTGAGCAGCAACGGCTCGTCGCTCCATGGGCTCGCCCTGCCGACATGGTAAAAAATGTCTTGCCGGAATCGGGTGGCCTCGTGAATAAAGGTTTTTCGATCAAGAGCTTACTGGGTTAAAGCCCCCAGCCGGTGCCCCGGCTGTCGGGGCCGTGGGAGGGCGCCATCTTGCGCAAATTGGGGATCATCGGCGGCACGAGCTGGAACTCGACCGCGCTCTACTATCGCTACATCAACGAAGGGGTGGCCCGCGCACTGGGCGGCATGCATAGTGCGCGCCTGCTCATCGAGAGTGTCGACCTCGCACCCTATGCCGCGCTCCAGCGTGCCGGGCGGCTCGAGGAAGCGCAGGCGATGATCGTGGCGGCGGGCCAAAATCTCGCCGCGGGCGGGGCCGAGGCCATCCTCATCGCCTCGAACACTACCAACCGCTACGCCCCCGCGGTCGAGGCCGCCACCGGCCTCCCGCTCCTCCACATCGCCGACCCGACCATCGCGCGGCTGAAAGCCGAGGGCCGCAAACGCATTGCCCTGTTCGGTACGCGCTATGTGATGACCGAGGATTTCGCCCGGACCCGCTACGAGGCCGCCGGGCTCGAGGTGATGCAGCTGCGGCCCGACTGGATCGACGAGATCGACCGCATCATCTTCGATGAACTCGTGCTCGGCCGCGCCAGCCGCACCAGCGAGCGCACCTTCCGCACGATGATCACCGAGCTCGACAAGCAGAAGGCCGATGCCATCGTCCTGGGCTGCACCGAATTGTGCCTCGCCATCCGCGCGCGCGCCAACGTGCTGCCGGTCTACGACACCACGGCGATCCACGCCGAGGCGGCGGTGGACTGGTTGCTCGAGGACCGACGCACCGACAGCGCGGCGGCCTAGCCAGCGTCGCGAAAATTGGGCATGAGGGCTCCTGTGAACGTTCACAGGAGTAGGAGCCCCATGACCCAGACCCTTGCCCGCTTCAGCATCGCCGCCGCCAGCCTCGCGCTCGCCGCCTGCGACACGACCGCCACCGACATGGCGCCTGCCACCGGCAGCGACGCCTCCGCCGCGCTATTGTTCGAGGACGGCTTCGATGCCGGCACGCTCGACCGCGCGAAGTGGAACGTCGAGGGCCCCGACTTCTGGGTCAATGACGAGCTCCAGGTCTATGTCGACGAACCCGGCGTCATTTCCTTCCGCGACGGCGTCGAGGGCGCCGACGGCGGCGTCCTTGTCCTGAAACCCGAATATCGCGACGGCGCCGAAGACAGTGATCGCCGCAAGGCCGACTTCGTCTCGGGCCGGATCAACTCCAAGGGCCATTTCGACTTCGCTTACGGCCGTGCCGAAGCGCGCATCCGCATGACCGACCATGTCGGCGTCTGGCCCGCCTGGTGGCTGCTCGGCAATGGCCGCTGGCCCGACACGGGCGAAATCGACATCCTCGAATATGTCGGCGACAAGAGCTGGATCGGCGTTGCCGTTCACGGCCCGGGCTATTCGGGCGAGGATGCTCCGGTAAAACGCTATTATTTCGAGGATGGCGAGGATGTCACCGACTGGCAGGTCTATGCCGTCGAATGGGAGCCTACCGAGATCCGCTTCTATGTCGACGATGCGCTCTATTGGACCGTGACCAAGACCGAGATCGAGAAAATGGGCCGCTGGTCCTACGACAATCCCAAATATCTCATCCTCAACTTCGCGGTGGGCGGCGTCTATCCGTGGAAGGTCAACGAGATCACCGAGCCCTATTACGGCCTGCCGCAATCGACCGTCGATGCGATCAAGCGCGGCGAACCCGAGATGCTGGTCGACTGGGTCCGGGTCTACGCGCCCGCCGGATAGGCGGGTACCGCGCGTCCGCCGGCACGGTCGAGCGGCTGCGCGATCCAGCGGGCCGCGAGCGCTTTCCACAGCGCTTGCGGCCGCTGCTCGACGAGGCGGTTGACCGCATAGGCCAGCGCGATCATCGCGGCGATGACCAGCGGGGTCATCCAGAAGCGATTGTCGGGCGTCTGCCACGTCTTGAAGATCATGTAGCCGATCTGCGCATGGAGCAGGTAGAGCGGGTAGGTGAGGGCGCCGAGCCGCTGCGTCGTCGCGCTGCCGCGAATATCCGCCGAACGCATCGCGACGAACAGCGCCAGCCCCGCCGCCACCACCGCGACCGCCCCCCATTGGTCGTGGAGCATGTCGTCGCGCTGCTGGATCCCGGCACGGTGATAGAGGTCGAAGAGCGCGGCGGCGCTGGCCAGCGCGAAGCCGCCCGCGGCGAGCCGGTCGTTGGGGTTCCTGTACAACAGCGAGAGCGCCATGCCGGCGACGAAATAGGCCCCATGGGTGCCGAAGATGGGAAGCGAGATGCGCGCCACCGCTGCCATGCCGGTGATAACGAGCCCGGCCAGCACCAGCCGGTGCGGCCGCTCGATCCAGCCCAGCATGATGGTCGCGAAGATGAGGATGTAGAAGAAGATCTCGATCTCCAGCGTCCAATAGACGAGGTCCATCGGCGCTTCGCCAAACGCCTCGGGAAAGAAGCTGATGTTGGCAAGCCAGCGCGCGGGCGTCACCGGGGCGTGGCTCAGCATCATTGCGGTCAGCGCGGTCAGCGACATGCAGGCGATGAAGGCGGGCCACAGCCGGACGATGCGCGAGGCGGCGAACCCGCCCGGCGTGCGGTGCATCGCGCTCGCGAAGATGACGAAGCCCGAGATGACGAAGAAGAAATCGACCCCGAGGTAGCCATAGTCGCTGATCCGCGACAGCACGGGGATATGCTCCACGCCGACGCCCGCCGTGTTGCGATCGATCGCATGGGTGAAATAATGGTACATCACCACCGCCATCGCGCAGGCGAAACGCGCGAGGTCGAGCCAGGCATGGCGGGGGGCGGCGGGCCGCGTGACAGTCATGCGCGCGTGTGATCCTTCCTCGAAGAGCAGGATGACCCTAGCGCGAACAGGGTTAACAAAGCGTCAGGTTGGGGTGGCTGGCCGCTCATATCGGGCTGGCACAATAGGATTTGGCCTGATCTACTGCGACGATGATCGCTCCCGCGCATCGCTGTCTCGTGACGACCGAAGTTCCACGAAGTGGACAAAGTGGACACTGTTCGGAATTCATCCAACAGCGCGGCTCGCAATCTACCCCTCACGAGCCTATCTGTTGAGCCGTGAGCAAGGCCGACCGACCCGATAGTCCCGACGCGAAGACCCGTTTCGACGAGAAGGCGGCGACCAAGACGGTCAAGGGTGCGGGCCAGCCCGACATCGAGGCGGGTGTCGCGGCGATCCGCAATGTCGTGAAGACGCTGCCGGTCCGTCCCGGCGTCTATCGCATGCTCGATGCACGCGGCGACGTCCTTTATGTCGGCAAGGCGAGGGCGCTCAAGAACCGCGTGACCAACTACACGCAGGTCGCGCGGCTGACCAAGCGGCTCCAGCGGATGGTGGCGCAGACGCGCTCGATGACCATCGTCACGACCCGGACAGAGGCAGAGGCGCTGCTATTGGAAGCGCAGCTCATCAAACGCTTCCGCCCGCCCTACAACGTGCTGCTGCGCGACGACAAAAGCTTCCCCTTCATCCTGCTGCGCGAGGATCACGATTTCCCGCAGGTGCGGCTGCATCGCGGCGCGCGACGGACCAAGGGGCAATATTATGGCCCCTTCGCCAGCGCGGGATCGGTGCGCAATACGCTCAATGCGTTGCAGAAGCTGTTCCTGCTGCGAAGCTGTTCGGACGGCTTCATGCGCGGGCGCGACCGGCCCTGCCTGCTCTATCAGATCAAGCGCTGCTCGGCGCCCTGCGTGGGGCGGATCAGCGAGGCCGACTATGCCGAGCTGGTCGAGGATGCGAAGCTGTTCCTCGCTGGCAAGTCGACGGGGGTGCAGAAGAAACTCGGCGTCGCCATGGCCGAGGCGGCGGAGAAGCAGGATTACGAGCTTGCCGCCATCTATCGCGATCGCTTGCGCGCGCTGACCTATATCCAGGGATCGCAGACGGTTCATGCCGAGGGGCTGGGCGATGCCGACGTCTTCGCGCTGGCCGAGAAGGCGGGGAGCATCTGCGTCCAGGCCTTCTTCATTCGCGGCGGGCAGAATTGGGGGCATCGCAGCTTCTTCCCGACCCATGTGGAGGGGTTGAGCGAGGAAGAGGTGCTCTCCGACTTCCTGATGCAATTTTACGAGGAAGTGCCGCCGCCCAAGACTATCCTCATCGACCGCGATCTGGAGGAAGCCGCGCTGATGGCCGAGGCGCTGGGCGAGCGGGCCGAGCGCAAGGTTGCGCTGTCCAAGCCGCAGCGCGGCCCGCGCCGCAAGCTGATGGAGCAGGCGCAGCGCAATGCGGTAGAGGCGCTCGAGCGGCGTATGGCCGAGACGACGACGCAGGCAAAGCTGCTGCGCGAACTGGCCGAGACCTTCGAATTGCCCGAGCCGCCGCAGCGGATCGAGGTCTATGACAACAGCCACATCATGGGGACCAATGCGGTCGGCGCGATGATTGTCGCGGGCCCCGAGGGCTTCAGGAAGAACAATTATCGCAAGTTCAACATCAAGTCGGACATCACCCCCGGGGACGATTTCGGCATGATGAAGGAGGTGCTCACCCGCCGCTTCGCGCGGCTGGCGAAAGAGGACCCCGACCGCGAGAAGGGCGATTGGCCCGACCTCTTGCTGATCGACGGCGGCAAGGGGCAATTGTCGGCGGTCATGGAAATCATGGAGGAAGCGGGCGTCGAGGACGTGCCGGTGGTCGGCGTCGCCAAGGGGCCCGATCGCAATGCCGGGCGCGAGGTTTTCCACCTGCCGGGCGGGCGCGAGATCACCTTTGCCCCCAATGCCCCCTTGCTCTTCTATCTCCAGCGGCTGCGCGACGAGGCGCATCGCTTCGCCATCGGCTCGCACCGCCAAAAGCGCGCCAAGTCTTTTACCGGCTCGACGCTCGACGAGGTGCCGGGCATCGGCCCGACCCGCAAGCGCGCGCTGCTGATGCATTTCGGCACGGCCAAGGCGGTGAAGTCGGCGGCACTCGACGATCTCGAGCGGGCGCCGGGCATCAGCTCGGCGATGGCGCGGCAGATCTACGATTATTTTCATCCGCGTGGCTGAGCCCCGCCCATGAGGATGCGGCTCGACGCCATCCTGCTGGCGGTGCGCAACCATGGCGAGCGCGGCGCGGTGGTGCGGCTCCTGTCGGCCGAAGATGGGCTGGTCGCGGCCTATGCGCGCGGCGCGCATGGGCGGCGGATGGGGCCGGTATTGCTGCCCGGCAATCTCGTCGCCGCCGAACTCAGCGCACGCACCGACAGTGAACTGCCGCAGGCGAGCGTGGAACTGCGCGTCTCGCGCGGCGGGCTTTATGGCGAGCCGCTGCCTGCCGCCGCAATCGAATGGCTTTGCGCGCTTACCGCCACCGCGCTGCCCGAGCGGCAACCCTATCCCGCGCTTCATGGTGCGCTCGATGCCGTGCTCGAGGCCATTGCCAGCGCGGGGAGCGCACGCGACTGGGCGGGGGCGCTGGTGCGCTATGAACTGCTGCTGCTCGCCGAGCTCGGTTACGGCCTCGACCTCACGGCCTGCGCGGTGACGGGGAGCAACGACCATCTCGTCGCGGTCAGCCCGCGGACGGGGCGCGCGGTCAGTGCGGCGATCGCGCAGGAACATGCGGGCAAGCTGCTACCCCTCCCCGCTTTCCTGATCGACGGCGGGCGCGGCGACTGGGAGGCATTGTTCGACGGGCTGGCGCTGTCCGAGCATTTCCTCACGCGCGACTTGCTCAACGATCGCGCCGCCGACGTGCTGGAGGCGAGGGCGCGCCTCGTTTCGCGCTTGCGCCGGGCGGCGGGCCTCGCCTAGCGTGAGCGCATGACCGATTTGCCGACCAGCGGGATGCTCGAAGCCCTCTTCCCCTATGCGGCCAGCACGGGGACGATGACCGTGCGCGTCTCGGTCAATTATATGCCCGAACAATCCTCGCCCGCCGACAAGCGCTGGTTCTGGGCCTATCATGTGCGGATCGAGAATCACGGCGACACGCCGGTCCAGCTCATCAGCCGCCACTGGATCATCGAGGATGGCGACCAGGTCGTCGCCGAGGTGAAAGGCGATGGCGTGGTCGGCGACATGCCTGTCATCGCGCCGGGGGCGAGCCATGATTATGTCTCGGGCTGCCCGCTCGATACGCCGACCGGCACCATGCAGGGCAGCTACCAGATGATCGATGCCGACGGGCAGGGCTTCGAGGTGGCGATACCGCTGTTCGACCTCGAAGCCCCGCGCGCCTGAGCGCGCCTAGCGCCCGATGGGCGTGTAGGAGAATCCGGCGCGCTCGGCCTCGGCGCGGCCGTAGATGTTGCGAAGATCGACGAGCACGTTGCCGTTCATCGCCTTCAGCGCCGCCTCGAGGTCGAGGCCGCGGAACTCGTCCCATTCGGTGACGATGACGAGCGCATCGGCCCCCTGAATCGCGTCATTCTCGTTTTGCGCCCAGTGCAGACCGTCGGGCATGTGCGGCTTGGCCATTTCCATGCCGACCGGATCGAAGACGCGGACCTTGGCGCCCTTGTCGGCAAGCATGTTGACGAGCGGGATCGACGGCGCGTCGCGCATGTCGTCGGTGTTGGGCTTGAAGGTGAGGCCGAGGATCGCGACGGTCTTGCCGTCGACCGAGCCGCCGAGCGCCTTTTCGACGCGGCCGGCCATGCCGTTCTTGCGGTCGTCGTTTACCTTCACCACCGCGCTGACGATCTGGTTTTCCACTTTCGCATCTTCGGCGATCTTGAGCAGCGCCAGCGTGTCCTTGGGGAAGCAGCTGCCGCCATAGCCGGGGCCGGCGTGGAGGAATTTGGGACCGATGCGATTGTCGAGCCCGATGCCGCGGGCCACGTCCTGGACGTCGGCGCCGACCGCTTCGCACAGGTCGGCCATCTCGTTGATGAAGCTGATCTTGGTCGCGAGGAAGGCGTTGGCGGCATATTTGGTCAGCTCGGCCGTGCGGCGCGAGGTGAAGAGCATGGGTGCCTTGTTGAGGAACAGCGGGCGGTAGACCTCGCGCAGCACTTCGCGAGCGCTGTCGTCATTGGCGCCGATGAGGATGCGGTCGGGATGCTTGAAGTCGGCGATGGCCGCGCCTTCGCGCAGGAATTCGGGGTTGGAGGCCACGGTGCAGCCCTCGGGCGCGCCATTGTCCTTGAGGATCTTCTCGATCTCATCGCCCGTGCCGACGGGAACGGTGGACTTGGTGACGACGACGACCGGATGGTCGAGCGCCTCGGCCAGTTCCTTCACGGCAGCATAGACATAAGTTAGGTCGGCATGGCCGTCGCCGCGGCGCGACGGGGTGCCGACCGCGATGAACACGGCGTCGGCATCGGGCAGCGCGGGAGCGAGCTCGGTCGTGAAGGTGAGGCGACCCTTCTTCACGTTGGATTCGACGAGGCTGTCGAGGCCCGGTTCCCAGATCGGCATCTCGTTACGCTCGAGCATCTCGATCTTCCTGGGGTCCTTGTCGACACAGGTCACGTGATGACCAAAATCGGCGAAACAGGCTCCGGAAACGAGACCGACATAGCCGGTACCGATGACGACGATTTTCACGAAAATTCTCCTTGAGTGGGGGCTCGACCCGTGGGCGCCCGCATAGGCGTTCGGTCGCGAAACGGCAAGTCGCCGCAAAGGGTTTCGAAGACGTTAACCGTTGCGTCGGCGTAAGGGGACCGGCATCATCGCCCCATGGGCCGCCTGTCGCGTTTTTCGAACAAAGCCACGTCGCCGCCGCCGCTGAAGGCGGGGAGACGGGTCTATGCCATCGGCGATGTGCATGGCTGCCGCGACGCGCTCGACCGGCTGCTCGACATGATCGCGGACGACCTCGACGGGCATGCGGGCAAGTCGAGCCTCGTCTTCCTCGGCGACTATATCGACCGGGGCCCCGACAGCGCGGGCGTTGTCGAGCGGCTGGTCGGCGGCGACTTGCCGGGCACCAATCAGCATTTCCTGCTCGGCAATCACGAGGCGGCGATGCTCGATGCCGCCGAGGGCAAGGCGCTCGGCTGGCTTGCTTATGGCGGCATCCAGACGATGGAAAGCTATGAGGTGACCAAGAAGGAGCTGTTCAAGGTCCCCTCGGTCAAGAAGCTGATCGCCGAGCATGTTCCCGACGCGCATCTCGACTTCTTCCGCTCGCTGAAGACCCATAAGAAGATCGGCGATTATCTGTTCGTCCATGCGGGCATTCGCCCCGGCGTGCCGATCGAGAAGCAGAAGAAGCGCGACCTCGTGTGGATCCGCGAGGACTTCCTCGGCTCGAAGGTCGATCATGGAGTGATGGTCGTCCATGGCCATACGGTCAGCGCCAAGCCGCAGAAGAAGAAAAACCGGATCGGCGTGGATACCGGCTGTTATGCCAGCGGACGGCTGACTGCAGTGCGGCTCGAGGGCAGCGCGGTGGACTTCCTGTCGACCTAGTCGAAGCGCCGCGCGAGATTGTCGAGCTGGTCGTGGCGGGTGAGATCGAGATCGAGCGGGGTCACGGCGACAAAGCCGTCCGCCACGACCTCGAGATCGGTACGGTGGCCGGGCGTCTCCACCGTCTCGCCGGTACCGAACCAATAATAGCGAAAGCCGCGCGGATCGGTCCGCTCGACGATGTTGAGCCGCGAATAGTCGCGAAAGCCCTGCGCGCATACCTTGACGCCGCGCACGTCGGACGCCTCCACCGGCGGGAAATTGACGTTGACGAGGCTGCGCGGCGGCATGGGCGCGTCGAGGAGGCGGGCGATGACATCGGGGCCATGCGCCTCGGCGGCGTCGAAACGGACCCCGTCGCTGGTGCCCGGCGCCATGCTGCACTGGCTGAGCGCGATGGCCGGGACCCCGGCAAGCGCGCCCTCCATCGCCGCCGAGACGGTGCCCGAATAGGTCACGTCCTCACCGAGGTTGGCGCCGCGGTTGATGCCCGACAGGATGAGGTCGGGGCGCGCCTCTTTCATCAGCTGCCCGAGCGCGAGCATGACCGCGTCGGTCGGCGTGCCGGTGACCGAAAAGCGCCGCTCGCCATGCTTGCGGATGCGCAAGGGACGGGTGAGGGTAAGGCTGTGCCCGGCGCCCGACTGCTCCTCGGCCGGGGCGACGACCCAAAGTTCGTCGGCCAAGGGCGCGGCGAGTCGTTCGAGCAGCTCGAGCCCGGGGGCGTGGATGCCGTCATCGTTGGTGAGAAGTATTCGCATGCCACCTTGTCGGAAGTGTCAGGGGGGCTGGCAAGCGCAAATCCTTCTATTCGCCTGTCTTTTTGCTGTGTCGGATGTGCAACAGATCGGCAACAAGCCGCGCCTATGAGGCTGCCGAGCGATGTCAGCGCTTGTTAATTAAGGCTGGTTTATGTACATGGCCCTCGGGGCTGAGGCATTCCATCTAACTATGTGGAATGTCGACAGATTTTGCCCTCGCCGGCCGTGATGGGTGGCTCGTCGCGGCGGCGACGGGCTGTGCATATTCGGGGAGGGATATTTTGGCTACAGCGCTTCACGACCTTAACGGCGAACCCAAGTTCGACACGATCGTTCTCGATGACGATTACCGTCCGAGCAATGACGAAGAGTTCATGTGCGCCAAGCACAAGGCCTATTTCCTCGGCAAGCTGAAAGCCTGGAAGGAATCGATCGTCGAGGAAAGCCGCGCGACCATGGCGCAGCTCCAGATCGACAGCCTGCGCGAACCCGACCTTGCCGACCGCGCGTCGAGCGAGACCGACTGGAGCCTCGAGCTTCGTACCCGTGACCGCCAGCGCAAGCTGATCGCCAAGATCGACGCGGCGATCCGTCGCCTTCATGCCGACGACTATGGCTATTGCGAAGTGACGGGCGAGCCCATTTCGCTCCCGCGCCTCGAAGCGCGCCCGATCGCGACGATGACGCTGGAAGCGCAGGAAAAGCACGAGCGCACCGAGCGCGTCAGCCGCGACGAGCGTACCGACTGACGGGCGCACCCTACCCACAAGAAAAGGGCCGGGCTCCTGATGGAGCGCCGGCCCTTTTTCTATCTGCGGGCGAGGGGGCTAGTGGCCCTTGATCTCGTCCTTCAGTCGTAGCTTTTCTCTCTTGAGACGTTGGATGAGGGCGGCGTCGGGGTGCGGTCGATGCTCTTCCACCTCGATCTGGGCAGCGAGCTTGTGATGTTTGTTGGTGAGCGCCTCGACATGGGCCTGTTCCATCGAACGTCCTTTCCTTGAGTCGTTGAGGAAGAGACATGAAACCACATTGTCAGGCCTTTGTCGCCTCCTTGTCTTGTCGGTTCGTCGGCGCGGGGGTGTCGGACTGGCGCTAACGCGATTAGGCGGGTGACAGCGGTGCGCGCCTCGGCCTAGGGTGGACGGCGATGAACGATGACGATCCCGAGGCCTTGCTGGCCGCCTTGAAAACCGAGCATCGCCGTCTCGACGGAGAGGTCGAACGGCTCGAGGCCGAGGGCGAGGCGGACAGTCTCGAACTCGCCCGGCTCAAGAAGGCGAAGCTGCGATTGAAGGACGAGATCGCGCTGATTTCCGACGAGAATACCCCCGACATCATCGCCTGATCAGCGGCAGCCTCTGTGCCAAAACGGGGCGCGATGGGAGCGCGACGCCCCGCGAACCGTTTGTGAACAGATGATTTGATGTCATGATGGGGACGATGAGCGACACGACGACACCCAAGCCGGCCGAAATTGCCGATGCGCGGATCACCCCGCGTCTGGTGGACTCGCTCTATGCCGAAGCAATGCTACTCGCCGACGAGGCGCGCGCCTATTTCGATGCCGAGGGCCGCAAGGATCGGGCCGAGTTGGAGCCGACCGCGAGGGTGAGCTTTGCCTGCGAGTCGCTCAAAGTGACGACGCGAGTGATGCACATCGTCGCTTGGTTGCTGACGCAGAAGGCGGTCGAGAGCGGCGAGATCGCCCGGGGCACCAGCGCGGTGCAGGAACGGCGGCTCGGCCATGCCAATCCGCCCGACGCCGAGCTGTTGCCCGCGCTCCCTGAAAAGGCACGGCAGCTGATCGGCGACAGCGCCGACCTCTACGAACGCGTGAAGCGGCTCGACGAGAATGAATATGACGATGGCCCCGTCGAGAGCCCCGCGCGGGTACTTATGGGACGGCTCGAACGCGATCTGCGGGGCGGCTGAGGCGCCCACCCCCGAGGCTTACGCGCAGAGGCGCGCCTTGGCCTCGCTATATTCCTCCGCCAGCCGTGCGACGAGATCGCCTGCGCCCATGATTTCCTTGACCGCGCCGATGCCTTGCCCTGACCCCCAGATATCCTTCCACGCCTTGGCGCCGCCGAAGTTCATCGAGGAGGGATCGGCCTCGGGCAGCGTGTCGGGGTCCATGCCGGCCTTGCGGATCGAGCCCTTGAGATAATTGCCGTAAACGCCCGTGAAGAGCGAGGAGCCGACGATATCGTCGGCACCGCTGTCGACGATTTCCTGCTTGTAATCGTCCATCGCGCGCGCTTCGTGCGTGGCGATGAAGGGCGAGCCGATATAGGCGCCGTCGGCCCCCATCGCCTGCGCCGCCATGACCGCGCCGCCATGCGCGATGGCGCCCGACAGGAAGAGCGGGCCGTCGAAGAACTCGCGGATTTCCTGGATCAGCGCAAAGGGCGAGAGCTTGCCGGCATGGCCGCCCGCGCCCGCCGCCACGGCGATGAGGCCGTCGGCGCCCTTGTCGAGGGCCTTGTGGGCGAAGCGATTGTTGATGATGTCGTGCAGCGTGATGCCGCCCCAGCCGTGGACGGCGGTGTTGAGCTCCTCGCGCGCGCCCAGCGAGGTGATGACGATCGGCACCTTATATTTTTCGCAGGTGACGAGATCCTCTTCCCAACGCGTGTTGGTGGTGTGGACGATCTGATTGACCGCGAAGGGGGCCGAGGGATTGTCGGGATTCTCGGCGTCATGTTTGGCCAGCGCTTCGGTGATTTCGGCGAGCCATTCGTCGAGCTGGCTCTGGGGCCGCGCGTTCAAGGCGGGGAAGCTGCCGACGATGCCCGCCTTGCACTGGGCAATGACGAGCGCGGGGTGCGAGATGATGAAAAGCGGGGCGCCGATGACGGGGACGCGCAGCGTGTCGAACAGGGGCGGCAGGCTCATCTAGGGCTCCTAGGCGATGTCGTGATAATCGGCGTACCAGCGCACGAAATTGCGCGCGCCGGTGTCGAGGCTGGTGGTGGGCGAGAAACCGATCGCGGCTTTCAACGGGTCGATGTCGGCATAGGTGGCGGGCACGTCGCCGGGCTGCATGTCGGCCATCTCGATCTGCGCCTTGCGACCGGTGGCGTCCTCGAGGATGTCGACCAGCGTGCCGATTTCCTCGGGGTTGTTGTTACCGATATTGTAGATGGCATGGGGCGCTCTGGAGCCGCCCTGCTTCGCGCTGCCATCATCGGCGGGCGGATGGTCGAGACAACCGATGATGCCGCTGACGATATCGTCGACATAGGTGAAGTCGCGGCGCATCTTGCCATGGTTGAACAGCTTGATGGGCTGGCCACGGAACAGCGCCTCGGTGAACAGCCACATGGCCATGTCGGGGCGGCCCCACGGACCGTAGACGGTGAAGAAGCGCAAGCCCGTCATCGGCACGCGATAGAGATGCGCATAGCTTTCGCTCATCAATTCGTTGGCGCGCTTCGATGCGGCATAGAGCGAGACCGGGTGGTCGACGCGATCATCGACGCTGAAGGGCATCTTCTCGTTGCCGCCATAGACGGAGGAGGAGCTGGCATAGACGAAATGCGCCGGCTCGTGGGCGCGGGCCAGTTCGAGCATGTTGAGATGACCAACGAGGTTGGCGTCGGCATAATCATGCGGCTTGAGGATGGAATTGCGCACGCCGGCCTGCGCGCCGAGATGGACGATCGAAGAAAAGCGATAGCGCTGCTTCAGATCCTCGACCGCCGCGCGATCCGAAAAATCCAGTTTTTCGAAAGTGAAATCGGGGTGGTCGCCGATCCAGTCGAGGCGAGCATGCTTGAGCGCGGGATCGTAATAGGCGTTGAGATTGTCGATCCCGACGACGGTTTCGCCGCGACCCAGCAGATGTTTCGCGGTTGCCGAGCCGATGAAACCGGCTGCCCCTGTCACGAGAATGGTCATGGCAACGGCCTTAGCGAGGCGGCGGGTCTTTAGAAAGCCCTCGCTGGCGCCTCGACGGAACTCGCGAGGGTCACGGCGCTTTGAGGGCGCATGACCCCACTTCCTATCGCCGCCGCAACGATCGACCAGGTCGACGCCGACATCAGCGAGAGCATGGACACGATCAACGGGCTGGTCGACGGCTTCTTTGCCGCGCTTCCGAAGATGGCCATCGCGCTCATCGTCTTCCTGATCTTCTGGGTCATCGCCGGGATCGTGCGAAAGGTCGTCAAGAACAGCCGCTTTGGCGACAGCGGTTCTGCGCTGTCCACGGTTTTCGGACGCATCGCTTATTGGATCCTGATGATCGTCGGGCTGTTCGTGGCGCTCACGGTGGTCTTGCCCTCGCTTACGCCCGGGCAACTCGTCTCGGGTCTCGGGATCGGTGGGCTGGCGATCGGCTTTGCCTTTCAGGATATCTTCCAGAACCTGCTCGCGGGCATCCTCATCCTCATTCGCCAGCCGTTTCGCGTCGGCGACGAGATCGAGAGCGGTGATTATAAGGGGCGGGTCGAGGCGATCGAGACGCGCGCGACCTTCATCCGCACCTTCGACGGGCGGCGGGTGATCATCCCCAACAAGCAGATTTATTCGGATCCGCTGAAGGTGGTCAGCGCTTACGAGCATCGCCGATCGAGCTACGACATCGGCATCGGCTACGGCGATGATATCCGCGAGGCGAAGGAGATCATCCTGCGGACGCTGAAGAAGACCGAGGGCGTACTCGCCGATCCCGGGCCGGATGTGCTGACCGAGGACCTCGCTGCAAGCTGGATCACGCTAAAGGCGCGCTGGTGGACCAACAGCGTGCGCTCGGACGAAGTAAAAACACGCAGCCGGGTGATCGAGGCGGTCGCCTATGCGCTGACCGAGGCAGGGATCGACCTGCCGTTCGAGACCAACGTGTTGCTGTTCCACGACCAGACCGAAGAAGGCGACGGCGATCGCGGCGCGCAGCGCGAAGGCTGGCCGTCGGGCAATGACAATCCGAGGCCCCGCTACCGTCTCGACCGTCCGAATGACGGCGATGCCAACAAGGGCCGTCCCGGCACCATCGAGGAAATTTAACCGAAAAAGGGGGCAGGGCGGTTTCCCGCGCCTGCCCCCACTGTTCTAGAGACGATTGAGCCGTCAGGCGGTGAGGTCGGCCAGCACCTCGGCCAGGGCGGCCTTGCGGCCCGCATCGGCGCCGCCCGACAGGATGGGAATGAGGCTCTTCACCAGCGCCATGTCGCCCGCTTCGAGCGCGCCGCGCAGCTGGGCGATGCGGGCGGCATCCATGCTACCGTTGCGCTCGAGCTGATCGAGATAGGCCAAGGCGACGACAGGGCTTTTGGCCCAGCGCAATTCGGTCTGGCGCTGCGGGTTGAACGGCCCGTCGTTCACGGCAAGACCGGCGGCAGCAATCTCGTTGGCCGAGAGGAAGGCGCTGGGTTCGAGCTTGAAGACGTCGAGGCCGCGGGTGATCTCGGTGCCGTAGAGATAGCCGTCGTAGAAATAGGTCGACCAGTAGCCGCCGAAGCTCATCTGCATGTCATAGACCGGGCCGCGATCGAAATAGGCGATCTCGACCGGATTGTCGCTGTCGGTGAAGTCCATGATCGAGAGCCCGCCCTGATACCAGGCCTGCGCGAACAGGTCGCGGCCGGGGACGGGAATGGCGGAGCCATTGTGCGCAACGCAATTTTCCTCGTCCGACTGGGCGGCGGGGAGCTTGTAATAGCTCTTGAAGACGAGCTTACCGTCGACGACGTCATAGATGGCGTTCGCCCCCCAGGTGGTCGGGTCCGAGGCACGGCAGCGCGGCATGCCGCCGCCGCCCCATTCGTCGGTGAAAACGACCTTGGAGCCGTCGTTGTTGAAGGTCGCGGAGTGCCAATAG
The DNA here is from genome assembly GCF_026157085.1 of Sphingomicrobium arenosum. NCBI lineage: Bacteria > Pseudomonadati > Pseudomonadota > Alphaproteobacteria > Sphingomonadales > Sphingomicrobiaceae > Sphingomicrobium > Sphingomicrobium arenosum. Next base: position 513,446 of record NZ_JANPVN010000001.1, read on the forward strand.
GCAAATCCTTCGGACGTCACCGCGTCGATGCGCTTGGGCTTCATCGGATCGGAGATGTCGAGGAGGATGCCGTTGCCCGAACAGGCGCCCGCCGCGATGCCGCGTTCGGGGAAGGCGGTGATATCATGGCACATATTGGTCACATAGGTCGTCTGGGTGCCCTCGCCATGGTCGCCGCCGCGCCACAGGCCGGCGATATTGCCTTCATCGTCGGCGAAGATGCGCGGGCTGTCGACGATCCGCGAGGCGGCGGGGTTGGCGACCGGGATCTCGACGACATCGATCGAGAAGAGCGCGGTGCGCGTGTCGCCCGGAATGTCGCCGATGCAGCCCGCCAGCTCGGCCTCGTCGCGCACGCCGCTCGTGCCCGACACATAGACGATGACCCGCTCGTCGTTGCTGTCGACGACCGAATGCGTGTGGCTGCCGCGGCAGGTCTGGACGATGCCGACCTGGCGGGGCGTGGTGATGTCGGAAATGTCGAAGATGCGGATGCCGCGGAAGCGTTCGGCGCTGACATCCTCGTCGACGCCCTGCAGGCCGCAGTCGATGCGGCCGCGGGTCTGTTCGACGCTCATGATGAGGAGATCGCCGACGACCGAGACGTCGCCCTGTCCGCCGGGGCAAACGACGGAGGACATCAGCGCCGGAACGCCGTCATCGCCGAGCTGGTAGATGTTGAAGCCATGATAGTTGCCGACGAACAGCTTGTCGTCGTCGAACGCCATGTCGGTCTGGGCGAAGGAAAGGAGCGGCGAGCGCGCATTCCAATAATATTGGCCCGCATCGCCCTCGTCCTCGCTCTCTTCCGGATTGGGATTGAGCGGCGGGAGGCCGGCAGGGTTGGCGGGGTCGAAGAAGCCGGTGGGCTTCTTGAGCGTGGCGACTTTCTCGAGGTTCCAGATCGCTTCGCCCGCATCGTAGAGGCCGGGCGCCAGGCCGACGCGCGGATCTTTCGACAGGCCGGCGAGCAGGAGGTTCATTTTCTCGATCTCGGCCCACTGGTCGTTGCGCACATCGGTGACGAATTCGGCCATCAAGGGGTCGCGCGCGGTGCCGGGCAGGTCGTAGAGGTCGCGCACCATGTCGAGCGCGCCTTCGTGGTGCGCGATCATCAAGGTGAGGAACTGGCGGTCGAAGTCGGCACCCGTGGCGGCGGCGAGCGCGGCCATCTCCGCGGGCGTCGCCATGCCGGCCATGGTCTGCATGGCATGATCGCTCATCCCGTGGTTGGAATGGTCCATCGCGCCTGCGGCCATGGCCGAATGCGCCGACGGATCGGGCGCATGTTCGCTGCGCTGCCCGAGCCAATTGCGCATGAAGTCGATCTCGCCTTCCTGGCTGGCATCGATGCGACCGGCGGCCTCGAGGATCGATTCGTTGCCGGTACGACCCTCCGCCAGCGCGGCCATCAGCACGGCCTGGTGATGGTGGTGGATCATGCCCTGCATGAAGGCGACGTCGGCCTGCGTGTAGCCGGTGTCGGCGATCCGCGCCGCTTCTTCGGCGGTAATGATACGCGAGGCTTCGCCCGGCGCGCCCGGCAGGACGATCTGCTGCGCGGCAGCGGGGCTGGCAAGCGCGATAAGACTGACGCAGCCGGCCAGGCGTTGGAGATGGGTCATCGACGATCGCTCCTAAAGATTTGAGAGTTTTGCCGCATCTTGAAGCGAATGACGATAAAAGCAACGGGCCTTTTGACCAGCGGTCGATACCAGCGACGAGGGGGAGGCTGGCGCGAGGCTCAGTCGGCGCGGCGGGCGCGCTCGACATACCAATCGAGCGATGCGTCGATCCCTTTGGCGAGTGTGATGGTCGGCTGATAGCCGAGCGCGTCGTGCGCCTTGGCGATCGACGCGTGGCTGTGCCGGATGTCGCCTTCGCGGAAAGCGCGATGTTCGGCGTCCTGGTCGTAACGAATGCCCCTCGCGCCGAGACTGTCGCGAAGGACCGCCACCAGATCGTTCAATGTCGTCGGCTGGCCTGCCGCGACATTGTAGATGTCATGGGTGAGGTCCATCGGCGTGACGGCGGCGCGGATATTGGCCTGCACCACATCGGAGACGTGACAAAAGTCGCGGCTCGTTTCGCCATCGCCGTAGATGTGGATCGCTTCCCCGGCCAACATCGCGGCGACCCATTTGGGAATGACGGCGGCATAAGCGCCCTCGGGGTCCTGACGCGGTCCGAAAATATTGAAGTAGCGAAGGCCGACCGACTGCTGGCCATAGGCGTTGGCGAACGACTGCGCGGTGAGCTCGTTCATGGCCTTGGTCGCCGCATAGGGGCTGAGCGGCGAGCCGGTACATTCCTCCAGCTTGGGTAGGGTAGGCTCGTCGCCATAGACGGCCGACGAGGAGGCGTAGACGACGCGCTCCACACCTGCCTGACGCGCGGCTTGGAGTATATTGAGGAAACCGGTGGCATTGACATCGTGCGTCGTCAGCGGGTCGTGGATCGAGCGCGGGACCGAACCGAGCGCGGCCTGGTGGAGCACGTAGGTCGCACCCTTGGCGGCCTTGGCGCAGGTGGCAGCATCGCGGACATCGCCCCGGATGAAGGTGAAGCGCGCGCGCTCTTCATCGGCGAGGGGAGCGAGCGCCGCGTCGAGATTGTGCTCGGCGCCGGTCGAAAGATTGTCGAGACCGACGACCTCCTGACCCGCGCCGAGCAGCGCCTCGACGATATTCGAACCGATGAATCCTGCCGCGCCGGTGACGAGCCAGCGGTGCTTACGGCCATTGAGCAGTGCGCGGGCGTTCTCGTCCATCATCGACCGCCGGGCGATGGACGGGAAAGGTCGATGTTTTTCGCACAGGCCGTGTCGATCACGGTGCGTGCTTCCTGAAGGGCAGGATCGACGGGGGCGCCGATTTCCTGGCGTCGACGCGTGACGAGGCGATGGAAATGGCGAGCGTAGGCGCCGAGGATGCCCAGCGGCGTCCGGCGCACCGCGCCACGCGCGCTGAGTTGCCGAACGGAGGGAAAGATTTTGGCGAGGATCGCGGCCGGGCCGGCGCGGCGAAGCGTGTCCCGCTGGCGCAGGCGGGCGACCTCGTTCCCGGGCGCGAGCATGAGGCGCCATGCAGCGGCGGCGGCTGGGGAGAGGGCTTCGGACGGGGGCGGAGAGACGAGTTCATCCGCGAGTTCGGCCTCGGCTTGCAGGCCGTGGCGAGCAACCAGCGCATCATAAGTGACGCGCCCGAAATCGGGATGGTCGAACAGCAGCGCGAGATCGGCGACGAGAAGCGGGCCGTTGTCGAAGCCATGGTCCCACATGGCATGGGCAAGGAGATGGACGGCTAGCGGTTCCGATGCCGGAAACGTGACACGGCTGCCCAGTAGGTCGCGCGTGACGCACCGGTTCCAGAAGTCGTCGTCATCGGCAAGGTCGGCGCGCCCGTCATGGAACATGCGCTGGTGGACTTCGACCAGCACCTGCTCGGTCGGATCGACCAGCGGGGGGAGCTGGTGGCGCTCTTCGAGGATGGCGGACAGGTCGCCAGCGACCGGTTCCAGCGGCGTGAAGCCGGCCTTTACGAGCAACGCATGAGCCTCGAGCGCCGCCTCTCGATCGCGCATCAAGATGTCGAGATCGCGCAGCGGCCGCAGCCCCGGTTCGGGATAAGCGAACAAGGACAACCAGGCGCCCTTGAGCGCGCAGGCCTCCAAGTCATGGGCAACTAGTAGCGCAAAGATGTCGGCCAGCACCTTTTGCTGGTGGAGATGGTCGATCGTCGCGGCGCGCCGTGCGTGGTCCCATGCCGCGAGGATCGCGGGCGGCACGTGGTGGCGCAGCGATGGCGGGAGGCGGGACGCGGCAAGGGGAGCGCAGCGATGGGCGTCGAGCCGTTCGTCGAGCCGGCTCCATCCCTCGGCCTCGACGCCGGCCAAGAGCGGCGCGGCGACGTCGAGCGACGGGGTGAGGAGAGCGGCCCCGAGGCGCTCCCATGGTTCCAGCGCGATCATGCGGCCACGGCCTCGATGAAACGGTCGAACCCGGTGGCGGCGAGGAGGTCCGGCCAGGCGCGGGCGCGAAGATCTACCTGCGGCGGCTCGAGGCTGTCGAGATCTGCTGGGCGGTGCAATTGATCGAGCCATTGCACCGCCAAGCCGCGCGTCGACGCGAAATCCTCGACCCAGCGATAGCGGTTGCTGACGAGTGGCAGCCCCGCAGCGACATATTCGAGCGTCTTGGTGCTTTCCTGCAAGCTGAAGGGCGGGGTGTCGGGCGTGATATTCAGCCCCGCGCGGGCGGTGGCGAGCAGCCCCGGCAACTCGTCGCGCGGGCGCGGGCCGGTGAAATGCACGCCGAGGCGTTCGAGCATCGGGCGCGGCCAGGATGGTGGCACGTGGCCGATGGCGAGGATCGAAAAGCCCGCCTTGCCGAGACGTTCGAAGGTGGCCGCGACACCGGGGCGGTTGAGCGACCCGCAATAAACAAGGTCGTGGTCTCGCGCTGCGCTGCCACGCGCACGGTCGAACAGGTCGCGGTCGATCCCCATCGGGCGGCTGTAAGTCGGCAGGGCGGCGGGGATAAGGCGCGCATAACATTGATGGGGCGGCCCTTCGAGAAAGGCATGGCCGTGGGCCGGCGCGGCGAGATGCCACTTGGCCCAATCCTTCGCGAGCCGGGCTCGGCCGCCGCTCAGCGAATGATATTCGTGGATGCGCCGATGGCAGGTAAGATCGCGGCGCAGGAAGTCGCGGGCGGTGAACAGGATCGCAACGTCTTCCGGCTTGATTTCATTCGCGGATTCGACCAATCGGGCGCTCATTCCCCGGTCCGACAGAAACTGCCGGTAGGCATGTGCTTCCGGCAGGTAGCTGACGGGCGACAGGGTGATGGCGACCTGCATTGGCTTCCTATGGACGGCGAGGACCTGAGCCTGCAAGAGGGGGAAGGCTCGGCATATGGTTAACGGATTTTTCACCCTGATCTTCTAGCCGGGCGACTGGGGCGTGGGATGCGGCAAGTCACTGTCATCCATGATCAATTACTTCAGGCGCGGGACCGATCGAACGGATGGACATGAGGGCCGAAATGTCGAAGGCATCGCGACAGCGAGGTAGCGACCTGCGCGCGCTGGTGTCGACCGGGGTGGTGCGCCTCGGGGGGCTCGGTGCGAATGCACTCCAAGCCTTCATCCTGCCGATGCTTCTGGGCCCCACCGCCTTCGGGCTGTTCTCGAGCCTATTCACCGTGCTCCTCGTCGCCTCCGGCATCATCCGCGTGCCGCTCGAAGTGCTCGTCCAGCGCGGACGCGACGGGCGGGGCGAGGGGGCGCTGCGGCTGGTCTATGGGCCGCGCGAGTTCGGGTTGGCAGTGCTCTTCGCCCTCCTGCTCGGGACGCTCACCTATGTCGGTCTCTATCTGGCGCAGGGTAGGAGCGGGTCAGCCAGTTTCGCGATCGGGCTCGGCGCGGCGACGGTGATTGCGGGCCTTTCCGGGCTGCGGCGCGGCGAGCACCTCGTGCTCGAACGCACCGCGCGGGTCGAGCAACTCGATGCGATCGTGCGGCCTGCGCTGTTCCTCGGCCTCGTTGGCGCTGCATGGCTTTTCGGACGGGCCGAGCAGTGGTGGCCGACGCTCCTCATTGCCAGCTTCCTCCTCGTCCTTGCCTGGCCAAACCTCGTGGCCGCGCAGCGCGTGCGACGGGCAGCGACGGGGAGCGAGGCAGCGGTCGCGCCGTGGCGCAACCTCACCTTGTCCAACGGACTCAGCATCGGCGTGAAACATGCCGACGTGCTGATCATCGGCGCCTACCTCTCGCTGGAGACCGTCGGGCGCTACTTCATCATTGCGCGGCTCGCCGATCTCATCGCTTTCGGGTACAGTTTCGCAGCGGCCCGCTTCGTTCACCGCTTCGCGACCGCTTGGCGTGAAGGGCGACATGGAGAGGCGCGCGCGATCATTGGGCGAGCGATGGCGTATGGCGCGGCGATTTCGTGCCTGATGGCGGCCGGGGCCGCATTTCTCTCACCCTTTGTGCTGCCGCTGATCGACCCGTTGCTCGCGGACTATTGGCTGGCGTTGGTGCTGCTGCTGGCGGCCGCCATCATCAATAGCACGCTCGGCCTTTGCGGCGCCTTCATGACGGCGCTCGATCCCCGGCACATGCTCAAGATCAAGATCGCGTGCAATCCGTTGGCGGTGGTGGCGATGCTGGTCGCCGTGCCTCGCTTCGGGGTCATGGGCGCGGCAACGGTGACCTTGGGCTTCGCGCTGTCGCTACAATTGCTCAGCGCCTTCATGTTCCGTCGCCTGACGCGCGAGGAAGGTTGCGGGTCATGATAGGACGGGGGATTTCGGGTCGGCGCGAGCGCGCGGCGAGCCGCGCCGGCCACGGCGGGCTGGCGATCGTCGGGCATTGGCGGCTGGACCGCATGCTTCTCCTCGCGGTGTTCAATTTGTTGCTGTTCTTTTACGTGTCGACCTTGCTGGTCGAGAATCAACGCCTTGCGCTGGGGCTGCTCTGCGTCGCGAACTTCGGCATCTTGCTCCGCGAGCGTGCGCGCCCGGAGATGCTGCTGTTGATCGGCTTCGCGCTCATCTATTTCATCTTCCATATCCCCCTGGCGTTGATCGAGGTGCTCAGTCCCGACTTCATCCCGCGCTCGCGCTATTTCAGTTACTGGTATCCGCGCGCCCTGACGACCGATGCGATCTGGATCGCCGCGATCTTCAATTCGGTCATGACGTCGGTGTTCATGGCAGCGCCATCGGTTCATTATGGCAACGAGATGCGGGCCCTTCGCCGCGAGCAGGATAGCTTGCGCGGCGATGTCCTCCTCCTGCCGATGCTGGCTTGCATCCTGTGGTTCTATGCCGCGTTGTTCGCGCTCGGCATCTCGAACTACAACGATTACAACGAGGTCGTGCGGACGAGCGATGCCGGTTTCGTCGCGCGCTCCTTCTCGTTCCTGATGATTGTCTTGCCGACGATTATCGTGCTTGGCGCGGCGCGAATCCGCTGGGTCGGCCTTTATTTCACGCTGCTCGCCATCTGGTGCGTTCCCGCCTTCTTCCTCGGTCTTCGCGGCGAGGTGCTCTTCCCGCTGGCCATGACGATGCCGGTGCTGCTGTGGCGCTTCGGCTGGAAGGTACGGATCATTCCGTCGATTGTCGGCGCAGTCGTCCTGTTGTGGATGATCAACCTCGCGATGATGGTTCGGGGGACGGGCGATCTCAGTTCGGCCGATGAATCGGCCAGTGCGCTTGAGGCGGTGGCCGAGATGGCCGGATCGCTGCGACCCGTCTACGAGACGCTGCGCTGGGTCGAATATGGTATCATGGAGCCGCAGGGCGGGGCGACCTATTGGGCGCCGCTCGAGCGCACGCTGGCGCTTGTCCTTCCCTTCATCGATCGCCTTCCCGGCCATCTCGACATGCGGCTGATGAATGTGGCGATCCAGGAATATGCCGGCAATTACGGTTTCTCGATCGCCGCCGAGGCCTTTATCAACTTCGGCCATGTCGGGGTGGTCGCGATGGCGCTTGTCTTCGGGGTCGTCCTGATTTTCGCCGCACGCCATCTTGGCTCGGGGTTCATCCTATCGCGCCCGCTGGCGGTGATCCTGAGCCTCGCTGCGGCCAACGCGCTTTTCTATCATATCCGCCAATCATTTGTCGGGGCCTACGGCACCTTCATCCTAACGCTCATCCTCACCGCGGGGTTTTTGTGGCTGGACGAATTGGTGAAGCCGGTCAGGGCGCGCCGGGTCGGGGCACAGGAGCGCTCATGACGGCCACGAAACATGTCCTGCTCACCTTGGGGCGCCTCAATTATGGTGGCGCCGAAAAGCGCCTGCTCGCCCTGCTAGAGGCGCTCAAGGCCGCCGCTGCCCCGTTGCGCTTCACCATCTATGTGATTTCGGGAAAGCCGGGGGTGCTCGACGACCGCTTCGCGGCGACGGGCGCGCGCATCGTCATGGGGCGCCCGGGCGTTCGCGGACTGGGCCATTTCCACCGGACGTTGAAGGAGGATCCGGTCGACATCGTGCATGCCAATACGATGATGGCAAGCGGTCTTTATCTTGCGGTTGCTAAGGCGGCGGGGGTGCCGGAGCGTTATGCGCATATGCGCAATACGCAGGCGCAAGGCGGACTATCGCGCGCCGTGAAGGATGGCGTCTTCGGGGCTGCGCTGCGCCGTTCGGCCACGGGTGTCGTCGGGGTCGCGGAGGCGACGCGCGCCGTCACCGGGCTAGGGCCCGAGCGCTTCGCCACCATCTATAACGGGCTCGACATTGCAGATACCGGGCCATCGCGCCCGAGCGGCCCGATCAAGCTGCTCATGCTGGGCCGGATCGCGCCCGCCAAGGCACCGCTTCGAGCAATCCCGATCGTGCGTGCGATGGTCGAGGCGAAGGTCGACATGACGCTCGACGTGGTCGGGGCGACCGATACGCCGCTTGCAGCCGAGTTGGAGCGACGGATTGCCGAGGAAGGGCTGGGCGATCATGTCTACCTGAGGGGTGAAAGCGATACGCCGACGATGTGGTTCGAAGGCGCGCACGTCTCGATCCTCTTGTCGCGGCACGAGGGGCTTCCCGGCACGGTTCTCGAGGCGCTGTCGGTCGGCACGCCGGTGGTCGCGACCGACCTGCCGGGGGTCCGCGAGATCGCCGTGCGCACCATGGGCGTGACCATCATGCCCGATGACGCCAGCCCCGAACGATGGTCGCACGCGATCGTCGCCGCAGCCGGCATTGGCGATGCCGGACGGGCCGAGATCGCCGCGTCCTTTGCCAAGAGCCCGTTCGTCATCGAACGACATATGGAGCTGATGCGATTGCTCTGGGACCAGGGGTTCGCGGCGGTCAAGCAAAGGATCGAACAAGAGCGATGAGCAAGGCCGTTGCCGGGACCATCCTCGACCTCGTCAGCGACCAGGTCGTCCGCGTCGATCCGGACGGGAAGTATGACTTCCCGATCCATATCATCTCGCACCAATTGCCCGATATGTTGTCGGTCGCCGATGGCGTTCGGATGGTCGGGCGGGTGCGCAAGGTGCGGGAGCGGATCGCGGAGCCGGTCGACCGCGATGGCCTGTCTTTCGAACCGCTGCCTTTCTATCAGGGATTGCGCGCCTTCCTGACGACCTTCCCCGGCCTGCTCGTCGCGATCTGGAAGGCTTCGGGGTCGGGCCATGCCGCGCTTGTGCGACTGCCCTCGACCATCGGACTGCTCTACGCGCTGTGCATGATCGTGCGGCGGCGGCCCTATGGGGTCCAGCTGATCGGCGATGCGGCCGAACTGTCGCGCGTGAAAACGCTGCCGACCAGCAGTCGCCTCGCGCTGCGGCTCCTGTCGGCGATGACCCGGTTGGTCGTCGCGCGCGCCAGCACGGCGGCCTATGTGACCGACGCCTCGTTGCAATGCGAATATCCGGCGCGTGAGGTGCCGACGTTTGCATTTTCCAACATCAACCTTCCGGGGGATCGTTGCGCTGCGCAGGTCCGTACCTTCGACGGTGGGCGATTGCGGCTGTCGTTCGTCGGCACCTTGGAATTCGATTACAAGGGGCTGGGCGACCTGCTGGATGCGATGGCGATCCTCAAGGAGTGCGGGGTCGACGTGCATCTCGACATCATGGGCGAGGGCGTGCTGCGCGAGCGCTTCGAACAGCAGGCCACTGCGCTCGGACTGACGTCGGTCCACTTTCATGGGCGCGTCCCGCAGGCAGAGGTGCTCGAAAGGCACCGGGCCAATCATGTGTTCGTGCTGCCATCCTATACGGAGGGCCTGCCGCGCGCGCTGATCGAGGCGATGGCGCAGGGAATGCCGGCGGTAGCGACCGATGTGGCGGGCAATGGCGAATTGCTCGACCCGCACTTCATCGTGCCGGTGCGCGAACCCGAGGCCATCGCGCAGCGGCTGCGACAGCTGGCCGAAACGCCCACCCTGTTCGCAGAGCAGGCCGCGCGCAATCTCGCGAGAGCGGGCGATTTCGTGGAAAGCCGGATTGCACCGCTGCGCCGCGATTTCTATGCGACGATCATACAGCAGCATGACGCGTCGAGACGAGGAGACCGGGGCTGATGAAAGTCCTCCAGCTCATCAAGACCACGCGAGGAGCGACCTGGGCGCTACGCCAGGTGCGCGAGCTCGTGAAGCTTGGCCATGACATCCACGTCGCCTTGCCCGACGAGGACGGCCATGCGCAGGCCTATCGCGATGTCGGCGCGAGCGTGCATGTCCTGCCGGTCGACGTCGCGCATGATCGCAACCCGTTGAACATGGTGCGCCGTGCGCTGGGACTGCGCCGCCTCGTGAAGCGGCTGCGGCCCGACATCGTGCACAGCCATTTCCTCGGCATCACGCTGACGATGCGCCTCGGCCTGCGCGGTATCGACGTGCCGCGCCTGTTCCAGGTGCCGGGGATCCTTCATCTCGAACGCGGGCTGACGCGGATCGGAGAGAAGGTCATCGCCACCAAGCGCGACTATTGGGCGGCGAGCTGCGCGCTGACCCGCCGTATCTACGAAGGGCAGGGGATCGCGCCCGAGCGCGTAGGGCTGGCCTATTATCCGACCGATTTCGCGGGCGTGGAGCCGCGAAAGGGCACGGGGGCGTTGCACGAGGAGCTGGGGCTGGATTCCGACACACGGCTCATCGGAATGGTCGCTTATGCCTATGCGCCCAAGAAATGGCTCGGCTACGAGCGCGGGATCAAGGGGCATGAGGACCTCATCGACGCGATCGCGATCCTGCGCGAGCGTGGGCACAAGGTGCATGGGGTGTTCGTCGGCGGCGCGTGGGTCGGCGCCGAGCAGTATTTCGAGGACATCAAAGCCTATGGCGCGGCGAAACTCGGTGCGCACGGGAGCTTCCTCGGCACGCGCCACGACGTCGCCGACCTTTATCCCGACATCGCCGTGGCGGTGCATCCCTCGCATAGCGAAAACCTGGGCGGCGCGGTCGAATCGCTCGCGCTCGGGCGCCCGACGGTAGCGACCGATATCGGCGGCTTTGCCGATGTGGTGGTACCGGGCGTGACAGGTTGGCTGGCGCGCGCCAAGGACCCGGCAGACCTTGCCGACAAGATCGAGCAGGCGCTGGGTGATCCGCGCGCCGAGGAAATGGCATTGGCCGGGCGCAACCTGGTAATCGAGAAGCTCGACAGCCCTCGCGCCGCTCGGCAATTGTCCGATATCTACGAGGCGATCGGCAGGGGAGCGCCGCTGCCATGAAGCGCCTGATGGACATCGTCGGGGCGGGGTTGGGCCTGGTGTTGCTGGCGCCGCTGCTTCTGGTCATCGCGCTGCTCATCCTCGTCAGGATGGGGCGGCCGGTGTTTTTCACGCAGGTGCGTCCCGGGCAGGACGCTCGTCCCTTTCGGATGGTGAAATTTCGCACCATGACCGATGCGCGCGGGAGCGACGGGGCGCCGCTTGCCGATGCCGATCGCCTCACCGGGCTGGGGCGTTTCATGCGCTCGACCAGCATCGACGAGCTTCCCGAGCTGTGGAACGTCCTCAAGGGCGAGATGAGCCTTGTCGGGCCGCGCCCCCTCCTGATGGACTATGTGTCGCTATACAGCCCCGAACAGGCCCGACGCATGGAGGTGCGTCCGGGCGTGACCGGCTGGGCGCAAGTCAATGGGCGCAATGCCCTGTCGTGGGATGAGAAGTTCGCGCTCGACATATGGTATGTCGACAACCGTTCGCTGCTTTTAGACGTGAAAATCCTGTTCATGACGGTGCGAAAGGTCGTCGGGCGCAGCGGAATCTCTGCCGAGGGCGAAGCCACCATGTCACGATTCGAAGGGAGTGAACGATGACCCGACTGATCGGAATCTATGGCGCCAGTGGCTTCGGGAAGGAAGTCTTGCCCCTCGTTCGCACCGCAGAGCAGGACGCATGCATCGTCTTTATCGACGACGGGGCCGCGGGAACGCGCATGGGCGGGCTGGACGTCCTGTCGTTCGATACGTTTGTCGGGGCCCCTGAAGCGGACAAGGCGGTCATCATCGCCATCGGGAACAGCAAGGTTCGCGAGAGCCTTTCGCAGCGCATGGTCGAGGCAGGAATTTCGCAGCTGGAAGCGCGCGCTCGCAATGCCGTGGTCATGGACGATGTCGAGCTGGGCGCCGGTGCCGTTCTCTGTCCCTTCGTGACGCTGACATCCAATATCACGGTGGGTAGGTCGTTCCATGCCAACATCTACAGCTACGTCGCCCATGATTGCGTGATCGGCGACTTCGTCACCTTTGCCCCGCGCGTGTCGTGCAACGGCAATGTGCACATCGGCGATCATGCCTATATCGGCACCGGCGCGATCCTCCGGCAAGGGACCCCTGACAATCCGTTGACGATCGGCGAGGGCGCCGTCGTCGGCATGGGCGCCATCGTCACCAAGCCCGTGCCGCCCGGCGTCACCGTGATCGGCAATCCCGCTCGTCCCCTGGAGAAAAAGTAAGTGCTCAACAGTCCCTTCGCCCCCTGGCCCAGTTTCACACAGGAGGAGGCCGATGCGGCCCATGCCGTACTCCTGTCGAACAAGGTCAACTACTGGACCGGCACCGAGGGGCGTGAATTCGAGAAGGAATTTGCGGCCTTCGCCGACAGCGCGCACGCGATCGCGCTCGGCAATGGCACGCTGGCGCTGGACCTCGCGCTGCACGGGCTCGGCATCGGGGCGCGCAACGGCGGCAAGGACACGGACGAGGTCATCGTCACCCCGCGCAGCTTCATCGCCTCGGTATCGAGCGTGGTGAATGCGGGCGCTCGGCCGGTATTCGCCGACGTCTATCGCGACAGCGGCAACATCGAGGCCGACACGATCGCGCCGATGGTCACCGCGCAGACCCGTGCGGTCGTGCCGGTTCATCTGGCCGGTTTCCCGGTAGAGATGGACGCGCTCATGGCGCTCGCCGAAGAGCGCGGTTTCGCGGTGATCGAGGATTGCGCGCAGGCGCATGGCGGTCGCTACATGGGGCGTAGCCTCGGGTCGATCGGCCATGTCGGGGCCTGGTCCTTCTGCCAGGACAAGATCATGTCGACGGGCGGCGAGGGTGGCATGGTCACCTGCAACGACGAGACGCTGTGGCGCGCGATGTGGGCGCATAAGGATCATGGTAAGAGCTATGAGGCCGTCTACGAGCGCGAGCACGCGCCGGGCTTTCGCTGGCTGCACGAGAGCTTCGGCACCAATTGGCGGCTGACCGAGATGCAGTCGGCGATCGGGCGGATCCAGCTTGGCCGAATGGCGGACTGGTCGGCGCGGCGGCGCGCTCTGGCCGAGACGATGATCGAGGCGCTGCGCCCGGCGGTCGAGGCGGGGGTCCTGCGCGTGCCCCGCCCGGCGGAGCATAGCGAGCATGCCAATTACAAATTCTATGCCTATATCGAGCCGGATGCGCTGGCCGAGGGTTGGGACCGCGATCGCATCATTGGCGAGATCGTCGCTGGCGGCGTGCCCTGCTTTCAGGGCAGTTGCTCGGAAATCTACCTCGAAAAAGCCTTCGAGGGGTCGGGCTATGCTCCGGCGGAACGACTGCCGGTCGCGCGCGAACTGGGCGAAACGAGCATCATGTGGCTGGTCCACCCGACCATCACCGACGAGCAGATCGCCAAGGCTGCTGCTGTGAGCGCCGACGTGCTCGCCCGCGCTGTCCGCTAGCATATCTCGATCAGCTGAAACAAAAGAGCCCCCGGAGCCTCATGGCGCCGGGGGCTCTTTCGTACTGATTTCGTCGAGCTGCTCAGGCGACCTTCTGTTCGGGCGCCAGGTCTTGCGCGGCCTTGATCGCGGCACGGTCACCGAAGCCCGCGACACTGCGTTCGAGCACCGCGAGGATGGTCGCTTCGTCATGGTCGGCGATCGCGCGGCGCAGCCGCTCGACCTCGAGTTCGAGCTGTTCCCAAGCGACCATGTCCTCGGTCGCCTTGACGATGCGCTCGTGGCGGGTCGGCTGCGAGGTGGCGTCGATCAACAGCTCCTCGTAAAGCTTCTCGCCGGGGCGCAGCCCTGTTTCAATAATCTCGATGTCGCCCTGCGGATTGGTATGGTTGCGCACGGTGCAGCCGGCCAGTTCGACCATCGTATGGGCTAGATCGCCGATGCGCACCGGATCGCCCATGTCGAGCAGGAACACTTCGCCGCCCTCGGCCATGGCGCCCGACTGGATCACCAGCGATGCGGCTTCGGGAATTGTCATGAAATAGCGGGTCACCTCGCGGTGGGTGATAGTAATCGGCCCCCCTTCCGCGATCTGGCGCTTGAACTTGGGGACGACCGAGCCCGAGGAGCCGAGCACGTTGCCGAAGCGCACCGCCGACATGCGCGGCACGTCGTGATGCGCGGCGAGCCCCTGGACGATGAGTTCGCAAAAGCGCTTGGAGGCCCCCATGACGTTGGTCGGGCGCACCGCCTTGTCGGTCGACACCAGCGTGAACTGCGCGCAGCCATTGCGATGTGCTTCGATCACTACGTTGAGGGTCGAGAAGACGTTGTTGCGCACGCCTGCGACGATATTGGCTTCCATCAACGGCACATGCTTGTAGGCGGCGGCGTGGAAAACGCGGTCGGGGCGAAAACGTGCGAACAGGTCGGCGCAGGCCCGCGCATCGCTGACGTCGACGAGGCAGGGTTCGATGACGAGCTCGATGCCGGCCTTGGCAGCGGTCTCGCGCAGTTCCTGGTCGATGGCATAGAGCGCATATTCGGTCATCTCGACGATGATCAGGCGCGCGGGCTTCTGGGCGATGACCTGGCGGCACAATTCGCTGCCGATCGAGCCGCCGCCGCCAGTGATGAGCACCGTTTCGCCGCCGAGCGTGGCCATGAGGTCGGGGCAGGGGGCGACCTGTTCGCGGCCAAGGAGATCGTCGATCTCGATGGGCTTGAGGTCGCTCACCCGCACCGTGTCGTTGGCGATGTCGGCGATGCTGGGCAGCAGCTTGACGTTGCAGTTGGGCAGCACGCGATGCACCCGGGCGACGAGGTCGAGCCGGTCGGCGCGCGAGGCCGAACGCGAGGCGATGAACAGGCTGTCGATCGGCTGTTCGACGAGTACGTCCTCGAGATCCACGGCATTCCAGACATGGCCGCCGTCGACCTCGCGGCCGCCGACCTTGTCGTGATGGTCGATGAAGCCGACGAGCCGCATGTCGGGATCGTGGCGCACCGAGCTGGCGACCTGACGCCCGGTCGGGCCGACGCCGTAAATGAGCACCCGGCTGCGCGACCGCGCGCCCGGCGCGGGGCCGTCGGCATGAAGGAGCAGGTGCGCGATGGTGATCCGCCCGATGACCAGCAACACGAAGAGGACGAGCGGCTGGATGACGCCGAGCGTGCGCGGAATATCCTCGGGCGCGGTCACGACGAGGACGCAGCTCAACACCACGGCCATGGTCAGGGTGACGCGCGCGAGGCGTTCGAGGCTGGCCCAGCCGAAATAGCGCATCATCACGCGATAGACGCGCTGGTGATAGGCGAGGGCGGACCAGACGAAGATGGAGAGCGCGCTCATCAGGATGAAGGCGCCCGCATTGGTTACAGGTTCGCCGATGCGCAGCAGATAGGCGAGCGCGGTGGCGAGGACGCAGGCGATGAGGTCGGCGACGACCACCATCGAGAGCCGCACTGCGCCGGGCAGGGCGACAAGGTTTAGGAGATAAGCGCGGAAGCGATCGACGGCGTGGTTGGACAGACGCTTTACCATGGTTCTCAGGCCGCCTTTCCGGCCGGGCCGTAGCCGTAGGAGCCATAGCCGTAGCGCTCGCCATAGCCGTAGCCATAGCCGTCGCGCTGTTCGTCGAACTTGGTCAGCAGCGCCCCGATGATGCAGGCGTTGACGGCATGAAGACGGTCAAGCGCTGCCCGGGCGGTGGCCGCCGGGGTGCGGTTGGATTCGACGATGAACAGCGTGCCTTCAGTGCAGCGCGCGATCAGCGGGGCGTCGGCGAGACCGAGGACCGGGGGACCGTCGATCACGACATGGTCGAAATATTCCAGCGCTTCCTCGATCACCGCAGCCACGCCGCCGCCCGAGAGCAGCTGCGCCGGACGGGCGGGCGGGGTGCCGGCGAACATGACCGAGAGATTCTCGATCTCGCTGGCATGGACGAGTTCGGCGAATTGAGCGCGGCCTGCGAGATAGTCGCTCAGGCCGCGGTCGAGCGGCGCATTGATGAGGCTGTGCACCGAGGGCGAGCGCAGGTCGCCATCGACCAGCAGCACTTTTGCCCCGGTCGAGGCGAGGTCGCGCGCCAGCGACAGGGTCGAAGTCGACTTGCCCTCATATTGACGGCTCGACGTGACGAACAGCGAGCGCGGCACCCCGGCTTCGGACGAGAATTTGATCGTCGTCAGCGCCGAATAATAGGACTCCGCAAGCGCGAGGCGCTTGTCGTCGGAAACCTTGCGACCCGGCACCGCGACCAGCTTGGGCGTCTGGCCAACCAAGGGCACGCCCAGTTTTTGCGACAGATCGTCGGGCGTAAGGCGGGCGCGGCGCAGCTGGTCGTACCAGAAAATGACCCCGACACAGATGACCGTGCCGACGAACAGCGACAGGATCATGTTCATGAGCGCATTGGGGCTCGACGGGAATTGCGGCGCCTTGGCCTCGTCGACGATGGTGATGCGATTGGCGCTGGCGGCGCCGGCAACGCCGATTTCCTTGTAGCGCTGCAGGAGGCCATCGTAGAGTTCGCGGTTGGTGTCGATGTCACGCTGGATGATCTTGAGGCCGATTCCGCTCTGCTGCTCGTCGAGCACGGCGGATTTTGCGTTGGCGACCTGCGCACGCAGCGCCTGTTCCGCCGCCAGCGCCTGGCGATAATCATCCTGCAGATCAGCACCGATGGAGGTGCCGACGCGCGCCTGTTCGGTATCGATCTGGCGATCGAATTCGGCGATCTGCTCCCGAAGCGCCTTCACCGCGGGATATTCGGGACCGAAGTCGCTTTCGAGCTTGCTCAGCTCAGCGCGGGTTTCGGCGCGCTGCGAGCGCAGCCTGTTGATGGTTTCGTTGCCAAGCGCCTCGGCAGCGGCACGGCCACCGCGATTGGCGCGGAAGATGGTCTCGGCCTGAACCCGTTCGGCAGTGGCCTGCGTCAGCGCCATATTGAGGCGCGCCAGCGTGGCGGCGTCGATGGTCGTCTCGCTGGCGTCGCCCGAGAGGCCATGCCCCGCGACGAGGCCGTTGCGACGGGCATAATCGGCGGCCTGCTGCTCGCTTTCTTCGAGCTTGGCGCGCACTTCCTCAAGCCGTCCGGCAAGAAATTCGCGCGCCTTGGCGGTCGCCTCGAAGCGCTGCTCGAGGTCCATCTCGATATATTGTTCGGCGATCGCATTGGCGACCCGCGCGGCATCCTCGGGGTGACGCGCGGTGTAGCCGACGGTCACCATCGAGCTGTTGTTGACGGGGCGAACATCGAGGCCACCCATCACGCCCATGATCGCGGCATCACGGCGATCGTCGACGCTGAGTTCGTCGAGCGAGGCGGGATCGGCATCGGGGCCACCGAGGAAACGGGCGTCCTCTTCCAAGGCGAGCTCGTCGACCACCATCTCAGCGAGACGGCGGCTCTTGAGCAGCTCATATTGGGTTTCGAAAAATTCCCAGTCGGTCGTGCGGTCGGCGCCGAGGCCCTCGACCTGCACCGCCTGCGCGGGTGCGCGTTCGATCTGGACGCTGACGCTCGAGCTGTACATGCGGGTCGCGGTCGCCGTCACGAGGAGGCCGATCGCCACGCTCGCGCCCATCACCGCGAGGATGAGATAGCGGTGGCGCCAGGCCAGCATGAAGAGGTCGATGAAGGGCGAGCCGACCTCGCTGCGCTCGTCGAAGCTGATCGGAATGCTCGGCTGGGCCGGGACGGTCCCGCGGCTCGGCTCGATCGTGGTGGGAAGCTGCGTCATGTCGAGAGTACCGCTCTGGTCAGAAGATGGGGATGAAGCGCGAGAGGATCGGCGCCCCGCTCGCTTCGGTCAGGAACCGGCGCACGCCGCTTTCGCCGACGATCACGATGTCGTTGCCGAACACCTGTGGATCCTCGACCCGGCCCGAGCGAATTTCGTTGAGGTCGAACATGGCCGCCATCTTCTGCCCCTCGATGGTGCGGAAAATGATAACCTTGTCGGGATCGGCGATCTTGTTGAGGCCGGCGGCCGTGGCGATGGCGCGCTGCAGCGTCATCGGGCCCGAGATCGGGTAGATGCCGGGCTTGGTGACGGCGCCATCGACGGTCACCGTATGCGCGCGCGCCTCGATCACGTTGACCGAGACCTGGGGGTCGCGAATGTAGCGACCGCGCAGTTCATCGGCGATCAGCGCGGCCAGTTCGACCGGCGTCTTGCCGCCCGCCTGGACCGAACCGATCAGCGGCAGGAGGAAGTTGCCGGCGGCGTCGATCTGGCCCTTGCGCGCCATTTCGGGGGCGTTGAAGACGGCGATCTCGATCTCGTCGGTCGGGCCGAGGCGATATTCGACGATCCCGGCATTCTGCTCGGTGGCATCGGGGAGCGGCAAGGTATCGGCGACGCGCACGACCTGCGAACTGCTGTCGAGACCGGGCGTGGAACTGCAAGCCGCCACCATCGCGGCCAGCGCCGCGACCATCACCTGCTTCAACATCGAAAACCCTCCCAAAAATCCCATTTCCCCGCGCCGGGCCGAGTGGAATCGACCCGAGGTAAGAATGCCTTCTGGCGCGTTAACCTTAAAAAACCTCTAATCTAGAGGCGTTTGTGACGCAGCGACGGATCGATCAACCGCAGGTCGAACCTGCCCCCCGGATTTCGCAAGTCCCAAGCCAGAAGCGGCGCATCGCACCCTTCGGGGACGAAGGTGACAATTTCGAGGCGATTTCCATCAACCGCTACCGTGTCGACATCGAGGCGACGCCCGTCCGGACAGGTGATTCGCGGCGTCACCGAAGCCTCGCCATGCCGATTGTCCAATCGGTAGGACAATGTCAATTGGCCACTGTTTACAGCTAGATAGCGCGATGCGACCGGGCGCCGAATGGCCCCGCGCCCGGACAGGCGAAGGCCATCTTGATCGTCCGCACGCGCCACCCGTACGCCATTTCTGTCGAGCAGCAGCGGGTCGAACGGCGTGCGCTCGACCCGCGAGCTGCTCTCGGCATAAGGGGCGAGCGATAGCGGGCTGCGGTCCGGGTAGAGGGCGCGAAAGAGGGTCAAGGCGGCGGCGCCGTCACCGGCTTGAAGCATTGCGGCCAACGTGGGCGCGGCCAGACGCGGGGCGACCGGACTGCGTCCGGCAAGTGCCGACAGGAGGGCGGCCTGTCCCTCTCGCTCCCAACCCTCGGCCAGGGGCGCGGCAAGCACGGGCTGAAAATTCACGTCATTGTCGAGCGCGCCGATGGCATCGAGTTCATCGAGGAAGGCCGGGCGTCTCGACGCGTCACGGATCGCCGGGGCAAGGATGGGGTCGAGACCGCCGCGGCGGGCGATGGCGCCGATGCGCCGCGCCGCCTCCTCATCGTCGCCGCGTTCGAAGGCCGCAACGAACAGCACGGTCTGTAGTCCGCTATGACGCCAGCCAAGCCGGCTAAGACTGGCCATGTCTGCCCGCATCGCTCGCTCGGGGTCGAGCATGAGAAAAGCCGCCGCTCCCGCGTTCATCGGTGCGGCGTCGAGGGAACGACGCGCCAATTCGACTGCCCGAACCTCATCGCCCGCTTGGGCCACGAGGCGGGCGCGGGCGATGAGCGCTTGCGGATGATCATCGTCGTAGCGAAGGGCAGTGACGGGGCGCTCGGCTTCGGCAGCGGCTTGTGCAGCGAGGGGGGGCAGCGCGGTCCCGCCGATCACCAGCGCGGCAAGCGCGGCGAGGACAAGGCCAGCGACCAAGGCAGGTGCGGCGGCAACGCGCGGGGTCAAGCGCGTCGGCTTGAACGCGAAGACAAAGAACAGGAGCGCCACGACGGCCAGTGAATTGTTGCGCAAGGGATAGTCCACCAAGCCATGCGCCAGCGTCATGCCCAGACCGATGACGAAGAGCGAGGCGCCGACCCACCAGCGCGGGCGGCCGCGCCACAAGGACCAGGTGAAGGTCGCGAGCACGAGCAGGAGCAGGATGATCCCGGGCAAGCCGCCCTCAAGCGCGATATGGAGATATTCGTTGTGCGCATGATTGGCGTAGAGCGGGCCGATGTTCTCGATCTGCTCGACGCTTGCGTAGACGGGGATGAAGGTGCCCAGCCCGCTTCCCCACGGCCAATGAAGTGCGAGGGCCTCGAGCGTGCCCCGCCAGAAGGTCAAGCGCGCGGTTTCATCCTGCGCGTTGCCGCCGAGCGTTTCGCGAACGCCCGGCACCAGCAACAGGACAAGGACGGCCGCGCCGATGAGCGCCGCGGCAACCCCCGACAGCCACGGCCAGCGGCGAACATGCTCGCGCAGGACGAGGAAGGCGGCGATGGCGGTGAAGATCAGGCCAGCGAGCGATCCCCCTGCGAGCGTGCCGATGAAAGCGCTGGCGACAAGCCCGAGCACGATTGCACGGCGGGCGGACTTGCCGAGACCGTGGTCGCCGCGAAAGAAGGCTCCTGCGGCGAGCAGGCCGAGGGCCTGAAAGAGACCGTGATGATTGACATTGGCGAAGAGGCCGCCAGCGCCCAGCGGACGCGCGTCGGTGAAATAAGGCAATTGCCCCGCCCCGGTGGCAAGCTGGTAGCACGCAAGGAGGCTGCTGAGCAGCGCGAGCCCCATCATGGCGATGAGCGTGCGTCGACGCTCGCGTTCTCCAGCCCCTAGAAAGGCTAGCGCGGCGGCGATCGGAAAGAGCGCGGTGAGTAGCGCGCGCCAAGTTGCGGCCGGGTCGAGGGTTAGGGTGGGCTGGGCTCCCACATTCGCCCATGAGCGAAGATCCTCGACCAGCGGCCTGTCGGCGAGGCTTCCGGGTGCCATCAGCTGGAACAGGACCAGCGCCGCGATCGCTCCCGCGAGGGCGACCACCGGCAAGAGGCCCTCGCCGAAGCGACGGCGACCGGTGACATGCAGGGCGATGAGGAGCGGCAGCAGGATCGCCCCGACGCCGGCGAGAAGCGCGTCGCCCAAGGCACCCGACATACTGCCGCCACCGAGCAGGATCGCGATCGTCAGGACCAGCGGCGAGAGATGACGGAACCAATGCATCGCGCTGCTCTAATCGCTTCCTCGGGTTGAGAAAAGCCGCGAAGCGACGGGCAGGGGATTGGCTGGAGGACGATGCTCGCACGGTACTGGCATCGCCGCATTCGGACGATGGCAAGTCATCGATGAAAGGAGAAAAATGGTGGACGCACTAGGGCTCGAACCTAGGACCCGCTGATTAAGAGTCCTTAGCGCATCCAATGATTTCAAGGCCCATTCCGACAAATAGGCTGAAAAGGCAGCAGAAAATCCTCTCAGGAAGAATAGATTGTCGGAATAAATTGGAGAAGCAAACAGTGTCCGCTTTGCGCCCCATATCGGTCATTCGCGCTGATCGACCGGGCGCGCCTATGCAGACGTTCCCGCATCAGCCCGAAGGGCGCCCCAAGCTCAAGTGTTTCTCTCAAGGCCATTCCGGCCAAAGGAGAAGTCAGATGGGCATGTCAGAATTCGACCCGGGTGCGCGTGCGATGCGGCCGTGGAATGCCGGCACCCAAGTCGGTCCTAAGCGTCCGCTCACGCAGAAGCAGATTTGGGCAATTCGGTTTCATCTGGATCGCGAGCTACGGATCAGGGACCGGGCGCTGTTCGATCTTGCCATCGACAGCAAACTACGAGGCTGCGACCTCGTCGAGCTCAAGATTGGCGATCTGGTTGCAGGGTCGGAAATTCGACACCGAGCTACGATCACCCAGCGAAAGACGAATAGACCGGTCCAGTTCGAGATAACGGCTGACGCGCGAATGAGCCTGTCGGCTTGGCTCGAGCGACGTGGCGGCACGATCGAGGATTTCGCATTCCCTAGCCGGGTAGATCATGACCAGCACTTGAGCACCCGGCAGTACGCGAGATTGGTGGACGAATGGGTCACAGCGGTCGGCCTCAGAAAGAAGGATTACGGCACTCATTCGCTGCGACGAACTAAGGCGTCGATCATCTACAAGGCCACGGGAAACCTGAGGGCCATTCAAATCCTCCTCGGGCACTCCAAGATAGAGAACACCGTGCGATATCTGGGGGTCGACATCGAAGACGCCCTCACCCTGTCAGAAAAAACCGAGATCTGAGATTGCGCCAGCCTCTCATGGAGGCTGGCGTCTCACCTGAATGACCGCTTCTATCGCGCACGACCCGGGCTCGTGATGCCCGGGATGGGGTGGAAAGCAGAAGTTGCACCGCCGTGCGTCTCGCCCAGAAGCAAAGAAGCCCCCGGGGATCTGGCCGGAGGCTTCTAAGCACTCAATCTTGGCTAGGTGGGCACCGGGGGAGGGGCGACACCTTTTGCAACCACGTTGAGCAAATACGCGACGATTAAGTAACTAGCCGAAGCACAGGCTGTTCCTGCGGCTTGCCCTGCTCATCATCGAGAGGAAACTCTTCGTCGAAAACGGAGCCGTTAACCCGAGGTTCGGCGAGCGATTCCAAAGGGGCGGATCGGGCTTTAAATTCATACTCGTCGGCCAGCGCTAACAGCTCCACGCGCGTTCGAACGTCCATCGCTGTTGCCGCCAGATTTTGGCACGTTTTCGCCAGTCCGAGCAATTCTTCTCGTGCAAGTACCATCGGCTCCCTCCACGGATTAAATGCAGAATACGGAATAGGGTTTCAAGGAAGTCACCAGCTAGCGCTGTCAGCGACACCCTTGACGATAACCTCTAAAGCATCAATCGTTACGGGGTCGACACAGTCGACGGGGCGCGACACTGGATTGCGAGAGCAAGAAAGGGGGGCGTCGCGCCCCATTCTAATTGGCGGCGTGCTTGTTCGATCCGAATGTCTGCCTAGGGGGCGTGAGCGGACGTTTCAGATACCCTGGCGATTTATGAACGGTTTGTCATATGGCGGTCAGCCGACGGTCAGCTACCAGCTCAGTGGCGGGGTGAGCACACCAGAGTGTGTGCGCCGTCGGTTCGCCAACGACGCTCCTCAGCCAAGCTCCGCTTGGAAATCAATCAGGTGTGGGTATCCACATTCTGGCGCTCATACCAAGCGTCGACTTGGCGGCGAGCTTCATCACGCTCAATGCCATAGCGTTCTTGGATCCGTCCTTCCAATTGCTCACGACGGCCTTCCATTGCGTCAATTTCGTCGTTTGTAAGCTCGTTCCATTCTTCTTTTACGTTTCCTTTGAATTGCTTCCAGTTTCCTTCGACCCTATCCCAGTTCACGCTACTTCTCCTACGTTTATACCCCCCCCCGCAAAATATTAACGATCGAGGCAGTCGGCCGTTTCAACCCGTTTCCGAGATTAGTTATCTTACGATCCTCGCGATCGCGAGGCGCGAGCGTAGCGGCTCAAAGGCTCAGTAGGTCTCGCTTCAGTTCAATGCACTCCGGAAAAAGGCGTCCATGACTTTCTATGCGCGGCCCGGATGGTTGCAGAAGTCCTACGCCGTCGAAACCTTGGCAGTGGTGTGCCGTTGGAGGGATGGAGAGGGGCGTGATTACACTGAAAGAAGCTCATGACCACGGACCAGATTTTCCACTCGAAGATCGATGAAGAACCCGATCTGCCGGGCGCCGAAGCGGAACTCGACGAACAGCCTAGTTGGCAACCTCGATATCCCGGATCGAAACGTCTTGAGGGCAAGGTTGCCATCGTAACTGGTGGCGATAGCGGGATCGGCCGTGCAGTGGCCGCCCTCTTTGCACGCGAGGGTGCGGACATCGCGATTGTCTATCTGGCTGACGAAGAGACCGAAGATGCGCGCACCACCCAAGAGGCCGTGAAGTCCGAAGGGCAGAAGGCTATCCTGCTGCAAGGTGATCTGGGATGCGAGAAATTTGCGCATGAAGTAATCGAGCGCACTCTCGAACGATTCGGGCGGCTCGACGTACTGGTGAACAATGCGGGAGAGCAGCATCCTGACAACGAAATCGAGGAAATTACCGACGAACAAC
Organism: Sphingomicrobium arenosum; assembly: GCF_026157085.1. NCBI lineage: Bacteria > Pseudomonadati > Pseudomonadota > Alphaproteobacteria > Sphingomonadales > Sphingomicrobiaceae > Sphingomicrobium > Sphingomicrobium arenosum. The sequence continues at coordinate 537,459 of NZ_JANPVN010000001.1, forward strand.
TTCGCCGTACATTTCAGACCAATATTTTCTCGATGTTCTATTTGGTTCAGGCTGCACGTCCCCATCTCAAACGCGGTAGCGCGATCATCAACTGCACGAGCGTGACGATGTACAAGGGATCGGACAATCTTCTCGACTATTCAGCGACGAAAGGCGCCATTACAGCCTTTACTCGCTCACTGTCCGAAAATCTTGTCGGCGAGGGCATTCGCGTTAATGCCGTAGCACCCGGACCGATCTGGACTCCACTCAATCCTTGTGGCGGCCAGCCGCCGGAGGACATGGATGATTTCGGAAAGGATACGCCGATGGGTCGACCGGGGCAGCCGAACGAGGTGGCCCCCGCCTTCTTGTTTCTCGCGTGCGATGATTCCAGCTACATGTCGGGTCAGGTCCTTCACCCAAATGGCGGTATCGTCGTAGGAAGTTAGAGGCTGCCGCCAGCTCACACGTAGGAGAAGCCCGATACCCGCCAAGTCCAAGGCTCAGCAGAAAGCAGCCGGGGCCGCTCTGTCCGCGAAGCGCGGAGATACGAAGGTCAGTGAACTCGAAGGGGGCGTCGTGCGAGATGTATGATTCCATGTCGGAACGCGAACTGGAGGAAATGGCCGGCACCTCCCGAAAAGGTAAACCAGAACACAAATCGTCAAGCTGAGAAATCCGGACGGCTCAGAGTGCCGACATTGCCCCGCGCTCGCTACGCTCCAGAGCCCGTTGTCGGCCCTGATCTCTCGACGTTCTTAATGCTCCCTCGACGGATAGAATGCAAAAAAGATACGGCCTAGTGTTTCATTCAAGCCGCGAGAACGAGTGCACACACGTCGTCCTCGAGGAAAACCTCTTAAAGCTCTGATCGCTACGTGGCGAACACGGTCGACGGAGCGCGGCACCGGTTTGAGAGAGCAAGAACGAGCGGCGTTGCTCCCCACTCTCTTTGTACCTCGCTAGCGCTGTTGCTCATCTAAGCCCAATGCATGCCATGGTGTCCCACGGACGATGACGGCTAGCGCAGCGTAAGTGGCTGCATTCCCGGGTCGTGGCGATATGCGGGTGCCCTATTGGGGGGCGGGATCTGACTATCCCAGCAATTACCTAGCCCCCTTTGGCCCTAATGAGGAACGGATAGAAATGGTGTTGCCACACAACCCATCTTGTTGATAGCATTTACAAAACAACCGGGGAGATGATTGTGAGAGAACGGGACTTTGCCTATTTTTCGAAGCGGTTGAAGCAGGAACGCGAACTGGCATCGAAAGCGCCGAACAAAACAGCGCGTGAAGCCCATGAGACGATGGCGCGGCATTATGCCGGCCGGGCCGCCAATGTGGGTGCCTTCTGAGTCGGAAACTGCCATTTCCGATAGGGATGCGCTGACATGATCGATGATCCCGCATTCTGGCTACCGCAGGACGGCAGCCTGATCGGTGTCCTGGTCGGGGCAATAATCCTTTATTTCTACACGGTTGTTCTTGTTCGGCTGCTGGGTAAGCGCGCCACTGCGAAGATGAACAATTTCGATTGGTTGATAGCGGTCGCGACAGGAAGCCTCCTCGCTAGCGGCATTCTCGTTCCCGATATCAGTATAGGGGCTGCAGTGCTCGGCATGGCCACGCTCGGGGTGTGCCAATATGCGGTGACCAAATTCTTCGCCAAGACCGATGTTGCGGACGACGCCTTCAAGGCCGAGCCGAGGTTGCTCCTTCACAAGGGGGTCTGGCTGGACGAGGCGATGGTAGCCTCACGGATCACCCGGCAGGAAGTCCTTTCCAGGCTTCGTAGCGAAGGTCTGACTAGCGTCAACGATGTGAATTGGGTCGTCATCGAACCTGATGGACAATTGTCGGTCATCGAACGCAGCGAGCTGGAGTTGGGGCAGGCCGATACGATGGATGGAGTGGTATACGATCCCGAGACGCTGGTGCAGAAAGAACGCTGGCCGAAGCGGTAACCAAGCGTTGGACTTCATCGCTCGGCGATTGAGAAGCATGCTTGCGAAAAATGTAGGTCCAGACCCGCCGAATGTCTGAGATGGGGTCGATGACCGCCGGGTCGGTTTCGGGGTGGAAAAGCGGACGTGCGCTCTGCATTGACCCCATTTGCCCAATACGTCAGAGCTTCGTTGCTCGGCGTTTTGGGGGAGTGAGTAATGCAGGGAAATAAAGTCTCTTTTGGCGAACACTTTCGACTGCTGTTCGAGTTTTCGGGCCGCGAGGACCGTTCGAGTTTTTGGGCCTATGCTGCAGCTGTATTCGGGCTGTCGATGGTTCTGACGATGCTAGCGATGCTGGCTCCGATGTTCGCTAGCATGCGGTCGATGCAGAATTACGCGGAAGCGCATCCGGAAAGCGTGACCATTTCTCACGGACCGGGGCACTATTCGATGTCGGTTCAGGGAGGGGAGTTCTCGCCCGACTTCACACTGATGTTTTTGGCAATGGGAATGGTTGTCCTCGTAGCCATTGTTCTCTTAGCTGCCGCAGTGGTTCGCCGGCTGCACGATACCGGAAGAAGTGGATGGTGGGGCCTTATGCCGGTTCCTTTCATCGCATTTTCAATGATTGCGATGCCGCAAGTCTTCTCGCCGGGGCGCACTCCAAGCGCGCCAGATCCGGGCCTCTTTATGGCGATTTTCCTCAGCAACATGTTCTACATGTTGGCCCTTCTCGCTCTTGTCGTCCTTCTGGCGCTCAAATCGACTGATGGACCAAACCGCTTTGGCGCGGCCGGCGCAGCTGCAACTTAAGGCCTGCGATTACCGGTGTCTGCGGCCGATAAGCACGAGGTTTTCTATGGGCTGCCGTTGAGATCGGGCGTCGTCGAGCGGCTTCACATTCGTGCGCCGGATAGTCGGCTTTGGGGTCGTTAGCGGACATTGACGGCACTAGCGCGCGGAACGTCAGTTTTCCCAGTTCCAGACTCTGGCTGCGGACGGTCTGCTACCGGCCCAACCTCGGTCCATCGCCAAAGCGCCCCATATCGGCCGTTCGACACGCCTTCGTCGAGACCCAAAAGCTGTCGTTCGTTTAGAATGCAGCGGTTGACAGCTAAGCGCCCTTATCGCGGTCATTTCATTGACCATTCCTCGGCTCCTAAATCTGCCCTTCGTTTCTGGCTTGATCCGATGACTGCAATGCGCGTGGCACGTTCCGATGAAATCACGTGAAGGCTTCTCAGCTACGTGCGCCAGCTATCGCGACTTTATCTGCAAAGTCGAAAGCCATTGCGAAAAGCGAGAGAGCAGACCCAACCTTGGGTTGCTCCATGTGCCCAGGCGCGGCGCACAACTACGCACATCCAGTGGGCCTGGAGGGCCGAGTTCGCTGCAATAAGGACAGATCATTTTCTTTCCTCCGGACAACTGACGTTACTGCTGGACTTACATCAATATCGCACTGATCAAGCAGATTCCGATGCCGAATACGGCAATAGTCGCTGGAACGATCAACACCTGACCATATACCTCGCCGCGAGCCAAGCAGCCGGAAGCGGTCTGCAAAATGGCGCCTCGATGTTTCAGCGGACTTCCCGGTTGCGGCGGGGCGTGCCGCAACATCACGCGAGCGGTTCCGAAGAACATGGCGACGTAGATCGTCGATATGGCGATCGCGAACGCTGCATGTGCCCCGCCGGTCGCGCCAAGCAAGGCAATAAGAAAGGTGGCATAGCAGGCAATCATCGCTCTCCAGACGCTTGCCGGCAGCTCGAACATTCGTGTTTCAGGCTGCTGCGGCGGCGTAAGCGTACTGTTGTCGTTGGCCTCGAGCCCGGCGATGGGCACCATAACGTCGGACAGCGCATCGCGGTATTCTCGTAGCGGCGCGACCTGGGTGCGGAGAACGGCATCAGACACAGGGTAGGTCCTTTCCTGCGCGCCCCCCGGCCAGTCCGTTTCGGCGCATTTCAATGGCAGTCAGCAAACTGTCGGCGATCATTCTCGCGCGCGCGCCGACGAGATCGGTCGCGGCGGGGTACCCCTCGGCTTCCCGTAGCGTTTCGTAGAAGAGGTCGAGCCAGCGCGAGAAATGCCTGAGCTCGAGGCCGGGAATGGCGAGATGTTTGAGCATCGGATTGCCCGAAAACTCGCCGCTGTTGTGGAGCACCGAACGCCAGAACGTCTTCATTCTGGCAAGATGCGGCGGCCAGTCGGCGATGCGTTCGGCAAAGATCGGGCCGAGAAGGTCATCCTCGCGTATCTTGGCGTAGAATGCTTCGACCAGGTGGTCGATGAACGCCGCGTCGATCCCGATTTCCTCTGCCGCTGCGCGCTTCTCAGCTCGCTTTTGCTGCGCGAAGGAGCGGGTGTCGGGATCGGCCGCATGCGAACGGATAGGGGCGCTGGTCATGAGCCACTCCCATCGGGTGTGGAAGCCGGAGGCTTTGCGCTTGCGAAGCGCAGAAACTGGACGTGAAACCGCACCGTTCCGACCGACTCAACACGGTGAAGGATTGTCGGTTCGATTATGCCGAATTCATCTTCGGGCGTGAGCAGCGATTCGGCCGGCGCGCGGCGTGGATCGGTCACGACAAAACGTAAGGCGCCTTCCTCCACCCGGATGAGACCCCAGACGCCGTCCTTGGTGGAATGCTCGGCCAGCAGACCTGCCGGCAAGGTGTCTTCGGTGAACGTTGCGGTGCGCTTGTATGGCTCGAGGCCGTCGGGAAGGTTGGTGGTCACCTCAGGCTGCCTTTCGCGTTTTTAGGATGGCGCGGATCGCACTGCTCAGCTCGTCGCCCAGAAGCGGCTTCTCGATCAGCTCGGCATTTGCGGCGGCGACACGGGCTCGTAGTTGGGCAGTAGGATTGGTCGCGAGGACTATCGCCGGCGCGCAGCAGCCCTTTCTTTTCAACCCGGCGAGCGCGGCAAGAGCGTCGCCACCGTAGCGTTCGTCGATGACCAGAGCGGCCGCCACGGAGGGACTGTCGCCCATTCCAATCCACTCGGCGATCTCGAACCCTTCGATTGATAGGGAGAAACGGAGCGCGGAAAGAACGGAGACATCTTCGACCAGCAACAGGATCTTGGCTTGATCGATCATGTTCCGTCCTCCTCGCCGGGCAGCCTGGATCAGGCGACCTTCTTCCAGTTGGGTTCAAGAGCCACGTGCGGAGGGCACTCGGCAACCTCGCCTACCGGCAGACCCGCAAGCTCATTGGCGAAGCCGTGGTTGACGTCGCGGTGGTGTGCCTCGTCGGCGCGCACCACCAACACCACGTCGCGCAGCTTGGCATCCTCGGGAAGCCCCCAGTAGCGTTTGGCGATCTCCGGTGCGGGCACGTTCGGGCTGCGACCTTCGTCGATCTCGGCGAGGTAATGCGTGTAGCTGAGGACGGCCTCTTCCTCGAAGTAGCCCACGACACGGTGTGCGGTCTTCGAGCTCACCAGGTAGAGCGCGAAGAAGAAGAGGTAGAAAACCCATTGCACCCCGATGATCACCGCTCGCTCGAACCATGTGGGCTGCGAGACCTCGATGAACGTCATGAGGTGCATGCGCTCGTTTTCGGCTTCGTCCATGAGCGTCTTGATCCAGCCCCTGTCGTCGCACATGCGGCGCAGGCAAGCGAGATGGTTGATCGTTGCCCCGACCATGCCCGGCACGGCGGCAACCGTTTCCAACACGACGGCGCGGTGGCCGTAACGCTCGGCGAAGAAAGTGTCAGCACACCAACGCAGCGCCTTGGTGAAGGCGAACGCGATCCGGTCCGACATTCCGCGGGGGTTGTGGTGAACACCGAGATCGATGAAGGGTGAAGTCATTGAAGTTTCTCCGCTTGCGGCAGATGTTGTTGGGGCGCCGCTGATGACCTCCTCCTATCCCGATGCACGGAACCACGAAATTTGGATGATCACCCTAAGCCAAGAACCCTAAGGGCCTTACCGGAGGTGGGGCGCACCAGTTTTGTCAGTCGCTTCTTGCCGCGCCTGTCGTTTTCCACCGCGCTGTTGCTGGCGCTGTTAGCTATAGCGGCTGGTGTCGCGGTCCGCCTGCTCGCCGCCGGCGAACTCGGTCAGCGCGCCACCTTCATTTTCTTCGTTCCCGGCGTGGTTGTCGCCAGCGCGCTTTCCGGGTTTCGCGCAGGTAGTCTTGCGGCCGTGGTCGGCGCTGCCGCCGGTCTCTGGTGCGACGCGCTGAGTGGACCGATCGAGAGCGGAAGCCTGATTGCCGCCGCGGCTTTCGTGCTCATCGGCCTCGCCGTGGCCATCGGCGGCGAGTGGTTCCAGCGCGCGCGGATCGAAACCGAAACCGCGGCCGTCGCGCTCGCGAGGCGTGAAGCCCACCTGCAATCGATTCTCGACACCGTGCCAGATGCGATGATCGTCATAGACGAAGCCGGCTTGATCCGTGATTTCAGTCCCGCAGCCGAACGGATGTTCGGATGGAATGCGGCAGAGGTGTCCGGACAGAACGTCAATGTGCTGATGCCCGATCCTTATCGCAGCGCACATGACGGCTATCTGGAGCGCTACTACCGCACCGGCGAGAGGAGGATCATCGGCAAGGGCCGCGTTGTCGTCGGCGAGCGCAAGGACGGTTCGACCTTCCCGCTCGAGCTTGCCGTGGGCGAGATGCAGGCGGAAGGGCAGCGCTTTTTCACCGGGTTCATCCGCGACCTGACCGAGCGCCAGCAGGCCGAGGTAAGATTGCAGGAACTGCAAAGCGAGCTAGTGCACGTCTCGCGGCTTACCGCCTTGGGCGAAATGGCGTCTGCGCTGGCGCACGAGATCAACCAGCCGCTCTCGGCAATCGCCAACTACCTCAAGGGCAGTCGGATGCTGCTCATGCGAGAAGAGGTGCAGCACGAGCGCGTGGCGGAAGCCGTCGACCGGGCTGCTGCGGAAGCGCTCAGGGCAGGCGACATCATTCGTCGGCTGCGGGACTTCGTAGCCCGCGGCGAAACCGAACGCACAATCGAGAGTCTGCCTAAACTCGTCGAGGAAGCCAGCGCCCTCGCGCTCGTCGGTGCCAAGGAGCATGGCATCCGAGTGCAATATAACTTCAGTCCCGCAATCGATCTGGTGCTGGTCGACAAGGTGCAGATCCAACAGGTCGTGCTAAACCTTGTGCGAAACGCGATTGATGCGATGGCCGAATCAGATTGTTCGCAGCGCGATCTGACGATCGTGATCGAACAGGCAGTCGACGATCTGGCGCAGGTATCGGTGACCGACACCGGTCCCGGTATCGATCCCGAAGTCGCGGACCGGCTATTTCAGCCCTTCATCTCCACCAAGCGCACGGGTATGGGCGTCGGGCTGTCGATCTCGCGCACGATCGTCGAGGCGCATGGAGGGCGTATCTGGGCCCTGCCAATTCCCGGCGGCGGGGCGGAGTTCGGCTTTACGGTGCAGCGTGTCGCGAGTGAGGAACTATACGATGGCGAGTAGTGGTGCCAGTGATCCGATCGTCTACATCATTGATGACGACGAGAGCGCGCGGCACTCGCTAGAGTTTCTTCTCGACGTTGCCGAAATCCGTGTCCGCTCGTTCGTGTCGGCCGATGCTTTTCTGAAATCTTCGCCTCCACTTTCCGGCGCCTGCGTGGTGACCGACGTGCGTATGCCCGGCACGAACGGTGTCGAACTGGCCGACAAACTGAAGGAGCGCGACGATAGGGTGCCGGTGATCATCATCACCGGTCACGCCGACGTGCCGTTAGCGATCCAGGCAATGAAGGCGGGCGCTGCGGATTTTATCGAGAAGCCATTCGACGACGAGGCGATACTTGCGGCCATCCGCAAGGCGCTGACCGACAGCACTGGCGACGAGCAGATACAGAACGAACGCCGCGAAGTGCTCGACCGTCTCGGTCTGCTCTCCGCAAGGGAGCGCGAGGTGGTCGATGGCCTCGTGGACGGGAAAGCTAACAAGGTGATCGCCTTCGATCTCGACATCAGCCCGCGGACAGTCGAAGTCTACCGCGCCAATGCGATGATGAAGATGCAAGCAAAGACCCTCTCCGATCTCGTGCGCATGCTGACGATTGCCCGACTGGGCTAGTTGGCTCGTCTTTTTTCACTGCATTCCAGACGCAAGCGGACAGCCAGTAACCGGCCCACGAACCGTCGAGCCTCTCGGTGCAAACGTGGTGCTGTATCGAACGACCTGAACGGGGTAGAAAGCGACTCAAGTCGCGCGCATTTGCGGCGCTGCCTCCCGAATAACGCGGAAAGCCGAGCGCAGAAAGATCACCGCCATGAGACTGCCGATGATGATGTCGGGCCAGGGCGAGACCAGCCACCAGACGAGCCCAGCCGCGAGTAGCACCCCGCAATTGTTGATCACGTCGTTGCGAGAGCATTCGAAGGTGCTCGCCATATTCACGTCCTGATGACGAAAACGTGTCAGCAGACGAAGGCAAACGAGGTTGGCGACGAGCGCGAGCCCACCGAATATCAGCATTAGGGTGGAAGACGGAGCGACCCCGCTGCTGATTTTGATCAGCACGTTGAATGCGATTCCAACTCCGAGCCCCAAAATGACGACCCCTTTGAGCATCGCTGCTCCGGCTTTCCACCGGTCAGACCGGGCAAGGGCGTAGAGGCTGACTGCATAAACGACCGCGTCGCCGAGCATATCGGAGGCATCGGCCATGAGTGCCGTTGATCCTGCGATTACGCCCGCACCGAACTCGAGGACGAACATGACCACGTTGATGGCCAGCACGGCCACCAGCACTCGACGCTGCTCGGCTTGGCGGGCCAGCTTCTCCAGTTCGGTCGACTTGGCGGAACAACAATCTGCAGACATGGGGTCAATTAGGGGATCGAAACGCGAGTCTGCAACGGGGTCGCAAGCGGACGCTTTCTCCGCATCTCGTCGAATGGCCGCTTTTGGGGGTGAATGAGCCGGAAGCGGACCGTCAGCTATCGGCCCAACCTCGGTCCATCGGCAAAGCGCCCCATATCGGTTATTCGCGCTGATCGACCGGACACCCCTATGCAGACGTTCCTGCATCGGCCCGAAGAGGGCGCCTAGCTCAAGCGTTTCTCTCATGGTCATTCCGGCCAAAGGAGAAGTCAGATGGGCATGTCAGAATTCGACCCTGGGGCGCGTGCGATGCGACCTTGGAACGCCGGCACCCAAGTCGGTCCGAAGCGTCCGCTCACGCAGAAGCAGATTTGGGCAATTCGGTTTCATCTGGATCGCGAGCAACGGATCAGGGACCGGGCCCTGTTCGATCTTGCGATCGACAGTAAGCTAAGAGGCTGCGACCTCGTCGAGCTCAAGATTGGCGATCTGGTTGCAGGATCGGTAATTCGACACCGAGCTACGATCACCCAGCGAAAGACGAATAGACCGGTCCAGTTCGAGATAACGGCTGACGCGCGAATGAGCCTGTTGGCCTGGCTTGAACGACGCGGGGGCACGATTGAGGATTTCGCATTCCCGAGCAGGGTCGATCATGACCAGCACTTGAGCACCCGGCAGTACGCGAGGTTGGTGGACGAATGGGTCACGGCGGTCGGCCTCAGAAAGAAGGATTACGGCACTCATTCGCTGCGACGAACGAAGGCATCGATCATTTACAAGGCCACGGGAAATCTGAGGGCCATTCAGATCCTCCTCGGACACTCCAAGATAGAGAACACTGTGCGATATCTGGGCGTCGACATCGAAGACGCCCTCACGCTGTCAGAGAAAACCGAGATCTGAGATTACGCCAGTTTCTCCTGGAGGCTGGCGTCTCACCTGAATGACTGCTTCTATCGCGCACGACCCGCGCTGATAATGCCCGGGATGGGGTGGAAAGCGGTCCCTCAGCTCCGGGATCGGAAATTGGCGTCATTGACGGCTTCCCCGAACGGCCGCATCGAAGGTGAATGATAGACACTCGTCTTGGCCGTGCTCCGATCTTGGAATTTCTATCCGGCTACTCGTTACCAACCGATAGCTTGCTCGCGCTAACCGGCGACAGGGATAAGGTTGAGCTTCATTCCAAAGCATCGCGTCGGTCAGGATTGGAAATAAAAATCTCCCACGCCTGGCAAACTCCGCTTGACGAGATGTCCTGTGGGCAATGCCGTGTTCTAATAGGCCAAAAGCTCGCCATTCCCTGGCTCGCGGAAGCGGTCACGAGGTTCGTTGTTCTATATCACCAAGCCGAATGCGACCTGTATCCCGGTGACCTATCAGTAGGGTCACTAATAGCTTGGCAAGAACTTGCGAACCATGCGCCGGAGCAAACGCGAGAGATGCTGAGGGCGGACTTCGACTGGCTCCGGGAGGCGGCCAAAAAAGAGCGACCCAGATCGATCGTTAATCAGGCGCTTCAGGCGCTTGAACGTGGTCTCGCCGCTTTATGACCGCAAAGGGGTCGTTCCAAGCTTGGTCGGTTTCGGGGTGGAAAGCGGACGTCTGGTCAGGTGTATCAAGCGCTGTTGTTTGGTGAGACCCTATGCGATGCTGCAAGCCTGTATATTAGGCTGGTCAGCAGTAATGAGTGCGCGACGACGGCCAATCCCGTGAAGAAGATCTCACTACTTGGGCACTCGTAAATTTTCAGCACCTGAAACCCGTCGTGGGGATAGGGGCGTTGATCACAATAGGTATCGGCCCAGTAAACGTAGTGGTTCAATGTCCCCGTCGCGATACAGAGTGCGCCAATAGCCAGGAGCGAATTTGAAGGGGCGGATTTCAGCACCAACTCACGTGCACCGAGCCCCGCCACTAGCCAATAGATCGCTAACAAGGACAGCGGATATATCAGAGTATCGGACGCGACCCATCGCTTAAATTCGATTTCGATATAGTCGTCGGCCCCCGAGGGAGCGGCGAGATATAACGCCAAGCAGAAGAGTACAATGCACCCCGCGCAAACGGCGAATCCGACTAATGCTCTTTGCGCGTTTTGCACCAAGACCCCCAATAACCAAAGCAAGGCGTAGCGTTAATTGCAGATCGTCCGCAATGGGGTCGATGACCGCCAGGTCGCTTTCGGGGTTGAAAGCGGACTATCGTTTCATGGTTAGAGACTGGCCTGATCTGCCGAAAACAGAGAGAATATCTGATGCTCCTCGGCTATCGATCGGTCTGCAGTAGTTTCGGAGATGTCGTGGGCGGATATGAGGCTTGAGCGCTATTGGCCGGTAGCGGCGATCGTCATCGTGGGAGCACTAACGCTTCTGGGCTGGTATGCGTTGTCGCCTCGCTTGGCGATCGCTCAACTAGGCGATGGGAATATCGCGCCGGGAAAATTGACGGAGCTCTACGATCGGGAGAGGGTGAGGTCGGCCTTCGAAAGGCAGATGCTGCCGCAGGTCGAGACGTATCCGCCGCCGCTGACAAAAGGCGTTATATTGGATGCGATGTCTGATCCACGCGCTGTCAGAGCATTCGTCGTCGAGCCATACGGAGACTGGCAATTCGCAGCAGCCAAGGGACTGCCCGACGAGTTCATCACCAAGGAGCGGGCGGATGTGATGCCGCGCATATTGCAGACCAGTGAGAACTGGGAGTTAAGGCGGACAGGGTTCGATGAATTCGTGGCTACTCCATCCGGACGCCAAGGCCAAAAAGGCAACTCGTATCGGTTCGAGCGCGACGGAATAGGCTGGCGCTTGGTCGCCATCGAATTGACGACGACAATCAGGTGACGACAAGGTGTCGGTCGCATCGCGACTGCGGTCGATCGCCGCCTTCCCGGTTTCGTGGTGTAATGCGGATAAAGGCTAGTCCACCACCTTGAAAGAAACAGCAGCGCCGTCCGGCAAGTCCTTCACCGATTTGAACAGATCTGCTGTCAGCGAGAACCACTCGCTCCAGGGCGCCACCCAGACGTTTGCCACCGTATATGTGCCTCCGAGGATTGGTGGCACGGTGAAGGCGTAACACTGCCTGTCCTCTAATATCAGACCTGCCGCGCGACATTCATCTGCCAAATCAGCAAGCAACCAGTTCTGGTCGTCGTTCTGAATCCGCCGCCAGAATGCCTCTTCGCTATTGCTGCCCTTCTCGGAAAAGCATTCGCCTCTCTCGAGTAAATGAACGCCGCCGTCCGAGCCCAAGATGAAGGCATCGCCAAAAAGGCTCGTGCGCAGGATACGTGGGCCCGCTGGTAAGATCGAGGACCACGCTTCGAGGTCCGTGTGGTTGGCAGCACTAGGCAGAATATATGCGGACACCATCCGGAAGGAATGGCGGAACCGTTGGACGTCCGCAACGGGGTCGGTGACGGCAGGGTCGGTTTCGGGGTGGGAAGCGGAAAGGCAGACTTGAGCAGTGGACCTATCGCAAAAGCCCCGACCGGCTACTGCCGATCGGGGCTCTTCTTCAGTCAGCGGTCATCAGCCAGCCGGTTCAGGCCGTTTCGCGGGCCTTGTTATCGATCTTCTTCTGGCCGGCATCAGTGGCCCCGCCGATCTCGATCGTCCGCGGCTTCATGGCTTCCGGAATTTCGCGGACGAGGCTGATCGACAGCAGCCCGTCGTGGAGGTCCGCGCCGGTCACATGAATATGATCGGCAAGGCCGAACCGCCGTTCGAATTCCCGGGTCGCAATCCCGCGATGGACATAGTCGGTGCCGTCTTCGTCGGACCTCTTGCCCCTCACGATCAGCTGGTTCTGCTGCGCCGTGATGTCGATATCGTCGCGGCGAAAGCCGGCAACGGCGAGGTCGATGCGATATTCGTCATCGCCGACCATCACCAGATCGAAGGGCGGATAATTGTCGCCATTGCCGACATGGCTCTCTTCTAGCATGTCGAACAGTCGGTCGAACCCGATCGTCGACCGGCGGAAGGGCGAAAAGTCGAATGCACTACGCATGGTTCAGTCCTCCTTCTTGAGCAACGATGGATAAGGAGGGCTCGCCGATCACCGGCGAACCGATCCTCGACTGCCGGACCCGATGGCATCCGGCATCGAAGAAATATTTCGCCTCGATCGGATTTCAAGAGGGATGGAGGGGTACGAGTGCGAGCGATTGACGCACGGCCGGTTTGGGGTGGAAAGCTGATACTAGTACGCGCTCAATACCTGTGTGGCCTTAAGACCTTGTCCCGACGTCTCTAATTCGACATCCTCGAACCCAAACAAGGGGAGATCGAATGAAATGTGTCGCTCTCATACTGTCGGCATTCCTTACGGGCTGCACGACCACGAGCACTGACAGGGTCGTGGAGCAAGATAGCGCTGCTTCTAGCATTGCGAGGTCGGTCGCTGCCCAAAATGCACCCGAGCGACTGATCTATCGTCAGTTCGGAGACGAAACTCTTTCGGCCTTTGTGTTCGAACCGGATGCAACGCGCACCAGCGACGAAGCTGTCCTTCTGTTTCATGGCGGAGGATATTTTACGGGTGGTCCGCAGTCCACTTTCATGGCGGCGAAAGCGTTTGCATCGGTAGGCATTACAGCAGTGTCAATTCAGTATCGATTAGCAGACGATATAAATACACCTATCGAAGCGCTTTCCGACGCCTGCCACGCACTACGTTGGGTGCGAACAGATGAGCAGTTCAGTCATATCGACGACGCCAAAGTCGCTCTTTTCGGCGTATCGGCGGGGGCGCACTTGGCGGCTAACTTGGTTACGCATGGGTGCGAAAGCCCCGTAGCCCCTCCTTCTGCCTTGTTGCTCAGCTCTGCGAGTATTGAAGTAATGAGTTTCGCTGATCGCTTCCGGTCTCTTCTTCACAATCGGGCAGAGCCAGAAGCCCACTCTCCTTTGCATAATATGGAGACTGCCCTCCCTCCCGTCGCGATGGCACACGGGGAGATGGATGGATTGGCTCCAATCTCCACAGTCGAAGAATTTTGTGCTCGCCAGATCGAGCTGGGTGGAAAATGCGAGCTGAGACGTTTTCCGGAGAGAGGGCATTTGATGTCCCGGAATCTAGACCAACAGATACCAGGTCCAAGTTTCGATCCCGATCCTTCTGACCTCGCAGAAAGCTTCGCGTTCTTCATCGACTTCCTTGAGCAAAACACCGATTGAGAACACTCGCCTCCAACGTCCGCAATTGGGGTCGTTAGCGGACGTTGAGACCTCGCTCTCGCTCAACGGCTGCTTTAATCTGGGGCGAAACCAAGAGCGGACCGTCCGCTACCGGCCCGGAGGTCTTATCAGACCAAATGCACCGACCGTTAAGGAGGGAAGGGTAGGGCGGGTCTTGTCAGACCAAATGCACCGACCGTTAGGGAGGGAAGGGTAGGGCGGCACAATGCCTCGTCGCAAAGTCGCACCTTCACCCTTCCGCTACTTCAACTCTTCGCCGGAAATCATCCGCCTGGCGGTGATGATGTATGTGAACTACCCGCTGTTGCTGCGTAACGTCGAGGACCTGCTGTTCGAGCGCGGCATCGACATCACGCACGAGACCGTGCGCTACTGGTGGAACCGGTTCGGCCCGCTGTTCGCCGGCGACATCCGCCGACAGCGTGTGTCGAGGATGCGCGGCTTTCGACATTGGAAATGGCACCTCGACGAAATGGTGGTGAAGGTGAACGGCAAACACCGTTATCTCTGGCGCGCCGTCGATCACGAAGGCGAGATCCTTGAGAGCTATGTCACGAGGGAGCGCGACAAGCAGGCTGCGCTCCGCTTCATGAAGAAGGCGCTGAAGCGTTACGGCAGGGCCGAGACGATCATCACCGACGGCCTTCGCTCCTACGCAGCAGCCATGAGTGACCTCGGTAATGCCGGCCGCCAGGAGGTCGGTCGTCATCTCAACAACCGGGTCGAAAACTCACACTTACCGTTCCGACGAAGAGAGCGGGCGATGCAGCGGTTCCGACAGGTGAAGAGCTTCCAGAAGTTCGCTTCCGTCCACGCCAACGTCCACAATCACTTCAATACCGAACGTCACCTTGTCGATCGCAACACCTTCAAACAGTGCCCCTCAGCAGCCCTGGCCGAGTGGCGGCAGCTGATGGGCTGAACCCGCGCCTCAAAGACATAGCTGTGCACAAACGTAGGAAAGTGCGACTTAGTCTGACAGCACCTCTGTTCGGCTATCTCTATCCCAACAGCCCCGCTCGTATGGCTTTGAGCGCGGCGCGGGTGCGGTCGCGGGCATCGAGCTTGAGCAGGAGGTTCGACACGTGATTTTTCACCGTGCCCTCGGCGATCTCCAGCGCGTCGGCAATTTCGCGGTTGCTGCAGCCGGCGCAAATGAGATGGAGGACGTCCTGTTCGCGCGACGTCAGGGGCTCGATCGCCTCGTCCCGCCTCCCCGGGGCCGGGCCGCGCCGGATTGCGGCGACAAGGCTCGCGGAGATGCCCGGGTGCAGCGCGGTACGCTCATCCGCCAGCGCGCGGATCGCGCTCGCAAGATCGTCGAGCGATACATCCTTGAGCATCACGCCTTTGGCCCCGGCTCGAATGGCCGCGATGACCGCTTCGCTGTCATCGAAGGTGGTGAGGACGAGCGTCGGCGGCTGTCGCCCTTCGCGCAACAGTCGTTCGAGGACTGCGATCCCGTCGACGCGCGGCATGCGAATGTCGAGCAGCATGACGTCGGGCCGCAGGACGTCCAACTGATCGATCGCGTCGAGGCCGTCGCTAGCCTCGCCGATGACCTCGATATCGGGCAACAGGTCCAGCAATCCCCGGATGCCCTGACGCACGAGCATCTGGTCATCGACGAGAAAGACGCGGATCATGCCGCTGTCGCACCTCCCATCGGGAGCCATGCGTCGATCGAATAGCCCGGGTCGTTCAGGCGCGTGCCAGCAACGAGGCGGCCGCCGAGCCCTTCGATCCGCTCGCGCATCCCCCGTAACCCCGCACCAACGCCGCCATCGACGACCGCGGCGCGCCCGTCGTCGACGGCGCGAAGCCGGACGCCGTCGCAGGTGGAGGATATGTCGAGCCAAAGATTGTCGGCCTCGGCGTGCCGGATGCAATTGGTGACTGCCTCCTGGGCGCATCGCATCAGGGTGTGGGCCTGGCTCGGGGTCAACTGCAGGTTCGGTTCGAGCGCCAGGTGGATGCTGGGGTGGGGCACGCTGCGCGCAAGCTGCGCCAAGTCGCTTTCGAGGCGGTCGAATTCGGTCGTGCGCATCGTCGCGACGACATCGCGCACTTTTTCAAGCAGCGATTTCGACAGGTCCTTGGCGCGCGCGACGTGCGCGCGGACGGCAGCAGGATCGCTGGAATGGCTGGCGATCTCGAGCTGAAGGCCAAGCGCGGTCAGTTCATGTCCCCAGGCATCGTGGAGTTCGCGCGATATCCGCAGCCTCTCGTTGTCGCGAACGCTGGCCGACAGGAGCGATTGCGCCCGTTCGAGTTCGGCGTTGCTTCGGGCGAGCGCGGCGGAGGCGGCGATTTCGCGGCGCAACGCCTGCGCCGTGAACACGAGGAGGAGTTGGAGCGCGAAGGCCTTGCCGATGACCCAGCACAGGTCCGGATCGAGAGCCTGGGCGAGCGTCGCGACCACCGCCAAGGTCTGGGCGATCGTCCAGAGCACGGCTTTCCTGGGGCTGGTCACAAGTCCGACTTGCCAGGCGATGATCATGAGGAAGGCTGTCATCATCGCCCAGTTCACGAACATCGCCATCGCCATCACGCTGGCGACCTGCGCGAGGAACAGTAGCCAGCGCATGACGGCCGGAAGCCGCAGGAGCATGGCGAGAGAGACCGCCATGACGAAAGCGCAGAATGCGGCGATCCATTGCCAGGTCACCACCTGTCCACGAATCGGTGTTCCATCCGCGAAATGCTCGAGGACCGGCCAGGCGAGCGTGACCGCGGTCGCCAGCGCAAGGAGGCAGAAAAGCAGGTCAGACCGACGGGATTGGTTGGTGATCATCGCGCGCGCAGACTGACACAGGTTGCAGCATCTCGCCATATGCCAAAAGTCATGAGCCGACCGCTGCCCTTCCGGCACTGGCGGCCGACCGCTCTGCTCGTCACGATTCACGCGCAAATTCCCAGGAGGAAAGTCGTCGATGCACCGGAGCGCAATCCTTACCGCTATCGCGGTCAACATGATCGTCACGGACGCCGCCAAGGCGCAACGGGCGGACGAGAATGCGGTCGAGGAAGCCGATGACGCCTTCGGCACGAGCGTGGGCGACGAGAAAATCGGCCTGTACAGCGCGGGGGAAGTGCGGGGCTTCAGCCCGACTAGCGCCGGCAACATTCGCATCGAGGGGTTGTCGATCACCCAACACGGCGGCCTGACGAGCCGGTTCGTCAGCGGATCGGCGATCCGCGTCGGCCTCACTGCGCAAGGATATCCCTTTCTCGCGCCGACCGGGATCGCCGATTATACGCTGCGCGACGTCGGATCACGCACCGTGGCCAGCGCGGTCGGCCAGATCGGTCCCCTCGCGACGCGAGGCGTGTCGCTCGATGTGAAGCTGCCTCTCTTCGGCGCGAGCGGCGGGCTTGCGGGAGGCGTGAGCTACAAGGACGAAGAGAATTTTCCGGGCATCGATGGGACCATATTGCAGGCGGGCGCGGTCCTCGATCTCAAGCCGTCCGCGACAAGTTCGCTCAAGGCCTTTTACGGTCGCCTGCAGATCAGCGACGATCGCGATGTCGGCGCAATCTTCGTCGATGGGCCCTATCTGCCGCCGCAGATCGAGCGGCGCGACTTCGGGCTCGACTGGGTCAAATCAGACATTTCGGCGCAGGTTATGGGCGCCATCGGGGGGCTCGACCTGAACCCCCGATGGCGCCTCAGGGGCGGCCTGTTCTTTGCCGAAGGCTATCTCGATCGCGACATGAGCGAACTGTACCGCGAGGTCCAGCCCGACGGGTCGGCGCGCCGACTGGTCGTCACGAGCGACGACACGAGCGCGAGGTCGCCATCTGGCGAATTGCGGTCATCCCATACCTTCACCGAGGGCAGTCGGCGGCATTTAATCCATCTCGGGGCTCGTGGCCGACAGACAGCGCGCCGCTTCGGAGGGGCGGACGTTCGCGATCTCGGCGCGTTCGTGATCGGCGAGAGACAGCCGCTGCCTGCGCCCCGGTTCCAGTTCGGGGCGCAAACCCGCGACGAGGTGCGGCAGGTCACGGGATCGCTCGGCTACGCCTTGCGCTGGCTTGGCATTGGCGAGTTGAGCCTTGGTGTGCAGAAAACGGATTATCGCAAGACGACGGTCTTTACGGACCCATCGCGTGAGACACTGACCACTACTGCCGCCCCGTGGCTTTACAACGCGGCGCTCGCGGCTCAATTGTCCGATCGGCTCGTCATTTATGGCGGCGTGACCCGCGGGCTTGAAGATAGTAGCGCGGCCCCGGTGAACGCGGTCAATAGGAACGAACCGCCGCCCGCCCTCCTCACCCGTCAGCGGGACGCCGGCATCCGCTACGCGCTGACGCCCGACCTCACGCTGGTCGCCGGGCTGTTCGATGTGCAGAAGCCCTATTTCAATCTCGACGCGGACCGCGTCTATCGCGAGCTCGGCATCGTTCGTCACCGGGGGATCGAGGTCTCGCTCGCGGGGAGCCCGCTGGAAGGACTCAATTTCGTCGGCGGTGCGGTGCTGCTAGATGCCGAAGTGACGGGCGAGGCCGCCGACCTTGGCATCATCGGCCCCAAACCGGTCGGAATTTCACCGCGCGTGGTGCGGGTGAATATCGACTACCGACTGCCGTTTCTGGAGCAATTATCGCTCGACACCGGCATCAATTCGTCCGCTGGGCAAATCGCCAGCCTGCTCCCCTATGAAGACCTTGGTGATCGCCAGCTTCGCACCGATCAGCGGACCACGGTCGATATCGGCGCGCGATATCGGTTCGCAGGGGCGGTCCCGATGACCCTTCGGGGACAGGTGACCAACCTCTTCAACGATTATTCGTGGGACGTGTCGTCGAGCTCGGCGTTCAGATTTACCGCCGCGCGGCGCATCCAACTGGTTCTCTCGGCCGATTTCTGAGGCGTGGAAGGAAGCGGCGTTGGCCAGCCAGTCGCCGAGGAACCGTTGCCATCCTGTCCTGTCCGTGGCCGTCATTCAGGGTGACGATTGATCTTGCCGGCGGTCGCAAGATCAAAGCTTGCGACAGCCTTGCGCGATCGGTCCAGCGCCATCAGCCTGTCGACAGCTAAGGGTGCCAGAAGCAGCATGATCTCAGCAGGAGTTATTGCATGCGACTTCGTCTTTTCGCCCTCGTCACGGTCGTCGGTCTCCTCTCGTCCGCAGGACCAATCCTGGCACAGCCTGACTTCACTGCCCGTCTGACGGGGCCGGTGTCATTTTCCGATGATCCGCCTCCGGGCCGTTCGCTTCAGCAACGGATGGTCGACCTTCAAATTCCAATGCTTTCCGTCGCGATCATCGAGGACGGATCGCTCGTCCTCGCCCAGACCTTCCACAGCAGCGCCAAGGAGGCTCCGGCATGCCCGATCCGCTTTCAAGTGGGGTCGCTCAGCAAGCCGGTGACGGCCGCGCTGACGGTGCAGCTTGCACAAGAGGGACGGGCCGACCTGCATGGCCCGCTCGCGCCGGAGATCCGGGACGTCATCGCGCAGGATCCCGACCTGCAGCCGCCGACTTTGGCGCAACTGTTGTCGCATAGCGGTGGGATCACGGTCCATGGGTTTCGCGGTTATGCCGTGGATGAAGCGCAGCCCACGCTGGCGCAGGTGATCGCCGGAGAAGCGCCGGCCAACTCCGCTCCCATCCGGCAGGATATGCCTGCGGGCGCCGCCGTACGATATTCGGGAGGCGGCTACGTGCTGCTGCAACAGGCACTGGAAAATAATGCGGGCACGTCTCTCGAACAGCTTGCGCGCTCGACCCTGTTTCACAGCGCCGGCATGACGGCGAGCAGCTTCAACGCGCCCGACCGTCTCGTCGCCGACGACTGTCTGGCGAGCGGAACCGATGCGCAGGGCAACCCGATCCCCGGTGGTCATCACGACTTTCCCGAAGCAGCGGCGGCCGGCTTGTGGTCGACCGCCGCCGACATGGGCCGGTTCGTCGCCTGGCTGATGAATGAAGAAAATTCGACCATCGCCCAGCAGATGCTGACGCCTCAATCGGACACAGATGGAAAGCCTTTCGAGACACCAGGGGGCAATGCGTCGGGCCTTGGCCTCGTCCTCGAAGGGGAGGGTGATACCTTCCGCTTCATGCATTCCGGCAGCAATCCCGGTTTCAAGGCGCTGATGATAGGCTTTCCCCAGGCGCGCAAGGGCGCTGTCATCTTGACCAATTCGGACGCCGCGCCGCCGGTCATGCAGGAGATCCTCCGAGCGATCGCCGAAGAATATCATTGGCCCGATCGCTTTCACGAGGTCGTCGAGCCGCTAGCTGCCGGATGGGACCGGACCGCGCTCATGGGCGACTATGATTTCACGTCCCGCAGCGGCCAATCACTGTCAATCCGTGTCGTCGAGGACGGCGAGATGCTAGCCATCGAGACACCCGACGGGCGCCGGTCGATCGTACGCCCCGCGGCCGATGGGCGCTTCATCGATCCGACAAGCGGAGCGACCTTCCGCTTTCCCGAAGAAAATATACTGCTGGTCCCGGCCATCGGGGCGCGGGCGGTGCGGCGATGAGGGACGTTTTCGCGATGCTGAGAGGCTGCTGGACGATCCTCCTTTGCTGTCTCGCCACGAGTCCCAGCGCCGCGGCCTCGCAGCAGCAAACGACCCGATTGCTTCACGCCACCGATCAAGAGGTCGTCGCCTTCTTTGATCGCTCGATGCGCGAGGCGATGCAGCGCTATTCCTTTCCGGGCGGCGCGATCGTCGTCGTGCGCGACGGCGAGATCCTCCTCAAGGAAGGTTATGGGGTAGCCGACCTTGCGACAGGTCGACCCGTCGATCCCGACGGCGACCTCTTCAGGGCCGCTTCCATTTCGAAGCTCCTCGTCTGGACGCTCGTGATGCAGGACGTCGAACGCGGGAAGATCGAGTTAGACCGCGATATCAACGACTATCTCGATTTCGACATCGAACCGACGTTCGGGCGACCCATCACGATGCGTCACCTGATGACCCATAGTGCGGGGTTCGCCGACCGGTTTCACGGCGTTCTGTCGAGCGATCTTTCCCGGCCATACCCGGCAGTACTGCGCGACAATGTGCCGGACCGCGTCTATTCCCCCGGCACGACCACAGCCTATTCCAATTACGGCACCGCACTGGCCGGATATATCGTCCAGCGGATCGATGGCCGATCGTGGGATGCGCTGGTGGCCGATCGTCTTTTCCGTCCCTTGGGAATGACTCGCTCGAGTGTCGCGCAGCCCCCGGAACCCAGACTGCGGGACGCATTGGTATCGACTTATCGACCCGGGTCGAACCGGCCGGTCGAGTTCAGAGTGACCCCGCTCCCTCCTATGGGGTCGTTGAGTGCAACCCCCTCCGACATGGGCCAATTATTGGCGATGCTCAGCAGTGATGGTCGAGGGCCGGGCGGACGGGTGATCGACCCCAAGTCTCTTGGCAAGATGACGAGGATCGAGAAGCCCCTCGCTCGAGGTCTCGACGGAGGCTTCGGGCTCGGGCTTCTGGTCGGCGATTATCGCGGGGTGCGTTTTGCCGGGCATGCGGGCAACATGTCCAGCCTTGTCACCGATCTCCAGTTTCTCCCCGAGTATGGGCTTGGCTATTATTTCGTTTTCAACGCGCCCGGTCCCAACGATGCCGGGCGTGCGATCCGCAACGACCTTCTCATCGACGTGATCGACACGCTGGTCGCGCCCGCGACGCCGGCGCAGCCCGCAGCGGCCGCGGGAGCAAAGGATCATTCGTTCGAGGGACGTTTCGTGTCCACGCGTCGGCAGCAGCGCGGGCCAATGATGTTCAATGCCCTCATGGACACGCTCGATGTCTACCGGGATCGGGGTGGCGGCCTGGCAACGCTCTATAGCGGAAAGGCACTTTACTGGCTGCCTGCCGGAAAGGACCGATGGCGCGAGGAGAAGACGGGGATCGAACTGCGGGTCGAACGCGATGCAGATGGAGCGGTGCGCCGCGTCGCCAGCTGGCTGATCTACCCGGCCGCCGTCTATGAGCCCGCGCCCGCCTACATCCACTGGGTCGAGCCACTGTTAAAGGGTGCGATCGCTTTGCTGCTGCTGGCGATGTTCGCTGCCATGGCGCGGCGCTTGCGACACCGAGCAACAGCGAGAGGCCAATCGCCCTCGACGGTTACGAGGTCCGACAAGATCGGGCGCCACGCGTTTATCGTCTTCTTCGGTTGCCTGGCGGGCTGGGGGGTGTTCGCGATTTCGATCGCGCACAATCCTGCCAACCTGCTCGATGCCCCGGCGGCCCTCAGGGCATTGATGGCAGGGCTTGCGATCGCGACCGCGCCAGCCGCCGGCACGGCGCTGCTCTCGACCGTCTTCGCGCTCCGGCATCGGGGCAAGCTGTCGGTGCTCGTGACAAAACTGCCAGCCGTCGTGGGAGCCTGCGCCATCGCCTACCTCCTCTATCGGTTGGACTTCATCAATCCAGCGGCCAACTGGTGACGGCGCGCGGGCGCTTCTTTGCAGCCTTGGCTAGGGGGCGTCGTCTTCGGTCGGGGCCGGTCGGAGAAATTCGAGCCGGAAGGTGGCACCGCGCGGCATGGGGACGAAGGTCGCATCGCCGCCGAAAGATCGCATAATCTCGCGCGTGAGGTGGAGGCCGAGCCCGCAACCGTCCCGGTCCCAGCGCTCGCGGCGAAATGGCTCGAACAGACTGTCATGAAAGTCACGGGGTACACCGGGACCCTCGTCGATGACGTCGATCTGTCCACATCCGCTGACGACGACGCTGATCTCGCCGACATTGCCGCCGTGGGCGATGGAATTGCCGATGAGGTTGAGAAGCGCGCGTTTCAATATCAGCGGGTCGCCACAAACCGCGACATCGGCTTCAGGCGCGACGAACGCGATGTCATAACCCGAGGCACTGGCCAGCGGAGCCATTTCGGACACGGCGTCCCGCGCCAGTTGAACCAGCGAGGTCGACAGTCGCGCGCTTTGCGCTTCTTGGGAGAGGCGTTCGATGTCGAGCATCTGGGCGACGAGATTTGTCATGCGGGCCACCCCGCGTTCGATCTCGGCCTTTTGAGAATTGTCGGGCAACGCGTCGATCTGGAGCGATAGGATGGCAAGGGGCGTGCGCAATTCGTGCGCGACGTCGGACATGAACCGTTTGCGGCGCATGATATCGTTGGCAAGCCGATCAAGAGCGTCATTGAAGCCGCGAACCAGCGGGAGAAGTTCGCTTGGCGTCCTTGCCTCGCCAATGCGATGTTCCGGTGTGGAAGGCCCCACACGCATCGCATCCTCCACGGCGGGACGCACCGCCGCGGTGATGACGGGAAGCGCGGCAAGCGTGGCCAGCAGCCCCAGGCCGGCCAGGATCGCGAGGCCCGCGAACAGACCTTCGCCCAGAAAGAAGTAGAGCGCATCGGGGGCGGTCACATCGTCGGGGTCGACGCCTCCCACCACGAACAAATAATCGCCGCGTCGATCCAATATGGCATCGGACAGCGGCCGTGGCTCTCCCGGGACGTGGAAACGGCCCCCGGAAAAATCGCCTGCAATTCCATTGATTACCGGACCGAGCGAGGTCGGCGGCGTGCCAAACGTGAAGGTGGTTTCTCCATCATTGGCGACGACCCAAAGTGCCGGATTACGGCTGGCGAATGCGGCAAAGTCCGATTTGCGAGGAAGACGCAGCTGACCGTCGATAAAGCGAACATCGGGCAGAAGCCGCGCGAGCGCGATCGCGGGGCCGGCATGATGGTCCTGGCCCTCGACGGAGAGACTGGTTGTGGTCGCAATCGAGAAGCCGCCGACGATGATGACGGCGTAAATACCGACAAGGACGGCTGCCGCACGCCGCTTTAACGAGGGATGACGGGTCATAGCGGGCGCAGCATGTAACCGACCCCGCGAACCGTGACGATGGTCGCGCCTGCTTCGAGATCCACCAATCGGCGACGCAATCTCGAGACATGGGTTTCCAGGGCGTTGGACGAGACGTTCGTTTCAAATCCGTAGATTTCGGCATCGAGACGATCACGCTGCACGACCCGGCCAGCGCGTGCCGCGAGCAATTCGAGGAGCAGCAATTCGCGCCGTGGCAATCTGATCGGCCGTCCCGCGATTTCGACTTCCCTCGTCGTTGGCACGAAGGCGAGCCGTCCCACCGTAATTCGATGATCGGCCATGCCCTGCGGTTGACGACGACACGCTGCTCGCACGCGCGCGAGCAATTCATTGAGGGCGAACGGCTTGACCAGATAATCCTCGGCACCGGCATCCAGGCCTTCGACCCGATCTTCGATCTGGTCCCTGGCGGTGAGGAATATGATTGCTGGCGGCGAGGGCCGCGACTTTGCGACCTTCACCAGCGCCAGGCCGTCCCCATCGGGCAGTCTACGATCAAGGAGGATGAGGCGAAAGGACGCCGTCAGAAGGGCTTCGATGGCATCGGACAGGCAGCCCACATGATCGACCACCCACGCCTCGCGGCGCAGGCCGGCTGCAATCTGCGTTGCGAGGGTAGGCTCGTCTTCTACGAGCAAGATGCGCGCGCTTTCGGTCATTGCTTCGCCATAAGGCCCCTTCCTTGCCACCGTCTGGCATTGCCGGGGAAAAGCGACAAGGTAGGAGGGCGCCTTCCACAGGGGGGCGGTCATCGGGCGTTGACGAGCAACGGGCCTCGCTCCGACCGCGCCGAGATGCACGAGATCCGCCTTGCCGTTGGCCGCCGAGATCGGCGGCTGCGGGTGAACGGATCCGCGCATATCCGTTGGACACTCACGGAAAGATTGAGAGCATTGTAGGGGTCTTGGCGGATAAAGTCGGCGAACGTCGCCTCTTTGCTCATTTGATCTACGACCAATGCTGCTCCGGTGCATTGGCCGAGTGGCAGCTGGTCATGGACTGGACGCGTGCATCGAAGACCGAGCTGCGCGCAAAGTGAGGAAAGTGCGACTGCGTCTGACAGCACCGCCATTTACTTCACGCACGAATCTCTCTCGGCGACGCCCTAGCGGAAGTCCGCGGACTTGGGCGCTTTTTCGAACAGATCTGGGAGTAACCGCAGCGTCTTTGCGATACCTGTGGGGATAATGCGGCCGAATTGCGCCGGCGCGTCTCCTTCAGTGATGCATTCGGTACCGTTTCCTGCGGAACAGGGAAAAACGCGCATAAGAACAGGAAAAACAGGCCGCTCCGCCGGCGTCCGCTGGAGCGGACTGGAGATTTTTCAGAGTTTTCCGCCGATCGCCATGTCAGGAAGCCCTCCGCCTGTTATTTGGAAGAACAGGGGTCGGATTTGGCATTATCAGGGCATTTGTTCGGCATGATCAGGTGTTTTTGGCTCAAAACAGGAAGAAGCTAGAGTTCCGCCACCATCCTGCGCTGAGCACCCCATTCTAGGGAAGGTGGGGTGCGGATTAGCGCCTCAAGCGTGAGTTTCGGTGACTGCCTGCCATCGAGAATTTCCTGCTGGATGTCGGGTGCCAAGAAGGCGAGGCGCAAAATCCGTCGGTCATAGCGTCCGGCTGGAAGAGCCTTTAGCACAGGCGCACAAGCAAAATGACACCGAAAGAGAAACAGGTAAAATTCTAGAAATACCCACGTGGCTCCTTAGGAACAGCTATGGCATCAGATCACCACATGAGCCTGATGTCCGCAATGGGGTCGTTAGCGGACATTAGGAATGATGCGGGCTCGAGCGGCTGATTTCTCGGGAACCGCCTCCAAGAACGGACAGTCGGCTATCGGCCCAAAACGCGACATCAAATCCTCAAAGCGCCCTCGATCCGTCGCCTTGATGGAGCCCGCAAACGAGAAAAGCCGTATGCCTCTGCAATAGCCTTTGCGGGATCGTCTTCATCCCCATAATAGCGCCCTGCCACTCGTAGTTCCGCGTCCGGGATTTCCTCAATCGGCCGCTTTTCATCGTCGTCGGTTGGAATGCGCCAGGTTGAGAGCTGCCCCTCATCACTTTCTCGTGCCCAAATAACCTCCGCACCACTGGCTTCTGTCGTGAGATGAGCGACTGATTTTGCGATCTTCCGGATGCGAGCCATGATTTGACCGCCCGTGCGCATAAATCCGTGCGCGCGCGCGATACGGGTCGACAGCGACGAAAGCTGAATTGGGGCCTCTACCTCAACAATGGCAGAGATCATCCCTTTCAAGACCGGTGTATAGAGAACATCATGAAAACGATCGGGCTCCAGCTGGTCGGTAAATGATACGAGGTCTGCCCGGCGATACTCCGTTCGAACGGCTTCTGAGGGGCTCGATTGAAACTCTGATTCACGGCGAGCGAATAGCGCGTCGTCGTTTAAGGTTGTTTCGACATTTTCTCCTGCGCTTTCCTCACGGCTTGCTGTCGTGACTGGCTCATCCGAACGCTCTTCGGGATCATCTGCATTCTCGGTTTCAACCAAGGCGCTATCTGTTGCATCTGAGTATTGACGCCCATTTAGTTCACTCGCGGCGATCTCACCTTCTCGACCCAGCTCAAGAAGGTCCATGAGTCTTTCGTGAACGCGCTCTATTGCCTTGTCTGCATCAATCCAGAAATCGGTCGACCAGATCCTCAAGATCCTCCATCCCAATCCCTCAAGTACAGCCTGTCGAACCTTGTCTCGGTCGCGGGCCGTCAACGCGCTGTGATACATAGCCCCATCGCATTCGATTCCAGCCAAGAAGTCCCCGGGTCGATCGGGGTGCACAACCCCCAGGTCGATGCGGTAGCTCGAAACACCAATCTGAGGACGGGTGATCCAGCCGCGTTTCTCCAGCATCGCTTTCACAGCATCTTCAAACGGCGATTCTGTCGCTCCGACCGAGCCCTGATGTGCTTCAGCGAGCGCACGCGGACCTTTATCGGCATATTCGATGAAGTGCTTCAGATCACGAATAGCGGTGGCACTTGTACGGCTCAGATCGATCATACTGGCGTCGAAGCTAGTGAAGAGGATCATTTCCTGCCGAGCTCGTGTGATTGCAACGTTCAGGCGTCGTTCGCCGCCATCACGGTTGAGCGGTCCGAAGTTCATCGACATTGACTGCGCCTCGGGCTCGATCGGACCAAAGGTCACGCCAAGAATGATAATGTCGCGCTCGTCACCTTGGACAGTCTCCAGATTTTTTACGAAAATCGGCTCTTCGAGGTCATCCGAAAAGTGGGCGTCCAACGCCGCGTTGCGAGACCGCTCGGTTTCGAGCAGATCCAGAATGAGTTCCTGCTGCTGGCTGTTAAGCGTTACGACACCGAGTGTCTTCGCCCCCGGCTTCACGCCAGAAAGCTGAGATTTTACTTCCTCGACGATGGCCTTGGCCTCGATCGCGTTGGTCTGACCGCGGCCCTTGGCGTAAATGCCGTCAACCCGACGCCACGATACCGCACTTGCGCGAGTCTCGGGTGCGGGGAAAGTGACGAGATTATTGCCGTAGTAGCGCGAGTTACTGAAGGCTATCAGGCTGTCGTGGCGGCTCCGATAGTGCCAGTTCAAGCTCCTCGGCGGTATTCCGGCTCCTTGGCATTCTTCCAGAATACTATCGAGATCCCCGAGATCGTCATCGATCGCAACGGCTGTGCCCTTTGTGAAGAAGTTGGTAGGCGGCATTTGCTTGTCGTCACCGGCCAATACTAGTTGTCGGCCGCGCGCGATAGAGCCGACGGCGTCCCAGGGCGTAATCTGCGAGGCTTCATCGAAAATGACGATATCGAAAAGCGCCTGATCGGCCGGTAGGTACTGCGCGATGCTCAGGGGGCTCATCAGCATGCATGGTGCCAGCTTGGTAAAATCCTCTCCCATCTCTTCCGCCAGCTGGCGTACCGCCTTATGCCTCCGTTTCTTCGCAATCTCATGCTTGAGAATGCCGAAACCGGATTTCCGAGCGACGTCGCCTGGTTCAGGCAAATTCGAGCAAAGCCGTGCCCGAACGATCTTCGACGTCAGGTCCTGAACGGCGTCTGTCTGCGCTCTAAATCTGTCGATGGCATCTTCATGGATCCGGGCATTGAATTGGCGTAGCAGTGGCTCACCATCGATCGCCCACGTTGCGAACCATTTCGCGTAAGCTGTTTCGAACAGCGGCACTGCCACGCCTTCAGGCAAGCCACCTTCAATCAGCTCGACCAACTGCCCCAGACCACTGCTTTCAGCTTCGCGCTTTGCCTTATTCCAATGGCAAATGCTCTGCAGCGCCCGAGAATTCGAACCGATCGCCTCGAGAATGCTGTCAACATCCGAAAAGGACCGATCGGCTAACGACGTTCCGCCGATTTCTAGGAATCGCTGTTCCGACGCCGACCAGTTTTGGATCGCTTCGCGAAAGTCGCCAATGATATGTGAGAGATGGCTGCCCTCATGCAGCAAGTCATTGGCATCAACGATCAGTTTTCGAAGCTGCGTATTCCATCTGGAAAGGTCGTCTGCATTTGATGCGCTGCGCTGAATGGTTTTTTTGGCAATGCGCGCTAGATCCGCCATCCGGAACAGTTCGCTCGGGTCGCTATTGAGACCGACCGAAATTGAGGCCTTCGCAAGCTTTGCGCCAAATACCTCCAGCCCCGCGCGCTTCGTTCTCAGTCGTTCAAGGATCGGGAGATCTTTTCCCGGGTCCGGCCTTGCAGAGGTTTTCCCTGCGGCGCCGAGCTCGCGGATGATTTTCCTTTTGGCCAGGTCCTCAAAAAACCAAAACCTCTCGCCAGCCTCACCCCACGATCTGGAGAAAGCCGCCGTATCGATGTCGCCTTCGGCTTCAAGGCCATACTCTGTGCTCAGCTCAGCTCGAAGGTCCCGATAGTCTTGCAGGCCCGTTGCATAAGCGTTGATCGCCTCGATGATCTCCCGGCTGTTGGGTTCGAACGCAAACTTCAAGTCGGCGCCCGCCATCGAACCGATATCGGAGATCACCTCCTTTGCATCGGCCGCCTCTGCGAAGCATTCAATGGCGAACGGTAGACCACTCGCCTTGCAGAATTGGGGCACGATTTTCGATAGCTCTCTGTTGGCTTTCGTTAATTCTTTCGCGACCGCAACCAAGCTGGCTTGAGCGACATTACTCCATTCGGTCAGCTCGACATTCTCGATCACCAACGGATCGACTGCTCTCAGGTCCTGAAAAGTAAGCTCAAGCATCCTAACGGATTGCTTGAAAGCCTCGACCTCGTGTTGAGAATGCTCTGTCGATGCTGGCCATTCCAGAGCAGGGACCAGCTCATCGTCGTCGCGGATTGAACGCCAGACCGCGTCATGCACGGTCATTCCGTTGGAATATTGCTTATGAAGGGCGCCCGCGACCACGTTAAGCTGATCGCGAAGTTGCTCAAGTCGTTGGGTTTCGTTCGACCATTCCTCAGGCGACAAAGCGCCTCGCGCGTTCCAAGCTTCGTCCAACTGGCGAATGACTTCGCTCTTCGCGCTTTTATGCGAGTGAAGTTCGAGGCAAAACTCCCCTAGTCCAATCGCCTCGAGGCGCCGATAGACAACGTCGAGCGCGGCGCGCTTTTCCGAGACGAAAAGGACTCGTTTGCCCAGCGCGAGATTATGCGCAATCATGTTCGCAATCGTCTGGGACTTGCCCGTACCCGGGGGGCCGTCGAGAACAAAGTCGTAGCCTTGCCCCGATGCGACGACGGCCGCGAGCTGCGACGAGTCTGCGGGTAGAGGCGCGAAGAGGTTTTCAGGGCGAACGGCTTTGTCCAAAACCTTGGCTTCGACCATTGGCTCGCGATCCGGACTTAGCGTGGAAGCGAAGCTTTGCGACCCACCTTCAATCAGATGCCGGACGACGCGGTTTTGTTTCAATTGCTCCGCTCGGTCTCGCAAGTCCTTCCACATAAGATATTTGGAGAAGGAGAAGATACCGAGAACGATATCGTTTCTGACTTCGAAGCCCGAAGAGTCTTTGATCTTTTGCCGAACGTGGTTCCAAACGCCATGAACATCGATCCCGCTGTCATCGGAGGGCAGCTCTCTGTCCAGACCGGGAAGCTCTAGAGCGAAATCCTCCTTCAAAAGCTCGACCAGCGTCATGTTGAAGCGCGCGTCATCGCTATGGGCGCAAAGTTTCATATCTGCCCGTGCGCTGCGACGCTTTAGGCTGACGGGAAGAAGGATGAGGGGCGCGCGATAGGTTTTCTGCTCGCTCGGGTCTTTCTTCCATTCAAGAAAACCCATGGCGAGGTACAGCGTATTTGCCCCACCCTCTTCAAGGTCAGACTTCGCAGCGCGATAGAGTTTGATCAGAGCAGCATCGAGTTTCTTCTTGTCGAGCTCACTGTAGATTTCACCTCTTTCGAGCCCCTGTCGCGCATGCTCGATAAGAAGGTCTTCCTTACTGCGTTGACGATGTAGTTCGACATCGCGCCCGCCGATTTCCAGATCTGGCACTGGCCGGATTTTGATGTCCTTCCCATCAGCCAACAGGTCTTCAAGGCGCCCGGGATCGGGGCAGACGAGCTCGAGTACCGAGCCTTGCTTCGGAAGATTCAGAAGGCGATTGCGAGCAGTCAGGTCGAGGAGTTTTCGCTGCCATTCTATGATTTTGTCGGTGGCTGCGTCCGCTTCCTCAGCCCCGCCGTCAGCGAGGTCAAATGATTTGGGGAGCGAGCGGGGGGCCAGATCCAGAGCATGCGACCGCTTGCTAACGCTCTCCGAATCATCAGGCTTTTCGGAGAACACGGAAAGCGGTCGTAGCTTCTGCATACGGCCGCGATGAATATCGATAAGCGTGAAAAAGTCTGGGGACGTGATTGCCTCGATTTGGCGGCGGGCCTCGGCAACC
Source organism: Sphingomicrobium arenosum (assembly GCF_026157085.1). NCBI lineage: Bacteria > Pseudomonadati > Pseudomonadota > Alphaproteobacteria > Sphingomonadales > Sphingomicrobiaceae > Sphingomicrobium > Sphingomicrobium arenosum. The sequence continues at coordinate 568,126 of NZ_JANPVN010000001.1, forward strand.
GCGTCGCTGAAGCACGCGGGAGGATTGTCGGCGACCAAGGTCGTTTCGAAAACAATCACCTCGTCTAGCTCAATTCGGTTGCGCACGCTTCCCGCGCTATCGGTGACGAGATCGGCGAATTCAGTGGGCTGGAGCCACAGCCCTGCAAAGGCATGACCCTTCGTAAGCACGATCAGCGGATGGAGACCCGCCTGTTCTAGCGCAGACGTGAAAAGGAGCGCAGTGTCGAGACAGGTCGCGAGCCGTCCGCGCATCACCGAGCCAGGCGTGCGTACCTTCTGGCCCTGCTCCTCGAAACTCGCGGGGGGAACCGCATAGCTCAGCTCGAGATCGCATACGGCAGTCCAGATAGCTGATGCGAGTTCGTAGATGCGCCGGCGATCACCGGACTTATACCCGTCGATCGATCCATCTTTGCCAGCTCGGCGCAGGATTTCCGAGGCGGACTTGAGAAGGCGATCAATCGACGGATCATTCGGCATCGAGAACGCCGCCAGGAGTTCGGGCATTGCAGTTGCCCCGCCCCACTCATCATAGGCCAGAAGCTCAACCGGGAACTTCTCCTGGGCGACCTGCTCACCATCTTCATCGGTGAGTTCCAATATGAGCTGTCCTCGCTCACTTTCGCTTAGACCGCGGGTATAGGAACCGTTTATCTCGACGCGGCGATCGTTGATGTGAAGCGTATCGTTCGGCCCGATGCGATCGATTTTCCATTCGCGCTTTTCTAGGAAGTCCGGTTCCGATCGAAGGGAAAGCCTAAGATTCTCGAGTGTGACGTCTTGATCGTTCGTCAGAGCGATGGACCTTAGGGGAGGCACAGAATTCTGGTGCGAAACAAACCCAATCTTTTCTGCCACGTCGGCGGCTATTGAAACCGAGCATTGCACGCTGTCGCTCTTGATTTCAGGAGTTGTTTGAACTTCGTCGGGCGTCGAACCAATTTTCAATGCCGCTAGACGCGCCTCGACCTCGCCTCTGAGAGCTCTCGCAGACTTGGAATCACGCCTCTTAAGCTCAAAGGAAATCAGGTCGAGTTCCGCAGCATTATCGGACAGCTCATTCGCCATCCGCGATAAATCTGCATTGGACTTGTTCATAAGCGGACGCGACATTTTCACCTCGTGAGACGAATACAAGTATAACCGCGCCGCGAATCGAAAATTCGCGGTCGGTCGATCGCATGTAACTTCAGAGACTCCCCCCGATCGCCGATAACGATGCGCAAAGAGTCAGCCGTAGTAGATGTCATACTTCCCCCGGTTCGGCACCAGTATCAAAGTCGGAATGCAAACCTACGTCAAGGCAAGCGATCGGAGAGCGACGCTCCTTCTAGAGGCCTCCCACTCCCCCGGCGAAGGTCCGTCAGCGCAGATGCAGCACACCCGAGCGTAAGAAATATAAGTCGTCGGAGAATTGGTGAAGAAGCCGAAATGGCCTCCTTTGCCCTAAAATTTCTGCCAGGTTGAGGATTCGGTTGTTAGCCGACAGTGGCGGCCGAACGTATTCGGAGGCTAGTTTCCAATCCCCCCGCCGAAAGAGGATGATCCGCTGTCGGCGCAAAGTCGGCCGATCCATGAGATTGTCAATTCAACGGGAAGCGGTCGGCCTTGCGGCCTCAAATCGAGGGAAGGACTCACGTAGCTGAGCCAATTGAATGAAAATATGCACTCGCGGCCAATGGCTTGGCTGTCGCGAGCAAGAAGAAGGAACTTGCAAATGCAAGCCCAAGCCGATTTCGTCGCCCGTCTCGCCCTCGACCCGATCCCCGAACCGCGCGCCAAGGTGAAGTGGCTGATGTATGCCACGACAATGCTCGTCGACGGTCACGTCGACCTCGAACCACAGCACTGGTTTCCTTATCTCGAGAATAGCTTCTTCCTCGGAGAAGCGAACCTCGTGATCATCGGAACGGGCTGTCAGCGCCCTCTAGTGCTGCGCGAAGCGATGGCGGTCGCTGCAGCGGTCACTGGCGACCTCCTCATCGTCAGATCACATGAAGGGCCCCGACAGGCGTCGTTTGACGTCAAGGTCATCGGAGATGATCGCCTGTTCTGCGCGTACCAGCTGTGGATCCCGCGGCCGACCGGCACGGCGTGGCTCATCCCGACGGTCGGGGAGGGGCCCTGCATCCGTCTCGAACAGTCTGGGCTCAGGGTCGAGCAGGAACCGCCCTATCTCGACTGGGCCGATCGCTGGCGAGGGATCGAGCACGGCGCTGAGTTTCTCAGCGTGGCCGTTCAGGGGTGGTTCTAAGCATGGGCACGAAGACCAAGCCCGCCGCTTCGTTCGACGAGCCGATCGAACTCGCAGTATTCTGGAAAGGAAAACCGGAAGACGCCTTCACCTACGCCCGCTTCTACTGGCCTCCCGGGTCAGGAGAGCGGGAGAGCCTCGCTCCACGCTTTATCGCCAAGCGCCGCCCTGGCGCGAAGGAGGGCGATGTCGACACCGCTGCGCGTGTGGAGGTGTTACTGCCCGAGGACGCGCCGGAGGAATATCTCGACCCCGACTTCCTCGTCCGCAACTACGACGCGCAGGCGGCTGCCGATGAGGGAACGGTGCTCGTTCAGGTCACGATGCGGTTCCCCGAAGCCTTCAATCTACACGGCCCCTACGAGCGTTGTAGGCGCTGGTTGTGGAAGCACTACGTCGAGAAGCGGCGGCTTCCGATCATGGTCGTGCTCCATGCCCCGCACCTCAAGGGAAGTTCAAACCCGCCTCATGTCCACGCGCTGGTGCTGGCGCGATCGCTTGGTCGATTTGGCTGGGGTGAGAAGGATCTGAAGCTCGGCACTGATCGCGATCGAAAGGCCTCTGTCTCATCGTGGGATAATTTTCTGTGAATTGCATTGCCTGACTTAAGCCGATCGAGGGTTCGGCCTCCGTAATCATACGGAATTGCCGAATTCTCGATTGCGCATCATGAATCTCCTCAGACTTTCAGAGTATAGAGGAGTATTTAATGCCAACCAAAGGAACACGTGGGCGAACGCAATGGAATTATAGGGGGTTCACTCTGTCAAAGGGCTTTCGCCCAGAAGCGGTAGAGCAGGCTTTCAGCGAAACCTTCCGAAATTATCGATATGGCTCGTCAGGAAAGAGAGCTGCTCATGAGCAACTCTTCGACGTCCGCATCGATGACTTGGCGAAGGTGCCGTTGGGTGCCTTCGAAAAACGCCCTTCTGTAGCGCCGACTTACGTGATCCCGGCTCAGGAGGAGCATCTCGGCGATTACTGCCGGCACTTGCTCGATGCCGGGGGCGATCGGGACTATATCGAACTGCTCACGCCAAGTTTCTCGTTGTCAGAGCACGTGGAAGAACTCTGGGAGATTCGGAGCCTCAGCCTGGAAATCTATCGTGAGATCGTACGCGGCCGCTTCTGGAAGGCGGTCGAACTCTGGTTCGCGCTGCCGGATAATGCGCGACCGGGGCAGTCGCAGTTTGAGAAGGTGGTTAGCCGCCAACTCCTTCTTTTCTGCGCTTTTGAACTCCAGCTGGCTGCCTGCGCCATTCGTGCGAGTTTCGAAGCGCCCCTAGGTGAGCTATTCTCCTCCACGCAGAAGGAGGTCAAGGAAGGGACCATCCGCCGCGAAAGTTCATCAGCGGAGGACATCCTTAAAGTTGTCTCATCTGCCTTTGATCCGACTGCCGGTCATAGTGATAAGATTGAGATCAAAGGAATACCTAGGGCGCTCCGCCAGAAAGCGAAGAAAATCGCGGAATCGATGAGCGATGAAGAACTGAAATCTGCGAATTTCCAGCTCGGCAAATACGTGCCCCGTCTTTCTGACTGCTGGAGCCACGCGCCCGGCGAGGAGTACCAATCCTCTGGTAAGCTTAACGCCCACTTTTTCGCTGGTTGGACTGGCGGCATCAACCATGTCGAAGGCTTGGCGATCACGGTAATCCGCTTTGTGCAGGCCGAGCAACACGTCGCCGATATGGTCGCTACTGCATTCGAAGCCGTTTTGAACGACGAGCCTGCAGAGCGCCTAGGGCCGCTGCCGTCCCTTGGTGCTGATGGTCTCAGTGACGAGCAGAAAAACCGCGCGTTTGAGATTCTGCATCACGTTCGGCGCGTGCACCTCCGTGATACCCGCTGGCGCTCTCGCACCACCTCCGCTGACCTTCGTCGCTTCGGAAAGGACGCGGATTATGAGGCTCGGCATTTCGACCTTCAGGATCGCGCGGGGCTGGCTCCAATGAGAAAAGCAACAAAGCGCCTCATGGCATGGGGTCAACGTTATCGCCCCGGCTCCTCTGATTGGAAGGCCGAACATGGCGTCTATTGGACCTTAGATGTGCTTCCCGAAGAACGATTGTCCCGGCCAACCCGCACATAGTTGCGGGGTAAGTGGCGGGCTTCCTGCCCACCTTTGATCCAACCCGAAAGCGATCGCGATCAGACGCCCGATGACGGGCCGTCCTCGCGATCGCTTTCGGAGGTTGATCATGAAACACCCTGTCAATTCGCATCGGCTAGAGCCTCATCCACAAGCTCGTTTTCAGGCGCCTCATCGAGGCGCCCGCCGGCCCGCAGGAGCGGGCCGGGAGTGCCCCCGCATGGGGGCAATTGGCTGCGCCAATAAAACTGTAGTGACCGACTACAGGATCATTGGTCCCGGCGTTGCCACCCATGATCCCGTCGGTTGGGGCGATCCCCAAGCCCCCTTGTCCGAACAGGGCCGCTCGTCATGAGCGGACCACAGTTCGTGCACATGGAAACCTACGCAATGTCGGTTTCCAGCCTTCGCCAAAAGCGCGAGATCGCGATGGCTAAGGAAGGCAAAGTCAAATTCGATCGCAGGCTCAATGTGGAGGAAATCTGCCACGAGGCCGCCCGTACGCCGGGCTCTCATCCGCATGTCGATGAACCCTTGGAACCGCGCCTGTTATTCGGGGTCGATCCGGTCGAGGTCCCTGATATCATCCAGTCCCGTCTCGACGAGCATAAGGTGCGTCAGCGCGAACGTCGACGCGCGCTGCCAAGAGGCCAACGGCGAGGGGTCGCATCAGCGCTCCGAAAGGATGCGCAGGTGCTCGTGGCCATGGTCGCATCATACCCTGTGCCTTGGGTAGAGGAAAAGAACGGAGAACTCGTCGCGAACTTCCAGTCCGAGGAAGAAAAGGCGCTCCTCCAAAAATGGAACGAGCTGACTATCGCGTGGGGCCATCAGCAGTGCCGTGAGCTCGGTTTAGAGCTCGTTAGCGTGGTCGAGCATTTCGACGAGGGGCATCCGCATCTCCATCTTCTTGCCGTCGCTGCCGGCGAAAACCCTGATGTGAGGTCGTGTCATCCGGGACGGCTCGCCAAGGACGCCGTCGAGCGAAACGAGGGCGAAACAGACAGGGAGCATCGGGCGCGAGGAGATCGCGCATACAAGGATGCGATGCAGGCTTTCCAGCAGCGCTATTACGATGATGTGTCGCAAGAAGTCGGTCTTCTTCGACATGGCCCGAAGCGCTTTCGGTTGGGACATAACGAGTACAAGGAATATAGGCAGGCACAGAAGGCCGCCGCGGCTGCGAAACTGAAAAGAGACCAGGCAGAGGCTGGGCTGGCTCAGGCGCAGGTGGAGCGGAAGAGGCTCGAGAGGCGATTGGCGGACGTGAAGATCGACTTGGAGATTGTCTCTGAGGGGCTAGCTGCAAAAAGAGAAGAGAAGGGTCAGCAGGAAAGACTCAGGCAGCAACTGCTTTCATCGGTGAGCCGGCTTCAGGGAATTCTTGAGGAAGACGGGCGAATGCGGGATCGGATGATCCAAGAACTCGATGAGCTTAAGGAAGCGCGAGAAATCGAGGAACGCTCCCGGGACGAGGCAGAGGCTGAGAAGGAGCGGGCGCTTGCGGAAATCCAGAGTGAGCGGGCTCGGCTCCACTGTGAGCGGGAAAGCGTGGAACTCGAAAAGAAGAAACTCGATCGAGAGAAGCGTAGAGTCGCCAGCATCTTCGAAGGATTGAGGGCCTATGCGGCCAAAACTCTCAAATATGTCGAGAAGGAGGGCGGGGAAGCGGCCCTCGTTTACGAGGGTAAGGACGCGGGTGCTCAGAAGCGGCTTGATGCGGTGGCGTCTGATCTGCGTCCGATCATTGGTGAAATCCACAATGGGCTGATGGCGCAAGTCACGAAAGCCATTCGCCGCGTAAGAAGGGCCATGGGGGTCGCACTTAAAGCATGGGGCCAGGGCATGCTTTCCGTCGATAAAAGCCAAGCCGATGGGCCGAGACTGGTTGTCGGGAATAGTGCCGAGGCCAAGGCACTAACCGATCAGATCAAGCCCTATACTACCGAGGCTGCCACCGTGGTCGCAGCACTCCCCGATCCCGGGAAGCTTGTCGAAATATATGACCGAATGGCGGCTGTGAAGAACATCCTGACAGAAGCGGAATACCGTCAATACGTGCAACTCAACGATGCCATTCAACAGAGTAGTCACAAAGGTCGGTAGCAGCTCGAAGTCTTAGTAGCGGGGTAAGTGGCGAGACAATTGGCCCCGGGGCGGTAGCCAGGAGGCCATGACGCAACTGCCGCTCTTCGATGTCCAACCCGAACTCACCGCCCGAGGCGCATGCCCGGGCGGTGGGCAAGGGGAGGGGATGAAGTCCGAGGACGATGTACAATCGTCTGAGGAAAAAGAGATGAGCGAAGGGCTCAGCGCCACCATCACGACGGCGCATGACGTTCCGCACTATGTCACTGCGTGGCCCATGGGGCTCACCTACGACCAGGCGCTCGCTTACACATCCGCATCGCCATCGCAGATGCGGCGCTGGCAGCAAGATGGTCGGGTGGTCTTTCACCGTGTCGGTCGTAACGGCCGACGGGTCGCCTATCGACCTCATCTCGATGCGCTTTTGGAAGAACGCTTCAAAGGCGCCACCAGGATCGAAGAGGATTTCGATTTTGGCTAAGCTGAACGCGCCTCGCTATTTCCGCGTCAAGCAGACCAAGAATGGGCCTGCCTATTATTGGGAGCCGCCTTACTGGGCTCGTAAGGGTGCCGTGCGGCATGGTGTCGCATGCCCAGTCGTCGCCACCGCGCTGGGTCGCGACCTAGCGGCTGCATTCGAGAAGGCCGAGCGGCTGAACCAAGCGCTCGACGAATGGCGAAACGGTGAGGCCAAGACCGACCTCTTTCCTGGCACCGTAGCATGGCTATTCCGATGGTATCAGCAATCCGAATGGTTTCTCAAACTCGCCCCTAAGACGAAGTCTGATTACCGAAAGCTGATGAAGGCCATCGCCGACACGCCCATGAAGCGCGGCGTGTTCGGGGAGCGCAACGCCGGCAGCGTCACGGCAACGGCTGCGGACAACCTCTATAAGATCTTCAAGGAGAGGGGGCGGCGGCAGGCTACCTACGCCATGACGGTATGCCGTGCGATCTGGAACCGGGCGAACCGCTACCCCGAGACCACTGGCATTGCTGATGGTTCAAACCCCTTCAAGGGCATGGCGCTCGATCATCGAGTCAAAAAGGGCAACCTCGCGGCGACGCGAGAGCAATACGATCGATATCGAGCTGCGGCGAAGGAGCTCGGCTTCCAGTCGATGGCCGCCGCCGCTGCGCTTGCCTTCGAGCTCGTGCAGCGCGCCTCCGACTGCTTCGGTTTCGAGGATCCAGAAGACCCAGATGGAAATGAAGTTGAGCCTGAAGAGCGCGGGATCCGCTGGGTGGATTACCAGGCCGAGGAATGGATCCTGGTTCGTCAACACAAAACGGGCAAGCTGATCGACATTCCGCTCACAGACTTCAGCGGCTCGGATCGAATGCGCCTATATCCGGAGCTTGAGAGCGAACTGAAGATCGTTGCCGACGCTGCTCCAACCAAAGACGGCCTGATCATTCTCGAGGAGCGAAACGGGCAGCCGTACAAGCCCCGGAGGATGAGCACCGTTCACCGTCGCATCTGTGAGCATGCCGGCCTTCCCAAGAGCCTGACATTCACGAGCTTCCGGCACGGTGGCGCTACCGAGCTAGGGAACGCCGGCGAGGTCGATATCCGGTCGATCAGTGGCCACAGCCAGGTCAGCACGACGCTTCTCTACAACAAAACGAACCCGGAGAAAGCGCGGCGACTGGCTCGCAGCCGGCGCGCTCACATCGAGCGCATTGCCGGCGCGAGCGAATCCTCGGGAGGCAGCGATGGGTGACTGGTGGACCTGTGGATTGGCGCGGGGGCCTCCGCCGCGCCCTCCCGCCAACATTGTCCAATCTTGAAAGGAAATCCTATGTACGACCCGAAAATGGTGAAGCCGCAGCTTGCTGCTCGAATGATGTCTCTCGCCCGTGAGGCGGCTGCGGCCGGCATGTCGATCGGCTCAACAACGGAACAGATCGTTGGGGCGCTGCTCAACGATCGCGCCGATTGGCTGCCCCCTGATTATCCGTTGCCGCTGGAGGCAATCATGCGACTGCATAGTGGCGGATCAGACTGGTGGCATACAATGCTCTACGTCTACGAGCGCGGCTGGAAGTCAGTCGAGATGCACGAGGAGCGGCTGTAGTAGTCTAGGGGCGCGCTCCCGAGAAGGAGTGCGCCCCAGCTAGTTGCCGGGACACGACTTCAATGGGATAGGTCGATGCAACGGACGAGAGTTGAGCAGACAGCCCAGGCTTGACCGTTGAGGGCGGTCGACAACACACTCCACCTAATGTCCGCGTGGCTTGCCGATCGGCGGCAGGATGGTCGTAGCAGCATCGCGAGCGCCGCAACGCTGACAGCGCATCCGTCGCTCAAGCGCACACAGGCTACCTGTGCCCCCGTAACGGGCCATCTCGAAGCCGTCTACCGTCCGCGCAGCACCGCAGCTCCGGCACTCGATCTTTAAACCCGCGCCGAATCGGACAAGGTCTGCGACTGTCCTGACATGCTTGGTCGACATGGGAAGGAACTTGCGCTGCCACCACGGAACATTGCAAGAACACGGGATGGCTTTTTCTGTGGATAATTATCCGCCTCATTAGCAGGCGAGGATCTCAGCCTGCGTGTTGGCCTCGCGCATGCACTCGTAAAAAGCATCGTCTATCGAAGACGAGTAGCTTGTCGTGGAATTAAAGGCCTCGCCCTGATTAAGCAGCCATGCCGCGAAGCCGAGTGCGCCGACGATCGACAAGCCGCCGGCCCATTGCATATTGGCGAGCCCTGGAATTGACTCCACTTCGATCTCAGTCTGGCCGCCGTCCTCGTAAACGATCTCCTTAACTGCGCCACGAAGCGGATCCTCTTTCCACCGCGCTGCAAGACCCAGCAATTCGATACCCTTAATGAATAGATAGAGGCACCCCAGCCAACCGATAATCTGCAACATGATTTTTCCCCCTTGAACGCGAACCAGATATTGCCGCAGGTTAAGCAGAGGCTGGCTGTTGCTGGCAAGGAGTGATGATGAGTATTGCTTTGTTTGCCGCCGCCATGGTCTGTCACGACCCGCGCGTCGTGGATGGCGACACGATCCGCTGCCGCGATCAAGGTCTCGTCCGCATGCTTGCCATCGATGCGCCCGATCGCACCAGCTCCCGCCCGTGCAGGCAGGGTCGCTCCCACTATGTATGCGACGATGCGGCCGCGCGCGCATCGACCCAGAGCCTCGACCGAATGCTTGTCGGCCGGGTCACTATTCATCCCGTCACGCGAGATCGCTACGGACGAATGGTCGCGAGGGTCGAGGCCAATGGTCGCGACCTCAGCTGTGCGCAAATTGTCGCGGGCCATGCCCGCTACGTTGAACGGTTCGACAATAGCGGCCTGATCGCCGCGCGATGCTTTTAAGTAGTAGGGGGCCTTATGCTAGTTGGGATCGGTATAGTCATCGTCGGCATCATCATTGCCGTCATCATCAGTTCGAACATGGACGCCAACGAGAAGATTGAGTCGGACACGAATGCGCTTGCGACATTGCCGGATTTCAGTGCCAGCTTGGTTCATCACGCTGTCACGGGCTCGAAAAACTCGTTAGCGCTGTCGGTGGATCAGCAGAAGTTCGCCATACTCCCTTGCGAAGGCGAGCCGCGAGTGTTCGATTTTGATCAGCTTGTTGCTGTCGAAGTCGAGCAAAACGGTTCGACATTGACCAAGACTAATCGGGGTAGCCAAGCAGCAGGGGCAGCGATAGGCGGCGCCCTTCTCGGACCCGCAGGCCTCATTGTGGGCGGTCTTAGTGGCTCGTCTCGCCAAGTCGAAAAGGTAAGCAGCTTGGCCTTGAAGATCTACACGAACGACCTCATGAAGCCGGTCTACACCGTGAGCTTCATTGATCTCGGTACCGCGAGCCTCGACGCAAACAACGCTCTGCTGAAAGAGCACTATCAGAACCTCGATGAATGGTATGGCCGGTTCCGCACAATTCTGGCGATGCGGCCCGCATAGCCGAACATTCGAGCCAAGCCGTCCCCGCGCCGCCTCCCGTACTGCTTCGCGCTGGCGAGCTTAGCAAGCATCGAGGACAGCCAACACCGCCCGACAGATTCATTCTACATCGTGCCCGTCAGGCAACCACAATTAGTGCCCTGACGGACTATGAGGGATTTTGTCGGAATGACCGCGGCTGAAATGTCGGAACGGAGCTTCCGCGTCGGCGCTAAGTCATTGAGAAAAATGGTGGACGCACTAGGGCTCGAACCTAGGACCCGCTGATTAAGAGTCAGCTGCTCTACCAACTGAGCTATGCGTCCACACTTTTCGAAATGCATCGCGGAGCCAAAAGCTCCGTCCGGTGCGGTGAGGGGCGTCTAGTCGGCATCGGCACGGAATGCAACAGGAAAAATCTCGCTTCGCATTCTTGCTTGCGAACGACTGGTAGCGCTGATTCGAGCGGCCTTAGCTGTTGAGTCCGCCGCGCCGCGCGCGGGCGGCGCTCTTGGCCTGCCGGTCGAAGGCGATGAGGAGGCCGATCATGAGCATGATGGTCATCACCGCCGAGCCGCCGAAACTGACAAGCGGGAGCGGAATGCCGACCACGGGCGCGAGCCCCATCACCATCATCAGGTTGATGCAAACATAGAAGAAAATCGTCATGGTCAGGCCGGCGGCGGCAAGCTGGGCGAACCGCCCCTTGGCGCGGCGTGCGACACGCATGCCCCACAGGATGACCCCTGCGAAGGCGAGGATCAGTACGACCCCCCCGACAAGACCCCATTCTTCGACGATGGCCGAGAAAGCGAAGTCGGTGTGGCCTTCGGGGAGATATTGGAGGTGGCTTTGCGAGCCGTTCATATAGCCCTTGCCCCACAATCCGCCCGACCCGATCGCGATTTTCGATTGGGTGAGGTTGTAGCCGGCACCCAGCGGATCGGCCTCGGGCTCGAGGAAGATGAGGATGCGGCGCTGCTGATAGGGTTCGAGGAACTGGATGGCGATGGGGATGACCGCGGCCATGGCGGCGAGGCCCCCGGCGAAATACCACCATGGAAGGCCAGCGAGAAACATGACCATCACGCCGCCAAAGGCGAGCGCGAGCGCGGTGCCGAGGTCGGGCTGGATGAGGGTGAGGCCCACGGGAAGCCCGATGAGGATCGCGGCGGGCCAGATGGCGCGCCACTTGCGGATGTCACCCGTCGGCAGGAGTTCGTAGAAGCGGGCGAGCATGAGGACGATGACGGGCTTCATGAATTCCGATGGCTGGAGTTTCATGAACCCGAGGTCGATCCAGCGCTGCGCGCCCATGCCGACATGGCCCGCCACCTCGACGAGGACCAGCAGACCAAGGACGGTAACGTAACCGATCGGGGTCAGCAGCTTGACCCAGCTTTCGGGGACGTAGCTGATCCCGAGCGCGACCAAGAGCAGCGCAAAGAAGATGACGCCTTGGCGCAGCGCCCAGGGCTGCACCGAACCGCCGGCGGCCGAATAGAGGTGGGCTATGCCGAAACACCCGATCAGGAGGACGAGCGTGATGAGCGTCCATGGCAGCCTCGCCAGCGGCTGGGGGATCATGGAGAGCATCATGCGGTCGACCCCGCGGCGCGCGCGGCGGCGTTGGATTCGGCGATTTCGCGGACGCGGCGCTGGAAGGCGGCTTCGCGCTCGGCGAGCGAGCCGCCGAACTGCTCCTGTTCGTAGGCGGCGAGGCGCTCCATCGCTTTTTGCTGGTCGAACAGGAAGGTCATGACGTCGCGCGCGACCGGGGTCGCGGCGCCCGAGGTGCCGCCATGTTCGATCGAGACGCACATCGCATAGCGCGGATTGTCATAGGGCGCATAACAGACGAAATGGCCGTGATCCTTATATTTCCACGGTACGTTCTTGCCGTCGCCATATTGGAGCCCGCGCACCTGGCTGGTGCCGGTCTTCCCCGCGACCTCCACGCCCTCGACGGGAATGCGCGCGGTGCCCGCCGTGCCGGCGTCGTTGACGACCTTCCACATCGCCTCGCGGCTGACGGCGAGATGCTCGGCAGGAATATCGAGCAGGGCGGCCGGCTCGTCATGTTTGCCCAACAGGCGTGGCAGGACGGCGCGGCCCGACGCCATGCGCGCGGTATGCACCGCCAGCTGCAGCGGGTTGAGAATGACATAGCCCTGCCCGATCGAGGCGTTGAGGCTGTCGGCGGCGGTCCAGCGCTGGTCGTATTTGCTGAGCTTCCATTCGCTGTCGGGAATGGTGCCATAGCTCTGGCTGACGAGTGGCAGGTCATATTTCATGCCGAGCGTGAGCTTGCGCGCCATGTCGGCGACGACGTCATAGCCGACCCGATGCGCCATGGCGTAGAAGTAGGCGTTGCAGCTCTTCATCACCGCATCGCGCATGTTCATTGAACCATGACGCTTGAGGCAGCGGAAGAAGCGGCTGCCGAGCTGATAACCGCCGTTGCAATAGACGCGCTCGCCGGGGTCGACGCCCGCCGCTTGGAAGGCGAGCGTATTCATCGGTTTGAGGGTCGAGCCCGGCGGGTAGAGCGAGTTGACGGTCTTGTTGACGAGCGGGCGGCGCTCATTCTCGCTGAGCAGCTTCCATTCGGTCTGGCCGATGCCGTCGGAGAAACTGTTGGGGTCGTAGGCGGGCATGCTCGCCATGCACAGGATGTCGCCCGTGAGAACGTCGACGACGACGACCGCACCGCTTTCGAGGCCGAGGCGGCGGGCGGCATATTCCTGCAGGTCGACGTCGATCGACAGCTGGACCGTGTTGCCCGAACTGTCGGGCTTGGGTTCGAGTTCGCGCACCAGCTTGCCGCGCGCGGTCAGTTCGACGCGCTGGCCGCCGGGCTGTCCGCGCAACTGCTGCTCGAGGACCTCTTCCAAGCCTTCCTTGCCGATCTTGAAGCCGGGGGTGACGAGCAGCGGGTTCTTGTCCTCGGCGACATATTCCTCGCGGTTGGCGATGCCGACATAGCCGATGAGGTGGCCGACCGCGCTGCCGGCCGGATAATAGCGCGAGAAGCCGCGCTGGGGCAGCACGCCTTCGAGATCGGGAAGGCGCACCGTCACGGCGGCATAATTCTCGTAAGGCACGTTCTCGGCGAGTTGGACCGGCTGGTACCCCGACTTGGTGGTCAGCTCGCTGCTGATGCGATCGACTTGCTCGGAGTCGAGATCGAGCAGGCTGGCAGCCTGCTTCAGCGTGACCTCCAAGCGGCCCTCGGGAACCTGGTCGGCGACCATGTCGACACGAAAGTCTGACCGGTTGATGGCGATCGGCTTGCCGTTGCGGTCGATGATCCAGCCGCGCCGTGGGGGCACGATAATCATCTGGACGCGATTGTCCTCGGCCATCGTCTGATAATATTGGTTCTGGCTGATCGAGAGATAGCCCAAGCGTGCAATCAGTGCCCCGCCGAAGAGGGTCTGGATGCCGCCGATGAGCAACGAGCGGCGGCCAAATGCGTCGTCGCGCTGGGCCTCGGTGAACCGGGCAGGTTTCTTGGGCGGCTTTGCCATCGTCTCGTCGCTTATACCCCAGTCTTGCGCAATCGGTAACGATCGAGCAGCGCCACCAGTTCGGCGATGAGCGGAAAGGCGAGGATGGTGATGACGATCGGCGGCCATAGTGCCGCAAGCGGCATTGCCGCGCCCTGAATGGCCGCCACCCACCATTGGATGAATTCGGCGGCGAGGACGAGCAGCGCTGCGAGCAGCCATTCGGTCAGCCAGTTACGCCCCATCTTGCGCGCGTCGACCACGTCGATGGCGAGCAGCGCAAGGCAGAAAGTGACGACCGACAGGCCGATGGGGTGCATCGACAGGAGATCGTTGATGAGGCCCAGCGGGATCGCCCACCAGTTGGGAAAGGGGTCGGAGCGGTGCATCCGCCAGGCAAGCAGGACGAGGAAGCCCGCATCGGGCCACCAGCCTTTGAGACTGACGATCGGCAGCATGGCGACGAGCAGGCTGGCGATGGCGATGCTCGCGGCGGGAACCCATTCGGCGAAGGGACGCGGGCCCTGGTCGAAGCCCGCGGGCCGGGGGCGGGGCTTGGCGCGGCGCGCCATTATTGCGCGACGTCCGGCGCGACCGCACCCTCGGCCTCGTCGAGCGGTGCCTCATAGGGGGCCAAGGCGGCGGGTTCGAACGGCGACATGACGATGGCGATGCTCGACTGGGCGGGGGTGGCCATCGGGACGGCAACCGCGCCGTCATCGTCGAGCCGCACGACGCGGGCCACGGGGACGCGCGGGGGGTAGAGGCCGCCAGTCCCCGAGGTGACGATGATGTCGCCCGGCTCGAACGGATTTCGCCCCACCTCGAGCGGCCTCAAGTCGACATTGCCGTCACCAAGGCCGCGCGAGATGATCGGCTCGCCCGAGCGCAGGATCCGCGCCGGCACGATGGCGGATCGGTCCGAGATGAGAAGGATGCGGCTCGAATAGCTGCCGGAAGCGACGACGCGGCCGATCAGACCGTCGGGACTGCGCACCGGCATGCCATTGCGCACGCCATTCGAACGGCCCGCCGACAGAACGGCGAAGCGGCGCACGCTGTCGTGCGAGGAGCCGATGATGCGGCCGGTGGCGACGGTGTCGACGGTGCGCTCGCGCAATTCGAGCGCGGCCTTCAGCTGTTCGTTCTCGCGTTCGAGCGCCATTGCGGCGAGCGCCTGGCGGCGTAGCCGGTCGCGCTGTTCCTTCAAGGTGGCATTCTGGTTGGCGGCGTCCCAATAATTGCCCGCGCCGGTGAAGATGCCGCCCACCGTGGCGCCGATCGAGGCCAGTCCTTCGGCAGCGGGGCGGGTCGCATCGGTGGCAGCGCCGCGCAACCCGTCGAAGGTGCGCGGCGCGACCACCGAAATGGCGAGCAGCACGAAGCCTAGCGCCAGCCCCGCGGCAAGCGCCACGAAGCTGAAAAACAGGCTATATTGTGCGCGCCGCGACCATCCGGGGCGACGGAACTTGCTCGCCGCCATATCAGAAACGCCCCCCGATCAGACCGTCAGCAACACGCCGCGGAACTGGTCTTCCTCGAGCGCGCGGCCGGTACCCATGGCCACGCATGTCAGCGGATCGTCGGCGACGATGACCGGCAGGCCGGTTTCATCGCGCAGGACTTCATCGAGACCTTCGAGCAGCGCGCCGCCGCCGGTGAGGACGATGCCCTGGTCGCAGATGTCGGCGGCCAGTTCGGGCGCGGTATTTTCGAGCGCGATGCGTACGCCCTCGACAATCGTGCCGACGGGTTCGGACAGCGCTTCGGCGATCTGGCCTTGGTTGATGGCGATTTCCTTGGGAACGCCGTTCACGAGGTCGCGGCCCTTGATGTAGACCGTCTCGCCGATGCCGTCGGCGGGCGGCTTGGCGATGCCGACTTCCTTCTTGATCCGCTCGGCCGTGGCTTCGCCGATCAGGAGGTTGTGGTTGCGGCGAACATAGGAGGAGATGGCTTCGTCCATCTTGTCCCCGCCGACGCGCACGCTGGTGGTGTAGGCAAGGCCGCGCAGCGACAGGACGGCGACTTCAGTGGTGCCGCCGCCGATGTCGACGACCATCGAGCCGACCGGTTCGGTGACCGGCATGTCGGCACCGATCGCAGCCGCCATCGGCTCCTCGATCAGGTAGACGGCGGATGCGCCCGCGTTGGACGCGGCGTCACGAATGGCGCGGCGTTCGACATTGGTCGCGCCCGAGGGAATGCAGATGACGATCTCGGGGAAGCGCCAGGCCTTCATCTTGCCGCCATGCACCTTCTGGATGAAGTGGCTGATCATTTCCTCCGCCACGTCGATGTCGGCGATGACGCCGTCGCGCAGCGGGCGGATCGCGTCGATCGCCTCAGGGGTCTTGCCCATCATGAGCTTGGCGTCGTCGCCGACGGCCTTGACCTTCTTGATGCCGTTGACGGTTTCGATCGCGACCACGGACGGTTCGTTCAGCACGATCCCGCGCCCACGAACGTAGACGAGCGTGTTGGCGGTGCCGAGGTCGATGGCCATGTCATGGCTCATCCATTTGAACCATTTCGTCCAGAACATATGGGCGTCTTCCATTTTGTTGTTATGGTGGCCGCAACGCACAAGGAGGCGCAGGGTCTCCAATGGTTAAACAAATATCGTTGAAAGCTTATTGAATTTCGGCGGAAATCCGGGCTCCCAGGCGCGGGGAACAAGTGGGCGAATATAGTTGATATGTCAATAAGAAGGCTGCCGAATTCCCTCATCGACCGGATCGCGGCAGGCGAGGTCGTCGAACGGCCCGCGAGCGCGTTGAAGGAACTGGTCGAGAATGGACTGGACGCGGGCGCGAAGCGCATCCGGGTCCAGCTCGAAGGCGGCGGCACCACCCGCATTCTCGTCGAGGACGACGGCCATGGCATGACAAGCGCGGACATGGCGCTGGCCCTCGAGCGCCATGCAACGAGCAAGCTGCCCGACGAGGCGATCGAGGAAGTGGCGAGCTTCGGCTTTCGCGGCGAGGCCTTGCCCTCGATCGCCAGCGTGTCGCGCTTCACGCTCGAAAGCCGCTCGGCAGAAGGCGGCGATGGGTGGCGCATCGTCACCGACCATGGCCAGCGCATCGAGACCGGTCCTGCGAGCCTTCCGCAAGGGACGCGGGTCACGGTCGAGGATCTCTTCGCCAAGGTGCCGGCGCGGCGCAAGTTCATGCGGAGCCCGCGCGCCGAATATCAGGCGGCATTGGACACCATGCGCCGGCTGGCCATGGCGCGGCCCGATGTCGCCTTTCGCTTCGAGCATGACGGGCGCACGATCATCGCCGTCCAGCCGCAGACTGCGCCCGAGCGCGTCGCGGCGCTGCTGACCCCCGATCTCGCGCGCAACGCCGTGGGCGTCGAGCATCAGCGCGGCGACCTCAGGCTGGAAGGCGTGGTCAGCCTGCCGACCTTCAATCGCGGCATGGGCGACCAGCAATATCTGTTCGTCAACGGGCGTCCGGTGAAAGACAAGCTGCTCGTCGGTGCGCTGCGCGGCGCCTATCGCGACCTCATCGCGCGTGACCGCCATCCGATCGCGGCGCTGTTCGTCAGCTGTCCGACGAGCGAAGTGGACATCAACGTCCATCCCGCCAAGACCGAGGTGCGCTTTCGCGATCCGCAAGGCGTTCGCGGACTGATCGTCGGCGGGGTGCGGCGCGCGCTGGAAGAGGCGGGGCATTTGTCGGCAGCGCGCGAACAGCATGCCCAGCCTGCCAACTGGCAGGTGGAGGGGCAGGGGCCGGCGGCGGGGCAGGGCGACCTTGCCATGCCGCCGTCCGCGCCCATGGCGCAGCCCTTGCCGCAAGGGACGGGGCTCCCCTCGGGCGTGCGCGAGATGCCGGCGCCTTATGTCGCGCCAGCGGGGCGGAGCGACGGTTTCGCCGCGGTGATGGCCGCCGCGCCGCTCGCCCGCGCCGAGGCGGCTGTTGCGCCCGTGCCCGAGGCGAGCCGTCACCCGCTGGGTGCTGCTCGCGGTCAGATCGCCGCCACCTATGTCGTCGCCGAGGCCGAAGACGGACTGGTCATCGTCGACCAGCATGCCGCGCACGAGCGGCTCGTGCTCGAGGCGATGCGTAGCGCGCGCGAGGGACAAGGGGTGGCCAGCCAACCCTTGCTGATCGCCGAGCCGGTCGAATTGGACGAGGCCGATTGCGAGCGACTGGAGGAGGCCGCTACCGAGCTCTTGAAGTTCGGGTTGGAAATCGAGCGCTTCGGGCCTTCGACGATGCTGGTGCGCGCCACCCCCGCGCCGCTCGGCGACAAGGTGCGCGCACCGCAGCTTCTCGCCGACATTGCCGCCGAACTGGCCGAATTGGGCAGCGCGCCGACATTGCAGGACCGGCTAGACCTGGTGGCGGGCACCATGGCCTGCCACGGATCGGTCCGCGCCGGTCGTATCCTGTCGGTGGCGGAAATGAACGCGCTTTTGCGCCAGATCGAGACCACGCCGCATTCGGGGCAGTGCAACCACGGCCGACCGACCTGGGTGAAGCTCGCGCTAGGCGATGTCGAGAAGCTGTTCGGGCGCCATTAGTCGTCGAGGGGCTTGCTGTTCGACAGGAATTCCTCGTCGATCAGCAGGTCGTAGACCTGCCAGTAGAGCTCGTCGCCAGCTTGACCGTTGGTGAGCACGACGACGCCGCGCCCGGTATCGGGGTGGCCGAACATGAAGCTCTTGAAGGCATTGCCGTTATTGCCGCTGTGATAGAAATAGCGGGTGTCTCCCTTGCGCTCGATGCCGAGGCCGAAGCCGCCTGGCAGGTTGTCGTGCCAGCGCTCGCCATGGGCGCTGAGCATCCAGTGACGCGACTGGGGCGAAATCTTCCATTCTGCGGCGGGCGTCGTGTCCATCAGGAGCGTCATGAAGCGGGCGTAATCCTCGGCGCTGGCGCGGATCGAGCCGGGGACCCCGGCATCGATATCGGTCGGCTGGCTCATCTGGGTGAAGGACAAATCAGCCACCCTCGGCGACACCGGATGTGCGACCCGTAAGGCGTTGAACCAGTCCCACATCGTCCAGCTGTCGATGTCGCGATCCCAGCGCTCCGCGACGGCCTGTATCGCCGGCCCCCAAGCATCGCCAAATTCGCGATGGGCTTTTACCTCTCCGGTATCACGATCGATGTAGTGACCGGTGGCCGTTCGAGCGCCGATTTCGGGGCGCCACCCCAGGCTGGCGTCGATCTGGCCCGGCTCGAAGATATATTCGTCCAAGAGCTCGGTGGTCGATTTCTGCGTGACGGTTTCGAGCACTTGCTGGAGCCACATGAAGGCTTCGCCCGAATAACTTTCGCAGGTGCCGGGTTTGCATTTGGGGACCATCGCGGCGGCCGCATCGGGGGCGGCTGGACGCCAATTCTGGAGCCCGGTGCGATGCGTCATGACATGGCGCACGGTGATCTCGCGGTTCCATTCATGTTCGGGCATGTCGAAGGGCACGACATAATCGACGAGCTTGTCGTCGAGCCCGATCCGGCCCTCCTCGAGCATGCGCAGCACGAGATAGGCGAAGATCGGTTTGGAGAGCGAGGCGACCTGGAAGAGCGTTTCATCGGTGACGGGCTGACGGGTCTCGACGTTCATGACGCCGTAATTGGCGTGCCAGCGGACCTCACCATCATCGATCACCGCGATCTGCATGCCGGGGACGCCCGACGCGGCGTGCAGCGCTTCCAGTGCCGTCTGTTCTGCGGCGTCGGGAACCCAACTGGTCGGAGCGGACTGGGAGAGCGTGGCAGCCGCGACGAGCGTGAACGAGATCGACATCATCTTGGTCCCCTTAGGATCGTGACCGAGAGCCTAGGGGGGACGGGCGGTCGGGACCAATCGTTTCGTCGATAGAACGACCGCTCTGGTCGAAACCCTCACTCGCCCTCGAGCGCGCCTTTCATGTCGATGAACCGGCGTCTCACCACTCGTTCAGGACGGGCTCGCAATGAACCCCGTCAGGGAGAATTTCATCGGCATCCAGAGGAGTATCCATGCTGAAAACAAGTCTAGCCGCCGCCACCGCATTGGGGGCATTGGCCACGGCCACGCCTGCGGCCGCGCAATTTGCCCCTTCGGGGCCGCGCGTCGAACTGCAACTCGGCAGCGAGACCGACCTCGTCGATTTGGGTACCGAAGACTATGATCTGTCGGGCACGTATCTGGGCTTTGGCGCAGGCTACGACTTCTCGCTCGGTGTGGTCGCGCTCGGCATCGATGTCGAGGCTGGCCAGAGCAATATCGAGGAAGATGTCGCCTTCGAGGATGTCGATGGTTTCGTGACTGGCGTCATCGAGAATGACACCGACCTCTATATCGGCGGTCGTCTTACCGTGCCGGTCGGTCGGCTGTTCGATCTCTATGCAAAGGCGGGCTACACCAACCTCAAGACCGTTTACGATCTAGCGATCGACGATGGCGAGACGGTGACCTACGAGCTGATCGAGGACAATGAAGGCGGCTATCGCCTCGGTGCCGGCGGTCGTTACTATATCGGTCGCGGCACCTATCTCGGCGGCGAATATCGCTATTCGCGCTATGAAGACAGCGAGATCAACAAGCACCAGGCCGTGGCCACGCTCGGGATCCGCTTCTAACAATTGTCAGACCGAAAAAGGACGCCTCCTTCGCGCTTTGACGCGGGGGAGGCGACTTTTTGTCGGGAGGCTGCTATGAGCCGTGCCATCACGTCCCGGGAGGCGAGCATGGCAGAACAGGATCGTATCTATTTCGCGCAGCGCGCCGCCGAGGAAATGGAGCGCGCGCAAGGCGCTCACGATCCCGCGGTCAGTGACGTGCATCGCCGCATGACCCGACGGTACCTGGAGCGCGCGCTGGTCGGCGATCGCCCCGGTCAGTCGCTCGACGAGGACGGACTGGTCGGCGAGATGTCGTCGAGCCGCTGACGCGCCGCCTCGGCGGGATGCGCACGCGCCCGGTCGCGGGCCTTCGACAAAAGCGGGTAGCCCTCGGCCGCTTCTTCGGCGAGCTGGGCGGCGAATTCGCCTTCACGCACGCTCTTCATGATGTCGCGCATGCGGGTGCGGACATGATGATCGACGATGGCCGGTCCGCCGAGCACCGCGCCAAGCTCGGCGGTGTTGGAAATGACCTCGCGCATGGCGGCAATCCCGCGCTCGTCGACGAGATCGGCGAGGAGTTTCAGTTCCTTGACGCATTCGAAATAGGCGACCTCTTCGGAATAGCCCGCCTCGACGAGGGTTTCATAACCGGCCAGCAGGAGCGCGGGGACGCCGCCCCAGACGACCGCTTGCTCGTTGAACAGGTCGGCGACGCATTCTTCCTCGAAGCTCGAGGCGATGAGCCCGGCGCGCGCGCAGCCGATGGCGCGGCCATAGGCGAAGGCGATGTTGCGGGCATGGCCGCTGCGATCCTGCGCGACGGCCCAGAGCGCGGGCATGCCCTTGCCCTCGGTGTGGAGCTGGCGAAGCGCCGTGCCGGGACCCTTGGGCGCGATGAGCAGGAGGTCCAAGTCCTCACGCGGGCGAATGTGGTTGAAGTGCACGGCGAGGCCGTGGCTGAAACCCAGCGCGCTGCCCGGTTCGAGCGCGGGTTCGATCACGCCGTAAATGCCGGTCATGAGTTCGTCGGGCACGAGCATCATGGTGAGGGCCGCACCCTTTGGCGCCTTATCGAGGGCGAGGGGGGTGAGGCCGTCGGCGCGCACCCTGTCGAACGTGTCGCTGCCCTCGCGAAGACCGACGACAACGTCGATCCCGCTGTCGGCGAGGTTGAGCGCCTGGGCGCGACCCTGGTTGCCATAGCCGATGATGGCGACGCGCTTACCCGCCAGCGGAGCGGGGTCGATGGCCTGTTCGGTGACGATCTGCATGAGACGACCTTAGGCGGGGGGATCGAGCAGGGCTAGGGCGGCGATGATGGCGGCCTCGCTGTCGAGCGGATCGGTGTAGCGCGGCCAATCGTCGGGGGTCTGGCCGCGAAACCAGGTATATTGGCGCTTCATATATTGGCGCGTGGCGAGCTGACCCGCGGCGATGGCGTCGGCGAGGCTGGTCTCGCCCGACAGATGCGCGATGAGTTCGGGCACGCCGATGGCGCGCATCACGGGAAGAATGGGGTCGAGGTCACGGGCCAGCAGCGCGCGCGCTTCGTCGAGGGCGCCATGCTCGACCATGGTCTCGAAGCGTCGGTTGCAGCGCTTCGCGAGCCAGTCGCGCGGTGGCAGAAGGAGCAGCGGGCGAAGCTGGACATCATCGCCGATGCCGCCTTCCTTGCGCGCTTGCCAATAGCTGAGCGGCTGGCCGGTCGAGCGAATGACCTCGAGCGCGCGGGCGACGCGCAGCGTGTCGCCGGCATTGAGCCGTGCGGCTGCCTCGGGATCCTCCTGCTGGAGCGCTGCATAATTGTCGGCGGTCGGGGCCTTGCGGATCGCGGTTCGAATAGCCGGGTCGATGTCAGGGACCGGGGCGATGCCCTGGAGCAGACTGCGAAGATAAAGGCCGGTGCCGCCGACGAGGATGGGGAGCTTGCCCGCCGCATGGGCAGAAGCGATCTCGTCCCTCGCGAGCCGCACCCAATCGCCCGCCGAACAGGGGTGCGCGCCATCGCGCACGCCATAGAGGCGGTGGGGCGCGCGCGCTTGTTCGGCGGCGGCGGGGCTGGCGGCGAGGATCGACAGGTCGGCATAAATTTGCGCGCTGTCGGCATTGATGACGATCCCTCCATCGGCCTCGGCGAGGCGCAGCGCGAGTTCGGACTTGCCGCTGGCGGTCGGACCCGCGATGAGGGCGAGAGGAGGCTTCATGACCATTGCCACGCTGATAGCAGCCGATCCGCTCAATGCCAGCCATGTCGAGGCGCTCGCCCGGCGGCACGGTGCCGAACTCCACTGGCATGACGAGCGCGCGGCGCGGTTGCGCGGGGTCGGCGATCGGCTGCGCGCTGATATGGATGGGATGGCGGCAGACGTCATCTTTCATGCCGGCGGGCGACCCGCTCTATTTCTTGCCGACATGGACAG
The DNA here is from genome assembly GCF_026157085.1 of Sphingomicrobium arenosum. Lineage (NCBI taxonomy): Bacteria > Pseudomonadati > Pseudomonadota > Alphaproteobacteria > Sphingomonadales > Sphingomicrobiaceae > Sphingomicrobium > Sphingomicrobium arenosum. The sequence goes on from NZ_JANPVN010000001.1 coordinate 590,982, forward strand.
CACCATGATCGGGCAGGAGTGTATCGACGAGCTCGCCGCCGAGGCGGGGGTAGGGGAGCGCGTCGCCGACATCACCGAGCGGGCGATGCGCGGCGAGCTCGACTTCGAGGGCGCGCTCAAGGAGCGACTGGCACTGCTAGAAGGCCTCGAAGACGCGGTGATCGACAGGCTGCTCGCGACCCGTATCAAGCCCAATGACGGCGCGCGGCGATTGGTTCGCACGCTCCAGCACCATGGCGTGCGCACCGTGCTGGTCTCGGGCGGCTTCACCGCTTTTGCCGACCGTATCGGGGCGCAGCTCGGATTCGACCGGGTCGTCGCCAACCGGCTCGGCACTGTTAACGGCAAGCTGACGGGGGCAGTCGACGGGGCGATCGTCGATGGCGCGGTCAAGCAGGCGACGCTCGAAGCGGAGCGGGCGAAAGTGGGCGGGCCGGTGATCGCGATCGGCGACGGGGCGAATGACCTGCCGATGCTCGGCGCGGCCGATCTGGGCATCGCCTACCGTGCCAAGCCCAAGGTCGCGGCGGCGGCCGATGCGCGGCTCGATCACGCCCCGCTCGACGCGCTCCTGTGGATTTTCGACATTGCACGCGAGGATTGGCTCACCGACTAGGGCCGGATCGTGAAGCAGGAGCGCCCGCTGGCCTCGAGTGCAGCGCAGGCGCGTTCGGCGCTTGCCGCATCAGCAAACCCGGTGATTCGCAGCCGGGTGATGCCGCCGCCATCGACATAGAGCGGCGACTTGCCGGCAAGCGCGGGCATGTCCTGCAGTTCCGCGTAGAGCCCTTCCGCCGCACCTTCTTGCGTAAAGGCGCCGAGCTGGATCGAATAGGTCCCGCTGCTCATCGCCGACATGCGCTGGGCTGCGGACCTGGCATCCACCCCGGCCTCCACTGACGGTTCCAGACGGGGCGGAGGCCTGGTTACGGGCGGTGTCGGTCGCGGCGCTGCCGCGGCCTCGCGCCGATCCTCGAGAATGGTCGCCAGCTGTTCCTGCCCGGTGGCGAGCGACTGGGCGAGGGCAACGCCCCGGCGGCGGGTCTCGACCGGAAGGAGTCGGTCCATTTCGGCCAGCGTGGTCTTGGCAGGCGCAAGGTCCCTGGCGGCGGCGCGGCTGACGAGCGCATAGCCGGTGACCATGTCGCGGGTGAGCGTCTCCCCGTTGAACAAGGCCGTGCCGTAGACGAGCATGGCACGCGGTTCGCCGGCATCGGCGGCGTCGCGCAGCCAGCGCAGTCCCTCCGCCCGCTCGCCCTGACCGAACAGCATGAGCCCGAGATTGGTGCGCGCGCCCATGTGGCCCTGCCGCGCGGCGCGTTCGAACAGGCCGCGGGCGCGATTCTTGTCGACCGCCACTCCGCGCCCCAGTCGATAGGCCTGGCCGAGGTTGAACAGCGCATCGCGGTCCCCCGCCTCGGCGAGCGGCGCCCAGATGGCGACGGCGCGTTCATGCTCGCCGCCGCGCCACGCCGCGATGCCCTGTGCGACCTCGCTGGAGGGCGGGGCCGGGGCGAGGGCGAGGAGGAGGGCGGAAAAAATCGGCGTCGACATGCTTACCATTTCGCTACCATATCCGTTTGAAATGCCGTCACTAAGTTGCGTGTCCTACAGTGCCACATTCGCCCCGCGATGCAAGCAGGGGCACATCCCCCAAAAAGCGTTAACCAGATTTTAGTGCCCTTCAGGCCAATTGGCAGGGATACGAAATATTCGTCCAATTCCGGCGAGGGGAAAATAATGCGCGTTCTGGCTATGGCATCGCAGAAGGGTGGCTCGGGCAAGACCACCGTTTCGGGCCACCTGGCGGTTCAGGCTCAACGGGCCGGCCACGGTCCGGTCTGTCTTATCGACATCGATCCGCAGGGCTCGCTCGCCGACTGGTGGAACGAGCGCGAGGATGAAATGCCCGCGTTCGCCCAGACCACGGTTGCGCGTCTCGCGTCCGACCTCGAAGTGCTGCGCCAGCAGGGCTTCAAGCTGGCCGTGATCGATACGCCGCCGGCCATCACCATGGCCATTCAGTCGGTCATCGCGGTGGCCGAGCTCGTCATCATCCCGACCCGTCCGAGCCCGCACGATCTGCGCGCCGTCGGCGCCACGGTCGACCTGTGCGACCGCGCCGGCAAACCCGCCATCTTCGTCGTCAACGCCGCGACCCCCAAGGCCAAGATCACCTATGAAGCGGCGGTCGCGCTGTCGCAGCATGGCACGGTCGCGCCGGTCACGGTCCATCACCGCACCGACTTCGCCGCCTCGATGATCGATGGCCGCACCGTCATGGAAATCGATCCCGAGGGTCGTAGCGCGCAGGAGATCACCGAGCTGTGGTCCTATGTCGCCGATCGCCTCGAGAAGAATTTCCGTCGCACCGTCTTTGCCGCTCCCAACGTGGGGGGCAGCGCGCCGGCGCAGGGCGGGCAGCCCGCCGCGCCGCGTCCGGTCGGTGGCTTCGGTCGCCGGGTCGTCGGTTAAGCAGCGCTGGGAGGAGCGAGACAGATGAATGCACCAAAGGCATTCGCGTCGCTCTCCGGAGGCCTCCTTGCTCGCAAGGGATCGGCCCGTCCGGCGATGCGCCGCCAGAATTTCGGCCAGGTCGGCCCGGGGGGTCTCGACGACCTCGGCTGGAACGACATGGGTTTCGACACCGCCAACCAGCCCGGCGAGGGCGAGGGCGCGTCGATCGAACATATCAACCGCAACCCGCTGTCGGGCCTGAGCCCGTCGCAGCCGGTGGTCCACGATCACCAGGCCAAGCTCGCCGCCGAATATGGCGAGGGCGACGAGGATCTGGGCGATTATGCCGACGACGGCGCCGATCTCGAGGATAACACGGCCGAGCTGTGGGATCCCGAGGCCGAGGGCGACGACGTCAACATCTTTGCCGGTCATCGCGACGCGAAGAAGGCCGACGCCTTCACCGCGAAAGTGCCGCAGGCCGAGGATGCCGACGAGGACGCTGCCGCCGCGCTCGAGGTCCCGACCTCGCGCCCGACCGTCTTCGATGCGCCGCCGGTGTCGCAGAGCACCTTCTCGGCCAGCCGCGGCGTGCCGGCCGACGAGCCGACCGCTTTCGATCCGCAGCCGGAGACGGCCGAGGACGAGGCCGAAGCGCCCAAGCTGATGCGCACCGTGGCCGATCTTGCGCCGCTCACGCAGCAGCAGAAGAGCGAGGGCGGTGCCTGGGGCGAAGACGAGGACGCCGAGGCCTATGCGCCCGCGCCGACCCCGGACATCGCGCAGGGCCTGTCGGGTGCCGACGCTTATGCCGATGACGAAGAGGGCGAGGACGAAGAGGACATCTTCGGTCTCGAGGAAGAAGCGACTGCCGAGGAAGAGGCAGGCGAAGACTTCGACCCCACCGTCAACAACCGTTTCGCCGCCTTCCTCTCGCGTCCGGCTCCGCAGCCGGTCTTTGAAGAAGAAGTCGCCGAAGAAGAAGAACTTGTCCTCGGCGCCGACATGCAGGTCGACGCCGACACCGAAACCGCGGCCTATGACGAGGTCGAGGACGATAGCGATTGCAACGCGCTGTCCAACCTCGACGTCGCCGAAGCCAAGGCCGGTGCCAAGGACAAGGCCGCCTTCACGCTGCGCCTCGATCGGGAGCGCCATCTCAAACTGCGTCTCGCCTGTGCCCTTACCGGCCAGTCGGCGCAGAAGATGGTGACCGAGGCGCTCGATCGCCTGCTGGGAGAGATGACCGAGCTCGACGAGCTGGTCGCGCAGGCGAGCGTGGACACCGAATAGGACCGACGAAACCAGGGAAGGGTAGGTCATGAGCAAGACGATGATGGGACGCACGATCGCGCTCGCCGCCATGGCGGCAGCGCTCGGTGCCTGCAGCATGTCCGATGGCGGCATGGGCGGCTTTGCCGGCAATGTCGACAAGGAGAATATCGGACTGGCGAGCCGCGCGCAGGCCGCGCTGATCGAAGGCAATCACGGCGAGGCGATCCAGCTTGCCGAGCGTGCCGTCGAGGCGAGCCCGACCGATGCGGGTTTCCGCACGCTGCTCGGCAATGTCTATTTCGCCGATGGGCGTTTCGCTTCGGCAGAGGCTGCTTATCGCGATTCGCTGACGCTCATGCCCGCCCAGCCCAAGGTCATCATGAAGAAGGCCCTCGTGCAGATCGCGCAGGGCAAGCAGCGTGAAGCGCTGTCGGGGCTCGAGCAGGCGCGCGGCTATGTCGATGCCGCCGACCTCGGTCTCGCCGTTGCCATGGCCGGTCGCCCGCAGGTCGCGCTCGAAATCCTCGAGACCGCTGCGCGCAGTCCCGCCGCCGATGCCCGCACCCGCCAGAACCTCGCGCTCGTCAATGCGATGAACGGCAATTGGGAAGCCGCCCGCATCATCGCCGCGCAGGACGTGCCCGCCGACCAGCTCGACGCGCGCCTCCAAGGCTGGATGCAGATGGCCAACCCCGAACATCCCTCGCATCAGGTCGCCGCGCTGATCGGCGTGACCCCGGCCGCCAGCGATCCGGGCCAGCCCGTTCGTCTCGCGCTCAACGGGAATGCCGACCAGCCGCGTTATGCAAGCCTCGCGCCGCAGCAGCAGGCCGCGCCTGCGCCGGTTGCCGCTGCTCCCGTCGTGGCCGCACCTGTTGTTGCCGCCCCGGTCGCGGTCGCCGAAGCCGCCCCTGCGCCGCAGCCGAGCATCGCGCCCGAGCCGGCGCCGACCGTTCTGGCCGCGAACGTGGATATTCCCGTGCGTGACATCGAACTGGTCGACGTGACCGCCGAAGCGGCCGCCGCCGACGAGGCCGAGGCCCGTCCGTCGCTCGATGTCGACCCGATCGCGCCGGTCGCGATGGTGGCCGCAGCTGCTCGCGCGGCGCGTGACGTCGCTCCGGCGCCGGCGTTGAGCCGCGAGACCACGCGCCTGACCGAATCGGTTCGCTCGATCCGCGCCGAAGCGGTGGCGTCCGAAAAGGCGAGCCGCTCGGTCGTCCAGCTCGGCAGCTATTCGCAGCGCTCCAGCCTGCAGCGCGGCTGGACCGTGGCGACCGCCAAGTTCGACCCGATCAATGCCTATCAGCCGATGGCCGCCCGCTTCGAGCATCAGGGCAAGACCTATTATCGTCTCGCCGCGCATGGCTTTGCCAGCGATGCGGCAGCGCGCGATTTCTGCGTCGATGTCCGTTCGGCCGGCGGCGAGTGCTTCGTCCGCAAGATGGCAGGCGACGCGCCGACCCGTTTCGCCTCGCGCTAAGCGAGCGCGTCAACCGACACCTAGGTGTCCGCATGACCAGCCCTCGATCCTCATCGGATCGGGGGCTGTTCTTGTGTCAGCTGGTAACGGCGGCCGGTTCGTTGATAGCGAGGTCGAGGACGGCCATGCGCATGGCGACCCCCATCTCGACCTGCGCGGTGATGAGCGAATGTTCGCTGTCGGCCAGCTCGCCGAGGATTTCCACGCCGCGGTTCATCGGTCCAGGGTGCATGATCACCGCGCCTGGCGCTGCCGTCGCGAAGCGTTTCTCGGTAAGGCCGTAACGTGCCAGATATTCGCCGGGTGCGTCGCCGAGATCGGCGGCGAGGCGTTCGCGCTGGATCCGCAGCATCATGACGACGTCGGCACCCGCGACGGCATCGTCGATCCCGTCGGCGCCGTCATGCCCCTCCGGCATCAGCGCGGCAGGGCCCGCGAGGGTCACGTCCGCGCCGAGCCGTTCGAGCAGGGCGTGGGTCGAGGACGCCACGCGGCTGTGACGGATGTCGCCGCAAATGGCGACCTTGAGCCCGTCGACCCGCCCGAAATGATGGTGGATGGTGGCGACATCGAGCAAGCCTTGCGTGGGATGCTCGCCGGTGCCGTCGCCCGCATTGACGACCGCCGCGCGGATCGTCTCGGCGACCGTGTCGGGCGCGCCGGGTTCGGGATGGCGCATAACCAGCGCATCGACCTGCATCGCATCGATCGTCAGCGCGGTATCGATGAGCGTCTCGCCCTTGGCGAGGCTCGATTGCCCGGCGGGAAGGGTGGTGACCATCGCGCCGAGGCGCTGCGCGGCCATGTCGAAGCTCAGGAGGGTGCGGGTCGAATTCTCGAAAAAGGCGAGGACGATGCTGCGCCCCGCCAGCCGGTCGACGCGCTTGTCCGCGCCGCGGTTATGCTCGAGCCAATGCTCGGCCTCTCGCAGGAGGTGGTCGAGCTGGTCGTCGGACAGGTCGCTGGGGCGAATGATGTGCATGGCCCCGCTCCCTAGTCGCGATGCGCGATGTTGACCAGCGCGTCGATCGCGCCCTGGAGGATGTGCGCGGCGGCCATGGCATCGACCTTGTCGGCGCGCTTGGCGCGGCTCACGTCGGCGTCGATCATGGCGCGCTCGACCGCCTGCGTCGACCAGCGTTCGTCCCACAGGAGAACGGGCAGGCCGAGCGGGGCGATGTTGCGCGCGAAGGCACGGGTCGACTGGGTGCGCGGACTGTCGGTCCCGTCCATGTTGAGCGGCAGGCCTAGGACGAGGCCGGATATGCCCTGTGCTTCGACGAACGCAGTCAGCTGGGCAAGGTCCTTCTGAAACTTGGTGCGGCGGATCGTCTCGGCGGGCCCTGCAAAGCTCCATGCCGCATCGCAGGTCGCCAGCCCGATTGTCTTCGTGCCGACGTCGAGGCCGGCGAGCTTGCCGCCCGGGCAGGCCTCGTAAAAGTCGATAGCATTGTCATGGATCATGCAGCGTCGTCCCGCGCCTCGGCCGACGTGCCCCACGTCGCATGGCGGCGGTAAAGGTCCTCGCGGATCGCGCCCCAGAAGAGCGCATAGTCGAAGACGTGGTAATTGTTGCCGGGCAGGACATAGGGGCCGAGCGCGGGCAACTCGCCGTTGAGGATGAGGAGGCCGCGCTCGCAGCGGGCCCCCACCGATCCGGGCAGGAGTTGCGCGGTCGTCAGCCTCTCGTCGGGCACGAGCAGTCCGGGGTTCTCGGCGGGCGCGGCCTCGCGCGGCTCGCCGCCGGTCAGCGGATTGGTGCAGACCAGCCGCTCGCGCTCGCGATCGAGACCGGCATAGCCGTCGGCCTTGAGCCAGTCGCGCAGCACCAGATTGGCATTGGGCGGATCGCCAAAAGTGAGCCAGCTCATGAGGCAGGCGCTCTGGTCGGGATCAGAGCAGGCGGGCAGGCCGGTGGCGGGGAGGTCGGCCTCGGCATCGACGGGCCATCCGACGATGTAGGCGGCGACGAGCCGGTCGCCGAGCGTTTCGCGCTGGTCGGCGAGCAGCCGCAGGGCATGGAGCGCGCCCTGGCTGTGCCCAGCGATCACCAGCGGGCCATCGGGATTGTTCTCGACGAAGACGGAAAAGGCGTCGACGAGATCGCCATAGGCGACATCGAGCGCGGCTTGCGCATTGGCCGATTGCGACAGGAAGGTGCCGAAGGTGGCCTGCCGATAGCGGGGCGCCCACACTTCACCGATATTGTTGAACGCGCTCGCCTGGCTGCGCACGAACAATTCGGCGCGGGTCTTGGCCATGCCGGTGAGCGCCATGTCGGCGTTCCAGCGGTCGGTCAGGAGATAGGTTGTCGGGTGGATGAAGAAGACGGCGACAGGGCGCTCGCCATTGCCCTCGACAGTTTCGGCATCGGTCGCGGTCGCTTCCACGTCACCGCCTTCCGCGGAGATTTCGACCTGTGCGGCGCCCTGATAGGGATCGGGCTGCCAGTCGGCGAGGCTGCCTTCCATGTCGGGGCGCGCCCACCAGGCGTCGAGGCTCGCATAGATCGACTCCTCCTGTTCGGGCGGCGCGACGAACTCGACCTTCGGCATCGCCTGGTCGGCAAGGATGCGGTCGCCATATTGGAAGAAGATGAAGGCGCCGGCCACCACGAGCAGGGTGCAAAGCGCGACGATCCAGAGAAAGATGCGAGCTAACATGATTGCTGAGGTAGCGATGGCCTTGCCGCGCTGCAACATCGCTTGAAGACTGGGTTCTGCTGGGGCAGGGTCGGCGCAACTTGTGGGGGACGGAAAAGATGACGACAGATCAGGAGGCCGCGTGGCCGGAACGTCCGTGGATTCTCGCGGCGATCGGTGCGTTGGGAGCGCTGATCTTCTCCATCCTGATCGACCATGATTACGAGACGCCGCTGAGCATCGCCGAGCGCGCCGGGGCGACTTTCACGGCGGTGACGACGGCCGCCTTGCTCTTCACGCTCGAACGGCGCCGGTGGAGCTGGAGCCTCGGTTTCGCGCTCGTCGCGGGCGTGGTCATGGCGCTCGTCGGGTGGAGCACGGCGTCCTATAACGACGGACGCTCGATCTTCGATTATCCTTATTTCTCGGGACTGTTTGCGGTGCTGGTCGCGGCGCCCTTCTTCCAGGCCGCGCGTGACGAAGGGCGATTGGTCCGCGATTTCGCACCGCTGCATCATTATGGCTGGACCGATGCCGTCATCGGCTTTTCGGCGCTGCTTTTCACGGGCCTGACCTTCGCGCTGCTGTGGATGCTCGCGGCCTTGTTCGATTCGATCGGCATCGACGTGCTGCGAGACCTGCTCGAAAACGAACAGGCGGCCTGGGCCATCGCGGGTTTTGCGTTTGGCGGGGCGGTCGGGATGCTTCGCGAGCGCGATCGCCTGTTTGGGGGCTTGCTCAAACTGGTGATGGTCGTGCTCGCGGTGCTGGCGCCCTTGATGGCGATCACGCTCGCCCTGTTTCTCGTTGCGTTGCCGATCACCGGCTTTGCCAGGCTGTGGGAATCGGGCCTGCCCGAAACGCCTCTCCTGCTCGCCTCGGCGGCATGGGGTCTTCTTCTCGCCAATGCGGTCTTCGGGACGGGGGAGGGCGATGAGCCCGCGCGCCCCTCGCTCAAGTGGAGCGCCTTTACACTGACGCTGGTCATCCTGCCGCTCGCGCTGCTGGCAGCGGTCAGCATGGGGCTGCGCATCGAGCAATATGGCTGGACGCCCGACCGCCTGTGGGGCGCGATCGTGATCGCGCTGGCGCTGGCATATGGGTTTGCGGCGGCGTGGGCGGCGTGGAAGGGTCGGGGCGATTTCGCGCCGTTCCGCCGCGCGCAGGTGTCGCTCGGCTTCGTCGTCGTCGGGCTTGCACTGTTCCTTGCGCTGCCGATCCTCGACTTCGGCGCGATCAGCACGCGCAGCCAGCTGGCGCGGCTGGAGTCGGGCGAGGTGACGCCGGCGCGCTTCGACTATCGCGCCATGGCGTTCGACTTCGGTCCGGAGGGGCGCGCCGCGCTCGAACGGCTCAAGAGCGACGATCGGGCGCTGGTCGCGGAGCTCGCGACCAAGGCGCTCCAATCGGACAATCGCTGGGAGCTCGAGCAGGAGATCGAGGTGGCTGCGGGCGATGCACAGCTCGACGAGACGCTCATTCTCGTCCCGGAAAATCTGGAGCTCAGTCGCGACGAGCGCCGGGCGGTGGCGCGTGAACGTTTTTGCAGCGAACGGCCCTGCATCGTCACGCGGCTCGAAGATGGCGGCCTCTTGATCGTCGGGCGGCGTTGGTCACGCGGGGGACTGGTGCGGGAGGTCGTCACCCCCGAACAGCTCGCCGAGACCGACGGTCCTGTTCGTCCGTCGAGCGTTCCCGTCCCGGAGCCGAAGCTGAGCGATGAGGAGATGCGCAGCGCGACGGTCGAAGTGCGCGAGGAAGTGGTGCGCCGCGTCTATGTGAACGGCGAACCAGTGGGCGCGACCTTCGAATAGCTTGAAGCGCGGGCGCGTGCTGGCTAGGGAAGCGTCCATGTCTGTCACCATCGAACAGGTGCGTCACATCGCCAATCTGGCGCGCATCGACCTTTCCGACGAGCAGGCGGAAACGCTGCTCCCCGAACTCAACAACATCCTCGGCTGGGTCGAACAGCTGGGCGAGGTCGACACCAGCGGCGTCGAACCGCTCGCCACGGTGGTCGACCAGCAGATGCGGCTGCGCGAGGACGGCGTCACCGATGGCGACATCCGTGACAAGGTGCTGTCCAACGCGCCCGAGGCCCAGCACGGCTTCTTCGCCGTCCCGAAGGTGATCGAATAGTGAGCGACATTCTCGACCTGACCATCGCCCAGCTGCGCGATGGTTTCCGCAAGGGCGATTTTTCGGCGACCGACATTGCCGAGACCTACAATGCCGCAGTGGACGGCGCCGATGCGCTCAACGCCTATCTGGTGAAGACACCCGAATTGGCGCTCGAAGCCGCCAAGGCCGCCGACGAGGCAAAGGCTTCCGACAGTCTCAAGCCGCTGTCGGGCATTCCGCTCGGCATGAAGGACCTGTTCGCGACCGAAGGCGTGCTGACCAGCGCGGGCTCGAAGATGCTCGGCAACTTCAAGCCGCCTTATGAGAGCACGGTCTCGGCCAATTTGAAGGCTGCCGGCGCTGGCATGCTCGGCAAATTGAACATGGACGAATTCGCCATGGGCTCGTCCAACGAGACCTGCGCGCACGGCAATGTGATTTCGCCGTGGCGCCGCGAAGGCTCGAATGCCGCGATTACGCCGGGCGGCTCGTCGGGCGGTTCGGCCTCGGCGGTCGCCGCGCGCATCGCGCCGGGCGCCACCGGTACCGATACCGGCGGTTCGATCCGCCAGCCCGCCGCCTTCACCGGTATCGCGGGGATCAAGCCGACCTATGGCCGCTGCTCGCGCTGGGGCATCGTCAGCTTCGCCTCCTCGCTCGACCAGGCGGGGCCGATGGCGCGCGACGTGCGCGACTGCGCGATCATGCTCGAGGCGATGGCGGGCTTCGACCCGAAGGACTCGACCTCGATCGACGCGCCTGTGCCGCAGTGGGAAGCTGGCTTGTCGAGCGATTTGAAGGGCAAGCGCGTGGGTATTCCCAAGGAATATCGCATCGACGGCACGCCGGAAGAGATCAACAAGCTCTGGGATCAGGGCGTCGAATGGCTGTGCGAGGCGGGTGCCGAGCCGGTCGAGATCTCGCTGCCGCACAGCAAGTATGCGTTGCCGACCTATTACATCATCGCCCCGGCGGAAGCCTCGTCCAACCTCGCCCGCTATGACGGCGTGCGTTACGGGCTGCGTGAGACGGTCGAGGGTGGCGGCCTTCACGACATGTACAAGGCGACCCGCTCGGCAGGCTTCGGTGATGAAGTGAAGCGCCGCATCATGATCGGCACCTATGTGCTGAGCGCGGGCTTCTACGACGCTTACTTCACACAGGCGCAGCGCGTCCGCGCGCTGATCAAGGAAGATTTCCGCAAGGCCTTCGAGAAGTGCGACATGATCCTTACCCCGACGGCGCCGAGCGCGGCCTTCGGGCTGGGCGAGAAGTCGGACGATCCGATCGCCATGTATCTCAATGACGTCTTCGCGGTGCCCGCCTCGCTGGCCGGCCTGCCCGCGATGAGCGTGCCCGGCGGCGTGGACAAGGACGGGCTCCCGCTCGGCCTGCACCTCATCGGCAATGAAATGGACGAACAGGCGGTGCTCAACGCCGGCCTCGCGATCGAGGAACGCGCTCCGAGCATCGAGCTTCCGGGGAAGTGGTGGTGAGTAGCGCCAGAGGAAACCTCGGCGAACACGTCATTATGGCGGAATTGATGCACCGAGATTTTCACGCGTTCATGGCGGACCGTAATAATCCTGCTTTTGATGCCATGTCTCTTTGGCCTGAGACCGGACGACGGTGCGCGCTTCGGGTGAAGACCACTTCGAACCATAGCGCTGTTTGGACGGTCAAAAGGAAGACTGGGTCTATTTTCCTCGATCTCCAGGGCGGGGACGATTTTGTCTTGATCGTTGATATCGGCAGCGGACTTCGAGATCGGGACATCTACGTGGTTCCGACTGGTCATTTACTCGATGTCCTCGAAGCGGATCACACCTTTTACGTGAGTCACCCAAAGAAGAATGGTGAGCCCCGAAAGGCGGAACAAGGCATGCGCTGTATCCGGTTTCATGGCGAGAATAAGCCGACTGACCATGGTTGGGGCTATCAAGATAAATTCGCTGAGTATCGCGAAGCATGGGATTTGTTGAAATGAGCGATTATCGGATCAAGGGCCAGAAGGGCAGCTATGAGGTCGTGATCGGCCTCGAGGTGCATGCCCAGGTCACTTCGCACGCCAAGCTGTTCAGCGGCGCGGCCACCGCCTTCGGCGCCGAGCCCAACACGCAGGTCAGCCTCGTCGATGCGGCGATGCCCGGCATGCTGCCCGTGCCCAACCGGGAATGCATCCGCCAAGCGGTGCGTACCGGCATGGCGATCGATGCCGTGATCAACAAATGGTCGCGCTTTGACCGCAAGAACTATTTCTACGCCGATCTTCCGCAGGGCTATCAGATTTCGCAGCTCTACCACCCGCTGGTGGGCGAGGGCGAGATCGAGGTCGCGCCCGACGAGAAGAACCCCGATGCGACCAAGACCATCGGCGTCGAGCGCATCCATGTCGAACAGGATGCGGGCAAGCTGATGCACGACCAGCATCCGACCATGAGCTATGTCGACCTCAACCGCTGCGGCGTGGCGCTGATGGAAATCGTGTCGAAGCCCGACATGCGTTCGCCCGCCGAGGCTGGCGCGTATCTGCGCAAGCTGCGCTCGATCCTGCGCTATGTCGGCTCGTGCGACGGTAATATGGAAGAAGGCTCGATGCGCGCCGACGTCAACGTCTCGGTGCGCCTGCCGGGCGAGGAATTGGGCACGCGGACCGAGACCAAGAACGTCAACAGCGTTCGCTTCGTCATGCAGGTCATCGAGCATGAGGCCAAGCGGCAGGTGAAGGCGCTCGAGAGCGGGGAGGGGGTCCAGCAGGAGACCCGCCTGTTCGACGTCGCCAAGGGCATCACCCGTCCGCTCCGCTCGAAGGAAGATGCGCATGACTATCGCTACTTCCCCGATCCCGACTTGCTTCCGCTCGAACTCGACGATGAATTCCTCGCCGAGTGCCGCGCGAGCCTGCCCGAGCTGCCCGATGCCAAGCTGAAGCGCTACGAAGCGCTCGGCATCACGCCCTACAACGCTGCAGTGTTGACCGCCGAGGTCGAGACCGCGCGCTGGTTCGATGCGCTGCTCGATGCGGGCGCGGAGCCGGTCGCCGCCTCCAACTGGGCCAATAGTGTGCTTCCGGGTATCCTCAACGCCAAGGATGTGGGGTTCTCGGACGAGCGCAACACGCCCGAAGCCTCCGCCGCCATCCTGAAGATGGTCGACGATGGCGACATCTCGAAGGGGCAGGCCAAGGAAGTCATGGAGCTCTATCTCGACGAAGGCGGCACGCCTGCTGACGTGGTCGAGAAGCATGGCATGAAGCAGACCAGCGACACCGGCGCGATCGAGGCCGAGGTCGACAAGGTGCTCGCCGCCAATGCCGACAAGGTCGAACAATATAAGGGCGGCAAGGAAGCGCTGTTCGGCTTCTTCGTCGGCCAGACGATGAAGGCGATGCGCGGCCAGGCCAACCCGCAGGTGGTGAACCAGATCCTGCGCGCCAAGCTTGACGGTTAAGGAGACACAGATGCGTTCGAGGGCCCCGCTACTGGCTGCAACCATGATGGCGGGGCTGTCGGCCTGTGCCTCCACCCCCGAGCCGGTAACGAGCGCGCCTGTTGCGACCGTCTTGGCCCAACCTGCCGGCGCCCCCGATCTCCTCGTCGTGATTTCGGTCGACCAGCTGTCGAGTCAGCTCATGGCCGAATATCTACCGCTGATGAGCGGCGGCCTGAAGCGCATCGCCTCGCAGGGCACCTATTTCGCCAATGGCTATCAGGCGCAGGCCGCCACCGAGACTTGTCCTGGACATTCGACCATTCTCACCGGCAGCCTGCCTGCCCGCACGGGTATCGTCGCTAACGATTGGCTCGAGATGGCGCGCGGCGAGGGGGCCAAGGTCTATTGCGCCGAGGATCCCGACCGGCGCGGCGAATGGGGCGATCGCGACGTTATCAGCGACCGCCACCTGCTCGTGCCCACGCTCGGCACCTTTCTGAAACGCGCCGACGCGCGCAGCCGCAATATCGCGGTGGCGGGCAAGGACCGTGCCGCCGTGATGCTGTCGGGTCATGACGCCGACCAGCGCTGGTGGTGGGGCCCCGACGGTTGGATGACCGACCTGGCGCCGCCCGCGCCAGCGGTGGTGTCGAGCGCGACCGTCTCGACCCGCAACCTCCTCGATGCCGGATCGGCCGGTCTCCAGATTCCACCCTATTGCGCGGGCAAGCCCGTGGTCGAGGTCGAGAACCGCGGCCGCGTCGGCAATGACCCGCTCGGCTGGGAGCCCGGTAACTATCGCCAGTTCCGCGCCAGCCCCGCCTATGACGGCGCTATCCTCGCCTTGGGCGCGCAGTTCATCGACAGCATGGAGCTGGGGCAGGGCGAGGCACCCGACCTCCTCTCGCTCGGTCTCAGCGCAACCGACTATGTCGGACACAAGTTCGGTCCGCAGGGCGGCGAGATGTGTCTCCAGATGTTCGCGCTCGACCGCAACCTCGAAGGCTTTCTCTCCTATCTCGACGGTCGCGGGCTCGATTATGCCGTGGTGTTGACCAGCGATCACGGCGGCCAGCCCATCCCCGAACGACTGCGTCTGCAGGGCGTCGAAGCGAGCCGCATTGCCGAAGGTTTTGTTCGCTCGGTCCATGCCCCGGTCGTCGAGGCGCTCGGCCTCGAGGCCAATCAGATCAAGACCGTGGAGCCGGGCATCCCGGGCGATATCTATGTCGACCCGACGCTCGATGCGGCTGTCCGCAACGAGGCCATCGCGCGTCTCCAGGCAGGCTATGCCGCCGACCCGCAGGTGGAGGCCGTCTTTCGCCGCGACCAGATCATGGCCGTGCCGATCCCGCAGGGTGACCCCTCGGGCTGGAGCCTGATCCAGCGAGTCCGAGCTTCATACCATCCGGCGCGCTCGGGCGACGTCTATGTCGTGCTGAAGCAATTCGTGACGCCCATCGAAGAGCCGATGGAGAGCTATATGGCGACCCACGGCACGGTGTGGGACTATGACCGCCGCGTGCCAATGGCTTTCTATCGCCCCGGCGCGGCTGCGTTGGCGCGGCATGACGCAGTGCGCACGGTCGATATCCTACCGACGGTGGCGCGCCATCTCGGTATATCGCTCGGCGGGGCGCAGATCGACGGCGTTTGCCTCGACGGCGTCCACGGGGTTCGTTGCGTCGACTGATCAGGCGCGGGTCTGCGACCTAGACCGGGTCGGGCGGCGGCGGCGGCTTGGGCTCGCCCGGCTGCGGCGGCGGTCGGTCGGGGCGGGGCAGCGGGACGGTCCCGCTATCGGGTTCCGGATCGGGGTCGACGGGCGGGTGCGGACGTGGGGGACGGCTGGCCATGATGCGACGAGAACGCCACAGTCGATAGCGCGGTTGCGCCCCTTGGGCGATTTTATCGCCGCTATGGCTTGCCCCTCGCTCTTATCTTGCTATAGCGCGGCGCACCTTCGGGCATGTGCCTCGCGGGCGTGGCGGAATTGGTAGACGCGCTGGTTTTAGGTACCAGTATCGCAAGATGTGGGGGTTCGAGTCCCTTCGCCCGCACCACCGCCAACGACCGATTGGCGGCATGTGCCCTTCATTCGAATGATGTGGGACCAGTTGTTGAAATGAAGACCGTTGAAACGGAAAATGACGGCCTGAAGCGGGCCTATGAGCTGACCATCGACGCCAAGGACATCGAGGCCAAAGTCGACGCCGAAATCAAGCGCGTCGCGCCGCAGGTGAAGATGCCCGGCTTCCGCCCCGGCAAGGTCCCGCCCAACCTCATTCGCAAGATGCACGGCGATGCGCTCCAGGCGCAGGCGCTGGAAGAAGCCGTCCGCGGCGGCGTCGACAAGCTGATTGCCGACAACAAGCTCAAGCCCGCGATCCAGCCGGCCGTCGAACTCAAGGACGGCTATGAGCATGGCAAGGATGCCGAGGTGTCGGTCAAGCTCGAAGTGCTGCCCGACGTGCCGACCCCCGAGGTCGACGGCATCAAGCTCGAACGCCTGACGGTCGATGCCGGCGACAAGGTCGTCGACGAACGCCTCGCCGAACTGGCCAAGAACCAGAAGAGCTGGAAGGACGCGGCCAAGACCAAGAAGGCGGCCAAGGGCGACCTCGTCGTCATGGACTTCGTCGGTTCGGTCGACGGTGAGGAATTCGAAGGCGGCGCTGCCGAGGACATGGACATCGAACTGGGTTCGGGTCGCCTGATCCCGGGCTTCGAGGACCAGCTCGAAGGCGCCAAGGCGGGTGACAAGCGCACCGTCGAAGTGACCTTCCCCGAGGATTATCCCGCCGAGAACCTCAAGGGCAAGCCGGCCCAGTTCGCCGTCACCGTCAAGAAGGTTCGCGTCGAAGACGAGACCAAGATGGACGACGAGTTCGCCAAGGCGCTCGGCCTCAAAGACCTCGACCAGCTCAAGGGACTGATAAAGGACCAGGCGCAGCAGGAGCTGAACGGCCTGACGCGCACGCACATGAAGCGTCGCTTGCTCGACCAGCTTGCCGCCGGCCACGATTTCCCGGTGCCGCCGACGATGGTCGCCGCCGAATATGACAACATCATGCAGCAGCTTCGCCATGAGGCCAGCCATGAGGAAGATCCCGAAGCCGCGCTGAAGGAAATCGAGGCCGATGCCGACGATTACCAGGCGATCGCCGAGCGCCGCGTGCGCCTCGGCCTGCTCCTGTCCGAAATCGGCCAGCAGTACGGTGTCGAGATCACTCAGCCCGAGATGAACCGTCTCATTGCGCAGGCCGCGCAGCGTTACCCGGCCGAGCAGCAGACCCAGTTCCTCGAATATGTGCAGAAGAACCCGATGGCCGCCGCGCAGCTGCGTGCCCCGCTCTATGAAGAGAAGGTCGTCGACTTCCTGTTCGAGCGTGCCGAGATTTCGGAGCGTGAGGTGACTCGCGAGGAGCTCGAGGAAAATCTCGAGCGCGAGGAAGACATCGAAGCCGAAAAGTCGAAGGCGAAGGCCCCGAAGAAGGCTGCGCCGAAGAAGAAGGCTGCTGCCAAGAAGGCTGACGACAAGAAGCCTGCCGCCAAGAAGGCTCCGGCCAAGAAGGCAGCGGCGAAAAAGGACGAGGCCAAGCCGGCCGCCAAGAAGGCGCCCGCCAAGAAGGCGCCCGCGAAGAAGGCTCCGGCCAAGAAGCCTGCGGCCAAGAAGCCTGCGGCCAAGAAGAAGGCCGACTAGACCATGGTGGGGGCAGCAGCGCCGCGGGTAGCCGTGCTGCTGCCCTGCTATAATGAGGAAGCCGCGATCGGCGAGACGATCGCGGGTTTCCGCAAGGTCCTTCCCGACGCCACCGTCTATGTCTTCGACAATAATTCGAAGGATCGAACGGTCGAGATCGCGCGTGAAGCCGGCGCCGTCGTCCGTTCGGTCAACCAGCAGGGCAAGGGCAATGTCGTGCGGCGCATGTTCGCCGACATCGAGGCCGACGTCTATCTGATGGCCGACGGCGACCTGACCTATGATCCCGATGCCGCGCCCGAGATGGTGCGGATGCTCTGGGACGAACAGCTCGATATGGTGGTCGGTACCCGTCACCACGAGGACGCCGAAGCCTATCGCGGCGGCCATGTGCTGGGCAACAAGGCCTTCACCGCCTTGCTCGCCAGCCTGTTCGGCAAGAGCTTCACCGATATTTTCAGCGGCTATCGCGCCTTTTCGCGGCGCTATGCCAAGAGCTTCCCGGCGTCCTCGGAAGGGTTCGAGACCGAGACCGAGATGAGCGTCCATGCGCTCGAGCTCCGGATGCCGACAGGCGAGGTGGCCACCAAATATCTGGCGCGTCCCGAAGGTTCGGAGAGCAAGCTCAACACCTATTCGGACGGCTATCGCATCCTCAAGATGATCGGTACGCTGTTTCGGGTCGAAAAGCCGCGCGCTTTCTATGGCGGGATCGCGGCGGCGATTCAGCTGCTGGCTGTCGTGCTTGCCATCCCGCTCTTCGTCACTTTTTTCCAGACGGGGCAGGTACCGCGCCTGCCGACCGCCGTTTTGGTCACCGGCATGACCATCCTTGCCGCCATGATCTTCTTTGCCGGATTGAACATCTCGGCGATCACGCGCGGGCGGCGCGAGATGCGGCGGCTCGCCTATCTGGCGCAGCCCGCGCCCAATACCATCGACCGCCGCGTCACTTTTCGCGACAAACAGGGTTGAACCTTCGCCGTCGATGACGATGTTGGGGCAAGCTTGATTACAAAGGACCCCGCATGAGCATCGACCACGAAGATATCGCCTCCGCCCTCGTTCCCGTCGTCGTGGAACAGTCCAATCGGGGCGAGCGCAGCTTCGACATCTATTCGCGCCTCTTGCGCGAGAATATCATCTTCGTGACCGGCCCGATCGAGGACAATATGGCCTCGCTCATCACCGCGCAGCTGCTGTTCCTCGAATCGGAAAATCCGAAGAAGGACATCTACATGTACATCAACTCGCCGGGCGGGGTGGTGACGGCGGGTCTCGCGATCCACGACACCATGCAATATATCCGCCCGCGCGTGTCGACCGTGTGCATCGGCCAGGCCGCCTCGATGGGCAGCTTCCTGCTCGCTGCGGGCGAACCGGGCATGCGCGTAGCGTTGTCGAACAGCCGCATCATGGTGCACCAGCCCTCGGGCGGCGCGCGTGGCATGGCCGCCGACATCGAGATCCAGGCGCGCGAAATCCTGCGCATGCGCACGCGCCTCAACTCGCTTTACGCCAAATATACCGGGCAGGACCTCGAGAAGATCGAGAAGGCGATGGACCGCGACAGCTTCCTCGAAGCCGACGAGGCCAAGGAATTCGGCATCATCGACCAGGTCTTCGACAAGCGTCCCGAGCCGGGCAAGGACAAGGACACCGGCGCGGGTGACGTGACCCCGAGCTGAGTGGTCGCTCCGGCCTCGCAACCGGATTAAATCTGAGTTAAATAAATCCCCCGGCACCTATGGGCGTCGGGGGATTTTCGTGATAGGGGCGTATCGGTTTCGAGGGGAGCAGATCGGTGCGATGAAACAAAGCCATTATGCCTTGCTCGGCGTGGCCGAGGATGCCGATTACGAAACCATCCGCGGAGCCTATCACGCCAAGATGCGGTCAAGCCATCCCGACGTGGCATCGAGCAGCACCGATCATGCCTACCAACTCAACGCCGCTTATTCGATCCTGTCCAACCGGGAAAAGCGCAAGCATTACGACCGCGAACTGGCGAGCGAGCGGACCCGCACGCGCGTCGTCATCCCCAATACGCAGGGGCGGCGCACCCAGCGGCACGACGGCCCGGTAAACACGGCCGAGCGGATCTACGAACGACCGCCGACGATCGTCTGGCTGGTGCTATTGGCGATTTTCCTCAATCTTGTCCTGCTCGTCGGCATCTATCTCAACGGCGGGTTCGAATAGGCGCGGCCGTTATGGCGTCGAAGCCTATGAAAAACGGTCGCTTTTCGCTGCATGGTCCGAGGTCGGCCTTGCAGGGCGGGGGGGATAGCTCCATATCGGGACAGAAGGAGCCTGCACGAAGGTGCAGCGTTAATGATTTTCTGCGCTTGTCTGTGGCATGATATGCCCTAGCATGGGACCTTCCCACCGACGCGCGTTACGAAGGATGTGACAAGAACATGACCAAGCTTTCCGGCGGCAGCACTGACGGCAAGTCGACGCTCTACTGCAGCTTTTGCGGTAAGTCGCAGCATGAGGTGCGCAAGCTTATCGCCGGGCCGACCGTGTTCATCTGCGACGAATGCGTCGAGTTGTGCAACGACATCATCCGCGAGGAAACCAAGTCGAGCCTCGTCAAGACCCGCGATGGCGTGCCGACGCCGACCGAGATCAACGAAGTGCTCGACGATTATGTCATCGGCCAGAAGCAGGCCAAGCGCGTGCTCTCGGTGGCGGTGCATAATCATTACAAGCGCCTCAACCAT
This sequence comes from Sphingomicrobium arenosum, assembly GCF_026157085.1. NCBI lineage: Bacteria > Pseudomonadati > Pseudomonadota > Alphaproteobacteria > Sphingomonadales > Sphingomicrobiaceae > Sphingomicrobium > Sphingomicrobium arenosum. Next base: position 610,821 of record NZ_JANPVN010000001.1, read on the forward strand.
GGCGCCAAGGCGAGCGGCGACGTCGAACTCGCCAAGTCGAACATCCTGCTCGTCGGGCCGACCGGTTGCGGCAAGACCCTGCTCGCCCAGACGCTGGCGCGTATCCTCGACGTGCCCTTTACCATGGCTGATGCGACCACGCTGACCGAGGCGGGTTACGTGGGCGAGGATGTCGAGAACATCATTCTGAAGCTGCTTCAGGCTTCCGACTACAATGTCGAAAAGGCGCAGCGCGGCATCGTCTATATCGACGAGATCGACAAGATCAGCCGCAAGGCGGACAATCCCTCGATTACCCGCGACGTGTCGGGCGAGGGCGTCCAGCAGGCGCTGCTGAAGCTGATGGAAGGCACCACCGCTTCGGTCCCGCCGCAGGGCGGGCGCAAGCATCCGCAGCAGGAATTCCTGCAGGTCGACACGACCAACATCCTGTTCATCTGCGGCGGCGCCTTCGCGGGCCTCGAGAAGGTCATCGGCGATCGCCTCCAAAAGAAGTCGATCGGCTTTGGCGCGCATGTCGCCGCGCCCGAGGAAAAGCGTGTCGGCGAGACGCTGAAGCATACCGAGCCCGAAGATCTCATGAAATTCGGCCTCATCCCCGAATTCATCGGCCGTATGCCGGTCATCGCGACGCTCGAGGACCTGGACGAGGATGCGCTCGTCAAGATCCTGAAGGAGCCGAAGAACGCGCTGGTCAAGCAATATGCCAAGCTGTTCGAGATGGAGAATGTCGAGCTCGTCTTCACCGACGATGCGCTGCTCGCGGTCGCCAAGAAGGCGATCGAGCGCAAGACCGGTGCGCGTGGCCTGCGCTCGATCCTCGAGGGCATGCTGCTCGACACCATGTTCGACCTGCCTTCCATGGAGGGCGTCGACGAGGTGCATATCGACGCCGATGTCGTCGAAGGCCGCAAGGAGCCGGTGCGCGTCTATGCCAAGAAGGGCAAGGACAAGGCCGCGGCGAGCGATAGCGCGGCCTAAGGAGGCACAGGAAATGAGCGAGGCAGGAACGGCCGGCGCGCCGACGGTTCGGGGCGCGGTCGAACTGCCCGCCATCGTGCCTTCCTTCCTCGCGCGTCCGACCCGGCCCGCACTCACCATCCTGCTCGCCTATCTGACAACGATCCTCGGCTCGCTGATGCTTGCGGCGATCATCCAATCGGTAGCGCCGCAATCTGAAAGCCCCGATTTCTCGCAATTGTCGGGCGGGGCGGCGCTGTTCGCGCTGATCATCTTCGCGCCCGTCGTCGAGACGCTGATCATGGCGGCCGTTCTCTCACTGCTGTTGCGCTTCGTCGGCGCGGTTCCGGCGATCCTCCTGTCATCGGTGGGATGGGGCGTCGCGCACAGTGTCCAGGCCGCCACTTGGGGGCTCGTCATCTGGTGGCCGTTCCTCATCTTCTCGACGCTGTTCGTCGTGTGGCGCCAGCGCTCGCTCGCCTGGGGGCTGTTCATGCCCTTCATCGTGCATGCCTTGCAAAACACTCTGCCAGCGCTGGCGGTAGCCTATCCCGATCGCTTCGGCGGGCTGGTGTAGGCAGGACTTAAGTCCCTCGCCCTGCTTGTGGTTGCGGGTCCCCGAGCCCATATAAGCAGGATGACTACTCGTACCCTTCCCATGCTCCCGCTGCGCGACATCGTCGTGTTCCCGCAGCGCATCGTTCCCCTCTTTGTCGGCCGCGAAAAATCGGTCGCTGCGCTCGACGCGGCGATGGCCGACGACAAGCAGCTTTTCCTGGTCGCCCAGCTCGATCCCGCCGAGGACGATCCGCAGCGCGACCAGATGTACGATCTCGGCGTCATCGCCACCGCGATGCAGCTTTTGAAGCTGCCCGACGGTACGGTGCGCGTGCTCGTCGAGGGGGCGCAGCGTGCGCGCCTCGTCGCCATTCACGAGGACGAGGGCGGGCTGACCCGCGCCGAGGTGGAGATCGTCGAGGAAGACATCGCAGATGGGCCCGAAGCGGGCGCGTTGATGCGCTCGGTGCTCGATCAGTTCGAGAATTACGCCAAGTTCAATAAGAAGCTGCCCGCCGAGATGGGCGTGCAGCTGGCCGAGATCGACGATGCGAACGTCCTCGCCGATGCCGTCGCTTCGGCGCTTTCAGTCAAGGTTTCGGACAAGCAGGCCCTGCTCAGCGAGCTCGATCCGGTAAAGCGTCTCGAGATGGTATTCGCCTTCATGGAAGGTGAATTGGGCGTGCTCCAGGTGGAGAAGAAAATTCGCAGCCGCGTGAAGCGGCAGATGGAGAAGACCCAGCGCGAATATTATCTCAACGAGCAGATGAAGGCGATCCAGAAGGAACTGGGCGACGACGAGGATGGCGGCGATGAACTGCAGGAATTGCAGGCCAAGATCCGCAAGACCCGGCTGTCGAAGGAAGCCAAGACCCGCGCCGAAGCCGAATTGAAGAAGCTGAAGGCGATGGCGCCGATGAGCGCCGAGGCCACGGTGGCGCGCAACTATCTCGACGTGCTGCTGGCGCTTCCCTGGGGCAAGAAAAGCCGCCTCAAGCGCGATATCGAGGAGGCGCAGGCGGTTCTCGACGAGGACCATTACGGCCTCGAGAAGGTCAAGGACCGCATCGTCGAATATCTCGCCGTGCAGGCGCGCACCAACAAGCTCAAAGGCCCGATCCTGTGCCTTGTCGGCCCGCCGGGTGTCGGCAAGACCTCGCTCGGCCGTTCGATCGCCAAGGCGACGGGGCGCGAGTTCGTGCGCCAGTCCTTGGGCGGCGTGCGCGACGAGGCCGAGATCCGCGGCCATCGGCGCACCTATATCGGCTCGCTCCCGGGCAAGATCGTCTCCAACCTGAAGAAGGCCGGGACCAACAACCCGCTGTTCCTTCTCGACGAGATCGACAAGCTCGGGCAGGACTTCCGCGGCGATCCGGCTAGCGCGCTGCTCGAGGTGCTCGACCCCGAACAGAATGCGAAGTTCAACGATCACTATCTCGAGATCGATTACGACTTGTCGGACGTGATGTTCGTGACCACCGCGAACAGCCTCGACATGCCGCAGCCGCTCCTCGATCGCATGGAGATCATCCGCCTCGAGGGTTATACCGAGGACGAGAAGGTCGAGATCGCCAAGCGCCACCTCATCCCCAAGCAGCTCGAACAGCATGGCATGAAGGAAGGCGAGCTGACCTTCACCGACGAGGGGCTGCGCGCGATGATCCGTCATTATACGCGTGAAGCCGGCGTGCGCACGCTGGAGCGCGAGCTGGCCAAGGTAGCGCGCAAGGCGCTGCGGCGCATTCTCGAGAAGAAGGACGAAGCGGTCACGCTCACGCCCGACAATGTCGCCGACTATCTCGGCGTCCGGAAATATCGCTATGGCGTTGGCGAAGAAGAGGACCAGATCGGTGCGGTAACGGGGTTGGCCTGGACCGAGGTGGGGGGCGAATTGCTGACCATCGAGGCGGTCACCGTTCCCGGCAAGGGCCAGATCAAGACGACCGGCAAGCTCGGCGAAGTGATGCAGGAGTCGATCCAGGCAGCGATGAGCTTCGTCAAGGCGCGTTCTCCCAGCTATGGGGTGAAGCCCTCCATCTTCGCGAGGAAGGATATCCACGTCCATTTGCCCGAAGGCGCGGTCCCCAAGGACGGTCCGTCGGCGGGCATCGGCATGGTCACCGCGATGATCTCGACGCTCACCGGCATTCCCGTGCGCCGCGACATCGCTATGACCGGCGAGGTCACGCTGCGCGGCCGGGTGCTGCCGATCGGCGGGTTGAAAGAAAAGCTGCTCGCGGCGCTGCGCGGCGGGATCAAGACCGTGCTCATCCCGGCGGAGAATGAAAAAGACCTGGTCGATATTCCCGCGACTATTCGAGAGGCGCTGGAAATCATTCCGGTAGGCCATGTCGATGAAGTGCTCGGCCATGCCCTGACACAGGAAATGACCGCGATCGAATGGTCCGATGCCGACGAACTGTCGACCGAACCGTTGGTGCCGCCAACCGCTGGCGGGGAAGAAACAACCATCCGGCATTGATCTATTTTGGGGTGAATCGTCTTTTTCTGTCGAAAAACGGCGGTTCACCCTTTGACACTTCTTGTCAGAGACGGTCTAACAGGGGCTTGTGATCATCAGCGCTCGGCGAGTCCCTTCGTCCGCGGCGCTCCGTTGGGAGGCGAAACGCATGAACAAGCAGGAGCTGATTGGGGAAGTGGCCGAGCGCGCAGGACTCAACCGAAGCGATGCCAGCCGCGCCGTCGAAACCATGCTCGAGGTCATCACCTCGACCCTCAAGCGCGGCGATGAAGTGCGTCTCGTCGGGTTCGGCAATTTCTCGGTGACCGAGCGCAAGGCCTCGACGGGTCGCAATCCGCGCACCGGCGAACCGATGCAGATCAAGGCCAGCCAGCAGCCCAAATTCCGTCCGGGCAAGGTGCTCAAGGACGCGGTCCAGAAATAAATCCTCGCCGCCTTCACGAAGGGGCTGGACAGGTCGGGCGGGCTTTCCTAAACGCCCGCCACCGACCAGGCGATGGGCGCGTAGCTCAGTGGTAGAGCACACCCTTCACACGGGTGGGGTCGCAAGTTCAATCCTTGCCGCGCCCACCATCCTCGCCTCGGATCGACCATGAGCGGGCGCCCTTCCGATGCGGAAGTGGCGCCCGATCTTTTTGGAAGGTGGCGCAGGGGCGGTCGGGTGAAGCCCGATGAGTGCGCATGACGCATTTGGCGGGCGACCATAATGCTGGTCGCACCCACGAAAAAGCCCGGCGATCCCTCTCAAGATGCCGGGCTTAAAAAGCGCCATGGGCGCGGACGTTTATTGCAGATAGTCGCTGTGGAAGCTCGCGACACGGCGCAGTTCGCCGGGCTCTTCGAAGAAGATACGGCGACCTTCGCGGCGGATCAGCCCCTGGCGCTCGAGGTCGGCGAAGACGCGGTTGACGTTGACCGACGTCTGACCAGTGATGTCGGCGATCTGCTGCTGGGTGAAGGGGTTGGGCATGCCGTCCGTCTCCGGATTGGCATTGGCCCGCGCGGCGGTCTCGAGCAGCAGGTGGGCGACACGCGCGGTGCTGTCGCGGCGACCGCAATTGACCAGCCACTCGTAATTGATCGCGGTTTCGCGCTGGACGAGATGGAACAGGAATTCAGCGACTTCGGGATGCGCCTTGATGACCGTCTGGAGATCGGCCTGGCTGCCGACCATCACCTTGGAGCGGACGATGGCCTGGATGCCGTAATCGAGACTGCCGGGGCCCGGGAGAATGCCTTCGCCGGGGAACCGGAGGCCGACGATCTGGCGGCGGCCGGCACCGTCCGACTTGAACTTGCACAAAAGGCCCTGCGTCACGAACATCACTTCATCGCGCGGGCTGCCCGACTCGCGGAACGGGCGACGCGGTTCGACGTCCATGATTCGGTGGGGAATATTCGCGAGAGCCTTCGCCGCCTTTTGCGACAATCCCGCTTTACCGAGCGTTTCTAGCAGGTCGATCCCATCGCCATTGCGCATCGTCATCGACGACATCCTTCCAAATTAGTTCGTTACGCGGGTGCCTATAATATAGGTGTATAACCATCCGCAACAACTTGCAGAGTAGATACATACGTATTCTGGGCAGCGCTCGCACTACGGGCGTAGGGCCTTATGACGATCCCAAGACAGATTTCAACAGGAATGTTAAAAGCGACACGAAACGGGCGCTTGCATCCCGGTCCATCCCTGCCTAAAGGGTCGGCGCGTCCGGGAGGGCGCATCCCTTGTGGCGATCGTAGCTCAGTTGGTTAGAGCACCGGTTTGTGGTACCGGATGTCGCGGGTTCAAGTCCCGTCGATCGCCCCATTTTTCTCCATGGCACTGATGAGAGGCGGAGCCGGGCGATGACGACCCCCTGGGGCAACCCCCATTTCGACGAGCATGAAGCGGTGCATTTCGTCACCGACCGCGCGAGTGGCCTGAAGGCGATCATCGCGCTGCATTCGACGGCGCTCGGCCCGGCGGCCGGCGGCACGCGTTTCTGGCATTATGCCGACGAGGGCATGGCCCTGTCCGACGTGCTGCGCCTGTCGCGCGGGATGAGCTACAAGAATGCGATGGCCGGCCTGCCGCTGGGTGGCGGCAAGGCGGTCATTCTCGCCGACAAGGATCGCAGCAAGTCCGACGCGATGATCGCGGCCTTCGGACGCGCGGTGAACCGTCTTGGCGGACATTATGTCACCGCCGAGGATGTCGGCATCACCGTCGAAGACATGATCCTCGTGAACCGCGAAACCGACCATGTCGCGGGCCTGCCCGTCGAGGATGGCGCCGAAGTCGGTGGCGATCCCGGTCCGCATACGGCGCGCGGCGTCTATCTCGGGCTCAAGTCCGCGGTGAAACGCGCGCTCGGCCGTGAGGATCTGTCAGGTGTCCATGTCGCGATCCAAGGGGCAGGCAGCGTGGCAAGTCATCTCGCCCGCCGCCTCGCCGCCGATGGCGCCAAGCTGTCCATCGCCGACGTCAATGTCGAGCGGGTCGAGGCCGTCGCGGCGGAAACAGGCGCGACCATCGTCGATCCGGCCCACATCCTGTTCATCGACGCCGACGTGGTCAGCCCCTGCGCGTTGGGCGCGATCCTCACCGAGGACAGCATTGCCAACCTCAACACCGGCATCATCGCGGGCGCGGCCAACAACCAGCTCGCCACCCCCGGCGACGGGCAGCGGCTCGCCGCGCGCGGTATCCTCTATGCCCCCGACTATGTCATCAACGCGGGCGGCATCATCAACGTTTCGACCGAATATCTCGCCGATGGCGGCGCCGACCTCGTGCGCCAGCGCATCGATGCCATCCCGGGCCGCCTCGAGCGGATCTGGAACGAAGCCGCGAGCAGCGGTCGTGATCCCGCCAGTGTCGCCGATGCCATGGCGCAGGCGCTCATCGGGCGCTGATAGGGCGCGGTCGAGGCTGGCAAGCAGGCGAGGGGAAGGCTAGACAGGCCGCGATGCATCGTTTCGCCAATCCCGCCCGCTTCCTGAAATTCGCGCGTCCCGCCACCATGTGGACGTTATGGCCGGGCCTTGCCCTGACGTTGGCGGGGTTCATCGGCGGGCTGTTTCTGGTGCCGCCCGACTATCTTCAGGGTGATAATTTCCGCATTCTTTACCTCCACGCCCCGAGCGCCTGGCTTGGCATGGCAGGATGGAGCGGTATCGCCGTGTCGGCCATCGCCACGCTGGTGTGGCGCCACCCGCTCGCCAGCCTCGCGGGCCGCGCGGTTGCCCCCGTGGGCGCGACCTTTGCCGCTCTCTGCCTCGTCACCGGCTCGATCTGGGGGCGGCCGGCATGGGGCACGTGGTGGGAATGGGACGGTCGGCTGACCAGCATGCTGGTGCTCTTCTTCCTCTATCTCGCCTATATCGCGCTGGCCGATGCCGAACGCGTGCGCGGTCCCGACAGCGAAGGGCGGATCGCCGCCATTTTCGGGCTGGTCGGTGCGGTCAACCTGCCGATCATCCATTATAGCGTGAAATGGTGGAACAGCCTGCACCAGGCCAGTTCGATCAGCCTTATCGAAGGCAAGAGTACGATCGACGGATCAATGCTCTGGCCTCTCGCGCTCGCCTTTGTCGGCATGACGCTCCTGTTCATCGCCGTCACCTTGATGCGGATGCGTGCCGAAATCGCACGGGTCAAACTCGCCATGCGCCAACAGCGCCGCGCCACGGAGGCCTGATGTACTTCAGCGCTTATGTCATCGCCGCTTATGGCATTGGCATCGCCGCCATGGCGATCCTCACCGTGCAGTCGTGGCGCGCCATGCGCCGCGCCGAAGATGCCGCCGACAAGGAGCGCCGCCGATGAATGTAGCGCCCAAGAACCAGCGGCTGCTGTTGGTCATCCTCGCGATTGTCGCATTGGGCGGCGCGGCGCTGCTCGCGCTGTGGGGGCTGCAGGACCGCGCGGCCTATTTCGTCACACCGACCGATATCGCCGAGGGCGGGGTCGAAGCGGGGGTGCCATTGCGGCTCGGCGGGATGGTTGTCGAGGGGTCGATCGAGCAGGTCGCGGCCGCCGACACCGTGCGCACTGCCTTTCGCCTCGGGGATGGGGCGCATGAAGTGGCGGTGGCGCATACCGGTATCCTGCCCGATCTGTTCGTCGAGGGCTCGGGCGCGGTGGCCGAAGGTCGCCTGACGCCCGATGGCAGCTTCGAGGCGACGCGCATCCTCGCCAAGCATGACGAAAATTACATGCCGCCAGAACTGACCGAAAGCGCGAAGCGCGCCACTGGCAAGACGGTTTCAGGCGAATGATCGCCGAGCTGGGCCATGCCGCCTTGTGGCTGGCGATGGCGCTCGCAGGGTGCCAGGTGGCGCTTGCGCTGCTGCCCGGGGAGATGGCCGGACGCCTACGCGCAATCCGCCTCGTGGCCGTGGCCCAGGCACTCTTGGCGCTGCTGGCCTTTGGCGCACTGCTACGCGTTTTCTGGGTGACCGATCTGTCGGTCGAGCTGGTCGCAGCCAACAGTCATTCGGACAAGCCGCCCTTCTACAAGCTCGCCGCCGCTTGGGGAAACCATGAAGGCTCGATGCTTTTGTGGGTACTGCTTCTCTCCTTGTTCGGTGCAGCGATGGCCCGTTTCTCGCGCGGACTCGATGGCAAGGTGCTGCGCGGCGCGCTGGGGATGCAGGGCGGATTGGGGCTCGGTTTCTATGCCTTCCTCCTCCTCTCCTCCAATCCGTTTGCGCGGCTCGACCCGCCCGCGATCGAGGGCAGGGGACTCAATCCCTTGCTCCAAGACCCCGGCCTCGTCTTCCACCCGCCGATGCTCTACGTCGGTTATGTCGGCCTGTCGGCGGCATTCAGCCTCGCCATCGGTGCCATGCTCGGCGGCAAGGTCGATGCGGCATTGGCGCGCGCGATGCGGCCGTGGGTGCTCATCGCCTGGACGTTCCTGACCGCGGGGATCCTTGCGGGCTCCTATTGGGCCTATTACGAGCTGGGCTGGGGCGGTTACTGGTTCTGGGACCCGGTCGAAAATGCCTCTCTCCTGCCGTGGCTGGCCGCGACCGCGCTGTTGCACTCGGTCTCGGTGCTAGCCGCGCGCGAGGCGCTGCGCGCCTGGACGATGGTGCTCGCCCTCATCGGCTTCGCCATGTCGATGCTCGGCACCTTCCTCGTTCGGTCGGGGCTCCTGACCTCGGTTCACGCCTTTGCCGTCGATCCCGAGCGCGGCACTTTCATCCTTATCCTCATGGCGATCTATGTCGGTGGCGCCTTGGCGCTGTTCGGGGCGCGCATCGCCCATGTGCGCGAAGGTGCGCCGTTCGAGCCGGTCAGCCGTGAAGGCGCGCTGGTCGCAAACAATCTCCTCCTTTCGGTCATCCTCGCGCTGGTGCTGTTCGGTACCTTTTATCCGTTGGTGGCACAGGCGTTCGGGGCGTCCATCTCGGTCGGGCCGCCTTATTTCAACCTCGTCGCAGGCCCCTTGGCGCTACTACTCGTGACGCTCCTCTTCGTCGGCCCGCTGCTGACATGGAAGCGCCAGTCCAAGCGCCTGTCGAAAGGCGTCCCCGTCGCGCTTTGCGCCAGTGTGGCGATGCTCGTGGCGACTTTCGTCTTTGGCTGGTCGATGAGCCTGCTCGAGCGGCTGGGGCTTGTGCTCGGCGTTGGGCTCGTCATCGCGAGCCTGCTGCCGCTGGTCCGCCGCCGTCCGTGGCGCACGCCGGCGCCGGTCTGGGGGATGGTGCTGGCGCATCTTGGGGTCGGCATCCTCACCATCGGCATCGCCAGCGAAAGCGCCTTTACCAAGGAACGGCTTGCCGTCGCCCGCGTCGGCGAGCGGACAGAGGTTGGGCCCTATCTCGTCGAATTTCGCGGCGTCATGCCGGTGACCGGTCCCAACTGGACCGCGATCGAGGCCGATCTGCTCGCCACGCGCGGGAAGGGCGCGATACGCATGGCGCCCCAGCAGCGCCTCTTCAACGAGCCGCCGACCAATACCAGCGAAAGCGCGCTGCTGACCGACTGGGATGGGCAGCTTTACGCCACCGTGGGGCGCGGCAGCGCGGCCGAGGGATGGCAGCTCAGACTATGGTGGAAGCCGCTCGTGACCTTCATCTGGGGCGGCGGGCTGCTGATCGCGCTGGGCGGGCTGGTCGCCTTGCTTGGCCGCTCTTTGCGAAATGTCCGCTTGCGACGCGATCCGAGCGACGTGGATGGCTATCGGGAGAAGCGCACATGGTGAAACGCTACCTGCCGCTGATCCTCGTTCTTGCCGTCTTCGCCTTCATCGGATGGCGTCTGGCCGCCCCCAGCGACAAGCCCGACATTTCGAGCCGTCTCGTGGGACAGGCCGCGCCCGAGATTTGGCTTGAGCCGATGCTGGACGACAAGCCCGGGATCGCCTCGCTCGCGACCGGAGAGCCGCACCTCGTCAACCTGTTCGGCAGCTGGTGTAATCCGTGCATCGCCGAGGCGCCGCTGCTCGAGGGGCTCGCCATCCAAGGCGTACCGATCACCGGGATCGCGGTGCGCGACGAGGCGGGCGCGGTCCGCCGCTTTCTCGAGGATCATGGCGATCCCTTCACCGCGATCGGCAGCGACCCGCGCAGCGAAGCTGTTTTCGCGCTGGGGGCGACGGGGGTGCCCGAAACCTTCCTCGTCGATGGGGAAGGGATCGTGCGCGACCATGTCCAAGGGCCGCTGACGCGCGCGGACGTGGCTCGGTTGAAACAGCTCGTCGAGGAGTATCGCCGATGAGCCTTGCGCTACTACCCCTGCTGCTGGCGGCAGCCACGCCCGATTATGCGCATGTCCAGATCGAGGACCCCCGCGCCGAGGCGGAAGCCCATGCACTGATGCGCGAGTTGCGCTGCCTGACCTGCGAGGGCCAGTCGATCGCCGAGAGCGATGCCGACATGGCCGCCGACATGCGCCGCCTCGTGCGCGAGCGCATCGCGGCGGGCGAGCAGCCCGAAGAAGTGCGGGGCTGGCTGGTCGACCGCTATGGCGGCGCGGTGAGCTATCGCCCGGTGACGAGCGACCCGGTCGCCTGGCCGCTGTTCATCGTGCCGCTGTTGCTGCTGCTGCTCGCGGGATGGATGGTGCGCGGGCGGTTCAAGCGCGGGAGCGAGGACCGATGACAGGCCTGCTTCTCCTGCTGCTCCTCGCCCTGCTCGTGATGGCCGCGCTTTTCGTCGCGAAAGTGCGGGGCCCCGCGCTCAGCCTCACCGCCGCCGCATTGCTGTTCGGCGGGGCGGGCTATGCGCTCACCGGCAACCCGGGGCTCGAGGGGAGGCCCGTCGCGAGCCGCCCGCCCTTGCCCAGCCCCCTGTCGCTGAAAGGCGCGCGCGAGGCTTTCTACGGTCGGTTTACCTGGCTCGACCAGTGGGCGATCCTGTCGGAGAGCTATGCCGCGCGCGGGGCGACCCAAGACGCGGCGGGCATCTTGCGCTCGGGCCTTCGCGAACATCCGCGTAGCGGCGCGCTCTGGTCGCTCTATGGCAATGCGCTGGCCGATCATGCGGGAACCCTGACGCCCGCCGCCGAGCTCGCCTATGACAAGGGGATCGCGCTGGCACCCGATCATCCGGGTCCGCGTTTTTTCAAGGCGCTCGCGCTGTTGCGGAGCGGCGAGGCGGAGGCCGCCCTGCCGCTGCTCGACGAATTGGCCGAAAACGCACCCGCCGGGGCCGACTGGCGCCCCCTCGTCGAAGGAGCGCGCAGCCTGGCCCAGGCGAGCGTCGACCAGCCTCAGGCCGCGACCGGCTCGTAAGGCAGGTCGGGGAAGGCTTCGGCCACCGCCGCGTGACGAATCTTGCCGTCGGAGACGTTGAGGCCGTTCGCAAGGTGCGGATCGGTCGCCATGGCGAGCTCTGCGCCCTTGTCGGCGATCGCCACCGCGCCCGGCAGCGTCGCATTGTTGAGCGCGAAGGTGCTCGTACGCGCCACCGCGCCCGGCATGTTCGCAACGCAATAATGGATGATGCCGTCGACTTCGTAGACGGGATCGTCATGGGTGGTGGGCTTGGAGGTCTCGAAGCAGCCGCCCTGGTCGATGGCGATATCGACGATGACGCAACCGCGCTTCATCTTCTTGAGCATGTCGCGGCTGACGATCTTGGGCGCCGCCGCCCCCGGCACTAGCACCGCACCGATGACGAGGTGGCTCTCCTCGAGCGCCCGTTCGATCATCGGCTTGGACGCATATTGCGTCTTAATGGTCGAGCCGAAATGCAGGTCGAGTTCGGCAAGGCGATCGGGGTTGATGTCATAGATGGTGACATCGGCGCGCATGCCGGTCGCCATCATCGCCGCGTTGATGCCGGCGACGCCGCCACCGATGATCGCGACCTTGCCCGGGTTCACGCCCGGCACGCCGCCGAGCAGGATGCCACGACCGCCCTGTTCCTTTTCGAGATAATGCGCGCCCGCCTGGATCGCCATCCGGCCCGCAACCTCGCTCATCGGCTTCAACAGCGGCAGCGTGCCCGCCGGGCTCGTCACCGTTTCATAGGCGATGCAGGTCGCACCGCTTTCGATCAGACCTTCGGTCTGCGGTCGGTCGGCGGCGAGATGGAGGTAGGTATACAGGATGTGCCGCGGCTCGAGCATGGCGACTTCCTGCGGCTGCGGTTCCTTGACCTTCACGATCATGTCGGCGGCTTCGAACACCGACTTGGCGTCGGGCATGATCTTGGCCCCGGCGGCGACATAATCGTCGTCGCTGAAGTCGATCCCCATGCCCGCCTTGGTCTCGACGAACATCTCATGGCCGCGCGCGGCGAGATGGGCGACCGACGAGGGCGTAAGGCCGACGCGATATTCGTGGTTCTTGATTTCCTTGGGCACGCCGATGCGCATGCTCATGTCTCCTCTACTGACAATGGCCGCGCCTATAGCCAGCAAATGCCACTTTGTCGCGTCGATTGCGACCAACGACGAGCGCTGCTAATGCGCGGCGACAATTTCGGAGTCTCGACACCCGCATGAGCGATGCTGCCAACGGCCATCATGGCCCATCCGGCTCGACTGCCAAGCTGGCGGCGGGCGCGGTAGGAATCGTTTTCGGCGACATCGGCACCTCGCCGATCTACGCCTTTCGCGAGACCTTTGCTGGCCATCATATGCTGGTGCCCGACGCGCTGCACATCTACGGTGTGCTCAGCCTCATCTTCTGGTCGATGATGGTCATCGTGACGTTGAAATATGTCATGATCATCACCCGCGCCGACAATAAGGGCGAAGGCGGGAGCCTCGCGCTGCTCGCTCTGTTCACCCGCGAGGGTGGGGGCAGCGGCAAGAGCTGGTCGCGTGGCATCATCCTGCTCGGCGTTTTCGCCACCGCGCTCTTCTATGGCGACAGCATGATTACCCCGGCCATCTCGGTCCTGTCGGCAGTCGAGGGGTTGACCACCGTCAATGCCGGCATGGCGCCCTTCGTCATTCCCATCGCGCTGGGAATCCTCATCGCGCTTTTCTCGATCCAGCGGCGCGGCACGGCGGGGATCGCGAAATTCTTCGCCCCCGTCATGATCGTCTATTTCCTGGTTCTTGCCGCCATGGGGCTGTTGCACATCGGTGATCACCCGGCGGTGATTTGGGAAATGCTCAATCCGTGGAATGCGGGGCGCTTCTTCGCGCTCGAGCCGACGCGCGCGCTGTTTGCGCTGGGTTCGGTCGTGCTCGCCGTCACGGGGGCGGAGGCGCTCTATGCCGACATGGGCCATTTCGGGCGTGGCCCGATCAAGATCGCCTGGATCCGCTTCGTCATGCCCGCGCTCCTCCTCAATTATCTCGGGCAGGGCGCGCTGATCCTGTCGGCACCCACGCTCGCGGGGGCCGAGGAACTGGTCGCCAATCCCTTCTTCCTGATGGCGCCCGACATGCTGCGCCTGCCGCTGGTGCTGCTCGTCACCATCGCCACCATCATCGCCAGCCAGGCGGTCATCACCGGCGCCTTCTCGGTCACCCAGCAGGCGATCCAGCTGGGCTTCATCCCGCGCCTTCGCATTCTTCACACCAGCGAGGATGCCGCAGGACAAATCTACATTCCTGCAATCAACTGGCTGCTGCTCGTCGCCGTCACCGTTCTCGTCATCAGCTTCGGGTCGAGCTCGAACCTCGCCGCAGCCTATGGCATCGCGGTAACGGGGGCGATGCTGATCGACACGGTGCTGATCGCGGTGGTGCTCCTTTACTTGTGGAAATGGCGCAAGCGCTACGTGCTGCCGCTGCTCGCGCTCTTCTTCGCGGTCGATATCCTCTATTTCGGCGCCAACCTCCTCAAGGTGCCCGAGGGGGGCTGGTTCCCGCTGCTCATCGGGGCGATCGCCTTTACCTTGCTCACCACCTGGGCGCGGGGCCGGGCGCTGCTGCGGCGGCGCCTCGACGACGATGTGATGCCGGTCGACCTGTTTATCAAATCGGCCTGCCCGAGCGCGACGCGGGTACGTGGGACGGCAATCTTCCTGACGACCGCGACCAAGGGCATTCCGCCCTCGCTCCTGCACAATCTGAAACACAATAAGGTGCTGCACGAGCGCACCGTGCTGCTCACCGTGAAAATCGAGGACCGGCCGCGCGTCAGTGCCAAGAAACGCGCCAGCGTCGAGGCGTTCGGCGAAGGATTTTATCGCGTCATCCTTCACTTCGGTTTCATGGAGGACGTGAACCTGCCCCGGACGCTTCAGCACGTGCGCGGGCTCGGCGGACCATGCAAGCAGATGGAAACGAGCTATTTCCTCGGCCGCCAGACGCTCATTCCGGACAAGGGCTCGGACATGGTCGGCTGGCGCGAGAAATTGTTCGCCTGGATGCTGCGCAATTCCGAAAGCGCGATGACCTTCTTCAAGCTGCCGGCCAACCGCGTCGTCGAATTGGGTAGCCAGGTGAAGATCTGAAACGGCGGGCATCGCTCGCGCATTGAGGCGGGATGGAAGACATCGCCCGTCTCATCGCCCCCGTCGCCATCACGCTGGCCGCGTTGATCACCGCCTCCAATCTCGGGGCGCGGATCACGGGGATCGGCTTCGTTATCTTCACCATCGGTTCGGTCGCCTGGTTCATCGTCGGCCTGACGACAGGGCAGGGCGGCCTGATATGGCAGAATATCATCCTCTTTTTCATCAACCTGTTCGGGGTCTGGCGTTGGCTCGGTCGACGGGCCGCCATGCAAAAAGGAGGCGAAGAGGCGCAAAGGATGAGCGAGGAGCGAGATGGGCAGGGACTCCTTCCGCTATCTACGATCGTCGGCATGGATCTTCATGCCCCCGATCGCTCGAAGGTCGGGACGGTGGTGGATGCCATGCTCGGCGAACGCGACGGGCGCCTTTCCTATGCGATCGCTTCTTCGGGCGGGGTCGCGGGGGCGGGAGAGACACTTCATCGTATCGACTGGCGCGACATGAGGTGCGATGAGGGCGTGCTGTCCTTGCGTAATACGGCGCGCCCGCTCGATGCTCGCCCGAAGGTCGAGCGCGACCATTGGCCGAGCGCATGAGCGGCGCGCTCATCGTCACCGCCGCGCTCGGCAAGGCCGACCATGCCCGGCTGACCGCCGAGCGAACCGCGCATTTTCCGCCTGAACGTAACTATCTCGACGCGCATCTCACCATGTTTCATGCACTGCCACCGGGGAGCGAAGATGAGGTGCGGGGCGTGCTGTCACGGCTCGCGCGCGAGCATCGGCCGCCTGCTGCGACATTGGCGTCGCTCATGTCGCTGGGGCGCGGGGTGGCCTATCGCGTGGAAAGCGACGAACTGAAGCGGCTGCGGGCGTTGATCGCCGATCATTTCCGCGGACTGCTCACCGCGCAGGACGCCGGCGGCTGGCGTCCGCATGTCACGATCCAGAACAAAGTGCCTCCCGCCGAGGCAAAGGCTCTCTTGGCACGCAAACAGGCCGAGTTCGAGCCGCTCCCACTCGCCGTCGCAGGGCTGGCGCTGCATCGTTACATGGGCGGGCCGTGGGACGCGCTGGGGCGCTGGTCCTTTTCGGGTAACGCTCGGGCTTAGGTGACCGAGCCGACGCCGTCGCAGTCGAGGTCGAACACGGCCATGCCCTGTTCGAGCATCGAGGCCAGCATCGGGGTTTCGAGCAACGTGTCGACGATGTCGCTCTCTTCCGCGGCGGTCTCGAGCGCTTCCTTCCACTCGCTTTTCTCATAATCACCGCGCCCGAGCATGACGAAGGCGAGGACTTCGGCCTGCTGGTCGTCGGCGAGATCGTCGATCACGCCGGCCAGCTCTTCCTCGACACTGGTGTTGATGTCGTCGTCGAGCACCGAAAAGGCCTCGTCGTCGTCGTCGCCGTCGACATTGTCGGGGCTCTCGTCGCTATCGTAATTTGTCGGGATCTGCGCTTCATATTCGCGGGCGCGAAGGATGATGCGGCAGAGCGTGTCGATCGGTGTTGCGGGTGTCATCAGGCTACGACTTTCGAATGTTCGAATTGCCTCTCCAACGAGGCGTGAAGAACCCGGTTCCAAAGCGATTGACGAACCTTCGAGGCCTTACTATAGGCCCCTTCGCACCGACCTTCAGCGGTCGGCAGCCTCGATGGGGCGGAGTAGCTCAGCTGGTTAGAGCAGCGGAATCATAATCCGCGTGTCGGGGGTTCAAGTCCCTCCTCCGCTACCATTTTTTCACGACATTCCTCGCTACGTCCCCATGACGCCATTTACACGTCGGGGCGAGACGCTATTTGAGCGCCTCGATCACCGCATCGATCTCCTCGTCGCTGAGACCTGGATCGGGCATGGTCGAACCAGGGGCGAAAGACTGCGGATCGCGCAGGAATTGGCGCAAGCGTTTCTCGTTCCACTTCCCACCTTTCTGCCGAAGAGCGTCCGAATAAGACGCGCCATCGATTTCCGCGACATTGCGCCAATAGGTCGTGATGAGGGGCGGGGCACCACTGGGGGAGACATGGCGCCATTCGTGGCATTGCGCGCAAGCCGCCAGCACCTCCGGCATCGTCTCATTCTCGGCGGCGAGGTCGCGCGTCAGCCGAATGACGCGGGCCTCGCCGTCGGGCTTGATCAACAAGTCGCCATTGGACGCCTCGATCACGTCGCGAACGCGCGTGCCGACAAAGAATGCCTCGGCCATGACGACACTGAGATCGGACTTGAGCCGCAGTCGGAAGATGCGACCGTAAAGGCTGCCGAAGAGGAAATCGCCACGCCACGCTGGGAAACCCCGTCCTTCGAGCCGCAAAAGGCCTGAAGGCGCGGTTCCGGGTGGAAAGGCGAACTGGGGCTGTGCGTAGCGGTCATGGCGGCCCGTCTCCTCGGCGGGAGGCCATTTGAAGGCCGCATAGTTGGTGCCGAACGTTTCGCGCGGCCAGCCATAATCCTCGTTATCGCGGATGACGTTGATCTCGTCGCCGCCACGCGGTCCATGTTCGATCATGACCGGCTCGCCCGATGGCCCGATGGCCATGCCGCTCGGATTGCGATGGCCCTTGCTATAGTGGCGCGCCGCCCCGCTCTTGAGGTCGAGCACGATGGTCTTGCCATAGTCGACCGCATCGCTCTGCGGATCGATGAACGAGCCATCGTAATTGCGCTCGCCGGTTTCCAGATCGATCGCGACGAGGTTCTCGGGGACCTCTCGCCCATCGGTCCCAAGACTGACGATGTCGTAATGGGCTTCGCCGACACCAAGAAGCAGGCGATCGTCGTCGAGAAACGCCATCGATCCGCCGAGTTGCCCCGGGTTGCCGCGCGGTGTCAGACAGGGATTTGTTTCGTACAATTGCTGCCAGGGAGCGGTGACGTCGACCTGCCCGTCGCTACCCGTGAATTCGAGCCGCGAGAGCGCCAGCGTGAAGCAACCAAGATCGACATGCGGGTTGAAATGCGAGACATATACTTCCCACCGCGATGGCGCGATTTCTCGCATGACGAGATCTTCGGTCCCGACGAAATGGTCGAACTGGTCGGTGGTCATGACGTCGCGGGCCGCCATGAAGTCGAGCACCGGCGGCAGGGCCAAGGGTTCGAAGGCCTCTCCGCCCGCTGCGAGCCAGTGGAAGCTGCCGTCGCTGTTCATCAGGATGATGTCGTCATCCCAGGCGGCGAAGCCTCCGCCTCTGCCCTCGTCGAGGGGCGCCTCGATGTCGCTGCGCTCGAGGGCGTGCAACATCGAAAGGATGTCGCGACTTGCCTCGTCCTTCTGCTTGTTGCGCTCGACGTAGAGATAGGCCGCAACGGCCCATATTGCGACGGCAATCACAAGCAGGATTACCCTGCGCGTGGTCTTCGTAAGCTTCACCGACCCCGACCCCCTGTTCAGCGGACATTCCATGCATCGTGACCAAGCGTCGCCGCGAAGGCAAGGTGAACCGTCGCGCCCACCTTTCAATCAAACGGGGCCGGGCGGGGTGGAACGTGCCTCAGGCAGGCGCTGACAGCAGACTTTCCTCGGGCTGGTCCCACGAAAGATTATGCTCGCCGAGGAGGACGAAATCGCGATCGGCGATGATGTCCGAATTGCTGTTGTAACCGAGGACATCGCCCACTTCCTCGCCTTCGCAACGCACCAGCAAGGCGGTCTCGTTCGAGGAGAAGTTGGTGAGGCCGCGACCGATTTCCACCCCTTGCTCGTCATAGACGTGAAGCACGTCGCCCTTCTGATATTCGCCGCTGGTGGCGAGGAGGTCGGTGGTGCCAATGCCCTGCGTCCCGGCGCGGAGCCCCTTGGCCGCCTTGGCTGTCACGGTGACACTGCCCGCCATCTGCAGGCGGTCGGTAAGCCACACACGCCACGCCGACTGGGGGTCGCCATGGGCAAGGCAATGGGTGTGACGGCGTTTCCCCTCCAGCACCGAGGAAATCGGGCGCTCGATGATGCCTCTGGCGATGCGAGCGCTGGCGCCTGCATTCTGCGCCATGTTGGCGGCCTGCATCTTGGTCAGCATCCCGCCCGAGCCGAGCAGCCCCTTGCCGCGCGTGGCGTCGAGGAAGTCGGCGACATCGGTCACCTCGCTGACGAATTGCGCGCCTTCTTCGTGGGGAGGGCGGTCGTAGAGACCGTCGATATCGGTCAGCATGACGAATTCCTCGGCATGGATCATTTGCGCGACCTTGGCGGCGAGCCGGTCATTGTCGCCGACCCGGATTTCCTTGGTCGTGACCGTGTCATTCTCGTTGACGATGGGCAGGATGCCGTTCTTCAGCAACCGCTCGATGGTGTTCTTGGTGTTGAGATAGCGGCGCCGGTTTTCCATTTCCTCGGACGTCAGCAATACCTGGGCGATACCAATCCCGAATTCGAGCGCGACCTGCTTGTAGGCGTTGATGATAAGCGGCTGCCCGCAGGCGGCGGCCGCCTGCTTGTCCTGTAGCCCCGCATCCTCGGGGCGCACCCCGATCATGTCCAGCCCGATCGCCGCCGCCCCTGACGAGGTCAGGACGACCTCATACCCCTTCGCACGCAACGCTGCGATGTCTGCCATCAGTCCGTGCAGGAAGGCGAAGCGCGGTGCGCGTTCCTGTGCGCTGACCACGAGGCCGCTGCCGACCTTGATCACGATCCGCTTGTTCTTGCTCACAAAATTCCTCCAATTCGATTTCGCTATGAAACTAAAGGATTTTTCCAAAATAATCAAACGCGAGAGATAGAGGTTCCAAGTACTACGTAAGTAAAAGAGCGAAACCGTAGTAAAGCTTAAGTGGAGACGTGAAAATTTTACGCCTGTTCTCAGATCGACTTGTATTTACATATATCCGTCGTTCCTGTGGTTGAAATCAGCGCATTTCACCTTTATTGTCTATATAGATTTCGAACGATAAAAACTGCGCGCAAATATTTGTTTGCGGGGGAGAAAAGATAAAGATGAAAATTTTGATGGCCGGATGTGGGAACATGGGGGGCGCGATGCTGTCGCGCTGGACGGGGGGCGAGCTTCCCGCGATCACGGTGGTAGACCCTGCCGATATCGACACGCCCAAGCGAGTTCGCCATGTCCGTTCGATCACGGACCTGAAAGGCGAACGTTACGACGCGCTCATCGTCGCGGTGAAGCCGCAGATGATGGAAGATGTCCTGCCGCCCTATGCAACGCTGCTGCGGCCCGGCGCCTTCGCGCTGTCAATCGCTGCCGGCGTGTCGGCGAGCCGGATTTCGGGCCTCTTGGGCGGGCTGCCTGTCGCTCGGGTGATGCCCAACCTTCCCGCCGCTTGCGGCGAAGGAATGAGCGCCGTTTTCGCGCAGGACGGCATCACCGCGACGCAGAAGATCCTTGTGACGCGCTTGGTCTCGGCCACTGGCGAGCTCGCCTGGCTGGAAGACGAGGGGCGGATCGACATGTTTACTGCGCTTGCCGGATCGGGGCCGGGCTATGTCTTCGAAATCATGCGGACGCTTCAGGAAATCGCCGAGGAGCGCGGTTTCACCCAAGCCGAGGCGCGCAAGATCGCGGTCGAGACCGTTGCCGGTGCAGGCGCGATGGCAAGGCAGGACGAGCGCTCGCTCGAACAGTTACGCAACGACGTGACCAGTCCCGGCGGGACGACCGATGCCGGGCTGACGGTCCTGCGCCGCGAGGGTGGGGTCGGAAAAATCCTCGAGGCGACCGTCGATGCCGCCTTCGACCGTGCGGTCGAGTTGCGCTGACCAAGCGCGCCCGCACGACCATGACCAAAGAGAATATAGATCGGAGAACCGACACTATGGCCGATATTGAGCCGACCAATCCCGTAACCTATGTGGACGAACTCGCCCGCCGCGCCCGGCGCGCAGCCGCAAGGCTCGCGACCGCGACCACGCAAGAAAAGAATGACGCCATCCGCAAGGGCGCCGACGCGCTGATCGAACGCAACGATGCGATCCTTCGTGCCAATGCGCGCGATGTCGAAAATGCGCGCGCCGCCGGAAAGAATGCCGCCTTCATCGATCGTCTTGCACTCGACAAGGATCGCATCGAGGCGATGGCCGATGGCATGCGCACCGTGGCGCAGCTGGACGATCCGGTGGGCCGCAACCTGGCGACCTTCGACCGCCCGAACGGGCTCAGGATCGAGCGCGTTGCCGTGCCGATCGGCGTGATCGGCATGATCTACGAATCGCGTCCCAATGTGGGCGCCGATGCCAGTGCGTTGTGCCTCAAGAGCGGTAATGCGGTGATTCTGCGCGGTGGCTCGGACAGCCAGAATAGCGCACGCGAGATCAATGCCGCGATCGCAGAGGGGCTAAGCGGCGCCGGGCTGCCCAAGGAAGCCGTGCAGGTCATCGGGACCACCGACCGTGCCGCGGTCGGCGCGATGCTCGAGGCGGTCGGCAAGATCGACCTCATCATTCCGCGCGGGGGCAAGTCGCTCGTCGAACGAGTGCGCGACCAGGCCAAGGTACCCACGCTTCTCCACCTCGACGGCAATTGTCACAGCTATGTCCATGCCGACGCCGACCTCGAAAAGGCAGCCGACGTTGTCCAGAATGCCAAGCAGCGCCGTTTGGGTGTCTGTGGTGCGACCGAGAGCCTCGTGGTGGACCGCTCGGTTGCCGCTGAGTTCCTGCCGATGCTCCAAGGGAAACTCGGCGACTGCGAATTGCGCGGCGACGAGGATGCCATGCGCATCCTGCCGGGGATCACGGCAGCGACCGAGGCCGACTGGGATACCGAATATCTCGACAATATCCTGTCGGTGAAGGTCGTCGGCGGTCTCGATGAAGCCATCGACTTCGTGAGCGAACATCATTCGGGTCACACCGATGCGATCCTGACCGAAAACATGGCAGCCGCACACCAGTTCATGACCCGCGTCGACAGCGCGGTGGTAATGCACAATGCCTCGACCCAATTTTCGGATGGCGGCGAGTTCGGCATGGGCGCCGAGATCGGCATCGCGACCGGCAAGATGCACGCCCGCGGTCCCGTCGGCCTCGAGCAATTGTGCAGCTTCCACTATCGCGTCCATGGCGAAGGGCAAACGCGCCCGGCCTAGGATCCGTAGAATACAATCAAAACGGGCCCCGACAGCGATGCCGGGGCCCGTTTCATGTCGCCATCAGTTGCTCTGGAGCTCGACCACCTTGTTGCGGAGCATGTCATTGTCGACGGCGCGCGCCAGTACGGCGGCTACGTCGCCGCGATGGGCCTTGCCTTCGGGGTCGACGTCGTCGCCAAGCGTCAGGTTGCGGTTGCCGTCCTCCTCGGTCAACGCCACCGGGCGCAATATGACATAATCGAGGCCAGAGGCCTTGAGATGTTCGTCGGCGGCATGCTTGGCCTTGAGATAATGAGCAAGGTCGCTGTCGGGGTCGGGGTCGCCCGCGCCGATCGAACTCAACATCACGAACCGCTGCACGCCCTGCGCCTTGGCGCGGTCGATCAGGGCCTTGGCGCCGTCCCGGTCGACCTTGTCGGTCATTTCCTCGCTCGTGTCGCCGCCCGAACCGGCTGCGAAGATCACGACGTCGGCCCCCTCGCACACATTGTCGGCGAGATCGGTAAGGTCGGCGGTGCGTGTTTCGACGCCTTGCGGCAGGACCGACGTATCCGATCCGTCGCGGATCATGGCGATGGGATGATGCCCGGCCTCGTCGAGTTGCCGGGTGAGGCGGGCGCCGGTGTTGCCGGTCGCGCCGGCGATCAGAATATTCATGAAAAGGTCCTGCTGTTGGAAGTGGGTTCTCTTCCTCCAACGGGCCGTCTTGATAGGTGATCCGTCTTGCCGCGCCTGTTGCGGCAGATACCAATGGAAATGGGGCAGCCCTCACCCAGAACTGCCCCACCCCCGTGCTTCACGCGCGATATAGGAAGATGCGAGCGGGTTTCCCCCTAATATTCGCGCGCGAAGAGGATGGCCCGAAAACCGCGGTAGATGCGCTCGTCATAAGCGCGGAACCCCAGCTTGCGGGCGATGTGGATCGAGGACAAATTCTCATGATGCACCATCGCGACGGTGCGCGTGGCGATGAGACGGTCCTCGGTGAATTCGAGTGCGGCTTGCGCGGCTTCCTGCGCATAGCCGCGGCCCTGGAAAGGCTTGCGGATGGTCCAGCAGGCTTCGGGGCAGCCGTCGAAGCCGGCACCGATCTCGCGGTTGAAGTTGCCGAAACCGACCTCGCCGACGAAATGGCCGCTATGCTTTTCGAACACGGCGAAGAGACCGTAATCGAGCAGCGTCCAATGACCGACCTGACGGCACAGCCGCGTGAACGCTTCGTCCGAGCCCATCGGGCCACGGTCCGAATAGGTAAAGGCGTCGGGATCGGCGAGCATCGCCGAATAAGCGGGAAGGTCCTCGATCGTGACGGGGCGCATCTGCAGCCGCTCGGTCTCGACGAAGCATTCGGCAAAGATGAGATCCTTGGCGACATCCTTGGTGATGTCGCGCATCGCAGCATGGGCGAGCATCTGGCTCAGCTTGCCGTCGACGGCCTCGTTCATCTGGTCGGTGTCGAACATCTTTTTTCCGCTCCTACACTCTACGCTCGTTGGAGGCGGACGAACCTTCTAGGGGTGCGGTTCGTCCGCTCATCCCTGCTTCAGGCAACGAGGACATCCTGCGCTGCGGGGGCGTCGGCGCCCATGATGCTGATGGTGCCGCCGAAGGTGCTGGCGGTAAGGACGATGGCCAGAAGGCCGATGAAAGCTTGATTGAACATTTCGCGTCTCCCTTTTGGTGTCTCGAACCCTGCTCGGTCTCGACATCCTCCTTCTACGGTGTCGGGGACCCGACATCTTGAGCGTCAAGCCAAAAGAATCTGACTCAGAATCTTTTCAGAATTGGCAGAATGCTCTAGGAAACGGTCTTTGCTCGGGTGTTAGGGACGACAATGGTGACGGGGCGGCGGGCAACCATTGCGATCGGAGAGTATCGCATCGACAGGGGAGACGAGCGTGTCTCCGGCCCGACGGGCCCGCTCAAACTCGGCAACAAGGCGTATCAGGTTCTGCTCGCGCTGGCCGAACGCGAGGGGCGCCTCCTCACCAAGGATGCGCTGTTCGAAACCGTCTGGGACGGGATGGCGGTCAGCGAGTCGGCGTTGACGACGACGATCCGCGAGCTCCGTCGCGCGCTGGGCGATGATCCGCGCCATCCACGCTATATCGAGAGTGTCTATGGGCGCGGGTACCGTCTCGTGGCGCCCGTGCATCGCGAAGAAGTTTCCGACGCACCGCCGCCGCCCGGCGCGGTTGCCGACCCCGCTGCTGGCGACACCGCGCCGAGCCTCGCGGTCACCAGCGTGCCGTCCAGCACCACCACCCTCGACACCAATGTAAAGGGGCTCGCTGCAGGGCGCCCCCCGCGTATCGTGGTCGGCGAATTTCGCGATGCGGCGGTGGCCGAAAAGCACCCCTATCTCGGTACCTCCATGCGCGAGGAAGTGCTGCTCGGCCTGTCGCGCTTTCGCGAAATCCAGGTGGTCGATTCGCCGCTTTCGAAAGATGATTTGCGCGCGCGCGACTATCGGCTCGATGTAAGCTTCCTGCCCGCGCCGCAGGGGGCCAAGGCCAATGTCCGGCTGCACCGCGCCGAGGATGGCGGCATCGTCTGGGCCGAGATGATGCTGATCGAAGACGAGGGCGTGGGCGCCGGGGTCGAGGCGATCGTGCGCCAGATCGTCGGCGCCGTCCTGCCCGCGCTCGACCAGGACATTTCCATCGGCATTGGCGACAGCACCGGCACGCTGTTCGACCGTTACCTCGTCGCCAAGCGCAACAGTTTCGAGGCACAGGACCGCGCCTCGGCCGAGGATGCGGCGCGCCAGCTCGAGGCGATCATCGCCGAAAAGCCCGATTTCGCGCTCGCCTATCCGCCGCTCTGCCGGCTCTACAATATCGACTACGGCTATACTGCGCTCGGATCCACCGGACCAGTGGAGCGCAAGCGCGCGCTCGAACTCGCCAAGGCGGGTCTGGCGGCCGATCGCAGCCACGCTCATGCCTATGTGCTGCTGGGCTTCTGCCATCTCTATCACGCCGAGTTCGATCAGGCGCAGACCTGTTTCGAGCATGCCTTGAAGCGCAATCCGTTCAATCCCGACCGATTGAACGAGGTCGCCACTGGCATGACCTACCTGGGCGATTTCGACCGTGCACGCGCATTGTTCGAACAGTCGACCGAGATGCAGCCCTTTGCCGACGATAACAGCCAGGAAGACCTCGGCCGCCTTGCCATGCTGGAAGGTGATCTCGATAAGGCGCGCGGTCATTTTGCGCAGGTCACCGTCGCCTCGATCTGGTCGCAGTTGTGCACGGCCATTACGCTTCGCGAAAAGGACAAGGCACGCAGCCGCAAGGCGGTCGCGCGCTGGAAAGCCCGAGTCCACGAGGGTTGGCATCGCCCGATCCCGCCGACCGACGACGAGATCATTGCCTGGTTCCGATTCCACCACCCGTTCCGCGACGATGCCGGCAAGACCTACGTCGATCTCGTCACCGAGGCGCTCACCGACAGCGATTGAGACCGTCGCGGAGGGTGCGCAGGAAATGCGTTTCGGGCGGCGGTGATGGGGGCAATGAGCACGCAGGTCGTGCATCGGCCAGTGCCAGCGCGATGCTGCGTTCGGCGTCCAGCGCCTTGAGCGGCACATGCGCCGCTTCGATCCGGTCGAGCAGTGCGGGGGGCAGGTCGTCCGCCGCCGCGCGCATCACCGGCCATTCGCGATCAACATAATGGATATCGTGCCAGCGGGCCCGCAGGTCTCGTGCTGCGGCCGGAGAGAGGATCTCGTCGCGCACGAGTCGGCATAGCGTGGCGCGCACCTCGACCATGGGCACGCTGACCGGCTGCCAGCCGATCCGCGCATCGCCATGGACCAGCGCCACTTCGTCATCGCCGATGAGCAAGCCGCTTCGATAGGCCTGCGCAATATGGCCGAGCGGGACCATGCCGAAAGGAGCCAGTTCGGCGGCGCGCAACGCCCCCATGCTCGATGCGCCATAAAGTCGCGTGCCCGCTGCCATCAGTGCAAGCGCTTCCTTATGCATCACTGCGGCGCGCTCTTCAAACAGGCCGTCGAGCAACAGGACCTTGGCGGGCGCTTTTTCGATCAGCGAGAGCAGGTCGCCACTCACGGCCGGAGCGCGCCAGTCGAGATGAGGGAAGGCGGCGCGCAGTGCGCGCGGTGCCGATGGGCCGGCGAAGACGATCATCGCGGGTCTTTCACCATGGAGCCCATGCCGGGGACGAAGGCGCGGACGACGTGGAAGCCTTCGGGCCGAGCGATGGGGAGGAATGCAGGCACTTCGCGATGCGCCGCTTCGACGGCGCCAGCAATGGTGCTGAAACGCGCCGCGCAAGGCGCAATGGCGTCGAACGACGTGCGTCCCATGCCGGGCGGGCGCGGCGGGGCGAAGGCGGACAGGATGCCGCGCGAGGGATCGGTGTAGAGCCATGGCCAGCAATCGTCGCGCGCCCCTGCGATGAAGGTGAGGCGGCTTTGCAATGCCTCGGCGAGCGCCTGGAACAGCGCGATGGCAGGGTCGGGATGCGCGGCATGGCCGACGGTCGCCGCATAGGGCGCGGCGCGCTTGGCGCCGTCGGACAGGCTGGCGGCGATGACGGGCACCCCGCTGGGCGCTGGAAAATGGAAAAGGCGGAGTCGGATCGCGCGTTCGCTTAGTCGGTCTTGAAGCGCCGTAAACCAGTCGAAGTCGATACCCGACGGCATGATCTCGCATCCGAGCCGCTCTTCGTCGTCCAAGAGACGGAAGCGGGCGAGGGCGTCGCGTTCGACCAGCTCGAGCAGCGCGGCGCGGCGGGCGTCTTCTTCGCTGACACCGGTGGCAAGCCCCGCGCTGGCGCGTTCGAAGCGCGTGCCGAGGT
This sequence comes from Sphingomicrobium arenosum, assembly GCF_026157085.1. Lineage (NCBI taxonomy): Bacteria > Pseudomonadati > Pseudomonadota > Alphaproteobacteria > Sphingomonadales > Sphingomicrobiaceae > Sphingomicrobium > Sphingomicrobium arenosum. The sequence continues at coordinate 637,555 of NZ_JANPVN010000001.1, forward strand.
CACGGGTAAAATCGAGCGAGACGCTGACGAGAGGGAGGTAGAGGCGGCGCCCATCGAGACGCTCAGCGTCGATCCACCTGATGGGCAGCGCGGGATCGGGAGGCGAGGCGCGATCACACGCGACGTCGCCAAGATCCGCGAGCCGTTCCTTTTGAGGCAGATCGCGCCAGCAGCATTCGGGGCCCGGGGCATCAAATTGTTCGGCGGCCTGGCTCTCGATGGCCTCGAGCATCGCACCGAGGCGGGCGTCGTCGTGACTGGCACCTTTGCCCTGATGCACCGACAGGGCGCGCGACATCGGGCGCACCGCCTGCCAGACGGGCAAGCCGATGCGATCGAGGCGGGTGACATCGGCGAGCCGGGTGATGCCCGCTGCCTCGCCTGCCGCCCAAGCACGAGCGAGCAGCGCCGCCGACGCGGGGCGCTGCTCGTCCCTTGGTGCGATTGAAAGGTCGACGGGCTCAGCCGCCGGGGCGTTCGCCCGTGTTGACGCCATCGAATTCGACATCGGTGAAGTTCACCGCCTTGTACCAGGTGTGCGGCTTTTCTTCTTCTTCCTTGAACTTGGACGCCATCAGTTCGACGCCCTCTTCCTCTTCCTTGTCCTTGGCTTCGGCAGGGTCGTAGACCCACAACTTGCCCTTGGTCAGGTAATAGGTATCGCCCACCTTGATGACGAAGCGGTTCATCTTCTTCTTGTCGTGGTCACTCATCTCTTGTCCCCTTGTTCACACGCTCGCGGGGCAGACTGTAACAGCTTTGCAGTCGGGTGTGCAGCGTCAAGAATCGCGTGTTTTCAGCGGACTTGGGAATCCTGTTCGTTCATCATCCGGCGCCGCCACGGCAAGACACCCTCGATCTCGGTCTCGAGACTGAAGGACAGGAAAGTGCGAATGAGGACGATTAGTCCTAGGAGCCCGACCGACTCCCATGTCAGCGGGGAGGTCACAGTGAAGATGATGTCGGCAGCGACCAGCAATTCGAGCCCGAGGAGGATGCCGCGGCCGAGATTGGCGCGGAAGCTTTCGTAGGCCTCGCGGTTCGCGCTTTCCGCAATACAGCGGCGTGCATACAGGAAGATGGCGATGAGGATGCCGAGGCAGATGATCGCCACCCCGGCCAGTTCGATGATTTCGGCGATAGCGGGCAATAATTCGTGCAAACCATGTCCTTTCAGCGTCGCAACGATGCAGGTCGTGCGGAAGTTTCACTTGCTTCTACCGTCTTGCCGTATTAGTCCAGCAATACAGTGTAAGATCGCAAACAGGGATGAAAGAGAAATGATCGACTTGATGACGGGCGCTGCGGCGCTGGCGATAGCGGCAAGCTCTCCGGTGGATGGCGACCAGCTTCTCGCCGACAACTATGACGCGGGCGGTCCCGGCATGGCCGCGCTGGTGGTGAGCGATGGCGAGACGCTCTATTCCGGAGCACGGGGCATGGCCGATATCGAGGCTGGTCGCCCGCTCGAGCCGGGCACTGCCTTTCGCTACGCCTCCATCTCCAAGCAGTTCGCGGCGGCGATGATCGTCCACCTCGTCGAGGGAGGACGCCTGTCCTACGACGACCAGCTGGTCGACCTCCTGCCGAACATGCCCGAGGCTTGGCGCGGGGTGAGCCTGCACCATCTCCTCAACCATAGCTCGGGGATAAAATCCTATACGAGCATCCCCGAGATCATGATGAAGACCGGCGACATCGGGCCGGTGACCACCGCCGAACTGATCGACATGTTCGACGACTATCCGCTCGACTTCCAGCCGGGCACCCAGTGGGAATATAACAATAGCGGTTATATCCTGCTCGGGGCCATCATCGAGGACGTGACGGGCAAGCCATGGCACGTGGCGATCGACGAGACGCTGCTCGCGCCCAACGGCATCGAGGGTATCTATTATCTCGAAGACGAGTCGACCCTGCCGATCCTCGCGAAGGGCTATACGGGTGGTACCGACACGCTCGCGCAGCCGATTCACATGAGCCTGCCGCATGCCGCGGGGGGACTTGCCGGTACGCTCGAAGGGCTGCGTGCCTGGACCATGGCATTGCACGGCGGGAAGATCGTCTCGCCGCGCTCGCTCGCCCGCATGACCTCGCCGACCCGGCTGCATTCGGGCGAGACCGAACCTTATGGCTATGGCCTCCAGATCGAGGAGGTGCGCGGCCATGAGATGATCGGCCATGGTGGCGGCATTTTCGGCTTCTCGACCTTCGCTTATTATCTTCCGAGCGAGCAGATGTTCGTGGCTGCGATGGCGAACAGCGACGGCTTGCCGACGGGGTCGATGGTAATTGCGCGCAAGCTGGGCGCGCAGGCGCTCGGCACGCCTTATCCCGAGATCGTCGCGGTCGATACCGACGCCGCGATCCAGCCGGGCTGGGAAGGGCGCTATGAGTTTGCCGATGGCGTGATCCGCAATTTCTATCGTGACGGCGACACGCTCTACATGCGCCGCGAGGGCAGCCGCGCGATGGAGGTCGTCGGCGACGGCAGCGGGCGCTTCGTCTATCCAGGCAGCCTGAGCTATTTCGATCTCGGGCCGGATGGCGAGACCATTCGCTTTCACGGCGATGGCGAGATGGAGGGCGTCGGCGGCACGCGGATCGGCGATGTCGAGCGCGCCGAGGCAATCAGGCTCGACGAGGCGCAGGCCACGCGGCTGGCCGGGACCTATGTCCTCGACGTCGGCAACCTCGTCTTCGCCATCGAGGAAGACGGCAGCCTCAGCGCTCGCCTCGGTGACCAGCCGGCGATCCCGGTGACCGCGACCAGCCCGATGCAACTCGTCAACGAAATGCTGGGCGTGACCTTCGATTTCGAGATGGGCGTCGCCTTGGCGCGGTCGGTCAGCCTGCGACAGGGCGGGGCCGAGCTCAGCGGCGAGCGCGTCGACTAGGAACGAGAAACGCCCGGGCAGTGGAGTGCCCGGGCGTCCTTGCGTGACGATTGCTCGTCAGCCCCCGATTGCCGATACGAAGAGCGAGTTCGTGCGGACGGCCCATTGGCTAGATCGTCAAAGGCGATTCTGTCACCCCTTCATGTCGCTTTTGCACCACTTTGCCCGATGTTGTTGTAACTGCGCCACGCATGGGAGCGCGATTGAAATGCGTGCACAAGCCCCCTAGAGCGAGGGCGAACACCTTACAGCGAAAGTCACCATCCGTGCGCCTGTCCCGCTCCTTTCTCCCCGTCCTCAAGGAAAGCCCCTCGGGGGCCGAAGTCGCCAGCCACAAGCTGATGTTGCAGGCGGGCCTCATCCGCCAGACCAGCGCCGGTATCTACGCCTGGCTCCCACTCGGCATCCGCGTGCTCCGCAAGATCGAGCAGATCGTGCGCGAGGAACAGGACAAGGTCGGCCAGGAAATGCTCATGCCGACCATCCAGCCCGCCGACCTGTGGAAGGAAAGCGGCCGCTATGATGCCTATGGTCCCGAGATGCTGCGCATCGAGGATCGCCACGGTCGCGAGATGCTCTACGGCCCGACCAACGAGGACATGATCACCGCGCTGTTTCGCGACGATGTGAAATCCTACCGCGAGCTGCCGCGGATGCTCTATCACATCCAGTGGAAGTTCCGCGACGAGGTCCGTCCCCGTTTCGGCGTGATGCGCGGGCGCGAATTCCTCATGAAGGACGCCTATAGCTTCGACCTCGACGAGGCGGGCGCCAAGGTGAGTTATTATCGCCAGCTGCTGGCCTATCTGCGCACCTTCAAGCGCATGGGCATCAAGGCGGTGCCGATGCAGGCCGACAGCGGTCCCATCGGCGGCAAGCTGTCCCACGAATTCGTCGTCCTCGCGCCTTCGGGCGAGAGCGAGGTGTTCTACGACGGCAAGATCGAGGAGGTGGATCTCGAGCGCGAGGGCCTGTCCTATGACGATGCCGAGGCGCTGGAGACGCTCTTCAAGGAAGCCACCGGCGTCTACGCGCGCACCGACGAGACCCACGAGGAGCAATATTGGGCCGAGGTGCCGGCGGATCGCCAGCGCACCGGGCGCGGCATCGAAGTCGGGCACATTTTCTATTTCGGCGAGAAATATTCGCAGGCGATGGGCCTCAAGGTCTCGGGTCCCAACGGCGAGATCGTGCCGATGATGGGCAGCTACGGCATCGGCGTCAGCCGTCTCGTCGGCGCGATCATCGAGGCGAGCCATGACGACAATGGCATCGTCTGGCCCGAAGCCGTCGCACCCTTCACCGTCGGCGTCGTCACGATGCGCGCCGATGACGAGGCGACCGTCGCTGCGGCGGACGACATCTACAAGGCGCTCACCGACGCCGGTGTCGAGACGCTCTACGACGACCGCGACGAACGCGGCGGCGTGAAGCTCGGTGGGATGGATCTGATGGGCCTGCCCTGGCAGATCGTCATCGGCCCGCGCGGCCTCAAGGACGGCGTCGTCGAGGTGAAGAGCCGCAAGACCGGGGAGCGTCATGAATTGACGGTTCAGGACGCCATCGCCAAGTTCGCTTCATGATCCTTTCCGCCCATGAGCGCATGATCGCTCGCCGTTATCTGCTGCCGCACAAGGGCGAGGGGTTCATCTTCCTCGTCGCGGGCTTCTCGGTCGTGGCCGTCGCGCTCGGCGTCTTCGCGCTGATCAGCGTGATGAGCGTTATGAACGGCTTTCGCGCCGACCTCTTCGATCGCATCGTCGGCCTTAACGGTCATGCCATCGTGCAGGGCTATGACGGACGTCTCGACGATTGGGAGGGCATCGCGCAGGAGGCCATGACGCTTCCCGGCGTGACCGGCGCCACCCCGCTGATCGAGCAACCGCTGATGGCCTCGTCCAACGGTCGCGTCGAGGGCATTCTCCTGCGCGGCGTTCGGGTCGAGGACATTCGCTCGAACGAGCTCATCACCGAGAATGTCACCGCCGGCAGCATCGCCGAACTCGTGCCCGGCTCGAACAATGTCGCCATCGGCGGGCGGCTCGCCAATGCGCTCGGCGCCTATCCGGGCGCGGAAATCTCGCTCATCAGCCCCGAGGGGCGCTCGACCCCCGTCGGCACCGTGCCGCGCATCGTCACCTATCGCGTCGCCGCCATCTTCGAGGTCGGCGTCTACGATTATGACAAGGCCTTCGTGGTTATGCCGATCGAGGATGCGCAGACCATGCTCATGCTCGGCGATGCTGTCGCGATGGTCGAGATCGAGGTCGACCAGCCCGACAAGGTCGACCAGATCATCGCGCCGCTGATGCCGAGCCTTACCGGCAAGGGCGTCGTGGTCGACTGGCGCCAGATGAATTCGGCGCTGTTCGAGGCGCTGGAGGTCGAGCGCGTCGTCATGTTCGTCGTGCTGTGCATCATCATCCTCGTCGCTGCCTTCAACATCGCTTCATCGCTGATCATGCTGGTGCGCGCCAAGCGCCGCGACATCGCCATCCTGCGTACGATGGGGGCGAGCCGGGCGGGCATGACCCGCATCTTCATGTCGGTCGGCCTCATCATCGGCGCCGTTGGCATCATGTTGGGGGCGATCCTCGCTGCGATCTTCCTGTTCTTCCGCCAGTCGGTGGTGAATTTCATCCAGCTCGTCTCGGGCGCCGAACTGTGGGATCCGAGCGTGCGCTTTCTGTCCGAACTGCCGTCGAAGACCGATCCTTTCGAGGTCGCCGCGATCATCCTCGTGACGATCCTGCTCGTCTTCCTGGCTACCCTGTTCCCGGCGCGAAAAGCCGCCGCGACCGATCCCGTCGAGGTGCTGCGTTATGAGTGAGCCCGTCCTTCAGACCGCGGGGCTCAAGCGCAGCTTCACGCAAGGGCATGTCACAATCGACGTGCTGCGCGGCGTCGACCTCACCATCCAGCCGGGCGAAATCGTCGGGCTGCTCGGGCCCTCGGGCTCGGGCAAATCGACGCTCCTCCAAGCGGTCGGTCTGCTAGAAGGCGGATTCGAGGGCTCGATCAAGATCGGCGGCGTCGAGGCCGCGAACCTGTCGCAGCACGAGCGTACCGAGATGCGCCGCGACATGCTCGGCTTCGTCTATCAGTTCCACCACCTGCTGCCCGATTTCGACGCCAGCGAGAATGTGATCCTGCCCCAGCTCATCCACGGCGCGCCCCGCGGCGAGGCGGAAGCGCGCGCGAGCGAATTGCTCGAACGGCTCGGCCTCGGCGAGCGCATGGATCATCGCCCTTCCAAGCTGTCCGGCGGCGAACAGCAGCGCGTGGCGGTCGCCCGCGCGCTGGCCAATCGCCCCCCGCTCATCCTCGCCGACGAGCCCACCGGCAATCTCGACGAGGCGACGAGCGAACGTGTCTTCGCTGCCTTCCTCGAACTCACCCGTGCCGAAGGGTCGGCCGCGCTGGTGGCGACACATAACGAGGCGCTGGCGGCGCGGATGGACCGCGTGGTCCGCCTGCACGACGGCAAGCTGGGGCCGGGCCTGACCTTCTAGACCGAGGAGACGAGCGATGGTGACGATGTTGGCGCTGATCCTGATGGCACAGGAGGCGGCTCCCGCCACGCCGCCACCGTCGCCGCCGCCGCCTTGCGCCAGCGAGGCCCATGCCGCGCTCGATTATTGGGTCGGCGAATGGAATGTCTATCCGACCAGTCGGCCCGAGCAGAAGGTCGCCGAAAGCCGGATCGAGAAACTCTACAACGGTTGCGCCGTGCGCGAAAACTGGATGCCAACGGGGCGCACCGGTGGCGGAAGCCTCAATTCACTGCGCAACGATGGGCGCTGGCACCAGCGCTGGGTCGGCTCCAATGGCGAGACGGTCGACTTCATCGGCGGCCCGAATGCGAATGGCGATATGGTCATGACGGGCTGGTGGTCCAACTATAACGGGCCGGGCCAGCATCGCTTCGTTCGGATGACCTATTTCAAGCTCGACGACGGGTCGGTGCGCCAATTGGGCGAGGTGAGCGAGGATCATGGCGCGACCTTCACGCCCGGCTACGACCTCACCTATCGGCGCAAAAATTAGCTGTGGATAAGTCGCGCGCACGCGCTTGGCCTGCGCGCGCCCATTCGTCATAGTCTGCCAATGACTTACGTCCCGCTGCGCAACTTTTCGAGCTTCACCATGCTCGAGGGGGCGATCGAGCCCAAGGATCTGGCTGCCAAGACCAAGGCGCTGGGCTTTCCGGCGGCGGGGCTGTGCGATCGCAACGGCCTTTACGCCGCCATGGGTTTTTCCAAGGCCGCCATGGACGAGGGCGTTCAGCCCGTCATCGGCACGCTGCTTGCAGTTCTACGCCCCGATGGAATGGGCCCTTCCGGCACCATCGACTGGCTCCCGCTTTTCGCGCAGGATGATGCGGGATACGACAATCTGTGCCGCTTGGTCTCGGCCGCGCATCTCGATCGCCCGGTCGAGCAGGACGCGCATGTCACATTCGATCAACTCGCCGAGCGGACCGCGGGGCTGATCGCGCTGTCGGGCGGTGGGGAAGGGGGCGTGGCCCGCCTGTTCGCCGAGGGGCAGGACGACAAGGCCAAGGCGCTCGCGCAGAAGCTGGCAGGGCTCTTCCCCGGCCGGTTCTACATCGAGTTGTCGCGCCGCGGCGATGCGACCGAACAGGCGGCCGAGGAAAGGCTTCTCGACCTTGCCTATGCGGCCGACCTCCCGCTCGTGGCAACCAATCCCGCGCAATATGACACGCCTGATTTCCATGCGGCGCATGACGCCATGCTGTGCATCGCCAATTCCAGCCAGGTCGACAATCCCGACCGCCCGACTTCCTCGCCCGAGGCGTGGCTCAAGCCCGCCGCGACGATGGAGGAACTGTTCGCCGACCTGCCCGAGGCGCTGTCCAATTCGGGCGTGATCGCGCGGCGCTGCGCCGTCGCCGCCCCCAGCCGTCGTCCGATCCTGCCGAAAATGAGTGATGACGAGGACGAAGCGCTCAAGAAAGCCGCGCATGACGGCCTCACCGCGCGGCTCAATGCCATCGAAAAGGTGCGCGGGCCCCAGCCGGATGGGTGGCGCCAGCCCTATGTCGAGCGCCTCGACTATGAGCTCGACATCATCAATCGGATGGGTTTCCCCGGCTACTTCCTGATCGTTGCCGACTTCATCCAATGGGCCAAGGATCATGACATTCCGGTGGGGCCGGGACGCGGTTCGGGCGCGGGCTCGGCTGTGGCTTGGGCGCTTCTCATCACCGACCTCGACCCGCTCGAATTGAAGCTGCTGTTCGAACGCTTCCTCAATCCCGAACGCGTGTCGATGCCCGACTTCGACATCGATTTCTGCGAAACGCACCGCGACAAGGTCATCAGCTACGTCCAAGGCAAATATGGCCGCGACAAGGTCGCGCAGATCATCACCTTCGGGCGCCTGAAAGCGCGCGCGGTGCTCAAGGACACGGGCCGCGTCCTTCAGATGAGCTATGGGCAGGTAGATCGGCTCGCAAAGCTCGTCCCCAACCTGCCCGCCGATCCGTGGGACCTGAAGCGCGCCCTGAACGGCGTCAGCGAACTTGCCGCCGAGGTGAAGTCCGACAGCGACGTCAAACGCCTTTTCGACCTCGCAACCAAGCTCGAGGGCCTGCCGCGCCACTCGTCGACCCACGCCGCGGGCGTCGTCATCGGCGACCGGCCCTTGGATCGCCTGGTCCCGCTCTACCGCGACCCGCGCTCTGACATGCCGGTGACCCAGTTCGACATGAAGCATGTCGAGCAGGCCGGTCTCGTCAAATTCGACTTTCTCGGATTGAAGACCCTGTCGGTCTTGAAGGAAGGCGCGCGGCTGTGCGCGAAGAAGGGCGTCACGGTCGATTATTCCACGCTCCCGTGGGACGATGAGGAAGTCTACAAGCTCCTCCAGCGCGGCGACACAGTCGGCGTCTTCCAGCTGGAATCGGAGGGCATGCGTCGTACGCTCGCCGCCGTCCGCCCGACCAATTTCGGCGACATTATCGCGCTGGTCTCGCTCTATCGCCCCGGCCCGATGGACAATATCCCGCTGTTCGGCGACCGCAAGAACGGGCGCAAGGACATCGAATATCCGCACCCGCTCCTAAAGGACGTGCTCGCCGAGACCTACGGCATCTTCGTCTATCAGGAACAGGTCATGCAGGCCGCGCAGGTGCTCGCCGGCTACAGCCTCGGCGACGCCGATTTGCTCCGCCGCGCGATGGGTAAGAAGATCCAGGCCGAGATGGACAAGCAGCGCCAGCGCTTCGTCGAGGGTGCGGCCAAGAACGACATCTCCGCCACCAAGGCCAACGAGTTGTTCGACATCATCGACAAGTTCGCGGGCTATGGCTTCAACAAGTCCCACGCCGCCGCCTACGCGCTCGTCGCCTATCACACGGCATGGCTGAAGGTGCATCACCCGGCCGAATTCTACGCCGCCTCGATGACCTACGACATGAATCTCACGGACAAGCTCGCCTTGTTCGTCGACGATTGCCGCCGCTCAGGCATCGACGTCACCCCGCCTGCGATCAACGAGGCGATGGCCGAGTTCGACGTGCAGGACGGCAAGGTGCGCTATGCATTGGGCGCGCTGAAGGGTGTCGGCGAGAAGGCGATGGAACAGCTCACCGCGGAGCGCGATGCCAAGGGCAAGTTTGACAGCCTCGAGGACTTCGCCGACCGCATCGACCCGCGCCTCCTCAACCGCCGCCAGCTGGAAGCGCTCGCCAGCGCTGGGGCGTTCGACGCACTCAATGATGATCGCGCCAGCGTCCATGCGGGCGCCGAGACCATCCTCAAGCATGCGCAGCAGGCCGCGGGCGACCGGACAAGCGGGCAGGGCGGCCTGTTCGGCGGCGCGGATGCCGAACCCGAAGTCGCCGCCATTCGCCTCCCGCAAGCCGAGTGGAATCTCGCCGAGCGGATGAATGCCGAGCGCGATGCCTTCGGCTTCTATTTCTCCTCCCATCCCGTCGAGGCGCATGCCCATCTGCTCGCCGCGCACAAGGTCAAGCGGCACAGCGAATTGCAGGAACTGAAGGTCGAGCCCGGCAGCCGCGCCAATGTGCGCATGGCCGGCCTCGTCGAAGAAGCGCGCTGGCGCACCTCGCAGCGCGGGCGACGCTATCTCATGATGACGCTGTCCGACCCCTCGGGCCAGTTCACGAGCATGTGCTTTGACGACGAGGCCTCCGAGGCTATCGAGGAAGCCGCGAAGACCGGCGAACCGGGCCTCATCACCGCCGAACTCGACCGCCGCGAGGGCGAGGACGAAGTGCGCGTCACGGTGAAGGCGTTCAAGCCCTTCTCCAAGTTGGAGACCAACAATCGCCTCCGCCTCGACGTCACGCTAACCGATGCGTCGCAGGCCGCCCTGCTCTCCGATGCGCTGCCGACCGGGGATCGCGGCACGGTCTATGTCACCGTGAATATCGCCGACGGGCGCAAGGCGGTGCTGCTGCTCGGACGCGACTACAGGCTCGATCCAGACCTCGCCGACCGGCTTCAGCGCCAGCTCGGCGAGGACAAGGTGACGCTGTCGGCGGAAATCAACGAAGGTCCGCGGCTTGCCTATTCGGCAGCCGGCTAGCCTGCTGCGGCGCATCATCGCGCTGGTGCCCGGGTTGCAGCCGCTGCTGCGCTCGCTCCGCCACCGCCTAGACCCGCGAGCGCGCGAGCTCCATCGGTTGCGCACCGAAGGGCACCCGGACCTGCTCCAACCTTCGCCCGACAGCTGGGACGAGCGCTACCCCGAACTCTTCGACGCGCTGGCCCAGATGCTCGCCGAGCATCCCGCGCCCCGCATCCTGTCCTTCGGCTGCTCGACCGGAGAGGAGGTGCGCGCGATGCGTCGCCGACTACCGCATGCGCGGATCATTGGCGTGGACATCAACGCCGGCAATATCGACCGAGCGCGAAAGTCCGATCCCGAGGGCGATTACCGCGTCGCCAGCCGACCGCCCGAGGGTGAGCGCTTTGACGCGATTCTCGCGCTCGCGATCTTCCGCCATGCACGGCTCAAGGCCGAGGAACCCCTTGAGAGTGGCGACATCCTGCCCCCCGAACGGGTGCGGCGCCTTTTCGCCCTGCTCGATTCGGCCCTCGTGCCGGGCGGCCATCTGGCGCTATGGAACCACCATTTTCCGTTGCAGGCGCTCGCGAGAGAGCCCGGACGCTGGCGCGCGCATCCGCTACGCCTCGATCCGCCGATGAGCCTCCTTTACGGCGCCGACGGCATCCGCATCGACGAGCGCGAGGATCGCGCCCTCTTTCAGAAGCGCGATTAGATCTCCGGGGTCTCGCTCGGCGGCGGCGCTTCGACGGGGTCGATGCCCGGTGCCTCGTCAGGGCTTGGCTCGACGGGGTCGGGTACGGGTTCGTCGGGTACCGGTGGGACGTCGAGCGGCGCAGGTTCGGGGTCGGGGCTTGCGGGTTGCGGCACCGGCGCGGGGTCGGGTTGCGGCTGTTCGGGGGTATCCTGGTTCACGGGCGCTGCTCCTCCTTCATAGACGCAGGCATCGAGTCCATCGCGCTCGATCGTCCCGATGCGTGCGGCGATCGTAGAGCCATAACGCGCGGTGAACCCCGTCGGGTTGCGTCCGGGCCGCTCTTTCGGCAGCGGCAGCACCGCCGCGATCGCGGCCGCCTCGCGCCGCGAAAGGTTCGAGGCGTCCTTGCCAAAATAGCGCCGCGCGCCCTCGGTCACACCGTAGGTGCCGATGCCGGTTTCGGCGACATTGAGATAGACCTCCATGATCCGCCGCTTCCCCCACATCTTCTCGATGAGGAAGGTATAATAGGCCTCTACCCCTTTGCGGAAATAGCCCCCGCCCTGCCACAGGAACACGTTCTTCGCGGTCTGCTGCGAGATGGTCGAGCCCCCCCGGATGCGGCCCCCCTTGGCGTTTTGCTGCCGCGCCTTCTCGATGGCTTCCCAGTCGAAACCGTCATGGGCGCAGAACTTGCTGTCCTCGGCGGCGATGACGGCGCGCACCATGTCCCGGTCGATCCGCTCGAGGGGCTCCCAATCGCGGGTGATGCCCTTTTCGTCCGAGAGCATGGTCACCGTCCAATAGGGCGGCACCCACCGATAGAAGAGGACCAGCGCGATGCTGGCGATGAACAGGCCGAAGATGAGCCAGAACAACCAGCCGACAATCCTTCGAGGAATTGATTTGCGCGTCACAGCCATGGAAAACAGCGCTAGCGGGCCAGTTTCGAGCCGTCGAGCAGATTGACGCGATCGCCCCGCATTGGCTGCGCCGAACCGATGGATGAGCGGGACGAGAAGCGCCCGAACTGGGTCCCATTCAAGCCCGGGTCATGGCCCATCGGGTATAAAGGAGATCAAGAAGTCGTTATTTTCGAGGAGGTCTCCTTATGACCAAGAACCTGTTGATCGCATCGGCCGCCACCTTGGCCATGATCGTTCCTGTCAGCGCTGCCCAGGCGTCCATCGACATTGCCGTCGAGAAGGCTGCGGCGGAACAGGGGCCGCAGGATCGCGCGGATCGGAAGAAAGCACGCGAAGAGCGCCGTGATGCCCGCCAGCAGCAGCGCAGCGAGCGTCGTAGCGAGGCGCGTCAGGACAGTCGTCAGCAGGTACGGCAGGACCGCCGCCAAGAGGCTCGCCAGGATCGCCGTCAGGAGGCCCGCCAGGACCGCCGCCAGCAGGTGCAGGAGCGCCGTCAGGAAGCCCGTCAGGATCGCCGCCAGCAAGTTCGGCAGGAAGCGCGACAGGAGCGCCGTCAGGCCGCCCGTGTCCAGGAGCAGCGTGACGAACGTCGTCAGCAAGTCCGTCAGGAACGCCGTGAGCAGGCTCGTAGCCAGCAGCGCGCGGCCGAGCGTCGTCAGGAAATTCGTCAGGACCGGCGCCAGGCTGAACGCGCACAGCAGCGCCAGCTCGAACGCCAGCGGACGCGTGTCGCCGATCAACATCGCGAGATGCGCGAGGAACGCCGCGACCTGCGCAAGGCTGAACGTCAGCGCGTCCGCCAGCTCGACGACCAGCGCCGCGAGGTCCGCAAGGAGCGCCGCGAGGCGCGCCGCGACCTTCAGCGCAGCTTGCAACGCATCGAACGTCAGCAAGATCGTCGCAATGCCTATCGCGACTGGATCGAACGCAATGACGATGCACGTGCGGTGCGAGTGATCGACGGCCAGCGTACCCAGTTCGTACGTCTCGGCAGCCAGGTCGAACCCGACTGGTATCGCCGCGACCTGCCGACGCGCTATCGCACCAGCTATCGCGACGACGAGCGTTATTATTATCGCTACGACGATGCGCTCGACCAGCTCTATCGGATCGATCGCCAGCGCGATGTCGTGCGCTCGATCATCCCGCTTTATTATAGCCCGGCCTATATCGGGCGACGTGCGCCGTCCTATATCGACATGCGCTATATCCCGGCGAGCTATGGCGGTGCCTATTATCCGACCTCGGACTATTATTATCGTTCGATGGGCCCGGCGATCTACCGCGTCGATCCGAAGACGCAGCTCATCATGGGCGCGGTCGCGCTTCTCACTGGCCGCAATTTCTCGGTCGGCTCGATGATGCCGACGGGATATGACGTCTACAATGTGCCCTATCAGTATCGCGACACGTATTACGATCGTCCCGATGCCTGGTATCGTTATGACGATGGCGCGATCTACCAGATCGATCCGCGCACCCGTTATGTCACCGACAGCTATCCGCTCTACGGCGCGGACTATGGCGTGGGCCAGCGTTGGCCGACGACCTATCCGAGCTACAATGTGCCTTATGGCTATCAGGGGCTCTATTACGACACCGCCGATACCCATTATCGCTATGGCAACGATGCCATCTACCGGATCGACCCAACGACGCAGGTGATCACCGCCCTCGTGTCGCTGGTGACCGGAACGCCGCTACAGGTGGGACAGGCCATGCCGTCGTCCTACGGCGTGTACAACGTGCCCTACGGCTATCGTGATCGCTTCGTCGAGGCGCAGGATCGCAACTATCGGTATGCCGACGGCTACGTCTATGCGGTCGATCCCTACAGCGGGTTGATCACCGACAGCTACGACATCTACAGCTGATTGAACGATGCAAGGAGGGCGGTGCCGAGAGGCGCCGCCCTCCTTGCATCTTGCCGCGATGCACCATAACGCATAGATCGGCCCCATGACCTCGACCAACGATATTCGCCGCAGCTTCCTCGACTATTTCGAGGCCAATGGCCATGAGAAGGTGCAAAGCGCGCCGCTCGTTCCGCACAACGATCCCACGCTGATGTTCGTCAACGCGGGCATGGTGCCGTTCAAGAACGTCTTCACCGGCCTCGAGAGCCGCGATTATTCGACCGCGACGTCCAGCCAGAAGTGCGTGCGCGCCGGCGGGAAACACAACGACCTCGATAATGTCGGCTATACCGCGCGCCACCATACCTTCTTTGAAATGCTCGGGAATTTCAGCTTCGGCGACTATTTCAAGGAGCAGGCCATCACCCATGCCTGGACGCTTCTGACGAAGGAGTGGGGGCTTCCCGCCGACAGGCTGACCGCCACCGTCTATCACACCGACGACGAGGCCTTCGACCTGTGGCGCAAGATCTCGGGCCTACCTGAGAAGCGCATTATCCGGATCGCCACCAAGGATAATTTTTGGGCGATGGGGTCGGACGGTCCGTGCGGGCCGTGCAGCGAGATCTTCTACGATCATGGCGAGCATATCTTCGGTGGCCCTCCGGGCAGCCCCGACGAGGATGGCGATCGCTTCGTCGAGATCTGGAACCTCGTTTTCATGCAATTCACGCAGGCCAATGACGAAATCGTCGCCGACCTGCCCAAGCCCTCGATCGACACCGGCATGGGATTGGAGCGCATCGCGGCGGTGATGCAGGGCGTGCATGACAATTACGACATCGACCTGTTCAAGGCGCTGATCGCGTCGTCGGAAGAGATGACCAAGACGAACAGCGAGGGCGAACGCCAGGCCTCGCACCGCGTGATCGCCGATCACCTGCGCTCGTCCAGCTTCCTCATTGCCGACGGCGTGCTGCCGGCCAACGAGGGCCGCGGCTATGTCCTTCGCCGCATCATGCGCCGCGCCATGCGCCACGCGCACATTCTCGGCGCGAAGGACCCGCTCATGCACCGCCTCGTGCCCGAACTCGTCAGCGAGATGGGCGGCGCCTTCCCCGAACTCGTCCGCGCCCAGCCGCTGATCGAGCAGACGCTCGAGGCCGAAGAAGTCCGCTTCCGCCGGACGCTGGCCAACGGATTGAAGCTGCTCGACGAAGCAAAGTCCGACATGGGCGAGGGCGAAAAGCTCTCGGGCGAAACCGCCTTCAAGCTCTACGACACCTACGGCTTCCCCTATGACTTGACCGAGGACGCGCTGCGCCGCGAAGGGCTCGAGGTCGACCGTGAGGGCTTCGACGCCGCCATGGCCAAGCAAAAGGAAGCCGCGCGCGCCGCCTGGAAGGGCTCGGGCGCACAGGCGTCCGAAGAAGTCTGGTTCGACCTTGCCGACAAGAATGGCGCGACCGAATTCACCGGCTATACCGCCACCAGCGGCGAGGGCGTGGTGCAGGCGATCGTCAAGGATGGCACCGTGGTGGACAGCGCTTCAGAGGGCGAGGAGGTGCAGCTGCTCCTCAACCAGACGCCATTCTACGGCGAAAGCGGTGGGCAGGTCGGCGACGCCGGCCAGCTCAGCACGACTGACGGTTTCCTCGCGGTGGTGAGCGATACCGCCAAGCCGCTCGGCAAGCTTCATGCGCTCCACGCCAAGATCGCCAAGGGTGGCGTCGAGGTCGGCGACACGCTCCATCAGGAAGTCGACGTCGACCGCCGCGACCGCGTGCGCGCCAATCACTCGGCGACCCATCTCGTTCACGCCGCGTTGCGCGGGATCCTCGGCGAGCATGTGACGCAGAAGGGCAGCCTCGTGGCGCCCGACAAGCTGCGCTTCGACTTCGCGCATCCAAATGCGCTCACCGCCGAGGAGATCGCGGCGGTCGAGGCCGAGGTGAACGAGGAAATCCGCGCCAACGAGAGCGTCGGCACCCAGCTGATGGCGCCCGACGATGCGGTCGAGGCGGGCGCGCTGGCGCTGTTCGGCGAGAAATATGGCGACGAGGTCCGGGTTCTCTCGATGGGGCGCAAGAAGGATCGCCACTATTCGGTCGAGCTGTGCGGCGGCACCCATGTGCGCGCCACCGGCGATATCCAGCTGTTCAAGATCACTAGCGAAAGCGCGGTCTCCTCGGGGGTGCGCCGCATCGAGGCGTTGACCGGCGAGGCGGCCCGCCAGTGGCTCTTGGATCGCGACGCCAAGCTGCGCAGCGCGGCTGCGAGCCTCAAGGCAGCACCCGACGAGGTGCCGGCGCGCATCGCCGCGCTGGTCGAGAATGCCAAGAAGCTCGAGAAGGAACTGGCCGACGCCAAGAAGGCGCTCGCCATGGGTGGCGGCGCCGCAGGCGGCGATGCCGGTCCCGAAGAGGTCGGCGGGGTGAAGTTCCTTGGCAAGTCGGTCGAGGGGCTGGAACCCAAGGAATTGCGTCCGACGATCGACGAGATGAAGAGCCAATTGGGTTCGGGCGTCGCGGCGCTGGTCGCGGTCAATGACGGCCGTGCCTCGGTCGCGGTCGGTGTGACGGACGACTTGAAAAGCGACATCAGCGCGGTCGACATGGTCCGCGCCGCGGTCGAGAAGCTCGGCGGCAAGGGCGGCGGCGGCCGCCCCGACATGGCGCAGGGCGGCGGTCCCGACGGCGACAAGGCCGACGAGGCGCTCGCCGCGGTTAGAGAGACCCTCGCCAGCGTCTCGGCCTGAGCGAACAGCTAGGAAAATGAGTGGGGCTCCGGCAGCGATGCCGGGGCCCTATTCGCGTCGTTTTCCCAGGCTCGGCGCTTGGTCTAGCCCACCGTCCTGCATGATCC
Source organism: Sphingomicrobium arenosum (assembly GCF_026157085.1). NCBI lineage: Bacteria > Pseudomonadati > Pseudomonadota > Alphaproteobacteria > Sphingomonadales > Sphingomicrobiaceae > Sphingomicrobium > Sphingomicrobium arenosum. Next base: position 654,353 of record NZ_JANPVN010000001.1, read on the forward strand.
GTTCGCGCAGCACGGCGCGCTTTTCGTGGATCGAGGCGATGACGGGTCCCATGGCGAGGCCAATGTCGACGAGGACGGCTTCGGAGAGCTGGAGCGAGGCCTCGAGCGCTTCGGGGACCGCGTCGGTGACACCCGCCTTGTAGAGCTTGGCGGCATGTTCGCTGTCGCGGGCGCGGGCGATGATCGGCAGGTCGGGATGATCCTTGCGGATCGTGCGGGTGAGGCGCGCGGTGAGGACGGGGTCGTCCATCGTCAGCACCAACGCGGCGGCATGGCCGAGCTTCAATTTCTCGATGATGTCGGGGCGGGCGACATCGCCATAGAGCACCTGATAACCCTGCTTGCGGTGGAGTGCGACGCCGTCGATGTCGCTCTCGACGGCAAGATACGGACGCTCATGCTCGCTCAGCATATCGGCGATCATCTGGCCGACGCGGCCGAAGCCGAAGATGACGGTGCGCCCCTTGGCCGGGTCCTCGCCGAGTTCGAGTGCCGAAGCGTCCTTCTCGACGCGGCGCCCGGCGAAGCGGCCGAGGTCGGCAAGGAAGGGGGTGATGGTGAGACCCAGCGCGGTGACGGCGGACCAGAAGCTCACCGTGTCCATCGCCAGCACGCCCGCCGTGCCCGCCGCGCCGAGGAGGATGAGGGTGGTCTCGGACGGGCTGGCCATGAGGATGCCGGTTTCCGCCGCCACTCCGCGCCGCGCCCCGGCGATGCGCAGGAGAAATCCGGTGACCAGCGCCTTGACGCCGATGACGCTGGCAAGTCCCATGAGAAGGAGCGGCCATTGCCCGACGAGGGCGGGCAGGTCGATCAGCATGCCGATCGAGATGAGGAAGACGCCGAGGCCTAACCCTCGCAGCGGGGCCATGACCACTTCGACTTCCGAATGATAGTCGGTCTCGGCGATCAGCATGCCGGCGAGCAGCGCGCCCATGATAGGCGACAGGCCGGCGACCGAGGTGGCGACGGCGGCGAGGATGACCGTGAGGAGCGAGATCGCGAAGAAGCCCTCGGGGCTCTTGGCGCGGGCGGCCTGCGCGAAGAGCGTGGGCAAAATGAGGCGACCGACGATGAGGATGGCGAAGACGGCGATGGCGCCGCTGATGAGGACGGCGCGCAGGCCATCGACATCGGCGCCGCCGACGGTGCCGAAGACGAAGAGCATGGGGACGAGCGCCACGTCTTCGAACAATAGCATGGCGAGCGCGGCGCGGCCGACCGGGCTCTGCGTGCCCGAAATCGGCAGCACCAGCGCGGTCGAGGACATGGCGAGGGCGAGGCCCAGGGCGGCGGCGCTCTTCAGCTCCCAGCCGATGAAGAAGATCAGCACCGCGCCGAAGATGGAGGCGGTGACCAGCAATTCGGCGGCGCCGATGCCGAACACCATGCGGCGCAACGTCCACAATCGCTTGAAACTCAACTCGAGCCCGATGGCGAAGAGGAGGAGGATGACGCCGAAATCGGCGAAGGGCTGAATCGCCTCAGGATCATCGATGGTGAAATGGCGGAGCCAAAGGATTTCGCTCGACAGAGCGCCGAGAGCGAAGGGGCCGGCCGCGATGCCGACGAGGATGAACCCGATGACGGGGTTGATCTTGAAGCGGGCAAAAGTGGGGATGACGATCCCCGCCGCACCAAGGATCACCAGGGCATTGCCAAGCCCGTCGAGTTGCAGTTCGCCCGCCATGGCGCCGTATTGGCGCAATGGCGGGCGTCTGTCACCTCATCTGATGGACGAAAATCGAACAGTGTCCACTTTGTCCACTTCGTGGAACTTCTCGAATGTCAAAGAGCCGGATCGAGGCCCAGTCTCTCATGCGAAATCCTATTGTTCCAGCGCTGATCGCGCCGCGTCCGTGGAGGCGTCTGCAAGAGTAATCGTGATGATTTCGTCATCATCGACGCGGCGCAGGTGCACCGGCATGCGATAGGCCAAGCGGTCCTCAGCGATGTCGAGCGGTTCGTCATGACCGCTGAGCAGCGCGCTTTCGATCGGGCGGTCGGTCGAGCGCATGAAATTGACGCGGCTCGATTTGCAGCCACCGACGGCGCCGAGCAGGAGCTTGGTGCCGATCCCCATGTCATTGTCGGCAAATGAGAGCATGACCCGGCACCACAGGCGCGCATCGCCGAGACGATGGCGCTCCTCGGTGCCGCCAGGCGAGAAGAGCATTGGACGGATACGTAGCGATTTGGACAGGCGATTGGCCGACAGGTCGTGCTTGGTCTCGAGCAACCGGTCGTGCGGCAGGACGAAGGTACCGTCGGCCGCGATGGCGATGGGCAGACGCTCGCCCGAGCGGCGCTCGACGAGGGTCAGTTCGACATCGTCGGTCGGATCGTAATCGTCGATGCGCCAGTCGAGCGTGGCCTCGGGCGCATAGCGATCACGGTGCTTCTCGAATGTTTTCACCGCATCGCGCAGCCGGTCGCTGTCGAGCTTGAAGGGTTTGCCGCCCATGCCAAGGATGACGATGTCGGCCTCCTCGACGCTGGCCGCCTCCTGCAAGGTAGCGGAATGCGCCGGAACGGTCGCCATGGAGGTCGCCAGCAAGGCTGCGGCGATGGCATGCTTGATCATGAAAATACTCTTTCCCTCTTTGCCCTGAACCCGTCGGCGGTGCTGGCCGCCATGCGATGTACGGCGATTGAACGACCAGCGATATTTCGCGGTCGTGGGCGCTTTTTCGACCCACGGCGGAAAAGCCGACGTCGCAGACGAGTCGGGGCAACGCTTGGGGGAGACCGGGACCTAGCCGCCGCCCGGCTTGCCGGTGCCGATGGGTTCGGCGCGCGGTTTGTCTGGCGGGTGGCTGTGCTGCGTGTCCCACTTGATGTCGTAGAGGTCGAAGCGGCGGTCGGCGAGGTTGCGGACCGTGCCTTCGGCGCGCGCCCATGACAGGTCGGCGAGGTTGACGTCGCTGATCGTCAGCGTCTCGACATTTTCGGTCGCCTCGGCGGCGATGCCGTCGCGGGCGAAGGGGAAGTCGCACGGTGTCAGGATACAGCTTTGCGCATATTGGATGTCCATGTTGTGGACATTGGGCAGGTTGCCGACATTGCCCGACAGGACGACGAAACATTGGTTCTCGATGGCGCGGGCCTGCGCGCAATAGCGCACGCGAAGATAGCCCTGGCGGCTGTCGGTGCAGAAGGGCACGAAGATGATGCGCGCGCCTTCATCGACCAAGCGGCGGGCGAGTTCGGGAAATTCGCTGTCGTAGCAGATAAGCACGCCGATCGGGCCGCAGTCGGTCGGGATGGTATCGATGCTGTCGCCACCCTTGATGTTCCACCAGTAACGCTCGTTGGGGGTGGGGTGAATCTTCTCCTGCTCGTGCACCGCGCCGTCGCGCAGGCAGACGAAAGCGACATTCTGGATATCGCCGTCGGCGGTGCGGGTGGGGTGCGAGCCGCCGATGATGTTGATGTTGTAGCGCATCGCCATGTCGGTCAGCGCCTCACGAATGCGCGGCGTATATTCGCTGAGCTTCTCGATGGCTTCCTTGGCGCTCAGCTCCTTTTCCTCAGGGCTGAGCAGCATGAGCGTGAAGAGTTCGGGGAAGAGAACGAAGTCGGCCTCATAGTCGGAAGCGACTTCGGTGAAGTAGCGGATATTGTCGATGAACTCGTCGAAATCCTTCACCGCGCGCGCCTGCAGCTGGCAGGTGGCGATACGGACGCTCTCGACGCCGCGAGGGAGGCGGAATTTCTTGGGCTCGTCGCGGTTCACATAGGGGTTGCGCCAGACCATGTGGACGGCGTGGCCCATCGAGGCGCTGTCCTCGCGCAGGTACGCCTTGAGGATGCCGATCGGTTCGAAGCCATTGGCGAGCTGGAAGCGGATGACGGGGTCGTGGATCTCGCCCGAGACGACCTTGTCGAGATAGTCCTGCGGGCCGCTGACCTTCTTGCGGTTGCGGCGATAGCGTGGGATGCGGCCACCGAAGGCGATTCCGGAGAGCTCGAGTTCCTCGGCAAGCTTGCGGCGTTCTTCGTAAAGGCGGCGACCGATGCGGGTTCCGCGCGCCTTCGAATCGACGACCATCTCGTAGCCGTAGAGCCAATCGCCGGTGGGATCGTGACGGGCGCCATAGCCGCCGCCCGTGATCTCGCGCCACGTGTGATGGCCGAGCGCGATCCGTTCGGACAGGCGCATCGAGGCGCAATAGCCGACGATCTTGTCGTCGAGGACGGCGACGAAGCAACCGCGCGGGAAATTGTTGATCTGACCGCGGATCTCGCCCGTCGAATAAGGCACGAAGTCCTTGTAGGCGCGGGCGGCGAGATCGACGATGCCGGGAATGTCCGCGAGGCGGGCCTCGCGGACATTCAACCGGGCTTTGGCTTTCTGGTTAGGCATGAGGTCGGTTACGCCTCAAACCGCCATTAGCTCCAGCTTTTCATGCGTTCTTCGAAATTCTGCACGATCGCTTCGAAGAACTGCTCGGTGGTCATCCACGCCTGGTCGGGGCCGATGAGGATCGCGAGATCCTTGGTCATCTGGCCGCCCTCGACGGTCCTGATGATGACATCCTCGAGCGTTTCGGCAAAGCGCACGACATCGGGCGTGTCGTCGAACTTGCCGCGATACATGAGGCCACGCGTCCAGGCGAAGATCGAGGCAATGGGGTTGGTCGAGGTGGCGCGACCTTCCTGGTGTTGGCGATAGTGACGGGTGACGGTGCCGTGCGCGGCCTCGGCTTCGACGGTCTTGCCATCGGGGCTCATGAGAACCGAGGTCATCAGGCCGAGCGAGCCGAAGCCCTGTGCGACCGTGTCCGACTGGACGTCGCCGTCATAGTTCTTGCAGGCCCAGATGAACTTGCCGCTCCACTTCAGCGCGGATGCGACCATGTCGTCGATCAGGCGGTGCTGATATTCGATGCCCGCTTCGGCGAACTTGGCGGCGAATTCAGCGTCGAACACTTCCTGGAACAGATCCTTGAAGCGACCGTCATAGGCCTTGAGGATCGTGTTCTTGGTCGACAGATAGACCGGCCAGCCACGGTCGAGACCGTAGTTGAAGCAGGCGCGGGCGAAGTCGCGGATGCTGTCGTCATGATTGTACATGCCCATGGCGACGCCGGCTTCGGGGAACTGGTGCACTTCCTTTTCGATCACTTCGCCGTCATCGCCGACGAACTTCATGGTCAGCGTGCCGGGGCCCGGGACGAGGAAGTCGGTGGCGCGATACTGGTCGCCGAAGGCGTGGCGGCCGACCACGATGGGGTCGGTCCAGCCCGGGACGAGGCGCGGGACGTTGTCGATGACGATCGGCTCGCGGAAGACGACGCCGCCGAGGATGTTGCGGATCGTGCCGTTAGGCGAGCGCCACATCTTCTTGAGATCGAATTCCTCGACGCGCTGTTCGTCGGGGGTGATGGTCGCGCATTTCACGCCGACGCCATATTCCTTGATGGCGTTGGCGGCATCAATGGTGATCTGGTCGTCGGTCTCGTCGCGCTTGGTCACCGACAGGTCGTAATATTTGAGGTCGATGTCGAGGTAGGGAAGGATCAGCCGTTCGCGGATCCACTTCCAGATGATTTGGGTCATTTCATCGCCGTCGAGCTCGACGATGGGGTTCTTGACCTTGATCTTCTGCATGGGAGCTCCTGTTGGATATGCGGATAGGGATTTGGCGCTGGCTCTAAGGCGCTATCCGCCAATAGGCAACCGGGCCCATTGCTCAGGCATTGATGCCGGGATTGTTTCGGTAAGGAATCGGCCCTAGGGGAGCGCGCATGGCAGAAATCGAAAATCCCGACAGCCAGCTGACCGCGGTCAAATGGCGCTTTCCCGAAGTGCACCCCGAAGGGCGCAAATTCGTCTTCATTTCCGGCGCGATCACGCTGCTCTTCTTCCTGCTGGACGGGTGGTTCTGGGACGTGCTGGCGTGGCTGTTCGTCGGCTTGACGGTCTGGGTCGCGGCCTTCTTCCGCGATCCCATCCGCACCGCGCCGACCGATCCGGCGCTGGTCATCTCGCCCGCCGACGGGCTGGTGACGATGATCAAGAAAGGGCCGCCGCCGCCCGAACTGACGGGCGAGGGGCTGCTGGCTGCAGGCGATTATACCCGCATCTCGATCTTCATGAGCGTGTTCGACGTTCACATCAATCGCAGCCCCATTGCCGGGCGGGTCGCCAAGATCGCCTATGTGCCGGGCAAGTTCCTCAATGCCGACCTCGACAAGGCGAGCGAGGACAATGAGCGCAACCACATCCTCGTCGCGCGCGACGATGGCGTGAAGATCGGCTTCACCCAGATCGCCGGCCTCGTGGCGCGGCGCATTCTCACCCATGTCGAGGAAGGCGATATCGTCGACAAGGGCGAGCGCGTCGGGCTGATCCGTTTCGGTAGCCGCGTCGACGTCTATCTGCCCGAGGGCACCGGATCGAACGTGATACTCGGCCAGCGTACCATCGCGGGCGAGACCGTGCTGGCGCGGCTCGGCAGTGACGTGGCGCTCGAGGGCCGCGCGCAATGAGCGCCGACGGGCCCGAGATCGTGCGCCGGGGCGGACTGCCGTTTCGGGCGCTGGCGCCCAACGCGATTACCGCAATGGCGCTGTGCTTCGGGCTGACCGGGGTTCGCTATGCCATCAGCGCGGCGGGCGCAGGGCCGATCGCGCATTGGGAAATCGCGATGGCCTGCATCATCATCGCGGGCATCCTCGACGGGATGGACGGGCGCATCGCCCGCCTGCTGCGCGCCCAGTCGAAATTCGGCGCCGAACTCGACAGCCTGTCGGACAATATCGCCTTCGGGGTGGCGCCCGCGCTCATCCTGTTCCTGTGGAGCCTGCAATTTGCGCCGCGCTTCGGCTGGATCGCCGCGCTGGCGCTGGCGGTGTGCTGCGCGCTCAGGCTCGCACGGTTCAACGCGCGCATCGATGCCGACGAGCAGCCGCACAAGTCGGCGGGATTCCTTACCGGCGTACCCGCGCCGGCGGGCGCGGGGCTGGCCTTTGTGCCGATCTATTTGTGGATGGTGACCGGAATGGAAATATTCCGCGACTGGATCGTGGTGATGCCCTGGGTCCTGTTCATCGCGCTGCTGATGATTTCGAACGTGGCGACCTACAGCTGGTCCTCGCTGCGCTTAAAGCCGAGCTATCGCATCTTCGCGCTGGCGGGGGTGGGGCTGCTCGCGGCGGCGCTGATCACCAACCCCTGGTTCACGCTGCTCATCATCTGCGCAGGCTATCTGCTGCTCGTGCCGTTCAGCATGGCCGCTTATGGGCGGGTCAAGCGGCGGCGGCGCGAGGCATCGGCGCCCGCGGCGCCTGGTGCTCCCAGCTGATCGTCACCACCCGGGCCGGCGTCGCCGGTTCGGGCCGACTGCGCCCGGCGAGCGCGTCCAGGATCTTCCCGCCTTCGGCCTCGGCGACATGACGCGCGACCATGCCGAGTGCGGCGATGAGAAGGACGAAGAACAATCCGGTGATCATGGCGTTTCCCCTGTTCGCTGGAGCGTCGTTCTTGCTCCGTTCTCATCCATAGATCACCCTTTGTTCCGTTGAAGTCAATCCCATTCGGTCACTTTTTGTTCTCATTGGCGCCCGTGGGGTCATTAGGGGCTTGATCGGGCAGGACTTTTCGACTAGTTCGCGCCCCATCTCGCAGGTGGGACCACCATACCGGTGCTCGTAAGAGTGACAGGACCCACCGAGGCATAACCGGATAGGAGAAGAGATATGGCGGCACCTGTCGTCACGATGCAGCAACTGCTTGAAGCCGGATCGCACTTCGGCCACCAGACCCACCGTTGGAACCCGCGCATGAAGCCGTACATCTTCGGCGCGCGCAACGGCGTTCACATCATCGACCTGTCGCAGAGCGTTCCGCTCTTCGCCCGCGCGCTCGAGTTCGTCCACGCGACGACGCAGCGCGGCGGCAAGGTCCTGTTCGTCGGCACCAAGCGCCAGGCGTCGGACCCGATCGCCGAAGCGGCGGCCTCGTGCGGCCAGCACTATGTCAACCATCGCTGGCTCGGCGGCATGCTGACCAACTGGAAGACCATCTCCAACTCGATCAAGCGCTTCAAGAGCCTTGAAGAGAAGCTGTCGGGCGACACCGCCGGCCTCACCAAGAAGGAAGTCCTCCAGCTCACCCGCGAACGCGACAAGCTCGAAAAGAGCCTCGGCGGCATCCGCGACATGGGCGGCCTTCCCGACGTGATGTTCGTCGTCGACACCAATAAGGAAGACCTCGCCATCAAGGAAGCCAACGTCCTCGGCATTCCCGTGATCGCGATCCTCGATTCCAACTCGGATCCGAACGGCATCGCCTTCCCGGTTCCGGGCAACGATGACGCGAGCCGCGCCATCCGCCTCTACTGCGACGCCATCGCCGCCGCCGCCAATGCGGGCCGTGGTGAAGAAGTCGCGAACAGCGGTGTCGATGTCGGTGCGATGGAGAATCCGCCGGCCGAAGCCGCGACCGCGTAACATTATCGTCTTCCCCGCCCGCTAACGGGCGGGCGATGACCTTGCACATGATCGGGGGAGGGGCCGGCATCGCCGATCCTTCCCCCTTGCACAAAATCTGAAAGGACCACTCCCATGGCCGTAACCGCCGCCCAGGTGAAAGAACTCCGCGACCGCACCAACGCAGGTATGATGGACTGCAAGAAGGCTCTCGCCGAAACCAATGGCGACATGGAAGCCGCCGTCGACTGGCTGCGCACCAAGGGTCTCGCCGCCGCTGCCAAGAAGTCGGGCCGCACCGCCGCCGAAGGCCTCGTCGGCGTTGCCGTCGACGGGACCAAGGGCGCGGTCATCGAAGTCAATTCGGAAACCGACTTCGTCGCCAAGAACGAGACCTTCCAGGCCTTCGTCAAGGACGTCGCCGAGCTGGCGCTCAATGCCGATGGCGACATCGAAGCGGTCAAAGGCATGAGCTATCCGGGCGGCGGCACCGTCGAGGAAAAGCTGACCAGCAACATCGCCACCATCGGCGAGAACCAGTCGCTGCGCCGCACCGCCACCGTGAGCGTGCCGCAGGGCGCGGTCGTGAGCTACGTCCACAATGCCGCGGCCCCGGGTCTCGGCAAGATCGGCGTGCTGGTCGCGCTCGAGAGCGCTGCCGACGAAGCGACGCTGACGGCGCTCGGCAAGCAGATCGCCATGCACATCGCGGCGGCCAACCCGCTGGCGCTGACCGATGCCGACCTCGACCCCGAGATGATCGCGCGCGAGCGTGAAATCGCCAAGGTCAAGGCGATGGAATCGGGCAAGCCCGAAAATATCGCCGAGAAGATGGTCGAAGGCTCGATCAAGAAGTTCGCCAAGGAAAATGCGCTTCTCAGCCAGGTCTTCGTGATGGACAACAAGACCCCGATCGCCGACGTCGTCGCCGCGGCGGGCAAGGAAGCCGGCAACGAGATCAAGCTCACGGCCTTCGAGCGCTTCCAGCTCGGCGAAGGCATCGAGAAGGAAGAATCGGACTTCGCGGCGGAAGTCGCGGCGGCTGCCGGCGCCTGAGCGCCTCGCACCTGACCGATCGAAAAGGGGCGGGGGGCTCAGGCTTCCCGCCCTTTTTCATGCCCGCAAAAGACTTGGCTTGGGAGCACGCGCCCCTTAAGAGCCTTTGCCAACACGCCCTACGAGGAGATCCCATGGCCCGCCCCACATTCAATCGCATCCTCCTCAAACTTTCGGGCGAGGTGCTGATGGGCAAGGGGCAGTTCGGGATCGACCCCGAGACCACCAGCCGCGTGGCGGGCGAGATCAAGCGCGCCAAGGAAAAGGGCTATGAGCTGTGCATCGTGGTCGGCGGGGGTAATATCTTCCGCGGCATCGCGGGCGCCGCGCAGGGGATCGACCGGGCGAGCGCCGATTACATGGGCATGCTGGCGACCGTGATGAACGCGCTGGCGATGCAGAATGCATTGGAGCAGATCGGTGTCGACACCCGCGTCCAGTCGGCCATCCCGATGGCGAGCGTGTGCGAACCCTATATCCGCCGCCGTGCGGTGCGGCACATGGAGAAGGGCCGGGTCGTCATCTTCGCGGCAGGCACGGGCAGCCCCTTCTTCACCACCGACACGACGGCGGCGCTGCGCGCGGCCGAGATGAATTGCGACGCATTGTTCAAGGGGACCAGCGTCGATGGCGTCTATGATGCCGATCCCAAGAAGGTGGCGAGCGCGAGCCGCTATGACAGCCTGTCCTTCAACCGCGTCCTCGCCGACAATCTGCGGGTGATGGACGCTTCCGCCGTGGCGCTGTGCCGCGACAACAATATTCCGATCGTCGTCTTCAACATCCGCGACGAGGGCAACCTCACCGAGGTGCTCGACGGCCGCGGCACCGCGACGATCGTCCAGAACGAGGAGTAGAACATGGCCCAATATGACAAGAGCGATATCCAGCGCCGCATGGACGGGGCGGTCGAAAACCTTCGCGGCGACCTTTCGGGGCTGCGCACGGGGCGCGCGTCGACCGCGTTGCTCGATCCGGTCCAGGTCGAGGTCTATGGCGCCAACATGCCGTTGAACCAGGTGGCGACCGTCTCGGTGCCCGAGCCGCGCCTCATCAGCGTGCAGGTGTGGGACAAGTCGAACATCGGCAATGTCGAAAAGGCGATCCGCGCTGCGGGCCTCGGCATCAACCCGGTGGTCGATGGCCAGCTCATCCGCCTGCCGCTGCCCGACCTTACGGAGGAGCGACGCAAGGAACTCGCCAAGCTGGTCGGCCAATATGCCGAAAAGGCCAAGATCGCGGTGCGCAACGTGCGCCGCGACGGCAATGACGCGATCAAGGCCGACGAGAAGAAGGGCGAGTTCGGCGAGGACGAGCGCAAGCGTCACGAGACCGAGGTGCAGAAGCTGACCGACGACAAGATCGCCGAGATCGACAAGGTCGCGGCCGACAAGGAAGCGGAAATCCTCAAGCAGTGAGCGAGGCCGTCGCTCCCGAGACGACCGAGACGGTCGCCGGTGGCGGCGATCCCGCGGTGCCGCGCCACGTCGCCATCATCATGGATGGCAACGGACGCTGGGCCAAAAAGAAGGGGCTGCCCCGCGTCGCCGGACACCGCGAAGGTGCCGAGGCGGTGCGGCGCACACTGAAAGCGGCGGTCGAGGCGGGGGTGGAGTGCCTGACGCTCTACGCCTTTTCGAGCGAGAATTGGCGGCGCAGCGAAGAGGAGGTCACCGACCTCAAGGGGTTGATGCGCTTCTATCTCGAGCGCGAGCTCGAGGAGCTGGCGCGCGAAGGCGTGCGGCTGCGCTTCATCGGCGAGCCCAGCGCCTTCGGACCCGATTTGTGGGAGCGTCTCCAGCTGGCGGCGGCGCGGACCGCCGGTAATGACACGCTGACGCTCAATGTCGCGCTCAACTACGGCAGCCAGCAAGAGTTAGCGCGCGCGGCGCAAATCCTTGCGCAGGAAGTCGCCGAGGGGCTGATCACGCCCGATGAGATCACCGTCGAGCGGTTGGGGGGCGTGTTGCAGACCGCCGAATTGCCACCGCTCGACCTTCTCATCCGCACCTCGGGCGAGGTGCGATTGTCCAATTTTCTCCTGTGGCAGGCGGCCTATGCCGAGCTGGTCTTCCTCGACCTGCTGTGGCCCGATTTCGACGCCCAAGCCTTCAAGGGGGCGCTCGGCACCTTCGCCAAGCGGCAGCGCAGGTTCGGGGGCCGATGAACGAGCTGACCATTCGCACCATCGCCGGGATCGCGATGATCGGAATAACGCTGGCCGTGGCCTGGGTCGGGGGCATGCCCTTCGCGCTGCTCGTCGCGGCGGCGGCGACGGCGGTCTATTGGGAATGGTCGCGAATTGTCACGGGCTGGAACATCGGTTGGAAGATCGGCGGCTTTTTCTACTGCCTCATTCCCGCCATCGCGCTCTTGTGGATCCGCGATCGTTATGCGCAAGGGTTCGACCTGCTGCTCTGGGTGTTCATCGTCACTTGGGCCACCGATATCGGCGGCTATGCCTTTGGCAAGACCATGGGACGCACCAAATTGGCGCCCGCGATCAGCCCCAACAAAACGTGGGAAGGGCTGATCGGCGGGATGGTCGCCGCGGGTCTGCTCGGTGGGCTGTGGGCATGGACGCAGGGGCTCGATCCGCTGCTCTACTGGCTCGGCGCGCCGATGGCAGTGGCGGCGCAGGCGGGCGACCTGTTCGAAAGCGGCATGAAGCGGCGCGCGGGGGTGAAGGATTCGGGCACGTTGCTACCCGGACACGGCGGGGTGTTCGATCGGCTCGACGGACTATTGGTCGTCGCGACAGCGATCGGACTGGCCGTGTATATGGGGTGGCTGTGAGCAAGCGTATCGCGATCCTCGGGGCGACCGGTTCGGTCGGCTCTTCCACGCTCGACCTCGTCGAGGCGGCGCCCGGTGACTTCGACGTAGTCGCGGTGACGGCGGCGTCGAACGTCGAGAAACTTGCCGATATTGCAAGGCGCACCGGGGCCCGGCGTGCGGTGATCGCGGACGAGGCGCTGCTCGGTGAATTGGGCCATGCGCTGGACGGAAGCAATTGTTTGGCCGAAGCGGGCGAAGAGGCGCTGTGCGACGTCGCGCGCGAGGCCGATCTGGTCATGGCGGCGATCGTCGGCACGGCGGGGCTGAAGCCAGTCATGGCCGCGCTGGAAGCCGGCGTGACGGTGGGCCTCGCGAACAAGGAAAGCCTCGTTTCTGCTGGCGCATTGATGATGGACGCAGCCAAGCGGGCGGGGGCGACGATCCTACCCGTGGACAGCGAGCATAATGCGATCTTCCAATGCCTTGGCGATGGTAGCTGCGATCATGTCGAACGGCTGATCCTGACCGCGAGCGGCGGACCTTTCCGAACGTTGAGCGCGGCCGAAATGGCAGCGAAGACCCCGGCGCAGGCGGTGGCGCATCCCAATTGGTCGATGGGCGCGAAGATCAGCGTCGACAGCGCGACGATGATGAACAAGGGGCTGGAGCTGATCGAGGCGCATCACCTTTTCGGCCTGCCGAGCGAGCGGATCGACATCGTCGTGCATCCGCAATCGGTGGTGCATAGCTGCGTCGAATATAGGGACGGCTCGATCCTCGCGCAGATGGGGCCGAGCGACATGCGGGTGCCGATCGCGCATTGCCTCGCCTGGCCCCAGCGGATGGAGACGGCGATCGAACGGCTCGACCTGCCGACCATCGCGCGGCTCGATTTCGAAGCGCCCGATCCGAAGCGGTTCCCGGCATTGAGGTTGGCGCGTGCGGCGCTCGAGGCGGGCGGCAGCGCGGCGGCGCGCATGAATGCGGCCAATGAGGTGGCGGTCGCCGCCTTTCTCGACGGTCAGATCGGTTTCGCCGACATCGCCGCGACGGTCGAGGCGGTGTTGGACGCCGGCGAGAATATGGCGCCGGGCTCGATCGAAGACCTCCTCCGGATCGATGCGGAGGCCCGGTCGATGACGCGTGAAAAAGTGGCGAAGGTGGCGGCATAATCATGGAACAGCCCTCGCTGCTCTTCATCCTCGTCGCCTTCATCGCGGTGCTCGGGCCGCTCGTCTTCTTCCACGAGCTGGGCCACTACGGCATGGCGCGATTGTTCGGGATCAAGGCGGAGACCTTCTCGATCGGCTTCGGACGCGAGATCTTCGGCTGGAACGACAAGCGCGGCACGCGCTGGAAGGTCGGCTGGATGCCGCTGGGCGGCTATGTGAAATTCGCGGGCGATGCCGATGTGGCGAGCCGCCCCGAAAAAGGCGACCTCGACCCCGATCATTTCCAGAACCGGCCGGTGGGGCAGCGTTTCCTCGTGGTGCTGGCAGGGCCGATGGCCAACTTCCTGCTCGCGATCCTGATCTTCGCGGGCTTCTTCCTCGCCATCGGCACGTTGAAAGCGCCCGACGCGGTCATCGGCGGGGTCGAGCCCGACACACCGGCGGCGATGGCCGGGCTGAAGGTGGGCGATCGCATCCTGTCGATCGATGGGCGCGACACCGAGGATTTCGACGCCATCACCCGCACCGTCATCCTGCGTCCGGGCGCGAAGGTGCCGATCAAGATCGAACGCGACGGCGTGGTCAGCGTGAAGCAGGTCACACTCGCGGCGCATGTCGAGCAGGACGCCTATGGCCAGGAACATGAGATCGGTCGACTGGGGATCACCCAGCGGTTCGGCGAGCGCGAGACGATGGGGCCGATCGAGGCGTTTGCGGCGGGCACCAAGCGGGTCTGGGTGCTGCTCGGCTGGATGATCGACGGACTCGGCCAGATCATCTTCGGGACATTGTCGGTCGATCAGCTCGGCGGGCCGATCAAGATGGCGCAGGTGTCGGGGCAGCAGGCGGCCTTGGGCTGGGAAGCGGCGATCGGGCTGGCAGCGCTCCTGTCGATTAACCTTGGCTTCATCAACCTGTTGCCAATCCCGATGCTAGATGGCGGACATCTGATGTTCTATGCCATCGAGGCGATCCGGCGGCGGCCCGTCGGGGACGCCGCGCAGGAATGGGCGTTTCGCGGCGGTTTGGCGCTGCTGGCGGCCTTTTTCCTGTTCGTCACCTTGAACGATCTGCAATCGATCGGGCTGGTCGAACGGATAGGACGCTTGATCGGATAGCCCGCATAGGGCAGTCAGGCGCGAATATGTTCAGGAGAGCGACAGCCAAGGTCGCTACATCGTTGAAAAAAGGGCGGGGACGCGTGAAAGTGAACAACATGATGGCGAAACGCCACGGGGCCGCATTGCTGGTCGGCACCTGTTTGAGCTCGATGGCCGTGCCGATGGGCGCGATGGCGCAGGAAACCACTCCTGCGATGACCACCCAGGCCGCCCCTGCGGAAAGCGTGCGCGAGGGCATGATCCGCTCGCTCCAGGTGACCGGCGCCGAGCGTATCGAACGCGAGACGGTCATCGCCTATTCCACCCTGTCGCCCGGCCAGACCTATACCGCCGAGACGCTCGACCAGGCGCTGCGCGCGCTTTACGATACCGAGCTGTTCTCGGACGTGGTGATCACCGGTGCCGATACCGGCAATCTCGTCATCGCGGTCAAGGAAAACCCGATCATCAATCGCATCGTTCTGGAAGGCAATCGCCGTCTCAAGAACGACAAGATCGCGCCCGAAATCCGGCTCGCGCCGCGCCGCATCTATACGCGTTCGAAGGTGCGCGCCGATGTCGATCGCATCATCGAGCTCTACACGCGCGAAGGGCGCTTCGCCGCGGTGGTCGAGCCCAAGATCGTCGAGCTTGATCAGAATCGCGTCGACCTCATTTTCGAGATCAACGAGGGCCCCAAGTCCAAGATCCGGTCGATCAACATCATCGGCAACGAACAGTTTTCCGACGGCAAGCTGATCAAGCAGATGTACAGCCGCGAGGCGGGCGGGGTGCTCGGCTTCCTGAAGTCGAACACCAGTTACGATCCCGATCGTCTCGGCGCCGACCAGCAGGCGCTGCGGATCTTCTATCTCACCGAAGGCTATGCCGATTTCCGCGTCGTCAGCGCGCTCGCCGAGCTGACGCCCGACCGGCAGGATTTCGTCATTACCTATGTCGTCGAGGAAGGCCCGCGCTACAAGTTCGGCGAGGTCGAGACCGACAGCGCACTGCGTGATTTCGATGAAGAGGCGATGGACCTGTTCGTCGATATCGAGCCGGGCGACTGGTTCAATGCGCGCAAGGTCGAGGACACGGTCACGGCGCTGAACGAGGCGGCGGGCCTCGTGGGCTATGCTTTTGCCGACATCAGTCCGGCGATCACGCGTAATCCCGAAGAACTGACGATGGACCTTACCTTCCGCACGAACGAGGCGGCGCGGGTCTATATCGATCGGGTCGACATCAACGGTAATACGGTAACGCGCGATAATGTGATCCGCCGTGAGTTCCGCCTGTTCGAAGGCGATGCCTTCAACGCGACGCTGCTGCGCCGTTCCGAAGACCGCATCCGCAGCCTCGGCTATTTCAACCAGGAGTTGGAGATCAAGCAGACGCCGATCGGTGACGACCGCGTCGCGCTGACCCTCGATGTCGAGGAAAAGCCGACCGGCCAGCTGACCTTCTCGGCAGGCTTCTCGAGCCTCGAGCGCTTCCTCGTTTCGGCGCAGATCAGCCAGAACAATTTCATGGGCAAGGGTCAGACGCTCCTGGCCGGGGTCAACTGGTCGCGCTATTCGCGCAGCGTCCAATTCGGCTTCACCGAGCCCTTCTTCCTCGGTCGTCCGATCCTGCTCGGCGCCGACGTCTATCGCCGCGATTTCAACAGCTTCAACTTCGTCGGTTCGGATCGCCGTTCGACCTACAGCCAGCTGTCGACGGGCGGCGGACTACGGCTCGGCTTCCCGGTGACGGAATATCTGTCGGCGGGGCTGCGCTATCAGTTGGTGCTCGACGACATCACGCTCGATCGCGAGACTTTCTACACCGATCTCGACGGCAGCGGCACGCTCGACGACGACGAGTGCGATCCGCTGAAGGCCGGCACCTATCTGTGTAACGAGCTCGGTGAACGACTGACCAGTTCGATCGGCTACAGCCTGGCGTTCAACAACACCAACGGGCTGCGCGCCACGCGCGGTATTCGCGCGAGCTTGCGGCAGGACTTTGCCGGGCTCGGCGGCGATGTGAAATATCTGCGCTCCATCGCCGATGCGACGCGCTACTTCCGCATGCCCGCCGATTTCGTCCTCTCGATCAATGCGCAGGGCGGTTACATCGCCCCGCTCGGTCATGAGGAACAGGATTTCCGCGATCCCATCCGTATCTCGGACCGCTTCTTCGGGCCGTCCTTCCGCGGCTTCGACATCCGCGGCATCGGCCCGCGCGTGCTGCGTCGCAATTACGATGCGGACGGCAACCTGTCGGACGAGGCGACGCGCACGTCGAACGCGCTCGGCGGCAAAGCCTATTATTTCGGTCGCCTCGAGCTCGAATTCCCGACCTCGGCCGCGCTCGAGAATTTCGGCATCCGCCCGTCGGCCTTCGTCGATGTGGGCTCGGTGTGGGATCTTACCGCGCCGGACGTCGACGATTACCTCTTCTTCTGTTCGCCCGCGACGACCGACGGCCCTGAATTCCGCCGCGTGTCGCCCGGCGATACGCTCGATGACGGGGTGACGCCGATCACCTCCTGTGCCGACATTGCGACGGGGTATACCCAGTCGCCCGGTTATCGCGAGGAATTCGTCGGCAACAGCCCCAACCCGCGCCTGACGGTCGGGATCGGGGCCAACTGGGTGTCGCCCTTCGGTCCGCTTCGCCTCGATCTGGCGCATGCGCTGATCAAGCAGGAAGGCGACGATACCCGTCTCTTTTCGTTCAACGTAGGAACCCAATTCTAATGAAAAATCTTCTCATCGCCGCTGGTCTTGCCGCCGCGACCCTCTCGCCCGCGACCGCCTCGGCGCAGTCCTTCCCCGACACCAAGATCGGTGTCGTCGACGTCAATCGCGTGGCCACCACGTGCACTGCTTGCGTCACCGCGCTGCAGTCGCTCGAGCAGCAGGCGCAGGCGATCCGCACCCGCGAAGCCGAGCTGGGCCAGCCGCTGCAGGCGACCGCGCAGGCGCTGCAGAAGGAGATCAATGCGCTTGGCGGCGCCGAGGCCTCGGCCGATCTCCAGCAGCGCGCCGCAGCGTTCCAACAGCAGCAGCAGGCTGCTGCCGCCGAGATCCAGCAGCGCAACCAGGTGGTGCAGCGCAACCGCAACTTCATTCTCCAGCAGATCGGCCAGGCGATCGATCCGGCCTATCAGCAGGTGATCGCGCGTCGCGGCGTGCACATCATCGTTCCGGCGGACACGACCCTTGCCCATCAGCCGGCGGTCGACCTCACCAATGACGTGCTGGCCGAAGTGAACCGCACGCTCACCAGCATCAACGTCAATGCACCGGCGCCGGCCCAGCCCGCTGCGCAGACCACCCCCCAGCAGGGCCGCTAAGGCTTCCCGCGATGGGTGACACCAACGATAGCGCCGTCATCGGCCCGCTGGATATTCGGCGGGTGATGGCGGCGCTGCCGCATCGCTATCCGCTGCTTCTGGTCGACCGTGTCGAGCGGATCGAGAAGGACAAGTCGATCACCGCGATCAAGGCGGTGAGCATGAACGAGCAGTTTTTCCAGGGGCATTTCCCCGGACGCCCGATTATGCCCGGCGTCCTCCAGATCGAAGCGCTGGCGCAGGCCGCGGGCGTGCTGGCTGTGGAGAGCATGGACCTGGCGGGCTCGAACAAGCTCGTCTATTTCATGGCGATCGGCGATACGAAGTTTCGCAAGCCGGTAGAGCCCGGGTGCCTCCTCACGCTGGACGTCGAGATCGTCCAGATGCGGCGCAATATCTGCAAGTTCGAGGGCAAGGCCTCGGTCGATGGCGAGGTGACCTGCCAGACCAGCTTTACCGCGATGATCGCCGATCCGCCGTCCGACGACTAGGCATCAGCCGAGCACCATCGAGCCATCGGGCTCGCGCCTGAGGGCGAACAGATCGGCGATGACATCGCTATGCTCGAGTTCCATGCGGGGCGCGTCGGCTACGACGCGCCCTTCGCGCATCAGGACGAGACGATCGAAGGTGCCGAGGAGCTGGAGGTCGTGCAGCGCGGCGATGACCCCGCGCCCGGCCTCGGATTCTTCGACCAGCATGTCGCGCATCGTCAGCACCCAGAAGGGGTCGAGATTGGCGAAGGGCTCGTCGAGAAAGAGGAAGCGCGGCGCGGTGGCGAGCGTGCGGGCGAACAGGATGCGCGCCCGCTCGCCGGTCGAGAGCTGGTTGGCAGGGCGGTCGAGAAATTCCTCCAGCGCGAGCCGTTCGATCAGCATGTCGAGCCGGTCGGGCGATGGTGCGATGGGGCTGAGGCGGAGCAGGTCGCGAACAGGGATCGCCCAATGGACGAGCCGCGATGCCGGGAGGTAACCGATCAGCCGAGCGCGGCGCGCGGGGCTTGCGGTCTCGAGCGTTTCTTCGGCAATGGTGAGGCTGCTGGTCTGGCAGCCACCGATGCCGGCGAGACAGCGTAGCAAGCTGGTCTTGCCGCTGCCGTTGGGGCCGATCAACGCGACCCGTTCGCCCGGTTCGACGAGGAGATCGGTGGTCTCGAGGCGTCCCGACAGGGTGAGGTTGCGGGCATCGAGGCTCATGCCGGGCTCGCTTTCATGCGCATCAACAGGAGGATGAAGAGCGGGGTGCCGATCAGCGCGGTGACGACCCCGATCGGGATCGGGCGCCCGTCGGGAGCGGCGCGGACGACGAGGTCGGCGGCGAGCAGGAGCGCGGCGCCGAGCACCGCGGCGGGGAGAAGGGCCTTGCCCGGGTGGCCACGGGTGAGCGCGCGCGCGGCGATCGGGGCGATGAGGCCGACGAAGCCGATCGCGCCGCAGGCCGCGACGCAGGCACCGATTGCAATGGCGGAGAGAAAAATCGTTCGGCGGGCCAGCGCCTGCGGCCCGATGCCGTAGGAGGCTGCGACATCTTCACCCAATGCGACGAGGTCGTAGCTGCGCCGCTCGCGCCATAGGAGGAGCGCGGCGACGCTGGCCGGAACGAGCGCGGCGAGCGTGTCGGGCCAGCCCGAATCGACGAGGCTGCCCATCAGCCAGCGCCACTGGTCGTAGAAAGCGAAGGGAGAGGGGGCCAGCGCGAGAAGGAGCGAGGTGGCCGCGCCCGCGGCGAGTGCGATCGAGAGGCCCGCGAGGAGCAGGCGCGCAGGATCGGCGCCGCGTCCGGCGATGAGGAAGAGGCCGATCAGCGCGAGACCCGATCCCATGGCACCGCCCACGGCCAGCGCGATGGGGCTGGTGAGCGCGAGGAAGTGGCCGGTCGCGACGGCGCCCAATGCGCCGCCCGAGGCGGCGCCGGTGATGTCGGGGGAGGCGAGAGGGTTGGCGAACACGGCCTGGAGCGCGGCGCCGGTAATGCCGAGCGCGGCGCCGTAGCCGATGGCGAGCAGGGTGCGCGGGGCGCGCAGCTCGAGCATGATGGCGCGAGCGATGTCGTCGTCGAGGTTGAACAGGTCGAGCGGAAGGACGAAATGCAGCGCCGCCATCAGGAGGAGCAGGAGCGCTGGCGCGAGGCGGATGGCGAGCCGGATCATGTGCGTGGCTGCCGTTCGAGGCGCTCGATCACGTCGAGCATGGCGGGGCCGCCGCATATGAAGGGGCGACCGTCGACATGGATGCGGGGAATGTCGAGGCGCGTCACGAGCGGATGGCGCCGCCAACGCCCGCCGCGATGCCATTCGCTCTCGCGGTAGCGGCTCTCGAGGATGAGATCGGGCCTGGCGGTCACAATGGCCTCGACCGTGCCGCGCCCGGTTTCCAGTTCGAGCGGGACCAGCCCGGCGAGCGAGAGCCACCCCGAGGCGAGCGTGCCGGGATCGGTACCCCCGGGCCCCACGAACAGGGCGCGGCGCTCGGCCGCCTTTCGCCGCACGGCGAGGCGGTCGAAGCGGTTTTGCCACTGGCGCGCGCGTGGGACGGTGCCGAAAAGGTCGCCGACGCGGCCGACGGTCGCGCGCACCTCGGCGGGGCTGGCGGCATAGGGGAGGGTAACGATACGGATGCCGAGACGCTCGGCGAGCCGCGCCGCGCCAGTGCCGATGGGGCGACTGGTAAGGACGATGTCGGGTTTGAGGGCGGCGACATCGATGATCCGCCCGCCATTGCCGGGAAGCGCGGCGGCGCGGGCGGCGAGAACATTCTCCTGAGGGTCGCGGCCGAGATGGCTGACGCTGACGAGCTGCCCCGCGCGCGCGAACCGAAGCGCATAGGCATCGGCGCACAGATCGAGGCTGGCGACCCGCAGCGCGGCGGCGCTAGCGAGCAAGAGCGAGGCCGACATGCAGGCTCCTTCCCGGGGTGGCGTAGCCGATGACGTCTTCATAATCGGCGTCGAGCAGGTTGGCGCCGCGCAGGCTCACTTCGATCCCGTCGGTCAGGCGATAGGCCAGGCGAGCATCGAGCAGCGCGTAGGCACCGAGCGAAACACGCTCGGCGGGCCAGGCGTCGAAGTCGAGGTCGTCGCGTTCGCCGGTCAGCGCGAGCGAGGCGAAATAGGTCCAGCGCCCGGCGGCGCCGTCCAGCGCAATGGCGCCCTGATGGGCGGGGCGGCGGGTCTCGCGTAGCAGGAGGTCGCCGCCGGGATCGGGCTGGGAAGCATCGAGATGGCTATAGCTGGCAGAGAGTCGCAGCGTCTCGGAGAGACGCGCGCTGGCCTCGATCTCCACGCCGCGACGGCGGCTCGTGCCGCTACTGTTGGCGGCGCTGGTCTCGAAGGTCTCGGGGTCGAACAGGTCGACAATCTCGCCCGTCAGGCGCTGGTCGAAGACGGTCAGCGCGGCGGTGATGCCGCCATGGTCATAGGCGAGGCCGAGATCGCCGCCGCGGCTACGCTCGGGCGCGAGGTTGGGATTGCCGATGAAATTTTCCGGGAAGAAGCCGAACAGCTCGTAGAAATTGGGTTGCGCAATGCCTTCGCCATAATTGGCGCGCAGCGACCAGCTTGCGTTCAACGAAAGCCGCGTGCCGGCGGACAGGCTGGTGGCATCGGCAAAGCGGTCGAACAGGTCATGGCGCAGCGCTGCGTCGAGGGAGAGAAAGCCGAATTCGCCGCGCCATTCGGCGACGAGGCCAGTGCGAGCGCGTGACGTCGATTGGCGGGTCGCGCCGCCATATTCCACGTCGTCGGCTTTGAAAGCCTCGCGCTCATGATCGAGTGCGACGGTCAGGCGTTGCTCGGTCTCGGCGAGGCGGAAGGGGTGGCTGAGCTGGCCTGAGAAGGTGGCGCGCTCGGCGGCAGTGCGGTTGCGCGGCGCATCGTCGAGGAGGTTGCGATTGGACGAGGCGAGGAGGCTCGCATCGGCGCGCCATTCCCAGTCGCCGCGATGTTGCTCCACGCCGATCCGCGCCGCGCCAAGGCGGTTGCGCGTCACATCGGACGTGTCGGCGCGGGTAAAAGTGAGCGGATCGAGCCCATCAAAGTCGCTGTGCCCGGCGATCAGGAAGCCATTGGCGTGGAGGCGCGTGGCGGGGTCGAGATCGTGACTGGTCGCGAGGCGCGCGGTGGTCAGGGCGTAGCCATCGTCATCGCCATCGCCGCCGAGCGCGTCATAGCCCCTCGCAGCCTGGGTCGAGACATGGAGAGCCAGCTGCTGCTGGCGTAGGTCGGCGGCAAGCAGACGGTGGCCGAAGCTGCCGGTCTCGGCGCGCAGGTTGGAGACGGGGCGGAGCGGGAAAAGTTCGCTGCGTAGTGCGACGACGCCGCCGATCGCCTCGGGGCCCCACAGGGCGCTTTGGGATCCGCGCAGCAGCTCGATGCGGTCGGCGAGCGCGGTGCCAAGCAATTCGAACCGGGCCTCGTTGGCGGCGGCGGGGTCGTTGGCCTTGATGCCGTCGATGAACAGCAGGCTGTGGTTCGCTTCGTTGCCGCGCAGGCGCAACTGTGCCTGGCTGCCTGCGGGGCCGGCCTCGGACAAAGCGGCAGAGGGGACAAGCCGCAGGAGCGGGGCGAGGCGCGGGGGTGCGGCGTGATCGATGGTCGTCGGCTGAACGAGGGTGACGGCATCGCTGGCGCGTGCGCGAGGCACGGGGGTGCGCGAGGCGGTCACGAAGATCATGCGCTCCGCAAGGGGTTCGCCGATGGTGATTTCCTCGGCGGGCGGTGCGGCTAGCTCGGGTGGCGGTGGTGGCAGGTCCTGAAACAACGGTCGTCTCCTCAAAGCGTCGATTCGTCACGACGCCAAGGAGCGTGCGGACCGCCGGCAAGCGGTCGCCCGACCTTGTTCGCGCCCTTCCGCTGACCCCGGCGGATGGGACGGACGATGGATCGATTGAGGCCGGTATCTGGCTTCGCGACCGCGGTTGCGGTCGCTCACAGTTGCGGGCACAGCGCCGGATGTTCGCCGGCTTCCCTCTTCGCCGCGGCCATTACGGTCGCGGAACCTCGGTGATCCGCCTGTAGCGCTAGGCCGGTTTTGCTTGATCGGCAAGGCATGATTGGCTAGGGAGCCGCGACCCTTTCCCAAGGCCGGTCGGAAACCGGCCCAACAATCGGAAAAGACGATGAAAAAAGAAACGCATCCCGACTATCACATGATCACCGTCGAAATGACCGACGGCACGAAGTTCGAGACCCGCTCGACCTGGGGCAAGGAAGGCGACACGCTCGCCCTTGACATCGATCCCAAGAGCCATCCGGCGTGGACCGGTGGCAGCCGCAAGGCGGCGCAGGGCGGCCAGGTCGAACGCTTCAACAAGCGTTTCGGCGGTCTTTCGCTCTCGAAGAAGAAGTAAGGCGCGGCGCCCGTGGATGCGGGCGCGCCCCTTAAGCCCTTGCGCTCGGCTCCCACGCTGGAGACCGAGCGTTTGGTGCTGCGTCATTACCAGCCGGATGACTGGGACGCTTACTATGCCATCGTCGCCGATCATTCGACAATGCGGTTCGTCGGTGGCCGGGGATCGAGCCGAGAGGACGCCTGGCGTCGCTGGCTCGCCTCGATCGGCAGTTGGCAGATCATCGGCTATGGCGGTTGGGCGGTGACCCGCCTCGAGGATGGTGCGCTCATTGGTACGTGCGGCATCTTCAACGCTTGGCGTGGGATCGACGGGGGGTTCGAGCCCGATCCCGAACTCGGTTATATCTTCGCACCCGAGGGGCGCGGCAAGGGCCTGGCCTTCGAGGCCACCAGTGCGGCGCTCGCCTGGCTCGACGCCGAGCACGGCGTGTCGATCTGGGCCATCATCGACGATGACAATGCGCCGTCGCGCAAGCTGGCGGGCAAGCTCGGCTTCGATTATCGCGGCGAGAAGATGTACGGCGACGAGCCGGTCGGCGTGTGGCGGCGCCCCGCGCCGCGCGGCGGCTAGACGTTACCAGCCGCCGACCCCGCCGCCCCCACCGCCACCGCCCGAAAAACCGCCGCCACCAGACCCGCTCGAGGAGCCCGGGGCACTGGAGGCCGACGCGATAGTCGAGGTCATGGACGCGCCGATCGCGGTCGCGAAGCCCGTGGGGTTGGACCAGATGTCGCGGCTGCCGTGATACCAAACGAAGCCTTGGTCGCGGTTGCGGTCGCTCGGAGCGGCGGCAGCAGCGGCGAGCACGTCCTCGAACCGGCTCGCCCAACGGTTCTCGACGCCTAAGGCGATGGCATGGGGCAGATAGCGTTCGAACAGCTTGAGCTGTTCGCGGGGCGACTGCATCCGATCGAACCGCTCCTGTTCGGTGGTCTCGAGATATTGCTTGAAGCCCGCGATGCGGTCGAGCATCGCGCGGCCCCTGGGGGTCGGCGCATCCATCCAGAAAAAACCCGAGAGGGCAATGAGGCCGCCCCCGATCATGGGGACGAGAACGGGCGCGAAATTGCCGCTGGCGGCGGCAAGAGGCACGAAGGGGAGGCCGAGCAGCAGGCCTGCCGAACCGATGACGAGCGCGAGGATGATGATCGGCCAGCGAAAGGCGTCGCCCCGATCCGGGCGACCGAGGAAGAAAAGGGCCCCGACGGTGACGCCTGCGACCGACAGGAGGATCTGCGAGGAGTGCGCCATTTCCTCGGCCCATACCACCCCCGCCGCGGCGAGCCAGATGCCGGCGATGAGGAACAGCATGCCCGCGAAGGCCCAGCCGAGATTGCGGTGGAAGGCCTTGCCGAGATAGTGATCCTCATAGGGCTTTTCGAGCGCCTTGCGGGCGGCGCTGAATGCCTCGTGATGGTCATTGTCCATCTCGATCGACTGGCCCGGCCGTGCCAGCTCGGCGAGCATGCGTTGTTCGCCCTTGCCGATCGCCCGTAGCTCGGCAGTGGGGTCGAGGCGATGGATCGTCATCTTGCGTGTCTTGAACAGCCCGGCATCTTTCTCGCTCAATTCGACATGACCCTTGATGGCGCAATCGACGAGCGCGGCGGTCATGCCGCGATGGTCCATCGTCTGGCGCGTCAGGTAGCGGATCGCGGCGGGGCTGAGGTCGTCGGGCGGGGCGAATAGCGGAACGACAGGGCCAGCGCGTGGATCGCGCCCTACCGTGCGCCAGGCGTGGACATAATAGCCGACGACGAGCAGCAAGCCGAGGAGCGCCGCGATCGGCGGTGCATGGTCGGCGAGGCGGCGTTCGAGCTGCTCGGCATTCGAGAGCGGGGTGACAACACCCTTGGGAAAGGCGGCGGCGACGGTCAGGCCTTCGCGGGGGGCGAGGCCGCGCGTGGTTTCGAAGCGTATCTGTCGGTCATCCTGCCGGGTGATGCGGGCGTTATTTTCGGCGCTGCCGACGCGCCCCGTATAGGAGCTGCTCTGGATGAAGCCGCCGGGGGCGGTGGTGGGCAAGCGGATCGTCGCGCTGGCGCGTTCGATCGGAAAGGTCGTGTCGTTGCCGGTGACGTTCCAATAAAGCTCGTCGAACGCGTCGAACCGCCCGACCGCGCGTTCGATGGTGTAGCGCAGCTTGTAACTGTGCTCGCCAGGCGTGAGAAACGTATCGGCGCTACCGAGGCGGATGTTCATGCCATTCGACTGGCGCGTGACCTTTGCCTCTTCACGGCGGCCGTTGCGCTCGGCGCCGAGAAAGCGGAAGCGGACATTCTCGACCGATCCGTCGCGATCGCGGTAGCGGGTCGGAATGGTGCGGAAGATGCCGCGCTTGATCTCGCGCCCCTCCGCCCGGACCCGGATCGTCTCGACCACCTGCATCGAGCCATCGGGCTGGATCGCATAATCGGCGTGGAAATGCCGGATCGTCTCGCGCGCCTGGGCCGGGCTCGCGGCGAGAAGCAGCGCAAGGAAGGCGGCGAGAAACGCGCGCAGAGGCACCGCCCTCAGCCCGCGAAGTCGATCTTGGGCGCCGACTGGATCGCCGGGTCGACGTCCTCATAATAGGGTTCGGTGGAAAAGCCGAAGGGGCCCGCGACGAAATTGTCGGGGACCGACTGGACGCGGGTGTTGAGGTCGCGCGCGGTGGCGTTGTAGTAGCGGCGCGCGGCCTCGAGTTCGTTCTCGGTTGCGGTCAGCTCGTCCTGCAGCTTCTGGAAGTTCACGTCGGCCTTGAGGTCGGGATAGGCCTCGGCCACGGCCATGAGCCTGCCCAAGAGGCCGGTCATCATCGCATCGGCCTGCGCGGTCGCCTCGACGCCCTTGGCGGCGACGGCATTGCCGCGCTGGGCGATCACCGCTTCGAGCGTCTCGCGCTCATGGGAGGCATAGCCCTTCACCGTCTCGACGAGATTGGGGATGAGGTCGGCGCGGCGCCGGAGCTGGACGTTGATGCCCGAAAAGGCTTCGCGCACCAGCGCGCGCAGGCGCACCAGCTTGTTGTAGATGCCAACGCCCCAAAGGAGCAGGACGACCAGAATGGCGATGGCGATGATGGCGACGGTCATGCGTAAAACTCCCCCCGGATGGATCCGAGGGGAGCCTAGCTCGTGCCCAAGGCTTTAGAAAGCCGAAATGCCGGTGATGGCCCGCCCGAGGATGAGGGCGTGGACGTCGTGCGTGCCCTCATAGGTGTTGACCGTCTCGAGGTTGAGCATGTGGCGCATGACCGGATATTCCGAGCTGATGCCGTTGCCGCCATGCATGTCGCGCGCGGTGCGGGCGATCTCGAGCGCCTTGCCGCAATTGTTGCGCTTGATGATCGAGATCATCTCGGGGGTGAGCTTGCCCTCTTCGAGCAGGCGGCCGACGCGCAGGCTGGCCTGGAGGCCAAGGCCGATCTCGGTTGCCATGTTGGCAAGCTTCAATTGCGGAATCTGGTTGGCGGCGAGCGGGCGGCCGAACTGCTTGCGTTCGAGCTGGTAGTTGCGCGCGCTGGCATAGCAGGCCTCCGCCGCTCCCATCGCGCCCCAGCTGATGCCGTAGCGGGCGACGTTCAAACAGCCGAAGGGGCCCTTGAGCCCCTCGACATTGGGGAGGAGGTTTTCTTCTGGAATCTCGACATCGTCCATGACGATCTCGCCGGTGATCGAGGCGCGCAGGCTGAGTTTTTCCTTCACCTGCGGGGCGGTGAGGCCCTTCATGCCCTTTTCGAGGACGAAGCCGCGGATCTTGCCGTCATGCGCTTCCGACTTGGCCCAGACGACGAAGACGTCGGCGATGGGGCTGTTGGTGATCCACATCTTGGCCCCGTTGAGGAGGTAGCCGCCGTCGATTTTCTTCGCGGTCGTGCGCATCCCGCCCGGGTCCGAGCCCGCATCGGGTTCGGTCAGGCCGAAACAGCCGACCATCTCGCCGGTCGCGAGCTTGGGAAGGTATTTCTTCTTCTGCTCTTCCGACCCGTAGGCGTTGATCGGGTGCATGACGAGGCTGGACTGCACCGAACAGGCGCTGCGATAGCCGCTGTCGACGCGCTCGATCTCGCGGGCGATGAGGCCGTAGCTGACATAGCCGAGGCCGGCGCCGCCATATTCCTCGCCGACCGTCGCGCCGAGCAGGCCGAGTTCGCCCATCTTGGGCATGATCTCGGGATCGAACACTTCCTCGTTGAAGTGATCTTTCACATTGGGAAGCAATTGCTCCTGCGCGAAGGCATGGGCGCTGTCGCGCACCATCCGCTCTTCGTCGGTCAGCTGGTCATCGAGGTTGAAGGGATCTTCCCAGTCGAAGGGAACAAGCGTCTTGGGGGTCGATTTCTGAAGCATGGGCCGCGCTTTACCGTGGGCGGCGAGCCGGTTCCAGCGAAAAGCGGCGGGAACTGGCCCATTCGTGCTGCGTAGAGCCATGGGAACGATCACAACGGGGGCGAGGCATCGTCGAGACCGCATCAACAAGTTTATTGAAGGGCGCCAGCCTGTTCCTCGACTTCGACGGGACCTTGGCGGGCTTCACCAGCGATCCCGAGGCGACGCGGCTGGGCGAGGGGAGGCTGGAACGCCTGATCGCCGTGCACGAGCGGTTGGACGGTCGGCTGGCGGTGGTGAGCGGGCGGGCGCTGAACAGCCTCTCCGCGCGGATTGGCGATGAACGGATCGCGCTCATTGGTTCGCATGGGATGGAGGCGCGGATCGAGGGCGTGCGCGAGACATGGGGTGAGGCGCCTGAGCGGCTCGGGGCAGCGCTGGCAGAGCTCGAGGCGTTCGCGGCGGATCAGGGGCTGCTCTATGAGGAGAAGCCCTTCGGGGCGGCGCTGCACTGGCGCCAATATCCGGCGCGGGGCGACCGGGCCGCATTGATGGTGCGGCGGATCGCGGAGCTCAACGAGCTCGGCTGCCAGTTCGGAGATCATGTCGCCGAACTGCGCGTGCCTGGCGGGGACAAGGGCGATGCGCTGACGCGGCTGATGCGGCGGGCGCCGTTCAGCACCGGCGTGCCGGTGATGGTGGGAGACGATCTCACCGACGAACATGGCTTTGCCGCCGCGCAGGCGCTCGGCGGCCATGGCGTGCTGGTGGGATCGCGCGAGGGCAGCCGGGCACGGCATCGCCTCGCCGACGTGGATGCGGTATGGGAGTGGCTCGGATGAACAATCTCAATCTCTGGCCGATCGGCAATTGCCAGGTCAGCGCGTTGGTCGATGACCAGGCGGGCTTCGTCTGGGGCTGCCAGCCGCAGGTCGATGGCGATCCGCTGTTCTGTTCGCTGCTCGAACCCAAGGGCGAAGGGCGCGTGGGCCTGCCGCGCGGCGAATGGCGCTTCGCACTCGAGAAGCAGGTTTCGGCAGAGCCGCGCTATGACGGCAATTCGCCGATCCTTATCACCCGTCTGACCGACGAGGATGGGGGCGCGGTCGATGTCTACGATTTCTGTCCGCGCTACATGGCCAAGGGACGGCTTTATCGCCCCGTCGCCTTCGCGCGGATCGTTCGCCCGGTGGCGGGCGGGCCGCGATTGAAGATCATGCTCAACCCCGCGACCGGCTGGGGGGAGGAGGATGCCGATCGCACGCGCGGGTCCAATCATGTGCGCTATCTGACCGAGCCTGCGCCGCTTCGCCTCTCGACCGATGCGCCCGTGGGGCGCGTGCTCGACGGCCGGGCGTTCCGGATCGAACGCGACATGGCGTTTTTCCTCGGCGCGGACGAGAGCTTTCAGGGCGCGATAGGGCCCAATGTCGCGCGGATGATGGACAAGACCAAGCGCCACTGGATGCATTGGGTGCGCGGTCTGGCGGTGCCCTTGGATTGGCAGGATATGGTGATCCGCTGCGCCATCACGCTCAAGCTGTGCCAGCATGAGGAAACGGGCGCCATCGTCGCCGCGCTGACGACCTCCATCCCGGAAGCGCCGGGGTCGGAGCGCAACTGGGATTATCGTTATTGCTGGATCCGCGATGCCTATTACACCGTGCAGGCGCTCAATCGCCTCGGCGCGCTCGACGTGCTCGAGGGCTATCTCCATTATCTGCGCGATCTCGTCGACGGGGCCGAGGGCGAGGAGTTGCAGCCACTCTATGGCGTGGGGGGCAATGCGCAGCTGACCGAGGGGTTTGCAGAAGCGCTGTCTGGCTATCGCGGCATGGGGCCGGTGCGCATCGGCAATGCCGCCTTCACCCAGTCGCAACATGATGCCTATGGCCAGATCGTCCTGTCGAACGCGCAGGCCTTCTTCGACAAACGCCTGTTTCGCGCCGGGGACGAGAGCGATTTCCGGCAGCTGGAAGCGATCGGCGAGATGGCGGCGGCTAAATTCGACGAACCCGATGCGGGGCTGTGGGAATTTCGAACGCGCGCCTCGGTGCATACCTATTCCTCGGTCATGTGCTGGGCAGCGGTCGACCGGCTCGCCAATATCGCGGGGCGGCTGGGGCTGGAGGATCGCGAACGCTATTGGACCGACAAGGCACGGCACATTCGCAGCGTGATCGAGGAGCGCGCCTGGTGCGAGGAGAAGGGGCGCTATTCGGCGATCTTCGATGGCGACGAACTGGACGCGAGCCTGTTGCAGCTTGTCGACATGCGCTTCGTGCCGGTCGACGATCCCAAGTTCCGCGCGACGCTCGAGGCGGTGGAGAAAGGGTTGCGACATGGCGACCAGATGCTGCGCTATGCCAGCGAGGATGATTTCGGGCTGCCGGAGACGGCGTTCAACTTCTGCACTTTCTGGCTCATCGAGGCGCTACACCGGGTCGGGCGCGACGAAGAGGCGCGCGACCTGTTCGAGGCGACGCTGAAACGGCTGACCCCCGCCTGCCTGTTGAGCGAGGATACCGATTTCAAGACGGGCGAATTGTGGGGCAATTACCCGCAGACCTATTCGCTGGTCGGGCTGATTAATTGCGCGATGCTGTTGTCGCGGCCGTGGAGCGCGGTCCGTTGAGCCGGCTGATCGTCGTCTCGAACCGGGTCAACGTGCCTCGCGGCCGCGAGAATGACGGCGCGCAAGGCGGGCTCGCGGTAGCGCTGACCTCGGCGCTACGGAAATCGGGCGGGCTGTGGTTCGGCTGGTCGGGCAATACCGCGCCGAGCTTTACCGGCGAGGTCGACGCTTTCGAGCATGATGGCGTGTCGGCGGCGGTGGTCGACCTCGATGAACAAGACGTCGAGGAATATTACAATGGCTATGCCAATCGGACGCTGTGGCCGGTGTTCCACTATCGCATCGATCTTGCCGATTTCGATCGCGCCTTCGGCAAGCGCTATGAGGAAGTGAACCAGAAGATGGCCTCGACCCTTGCCCCGATGGTGGGGGAGGGCGACGCGATCTGGGTCCATGATTATCACTTCATTCCGATGGCATCCTATCTGCGCGACCGGGGGGTAAAGAACCGGATCGGCTTTTTCCTGCACACGCCCTGGCCGCCGCATCGGTTGATGCTGACGCTGCCTTTTCATCGGCGGCTGGTGGAGACGATGCTCGCCTATGACGTGATCGGCTTTCAGGCCGACGAGTGGCGCGAGAGCTTCCTTCACTATTGCGAACGCGAGCTGGACGCCGAGGTCGATGGCGAGTGGCTGACGATCGGGGATCGCACCATCCGTTGCGCAACCTTTCCCATCGGCATCGATGCGAAAGACTTCGCCGAGCTCGCGGTCGGGCCCGAAGCCGAGGCGAGCTACACCCGTGCACGCGACAATGTGACGGGGCAGATGATCGTCGGGGTCGACCGGCTCGATTATTCCAAGGGGCTGATCGAGCGGTTCAACGGGTATCGCAAGCTGCTCGAGCGCGAGGAATGGCATCGGCAGGTGACCTTGCTTCAAATTGCGCCGCCAAGCCGGGGCGAGGTGCAGGCCTATGCCGAAATCCGCGACGAGCTCGACAAATTGTCGGGGCGCATCAACGGCGAGCATGCACGGGTGGACTGGGTGCCCATCCGCTACGTCAACAAGGGATATGCGCGGCCCGAGCTGGCTGGCATCTATCGAGCCGCACATGTCGGGTTGGTGACCAGCCTTCGCGACGGCATGAACCTCGTCGCCAAGGAATATGTCGCCGCGCAGGACCCCGAAGACCCCGGTGTGTTGCTCCTGTCGCGCTTCACCGGGGCGGCGAGCCAGATGGAGGATGGTGCGCTCATCATCAATCCGCACAGCCAGATCGACATCGCCCAGAAGCTCGACCAGGCGCTGCGGATGGGGTGGGAGGAGCGCAAGGAGCGTTGGCAAAGTCTCTATGACGGGCTTAACGCTTATGACGTCCACCATTGGGCGGCCGAATTCCTCGCCGCGCTGGAGGGCAAGGGGGAGGCGTAGGCCGTGAGCGTGACCGAACAGATTTTCAACTGGCTGGCCATCGCCTTCATCTGGGTGCTGGGCCTGGCGGTGCTCGCGGTGGCGATGATGTTCATCGTCGATGTCAGCCAGCGCAGCGACACGGTGCGTCGCAACTATCCGGTGATCGGACGCTTCCGCCACTTGTTCACCAAGCTCGGCGAGTTCTTCCGGCAATATTTCTTCGCGATGGACCGCGAGGAGATGCCGTTCAACCGGGCCCAGCGCGACTGGGTCGATCGCGCGGCATCCGGCAAGGGCGACACGCGGCCCTTCGGGTCGACCAAGAACCTGCAACCGGTGGGTACGCCTATCTTCGTCAACGCGGCCTGGCCGACGCTCGATGAAGATGCGGTCGAAGCGCCGCCCATCGTGATCGGCCCGGGGGCGAAGCGACCTTATGAGGCGCCGAGCTTCTTCAACATGAGTTCGATGAGCTATGGCTCCTTGTCCAGGCCCGCGATCCGCGCGCTGTCGCTCGGCACCGCCAAGGCGGGCTGCTGGATGTCGACCGGCGAGGGCGGGCTGGCGCCCGCGCATCTGGAAGGCGGCGGCGACATCGTCTTCCAGCTGGGGACCGCCAAATATGGTGGGCGCAAAGAGGATGGGAGTCTCGATCCTGACAAGCTCAGGAAGATCGCGAGCCATGAACAGGTTCGCATGATTGAGCTGAAACTGGCGCAGGGCGCCAAGCCGGGCAAGGGCGGCATCCTGCCGGGCAAGAAGGTGACCGCCGAAATCGCCGAGATTCGCGGTATTCCCGAGGGCCAGGACAGCATCTCGCCCAACCGCCACCCCGAGATTTCGAACGACGAGGAGTTGCTCGACTATATCGCCATGCTGCGCGAGGTGTCGGGACTGCCGGTGGGGATCAAGACGGTGTTGGGTGATGACGGTTGGATCGATGGTTTCTTCGGCGCGATCACGAGGCGCGGCAAGGATAGCGCGCCCGACTTCATCACCATCGACGGGGGCGACGGCGGGACGGGCGCCGCGCCGATGCCGTTGATGGACAATGTCGGGATGGTGATCCACGAAGCGTTGCCGCTTGCCGTGGATCTGCGCGCCAAGCACGGCCTCACCGAGCGCATCCGCATCATCGTGTCGGGCAAGCTCATCACCCCCTCGGACATCGCCTGGGCGCTGGCGGCGGGGGCCGATTTCATCAATGCCGCGCGCGGCTTCATGTTTGCCATCGGGTGCATCCAGGCGATGAAGTGCCACACCAACAACTGCCCCACGGGGGTGACGACACACAGGAAGCGCTTGCAGCGCGGGCTGGTGCCCGAGGACAAGGCCGACAAGGTCGCGAATTTTGTCGACCAGATGCGCAAGGAGGTCGGGGTCATCGCGCATAGCTGCGGCGTCGCGAGCCCGCGCGAATTGAAGCGGCATCATGTCCGCATCGTCTGCCCCGACGGGCGCACGCGGCGAATGGACGAGATGCATCCTGACCCGGTCCGGCAAAGCTGAGCCAAGCGTCAGGGCTAGGTCGTTCAGCCTTGTTTCACCGCTCGGCGCTATAAGCTAGGGCGGTAACCATGGAACGCGACGCCGCCCTTCGCCAGACTTCGACCGGCCTGCTGCTGGCAGCGCTGATTGTCGGCGCGTGGGTGGGCGGGCATGTCGCGGCGGTATGGTTCCTCGTGGCGTGGGAGCAACCGCTCCTCGCGCTCGCGCTCTTTGTTGTACAGACGTGGCTTTCGGTGGGCCTGTTCATCGTCGCGCATGACGCGATGCATGGGTCGCTTGCGCCCGGGGCACCTGGGGTGAACCGGCTCGTCGGTCGCGTGGCGCTTCGGCTCTACATGGGGTTCAGCTACGACCGACTGCTGCCCAAGCATCATGCGCATCACGATCATGTCGGGACGGCCGGCGATCCCGACTTCGACGCCGACCATCCCTCGAGCCTGCCGCGCTGGTACTGGACCTTCATGACGCGCTACCTCGACTGGTATGTTTTCTGGATCACGGGGACGATCGTAATCAGCTATGGCGCGATCCTTTATCTGGCTGGCGGCTGGGAGCGGCTGGTGCATCTCCTCTTCTGGACCGGGCCCTCGCTCGCCGCCTCGATGCAGCTTTTCTATTTCGGCACCTATCGCCCGCATGCCCATGTCGAGGGCGAGGCATTCGCCGATCATCACAACAGCCGGTCGAACGACTTCCCGGTTCTGGGCAGCCTGTTGAGCTGTTTCCATTTCGGCTACCATCACGAACATCATCTGCACCCCGGCACGCCCTGGTGGCGCCTGCCCGCGGTGCGGCAAGAAACGAAGAAGGCCTCATGAGTTTTGCTTTCCTGACGACCTTTCCCCTCTGGCAGGGGCTTCTGATCGCATTTTCCGTGGTGCTGGCGATGGAGCTGACCGCTTATGCGGTGCATCGCTGGGTGATGCATGGTGCCTTGGGCTGGGGTTGGCACAAGTCGCATCACGAAAAGCGCGTCGGGATGTTCGAGAAGAACGACCTTTATGCGGTGGTATTCGCGGGGCTCGCGATCATCATGTTCACGGTCGGTGCCATGGGGCCGGTGTGGCTGTGGTATGTGGGGCTCGGCACGACGATCTACGGCATCCTTTATTTCATCGCGCATGACGGGCTGGTGCACCAGCGCTGGCCATTCCGTATCGTCCCCAAGAAGGGCTATGCCCAGCGGCTCTACCAGGCGCATCGGCTGCATCATGCGGTCGACGGACGCGAGGGGTGCGTGAGCTTCGGTTTCCTCTGGGCACCGTCGGTGCGCGCGCTCAAGGAGCAGCTCAAGCGTAACCATCCGCGCGGCGTGCGCGAACCCGAGGATGTCCCCGAACTGCAATTGGACCGATGATGAAACGTAGCGCGCTCGCCTTTCTCGCTCTCACCCTTGCCGCCTGCGGAGGCGCGTCGGCCAAGGGCGGCTATGACAAGGTCCCGGCGGCGCGACTGGTGATCGACAATCCCGCCGCATCCGAAATTGCGATTTTCGCGGGCGGCTGTTTCTGGGGCGTCGAGGCGGTGTTTGAACAGGTCGAAGGCGTGCGCTCGGCGGTGTCGGGCTTTGCCGGGGGTGCCTCGGGCGATGTCACCTACAAGCAGGTCATTTCTGGCGGGACCGGTCATGCCGAGGCGGTGAAGGTCGTGTTCGACCCGCGTGTCGTGTCCTATGCCGATCTGATGCGCGTCTATTTCTCGGTCATCGCCGATCCCACGCTCAAGAACCGGCAGGGCCCCGATGTCGGCGAGCATTATCGCACTGCCTTTTTCCCGATGAATGATCGTCAGTCGCGGCAGGCGCGCGCCTATATCGCGCAACTGGGGCGGGCAGGGATCTATGAGCGGCCCATCGTCACCACGCTGGAGCGCGCCGCGCCTTTCGTGCCTGCCGAGACCTATCACCAGGATTTCGCGAAGAAAAACCCGCGCCACCCCTATATCGTGCGCCACGACGCGCCCAAGGTGGCGGCGTTTCGGCGGCTCTTTACGGAGCTTCGCCGCTAGAGGAAATGGCGGAGAGGGTGGGATTCGAACCCACGGTGAGCTTGCGCCCACGCCGGTTTTCAAGACCGGAGCATTCGACCACTCTGCCACCTCTCCGCGCAATCACAGGGAACCGGTCGTCGTCCACCCGCGATTCAGATTGGCCTCGCTATGGCGAAAGGCCGGTCCGTGCAAGGCCCGGGACGAAATCGGCTGCTTTTCGGTCGAGCGATGGATAAGGATGGCTGGATGATCGTAAGCCTATTGATGCGTACCACCTTCCTTGCTGCGAGCGCCGTCGCGCTCGCACTTCCCGCCTGTGGGCAGGAGCGCGATCCGCTCGCCCCCCTGCCCGAGGGAGCGATCGAGGCGGCGGAAAGTCTCTCGGTCGTACCGGCGACCCCGACCGGCGCGATGAGCTGGGAAGCCTATAAGCGCCATCTTGCCGCGCGTAGCCGCGCCGAGGGGGTCAGCCAGCGCACGATCGACGCGGTGATCCCAAGATTGGAAATCGAACAACGTTCGATCGACCTCGATCGAGCCCAGCCGGGCGGTTCGCCGGGATCGACCCGCATTCCGCCCTACGCGCCCTATCGTCGCAAGCATGTCACTGCCGACATCATCAACCGCGGCAAGGCAGAGGCGCGGCAGCATTGGACGACGCTGCACCGCATCCAGGATCAATATGGCGTCGACAAGGACGTCATCCTCGCCATCTACGGCAAGGAAACGAGCTATGGGCGGATCACCGGCAATTTCGACCTGTTCGAAGCGCTCGGAACGCTGGCGTGGGAAGGGCGCCGCCGCGATCTGTTCGAGGGCGAGTTCGTCGCCGCGATGAAGCTCATGGACAAGGGCTATACGCGGCGTCACCTCACCGGCAGCTGGGCGGGCGCGGCGGGCAAGACGCAGTTCATGCCGACCAACATCCTTGCGCTCGCCAAGGATGGCGATGGCGATGGCTGGGCCGATATTTGGGGCTCAGAGCCCGATGCGTTTGCCTCCATCGCCAATTATCTCGCCACCAAGGGCTGGGAGCGCGGCATCGATTGGGGCATTGCCGTCAACGTGCCGCGCGGCTTCGATCGCGACGCGGTGCGCCGGACGAGCCCGCCCGAGCGATGTCCGGCGGTCTTCAATCGCCATAGCCGCTGGATGACGATGGCTGAGTGGCGGGCGCTGGGTGTGACACCGGTGACGACGAGCTTTTCCGACAATGTCATGCTCAAGCTGTTCGAGCCCGACGGGCCGGGGAACACGGCCTATTTGCTGACCCGCAACTATGACATGATCCTCGACTATAATTGCTCCAACTTCTACGCGCTCACCATCGGCCTCGTCGCCGACGCGATCGAGCGTTAGGCCTTGAGGGCGGGGCGCGCTCCGTCCTAAGGTCCGTTTCCATCGACATCCTATTTGAAAGCCGCCCCTTCATGCGCCTTGCTCTTCTGCCGCTCCTCGCCCTTCCTGCTGCCGCGGCCTTCGCCGCCCCGAGCTTCGATGGCGAGGCGCCGATCGCCTATCTCATCGACCTGTCCTCGGGGCAGGTGCTGCTCGAAAAGGATGCCGACCGGCAGATCCCGCCGGCCTCGATGGCCAAGATGATGACCTCGCACGTGGCCTTCAAGCTGATCGACGCGGGCAAGCTCGCCGAAGACAAGATGTGCACGGTCCGGCCCGAAACATGGCGCGAATGGTCGGGCCCGGCTGCGGGGTCGACGATGTTCCTGTCGCCGAACGAGCAGGTGAGCCTCGAAAACCTGCTGTACGGCATCGTGACCGTCTCTGGGAACGATGCGACGATGGTGCTGGCCGAATGCATCTCGGGCACCGTGGAGGCCTTCGTCGACCGGATGAATGCGGAAGCCAAGGAAATCGGCCTGACGAAGAGCCGCTTCGGCAACCCGGTGGGCTGGCCCGATGAAGGCGCGACGTTGGTGACGGCGCGCGATCTGGGCACGCTGGCACGCTCGACGATCGAGGATCACCCCAAGCTGTACAAGAAATATTACGGCAAGAAGGAATTCACCTGGGGCGAGACGCAGGGTGGCAGTCCGATCACCCAGCCCAACCGCAATCCGCTGTTTGGAAAGGTATCGGGGGCCGATGGCCTCAAGACCGGCCACACCGAGGAAGCGGGATACGGCTTCACCGGCTCGGCCGAGCGAGACGGGCGCCGCCTGATCATGGTGGTTGCCGGATTGGACAGCTATGGCGGGCGCGTGTCTGAGAGCGTGAAGCTCATGGAATGGGGCTTTAACGCGTGGGATACGATGCCGCTGTTCGGCGCGGGTGCAGAAGTGGCGCAGGCACGGGTCCAGCTCGGCAGCGCCGATAGTGTTTCGCTCCTCGCGCCGCGTGATCTCGCCGCGACCTTCGCCGCCGGGCTTGCCGCCGACCCGACGGCCAAGATCCGCTATCAGGGACCGCTCAAGGCGCCGATCGCCAAGGGCGATAATGTCGCCGAATTGATCGTCACGGTGGATGGCGAAGAAGCGGTGCTCCCGCTCGTCGCTGGGGCCGATGTCGAAGAGGCCGGCTTCTTCCGCCGCGCCTGGATCGGGCTCAAGCAACTGCTCGGCATGGCCTGAGGCCATGGCGCGGGGGCGGTTCATCAGTCTCGAGGGCGGCGAGGGGGTCGGCAAGTCGACCCAGCTTGCCGCGCTCGCGCAGGCGCTGGAGGGCCGCGGGCTGGAGGTCGTGGTGACCCGCGAACCGGGCGGCAGCCCGGGCGCCGAGGCGATCCGCAAGCTTCTGCTCGAAGGCGAGGACGGGCGGTGGACGCTGCGTGCCGAGGCGCTGCTGTTCGCCGCCGCGCGCGCCGACCATATCGCCAAGACGATCCGGCCTGCGCTTGCCGAGGGCAAGTGGGTGCTGTCCGACCGCTTCCTCGATTCATCGCTCGCCTATCAGGGCGAGGCGGGTGGCCTGGGGTTCGAGGCGATCCGAGACCTGCATCGCTTCGGCTCGGAGGATTTCCTGCCGGACCGCACTCTGGTGCTGCGATTGGAAGGCGGGGAGGGGGCGCGGCGCGCCGCCAGCCGCGATGCCGACGGCGCCGATCGGATCGGCGGGCGGCCGCCTTCCTATCACGCGCTGGTCGATGCCGGTTTTGCCAAGAGTGCCGAGGCCGACCCCGACCGGGTTCGGCTGATCGATGCGGCAGGCAATGAGGCGACGGTGACCGCGCGGCTGCTCTATGCGCTGGGCGACCTGTTGCCATGATCATCGGGCAGGACGAGGCGGTCGGGCGGTTTGTAGCTGCATGGTCGTCGCGCACGCCTCACCATGCCTGGCTGCTCGCCGGGCCGAAGGGCGTGGGCAAGGCTCGCTTTGCCGAAGCGGCCGCGCTGCGCGTTCTCGCCGAAGCGGCGGGGCCGGTGCCTGAGGGCGCGGGGCTCGAAGTTTCGCCCGAACACCGCATTGCCCACCTGTTCGAGGCCGGCTCGCATCCTGACTATCGCCGCCTCGAGCGCGGGATGAACAAGGCGGGGACGGGGCTGGCGCGCAACATCTCGGTGGCGCAGGTGCGCGAGCTCTCGCATCTGTTCGCGGTCACGCCCTCGCTTTCCGATTGGCGCGTGATCGTCATCGACAGCGCCGACGATCTCGAGGTGAGCGCGGCCAACGCGCTGTTGAAGATGCTCGAGGAGCCGCCCGTCAAGACGCTCTTTTTCCTCGTGACCCATGCCCCGGGCCGATTGCTGCCGACGATAAGATCGCGCTGCCGTCGGCTCGATTTCGCGCCTTTGTCGGAGGGTGATGTGGCGCGAGTGCTCGAGACCGCGCTGCCCAAGGCCGATGGACAGGAACGCGCGCGGCTCGCCAGCCTGTCGGGCGGCTCGGCGGGGCGCGCGGTGGCGATTGCCGAGCATGACCTCACCCCTCTCGCCGAGACGGCGCGCCTGCTGATGCGCGACGGCGATCCAACCAATGGCAAACGGGCCGCGCTGGCCAAGAGCCTGAGCCTCAAGGCGGCGGCGGATCGCTATGCGATCTTTCTGTCGATGTTGCCGGGACTGGTGGCGCAGGAGGCGAGGGGAGCCGAGGGGGCACGGCGGGCGGCGCTGCTCGCCGCCTATGCCGAGGCGCGGCGCACCGCGCAGCTTGCGCCGCGGCTGTCGAGTGACCCCGCATCGACCATCTATGTGCTGACGGGCCATCTTGCAGCGGCGGCGCGGCACGGCTAGTCGCGAGCCATGTCAAAGCCTTATTATCTCTCCACCGCCATTTCCTATCCCAACGGGGCGCCGCACGTCGGCCATGCCTATGAGGCGATTGCCGCCGACGTCATGGCGCGCTTTCAGCGGGGGCAGGGGCGCGACGTCTATTTCCAGACGGGGACCGACGAGCATGGCCTGAAGATGGCGCAGACGGCGCGCGAGCAAGGCATCACGCCGGGCGAGCTCGGCGCGAAAATGTCGTCCATGTTCAAGGCGATGTGCGATGATCTTGGCATCACTTATGACCGGTTCATTCGCACGAACGACGAGGATCATCATCGCGCCGCGCAGGCACTGTGGAAAGCGCTCGAGGCCAATGGCGACCTGTATCTGGGGCGTTACGAAGGCTGGTATTCGGTCCGCGACGAGGCCTTTTATGACGAGAAGGAACTGACCACCGGCGAGGGAGGCGAGAAGTTGAGCCCCGAAGGCACGCCGGTCGAATGGCAGGTCGAGGAAACCTGGTTCTTCCGCCTCTCGGCCTATCAGCAAAAGCTGCTCGACCATATCGCCGCCAACCCCGATTTCATCGCGCCCAAGAGCCGCCGCAACGAAGTGGTGAGCTTCATCGAGGGCGGGCTGAAGGATCTGTCGGTCAGCCGCACCAGCTTCGACTGGGGCGTGCCGGTGCCGGGGTCTGAGGGCCATGTCATGTACGTCTGGCTCGACGCGCTGACCAATTACATCACCGGCGTCGGCTATCCCGATGGTGGCAAGCGCTGGGACAAATTTTGGCCTGCCGATTGCCATCTCATCGGCAAGGACATCATCCGTTTTCACGCGGTCTATTGGCCCGCCTTCCTGATGAGTGCGGGCATCGAATTG
Source organism: Sphingomicrobium arenosum (assembly GCF_026157085.1). Taxonomy (NCBI): domain Bacteria; kingdom Pseudomonadati; phylum Pseudomonadota; class Alphaproteobacteria; order Sphingomonadales; family Sphingomicrobiaceae; genus Sphingomicrobium; species Sphingomicrobium arenosum. Next base: position 694,431 of record NZ_JANPVN010000001.1, read on the forward strand.
CCCGGGCAGGTCTTCGCGCACGGCTTCCTCCTCGGCGAAGGCGGGGTGAAGATGTCGAAGAGCCTCGGCAATGTCGTCGACCCGATGGAAATGGCGCGGCGTCATGGCGTCGATGCGCTGCGTTACTATTTGCTGCGCGAGGTCAGTTTCGGGCAGGATGGGAGCGTCGGCGAGGAGAGCCTTGTCACGCGGGTCAATGCCGAGCTTGCCAATAGCTTCGGCAATCTGGCGCAGCGCACCCTGTCGATGATCCACAAGAACCTCGATGGCCTCATTCCCGCGGCGGGCGTGGATGGGGCCGATGTCGCGCTGCTCGAAAAGGTTCGCGAGGCGTGTGAGGAGCAGCTGCCAAGTCACTTTGAACACTGGGCTTTTGAAAAGGGCGTCGAGGCGTGGTTGCAGGCGGTCTATGCCTGCAATGCCTATGTCGACGAGATGGCACCTTGGGCGCTGCGCAAGACCGATCCCGAACGGATGGCGGCGGTGCTGGGGACGCTGGCGGCGGCCATCAAGCCGCTGGCCGAGGCGATCCAGCCGGTCGTGCCGGCGGGCGCGCAGGCGGTGCTCGACCAGCTTGCAGCGGGCGAGGGCGGGGCGCCCATCGCCAAGCCGACCCCTGCCTTCCCGCGGCTCGAACTGGTGACGGAGGAGGGCGCATGAGCCTGATCGACAGCCATTGCCACCTTAATTACGAGGGGCTGATCGAACGTCAGGACGAGGTGCTCCACGCGGCGCGCACGCGCGGCGTGACGGGCATGCTCAACATCTCGACCCGCCAACGCGAATGGGACGCCATCGTCGCTACGGCGGAGCGCAATGACGATGTCTGGGCGACGATCGGCGTGCACCCGCATGAGGCTGACAATCATCCCGATCTCGGCGTCGAGGCGCTCGTCAAGGCGGCCGATCATCCCAAGGTCGTCGCGATCGGCGAGTGCGGCCTCGATTATTATTACGACAAGTCCGACCGCGAGGCGCAGAAGGCGCGTTTCCAGGCCCATATCGAGGCGGCGCGGATCACCGGCCTGCCGCTGGTCGTGCATACGCGCGAGGCGGAAGAGGACACCGCCGAGATGCTGAGCCGCGAGGTCGCCAAGGGCGGGGTGAAGGGGGTGCTCCACTGCTTCACCTCCTCGCAATGGCTCGCCGACCGCGCGCTGGAATTCGGCTTTTACATCTCGCTGTCGGGCATCGTGACCTTCAAGAACGCCAGGGAATTACAGGAGACCGCGAAGACCTTGCCGGGCGACCGCTTCCTCGTCGAGACCGACAGCCCGTTCCTCGCCCCGGTGCCGCATCGGGGCAAGACCTGCGAGCCGGCCTTCGTGGCCGACACGGCCGCCTTCGTCGCCGATCTGCGCGGTGAGGATCTGGACGAATTGAAGGCCCGGACCAGCGAAAATTTCTTCCGATTGTTCGACAAAGCGGCGGCGTGAAGATCCGGATCCTCGGCTGCGGGACCTCGGGCGGGGTGCCGCATGTCGATGGCAATTGGGGCGCCTGCGACCCGACGAACTCGAAAAACCGGAGGCGCCGCTCTTCGATCCTGATCGAGGCGGGCGAGGGGCAACTACTGGTCGATTGCGGTCCCGATTGTCGCGAACAATTGCTCGATGCCGGAGTGACGTCACTCGACGCCTGCATCGTCACGCACGACCATGCCGATCATTGCCATGGGATCGACGATTTGCGGGGGCTCTTGAGGCGCTCGGGCAAGCGCTTGCCGCTGTGGGCTCGCGCCCATACCCTCGATCAGCTCGAGCATCGGTTCGCTTATGCCTTTGCCGGATACAAATATTATCAGCCGCTGTTCGAGGCGACGCCGCTGGACGACACGCGTGACTGGCAGGGCGGACGCTTTTCCTTCGTCGATCAGCCTCATGGCGGGATCACCAGCCTCGGTATGCGCTTCAACCGCGCTGGCAAGAGTGTCGCCTATGCCATTGACTTTCATGATTTGACGGCAGAAATGGCTAGCCTTTATTCTGGCGCGGACGTGTGGATTTGCGATTGCCTGGGGCGAAAGCCGCATCCCACCCATGCGCATCTCGATGCGGTGCTGGGCTGGGCGCGCGAGCTTCGCGTCGGACAATTGTGGCTGACGCATCTCGACATCGTGATGGATCATGCCCAGTTAAGGGAGGAGCTGCCTGACTGGGCGGGGCCTTGCCATGATGGACTGGAAGTGAATCTGTGACCAACGACTGGATGCTCGGCGGCGTATATATCCTGCTTGCGCTGGCGATCGTGGTGTCCGCGCTGCTGACGCGGCGCGAACCCATTGCCAAGCTCGCCAAGATGGCGCTGGCGTGGGTCGCGATCTTTGGTGCGGGCTTCGTCATCTTCACCTTTCGCGACGATCTCGGGATGGTCGGCGATCGGTTGAAATCCGAAGTGACGGGCGATCCGATCACGGCGGCGGGCGAAGTGCGCGTACCGATGGCGATCGACGGTCATTTCTGGGTCGAGGTCGAGGTAAATGGCACGCCGGTCAATTTCCTCGTCGACAGCGGCGCGACGATGACGACGATCGGACGGCCGACCGCCGAAGCGGCGGGCATCTCCATCAATCCACGCCGCGACCAGATGGTCCGCACGGGCAATGGTGTCGTGCGCGTGTCGCGCGGCCGTGCCGACAGCCTGCGGCTCGGACCGATCGAGCGCGAGGAAATGGCGGTCCATGTGACCGACCAGGCCGATCTCAACGTGATCGGCATGAATTTCTTGTCGTCGCTCGATCGCTGGGGTGTCGAAGGTCGTTGGCTGGTGCTTGAACCGTAGGGCCAGCTTCACTGCACTACTTCGGCGTTCGTTTTACATAATATATATTATCAGACTTATTCGGTGGTCTCGTCCGAGGCGTCCGGATCACCCCCCTGCGCTGTTCGAGCGTTTGAAATCTCTTTCGAATTATCCGCGCGCGGGCCATGGTCCTGTTCATGAGCGAACAAAAGAATGCCGAGGGGCTCGCGCGGCTCGTGTCGATCATGCGACGGCTGCGCGATCCCGAGACGGGCTGCGAATGGGACAGCGTCCAGGATTTCGGCACCATCGCGCCCTATACGATCGAGGAAGCCTATGAGGTCGCCGACGCCATCGCGCGCGGCGACATGGCCGATCTCGCCGAGGAACTGGGCGATCTCCAATTGCAGGTCATCTTCCACAGCGTCATGGCCGAGGAGGACGGCGCCTTTACGCTCGCCGACGTCTTTGCGACCATCTCTGACAAGATGGAGCGACGGCATCCGCACATTTTCGGCGACGCCGACAATGGCGGGCATCATCTGTGGGAAGAGATTAAGGCGGCCGAGCGCAAGGACAAGGCGGCCGACGAGAGCGCGCTCGCCGGCGTGGCGCTCGCCCTGCCCGCCCTCGAGCGCGCGCAGAAATTGCAGAAGCGCGCAGCGCGGACCGGTTTCGACTGGCCCGATGCGAGCGGCGCCCGGGCGAAGATTCATGAGGAGTTGGCCGAGCTCGACGAGGCCGAGGATGCGGCGCATCGCGAGGAAGAAATGGGAGACCTCCTCTTCGCGGTGGTGAACCTTGCGCGCTTTCTCAAGATCGATGCCGAAGAGGCGCTGCGCAAGGCCAATCGCAAATTCGAACAGCGCTTCCGCGCCATCGAGGCACATCCCGAATTTGAGGACCGGGATCTCGACGGCAAGGAAGCGCTTTGGCGTGCGGCAAAGGACGGGTCGCTCTAGCAACGGCGCTTTCTAGAGCGCGTTGAACCGCTCCCAGTCCTTTTCGGACAGTTCGACGACGAGGTGGATGCGATCCCCCTCCATTCGCTGATCGAGCACCTTGCCGTTGGCATGAAGCCAACTGAGGCGCTGGCCATCGCTGGCGGGCAGCGCGATGTCGTGGCGATTGCGGTCGGGATCAAGCGCGGCGCCGACGACCTCGCGCAGATGCTCGACACCTTGGCCCGTCTCGGCGCTGATAAGGATCGCGCCGCGCGGCCCCGCGCGCCCCTGAAGCGTGGCATAATCGTCGGGCGAGAGGAGGTCGGCCTTGTTCCACACTTCCAGACGCGGGGGCCCCTTCCCCTCCTCCAGCCCCAGTTCGGCTAGGACATGATCGACGTCTTCGGCCTGCGCCTCGCTATCGGGGTGCGCGATGTCGCGCACGTGGAGGATGAGATCGGCCGAAGCGACTTCCTCAAGCGTGGCGCGGAAAGCAGCGACGAGCTGGGTTGGCAGGTCAGAGACGAAACCCACCGTGTCGGACAGGATGACCTTTTCATGGCCGGGCAGCTTCACGCTGCGCATCGTGGGGTCGAGCGTGGCGAACAACAGGTCCTTCGCCATGACAGAAGCCTCCGTCAGGCGATTGAAAAGCGTGGACTTTCCGGCGTTCGTATAGCCGACCAGTGCAACTACCGGCCAAGGCGCGCGCTGGCGCCGATCGCGGTGCAACCCGCGCGTTTTCTTGACCTGTTCGAGCTCCTTGCGGATGCGCGCCATGCGGTCGCGGATCATGCGGCGGTCGGCCTCGATCTGGGTTTCCCCCGGGCCGCCGAGGAAGCCGAAGCCGCCGCGTTGGCGTTCGAGGTGGGTCCAACTGCGGACGAGGCGGCCGGCCTGGTAATCGAGATGGGCGAGTTCGACCTGCAAGCGCCCTTCGGCGGTGGCGGCGCGTTCTCCGAAGATTTCGAGGATGAGCCCGGTGCGGTCGATGACCTTGGTCTTGAGGCGATCCTCGAGATTTTTCTGCTGCACGGGCGTAAGGGTGTGATCGACGATGGTCAGCGTGACGTCGTCGGCAGCGGCCGCGGCGGCGATCTCGTCGACCTGGCCCGACCCGAACAGCGTGCCGGGCTTCAGCTGGCGCACGGTGAAGGCGAGCGCATCGGTGACCGTGATGCCGATCGCCTCGGCGAGCCCCTTCGCTTCCTCGGTCCGGGCCTCGGCGCCGCGGCTATGGTCATGGCGTGCCAGCGTGGGCACGACGAGCAGCGCGGTCTGGCCCCCCGCCCCTTCCTCGTCGCGGTTGAACACGCTCATCGTGCATTCTCCATGTCGGAAACGGTGGCGATGGCATGCTTGAAGACCAACTGGAGGTCGCCGCCCTGTTCGAGCAGCAGCGCGTAGATGTCGTGGCCCGCGAGGTGCCCTTCGAGCGCGATGCCATTGACGAGGAAGAGCTTCACCCCCTGCCCGTGACGGCGGGTGAGAAAGGCATCCTGTCGGTCGCCGCGGGTCGGGGCGGCGGTGCCGAAGGCGTTCGCCTCGCGTAGCATCAGCGTCGAGATGCCCTGCTTGTAGACGAGTTGCTCGACGCCATCGCGCTGGAGCGTGAGACTATAGGCGTCAAAACCGGTGATATGACCCTGCAGGCGGATCCCCTTCAACAGGAAGATCGTGACGGGCAACCCCGCCGTGCGGGCGAGGTTCAAATATTGGTCCTGCAGCGAGGACTTAGGGTCGGTCATGCGGTCAGTTCTTGTCGCGCTTGTCGGTGATGCCGAGCGCCTTCAACTTGCGGTGCAAGGCCGAGCGCTCCATGCCGATGAAGGCGGCGGTGCGGCTGATATTGCCCGAAAAACGACGGATCTGGACACGCAGATATTCGCGCTCGAAATTCTCGCGGGCTTCGCGCAGCGGCGACCCCATCATGGCCACCGTCGAGGTCGCGCTCTTGGCGTCGCCGCCACCATCGGTGACCTCGGATGGCAGGAGGTCGATTTCGATGCAGTCGACGCGGTCGCCGGGCGTGAGGATCATGGTGCGCTCGATGATATTGCGAAGCTGGCGCACGTTGCCGGGCCATTCATGCGCCTGGAGCGCGGCCATCGCCTCGTCGGAAACGCGCGGCGGGCGCACGCGGCGGTCGGCGGCGAAGCGGGCAAGGAAATGGTCGACCAGCATGACGATATCTTCGCGCCGTTCGTTCAATGGCGGGATCATGACCGGTACGACGTTGAGGCGATAGAAGAGATCCTCGCGGAAGCGGCCTTCCTCGATCTCTTTCTGGAGGTCGCGCGAGGTGGCCGAGAGGACGCGCACGTCGACCTTGACCGGGCGGTCGCCATGGACGCGATGAAAGCTCTGGTCGGTGAGGACGCGCAGGATCTTGGCCTGCGTGTTGACCGGCATGTCGGCGATCTCGTCGAGGAACAGCGTGCCGCCATGCGCTTGTTCAAGGAGACCGGGGCGCGCGACGCCATTTTCCTCGATACCGAACAATTCCTCTTCGACGCGCTCGGGCGCCATCATGGCGGCCGAGACGGTGACAAAGGGCCCCTGCGCGCGCGGGCTCCAGCCGTGGATCATGCGTGCGGCGATTTCCTTGCCGACGCCGGCGGGGCCGTTGATCATGACGCGGCTGCCGGTCGGAGCGACGCGTTTCAGCGTGGCGCGTACCGCGTTGATGGTGGAAGACGAGCCTTCGAGCTGCTCGTCGCGCATGGCCTGGCGCTTGAGCTGGGCATTTTCGCGGCGCAGGCGATCGGTCTCGGTGGCGCGCGCGACGAGGTGGAGGAGCTTGCCCGCCTCGAAGGGTTTCTCGATGAAATCCACTGCACCCGCGCGCACCGCAGCGACGGCGGTATCCAGATTGCCATGGCCCGAGATCATGATGCAGGGCAGCGAGGGGTCGCGTTTCTTTATCTGTTCGAGGAGCTGGAGGCCGTCCAAGTCCGAGCCCTGAAGCCAGACGTCGAGCAGGGCGAGATGGGGGCGGCGCTGGTCGATCGCCTCCAGCGCCTCGCGGCTGCTGCCTGCCGAGCGCACGTCATAGCCCTCGTCCTCGAGCACGCCCGCGACCAGTTCGCGAATGTCTTCCTCGTCATCGACTACCAGGATCTCAAGCGCCATCAGATGTCCTCGTCATACTCTTGGTCCTCTCCGGCCCGCGTGAGCGGGGTGCCGGGCTCTCCCTCGGCGCGGTCTTCCAACCGGGCGGCATCAAAGCTGATGCGAACGCGGGTGCCCCCGCCCTCCCTATCGAAAAAGGCCAGCTGGCCTGCATGTTCCTCAACGATCTTCTTGACGATGGCCAGCCCGAGCCCGGTGCCTCGCACGCGGGTCGTCATATAGGGCTCGGTCATGCGCTCGCGCTCGGCGGGAAGGCCGATGCCGCTGTCGTCGATCTCGATGGTCAGTTCGCCGCCCTCGCGGCTGATGGACAAGGCGATGAAATCGCCGTCCTCGCGCGCATCGCCTTTCTTGCGCCGTGCCTCGATCGCCTCGACGGCGTTCTTGACGATGTTGGTGAGCGCCTGCGCCAATTGACGGCGGTCGCACACCATGCGGATCGGCCCCTGGCGCGGATCGATGGTAAAGTGGATGCCGGGATGCGCGACCTCATGGAGGAAGAGCGCTGCGCGGGCGATGTCATGCACGTCCTCGTCGCGGAAAGAGGGCTTGGGCATGCGCGCGAAATTGGAGAATTCATCGACCATGCGACGCAGGTCGCCGACCTGCCGCACGATCGTCTGGGTCAGCCGCTCGAAGGTGTCGTCATCCTGCGGGATGCTGTCGCCATAGCGGCGTTGGAGGCGTTCGGCGGCCAGCTGGATGGGGGTGAGCGGGTTCTTGATCTCGTGGGCGATGCGGCGCGCGATGTCGGACCAGGCGGCGCGGCGCTGGTCGGACAGTTGGTCGGTGACATCGTCGAAGGTCAGCACCGCGCCATCCTCGTAGCGCACGCGCTTGACCGCCAGCGTGCGCGGCCCGGCCTTGGTGGCGAGTTCGAGCGTCGTTTCCTGGCTTGCGCCGGAGAGGAACTCGCCGAGCTCGGGCGAGCGTTCGATCAGTCGTTCGCCCTCCAGCTGGGCGTCCTCGTCGGCCAGCAAAATGGTGGCCGAGCGGTTGATGAGAAGGATGCGGTCCTCTTCGTCGGTGGCGATGACCCCCGCGGTGACCGACGAGAGCACGGCTTCGATGAAGGCGCGCCTGAGATCGAGTTCCTCATTGGCGGTGAGCAGCGCGCCCGTCTGTTCCTCGATGCGGCTCGTCATGCGATTGAAGGCGGTGGCAAGGGTCGCGATCTCATCGGCGCTGGCCTGTGGCGGCACGCGCGCGGTGAAGTCGCCTTCCTCGACCCGGTTGGCGGCCGATACAAGCTGGCCCACGGGGCGTGCGATGCGATCGGCAAGCTTCAGTGCGGCCATGATGGCGATGGCGACAATGAGGATGGCCCCGATGAGCAGCGCGGCGTTGAAACGCAGCTGGTTCACGCGGCTGCGCTCGATGATGTCGTCGTAGGAGGCGCGGATGCTGTCGGCGCGGTCGATTTTCTCGAACAAATCCTCGTTCACGCTGCGCGCGACGAGGAGATAGCCATTCTCGACCTCGGGGATCTTCGTCAGGAAGGCGATGCGGTTGATCATCTCGATGCCGACCGCGTCATTGCCTTCGAGCGCGGCGACCCCGGCGCGCAAGCGGCGCTCGTCGAGCAGGCCGTCGAAGGGGTTTATGGTGACCAGCGCCTCGAAACCGCCATCGTCGTCGATGGCGAGGACGGCGGCCTCGTTCAATTCGCGATAATAAGTCTGGAGCCCGACCACTTCCTCGAACTCGGCGCTGCGCGGGTCCATGCCGGGCAGTTCGCCGACGAGGTCGTAGGCCATGTAGATGGCTTCTTCGGAGACGTCGGACTGTTCCTCGAGCAACACGCTGTCGACCAGCTCGACCGTGTCGACGAGCATGGTGCGCGCGCGTTCGGAAAACCAGAATTCGAGGCCGGACTGGATGAGCAGCGAGGCGAAGATGGCGACGGTGACGGTCGGCACTGCGGCGATGAGCGAGAAGAGCGCGACGAGGCGGGTATGGATCTGGCCCGTCCCCACGCCCTGCTTGCGCCCACGATATTTGGCGATGCGGCGCGACAGCAGCACCATCAGGATGATGGCGGGGATGAGGTTGCCGACCATCAGCGCGGCGATGAGCGGTGGGCTCAACAGCGTGGGCTGGCCATGGTCGTGCAGCAGGAGATCGGCCGAATAAGCGAGCGTGCCGAGCATGATGAGCGCGGCCACCACCGTCGCCAGCCGCAAACGGGTCGACGAGGACGTCAGGCCAGCCGATACGGCTCGCGGAGAATCACTCACGGCGTTCATGTGCGTGACGGCCTAGCACACAAGCGTTGCATGAAAAACACAGTTTGGGCGCGGTCGCCCGAGGCGTCAGGCGGCGTCGCGCTGTGCCTCGATGAAGCGACCGTAATAGTCGCGCAGGAGCTGCTTCACCTCCTCGGCGCTCTCGACCGTATTGACGAAGTTACGGAACTCCGCCGAGCCATGAAGGCCCTTGGTGTACCAGCCAAGATGCTTACGCGCGCAATTGACCCCGACGCGCTCGCCATAGAGCGCCATCATGTCCTCATATTGCTCGAGGATCACATCAAGCTGTTCGGCGAGCGGCGGGGCATCCTTGGTCTCGCCATGGCACAGATCGGCGATCATCTGGCCGAGCAGCCACGGTTTGCCATAGGCCCCCCTGCCCACCATCACGCCATCGGCGCCCGACTGATCGAGCGCGGCATGCGCGTCCTCGAGCGCGTTGATGTCGCCGTTGACGATGACGGGAAGGTTGGTGGCTTCCTTGACGTTGCGGACGAAGGCCCAGTCGGCGCTGCCGCGATACATCTGGTTGCGGGTGCGGCCGTGGACGGTGATCATCTGCGCGCCGAGGTCCTCGGCGATGCGCGCGAGTTCGGGCGCATTCAGGCTGTCGTGGCACCAGCCCATCCGCATCTTGACCGTCACCGGCACCTTGACCGCCTTGACCGTGGCCTCGATGAGCGAGGCGGCGAGCGGCAGGTCGCGCATGAGGCTCGAGCCTGCATAGCCGTTGACGACCTTCTTCACGGGGCAGCCCATGTTGATGTCGATGATCGCGGCGCCCTTGTCCTCGTTCAACTTGGCCGCCTCGGCCATGCGCGTGGGTTCGCAGCCGGCAAGCTGGAGCGACACGGGCTCTTCGGACGGATCCCAGGTCGCCTTTTGAAGGCTCTGCTTGGTCTCGCGGATCATCGCCTCGGACGCGATCATCTCGGACACGGTCAGGCCGCAGCCGTAGCGCTTGACGATCTTGCGAAAGGGCGTGTCGGTCACCCCCGTCATCGGCGCGAGGATGACGGGTTCGGCGATGGTGATATTGCCGATCTTGATGGGCTTGAGGCGGGTCATGGTGGCGCGCCTTTACGGAAATTTCGCTGATCGTGCAATGAACGGGCCTTCACAGGCGTTGATTGGCGCGGCATGGCTTTTTCCCATGCAAGTCACCGCTCTCATCGTCGCTGCCGGCTCGGGAAGCCGCATGGGCGGCGAGACGCCCAAGCAATATCGCACCATCGCCGGCAAGGCGGTACTCGCTCACGCCGTGGATGCACTGCTCGATCACCCTGCGATCCATGCGGTTCGGGTCGTCATCGGCGAAGGACAGGAGGAGATGGCGCACGAGGCGCTGGGAGACCGCGACGTCGGTGCGCTGGTCATCGGCGGCGCCAGCCGAAGCGAGAGCGTCGGCAACGGGTTGGCGGCGGTCGAGACGAGCCATGTGCTGGTCCACGATGCCGCCCGGCCTTTCTGCCCGGGCGAGGTCGTCGATCGGCTCGTCGAGGCGCTGCATCGCCATGCGGCGGTCGTCCCGACCCTCGCCGTCCCCGACACGGTGGCGCGTAGCGATGGCGTGTTCCTTACATCCTCGGAGAGCCGCAACGAACTGGTGAGGGTCCAGACACCGCAGGGGTTCCTGACGCGACATCTCATCGACACATTAGGGCAACAGCCGAGTGGTGAGAGCGCTCCTGCGCCCACCGACGAGGCTAGCGTGATCCGAGCGGCAGGACTGCCGGTCGCCACGGTCGAGGGCGATGGAATGTTGGACAAGCTGACGGTGCCTGCCGACTGGGCGCGCGCCGAAGCCATGCTGGAGGCACGAATGACACCGCGTACCGGAATGGGTTTCGACGTTCACGGATTCAAGGGGCCCGGCCCGGTGATGCTCGGCGGCATTGCCATTCCGCACGACAAGGGGCTGGCGGGCCATAGCGATGCCGATGTGCTCCTGCACGCGATTACGGACGCGCTGCTCGGCGCGGCGGGCATGGGCGATATCGGCGAACATTTTCCGCCGAGCGACGAGCAGTGGCGTGGCGCCTCGTCCGATCTTTTCCTGGTCCATGCCGCCAAGCTGGTGCGCGGCGCAGGCGGGACGATCGATCATGTCGATGCAACCGTCATCTGCGAGGCGCCCAAGGTTGGCCCGCACCGCGATGCCATACGCGCGCGGATCGCGAGCATCCTTGGGCTTCGCGAGGGTCAGGTCAGCGTGAAGGCGACGACGACGGAAAAACTCGGCTTTACCGGGCGGCGCGAGGGCATCGCCTGTCAGGCGGTCGCCAATATCCGGATGGCGCACGGAGCGTGAGCATCCTCTCCCCTACCCTCGTGGCGGCTGCCGAGCGGGTTCTCGATGCGCATCGGGAAGCAGGAACCCGCGTGGCGGTGGCGGAAAGCTGCACCGGCGGGCTTGTATCGGCGGCGCTCACCGAGATTGCCGGTTCCTCGGACGTATTCGTGGCGGGCTATGTCACCTATGCCAACGAAGCCAAGGTGCGGATGCTGGGCGTCGATCCGGTGCTGATCGAGTTGCATGGCGCGGTGTCGCAGGAGGTGGCGCGGGCAATGGCCGAGGGCGCGCTCATGCGTTCGAGCGCCGATGTGGCGGTGGCGATTACCGGTGTGGCGGGCCCCGGCGGGGGCTCGGCGGACAAGCCGGTCGGCACTGTCTGGTTCGCGCGGGCGAGCAGCCGCGCCGACACGCAGGCCGAGTTGAAGCATTTCGACCCTGCCGCCAGCCGCGCGGCCATCCGCGTTCAGGCGGCGCTGGAAGCGCTTTCGCTCTTGTTTCCGTAAAGTTCGTCGGCGCGCTCGATGAAGGCGTCGGTCATGCGGCGCAAGGCACGGTCGAACATCTGGCCCGCAACCGTCTCGAAGATGCGGTTCTTGAACGCGAAGTCGACGCAGAAACCGAGCTTGGTCCCGCCCTGCCCGTCGGGCGTGAAGGTCCATTCGTTGTGCAGGAACTTCAGCGGCCCCTCGACATAATCGACCGTGATCTTGCCGGGCGCCTCTTTGTTGACCTTGCTGGTGAAGCGCTCCTTGAACGCCTTGAAGCCGACGATGAGGTCGGCGACCATTTCGGTTTCGCTGTCCGAGCGCACGCGCACCGCGCTGACCCAAGGCAAAAATTGGTCATAGCGCGCGACATCGGCCACGAGGTCGAACAATTGTTCGGCGCTATAGGGGAGCTGGCGGGTCTCGGAATGGCGCGGCATTACCGGCGCGCGGCCTTGGCAAGCTGCGCCTCGCGGTTGGCGCGCATCTTCTCGAAGTCGTCGCCGGCATGATAGGAGGACCGCGTCAGCGGGCTGGCGGCGACGAGCAGGAAGCCCTTGGCCCGGCCGATGGCGGCATAGGCCTCGAAGGTCTTGGGGGGCACGAACTCCTTGACCTCGGCATGCTTGGGCGTGGGCTGGAGATATTGGCCCATGGTCAGGAAGTCGATGTCGGCTGAGCGCATGTCGTCCATCACCTGGTGCACTTCCAGACGCTCTTCGCCGAGGCCGACCATGATGCCCGACTTGGTGAAGATCGACGGGTCGAGCCGCTTCACTCGTTCGAGCAGGCGCAGCGAGGCATAATAGCGCGCGCCGGGACGGATCGTCGGATAGAGCCTCGGCACGGTCTCGAGGTTGTGGTTGAAGACGTCGGGACGCGCTTCGACGATCTTCTCGATCGCCTGTTCGTGCTTGCCGCGAAAATCGGGCGTGAGGATTTCGATGGTGGTGTCTGGCGTGTGGGTGCGCAACGCCTTGATCACCTTGACGAACTGGTCGGCGCCGCCATCGGGAAGATCGTCGCGATCCACGCTCGTGATGACGATATGCTTGAGACCCATCTTGGCGGCCGCGATCGCGGTGTTCTCGGGCTCCATCGGATTGACCGGGCGCGGCATGCCGGTCTTCACGTTGCAGAAGGCGCAGGCGCGCGTGCAGGTGTCGCCGAGGATCATCACCGTGGCATGCTTCTTGTCCCAGCATTCGCCGATATTGGGACAGGCCGCTTCCTCGCACACGGTGGCGAGGCCGAGTTCGCGCATCAGGCCCTTGGTCTCGTTATAGCCTTTCGAGACGGGCGCCTTGACGCGGATCCAGTCGGGCTTGCGCTTGCGGCCTTCGGGGTGCGGGGGGATGACGGGTGCATTCATGAGGGCGAGATAGCGATCAGGCTTGCCATTGCCAAGGCCGAGCGCGTAGCGGTGCCGAAACTGCAAAGGGGCTCCCATGATCCTCGAGACATTGACGTCGCCGATCATCCTGTTTTTCGTCCTCGGCATGTTCGCGGGTTTCGCCCGGTCGGACCTGTCCATCCCCGAAGCGATGGCAAAGGCGATGGCCATCTACCTGATGGTCGCAATCGGTCTGAAGGGCGGGGTTGCGATCGCCGAAGCGGGCATCACCACCGAGCTTCTGTTGGCAGGCGCGGCCGGGATCACGCTCAGCTTCATTATCCCCTACCCTGCCTATTTCCTTCTCTCGAGTTTCGGGCGACTTGGGCGGGTCGATGCGGCGGCGACCGCCGCGCACTATGGCTCGGTCAGTCTCGTCACCTATATCACCGCGATCGAAATGTTCGAGACCGCGGGCATGCCGGCGGCGGGCTTCATGGTCGCGGTACTCGCCTTGATGGAAGGGCCTGCGATCATCTCGGGGCTGTCGCTTGCCGCCAAGGACAGCGACAGCTCGAGGAGCGAAATGTTGCACGAGGTGCTGCTCAACAGCTCGGTCGTGCTGCTCATTGGCTCGATGCTGATCGGCTATGTCGCCGGCCCCGAAGGGTTCGCACCGATCGCGCCGACCTTTGCCATCGGCTACAAGGGGATCCTCGCGCTCTTCCTGCTCGACATGGGCCTGATCGCATCGCGGCGCCTTCGCGAGACGCGCGCGATTACCTGGCGGCTTGCGGTCATCGGCATCGGCATGCCGATCATCAACGGGATCATCGGCGTGACGCTCGGCACCCTCCTCGGGCTCGATGTCGGGACCGCTGCCGTGCTGGGGGTGCTTGGCGCCAGCGCTTCCTATATCGCGGTGCCCGCCGCGATGCGGCTTGCCTTGCCGCAGGCCGATCCGGGCATCTATCTTTCCATGTCGCTGGGGATCACCTTCCCCTTCAACGTGGTCGTCAACATCGCCTTTCTCAGCTGGCTCGCAGGAGTGCTCGCCTGATGCAATTGTCCAAGATGAAACGGATCGAGATCCTGCTCGAGGAGCAGTTGGTTCCGCGGCTCGGCAAGCTGGTGCGCGACGCGGGCTTTTCGGGCCATACGATCATGCAGGTGCTGCAAGGGCGCGGATCGGGCGGCGCGTGGCAGGACGAGCGGCTAACGGGGTCGAGCAAGGTGATGCTGCTCGCCATCGGTACGGCGAGCGATGCCGACAATCTGCTGGAAGCGATCGCACCGATGCTCGACAGTCATCGGCTGCTGCTGACCATCGGCGACGTCGACGTGGTGCGGCAGGACAAATTCTGATGCCCGAGTTTCGCGAACTGCTCGACGGCTATCACCGCTTTCGTCGCAACGACTTCCACCGCCATCGCGGACGCTGGGAAGACCTTGCCGAGGGGCAACATCCGCCGATCATGATTGTCGCCTGTTGCGACAGCCGGGTCGACCCCGCAACGGTTTTCGATCTCGTCCCGGGACAGGCCTTTGTGTTGCGCAACGTGGCCAATCTGGTGCCGCCCTATGCGCCCGGCGGGGGGCTTCATGGCGTATCCTCGGCGATCGAATTCGGGGTTACCGGGCTCAAGGTGCGCCATATTGTTGTGATGGGGCATGGATCGTGCGGCGGGGTGGCCGCAGCATTGAAAGGCGGCGATCAGGGGGTCGCGGGACATAGCTTCCTCGACGACTGGATCAGCCTGCTCGACGCGCCGCGCGCCGAGGTGCTGGCGAACGATGGCTGTGAGGATCCGCAGCTGGCGCTCGAACAGGCGGCGGTGCGCCAGAGCCTCGCCAACCTTCGCAGCTTCCCCTTCGTCGCCGAACGCGAGGCAGCCGCGAAGCTCAAGCTCCACGGCTGCCATTTTACCATCGGTGAGGGCCGCCTGCTCGTCCTCGACGAGAAAAGCGGCAATTTCATCGTCGACTAGCAGTCGGCGTCATAGTCGTAGACCGGGTTGCCGTTGCTATCGACATAATAGCAATAGCCCTGCGTATCGCGGTAATATTGCTTGCCCTTGATGACCGCACCGGCGATCGCGCCGACCGCCGCGCCGGCAGCCGCGCCTTCGACGACGCCCACGCCATCGACTACCGCGCCGACCGCAGCACCGGCGAGTCCGCCGATCGCCGCGCCCTTGGCGGCGCGTTCGAGCTGTTCGTTGTTACGGTTGTCGTAATAGGGATCGTTATAGCCATAAGGGTCGGTGGTCGCACAGCCTGTCACCAGAAGGCCTGCCACCAGCATCGTTCCGCCCGTCTTCATACCCATCGCAACTTCTCCCATTTCTAACAATTCACAAGGTGGGGACGCAAAGACAGCCTCTTTCGTTCCGCCACCGAACCGCTATGTGAGACGGATGGAAGTGAACCAGTGATGAGCGACCGCCGCAGCCGCAATGCCGAAGAGGAGCTCAATATCGCGCTCCTCATCGATGCCGACAATGCCAGCCCCGACCATCTCGACGAGGTGCTGACGGTGCTCGCCGAACTGGGCGAGATCAATATACGCCGCGCCTATGGCAACTGGCGCAAGCATGCCTTGAAGACCTGGGGCGACCTGACGGGGCGCCATTCGATCGTGCCGGTGCAGCAGTTCGACGTGGTCAAGGGAAAGAGCGCGACCGACATGCGCATGGTGATCGACGCGATGGACCTGCTCTATCGAGGCACGGTCGACGGCTTCGGCATCATGAGCAGCGACAGCGACTTCCTCCCCCTCGCCCAGCGACTGCGCGAGGACGGCTTACCCGTTTACGGCTTCGGCACCGCCAAGACGCCGGTCAGCTTCAAGCAGGCCTGCACGCGATTTTTCGATGTCGCCGCGCTGGCGCGCAAAAGCGGCGAGAATGGCAGCGAGGCTTCGGCCGCCGACCGCACGGTGGACGATGAACTGCTCGCCATCCTGGGGAACGCCTACAAGGCATCCAAACGCGACGAGGAAGGCTATACGCCACTGTCCGAGATGGGACAGCGCGCCAAGGCGGTGTCGAGCTTTGCTGTGCGCAACTACGGATTCACGCGCCTCTCCGACCTCGTGCGCAGCCTCGACCATTATGACGTCAAGAAGGGCAGCGACGGACGACTGGTGGTGAAGCGGCTGCGATAGGCTGCGGAACGGCGCTCCTTTCCTGCCCGTTGGTACGGAGAATGGAAAAAGGAGCGTAGAATGTTCTTCAAGAATGACGACAAGAGCGATGCCGAAGTGCGCCGCGATCTCGAGGCCAAGCTGTGGAAGGCGCTCGGCGGGTCGAGCCCCTTCGTAATGCTCGGCCTTCAAGGCGTGGAAGACAGCCGCACCCGCCCGATGACCGTCCAAATCGACGGCGAGGGCCCGGGGCGCAAGATCTATTTCTTCGCCGACAAGCGCGAAAGTCTCGTCGAGGGGCTGGGCGAGAGCCACCGGGCCATCGCCAGCTTCCAAGACAAGGGCCACGACATCTTCGCGCACATCCACGGCAATCTCGTCGTCGACCAGGATCGCGCGGCGATCGACCGTTTGTGGAATTCGATGATCGCCCCTTGGTACGAGGGCGGCAAGGACGATCCCAACCTCGTGCTCCTGCGCTTCGACACCGAAACCGCCAACGTGTGGGAAAATGCGGGCGCCGAGCATCTTGTGCAGGCGGCGATCGACTTCATTGGCGGCGACCCCGAGAAGCCGGATTATGAGAACCATCGCGCCGACGTGAACTTGTAAGGAGAGCCAGCATGAGCGACAGCGACCTCAACCGCCGTGCCGAGACGGCGAAGCAGAATGATGACAGCGAGCTTCTCGAGCGCAGCCTCGAGACCCCGAATTTTCAAGGGCGCTTTCAGGGCGACCTCAACACCGATATCGGGACGCAAGCCGCGCTCGAGCGCATCGGCGACCCCGATGCGACCGAGGGCGTAACGAAGCAGGACGACATCAATCACGGCCTGCGCAGTCCGGTGCAGGACGTGCCGGGCGGTCGCGGTAGCGGTTGATCCCCCCTGCCCTAATGCGAAACAAAGGACGGGCGCCGTTCGACCCTTATCGGTCGTACGGCGCCTTTTCTATTTGAGGATCTGACTGACCGAACAGGTTGGATAGCGATCACGGGCGTGCTCGAGTGCGCTTTCTTCCAACAGGCGGTGGTCGAGAATGTAGACGTGCCGCGGCATCGCGCCCGAGCAGGCGATGCGGATATGGGCATAATCGCGCGCCGTCACCCGATGGACAAGAAAGCGCGGGCGAAATTCGTCGGCCAGTCCACGCCATTCGTAGGCAGGGATGGAAAAACGTGCGCCGAGCATCTTGGCGCCAGGCACCAGCACCATCATTGCCGCGGCCACCATCATGGCCCCGCGGATCGTCTTCACACCGTTGTCCATCGCGCGCCGCCCTAGCGGAAAAGCGCCTGCAAAGGCTAGCCCCGCACCGGGCGCGATGGTAGGCGATCGCATGGCCCTTCCCGATACGCTCGACGCCGTATTCAGTGACGCCCTCGATCGACTGGAGGAGGGTGCTCGCAACAGGCGCAGCGCGATGCACTTGCCGGTCGTCGCCACCGCCGATGCCGATGCGCGAGTGATGGTGCTACGCCATGTCGATCGCGAGCATGTCGAAATGCGCTTCCACACCGATGCGCGCGCACCGAAGACGGCTGCCATTGCCTCCGACCCACGGATCGGCTTGCTATGCTATGACGCCGACGCCCGGGTGCAATTGCGGCTCCGCGGCACGGGACGCATCGAAACCGAGGGGGCCGAGGTCGAGGCTGCCTGGGAGGAGAGCAGCAACTTTGCGCGGCGTTGCTATCTCGCTCCCCATCCGCCGTCGAGTGCGCATGCGGCCCCGCTTCCCAACCTTCCGGACGATGTCCGCGAGAGCGAGCCGGACGAGGCGCGTCTTAACCATGAAGCGCGCGCGCATTTTGCGATTCTCAAAGTCCGGCTGGAGGAAATAGACTGGTTCAGCCTTGCCCATGACGGGCATCGCCGGGCGCTCTGGCGCCGGGATGGCAAATCGACTTGGTTAGCGCCCTGATAAGGCTGATCGGTTCGTCGTGACATCCGGCTCGGTTCGCCGATAACCGTTCACCCTCCCTATACCCCCAGATTGACCCGATCGTCCGCACGGGGCTCAACCGCACGTCCTAGGGGATTTTGTTTTTGGGGAGTTAGGACGATTATGACCAGGAAACCGATGCTGGTGGCAGCCGCCGCCGCGATGTTTGCGATCACGCCTGTGCTGGCACAGGACGCCGGGGGCGAGGACACCGATACGGAGACGGAAACCGATACGGATACGGAGACGGACACCGATACCGAGACGGAAACCGACACCGATACGGACACTGAAACCGATACCGACGGCGAAACCGACGGCGAGACCGATGGTGGCACGGACGGCGAAACCGACGGCGAAACCGATGGTGAAACGGACGGCGAGACCGACGGCGAAGATGGCGATGCCGAAGACGGTGATGTCGAAGACGGTGACGTCGAAGACGGTGACGTTGAGGATGTCGACGGCGAGGAAGGCGAAGGCACTGCTTCCAACGGCCTCGGTAGCACCGTGCGCGAAATGGCGCAGGGCGAACGCACCGGCGACAAGAACGGCATCGGCGCGCAGGTCCGCGAGCTGGCCCGTCCGGCGCATGTAAGCGAAGCCCGTGCCGCCGCTGCCGAAGCGCGCGAAACCGCCAAGGCGGCGCGTGACGAAGCCAAGGCCGCCCGTCAGGACGCCAAGGCCGCCCGCGACGAGGCGCGCGAAGCTCGCAAAAACGCCAAGGATTCGCGCGGCAACGGCCGCGGTCGCTAAGGCTCGACGACAGACCGCTCCCGACATCCTCGTATTGGGAGCGGTCGCGAAGGGGCGCCGCCTAGAGGGAGATGGCGGCGCCCCTTCGTACTTTTGAAAGAAGAGAGTTTTTCATCATGGTTCGAACCCTGACGCTCGCGCTGGTCGCGGGCATCGCTTTCGCCAGCCCCGCCGCCGCGCAGCGCGTCACCGTGTCGAGCGGCGTCGACTATTCGACCGGCACCTATGGCACCGATACCGAGACGAGTGTCCTCGTCGTGCCCTTCGGCGTGCGCGCTTCCGAAGGTCGCTGGTCCTTCGGTGCCTCGGTCCCTTACATCATGATCGACGGCTCCAACAGCGTCGTCGGCGGCGCGGGCGGTCCGATCGTTGGCGAGGACGACATGACCACGTCGCGGCGCTCGGGCCTCGGCGACCTGTCGCTGCGCGCGAGCTATGACCTGCTCGATATCAACGGCGTCGAACTTTCGCTCGGCGGGCGCGTCAAGCTGCCGACGGGCGATGCGGAGCAGAATTTGTCGACCGGCAAGACCGATTTTTCCTTTGGGGGCGAGGTCGCCTATACCGTGGGCAATGTCACACCCTTCGTCGAATTCGGGCATCGCTGGCTCGGCGATCCCGACGATCGCGAGTTGGAAAATGGCTATTACGGGACCATCGGTGCGACGGTGATGCTGCCCGCCGACCTGATCGGGATCGTCAGCTATGATTATAGCCAGGCCAGCGTGAACACGATCGAGGACAGCCATACGCTGTTCGGCGGACTCGTGGCGCGTGTCCATCCGCGTCTCAGCATGACGGGATACGGTACGGTGGGCCTTTCCGAGGGCGCGCCCGATTATGGCGTCGGCCTGCTCTTGAGCCTGCGCGCCAAGAACTGAGCTTCAACGGGGGTGGCGACGGCGGTATGATGGGCCATTCATCGAAGGAGTGCTCATCATGCCCGGCCTGACCATCGCGCTATGTTTTGCTGCGCTGCAGACCGCCGCGCCGCCCCCGGCCCAGCCCGTCCAGCCACGGCTCACCATCCCTCTTCGAGAGCGTCCGCTTGTCGCCATCTCACCACGCGCGCGATTGTCCTCGGCGCAGGCCGACATCGACGCGGCGCTCGCCGCCGGCACGCTCGACTATCGCGAATGGGCCATCGCCAATCGCGCCTTGGCCGAGGCGCATGCGCGGCTCGCCGGCCTCGATGATGCCGATGATCTGCGCCAACTCGACCTCCAAGGTGCCATGCAGCAGCGCCAGCAAGCGCTGCAATTGTCGAGCAATATCGCCAAGCAGGCGCACGACACGGCGCAATCGGTGATCCGCAACATCAAACCTTGAACAAGACGCCGAACTTCCCATCTTGACTGTATTGGTGTAACGATACAGCGAAACGGATGAGGAGGTCGAATGATGGAGCATCATGACGAGGCGCGCGAGCGGGCGCGCGAACATATGGCCCGCTTCAAACATCTGGCGATGGAGGCGCGGGACGAATTTCTCGCCGCGATCGGGGAAATGCGCGGGATGGACATAACGGACTGGCAATGCCGCGCCGAGGAAATGCGCGAGCGAGCGCAGGCGAAGGGCGAGCGGATGCGCGAAAAGATCGCGCGGCAAGCCGAACGCGCGGCGCAGCAGGCGCGAAAGGCTGCCGAACGCGCCGAGCGACAGGCGGCCAAGGCTGCGCACCGCGCGCAGCACGCCGATGACATGGCCGAGGATCATGCGACCCGTGCCGAGGCGATGGCGCAGCGGGCAGCCGAAAAGGCCGAGCGACGGGTCGAACGGCTCGAGGCCAAGCTCGAGGAGGCACGAAAGGCGGCCGAGGCGGCTGCTGCGCGCGCGGCTGACGCGGCGGATCGGTCAAGCCAGGATGATGGCCATGGAGACGAGAGCGCTAAGGACTAGGCGCCCTTACGCACTGGCGACGCGCACGCTCGACCCCGGGCCGACTTCGCAGCGATTTCGCCCGCCGTCCTTGGCGCGATAGAGCGCATTGTCGGCGTCGCGCAGCATCTCGCCGGGAAACTTATGCTCGGGACTGAAGTCGGCGAGCCCGATGCTGAGGGTGACCTGTTCGGGGCCATCGCTGGGCCAAGCATGGTCGGCGGCGGCTTGGCGAAGGAGGTCGCAAACGTCGAGCCGTTCGGCGGCATTGATGCCTTCGAAGATGACGATGAATTCCTCGCCGCCGAGCCTCCCGAGCGTGCCATGCGCGCCGAGCTGGTCGCGCATCATGTCGGTCACGGTGCGCAGGATTTCATCGCCCTTTTCATGGCCGAAGCGATCGTTGATGCGCTTGAAGTGATCGAGGTCGATCATCGCGATCGACAGGGGTTGGCGATGCGCCATCGCGCGGGTCATCGCCTGGTCGAGCAAGGTCAGGATCTTGCGGCGGGTGGCGAGCCCCGTGAGCGCATCGGTCTCGGCGAGTTCGAGATTGCGTTCGGCCTCGTCCTCAAGCCGGGTTAGCAGCACGGCGAGCGGCAAGGTCGAGGCGATGAGGCACAACAGATAGGCCTGGAAATAGAGCACCTGCCGCGTGATGGTGTCGAAGGACAGGCTGACCGGCCCCTCCCCCATGGCGGTCAGCAGCGACCCGACGGCGGTAACGACGACGATTCCGAGCGCGGTCCCGCTGAGGCCGATCGAGAAGGTCGCGAAGGCAAGTCCCGCCATCGGCAGGAACAACAACGGATATTCGGTCTGGCCGAAGGCGGCGACCGACAGGCCGGCGACCATGGCGAGGACGGCCACGGCAGGCAGGCTGGCCAACTTGTCGCGCCCGCGCTTGTCCTGTGCGAGGAACATGATGGTCGGGGTGACGGTGGCCATGCCGAGCATCACGGTGGTCGCCCAGCTCGACAGGAAGGTTAGCGACAGGTTGAGTGACAAGGCGGCGGCCATCGCCGTGCTGGCGGCAGTGGCGACGGCGACGGCCCAAAGGAAGCGCAGGAGCGTGCGCGGCGTGACGAAGCTCGTGCCGCGCCGCGGTCCCATCGCCAATAATGCGATCAACCCCTCGATGATATTGGCGATGGTATAGCCTGCCGCGACCAGCCAGCTGATCCCGCCCCACAAGTTGGCGGCGAGGCTGGCGGCGGCGACCCCGGCGATGAGCGGGCCGCGATGCTCGCGATGCACCAGCAGCAGACCGGCGATGAAGACTCCGCTCGCCGGCCAGATGGCGGCGATGCCGTCCTCGCCACCCGTCACGTAGAGAGCGACGAGCGCGCAGGCAAAATACAGAAGGCTGAAGAGCGCGACCTTGGCAAAGTCGCGGCGGCTGGTCGTCATCATGTCCCCCATGAGGCGGGGAGAGAGCCCGCCTTTCCCTTTACCTAACCCGGCAACGCAGGTTTGTCATGTGGGCTTTCAGCCGCCTTGGGTCGAGACTAGGGCAGCAAAAATGCCGTTTCGGTGGCGTTCCGTGCCATCTCGGCCTTCTGGTCGAACTCAGGAGGAGGTTCGTCGAAAAACGAGATGCTCGAAGATTTCGAGGCGCTCTCCTGTCCGTGCCTGAGGGAGGCAAGGAAGGTATTCTCGCATGTTTAAAGCGCATTTTTCCAGATCTACGGTGAGTTTTTTGGCCCTCGCTCTTGCGGCTTGCGGTGGAGAAGCGAGTGGGCCAACCGCGCCGCCGACAACGTCGAACCAGGCACCGACTTTTACCGGCCAGTCTTCGATCACGACGCCCGAGAATGTAGTGGATCTCGGCGTCGTCGGCTTTTCCGACCCCGATGGCGATACGTTGAGCTACTCGATCCTCTCGACGGGTGACGATTTCGGTCCGTTCCTGATCGGCGGGGACAGCGGGCGTTTGGCATTCAATTTTCCGGCCAACTTCGAACTTCCGCAGGATGGCAACGAGGATAATGTTTATACAATCGAGGTGGAGGCGCGCGACAGCGCAGGAAACCGCACCACCCAGCAATTGACGATTACCGTCACCGACGAGACCGGTCGGGATGACGAGCGGTACGTGCATGAGGCATTTGCGAATGTCCAAGTTGAGAGCGATATCGCTTTTGGTCGCTACGAGACGTCGCCCGGCAATTTCAATGTCCTCTTCATGGACGTCTTCTCGCCACCGGCCAGCGCCGACACCGAGAGGCGACGCCCAGTGATGATACTCGCGTTCGGCGGTGGTTTCTTCACCGGCGATCGCTCGAGTGTCGAGCGCGAAGCAGAACGCTTCGCACGGCGTGGTTGGGTCGCCGCGACGGTGGACTATTCGGTGCTCGGACGTCAGGCGAACAATGGCGATGAACTGATCATACAAGCGGTCGACAGTATTCACGACGTTGCGGCCGCAGTGCGATTCTTCCGTGAAGACGGCCTGAATGCGAATGAATATGGTGTCGATCCCGACGCAATCTTCGTTGGCGGCGAGTCTGCGGGTGGCACGATCGCGGCGTCGCTTGCCACCGTCGAAATCGACGAAGTCGACGACCCGGCGCTCAAGCAATATATCATCGACAACGGCGGCATCGCGGGACGGAGCAGTGATAATTTCGACACCGTGAGCTCCGAAATTCAAGGCGCGTTCCTTATTGCCGGCAGCTTGCTCGATATCGATGTCATCGATGCCACCTCAAAGCCGATCTTTGCGGCGCATTTCGAACTCGACCCGATTACGCCTTGTGAGAGCGGTCCAGAGGGGCTGCAGAACACAGGCGTGATACTTTATGGGGGATGTGCGATCGCTGATCGCTATGCCAGCCTGGGTCTTCCTTATGGAGCCTATCTTGTGCCGGGTATCGAAGAGCACGTGGATTTCAACATCATCCAGCTCGACGAAATCATTACTGAGGCCGGACGTCTTTTTGTCGACGAGGTAATCGCTCCCTGAAAAGTGAAAGGGGTGCCGCTGCGGGCACCCCTTCCTTTCCCCCTCGCCTAGCGCGAAAGCTTTTTATAGCTCACTCGGCTTGGGCGATCGGCGGCATCGCCGAGGCGGCGGCGCTTGTCTTCCTCATAGGCTTCGAAGTTCCCCTCGAACCATTCGACATGGCTGTCGCCCTCGAAGGCAAGGATGTGGGTGGCGAGACGGTCGAGGAAGAAGCGGTCGTGCGAAATCACCACGGCGCAGCCGGCGAAATTCTCGATCGCTTCCTCGAGCGCACCCAGCGTTTCGACGTCGAGATCGTTGGTCGGTTCGTCCAACAGCAGCACGTTGCCGCCTTGCTTGAGCATCTTGGCCATGTGGACGCGGTTGCGTTCACCGCCCGACAGCTTGCCGACATTCTTCTGCTGGTCGCTGCCCTTGAAGTTGAAGGCGCCGACATAGGCACGAGTCGAGGTATCGTGGCCGTTGACCTGCATGTAATCGAGCCCGTCTGAGATTTCCTCCCAGACATTGTTCGAGGGCGTGAGATCGTCGCGCGACTGGTCGACATAGCCGAGATGGACCGTCTCGCCGATCTCGATCTTGCCGCTGTCGGGCGTTTCCTGGCCGGTGATGATCTTGAACAGCGTGGACTTACCCGCGCCGTTGGGACCGATCACGCCGACAATGCCGCCGGGGGGCAGCGTGAAGCTGAGGTTTTCGAACAACAGCTTGTCGCCATAGGCCTTGGTGAGGTTCTCGGCCTCGATGACCTTGCCGCCGAGGCGCTCGGGCACCTGGATGACGATCTGCGCCTTGCCGGGCTTGCGATCCTTCTGGCTGTCCTGCAGTTCCTCGAACTTGCGGATACGCGCCTTGGACTTGGTCTGCCGCGCTTTCGGCGACTGGCGGATCCATTCGAGTTCGCGGCTGAGGCTCTTCTGGCGCCCGCTTTCCTCGCGCGCTTCCTGTTCGAGACGCTTCGCCTTCTTCTCGAGGTAGGTCGAATAGTTGCCCTCGTAGGGGAAGTAGCTGCCGCGATCCAATTCGAGGATCCAGCCGACGACATTGTCGAGGAAGTAGCGATCGTGGGTGATCATCAGCACCGCGCCCGCATATTCCTTGAGGTGGTTTTCGAGCCATTCGACGCTTTCGGCATCGAGGTGGTTGGTCGGTTCGTCCAAGAGCAGGATGTCGGGCTTCTGGATGAGCAAGCGGGTCAGCGCGACGCGGCGCTTTTCACCGCCCGACAGGTTCTCCACCGAGGCGTCTGAAGGCGGGCAGCGCAGCGCTTCCATGGCGATCTCGAGTTGGTTGTCGAGGGTCCAGCCGTCGACCGCGTCGATCTGCTCCTGCAACTCGCCCATCTCGGCCATCAGCGCGTCGAAATCGACGTCCTCGGGCGGGTCGCCCATGATGGTGGTGATCTCGTTGAAACGATCGACCTTGTCGGCGATGTCGCGCGCGCCGTCCTTGACGTTCTCGAGCACGGTCTTGCTCTCGTCGAGCTGGGGTTCCTGCGCGAGATAACCGACCGAGATATTCTCGCCCGGCCATGCCTCGCCCGAGAAATCCTTGTCGATGCCAGCCATGATCTTCATGAGCGTCGACTTACCCGCGCCGTTGGGGCCGACGATGCCGATCTTCGCACCCTGGTAGAATTGCAGGTTGATGTTCGAGAGCACCGGCTTCTGGGCACCGGGGAAGGACTTGGTCATGTCCTTCATGACGAAGGCGTACTGGGCGGCCATGGGTCGCGATTCCTATTGCTGGATATGGAGTTAGGGGCGCAGGTAGCGAATGTGGAAGCGACTTTCCAGCACTACGTCGCCCCAGCGAAGTCTGGGGCCCATGCCGCCGAGAAATGACGATGAGGCATGGATTCCAGCCTTCGCCGGGATGACGGAAGATGGATGATCGTCAGTCGCGCCCCGTCATCGCTTCGACACCATCGAAGCTATAGTCGCTAAACTGTTCGCGCAGCGTCTTTTTCGACAGTTTTCCGGTGGCGGTGTGCGGCAGTTCGTCGACGAATTCGACGGCATCGGGGAGCCACCATTTGGCAACCTGGTCGCGGATGCCTTCGATCACATCCTCGCCGCAGACGTTGTGGCCTTCCTCGCGCACGCAGACGAGCAGCGGGCGCTCGTCCCACTTGGGGTGGAAGATGCCGATGCAGGCGGCCTCGGCCACGCCATCGACGCCGATGGCGGCATTTTCCAATTCGATCGAGCTGATCCATTCACCGCCCGACTTGATGACATCCTTCGAGCGGTCGGTGATCTGCATCGTGCCGTCGGGGTGGAGCGCGGCGACATCGCCGGTGGAGAACCAGCCGTCGGCGTCGATGGCAGGCTCTTCTTCCTTGAAATAGCGTTCGATGACCCAGGCGCCGCGCACCTGTAGGTCGCCCGAGGCCTTGCCGTCGCGGGGCAGGACATTGCCCTCGTCATCGACGATCCGCATCTCCACGCCGAAGGGCACCCTGCCCTGCCGCGCGGTCCATTCGATTTGCTCTTCGTCGGACATGTCGTCCCAGCCGTCAGGCTTGCCCGCGAGGCTGCCGATGGGCGAGAGTTCGGTCATGCCCCAGGCGTGGCCGACCTCGATGTCATGAGCGCGGAACCACTTAATCATGGCGCGCGGCGCAGCCGAGCCGCCGATGGTCACGGTCTTCAGATTGTCGAGCGCGTCGCCCGTTTTCTCGATATGCGCGATCATGTCGACCCAGATGGTCGGCACGCCCGCCGAATGGGTGACCTTTTCGTCGCGGAACAGGTCGACCATGCGCTTGGCGGTATAGTCTGCAGACAGTACCATCTTGCAGCCGACTAGCGGCGCGGCCCAGGGCAGGCCCCAGGCATTGGCATGGAACATCGGCACGATAGGAAGCGCGCAATCGCGCTTGCCGAGGTCGAAACAGTCGGGCTGCACTTCGGCGAGGGCATGGAGGACCATGCCGCGATGCTCGTAGATGACGCCCTTGGGATTGCCGGTGGTGCCGCTGGTGTAGCACAGGCCGATGGGATCGCGCTCGTCGGCATCGACCCACTGGTAATCGTCATCCTCGGCGCCGATCCACTCCTCGAACGAGGGATCGCCTTCCCATCCTTCGGGCGGATCGTAGACGACATAATGGTCGATGGTCTTCCACGCGGGCTTCATCGCATCGACGAGCGGCTTCATCATCGCATCGTAGAGGAGGACGCGGTCCTCAGCATGATTGCCGATATAGGCCAGCTGTTCGGGGAAGAGGCGCGGGTTGATGGTGTGGAGCACGCCGCCCATGCCGATGGTGCCATACCAGCTGATGAGGTGGCGCTCGTGGTTCATGGCGAGGGTGGCGACGCGCTCGCCCTTCCTGACGCCCAGTCTCTCGAGCGCCTTGGCCATCTGGCGCGACTTCTTCGCAATCTCACCCCAGTTGGTGCGCGTCATCGACCCATCGGCCCAGGCCGAGACGACCTCTCGGTCGCCATGTTCGCGCTCGGCATGATCGACGAGCCGCATGACGTTCAAGGGCCAGTCCTGCTGGGTCCCGAGGCGAATGGTCATCGTGCGTCTTACTCCTGCTCCTGACAGGAATGTACGCTAACCGCAATTTAATGGCGGGGGAAAGCCCCTAAAAGGGCATTTTCATGCCGGGCGGGAGCTGGAAGCCGGCAGTCGCCTTCTTCATTTCCTCCGAAGCCGCCACATCGGCCTTCGCCTTGGCGTCGTTAAAGGCGGCGGCGACCAGATCCTCGACCATGCCCTTGTCATCGGGGGTCATCAGGCTGTCGTCGATCTCGACGCGAATGATGCGGCCCTTGGCCGAGGCGCGGACCTTGACGAGCCCGCCGCCGGCTTGTCCCTCGACCTCGATCTTATCGAGCTCGTTCTGGGCATTGGCGAGGTCTTCCTGCGCCTTCTGTGCCATGGCGAGGATGTCGTTCATGTTGGGCATGTCGGGCATTAGCTTGCGTCCTTGATCTCTTCGAGTTTGGCGTCGGGGAACGCCGTGGTGACGGCCTTGACCATCGGATCGGCCATCACCCGTTCCCGGTCGGCCTGTTGCCGCATCACTTCGGCTTCGGCAAGGCTGGGCTGGCCACCATGATCCTGTAGCACGATTTCCCAATCGCTGCCCGTCACCTGCTTGGCGGCGGCGGCGAGTTCGCGGGTGAAGTCGCTGTCGAGCGGTGCCTTGGGCTGGAGCACGAGCCGTGGCGGGGCGTAGGCGACGAGGCCAACCTTGTCGTGCAGATCGACCCCGAGGCGCGGGCGCGCATCGTCGACGAGGTGATAAAGCTCCATGAAGTCGCCGGGGAGCGATGGGGCGAGCGGCGCGGGGTCGGCAGAAACAGAGGCTTGCGGCGCAGCCGGGGATGCTGGCGCTTCTTCCCACGGGGCAGGTTCGGAAGGCGCACGTTCGGGCGGCTGAGATGCAGGCGCTTCTTCCGGCGGCACCGCTTCAGCGACGGGCGCGTCGGCGGGCGCTGCCGCTTCGGGCGTACTCCCCTGCTGGGGCTTGGGTGGCGCCTTGCCGCCCGCCAGCGCGTCGATCACCGCGCCGGGATCGGGCATCCCCGCAGCATGGATCACGCGCAGCAGCGCCATGTCGGCGGCCTCGCGTGGATCGGGCGCGACCTCGACGTCCTTCAGCCCCTTGAGGAGGAGCTGCCACAGCATATGAAGCTGCGGCCAACCCAATGTCTTGGCGTCCTTGGCGATGGCCTCCTGCTCCTCCGCCGAGCGCAGGACATCGTCACTGCCGCTCGCCTTGCGGCGGCTGATGGCATGGAGGCTGTCGAGCAGGCCACGCAGCAGCGCGCTGGGCTCGACGCCCAATTCGTGCGCGCGGTCAAGGCCATCGAGGAGGGCGCCTGCATCGCCATCGAGGAGCAAGTCGAGCAAGCGGCGGATGCTGCCGCGATCGGCGAGCCCGAGCATGTCGCGGACCTCGGCGGCGGTGACCTGCTGCCCGCCATGGGCGATCGCTTGGTCGAGCAAGCTGAGGCCGTCGCGCACCGAGCCCTCGGCGGCGCGCGCGACGATGGCGAGCGCGTCGGGCTCGACGCTGATGCCTTCCTTCTCGGCGATGCCCGCGAAATGCGCTGCGAGCTGGTCGGCGGAAATGCGCCTGAGGTCGAAGCGCTGGCAGCGCGACAGGACCGTCACCGGCACCTTGTCGACCTCGGTCGTGGCGAAGAGGAATTTGACGTGAGGCGGCGGTTCCTCGAGCGTCTTCAGGATCGCGTTGAAGGCGCTCTTGGAGAGCATGTGCACTTCGTCGATGATGTAGATCTTGTAGCGCGCCGACACCGAGGCATAGCGCACCGCCTCGATGATCTCGCGCATGTCGTCGACGCCGGTGTGGCTCGCGGCGTCCATCTCGACGACGTCGATATGCCGCCCCTCTGCGATCGCCTGGCAGGGTTCGCAGATGCCGCAGGGGCTGATCGTCGGGCCGCCATTGCCGTCGGGGCCGATGCAATTGAGCGCCTTGGCCATGAGGCGCGCGGTCGAGGTCTTGCCGACCCCCCTCACCCCGGTCATCAGGAAGGCGTGCGCGATGCGGTCGGTCTCGATCGCATTGGCGAGCGTGCGGACCATCGCATCCTGCCCGATCAGCTCCTCGAAGGTCTGCGGGCGATATTTGCGCGCCAGTACGCGATAGGCCTCTGCCTTCGGGGGCTCCTGCGGCTGCTCGGGCTCGTCGAGGCCGAGACCCGGACCCATGTCCATGGGCGGGGTATCGTCGGCGGGCGATTCGGGATCGTTCATGGCGAAAGCCTAGGCAAAGCGAACGGCAAAGGCGAGCCTGTCGGGAAGGTCTGGCGCGGTTCGATGATCACGCTAAACACATTGGCAAGACCTTGCCGCCTAGGACCGCTTTCATCATGCATCAGTCGCTTCTCATCGCTCCGCTCGTGAGCCTCGCTCTTTTTGCCAATCCTGCCATGGCGCAGGACCGAAGCTCGATCGTTTTCGGCAACGACACGGGGCGTTACGCCGAGGACGGCGAATGCGACGATCCGCGCTTCGAGGGGGCGGGCATGGCGAAGACGGGCGGATCGAACGACCTTCAGTATAAGGACGCCAGCGACTGCCGCGCCGCCTTCGAGGCGGGACGGATCAGCGTGCGGAGCGAATTGCCCGCACCGCCGACGCCGCCGGTGCCGCCAAATGACGGACGGGTGCTGCCCTCGATTGCCCCGGCCCCTTTGTCGTCCGCAATCGACTTCGGTGATGACAGCGGTCGCTTTTCCGAGGACGGCAAATGCGACGACCCGCGCTTCGAGGGCCCTGGAATGGCCAGCCTCACGCCGACCGGAGATCTTGCGGGCAAGGATGCGAGTGACTGCCGTACACTTCATGCCGAGGGACGGGTCACGCTGATCGATACGAGCGGCGAGCGTAACTCTATCCGAGAGACGGGGAGTCGACCGCTCGATGAGGCTCCCCAAGTCAATGGAGCCTTTACCGCTGGCAATGCGCACCGATCATTGGCCGAGGGCGACTTCGGCAACGATGATTCGCTCTACGCCAATGACGGCGAGTGTGACGATCCGCGCTTTGCCGGACCAGGCGTGGCATTGAGTGCCAGTGACGAGCATCTCGGCGAGGACGCCAGCGATTGCCGGGCGATGGTTGAAGCGGGACGGGCGCGCTGGCGCGACCGCGAAGAAGAGGCGCGTCTGCGCACCCTGCCCGGCCCCGGCGGTTTCGTCTTCGGTGCGGACAGCAGCGCCCTGGCGCTTAACGGAATCTGCGACGACATGCGCTTCATCGGCGAGAATGTGCACGAGGTGCAACTCGGCAGCGACATCCTTGCCGATGGGAGCGATTGCCGCACCGCCTTCGAGGCTGGGCGCGCCCGCCACCGGGTGCTGGGCATGGGACCCTTTGTCGCGAGGCCCGATGCCGACGTGATCGACTTTGGCGATGACAGCGGCGATTTTGCCGACAACCAGCTTTGCGACGATGCGCGCTTCACTGGCGAGGGCATGAACCCGCCCTATCTGCAGGCCGATATCGGACGCGACGCAGGCGATTGCCGCGCGCTCTACGAAGCAGGCAGCATCCAATTGCACTGATCTGTTGGAAAAGGTGGAAGCCGACGACCCGACCGAAACCGCTGTGGCTGCTCCCTTCCGGGCCTGACCAGGTTCACGGGCAAGTCGTCCGCCGACTTCCGATGGCGCATATGGCGAGAAAGGCTCGCCGATGCAAGCCCCTTACTCGCCGATCGCCAGCGCGAAATAGGCGCCGATCTCGGCCATAATCGCCTTGGTTTCTGCGAGCGACACCGTGGGGCGCTGCGCCATGACGGCGAAATAATAGCGGTCGCGGCCATTGGGATGGTCGATGAAGCCGACATCGTTCACCTGCTGGTCGGGATCGCCGTCGGGGCGGCAGGTCCCTGTCTTGTCGCCCGCGCGCCAGCCTTCGGGGAGCCCGGCGCGCACACGGTCGAGGCCGGTGGTCGAGCGCCGAGCGAGCTCGAATAGTCGCGCACGCTGGGCGTCGTCGAGCGCAGGAGCTTGCTCGAGCCGTCGCCAGAAATCGGCCATCGCCAACGGGGTCGCGCTGTCGCGGGGATCACCCTTGGCATTCTCGTTTAGCGCGGTTTCGCGGCGATCGAGGCGGGCACCAAGTTGCCAGCGTTCGAACCACGCATTGACGGCCGCGGGCCCGCCGAGCGCGTCGATAATCATATTGGAGGCACCATTGTCGCTCACCAGCATGGCGGCATCGAGCGCGGCATCGAGGATGGTCGTACCGTCGCCCGCTGCGAGCATGGGGGAATGGCCTGGGAGCGCGTCAGGGTCGTAGGCAATGGGCGCTTCGAGATTGATCTCGCCCGCGTTCGACGCGGCCAGAGCCGCCGCGGCGAGCATCGGCTTGAAGGACGAGCAGAAGGCCATCGGCGTGTCGGGGCGGTGCGACAGGATCCTCTCGCCGCGTGCGTCCATCAGGACCAGCCCGAGCGGTCCCCCGAGGCGGTCTTCGAACGCGGGAATGGCGGCGGCGAAGGCCGAGGGTTCCTCCGCCGGGGCGCCGCCAGGCGACGTTGCGGCAGGGCTGCAGGCGGTGAGGCAGGCGGCGAACAGGAAAATTCTCATCGGCTCCAATCCTTGGCGGCGCCCGGCATGCGCACGGTCAGCGTTCCGTCGGCCGGAATCTCGACCTGGCAAGCGAGCCGCGAGGTCGCACTGACATGGGGAGCGAAGTCGAGGAGGTCGTCTTCCTCCTCGCTCGCGGGGGGTAAGCGGTCGAAATCCTCGCGCGCGAGAATGACGTGACAGGTCGAGCAGGCCATGGCGCCCTCGCACGTGCCTTCGAGCGGTTGGCCGTTCTTCTGCGCGACATCGAGGAGGCGCGCGCCGGGTTCGGCCTCGACCTCGCGCTCGGTGCTGCCGTCGGGGCGAAGGAAGCGGATAAGTGTCACTGTGCGTCAGCTGCGGCGTTGATGCGGTCGAGGGCTTCGGCGAGCTCGTCGGCAGTGGTATAGCGTCCGAAACCGATGCGGATCGAGGAACGCGCCTCGCGGTCGGAAAGGTCGAGCGCGCGAAGGACATGGCTGGGGCGGCCCGATCCGCTCGCGCAGGCCGAACCGAGCGAGAAGGCGACCCCCCTCACCTCGCTGATGAGCCGGGCGGCATCGAGCCCTTCGCGGCGAACGTTGAGATTACCGTGATAGCGCTGGTCGATGCTGCCGTTCATGGTCCAGTCGGCCAGGGGGAGACGCGCCTGCTCCCAGAGCGTTTCGACGTGCTCGCGATCCTCTGTCGCCTGTTTGAGCAGAAGCTTCGCGGCAGCGCCGAATCCTGCGCACAGGGCCGGGCTAAGGGTCCCCGAGCGCAGCCCCAGTTCCTGTCCGCCGCCGTGGATCAGTGGTTCGGGCGCGATGCCCTCGGCCATCCATAATGCGCCGATGGCCTTGGGGCCGTGGACCTTGTGTGCGCTGATGGCGATCATGTCGGCGTGGCGGGGCAGGTCGATGCGCCCGAACCCCTGGACCGCATCGCACAGCACCAGGGCACCGGCGTCATGGGCGATGGCAGCGATCTCATCGACGGGCTGGACGACGCCGATTTCATTGTTGACGAGCATCGCAGCGACCAGCGCCGTTTTCGGGCCGACCGCATGGCGCAAGGCGTCGAGATCGACGATGCCATCGCGCCCGACGGGGAGAATGTGCACGTTGAGGGTGCGGCCGAGATACTGGACCGTGTCGAGCACGGCGGCATGTTCGGTGGCGATGGTGACGATCTCGTCGCGACCATCCTCCCCGACGCTACCCTTGATCGCCCAATTGAGCGCCTCGGTGGCCGACCCGGTAAAGGCGAGCTGTCCTGAAGACTTGCCCAGCGCGCGCATAACTTGATCGCGAGCGACCTCGATCGCCGCGGCGGCCTCGCGTCCGGCGGTATAGGGGGCGTGGGGATTGGCAAATTTTTCACCCAGCCACGGACGCATCGCCGCCTCGACCTCGGGCGCGAGCGGGGTCGTCGCCTGATAGTCGAGATAGATCATGCGGCCATGGCGCGTTGCAGGATGGGGTCGAGCCGTCTCAGCAGCGCGTCGACATCGGCCTCGCTGGTGTCGGGGCCAAAGCTGATCCGCAAAAAGCTTTTGCGGATGGGCTCGGCAAGACCCATTTCGCCGATCACGCGGCTGCCCTTCATCGCGCCCGAGGAGCAGGCCGAGCCCGCCGAGACGGCGGCACCGGCCAAATCGAGCTGGACGAGGAGGCTGGGCGCTTCGGCGCCGGGGAAGCCATAGCCGCCGATGGTCGCGGTGCGGCGCGCGTCCTTTGCGATGACCACCCCCCCGCGCTGCTCGATCGCGGCATCGAGCTTGGCGCGCAATTCAATGAGGCGCGGATAGGCATCGCGATAGCGCCCCGCCTCCAGCGCGGCGGCGAAACCGGCAGCGGCGGGGACATTCTGGGTGCCGCGGCGATAGCCTTTTTCCTGCCCGCCCACCGCCTCAAGCGTGGTGAGCTCCTTGACCAGCAACGCGCCGATTCCGACGGGGCCGCCCAATTTGTGCGCGGACAAAGCGATATAGTCGGCGTCGGGGAGATCCATCTTGCCGCCACCCTGTGCGGCATCGACGAGGAGCAGCGAGCCGGCCTCGTGGACCTGGTCGCGAATGGCTTCCACGTCTTGGATGACGCCGGTCTCGTTGTTGACGAGCTGGATGGCGACCAGCGCCGGACCCTTTGCGAGCGCCGCTGCCAGCGCGTCGCGGTCGATCGCGCCCTCACTGTCGACCCCGACCTTGATGCTGTGCGCCCCCATCGACGAGGGCACGATGTCATGCTCGGTCGCGCCGTGGATGCGGCCTGGCAGTTTGCAGCGCGCAGCGGCGAGGCAGACGGCCTCGGAAGCGCCCCCGGTGAAGATGAGGTCGTGGCTCCAGCCGAGAGTCGACTTAATTTTACGTCGCGCCTCTTCAAACAGGGCGTTGCAGGCACGCGCCTCGGCATAGGGGCTGTTGGGGTTGGCCCAGCAGTCAAAGGCGGCGATCATCGCCGCGCGCGCTTCGGGATGAAGCGGCGTGGCGGCGGCATGGTCGAAATACAAGCGCTCGGTCATTCTTCCCTCTAACGGCCCCGGATCAGTGTCGATTGCACCTGTCCCGTCTTTGCCTATATAGGAGCCACGCATCCACGGAAGCCCTTCCGTGCAACTTTATATCATAGAAGATCGAGCCACTATGCCCGAAGTCATTTTTCCTGGCCCCGAAGGACGTCTCGAAGGACGTTTCACCCCTGCCCCGCGTCCGCGCGCGCCGGCGGCGGTGATCCTCCACGCCCATCCGCAGGCGGGCGGCACGATGAACAATCGCATGGTGCAGCTCCTGCACAAGGACTTCGTGCGTCGCGGCTTTGCCACCTTGCGCTTCAACTTCCGCGGGGTGGGGCGCAGCCAGGGCACCTTCGACAATGGCATCGGCGAATTGTCCGATGCGGCCGCCGCGCTCGACTGGATGCAGCAGATCCATCCCGAGGCGGAGGTGACCTGGGTCGCGGGCGTGAGCTTCGGCGCGTGGATCGGAATGCAGCTCCTCATGCGCCGTCCCGAAGTGCGCGGCTTCATCTCGATCTCGCCGCCCGCCAACATGTATGATTTCAGCTTCCTCGCGCCCTGCCCGGCGTCTGGCATCATCATCCAGGGGCTGGCCGATGAAGTGGTGACGCCGAGCGCGGTGCAGAAGCTGGTCGACAAGCTGCGCACCCAGAAGCACATCACGATCGAGCATAAGGAAATCGCGGGCGCCAACCATTTCTTCGAAGAAGACATGGACGGCCTGTTCAAGGTGGTGGACGAGTATCTCGACTATCGCCTCGACCCGGATTGCCCGATCCGCTGAGGATCCGTTGAGGACGCCCGATCCGCTGATCTAGAGCGTCCAGATCGCCACGTTGGCGACGAGGATCACGGCCATCGAGACCATCAGCCAGCCGCGCTGTTTCACGGTGCGGTCGGCGTTGCGTGTCTGCGCGATGCCGACCCCCGCCAGGAGGAAGGCGGCGATCATGGCGATCCCGAGGGCGGCGCTGGCAACTGGCGGCATTCTGCGAAATATCCTTCACTTAATCTTTACCCCTTCACCGATATGGAGGGGGCATGGCGACGACTAAACCCGAACAGAGGCTCGAGGAAGCCTTCGAACGGATCGAGGAGACGATCCTGCCCTGCATCTCGATGATGCTGGACACGTTGCTCGACGCCTCGGCGGGGATCGAGGAAGCCGATCCCAAGGTTCTGGTCGCCGAACTGCAAATCCTCGCGGCCGAATTGGAAGAGCTCATTCAGGCGGTCGAACGCTCGAGCCCCGCCAAGCTCGACGCAGGCCCCTATCGCGCCTCCAGCGTCGCCTAGGCGACCAGCCTGGCGTGCAGCGCCGGATCCACATTGCCACCGCTGACGATCGCGATATCGCCTTCTTGCGGCAAGACCACGCCTGACAATAGCGCTGCCAGCGCCACCGATCCGCCCGGTTCGACGACCTCTCCGCATTCGTCCCACGCCCATTTGACCGCCGCGCGCACGGCCTCTTCGCTGACCTGCACGCTGCGCGCGCCGGCATTGCGCAGGATGGCGACGGTCGCGTCGGCAGGCCGGAACGTCTGGATCGCATCACAGATCGTCGGCGGCGGATTGTCACGAACGGTTTGCGGCGTGCCAACCTCGAGGCTGCGCGCCATGTCGTCCCAGCCCTCGGGCTCTACCACGATGATCTCAGCGTCGGGACAGGCGAGCGCAATGCCACCCGACAGGCCGCCGCCACCGCAACAGACGAGGACGCGTCGCACTGTCGTCTTCGCTTGTTCGAGCACTTCTAGCCCGACCGTGCCCTGTCCCGCGATGACATGGGGATCATCGAAGCTGGGCACGAGCGTGGCACCGCGCTCGCGCGCGAGCCGCGCGCCGATCTCCTCGCGGCTCTCACGCATCCGGTCGTAGAGAATGATTTCGGCCCCTTCGGCGCGGGTCGCCTCGATCTTCACTGACGGCGCGTCGGCGGGCATCACGATCGCCGCCTCCATGCCAAGGCGCCGTGCGGCAATGGCGACGCCGCGCGCATGATTGCCGCTCGAGAAAGCGACGACACCCCTCGCCCGCTCCTCGTCGGTCATGGCGAGGAGACGGTTTGAGGCGCCGCGCAGCTTGAAGGCACCGCCGTCCTGTCGGTTTTCCCATTTGATGCCGATGCGCTGGCCGTTGATCGTCGCATCCGTGAGCGGGGTGCGGCGAATCGCCCCCGCGATGCGCTCGGCCGCCGCTTCGACGGCCTTAAGGTCGGGAACGTTCATCGCCAGCTAAGTCTTTCTTGTGTAAAGGAAGTTCCGAGGCGCGGCAGCAATGTGAACACAGATGTTTCCTCGCCTCTTTACAAAACTATTCCGACGGTCATATAGCGCCGTCCGTTGCCCCATGGGACTTCCGCAAGGCGACAAGTGTTGAACAGGCTGAAGAAGCCGGACATTTCGGAGGTCCCGTGAATTGCACGACCATCATTCTGCGTTGGGGCTAGTCAAGGCCCGCAAGCCCATCCTTCCGGTCACGTTGGTGCGTCCGCACGCTGCTTATCGAGCGGCGCGTTTCTTCGTGGAGAAGTTCCCGGGCAAGAGCCTTTACGCCGTGAAGGCCAATCCCGATCCCGAGCTCCTCAAGGTGCTCTGGGATGCCGGCATCACCCATTATGACGTCGCTTCGATGGGCGAGGTCCGGCTCGTCTCGGAAACGCTGCCGGACGCCACCTTGTGCTTCATGCACCCGGTCAAGGCGCCCGAGGCGATCGAGGAAGCCTATTTCTGTCATGGTGTGAAGACCTTCAGCCTCGACAGCCTGCATGAGCTGGAGAAGATCCGCAAAGCGACCCGCGGCGCGACCGATCTCAACCTGCTCGTGCGCCTGCGCGTGTCGTCGGATCATTCCAAGCTCAGCCTCGCCACCAAGTTCGGTGCCGAGCCCGAGGAATTGCCGCAGCTCCTCATGGAGGCGCGCCAGACCGCCGATGCGCTCGGCATCTGCTTCCATGTCGGTAGCCAGGCGATGAGCACGGCGGCCTATAGCGAGGCGATGGAGCGCGTGCGGCAGGCGATTATTGACAGTTCGGTCACGCTCGACATCGTCGATGTCGGCGGCGGGTTCCCGTCGGCCTATCCCGACATGGAGCCGCCCGCGCTCGACGCCTTCTTCCAGATGATCCACGAGAAGTTCGAGGATCTGCCGATCAGCTATTCGGCCGAACTATGGGCCGAGCCGGGCCGCGCGCTCTGTGCCGAATATAGCTCGGTGCTGGCCCGCGTCGAGCAACGCCGCGGCAACACGCTCTACATCAACGAGGGTGCCTATGGCGCGCTGTTCGATGCAGCGCATATCGGTTGGCGCTATCCGACCCGCCTCGTGCGCGAGGAAGAGAGCACGGCCGAACTCGCGCCGTTCCGCTTCTTCGGCCCGACCTGTGACGACATGGACAAGATGGAAGGCCCCTTCTATCTGCCCGACGATGTCGGTCCC
This sequence comes from Sphingomicrobium arenosum, assembly GCF_026157085.1. Lineage (NCBI taxonomy): Bacteria > Pseudomonadati > Pseudomonadota > Alphaproteobacteria > Sphingomonadales > Sphingomicrobiaceae > Sphingomicrobium > Sphingomicrobium arenosum. The sequence goes on from NZ_JANPVN010000001.1 coordinate 732,300, forward strand.
GGCGACTATATCGAGATCGGCATGCTCGGCGCCTATGGCTGCGCGATGCGGACCGGCTTCAACGGCTTCGGAATCGAGGACAAGGTGCGCGTGTCGGACGAGCCGATGCTCACCCTTTACGGCCAGCGTTCGGAACAGGACGAGGCCTCGAACGTGGTACGCCTGTAGGGCGCGTATCACCCGCCACTTTTTGAATTTCTAGGAGACGTTAATGAGCGAGGATCTCGCCACCCATCCTGACGAGGATCAGATCGACCGCCAGCGCAAGGCGGAGCTGCTTCAGCATCAGGTCGAGCATATCGACATCACCAGCTTCGATGCGCGCCCGATCGTCGATGCGATGGGCAAGATGAGCTTCACCAGCCGCGACCTCGCGCGCGCCACGCGCATCTACAACCAGATGCTCGAGGACAAGGACTGCTCGGTCATCCTCGTCGTCGCCGGTTCGACCTCGGCGGGCGGCTGCATGGATCTTTATGCCGAGCTGGTGCGCAACAATATGGTCGACGCCATCGTCGCCACCGGCGCCACCATCGTCGACATGGATTTCTTCGAGGGCCTTGGTCACAAGCATTATCAGGCGCTCGAGATCCCCGACGACAAGGTGCTGCGCTCGCTCTACATCGACCGTATCTACGACACCTACATCGACGAAGAATCGCTGCAGGAAACCGATCACACGATCGGCGACATCGCCAATTCGCTCGAGCCCAAGGCCTATTCGAGCCGCGCCTTTATCCGCGAGATGGGCAAGTACCTCGTCGAGCATGGCAAGAAGGACAACAGCCTCGTCAAGCTCGCCTACGAGCATGACGTGCCGATCTTCTGCCCGGCCTTCGTCGACAGCTCGGCGGGCTTCGGCCTCGTCAAGCATCAGGTCGACCGCATGAAGGCGGGCGAGGACTATATGGTGCTCGACGCCATCGCCGATTTCCGCGAATTGACCGACATCAAGATCAAGGCGGGGACCACCGGCCTCCTGATGATCGGCGGCGGCGTGCCCAAGAACTTCGCGCAGGACACCGTCGTCTGCGCCGAGATCCTCGGCCATGAGGATGTCGAGATGCACAAATATGCAGTCCAGATCACCGTCGCCGACGTGCGCGACGGGGCCTGCTCCTCCTCCACGCTCCAGGAAGCGTGCAGCTGGGGCAAGGTCGACACCGCGCTCGAACAGATGGTCTATGCCGAGGCGACCTCGGTGCTGCCGCTCCTCGCCAGCGATGCCTATCATCGCGGCCATTGGAAGACCCGCGCCAAGCGCGCCTTCGGTAAGATGTTCGACTAGCTTTCCCGATCATCGCGAAACGCTTAAAAGGCCCTCCATCGACATTCTCGATGGGGGGCTTTTTGATGGAACCGATGTACAGCCTGATCGCGCCGGTGGTGGCGCTGGTGACGTGGACGATCGTGATGATGTTCGTCGCGGTCTTTCATATCGTTCGTGGGGCAAAGGGTGCCGATTTATCGAAGGTGCGCAAGCGTCCGCGCGGGCGCGATCTCGAAGGCCATCTGGCCGACGAGCACCTGTACGCGCGGCAGAATTACGAGCATCTCGTCGAGCAGCCTACGCTCTTCTATGCCATCGTCCTCGCGCTGGCGCTGATGGGCGCGGCGCATCCGTTCAATGTCGGCCTCGCCTGGGCCTATGTCGCGCTCAGGATCGGGCATAGCATCGTGCAGACGACCGGACGCTCGCGCAGCTTTTTCTTCGTGACCTCGACGCTGTGCCTCGTGGCGCTGACCCTGCACGCGATCTTCGAGGTCGCGCATCACCTCTAGCGCGAGAAGCGGCTCACCAGTTCGACGTGGGTCGACCAACGGAATTGTCCGACCGGTCGAACCCAGTCGAGCCTGTAACCGCCCTCGACGAGGATCGCCGCATCGCGCGCGAAGGTGCCGGGGTTGCAGCTGACGTAGGCGATCACGGGGACGGCGCTAGCGGCAAGCTGGCGGCATTGCGCTTCTGCGCCCGATCGCGGCGGATCGAGCACGACCGCGCCGACGTCGGTCAGTTCCTTCGCGTCATAAGGGCGACGGTAGAGGTCGCGGTGAACCGCCTCGACCGGTCGCCCGGCCCGGCGCGCCGCCTGCATCAACGCCAGGATCGCCTCGCGGCCCGCCTCGGCAGCGATGGTCGGGCGATCCAGTGCCAGCGCGAAGGTGCCGAGACCCGCGAACAGGTCGAGTGCCCTGCCCTCGCTGCCTTCAAGCGCCTCGAGAACGCCCGCGACAAGCGCCTGCTCGCCGTCCTTGGTGGCCTGAAGGAAGGAGCCCTGCGGAAAGGGCACGGCGACATCGCCGAGCGTGATCGTGACGGGCTGGGGCTCGTAGCGCGCTTCCGCGCCATAGCCGTCGTCGATCGACAATCGCGCGAGGCGGTGGGTCTCGGCGAAAACGGGTAGCGCCTCTGCGGCGTCCAGCCCGTCCGTCTCCACGCCGCCCAGCAGCATGTCCACGCCCTGATCGGTCAGCGTCATCTGAACGCGGCCGGTGCGGCGCTGCGGCAGCAACGTGTCGAGGAGGTCGCGCAGCGGACCCAGGAGCGAGAACAATTCGGGTGCCATGACATGGCATTCGGCCATGTCGACGATCTGGTGCGATTTCTCGCGGGTGAAGCCGATCAGGCGCTTCTTGCCGATACGCAGCGCCTTGAGGTCGACGCGGCGACGCGCGCGTGGGGGCGAGAGATGCGCATCGCGCATGTCGGTCTCGAACCCCTTTTGCGCGAGCGCGCCGGCAATGCGGTCGCGGCAATAGTCGCGATAGGCGTCGTCGGTGAGATGCTGGAGCTGGCAGCCGCCGCATTGGGGGAAGTGACGACAGGGTGGCTCCTGATAGCCCGGACCACGCGCGACGATTTCGCCGTGCTCGACGCGGTCGCCTGGGGCGGCGAAGGGGACGTAGGTGCCCGCATCGGTGACGCCATCGCCGCGCCCGGCGATCTCCACGATGGTTTCGGTCACATCACGCTCGGGATGGCGGCGAGAAGGTCGTCGGCGATGAACGGCACGCGGCAAGCTTCGGCGGCGCGGCCGTGGATCCAGACACCGGCGCAGGCAGCTTCGAAGCGGTCCATCCCGCGCGCACGAATGGCGGCGATGATGCCGGCGAGCACGTCCCCTGCCCCCGCGGTCGCGAGCGCGGGGGGCGCGGGCGGGGCGAAACCGAGACGACCATCGGGCGATGCCACCAGCGTATCGGCGCCCTTGTAGACGATCACGCATTGGCTCGTGGCAGCGGCTTGCAGCGCGCGGTCGGCCTTGGAGCCTTCGAGTTCGCCGAACAACTCGACGAACTCGCCCTCGTGCGGGGTGACGATCGCGTCGTGGCCATTGAGGCGTTCGGGTTCGCCGACGTGGCGCAGTGCATCGGCGTCGAGCACCAGCGGATGGGTCTTGGTCAGCGCGACGGTGAGGAGCGGAGGGATATCCCCCATGCCCGGACCGACGAGGAGGCAGCCGATGCGCTCGTCGTCGAGTGCGGTGGCATCTTCGGTCTGCACCACAGACGAGGGCAAGCCGTCTATCATGCGGCTCGTCGACACGCGCACGTAACCCGCGCCGGCGCGAGCGGCGGCATGGGCGCTGAGCGCGATGGCGCCGGGCATGGCACCCGAGAGGCAGTGCACCATGCCGCGATCGAACTTGTGACCATCGGGGTCGAGCGCGGGCAGGTCCGGCGCTGCGATCTCGTGCCAGTCGCTGGCCGCCTCGAGACCGATGCCCGCGCTGGCGACGCGGCCGCAGCGGTGGATTGCCGGGGCGAGCCGGTGCGCGGGCTTCAAGGCGCCAAGCGCAAGGGTCAGGTCGAAGGCCCCGAGGTCGGTCAACAATGCGCCGCTATCGGCCTCGATCCCGCTCGGTAGGTCGCAGGCGAGCGTGCGGCGCGCAGCGCCGAAGAGGCGGCGGGCAGGCCCAGCGATCGCCTCGTCGATCGGACGCGACAGGCCGGTGCCGAACAGGCAGTCGATGACGAGATCGGCCTGCGCCGTCTCCTCGCCGAGCGTCTCGACCTCGCCCGACCAGTCGGCGCGTGCGGCCTTGGCGGCGTCGGTGCCGGGCTCGCCGATGGCAGCAATGCGGACCTTCGCGCCCATTTCGGCGAGATGGCGCGCGGCGACATAGCCGTCGCCACCATTGTTGCCGGTGCCGACGAGCAGGAGCGTGTCGCGCGGGCCGAACATGCGGTGACTGGCGGTCGCCAGCGCCCTGCCGGCGCGCTCCATGAGCTCGCGGGTCGAGGTGCCGGTGTCGATCGCCTCTCGTTCGAGGCGCTGCAACTCGGCGGCGGGAAGGATGGGACGGGTCATGGCCGCGCCCTTAGCGCAAATGGGTCGCCAGATGCCACCATTTGTCGGGACAGGCGGCCCCGGCCGCATCGCGCGCGGCGTCGTTGTCGAACAGGGCGAAGCAGCTGGCACCGCTGCCCGACATCCGGGCGAGGGCGCAGCCGGGCTGCGCGGCCAGCCAATCGAGCACATCCGCGATGGCGGATACCAGCTTGCGAGCCGGCGGCTCGAGGTCGTTGCGCGCCGCGCGCCAGTCCTCGCCGAGCGGACCAAGATCAACCCCATCCCAACGCTCGAATACCGCGGCCGTGGACAGCGGGACGAGCGGATTGACGAGCAGGACGGGCGCGCCGCTAATCTCCGGCATGGAGAGGGGCTTGAGCTTCTCCCCTACCCCTTCCCCGCGCGCGCTCATGGACAGCAGGCAGGCGGGGACGTCGGCGCCGAGCCGCGGTGCCACATCTGCCGCATGGGCCGGGTCGAGCTTCCACAAACTCGTCAGCAGGCGCAGCATGGCGGCGGCATCGGCGGAGCCGCCGCCGAGCCCGCTGGCGACGGGCAGGCGCTTTTCGAGTTTCGCCTTGATATGCGCGGGCGCCACGACAGGACAGAGCGCCTGCCACGCGCGTTCGACGAGATTGCCCTCAGTCTCAAGTCCCTCGGCGAAAGGACCGGTGATGGTGAGGTCGAAGCGATGCTCGGTGGCGGGTTCGCTTGTCGCGGAAAGCCAGTCGCCATCGGTGCAGAAGGCGAACAGCGTCTCGAGTTCGTGATAGCCGTTATCAAGACGGCGGCGGACGTGGAGCGCGAGGTTGAGCTTTGCGACTGCGGGTTCGCGCAGCGCTACCGGCTCAGGGCGCGGCGTTTGCAGGCTCGAGGCCATAAGCGATCTTGTCCTCGATGCGTGTTTCGACGGCAGTTTCCGGGGCATAATAGCGCGCAACTTCCCACGCGAAACGCGCCTCGATACGGCGCCCCGCGGCATAAAGGGCATCGCCATAATGCTCGTGGATCTCGGGATCGGCGGGCGCCAGTTCGGCGGCCCGCGCGAGCGCCTCCACCGCGCCTGCGTGATCGCCGAGCTTGTAGAGCGCCCAGCCGAGGCTGTCGGTGATCGCCGCGCTGTCGGGGCTGAGGCGCGAGGCCTTGCGGATATAGGCGCTGGCCAGTTCGACGTCGCCGCCCTCCTCGAGCATCGAATAGCCGAGATAGTTGAGCAGGATGGCCTGGTCGGGCGACAGCGCGAGCGCCTGGTTCAAGAGCCGTTCCGACATGGCCCAGTCGCCGGCTTCGTGGCGAGACACGGCTTCAAGGAAGAGCAGGGGCCAGTCGTCATTGCCGAGCCGCGCGCGCTCCTGCGCATAGGCATCGGCGGCGGCTTCGTGGCGGTCCATCGCGGCGAGCGCGTCGCCGATCCGTGCCCAGCTGCCGGCGCGACTTGGATTGGCGTCATGCGCGGCCTGGGCGAGACGAAGGGCGTCAGGCGCTCGGTCATGTTCGATGAGATGCTGGATGATGCTGTCCTCGGCCTGCAGCGCGAGCGGCGAGCTTTCATCGACGCTGCGATAGAGATCGAGCGCGCGCTCATCGCGGCCGTCGCGTTCGAGCATGGCACCGGCGATGATCGCCGCGCCCTCGTTGGACGGGTCGGCGAAGCGGGCGACCTGCGCGAGGCCCGCGGGCAAGGCGCTGTTACGGCCTTCGGCAAGGTCGATGGCGACGGCGAGCAGCAATTCGGAGAGGCCCTCGGCGGGCGTGCGCACCGCCATGCCGAGCGGTTTGCCATCGGCTAGGCGTTGGCGTGCTTCGACGAGGATCACATCCTCTCCCGCCAAAAGCGCTTGGGCAAGATCGGGGCGACCGAGGCCCGCGAGGCTTTCGGCAAAGGCGAGGCGTAATCGGGCCTCGCGCGGGCCGGCGCGCGACAGGGCGGCGTCGATATGCTGGACCGCACCGTCGACCCCGCCGGTCGCGAGATAAAGGAAGGCCGCCTGCTCGTCCTTCTGGCGCGCGAGCGGGCGCTGGTCGGCCATGCCGGCCACCATCGCGGGGCCGCGCGGCTCGGTGCCCTGGCGATAGCTCATGGCCTCGATCCAGCCGCGCACGAAGGGCGAGAGGAAGTCGAGTTGGACCCGCGCCTCGTCGTCCGACAGCACCGCGAGCGCGTCGCGATAGCGCCGTTCCCTCAAGGCGTCGGCAAGGAGGAGCAGTCGCAGGTCGAGGTTGAAATTGTCGGGCTGCGAGGAGTTTTGCGCGATCGACAAGGCAAGGTCGAACCGGCCCGCGGCAATCGCCTCGGAGGCGGCGCGCGCCTCGGTCTGCGCATCGACCGGGCCGGCGGCGATCAGGCGGGCGTAGAGCGTCGCGGCGGCATCGCTGTCGCCGAGTAGGTCGGCAGTGCGCGCGGCGACGAACAGCTCGCGCTGTTCCTCGGGATTGTCGACGAGCGGGGTCGCCAGCGCGGGGCTGCCGAGAGCGAGGCTGGCGATCAGGCCGAGGCCGAGACTACATGTTCGGATAATTGGGTCCTCCCCCACCTTCGGGCACGACCCAATTGATATTCTGGGTCATGTCCTTGATGTCGCAGGTCTTGCAGTGAACGCAGTTCTGCGCGTTGATCTGGAGCTTGGGCTCGCCGACATCCTCGCCCACGATCTCATAGACGCCCGCCGGGCAATAGCGCGTTTCCGGGCTGGCGTAGAGATTGTAATTCACCGCGATCGGGACGTCGTCGTCCTTCAGCGTGAGATGGATCGGCTGATCCTCTGCATGATTGGTGTTCGACAGATAGACAGAGCTCAGGCGGTCGAAGGTGAGTTTGCCGTCGGGCTTGGGATAATCGATCTTTCGCGCGGCGGTCGCGGGCTGCATCTGCTTGTGGTCGGCATGATGCTTCAATGTCCAGGGCGAGCCGATCTTGAGCTGGTTCAGCCACATATCGAACCCCGCGAAGAGCGTGCCGAGCTTGCCGCCGAACTTGGCGACCATGGGCTGGGCATTGCGAACCTTCTTGAGTTCCTTGCCGATCCAGCTCGAGCGGACCTCGGGCTCATAGCCCTCGAGGAAGTCGTGGGTGCGGCCCGCCGCCAGCGCCTCGGCGAGGTGCGCGGCGGCGATCATGGCCGATTTCATCGCCGTGTGGGTGCCCTTGATGCGCGGCACGTTGACGAAGCCCGCCGAGCAGCCGATCAGCGCGCCGCCCGGAAAGGCGAGCTGCGGGATGGCCTGCCAGCCGCCCTCGTTGATCGCGCGCGCGCCATAGGAGACGCGGGTCCCGCCCTCGATCTCGGCGCGGATGTCGGGATGCGTCTTCCAGCGCTGCATCTCCTCGAAAGGCGAAAGATAGGGGTTCTCGTAATCGAGCGCGACGACAAACCCGAGGGCGACCTGGCCATTGTCCTGATGATAGAGGAAGCCCCCGCCCCACGCCTCGTCCAAGGGCCAGCCCTGCGTGTGAACGACCTTGCCCGGCACATGCTTGTCGGCGGGAATGTCCCACAATTCCTTGATACCGATGCCATAGACCTGCGGCCCGCTTTCCTTGCGCAGGTCGAACAGGTTGGTGAGTTCCTTGGTGAGGTGCCCGCGCGCGCCCTCCGCGAAGAGGGTATATTTGGCGTGCAGTTCCATGCCGGGCTGATAGTCGGGGCCATGCTCGCCGCCGCGGGTCACGCCCATGTCGCCGGTCGCCACGCCGCGCACCGAGCCGTCGTCGTTGAACAGCACTTCGGCTGCCGCGAAGCCGGGGAAAATCTCGACTTCCAATTCTTCCGCCACGCCGGCGAGCCAGCGGGTCAGGTTGCCGAGGCTGCCGGTGTAGGTGCCCTTATTGTGCATGAAGGACGGTGTGAAGAGATGCGGGATTTCCAGCTTGCCGGTGTCGGTAAGGATCCAGTGATGGTTCTCGCTGACCTCGACCTTCAAGGGGCAATCGTCGCGGTCGCGCCAGTCGGGGATGAGCTCGTCCAGGGCCTTGGGGTCGATGACCGCGCCCGACAGAATATGGGCGCCGACTTCCGAACCCTTTTCGAGCACCACGACGCTGATGTCCTGCTCCCTTTCGGCAGCCAGCTGCTTCAGCCGGATCGCCGCCGAAAGGCCCGCCGGACCGGCCCCGACGATGACGACATCATATTCCATCGACTCACGTTCGCTCATCAAACATCCCTTGATCGCATTTTGCCGTCCTTTCGGCTCAACACTGCCCTGCCAATTTATTGACCGCGCCGTCAACATGGCCGAACGATGGCGTGATGAATATCGGGGAGGGAATCGATCCCGGGCGCGCTTCGGCCCTGCTCGGATGGTGGCGAGACGCTGGCGTCGATGTCGCGGTGCGGGCCGATGCCCCAAGCTGGCGCAGCCTTGCCCCGGCAGCGAAGGCACCGCCCGCGAGCACCGCAGAGACGCCGCGCGAAGCGGCCACAAAAACCGCGCCAATATCTCCGCCGCCCCCCGCCGCGCCGAAAATAGAATTGCCGACGACGCTCGAGGGCATCGAAACCTGGCTGGGCGAGCGCTCGGCGACGCTGGAGGCGCATCATCATGCGGTCACCATTCCCGAAGAGGCGCCGCTGCTGGTCGTCGGCGCGCGTGCCGAGGGCGAGGCCGCAATGAGCGAACCGGCCCAAGCGCTGTTCGAGCGGATGATGGCGGCGATCGGGGCTGAAGCGCCCGTACTGGCGATGATCGACCCGGCCACCCAGCCCGGCCAATCCGACCGCGCGCCGCTCGAACCGCTGCTCGTGGAGGCGATCCGACGTCGTATCGCGCTGGCGCGGCCCCAGCGGCTCCTCCTGTTCGGCGACCAAGCGGCGCGCGCGCTGCTCGATACGCCCCTGGTGCGAGCGCGCGGACGCTTGCACCAGGTCGAAGGCACGCCTTGCGTCGCCACCTTCCATCCGCGCTGGCTGCTCGACCGCACCGGTGACAAGCGCCTCGCCTGGACGGACTTGCAGATCCTCATGGGGGACGAATGACGAACTTGTGGCTCGCGGGCGCGCTCGCCGCCTTGGCCTTGCCCCAAGCTGCCATGGCGCAGAGCGATCCGCTCGCGCCCTTGCCCGCGCAAACGGCCGAGACGCAGCCCGCGCCTGCTAGCGAAGCCGCGCGGCTCGACAGTTGGCCCGCGATCCTTGCGGCGGTGGATGCCGGGCAATGGGCGCTGGCGGAGCGCTCGATTGCGGCAATGGGCGACAATGTGCTGGCGCCTTATGCGCTGGCCGAATTGTATCTCGCGCCTAATTCACCGCGGGTCGGCGGTGCGCAGGCCGCCGCCCTGGTCCGCCGCGCGCCCGAATTGCCGCAGGCAGAGCGGCTTGCAGGACTAGCCGCCGAGCGCGGGGGCGACCGGGTTGCGGCGACACCGACGCAGGCGATGGTCAGCCTCGGCGGAGCGCCGCGTCGCACGCGGGCGCGATCGACCGGGACCAGTATCGTCGAGGCATTGCGCCGCGAACTTCGCCCGGCCATCGAGGCCGATGACGGCGTCCAGGCCGAGACGATCTATCGCACCGCGATCGGGGAGCAGCGACTGAGCGGCGAGGAGCAGGCCGAAATCGCCCAGCTCGTCGCATGGATCCATTATGTCGCGGGCGACATGGCCGCCGCACGCCGCGTAGCGAGCGAGGGTGTCGCGGCGGGCTCGTCGGAATGGCGCGCGCAGGCGGCGTGGACGCAAGGGCTGGCCAATTGGCGGCTTCACGATTGCAACGCGGCTTCGACCGCTTTTCGTATCACCGCGGCGGGCACGCGTGATCGCGAATTGCGCAGCGCGGCGCATTATTGGACGGCGCGGGCCGAGCAGCGCTGCCGCCGCCCGCAGGCGGTTGCCCCCTATCTCGGCGCGGCAGCGCGCGAGAGCGAGACCTTTTATGGCCAGCTCGCGCGGGCGCGGCTCGGCGTCGACCGGCGACTGGGGCAACGTGTGGGTCCCAGCGATCGCGCCACCCGCTCGCGGGTCGAGGCTTTGCCCAACGTGGTGCGCGCGCGGGCGCTGGTCGCCATGGGGCAGCGCGAACGCGCAACGGAGTTGATTCGCCACCAGGCCCGCATCGGCGACCCGCGCGATCACAAGGCGCTCGTCGAGGTGGCGGGTGCGCTCCGCCTCGGGCTGCAATATTGGCTCGCGACCAATGGGCCGCGGGGCAGCCAGGTGGATCCCGCCGATCGTTATCCGGCGCCGGGTTGGCAGCCCGACAACGGCTGGCGTATCGACCCCTTCCTCGTCTTCAGTCACATCATCCAGGAAAGCGATTTTCGCGAGAGCGTCGTATCGGCTGCCGATGCGGTGGGCTTGATGCAGGTGCGCCCTGGCACGGCGCGCGACCAGGCACGGCGGCGCGGGCAGAGCGTCAGCGCAAGCGATCTCAAGAGGCCCGAGGTCAACATCGACCATGGTCAGCAATTCCTCGAGGACATGCGCCGCAATGGCGCGACCAATGACGAGCTGATGCGGGTCATCGCGGCCTATAATGCCGGCCCCGTACCGGTGTCGCGCTGGACGTCGATCCCTGGCGAGGATCCCCTCCTATGGATGGAGAGCCTGCCTTATTGGGAGACGCGCTTCTATATCCCGGCGATCCTGCGTAATTACTTCGTTTATCATGCCGAGGCGGGCACCACTCCGCAGGCGCTCACCGATATTCTCCAAGGCCGTGCGCCGCGCTATCCTGCGCCCTAGTCGTTCTTGATATGTTCTCGTGGTTCCGCTAGCATGTCGGCATGCCGATCGAGTCCACCAAGGGGCGCGGAGCCACGCGTAACGACAGCCCGTTGCGCTTCAATTTGCGCGCCCATGTCGCCGATGGCGACTGGCTCGACGAGGTGGAACGGATCGATGGCGTGGCGCCGCGCCGCACGACCGTCTCGATCGAGCGACCCAAGACCATCCTGACGAGAAACAGTTCGCCCGACATCGGTTTCGATCGCTCGGTCAATCCCTATCGCGGTTGCGAGCATGGCTGCATCTACTGTTTCGCGCGGCCGACGCACGCCTATCACGATCTGTCGCCGGGTGTGGATTTCGAAAGCCGCCTGTTCGTGAAGCCCGATGCGCCGCGGCTCCTGCACGAGACCTTGGGGCGCAAGGGCTATACCCCTGCCCCCATCGCGCTCGGAACCAACACCGACCCGTATCAGCCGATCGAAGGGCGGTGGAAGGTAACACGGGGGATCCTCGAGATCCTCGCCGAATGCGATCACCCGTTCACCATCACGACAAAGTCCGATCGGGTGCTGCGGGATCTCGATCTCATCGCGGCGGCAGCGCGCAAGAAGCTGGCGGCGGTAGCGCTCTCGGTGACGAGCCTCGAGGCGCGAACCCACGCCACGCTCGAATCGCGCGCGCCCGCGCCGCGCAAAAGGCTCGAGGCGATCCGCATCCTGTCGGAGGCCGGGGTCCCGGTCTATTTGTCGGTTTCGCCCGTCGTGCCGCATATCACCGATCACGAGATGGAAGCGATCGTCGCGGCGGGGGCTGAGGCCGGGGCGCGCAGCGCCTTTTTCCTCCCGGTGCGCTTGCCGCATGAGGTCGCACCGCTGTTCAAGGATTGGCTCAAGACCCATTATCCCGACCGAGCGCGCAAGGTGATGGCGACGATCCGCGAGCTGCGCGGCGGGCGTGACAATGATCCCAATTTCTTCAGCCGCTTGCGCGGTACGGGGATATGGGCGGAGCTTTTCGCGCGCCGTTTTGAAAAAGCGTGCTCCGACCATGGCCTGTCGCGTGCCAAGTTCGCGCTAAATTGTGCCCTTTTCCGGCCCCCTGCAGGCGACCAGCTGCGATTGCTGTAATCGCGGGTGACAGGGCGTGGCCGCCTCGCTAGCGTCGCGGCCATGATTCAGACCGTCTCGCGCCTTGCGCTCGCCGCCGCCCTTTTCTGCCCCGCCGCCACGCTCCATGCGCAGCAGTCGACCGCCGACGCCAAGCCCGATGCAGTAGCCGCCGTCCTCGGCGAACTGGAAGCACAGCCCCTGCCCTATGACCCGCGTGCGGTGGCGATGGGACGCGAGGCATTGGGCGATACGCTGGCCTATGAGATCCTCGCCGACCTGACGACCGAGGTCGGCCCGCGGCTCGGCGGTACGCCCGCCGAAGCACGTGCCCGCGCCTGGTCGGTCGAGCGACTGACCTCACTCGGTTTCTCCAATGTGCGGGTCGAGGAATTCACCATGCCGACCTGGGTGCGCGGCGAGGAAGAAGCGCGATTGATCGCGCCGTTCCCGCAGGAACTGGTGCTGACCGCGCTCGGCAATTCGGGCGCCACTCCCGCAGAGGGGCTGACCGCCGAAGTCGTCGGCTATGCCGATTATGCCGACTTCCTCGCCGCCGACCCGGCGACTCAGCGGGGCAAGATCGTCTTCATTTCCAACGCCATGCCGCGCAACCAGGACGGCTCGGGCTATTCGGTGCCGTTCGGCGCACCGCGCTGGATGGGGCCGGCGGAGGCCTCGAAGCGCGGCGCGGCGGCGATCGTGGTCAAGTCCATCGGAACCGACAATGACCGCACCCCGCATACCGGCAACACCAGTTTCGGCGACGCGGCGCCCATCCCGGCGGCGGCCTTGTCCAACCCCGATGCCTGGCAATTGATGCGCGTGCTCGAGCGCGCCGAGGAGCCGGTGACGATGCATCTCACGCTCACGCCGCGCAACATCGGCATGCAGACTTCCGGCAATGTTATCGCCGAGGTGCCGGGGCGCGATCCTGCGGCGAAAAAGGTCCTCGTCGCCTGTCACATCGACAGCTGGGACAATGCGCCCGGGGTGTTCGACGATGGCGCAGGCTGCGCGATCGTGGCGGCGGCGGCGAAGCGTGTCATGGATGCGGGGCGCCCGCTGCGCACGATCCAGATCGTCTGGTACGGCGCCGAGGAAGTCGGCATCTGGGGCGGGCGCGACTTTGCCGAGCGTCACGACGGCACCGATTATCATGTCGTGGCGGAGAGCGATTTCGGCGCCGATCGCGTCTGGAAGGTGGTCACCGACCTCGGCGATGAACGCAAGGCCGAGGCCGATGCGCTGCGCGCCGCGCTGGCGCCGCTGGGGATCGTCTCGGGTGCCTATGACGAAGCGGGCGGCGCCGATGTCGGTCCGCTGCGCGCCGAGAGCGCGCCCGGCCTGTCGCTGCGACAGGACGGGACCCGCTATTTCGACCTGCATCACACCGCGAACGATACGCTCGACAAGGTCGATCGCGACCAGCTGGCGCAGAATGTTGCGGCATGGACGACGATGTTGATGGTGATGGCGGGCGGCATCGAATAGCCGCGCGAGGCGTTGGATTCCCAATCATCCATTCAAGGAGTGCCCGTCAAATGCGCGCGATCTTTCTTTTGCCCTTCATGACCCTAGTGGCCGCCTGCAACGTCAGTACCGACAGCGAGGATTCGAGCCTGACTGTCGACGTCAACGAGGATCGGCTCGACCAGCTCGGCGAGGATGTCGAGACCATCGCCACCGATATCGGGCAGGACATCGAGCAGGGCGCGGCCGAGCTGACCGACGAGGCGCAGTCGCAAATCGCGCAGGAAGCCGAAGAGGCGGAAGCCGAAATGGACCGCGAGGCAGGCACGGGCCAATAAGAGGCTGGCGAGGCCCTCGCCTTGCTGTTAAGCGCGGTGCCGGTTCGGGGAGTGGCGCAGCCTGGTAGCGCATCTGCTTTGGGAGCAGAGGGTCGCAGGTTCGAATCCTGTCTCCCCGACCAATAACTTCAGGGGCTTAGCGTTAAATCCCTTTGGCGCCCCTTCCGCCTGACAAGCACATGACAAGCACGCGCTACGCATTGGATCATGTCCATGAACATGATTGGCGCCTTAGCAGCGGCTTATAGGATCAGGTTGAATGGGGCGGGACTCCGTATGCCGCCCCCTCGTGATTCGCCTGCAAGTGCTGAACAGGCGGTGTGCGACGTCCGATCGAGGGATGCCTTCGCAGCTTGAGTTTGAGTTCAGAGCAGCGTAAGCCGCTAGTTATCCCTTGGGCGTGAGCCTTCCACCCATGGTGAAAGGAGCCGCCACCCGGTGGTGTCCAGTCTGACTGGGCTAGCCCCAAGGGACGCTATTTCCTTAAGGTTCGATGCCATATCGTGAACTTCCCGCGCATCAATGTGTCGGCGGAGCAGTCAGTCACGCCTGCCCTTCGCAGGACATAGCTGGAAAGTTTTGTTTTGGCTGCTGAGGCTTCCGGGCGTTTGCCATGGCCATTCACGCACCAAGCGACAGAGCCGGTGAGCAAGTCGACAAGCTGGAGAAGAGGAGTCCGTTTGGAGTTTCGGAAATGACATTGGCGAAACGGCCATTGTCGTTTGTCGCCACTTTTTGCTCGGCCGCGATTGAGAATGAGGCGCAGATCTTCCGGTCGCTGATTAGTATCTCTGTAGTCGGGATAGAGATGAAAGAGCGTCCGAGGATAAAGTCGGGCAAATTTGGAGGCGAGATTATAGACTTCCTTATTGAAGCCTATCTCCCTTGATCCCTCGTTGTGCTTTCGGTGATCAACCTTATGGGTATCGACAATGAGGCAATGAAAATCCGCATTTGAGAATGGTGCGTCGTCGAAGAACGCCTTCACAGTTCTGCCGTATGCTGAAAGCTTCGCTTGGCTAACCTTTCCCCACTTCATCTCACCTTGAGGGAGTTGTGGCAGCCGTGTTGTCGATAGGCATGCGTTCGCCTCCTCAACAAGCGATTTCTCAATGCAAATGCCGCCAATGACTAAGTAGCGGTTCTTCGTCTGACTGCTCTCATCGATGTAGATATCGGTAATGAGGTTGCAGTCATCACGCTCAGGAAAAACTGGTTGGGTTGCTGACATGGTTTTAGGCAACAGACCTCGGGGCGTGAAGTCAACGCCCACCGGAAATTACATATGTAATCGCAATGCAGTTGACGCCTTTGAAGCTTGAACCTTGGCGGTCCAAAGTGACTGCACGAGTGCCTAGCAATGGAACCTGTTGGGACTGCGGCCCAAGTCCTGCACCACGTGGGGGGGAGTGGCTAAAGCCCCTCCCCCTCCTGGTATACTATATGTGGTGATTAATCCTGTCCCCTTGGATCGGGCAAATCGACCAAAGCAGGATGGAAAACCTATCCCGGATAGTAATGCCGATGAGCAATCGGGTGAGTGTTTGTTACCTGTTAGATGATGAATGATGGCCCGAGGTTTTTTGGTCAGAGGGTCGCCACTTGCGGAAGTCCTGCGTAGCCTGAGCGTCATTGAAGCCGTGTTGGGTCAAGATGAAGGTCGTGGCATGACCGTTTTTCCAGTCGAAGCCCCCCTTCTGGTTTTCTTTAACGAACCCTCGGTCAATCAGCTGATCGAACGCAGCCTTCACAGAGGCTCGGCTGCTGTAGTTCAACGCCTTTGCGGCATGTCGCTGGGAACAGAATAGGCTTCCATTGTTAGACCCGTTGTAGAGACGGTTCAGTTCAACGAGCAACGCTCGTGCAGGGGGTTTGAGAGAGCGATATGCTGCCGTTGACAACATTGCTTCGTAGAGGCGGACGTGCTTGGCGCCTTCGTTGCGCCCCTTAGCGTTGACTTTGCGCTTCTTCGGACTGCTCACTGAACCGACCCTTCGCTCGTGCTGGCACGGATGCAACTGATCAGCCATTCCTGAAGGTCTTCGGAGCGGTAAGCCACGCGCCGCCCGATCTTCACGTATCGCGGCCCGCCTCCGGTGACGCGAAGTTTCGAGAGATAGCTTTTTGAAACGCCCATCATCTCGGACGCAACGGCGGTATCGAGAAGGCGACTATCGACGCCAAATGTATTGATGTTTTCCGTCATGTTTTGCCTTTCACAGCGTTAGAGACGGATTCCTTGAATAAGCCCGAAGCCCCCTTTCGCAACAAGAATTGTGGCCCACTTTTCCCCTTTTTTGGCCCAAAAAGTTCGTTGCGCTACGCGTTCTAACCGCTATGCGCGCGAACCCACAATTGACCTGATGTGGTCATCCCAGAGTGCAGCTGCCTGCGCTTTCTCTTCCGCGTAGTCGTGGCGCTGATACACCTCGGCAACACCCGTCCGAGTGGCGCGGTTCTGGAAGGCCTCAATGACATCGGTCGCGACCCCAATGCGCTGCATTCCGGTAGCGACCGTGCGCCGAATGTCGTGAACTTTCCAAGGCGCCAGCAAGCGTCCAGCCTCAGTATCGACCAACTTCGAAAGCCTAGGCTTCCAATACGACCAGTTTTGAATTGGTCGTTCCCCGTTCACGCTAAAAAGGTAGCCACCTTCGTTTCGCATCGCGAAGACTTCCTCGCGCGCCAAATTGGAAAGGGGAACAGTATGGGGCTTCTTGTTCTTCGTTCGGGTGGCGGGAAGATTCCATTCCATGGTGTCTTCGTCGATCTCACACATCCTGATGTGCGACGCCTCGTCCCTGCGCTGGCCCGTGAGAAGCAAAAAGCGTGTGAGGGACATGATGGGGTGGTCGATGGCTCGAGTTGCTCTCCAGAGGGCTGCAATCTCGCTGTCGTCGAGAAAGCGGCTGCGGCTAGGCGGTTTCGCCGGCAGCGCGATCCGGTCCATTGGCGAACTTTCCAGATCGCCGCGTTCAATCGCCCAATTGAACATACGGCGCATGGCGGCGGCTGTATTCGTGGCGATGCCCGGACGGGCTTCCAGCTTGTCTAGAAGCGCTGTCACGTCACGCTTGTGGATATCGCTGATCTTTGTCGCCTGAAAATGTGGCTTGGCTTCGCGGCGCAGAAGTCTTGCGGCCTCCGCACCGCGCCGCTCCCACTTCCTAGCAAGATAGCGATCCGCGAAAAACTCGACATAGTTGTCAAAGGCAAGGTCGCTACCACCAGCCGTCTTTGCTTTACGCTCTTGCTGCTCATCGATGCCGTTCGCTCGCTTCCACGCAATCTCGGAAGCCAACTGGCGTGCTTGATCGGCTGTTAGCCCTTCGCCGTGATAGCCAAGCGTGATCGTCCTCGTGGGCGTGTCGCGTCCACCCATGCGATATTGGTAGAGGTAGGCCTTTCTGCCATTCGGGTTTGGTTTCACACCAAAGCCAGCCAGCCTGTCGTCCCAAAGCACCCTGCCGGGGACAGGATGCTCCAAAGCATCGACGCTTCTCTTTGTGATCCGACCTTTCATACCTCTGCGTAACAAGCACGCGACAAGCACGCAAATGAAACCTCAGGCTATCGGAGTCTCTCTCAAAAGATGCAAAACCCCGGAAATTAGCCGATCATATCCATTTCTGGATTTCGACGTCTAACTCCAGATGCGACGAGACATCTGCTTTGGGAGCAGAGGGTCGCAGGTTCGAATCCTGTCTCCCCGACCATCATTTCCACAAGTTAGCTTGAACCAAATCGTCCGGGGGACGATCTGTGCTGACTTGAGGAAATGATCCGACGGATGTCGTGCCGGGCTGCATGATGCCTGTCGGCACGAGCTATGACTATCTCGTTCGAACGGGTCCGGTAGGCGCGGCAGGACTCGAACCCGCAACCAAGCCGTTATGAGCGGCCGGCTCTAACCAATTGAGCTACGCGCCCCCCGGACACCGCCATCCCCTAGCGAGACCGCGGCGAGGATGGCAAGCGGCTTTGCTCAGGTCAGGCGCGGCAGGACGAGACGGGCCGTCCCGTCGATGAAGAGGAGGTCGCCGCTTCCAACGCGAGCGAGCCCGCGTACCAGTCGAAGCGAAAAGCCCGTTCCGAGCAGCGCCTTGCCGCGCGCGTCGATCATCAGTGCCGGATCGACGAGGTCCTCGGGTGCGCGATCGGCGAGACTTTTCGGCAGGGTGATGTCGAGATGGCAGCCGACGGCCCCCTCCCCGGCCCGCACCACAATCTCTTCTCCCTCACCGCCAGCATCGATCATCGCGTGAATGAAGCGCGTCGCGAGGCGCTGGGCGAGCGCGCCGTCGGTGACGCAGCCCTCGCCATCGACGTCGTGAAGGTCGAGCGTGACGCCCACTCGCTGGGCCCGGCCCTCGAGATCGGGGCCGAGCGCCTCGAGGAGCGCGTTCAGGGCAAGCGCCTCGGGTTGGCGATCGCGCGACTGGAGGCGGGCAGCAAAATCGAGGTCTTTGATCGCCTCGAGCAAGATCCGCGCCTGCGCCACGATCTCGGCCGCTCGCTCACGATAGCGGCGATGGGCGGGGCCGAGATATTGCCCGTCGATGATCTCGGCGAACCCGATGATGGCGTTGAGCGGGGTCTTGATCTCATGCACCAGCTCGCGAAGCATGGTGGGGTCCTGGGGCAGGCCCGTCGTCGGCCGCGAAGCGCTCGCCGATGGCGCGTCCTCGACGGCGAGGTCCGCGCGCTGAGCGCGTCCGCGATAGCCGAGGAACATGCCGCTTTCCTCGTCATGCTGCGGTGTGCCCGTCAGCGCCCAGCGTCCCGGCATGCTGCCGATGTGCGCCTCGACATTGTCGAAGGGCTGACGCGCACCGACCACCATCGCAAGCTCGGGGTCGGCGAAGAGCGAATGACCGATGAGCGCGGCGCGAGGGGCACCATCGACCCAAGTCACGGCCCCATCACTCGCCGCCTCGAAGGCGAAGCTGCCTACCGCGGGCCGCTCGTCGACGAGGTGCTGGGCGGGTGCCTTCTCCTGCGACGGGTTTCGGCGCAACGGAGCCGGGTCGTGGCGCGGACGCGGTGAGCCAACATCCTCGGCCTCCTTGTCGACGGGCGATTCAGGAGGCGGCTCGGCGAGACGGTCGCGCGCGGCCTTGAGCTGCTCGACAACATCGCCCAATCGGCGACCCGCTTGTCGACTCTCCCCCTCGTCGGCAGCGCGCGTGTCGGGCCAGAGCGTGCGCAGGAACTGGCGCGTATCGCCACCGGCGGCGGCGACGAGCATTGCCTTGGTCTCGGCATCGGGATCGGCGGCGGCCAGGACAGGAGCGGCAACAGCGAGTGTGTCCTCGGCGAACAGGGCGAGCAGTTCGGGACCAAGCCGACGCCCCGCGACGGCACGGGCAGCGGCGCTTCGTACCCCAAGCGGGATGGCATCGCGTTCCGCGCGGACGACCGCGAGCGCTGCGACCATCGGAGCACTGTCGCTGTCGGCGCCCCTCGCCTCGCTCATGCGCGCAGCCAGTTCGACGAGCTGGCGCCAACGCACGCTGCGCGAATGCGGTCCCGCCACGGGCAGGGTAAGCAAGGTCGCAAGGCGGTCGTCGAAGCGCACGCTGTCTTCCAGTCTCCGTGTCGAGGGATTCCGACTGGATGAATTTGCCGTTCGTGCGTGGGGGCTTCCAGTAAGATTCCGTTAACCATCCCATTTTGAAACGCTTCTGCGCGTCAACGAAAAAGGGCGCCGAACCGCGGTTCGACGCCCTTCGTGTTGCTTCGGACCGAAGAATTAGCCCTGGACGTCGATCCACGCCATCCAGAATGCGGCCAGTTCGGCGAACTTGCCCTCGACTTGGCCCAGTGCGGCCTTTGCGGCGTCATACTGGCCATCGCGCGCAAGCGCGGCCCCGAGGCGCAGATTGAGCATGCTCGCATCGGCGCCACTGCGGCTCATGGCGAGCTGATAGAATTCGGCGGCATCGCCGAAGCGATCCATGCCGTAATAGGCATCGCCGAACTTGACGGTCTGCAGCAGCGACCCGCCGCTACGCACGCCGGCAGCATCCTGATCGAGTTCGACCTCGTAATTCTGCGAGCCGCGCTCGACCAGTGCGAGGATTTCGGTGAAGGTCTGCGTATTGCCTTCGATGCGGCCCGTCGCGACGCCTTCCTCGACCAGCGCGCCCGCTTCCACCGGAAGCCCCTTGTCGAGCAGGTGGAGCGCGTAATCGAAATGGTCGCGGTCACCGCGCAGCGCCTGGGCGGTACGCATCAGGCGCCACAGATTGACCAGTTCCTCGTCGCTCCAGCTGACGCGGTCCTGATAGATCTTCAGCGCGTCGCGCCAATTTTCGCTGGTCGGATAGGCCTTCACCCAATCGATCAGCAGCGAGTTGAAACCTTGAAGGTTATTGTCGAGCGCGACCTGGATCGTCCGGCGATACCAATTTTCGTCGATCGCACCGCCATTGGCGGCCTGCAGTGCGATCCCACGCTGCATCGTGGCGACGGCCTGCGCGCCCTGACCCTGGTGGTTGAGCGCTTCGCCAGTCAGGAGAAGCAACTCGGCATCGTTGGGCGCGAGCGCAAGCGCTTTTTCGAAAAGCGACTGGGCAGTCGCATAATCACTCGCCGCATAGGCATTGCGACCGAGCGCCTCATATTTCGCCGCGCTGTTCGCGGGGGCGTCCCAGCCCGACTGCGCCATCAGGTCGACGCCGCGCACCTGCATCGAAAAATCGCTGCGATCGAGGCCGGCATTAAGGAGGAGATTACCGATATAATAAGTGTCATCGGCCTTTTCGGCCTTACCGATTGCGGGTTCGACGCCAGCATCGAACGTTGCCCAGTCCTTCGCATCGAAAGCCGTCTTCATCGCGGCGATCGAATCCCGCGCGCCCTTGGAAATGTCGAGCTGCTTCTGTTCGGCGGCGGCCGCCTCCTGCGCGACGGTGGTGGCGGCGGCGGGAGCCGCGAGGCCGAGCGTTCCGAGCGCGAGCGCAATGGCGGTCATGGTCGATTTCATTACAATCTCCTGAGAGGAAGTTTCGCGCGGCGAATAAACCAGCCACGCGGTCAAGGGAAGTTCTAACAAAGGACCCCTGAACTGCTGTTGAATTGTCGGGTCAGAAACGCGCAAGCCCCGGCCAAAGTGCCCTTTTGACGGTGGCGCGCGGATCGTCTAGCGCAAGAACCATGCTGATCATCCTTTCGCCTGCGAAATCGCTCGACGAAACGAGCAACTATTCCGAAGAACCGACCATTCCCCGTTTCGAACGGCAGGCCGCGCAGATCGCCCGTGCCGCCGCCAAGCTGAGCGCCGATGATCTCAAGCGGATCATGGGGATCTCGGACAAGCTCGCGACGCTCAATGCCGAGCGTTACCACGGCTTCTTCGATGCCGAGACCCGCCCCGCTATCCGGATGTTCGCCGGTGATGTCTATCGCGGCTTCGACATCAAGAGCGCCGACGAAGAAACGGTTGCCTTTGCGCAGGACCATGTCCGCATCCTTTCGGGGCTCTACGGCATGCTCCGTCCGCTCGACCGCATGCGGCCCTACCGCCTCGAGATGGGCACGGGCTGGAACCCCTCCGAGGGCGAGGATGGCAGGCTCACCGATCATTGGGATGACAAGGTCGCGAAGGAATTGCGCAAGCAGCTTCGCGAGGAAGGCTCGATGACGCTGCTCAATCTCGCCTCCAACGAATATTATGAGGTGGTGAAGGGGCAACTGCCCAAGACGGTGACCATCGTCGAACCCGATTTTCGCGTCCGCACCGCCAAGGGCCTTCAATTCCAGAGCTTCGCCGCCAAGGTGGCGCGCGGGAGCATGGCGCGCTGGGTCTGCGACGAGCGGATCGACAGCGTCGAGGCCTTGAAGGGCTTCGACCGCGATGGCTGGGCCTATGAAGAGGATGGATCGTCTGAAAACGCGCCGCTGTTCGTCCGCGAGGGCTGATCCGCTTTCCGTTAACGTCAACCCTGACGATTGTTCTTGGCCCTCCTGAGGGCTCCTGCTAGCTTTTCGGATGAATCGACGGCGGTCCTCGCCGTTCGACTGTTCGTACAGATTAGCTGACAGGAACTGCCCGTGGCCGATACGCCCGTCGACACCCTCGAACCCCGCCGCGACATCGAACCCATCTCGATCGTCGACGAGATGAAGTCGAGTTACCTCGACTATGCGATGAGCGTCATTGTCAGCCGCGCGCTACCCGACGTGCGCGACGGCCTGAAGCCCGTGCATCGCCGCATCCTCTATGCCTGTCAGGAGGCTGGCTATGTGGCGGGTCGTCCCTACCGCAAGTCGAGCCGTATCGTCGGTGACGTGATGGGTAAATATCACCCCCACGGCGACAGCGCGATCTATGACGCGCTGGCGCGCATGACGCAGGACTGGAGCCTGCGCGTGCCGCTGATCGACGGCCAGGGCAACTTTGGCTCGATGGACCCCGATCCGCCCGCCGCCATGCGTTACACCGAAGCGCGCCTTGCCAAGGTGGCGAACTTCCTCCTCGGCGATATCGAGAAGGACACGGTCGCTTTCCAGGACAATTATGACGGGTCGGAAAGCGAACCGACGGTCCTGCCCGCCCGCTTTCCCAATCTGCTCGTCAATGGCGCCGGCGGCATCGCGGTCGGCATGGCGACCAACATTCCGCCGCACAACCTCGGCGAGGTCATCCAGGCCTGCAAGGCGTATATCGAGGACCCCGCCATCAGCGTCGAAGGGCTGATGGACTATGTGAAGGGACCCGATTTCCCGACCGGCGCGCAGCTGCTCGGCGCGAGCGGCATCCGCTCGGCGTACACCACCGGGCGCGGCTCGATGGTGCTGCGTTCCAAATATGACATCGAGGAGGGGCGCGGCGACAAGCGCCAGATCGTCCTCACCGAAATCCCCTTCCAGGTCGGCAAGGCGGGCCTCGTCGAGAAGATCGCCGAGGCGGCCAAGGACAAGCGCATCGAGGGTGTCGCCGACATCCGCGACGAATCCAACCGCGAGGGTGTGCGCATCGTCATCGAGTGCAAGCGCGATGCGACGCCGGACGTGGTCCTGAACCAGCTGTGGCGCCATACGCCTGCGCAAAGTTCGTTCGCCGCCAACATGCTGGCGATCCGTGGTGGCAAGCCCGAAACGCTCGATCTCAGGGACATGATCGAGGCCTTCGTCAAGTTCCGCGAAGAGGTCATCACCAACCGCTCCAAGTTCGAGCTGAACAAGGCACGCGAGCGGGCGCATATCTTGCTCGGCCTCGTCGTGGCGGTCACAAACCTCGATGAAGTCGTCGCCATGATCCGCGGGTCGGGCACGCCCGCCGAAGCGCGCGAGAAGCTGCTCTCTAAGGAATGGCCGATCGGCGAGATCCTGCCCTACATCGAGCTGGTCGAGGGGCAGAAGTCCGACCATGTCGGCGATGTCTATCGCCTCTCCGAAGCGCAGGTGAAGGCCATCCTCGAACTGCGCCTGCACCGCCTCACCCAGCTTGGCCGCGACGAGATCGGCGGCGAATTGGAAGAGCTGCGCGCGACCATCGAGGAACTGCTCGAGATCCTGTCGAACCGTGCTCGCCTCTACGAGGTGATGCGCGAGGAGTTCGACGAGGTGGAGGCCGAATATGCCACCCCGCGCAAGACCGAGCTCATGCCAGCTGCCGACGGCATCGAGGACGAGGACCTGATCGAGGTCGAGGACATGGTCGTGACGGTGACCCACACCGGCTACATCAAGCGCACCGCGCTCGCCTTGTTCCGCGAACAGAAGCGCGGCGGCAAGGGCCGTAGCGGCATGAGCACCAAGGACGAGGATATCGTCACCAACCTGTTCGTGACGACGACCCACAATCCGGTGCTGTTCTTCTCCAACCTCGGCAAGGTCTACCGCATGAAGGTGTGGAAGCTGCCCGAGGGCGGGCCGACCGCCAAGGGTCGCCCGATGATCAACCTGTTGCCCCTCGCCAATGACGAGAAGATCACCACCGTCTTGCCGCTGCCGCGCGACGAGGAGGAATGGAACGACCTCCACATCATGTTCGCCACCGAGGGCGGCACCGTGCGCCGCAACTCGATGGACGCTTTCACTAATGTGCCGAGTAACGGCAAGATCGCGATGAAGTTCGAGGAGGGCGAGGACGGCCAGCCGGTCGATCGCCTGATCGGGGTCGACCTGCTCACCGAGGACGACGACGTGCTGCTCGCCACCGCGAACGGCAAGGCGATCCGCTTCGAGGCGACCAAGGTGCGCGAATTCGCCAGCCGCGCCTCGACCGGTGTGCGCGGTATCAAGTTGATGGACGACGACAAGGTCATCTCCATGTCGATCCTCGGCTCCAGCGGCTCGACCCGCGACGAGCGCGAGGCCTATCTGAAATCGCCCGTCTGGCGCGACAATGACGGCGCCGAGGGACTTTCCGCCGAGCGCTTCGCCCGCCTCGTCGAGAAAGAGCAATTCCTGCTTACCGTCACCGAGAACGGTTATGGCAAGCGCACCTCGACCTACGAATATCGGGTCACCGGTCGCGGTGGCCAGGGCGTGGCGAACATCGTCACGTCCGACCGCAACGGCGGCGTGGTCGCGAGCTTCCCGGTCGAGCCGGGCGAGCAGCTCATGCTGGTCACCGACCAGGGCAAGATGATCCGCACCACCGTCGCCGACATCCGCATCGCCGGGCGCAACACGCAGGGCGTCACCATCTTCAAGGTCGCCAAGAACGAGAAAGTCGTCTCGGTCGCGCGCATCGATGAAGAGGAAGAGCCCGAGAACGAGGCGGAGGAGGCCGCCGCCGGCGATCTGCAGGGCGATGACAAGACGGTCGCGCCGACCTCCGGTGCCACGACCGACGAAGACGGCGCGGCGGGGCCCGAAGACGGCGAATGACAGGAACGTGCCATGGGGCCCCTTCGTTGATCCGGTAACGGAATAACAAGGAGGCCCCATGGGTATTGCCAACGACACGCTCGTCCTCGTCACCGACGGACGCAAGATGCTGTTCCTTCGTAATGAAGGCGACAGCGAACATATGAACCTCGAGGTCGAGAAGAAGGCTAAGCGCGACGATGCGCCCGACCGCGACCTCAAGACCGACGAGCCGGGCAGCGTCTTCATGTCGGGTTCGCCCGGTCGCTCGTCTTACGAAGAAACGGACTTCCACCAGCTTGAAGAAGACCGCTGGGCGCATGAGGCCGCCGACCGGATCAACAGCCGGGCGCTGTCGAACGATTTCGACAAGCTGGTCATTATCGCTCCGCCCAAGACGCTCGGCGAACTGCGCAAGAAGCTCCACAAGGAGACCGAGAAGCGCACCATCCTCGAAATCGACAAGGAAATGACCAACCAGCCCCTCGCTGAGATCGAGAAGCTCATTGCCGACCATACCAAGGCCGAGGCGCCGCCGGAGGTGTTGAGCTGAACCTGACAGCAATCGCTTAGGGAAAGGGCGGTCCGATTGGATCGCCCTTTTTCGTCGCGCTTGCGGCACATGCGGCACCTCTCGCCGTCTAGGCTGTAACCTGCAAATGCTCGAAATGGCGTTCTGCCGCAGCAAGGCCCCCGAGATCGCTCTTGCTTTCCCCAATTTCTGTCTTTACAGAAATAGCAATCATGAGCGTGATGGATCATCCGGCCGCCAAGGCCTTCATTCTCCATTGGGGCGAGATGGGCACGCAATGGGGCGTGAACCGTTCGCAGAGCCAGATCCATGCATTGCTCTACCTGTCCGACCGCCCGCTTCATGCGGAGGAAATCGTCGACGCGCTCGGGCTTGCGCGGTCGAATGTGTCGACCGCCGTGCGCGAATTGCAGGCCTATGGCATCGTGCGCCGCGTCCATGTCGAGGGCGACCGCCGCGATCATTTCGTCGGCGAGACCGACCTGTGGGACATCTTTCTCAAGGTTACCGACGAACGGCGCAAGCGCGAAGTAGAGCCGACGATCAGGATGCTCGAGCAGCTGTCCGCCGATCTGAAGAAAGACAAGAGCGCCCCCAAGCAGGTGCGCGAGCGGATTATCCGCATGCACGACTTCATGGGCAACCTTGCCACTTGGCATGAACAGGTCCGCCGCCTGCCCAAATCGACCCTCGTCGCGCTGATGAAGCTCGGCGCCGGGGTTGCCCGCTTCATCCCCGGATCGAGGAAGGAATAGTCGGCCCCTCGCCGCCCCAGCCAGGCATATATTTACCCACCAATTTCTGTTTTCACCGAAATAACCGAAGGATCGAAAAATGTACGCGGAAATCGCCTATCTGCTCTATCTCGCCATCTCGATCGCGATCACCATCTGGGTGGCGCGTACCCTTTCGGTGAACGGCGTGGTTTTTCTCAAGCGCTGCTTTGCCCAGAATGACGAGCTTGCCCACTCGACCAATCACCTGCTGGTGGTGGGCTTCTACCTCGTCAACCTGGGCTTCATCCTGTTGACCCTGTCGATCGGATCGGAGCCCGAGAGCGTGTCCGAGATGATCCGTTTCCTGTCGTCCAAGGTCGGGCTCGCCGTGGTCGTGCTGGGCGCCATGCACTTTTTCAATATGAGCGCGATCTCGCACTTCGGGCGAAAAGTGAATGGTTGGCTTGCCGGTGAAGAATGCGCCCAGGCGCGCGCCTGACGCGGCGGCCGGGGCCGCGCTCGCTTCGCGGTCCCGGTGCCCGTTCGTCAAAAAGGAGAAAACTCATGCCGATCGCTCCTGCTCGCCGTCACGTGACCGCGGCCGCCGTGGATGCCGCACTCGTGGCCGGGCCGATCTATTTCACCATCATGATGATCTTCATGCTGACCTCGGATAATCAGGCGGTGTCGCTGTCCTCAAAGGACATCTTCGGCTTCTTCGTCTTCATGATTCCTGTCTGTCTCGTCGGTTTGATCATCGCGATCCTGCCCTGCTGGCTCGTCGGACACGCCTTGCTGGGCATCGCGCGCAAGGGGGACGGCATCCCCGATCCGCTCATGACATTCGTCGCCGGCCTTTCAATCAGCGCGGGGCCTGCGCTGCTGTTCGATCTCGAGGAGTTTGCGATCTGGATCGGCGTGACCGGAGTACTGGTCGCCTTGTTCGGTCGCAAGCGAGCGCTCGACCGCGCCGCCCGGGAACGCTAAAGCGCCGAGCATGACGCATGAAGTGACGATTATCGGCGGCGGGCTCGCGGGGTCGGAAGCGGCCTGGCAGCTCGCCGAGGCTGGTGTGAAGGTGAGGCTTTTCGAGATGCGCGGCGGCGGCGACACGACGCCCGCGCATGACAGCGACCAGCTCGCCGAAATGGTCTGCTCGAACAGCTTTCGCTCGGACGATGCAAATTCGAACGCGGTCGGGCTGCTGCACCAGGAAATGCGGCGCCTCGGTTCGCTCATCATGGCCAAGGCCGACGCGCACAAGGTGCCCGCAGGCTCGGCGCTGGCGGTTGATCGCGACGGTTTCGCGAACGGCGTCACAGAGGCGATTCAAGGTCATGCCAACATCAAGGTGGTGCGCGAACGGGTCGACGCCCTCCCTGTCAATGGCACCACCATCGTCGCCACCGGCCCCCTCACCGGCTCGGCGCTTGCCGACAGCATCGCGGCCGCGACCGGCAAGGACGCCCTCGCCTTTTTCGATGCGATCGCGCCCATCGTCCATAAGGATAGCGTCGATATGGACGTGGCCTGGTTCCAGAGCCGCTGGGACAAGGGCGATGGCAAG
Organism: Sphingomicrobium arenosum; assembly: GCF_026157085.1. Taxonomy (NCBI): domain Bacteria; kingdom Pseudomonadati; phylum Pseudomonadota; class Alphaproteobacteria; order Sphingomonadales; family Sphingomicrobiaceae; genus Sphingomicrobium; species Sphingomicrobium arenosum. Next base: position 759,811 of record NZ_JANPVN010000001.1, read on the forward strand.
GACTATCTCAACTGTCCGATGGACAAGTCGCAGTATGAGGCCTTCGTCCAGGCGCTGATCGACGGCGAGAAGACCGAGTTCAAGGAATGGGAGAAGGACACGCCCTATTTCGAGGGCTGCATGCCGATCGAGGTGATGGCCGAGCGCGGGGTGGAAACGCTGCGCCACGGGCCGATGAAGCCGGTCGGGCTCGATGATCCGCGCACCGGCCGCTGGCCCTATGCGGTCGTCCAGCTGCGGCAGGACAATTCGCTCGGCACGCTTTGGAATATCGTCGGTTTCCAGACCAAGCTCAAATATGGCGCGCAGACCGAGATTTTCCGGATGATCCCGGGGCTGGAGAAAGCCGAATTCGCGCGGTTGGGCGGCATTCACCGCAACAGCTTCATCCGTTCGCCCGAACTGCTCGATGAGCAGCTTCGCCTGAAGTCGATGCCGCATATTCGCTTCGCCGGGCAGATCACGGGCTGCGAGGGTTATCTTGAAAGTGCGGCGGTGGGGATGATGGCGGCGCGTTTCACCGCTGCTGAAGTCAAGGGCGAGGCGTTCGAGGCACCGCCCGTCGAGACCGCTTTCGGCGCCCTCCTCTCGCACATTACGGGCGGCGCCGAGGCCGAGACCTATCAGCCGATGAACATCAATTTCGGGCTCATGCCGCCAATTGCGGGCAAGATGAAGAAGGCCAACCGTCGGCTCAAATATACCGAGCGGGCGCGCGGCGCCTTTGCTGCCTGGCTTATCGAGCAGGGTCTCGAGGACCAGGCGCCCCCCGTCATCGAGTCCGAGGCCGCTTAAATAGGTCAGCAGTCGCAGGTCGGCTTGGGCTTGCGCGGCTTGGGCGCGGTGGTCGCATATTCGCCGCGCGTCAGGCGCGCATCGCCATTGGCGTCGGCCCCCTCGAACTTCTCGATGGTGGTGATCGCCCACTCCTCGAAGCGCAGCGTTCCGTCGCCATCCAAGTCGAGGTTGGCAAAGCGGCCACGACGTGGATGCACCATTTCGGACAGCGTGATGATCTCGTCGCCGTCCTTGTCCACGCGGTTGAACCGCTTCTCTTCCTTGGACAACGGGTCGGCCGCCGGTGGTTCGGCGATTTCCGGGATCGTCGGGAGGTCGCGGGCCTCTTCGGTCACGGCGGCCGCCTCCGCAGCGGGCGCATCGGACAACAGGGATTCGTCGCTTGGCTGCCCGCGCGCAATCAGCACGGCGCCGACGGATGCAACGAGCAGGGCGGACAGGCCGGAAATCCAGCGAAGCATAAGCGCTTCCTTCTCTGGCGATCCGGCAGGCCCCTTCTAACGCGCTTGGGTCGGCGCGGTCAATTCGCTCCCGATACGATCCCCGACAGGCGATGGCTGAGCATCGCGAAGGCGCGCCCGGGTGTCGCTTCGGGTTCGGGCTCGCGGCGCAGGAAATCGCGCGCGGCGAGGCGGGCGAGCAGTGTCAGGGGGCGCAGTTTGACCGGAAAGCGATGCCCCTTCAGATCGCGCATCAGCGCATGGGCGGTCGGCGCTACATCGTCAGGCACCATCCCCCTCACCCGCGCCAGCATCGCGATCGCACCAGCCTTGCCGAGATAACCATCGTCACCACCAAGCAGCGTGGAGATGACCCAGAAGAGCGCGGCCCCGCCCTGCCCCACGCGATGCACGTCGACCTGCGGCTCGAGCAAGGTGGCATAGCCGTCCTCGATTAGTGCGAGCATTTCCCCCGTCACGCCGCGCGGGAGGACATGCTCCGCAAGCGCCGCCAGTCGCGGCTCGGCAGGCGCAGGTTCGCGGTCGAGTTTCTCCAGCGCCTCGCGCCACCAGGCGAGCCGGATCGTCCCGATCATCGGCTCGGTGGTGGCGGCGACGACTTCGGCCAGCGTGGCGTCGAGACGGAGAACCGCCTCGACCGCATCCCGCAGCGGTGCCGGAAAATGGGTGAGCGCCAACGCCCGGTCGGGCGTCAACGCGCCCTCAGCGATAGGTAACCTTCCTCACCGCCTCGACGACCTGCTCGGGCTTGATCAGCGCGAGCTTTTCGAGGTTGGCGGCATAAGGCAGCGGCACGTCGGCATTGGCGACGCGAAGGACGGGGGCATCGAGATCGTCGAAGCCTTCCTCCATCGCAATGGCAGCGATTTCCGAAGAGATCGAGCAGCCGGGCCAGCCTTCCTCGACGCAGACCAGGCGGTTGGTCTTGGCGAGGCTCGCGAGCACCGTGCCCTTGTCGAGGGGCCGCAGCGTGCGAAGGTCGATCACCTCGGCGTCGATGCCTTCCTCGGCCAGCTTGTTGGCCGCATCGAGGGCGACACCCACACCGATCGAGTAGCTCACGATGGTAACGTCGCTGCCTTCGCGGGCGATGCGGGCCTTGCCGATGGGAAGGACATAATCATCGACCTGCGGCACGTCGAAATTCTGGCCGTAAAGCAATTCGTTCTCAAGGAAGACAACGGGGTCTTCGGAACGGATCGCGGCCTTGAGAAGGCCCTTTGCGTCGGCCGCGCTATAGGGCGCGATGACGATGAGGCCAGGTACGCTCGCATACCACGGGCCGTAATTCTGGCTGTGCTGCGCGGCGACGCGCGAGGCCGCGCCATTGGGACCGCGGAAGACGATCGGGCAGCGCATCTGGCCGCCTGACATGTAATTGGTCTTGGCCGCCGAGTTGATGATGTGGTCGATCGCCTGCATGGCGAAGTTGAAGGTCATGAACTCGATGACCGGGCGGAGGCCGCCCATCGCCGCGCCCGACCCGATGCCGGCAAAGCCATATTCGGTGATCGGCGTGTCGATGACGCGGCGCGCACCGAACTCGTCGAGAAGCCCCTGCGTGACCTTATAGGCGCCCTGATATTCGGCGACTTCCTCGCCCATCACGAAGACGCGATCATCGGCGCGCATTTCCTCGGCCATCGCATCGCGCAAGGCTTCGCGCACGGTCGTGGCCTGCATCTCGGTGCCCTCGGGAAGGTCGGCATCGACGTGGCTGACCTTTTCGGTGGCCGGCAGGTCCTGCGTAATCGGCGCTTCGCTTTCCTCGCGGCCGATCGCCTTGCCCTCGCCTTGGCTCGGCGCGTGGGCCGGGGTTTCTGGCGCGGCGGCGGAGAAGTCAGCTTCCTCGCCTTCCTCGCCGATCATCGCGATGGCGGTGCCGACCGCAACGTTGTCGGTGCCTTCGGGCACGAGGATCTTGAGGAGGACGCCTTCGTCCACGGCCTCGAACTCCATCGTCGCCTTGTCGGTCTCGATCTCGGCGATGATGTCGCCGGCGGCCACGCTGTCACCCTCGGCCTTGAGCCACTTGGCGAGCGTGCCCTCTTCCATCGTCGGCGAGAGCGCGGGCATTTTCAGTTCGGTGGCCATTAGTAATTCTCCACCAGAACGTCAGTGTACAATTCGGATGCCTCGGGTTCGGGGGCGTGTTCGGCAAAGTCCGCCGCCTCCTTCACGCGCTCCTTGATCTCTTTGTCGATCGCCTTGAGATCATCCTCGCTGGCGCCCATCGAGAGCAATTCCTGCTTGGCCTGCTCCAACGGATCGCGCTCGCCGCGGAAGCCTTCGACCTCGTCGCGGGTGCGATATTTGGCAGGGTCCGACATGGAGTGGCCGCGATAGCGGTAGGTCATGAGCTCCAAGAGGATCGGCCCCTTGCCCGAGCGCGTCCATTCGAGAGCCACTTCGGCAGCGCCGCGCACCGCGAGCACGTCCATGCCATCGACCTGGATACCAGGGATCTGGAAGCTCTCGCCGCGCTTGTAGAGCTCGGGTTCTGAGCTGTGACGCTTCACGCTCGTGCCCATTGCATAATGGTTGTTCTCGATCGCGTAGATGACCGGCAGATTCCACAGCTCGGCCATGTTGAAGCTCTCGTAGACCTGGCCCTGGTTGGCTGCGCCGTCACCGAAATAGCTGAGGTTGACCCCGCCATCCCCGCTATACTGATGCTTGAAGGCGAGACCGGTACCGAGCGAGACCTGCGCGCCGACGATGCCGTGGCCGCCATAGAAGCCATGTTCGACGCTGAACATGTGCATCGAACCGCCCTTGCCCTTCGAGATGCCGGCGGCGCGCCCGGTCAGTTCGGCCATGATGAGATTAGGATCGATGCCATAGGCCAGCATATGGCCATGGTCGCGATAGCCGGTGATGACGCTGTCCTTGCCGACGGTCATCGCCGATTGCAGGCCAACCGCCACCGCTTCCTGACCGATATAGAGGTGGCAGAAGCCACCGATCAGGCCGAGGCCGTAGAGCTGGCCCGCGCGCTCCTCGAATCGGCGAATGAGCAGCATCTGCTTGTAAAAATCGAGCAGCTCTTCCTGGCTCGCCTCATAGCGCGTCGGCTGCGGCGGGCGTTCGAAATTGTCCTTGGGCGCGGCGGATTTGGTCGCGGGCGCCTTCTTGGCGGGCTTCTTCGCCATGATCTCTCCTGTTGGTCGCGCGCTCTAGTAAAAGGCGCGGGGCCGCTTGGCAATCGCGGATTGACGTAAGGGAAGGTGAACCGTGTGAACGTTCACGCAAGCCGTGTCGAAAACGCCGGGCGACCGCTTAATCGAGCGAGATGATGATCTCGTCCTCGCGGATCAAACCCAGATCGCGGCGCACCAGTTCCTCGGCCATGTCGGGATCGGCGGCCTTGGGGTCGAGGAGCTCGGAGCGGTGGCGCAGCGCATCACGCTCGGCGGTCAGCGCGGCCAATTCAGCCTCGCGTTCCTCGAGCGCGCGATAATAGCCGCCCCAGGCCATGAGGCCATTGTCGCCCGCGATCGCATAGCCTGCGAAATTGCCTATGATGACGAACGCGAAGAGCGGCCAGATCACCCGGCGCATTGCCCCCCTCGTTTTCGTGCCCACGCTCATGGCGTAACCTTAAACATATAACGCGGCGTTCACCAAGTCCTTTTATGGCCGGAACGACCTGATTTGGAACGGTGAATCAGCCCAGCTTGACCTTGAAGGCGTCGCGGCCGGGATAGCAGCCATTGTCGCCCAGCTCTTCCTCGATGCGCAGCAACTGGTTGTACTTGGCCGTGCGGTCCGAGCGGGCGAGGCTACCGGTCTTGATCTGGCCGCAGGAGAGCGCGACCGCGAGGTCGGCGATGGTCGCATCCTCGGTCTCGCCCGAACGATGGCTCATGACCGAGGTGTAGCGCGCGTTCTGCGCCATGCGCACGGCCTCGACCGTCTCGGTCAAGGTGCCGATCTGGTTGACCTTGACGAGCAGCGAGTTGGCCATGCCCCCCTCGATCCCGCGCGCGAGGCGTTCGGTGTTGGTGACGAAAAGGTCATCGCCGACGAGCTGCACCTTGTCGCCGAGCCGTTCGGTCAGGAGCTTCCAGCCTTCCCAATCATCCTCGCCCATGCCGTCCTCGATCGAGGCGATGGGATAGTCGGCGGCCAGCTTGGCCAGCTCATCGACCATCTCGGCCGAGCTCAGCGAACGCCCCTCGCCCTTCAATTCATACTTGCCATCGACATGGAACTCGGTGGCGGCGCAATCGAGCGCGACGAGGATTTCCTTGCCCAGCGTGAAGCCCGCGAGGTCGCAGGCTTCGCCGACAAGGTCCAATGCCTCGCGGCTCGACCCGATGGCGGGCGCGAAGCCTCCCTCGTCGCCAACCGCCGTCGACAGGCCGCGCTCGGCCAGCGCGCCTTTCAGCGCATGAAAGATCTCGGTGCCGTGGCGCAGCGCTTCGGAGAAGCTGTCGGCGCCGACCGGCATGATCATGAATTCCTGGAAGTCGATCGGATTGTCGGCGTGGGCGCCGCCGTTGAGGATATTCATCATCGGCACCGGCAGGATGGTGGCCCCCACCCCGCCGACATAGCGGTAAAGCGGCAGTGCGCAGGCTTCGGCAGCGGCCTTGGCCGTGGCGAGGCTGACGCCGAGGATCGCATTGGCACCCAGCTTGGCCTTGTTGTCGGTGCCGTCGAGGTCGACCATCACCGCGTCGATCTCGGCCTGCTCCTCGGCTTCCATGCCCATCAGCGCATCGCTGATCGGGCCGTTGACCGCCGCGATCGCCTTGGTGACGCCCTTGCCGCCATAATAGGCCTTGTCGCCATCGCGCAGCTCGACCGCCTCGTAGGCGCCGGTCGAGGCACCCGAAGGCACCGCAGCGCGCCCCATCGAGCCATCTTCGAGCGTCACGTCGACTTCGACCGTGGGGTTGCCCCGGCTGTCGAGGATCTGGCGGGCGAAGATGTCGATGATGGCGGGCATGGTCGTTCCTCTAGCGAAATGAGTTCGTCCGGCATAAGATGTCGGTTCGTCGCGGGCCTTAGTCGAAGCACCCTGTGCAGCGCAACATGAAGGTCGTTTCGGGGGAACAGCGACGGGGTCTGACGGGTTGGCCTCATTGAACGACAAGTAAGGAGTTTCTAATGGCCATCGAGACCGAAAAGCTGCCCGAGGGCACCGACCGGATCATTCCCGGCGCCACCCGCACGGCTAGCGACATGGAAGCGGAGTTGATCGTGGAAGAAGCGAATACCAGCCAGACCAAGCGCGACAAGGTCGTCGCCAAAGTGAACGAAGCGCGCCAGAGCGTGGCCAAGGAAGCGGCGGGCAAGACCCGCGGCATGATCGGCGACGGGCTCTCCAAGGGCTCGGAAGCGATTGGCTCGATGTCGCGCCTCGTCGGCGATACGGCGGGCAGCATCGATGAGCAGCTCGGCGCCGAATATGGCGACTATGCCCGCTCGACCGCGCGCTATCTCGACGAGACGGCGCAAAAAATTGCGGCGAAGGATCCCGACGAGCTTGTCGATGATCTGCGCGGCTTCGTGAAGAAGAGCCCGGGCATCGCGCTCGGCGCGGCGGCGATCGTCGGTTTCGCTCTGGCGCGCGTGATCCAGTCGGGCTTCGATGCCGAACGCGGCGATTATGATGATGATGGCTATGAGCCGGTGATCGACAACGATCCTGTCATCGATCCGAGCCCGCAGGCTTAAGGGAGAGACGGGTTGAGCGTCGCCGAGCGGTCCGATCCGCAAAATTACGACCCCGACGCCTCCATCGGTGACCTGATGGGGCGCGTGGTGGAGGATGCGCGCGAACTTGCCGAGGCGGAGATCAACTACGCCAAGGCCAAGGTGAAGAGCGAGGTCCGCCCCTATAAGCAGGCGGTCGTCTGGTTCGCCCTTGCGGCCGTCTTCGCCACGGCCGCGCTCATCGCCTTCGCAGTCGGCGTGACGATGGCGCTCGCAACGCTGGTTGGCCCTCTTGCCGGCGGCATCGCGGCGACCGTGTTGCTGCTTGCCGTGGCGGGAGCGCTCGCGATGATCGGCAAGAACAAGCTGGAAGGTGGATCATGAGTATCGATCCCGAATTGATCGACGCCAAGAATGCGGTCGAGGCCAAGCGGGCCCAGTTGATGCATTCGACCAAATATGCGCTCGGCGAAGCGAAACGCCGCCTCGCCCCCGACCTCCTCGCCGAACAGGCGTGGGAAAAGGTCAAGCGCAAGTCCGGCGATGCCGTGCATGACGCCTATCTCGAAGCCAAGGCCAAACCCTGGCTCGTCGGCGGGATTGCCGCGGCGATCGGCCTTTTTCTTGCCCGCAAGCCGGTCGGTGAGATGGCGGTGAAGGCCTATCAGGCGGCGCGCGGCGAAGAAGAGGACGGGGGCGACGCCCCTGCCCCATCGCCGCCCGAGGCTCCGGCGGCCAAGCCGCCGCCACGGCGAACGCGTCGCACGGCGACCAAGGCACCGAGCGTCGCTGAGTTCCAGGAAGCCAGCAGACCGATTGAAGAAAAGAAGAAACCGGCGCCCAAGGCGGCCAAGACGAAGGCCGACAAGCCGCGTCGAACCAAGAAAACGGAGGATGTGTGATGAGTGTGAAGGACAAGGCACAACAGGCGGGCGACAAGGCCCGTGAAACCGCCGGCAAGGCGAAGGCCAAGGCCAGCAAGGCTGCGGGCGATCTGCGTGACGGCGCCAGCCGCGCTTATGAAACGAGCCGCGCCAGCGCCGTGCGTGCCTATGATCGGACCCGCCAGGGTGCCCGTACCGGCGCGCGCAAGACCGGCGAAGGGATCGAGAACAATCCGCTCGTCGCCTTGGGTGGCGGGCTCGCGCTCGGGCTCATCATTGGCGCCCTTATCCCGCGCAGCCGCCGCGAACAGCAATTGCTCCGCGATGTCGGGAGCAACATCAACACCCGCGCGCACAGCGCCTTCGACGCGGCACGAGAGGCCGGACAGCGCCAGCTCGAGCAGCGCGGCCTGACCGCTGACGCCGCTGAAAATGCCGTGCGCGACATTGCCCGCGGCGTCGGTGAAGCCGCGCGCAGTTCGGCCGAAGCCGGTGCACGTGCGGCGCGTGGCACCAGCGAGGCTTAAATGTTCGAACGGGCGGCTTTGCTTGGCAGTGAACTTCTGCTAGCGGGCCGCCCATGAGCAAGCTTCACCTCGTCTTCGGCGGTCGGGTCAAGGATCCGCGCGGCCTTGAATTCACCGATCTCAAGAACCTCGACCTCGTCGGCCTGTACGACAGCTATGCCGCTGCCGAGGACGCTTGGCGCGGCGCGGCGCAGCGCACCGTCGACGATGCCGAGATGAAATATGTGGTGGTGCACCTTCACCGCCTGCTCGAGCCCGACACCGCCGCGCTCGACGAACAGGCCTGAGGCCGCGGGGCTTATTCGCCCCGCGCCTTGCCGCCCCTGATCCATTCCACCAGCTGCATGGCCGACGCCTCGACCCAATCGGGGCGCTCGGCCACGACCTTGTGACCCGCGCTTTCGTCGATCCGAACGAAGCGATAGGGAGAGGCTGTCGCGAAGGCGCGGTGCGAGGCGCGCCAATCACGCTGTTCGGTTTCCGTCGCCAATGCGCCGTCGGTGACGAGCGAATAGATCGGCAGGCGCGGGTCGAGCTCGACGTTCGCGAAGATCGCCGCGCTCTGCGGCCAGGCCTCCATCAACGGAATGATGTGATCGGCCAGCGCCGGCGCCGCCTCGCGCACGGCGGCATATTGCGGACGATATTCCTCGAGGATCGCCTCGACCCGATCGGGGGTCGGGTCATCGGGAATGATCGCATCGAGGAGCAGCACGGCTGCGATCCGCTCGTCGCGCTCGGCCAGCATTAGCCCCGTCATGCCCCCATAGCTGTGCGCCACAAGGAGGACGGGCGCGCTGACAAGGCAGTGATCGAGCAATTCTCCGATCACACTGACTTCGCGGACGACATCATAGTGCTCGCCCGGACGCGGGCCGCTTTGCCCCAGCCCGGCGCGATCATATTGGATGGTGCGCAGGCCCCTGTCGCGCAGACGTTTGGCCATATCGTCCCAGACGTTGCCGTCATTGCCATTGCCGCTTTCGAACAGGACGGTGACATCACCCGGCCGTCCCCAGTCCTTGACATGAAGTTCATGCTCACCGGCGCGCAGGAAGCTGTCGCCGCAACGGTGCAGTGAGGGCTCGCTGGTCGCGGCGGCGAGGGTGAAAGCGACTACGGTCGAAAGGGGCATGTGTCCGACCTAGGCGGTGGGCGGGCTCGGGGGAAGTAGGCTTCTGCGAACGGGGGAAAGCCAGCGGTGCAACAAGAGCCCGGCGAGAAAGCCGCCGACATGAGCAGGTGTGGCGATCAACGTGCCTTCGACCCGGCCATAGAGGTCGAGCGCATATTGGAAGGCGATCCAGAAGAGGAACAGCCATGTGGCGTTGAGAAAGCGGTTCAGCCCAGACGACGCGACAAGCTGTCGGCGGCTGCCGAAGCTCAAGGCGAACGCGCCGAGGATGGCACTGACCGCTCCGCTCGCCCCGATCATCGGAAGCGCGGCCGCAGGGTCGACCCACCATTGCGCCACCGCCGCGAGATAAGCCCCGGCGACAAACAGCATCGTCATCCGCACGGAGCCCAGCCGGCTCTCAAGAAGATTGCCGCAATATAGCAGCACGAGGAGGTTGAAGCCGATGTGCGTGACATCGACGTGCAGGAAGGCAGCGGTCAGCGGGGTGAGCACAGCGGGAATGACACTATCGAGCGCGATCCCGCTCCATCGCGCGGGGATGAAGCCTGCCGCCATGTAGGTCTCGGAGATCCCCCAGACATATTCGGTCAGGAGAAAGCCGAGCACGGCGACGGCAGCCAGGAAATTGGTCGCCGTCGCCCGCAGGGTCATTATTTGAACTCGACCTTGTCGATCTCGTAATATTTCTCGCCCGCCGGCGTCGTTACTTCGACCTCGTCGCCGGCCGAGCGGCCAATGAGGGCGCGCGCCAACGGCGAGTTGAAGTTGATGCGGCCCTTCGACGCGTCGGCCTCATTCTCGCCGACCAGTTGATAGGTCTTCTTGTTGTCGTCCTCGTCGAGGAGGTGGACGGTCGCGCCGAACACCACCTTGTCGCCCGACAGCGTTGCGGGATCTATGACCATCGCGCGCGCCAGCTGGTCCTCGAGATGGCTGATGGTCGCCTCGATCTGGCCCTGGCGTTCCTTGGCGGCGTGATATTCGGCATTTTCCGACAGGTCGCCATGAGCGCGCGCTTCCTCGATCGCGTCGATGACGGCGGGGCGTTCGACCATCTTGAGATGCTTGACCTCGGCGCTCATCTTGGCGTGGCCCTCGGCCAGCATCGGCACTTTTTCGCTTGCCATCGCAACAACATCCTTCGTCAAAACCGCGCCCTCATCGCCCGTGGCAATGCAAGTTCGCGGTTTTTGGTGAAAAGTTCAGGTCCCGGGATAATAGGACTGGAGCGAGCGAACATCAAGGGTTTCGGGATCGGCCCGGCCAATGATGCGCGCGATCGCGAGGCTCGCCCCGACAGTCGTGTAGTAAGGAATGCGCGCCTTCAGCGCCGCCTCGCGGATATCCTGGCTGTCCTTGAGGCTCTGCCACCCTTCCGTCGTGTTGAAGACGAGATTGACGGCGCCGTCCTTGATCTTGTCGACGATGTGCGGGCGGCCCTGCGCCACCTTGTTGACGCGGGTGACGCGCACGCCTTCGTCGGACAGGTAATTGGCCGTGCCATCGGTCGCGATGATCGTGAAGCCCGCCATGTCGAGATCGCGCGCAGCGGTCAGGATATGCGGCTTGTCGCTTTCCTTGACCGAGATGAAGACGCAGCCTTCGCGCGGGTGACGCGTCCCTGCCCCAAGCTGGGCCTTTGCGTAGGCAGCGTCGAAACTGCGTGCAATTCCCATGACTTCGCCTGTGCTCTTCATTTCCGGTCCCAACACGGGATCGGTGCCGGGGAAGCGGGCGAAGGGGAAGACCGGCTCCTTGATCGCATAATGATCGACCTTGCGATCGATGGTCGCGAAGTCGGCGAGCTTGGCCCCCGCCATCACCTTCGCCGCGATCTTGGCGAGCGGGCGGCCGATCGCCTTGGCGACGAAGGGCACGGTGCGCGAGGCACGCGGGTTGACCTCGATGAGGTAGACTGTGCCGTCCTTCACTGCATATTGGACGTTCATCAGGCCGCGCACCTTGAGCGCCATGCCGAGCGCCTCGGTCTGGCGCTCGATCTCGGCGATGATACGCGGTGGCAAGCTGAAAGGCGGCAAGCTGCAGGCACTGTCGCCCGAATGCACGCCCGCTTCCTCGATATGCTGGAGGATGCCGGTCACTGCGACCGCATCGCCATCGCAGATCGCATCGACGTCGACCTCGATCGCATCGCGCAGATAACGGTCGATGAGGACGGGCGAATTGCCTGACACCGAGACGGCGGTGTTGATATAATGGTCGAGCTGTTCGGGGCCGTCGACTACCTCCATCGCGCGTCCGCCGAGCACGTAGCTGGGGCGCAGGAGGACGGGGTAGCCGATGCGGCTCGCCACCGAGAGCGCCTCGTCGCGGCTGCGCGCGATGCCATTGTCGGGCTGGGTCAGGCCGAGCTTGTTGACGAGCGCGGCAAAGCGTTCGCGGTCTTCGGCGAGGTCGATGCTGTCGGGCGTGGTGCCGAGGATCGGGATGCCCGCAGCTTCGAGATCGGCGGCGAGCTTGAGCGGCGTCTGGCCGCCCAGCTGGACGATGACGCCCTTCAAGGCGCCCGCCTGCTTCTCGGTCTCGAGGATCTCGAGCACGTCTTCGGCGGTGAGTGGTTCGAAATAGAGCCGGTCCGAGGTGTCGGGGTCGGTCGAGACGGTCTCGGGGTTGCAGTTGACCATCACGACCTCATGGCCCTCGGCCTTGTTGTCGGGGTCGGTCTCCCCCCGGTCGCGGCCCAGCGCAAAGGCGGCGTGGACGCAGCAATAATCGAATTCGATGCCCTGCCCGATGCGGTTGGGCCCGCCGCCGAGGATGACGACCTTGGTGCGATCCGACACGCCCGCCTCGTCGACGGGTTCGTCGAACAGCGGCGCTTCGTAGGTCGAATAGAGATAGGGCGTGACCGCGTCGAATTCGGCAGCGCAGCTGTCGATGCGCTTGAAGACGGGGCGCACGCCAAGCTTGTGGCGCAATGCGCGCACTTCCGCCTCCGTGGTGCCGCCGTGCATGGCTTTCAGGACGTCATGGACGATCCCCCTGCCCTCGACGGCTTCGGCGACGGCATGGGTCGATTGCGCGGAGAGCTGCGCGAGGCGCGCGTCGGAGAAGCCGAGGCTCTTCAAATAACGCATGCCGTGCGCGGTGCCGGGCAGGCCATCGGCGGCGACGGCGCGTTCGGACGCAATGATGTCCTCCAGCTGGCGCAGGAACCACGGGTCGAAATGCGCGATCTTGTGAATGCGCTCGACGGTGAAGCCCTCACGCAGCGCCTGCGCGGCGGCGAGGATGCGGAAGGGCGTGGCGCGGCCCAGCGCATTCTCGATCTCGGCCTCGGTGGCGCCTTCGAGATCGGGCAGCGGGTCGAGGCCGTTCAACCCCGTCTCGGTGCCGCGCAGCGCTTTCTGGAAGCTTTCGGCGAAATTGCGGCCGATCGCCATCACCTCGCCGACCGACTTCATCGCGGTCGACAGCAAGGGCTGCGACCCAGCGAATTTCTCGAAGGCGAAGCGCGGGATCTTGGTGACGACATAGTCGATGGTCGGCTCGAACGAGGCCGGGGTCGCGCCGCCGGTGATGTCGTTGCGAAGTTCATCGAGCGTGTAGCCGATGGCGAGTTTCGCCGCGATGCGCGCGATGGGAAAGCCGGTGGCCTTGGACGCCAGCGCCGAGGAACGCGACACGCGCGGGTTCATCTCGATGACGACCATGCGGCCGTCCTTGGGGTTGATCGCAAACTGGACGTTGGAGCCGCCCGTCTCCACCCCGATCTCGCGCAGCACGGCGATGGAGGCCGAGCGCATGCGCTGATATTCCTTGTCGGTCAGCGTCAGCGCGGGCGCGACGGTGATGCTGTCGCCGGTATGCACGCCCATCGGATCGACATTCTCGATGGAGCAGATGATGATGGCATTGTCGGCGCGGTCGCGCACGACTTCCATCTCATATTCCTTCCAGCCGACGATGCTCTCCTCGATCAGCACCTCGGTGGTGGGCGAGGCTTCGAGCCCGCCCTTTACGATATTCTCGAACTCTTCCTTGTTATAGGCGACGCCGCCGCCCGTGCCGCCCAAGGTGAAGCTCGGTCGAATGATCGCGGGAAGGCCGATGGTCTCGAGGATGCGGGTGGCATCCTCCATGCTGTGCGCGATGTCGCTGATCGGGCTTTCGAGGCCGATCTTGGTCATCGCCGCCTTGAACTTCTCGCGGTCCTCGGCCTTGTCGATCGCCTCGGCGGTGGCGCCGATGAGCTTGACGCCATGCTTTTCGAGGATGCCGAGCTTGTTGAGCGAGAGCGCGCAGTTGAGCGCCGTCTGCCCGCCCATGGTCGGCAGGATGGCGTCGGGCTTTTCCTTCTCGATGATCTTCTCGACCACGCGCGGGTTGATCGGCTCGACATAGGTCGCGTCGGCCAGCCCGGGGTCGGTCATGATCGTGGCGGGGTTGGAGTTGACCACAATGACGCGATAGCCCTCCTCCTTTAGTGCCTTGATGGCCTGGCTGCCCGAATAGTCGAACTCGGCGGCCTGCCCGATGACAATGGGCCCCGCGCCGATGACGAGGATGGATTGAATATCAGTACGTGCGGGCATTAGCGCATCATCCCAACGAATTTTCTAAAGAGGTTGAAACTGTCCTGTGGACCGGGGCTGACCCTCGCCCACTGCAAGGCAGGCTGCAATCACGAGCGGACCAGAAAAAGAAGGCCCAAAACCCAAGAGAATGCCGTCTAGTCATTGGCAGGGGGAGGGCCGAGTACCCATGTATGGGCATTCGTCCCGGCAAGTATGTCGTCTTCGATCTCGCTCAGGCAAGCCGACCAGCGGGCTTTGTCAGCAGCCGGGCCCAAAATGATAGCAAACTGCCATTCTCCGAGGGGCGACTGCTCCCACGAAACGCGTTGTGCACCGGGGCCGCAAGCTTCCGCCCGCTCAAGTGCCTGTCGCCGTTCTGCTTCAGTCGGAGGGGGCAATTGATCCTTCTCCATTGCATCTCCCATCGTACAAGCCGCAATCAGAAAGGAAAAAAGAACGCTTAGCTTCACCGCATCATTCCCACGAACTTTTCGAAGAGGTAGAAACTGTCCTGCGGTCCCGGGCTGGCCTCGGGGTGATATTGCACGCTGAACGCCGGGCGGTCGGTGAGTTCGATGCCGCAATTGCTGTCGTCGAACAGGCTGACATGGGTCTCGCGCACGAAGTCGGGCAGCCCCTCGCGCTTGACCGCGAAGCCGTGGTTCATGCTGGTGATCTCTACCACCCCGTCCGCGCAGCGCTTGACCGGATGGTTGGCGCCGCGGTGGCCCTGGAACATCTTTTCCGTTTGCCCGCCGACGGCGAGCGCAAGGAGCTGATGGCCGAGGCAGATGCCGAATAGCGGCTTTTTGGTCTCGAGGAGCTGCTGGATGACCGGGATGGCATAGTCGCCCGTCGCCGCCGGATCGCCCGGGCCGTTCGACAGGAAGATGCCGTCGGGATCATGCGCGATGATCTCTTCGTAGGAAGCGGTCGCCGGCACCACCGTCACCCGCGCGCCCGCCTCGACGAGGTTGCGGAAAATGTTGTGCTTGGCGCCATAGTCGATGGCGACGACATGGGGCGCGTTCGCGTCGGCGTGGCCGAGCTTATAACCCTGCCCCAGCTCCCAACCACCGTCGCTCCACTGGTCGAGCTGGCGGCGCGAGACTTCTTGCGCGAGGTCCATGCCTTCGAGGCCGGGCCAGTCCTTGGCCATCTGCTGCAATTTGGCGAGGTCGAAATTGCCGTCGGGGTCGTGAGCGATGACGACCGTCGGCGGCCCTTCCTCGCGCACGAGCTGCGTCAGCGCGCGCGTGTCGACGCCCGAAATGCCGATGCGGCCATGTTCGGCCATCCAGGCGGCGAAGTTGCGCTGGCTGCGGAAGTTGGACGGCGGGGTGACGAGCTCGCGGGTGATGCAGCCCAGCGCATGGGCGACGGGTGCCTCGACGTCTTCGTCGTTGGCGCCGACATTGCCGATATGCGGGAAAGTGAAGGCGATGACCTGCCGCGCATAACTGGGGTCGGTCATGACCTCCTGATAGCCGGTCATGGCGGTGTTGAAGCACAGTTCGCCGACCGCCTCGCCGGCGGCGCCGAAGCCATGCCCCCTGATGGTGCGGCCGTCGGCGAAGACGATGATGCCGGTGGCGGTGTCGAGGGGGTGCGCGCGTTGAGGCATCGGCAGCTTGGGCTCCGTTGGCAGGGGTATATCGGCGATGTTGCTAAGCCACAGCCGCTACGCCTGTTCGTTGCCCTCGTCAACGGGTGGAGCGGGCGCTTTTCACCCGCTAGATGACTTTCTTTTACCATTTGCGGGAAGACGAAAATGATTCGCGATGATCTGAAGGCGGCGATGGTCGCGGGCATGAAGGCGGGCGAGAAGGACAAGGTGGCGACGATCCGCCTCATCCAGTCCGAGGTGAAGAACAAGGATATCGAAGCGCGTACCGGCGGCGAGATCGCCGACGATGACGCCCATGTCACCGCCGTCCTCCAGAAAATGGTCAAGCAGCGCCGCGAATCGGCGGAGATGTTCCGCAAGGGCGGCGCCGAGGACCGCGCCGCCGCCGAGGAAGCCGAGATCACGGTGATCGAACAGTTCCTGCCCGCCCAGATGGGCGATGACGAGATCGAGGCCGCCGTCGCCGCGATCATCGCCGATACCGGCGCGACCGGCATGAAGGATATGGGCCGCGTCATGGGCGAGGTTCGCGCCCGCCACGGTGCCGCGATCGAACCCGCCAAGGCCTCGGCAGCGGCCAAGAAGCAGCTCGCGGGCTGAGCGGGTCTCGCTTGCTCAAAACCGCATTTGGGTCCAGCATCGCGCCATGAGCCTTCCTGCCTCCTTCCTCGATGAACTGCGCGCGCGCATTCGCGTGTCTGAGGTCGTCGGCAATGACGTGCGGCTGCAGAAGGCGGGCAAGGAATATAAGGCCTGCTGCCCCTTCCACGACGAGAAGACGCCGAGCTTCTACATCAACGACCAGAAGGGCTTCTATCACTGCTTCGGCTGCTCGGCGCATGGCGATGCGATCAGCTATCTCGTCGACGGGCGCGGCATGGGCTTCATGGATGCGGTCAAGGAACTGGCATCCAAGGCCGGGATGGAGGTCCCCGCTCCCGATCCGCAAGCCCAGAAGCGTGCCGAACAGCGCGCCGAACTGGTCGACGTCACCGAAGCGGCGGCGAGCTGGTACGAAGAGCAGCTGGGCGGCATCGAAGGCGCGGGCGCGCGCGCCTATCTGGAGAAGCGCGGCCTGACGCCCGATCTGATCAAGCGGTTCCGCCTCGGCTTCGCTCCTGATGATCGTGGGCGGCTGAAACGCGCGCTCGACCGCTTCGGCCTGCCCAAGCTGGTGGATAGCGGAATGGTGATCGCGCCCGATGAGCCCGGGCGCGAACCCTATGACCGCTTCCGCGGGCGGTTGATGATCCCCATTCGCGATGCGCGCGGGCGCGTCATCGCCTTCGGCGGGCGCATCCTCGGCGATGGACAGCCCAAATATCTCAATAGCCCCGAGACCCCGCTGTTCGACAAGGGGCGGCAGCTCTACAATCTCGACCGCGCCCAGACCGCGGCGCGCAAGGCCGAGCGGCTGATCGTCGTCGAGGGCTATATGGATGCCATCGCGCTGTCCAAGGCGGGGATCGACGAGGTTGTCGCGCCCCTGGGCACCGCGCTCACCGAAGATCAGCTGCGGCTGATGTGGCGGGTGAGCGAGGAGCCCATCCTCTGCTTCGACGGCGACGAGGCCGGGCGGCGGGCCGCCGAGCGTGCCTTGCGCCGCGCCCTGCCGATGCTGGCACCGAGCCAGTCGCTGCGCTTCGTCCTCCTGCCCGCCGGCATGGACCCCGACGACATGATCGCCTCGGGCGGGCCGGCGCTGTTCGAAAAGGCGCTGGCCTCCTCGCTGCGCTACGATGAATTCCTGTGGAAGACGGCGAGCGAGAATATCGACGGCGCGTCGCCTGTCGAACGCGAGAAGCTGAAGCAGTTGCTCCAGAAAAGCGCCTTCGAGATCGAGGATGCGGGGCTCGCGGCGGAAACGTGGAAGAGCCTCAAGGATCGCTTCTTCGCGCAATATGGCTTTCGCAAGGGCCAGGTGCAGGAAATGGCGAGCATCATCCGTTCGCTGCCTCAGGGCGGCGAGATGCCCCTCCCCCTCGCCTATCGGACCGCCGTGCTGTTCGGGCTGACTCGTTATCCCGACGTGGCGGTCGAGCATACGGAATTGGTCGCCGCGCTCGACATTGAGGATAAGAACTTAAACCGCTGGCGTCACATCATCCTCGATGCTGCCGTAGAGACGCCCGATATCGACGAGAGCGGCCTTGAAGCGCTGCTGCGCGAAGATGCATTTTTTGAATGGCGTGATCGAAATCTGAAACGCGACCTCGGCTACAGCTTCTATTATCGCGCCAACGACTGGTCGAAGGCCAAGGATGATCTGTTGAACGTCATTCGCGTGCTGGTTGCGGAAAAGCATTTCGACGACGTCGCGCAGGCCCGCGAGGATGCGCTCAAGGCGCAAATGTCCGAAAAGGCGTGGGAAGACGTGCAGCGCTATCGCGAGGACGAGGCCGCGCGGCAGGCGGAATTGAACCGTTTCGTCGAGAATGTCGCGGCCTGAGCCCCGCTTTTGTGCCGAGTCGCTTGATCCCGGGGGGCATCTTCCCATATTGGCGAACGACGATGCTGGACATCCCGTCCCGCGCGCTCATGGGATCGTGGCAGGCGAGACCGATCGAAAGGGCTGGGCCGCTTGGCACTTCGCGCCCGATCGAAGCGTTTGGAACGGGAGGCTGGCGATGAAGTGCCCGCGCACGTCGAGCGCGGTGGACTTTGCGAGGATGCAACCGACAGGCCGGTGGACGCCGACCTGCATGGAAAGATTGAAGTTTTGAAATCTATGGCCAAGACCGACAACGACACCAAGGAAGACGGCGACCAGCCGCTGATCGACCTCAACAATGCCGCGATCAAGAAGCTCCTCGCGCGCGGCAAGAAG
The DNA here is from genome assembly GCF_026157085.1 of Sphingomicrobium arenosum. Lineage (NCBI taxonomy): Bacteria > Pseudomonadati > Pseudomonadota > Alphaproteobacteria > Sphingomonadales > Sphingomicrobiaceae > Sphingomicrobium > Sphingomicrobium arenosum. Next base: position 778,275 of record NZ_JANPVN010000001.1, read on the forward strand.
CGTGGCATCCTCACCTATGACGAGGTGAACGAGGCGCTGCCCAGCGACCAGATGAGCCCCGACCAGATCGAGGATGCGATGACGGCCATCTCCGAGATGGGCATCAACATCGTCGAAAATGACGAGGATGACGAGGACGGCGACGGCGATAACGACGTCGAGGAAATCTCGGCCGACGATTCCAAGCCCGAAAAGGTCAAGGCCACCACCAATACCAAGGAACGCGCCGACCGTACCGATGACCCGGTACGCATGTACCTGCGCGAGATGGGCGCGGTCGAACTGCTCTCCCGCGAGGGCGAGATCGCCATCGCCAAGCGCATCGAGGCCGGCCGCGACTTCATGATCTGGGGCCTGTGCGAAAGCCCGATCACCTTCAACGCCATCATCGAATGGTCGAACAATCTCAACGAGGAGACCATGCAGCTGCGCGAGATCCTCGATCTCGAGGCGATGATTTCCAAGGGACCGACGCAGGAACAGCTCGAGAAGAGCGAGGGCGACGACGACGACGGCGAGATCTCCGAGGAGAATGCCGGCCCGACGATCGCCGAGGACGAAGACGAGGACGAGGACGAATCAGAAGACGGCGAGGAAGGCGAGGACGCCGGCGCCGCCGCGCGCAAGCGTCGCGAGGAAGAAGAGGAAGACAACACCCTCAGCCTTGCGCAGATGGAAGAAGCGCTGAAGCCCACCGCCATCGAGAAATTTGCCGAGATCACCTCGGTCTTCAAGAAATTCTCCAAGTTGCAGACCGAGCGCCTCACCGCACTTGAGGCGGGCGAGGAACTGACCGCGGCGAAGGAAAAGAAATATCAGCAGCTGTCGGGTGAGCTGACCGCGCTGGTGGAATCGATGCAATTCCACAATGCCAAGATCGAGATGCTCGTCGACCAGCTCTATGGCTACAACCGGCGCCTGATGACGCTCGGCGGCCAGATGCTGCGCCTAGCCGAACGCCACCGCGTGTCGCGCAGGAGCTTCCTCGAGGAATATGAGGGCAATGAGCTCGACGACGCCTGGCTCGATCGTGTCGCCAAGATCGACAAGAAATGGGCCAGCTTCGCGTCGAACGAATCCGAGACGGTCGCGCGCATTCGCGGCGAGATCGCGGAAATCGCGCAACTGACCGGCATGAGCCTGCCCGAATTCCGCCGCATCGTGAACCAGGTCCAGAAGGGCGAACGCGAGGCGCGCATCGCCAAGAAGGAAATGGTCGAGGCCAACCTGCGCCTCGTCATCTCGATCGCCAAGAAGTACACCAACCGCGGCCTGCAGTTCCTCGACCTCATCCAGGAAGGCAATATCGGTCTGATGAAGGCGGTCGATAAGTTCGAATACCGCCGCGGCTACAAATTCTCGACCTATGCGACCTGGTGGATCCGCCAGGCGATCACCCGCTCGATCGCCGACCAGGCGCGCACCATCCGCATCCCGGTCCACATGATCGAGACGATCAACAAGCTGGTGCGCACCAGCCGCCAGTTCCTCCACGAAACCGGCCGCGAGCCGACGCCGGAAGAATTGGCCGAACGCCTGTCGATGCCGCTCGAGAAGGTGCGCAAGGTGATGAAGATCGCCAAGGAACCGATCAGCCTCGAAACGCCGATCGGCGACGAGGAGGATTCGCACCTCGGCGACTTCATTGAGGACAAGAATGCCGTCATCCCGGTCGATGCGGCGATCCAGTCGAACCTCAAGGAAACCGTCACCCGAGTGCTCGCTAGCCTTACCCCGCGCGAAGAACGCGTGCTGCGCATGCGCTTCGGCATCGGCATGAACACCGATCACACGCTCGAGGAAGTCGGCCAGCAATTCAGCGTGACCCGCGAACGCATCCGCCAGATCGAGGCCAAGGCGCTGCGCAAGCTCAAGCATCCGAGCCGCAGTCGCAAGATGCGCAGCTTCCTTGACCAGTAAGCGGAAAAACAGCGTCTCCAAGACGGGCGACGGCTTTTTTAGAGTCATTACTCTCGATGGACATTTCGCAATCGGATACGTCTTGTTGGAAGCGCTGAAAAAAGCTGAGACTGTACAACGGACCTAAGTCCGTAGCGTTTGACCACTGATCGCAAGGTGCCGCCCGTTCATCGAAGCGGGCGGCACTTTTTCATGCCGCATTCATTGATTTGTTGCGATGCACAACTATGTGGCATCTGCGCCAAGCCATGGTGGGAAATCCCACCATCCATAGCAGTCGGTTCGAGAGAAAAGCCCGGAAGTCGTGGCTTCGGTCGATTTGGCACGATGAATGCAAAGAGTTCGGCAAGGCGGAATTCACCGCCCGTCGATGAGGGAAACATGATGAACGGCAATATCTTCCTGCGCAACGATACGATTTTCGGCATCTGCCAGGCGCTGGGCGAGGATTTCGGCTTCAACCCGAACATTCTGCGCGTCGCGCTGATCCTGCCGCTCTTCTGGTTCCCGGTTGAGGTCGCCATCACTTATGTTGGTCTCGGCCTCGTCGTGCTCGCCTCGCGCTTGCTCTTCAAGGATCGCTCGCCAGCAACCGTGGCGGCAGACGGCAAGAGCGCCCTGCCCCGCGCCGGCCAGCCCGCGAATAGCGACCTTGCCATCAGCGACGCCGCCTGATCGGCCTGCCGCCAGCGCGCCTAGCGCTGTGGCATCCGCCAAGATTGCCCCCCGTGGACGGGACAGACGCCCCCTCGCGTCTGTCCCGTCTTTTTGTCTGCAGGTCATTCCTGTCCCGTTTCGGGTCGGAAATTAACGCCTCTGACCAAAAGGTTTCCGACCTGGTAACCGGCTCTTAATTGGCAGATGCTAGCGCTTTTCATCCCACCACCAGATGATTGCGATATTTAGGTTACGAGGGAGACGAAATGATGGTGGCGCCTGCGAATATCGGACGGGATCCCTCCGCACCGGCCCTCACGTCCTTCGATGTGCTGCAGGCCAGTGGCACGGTGCTTCATGCGCACCATCAGCGCCTCCTGACCGGCGACACGCTGTCGACCACGCGCGACCTCGCCGACTTCGTTCATTGCCTGTGCAATCTCTATGCCTGCCATCCCACGATGATCGAGACCGCGCTCGGCCGCGTCGGCGCCGGCGGGCAGCGCGATTGGATGATGCAAAGCGTTACCGCGTTCGAGCACGAACGCCACTTCCTCGTGTCACTGACGGCTGCGGTGGGCCCCCTGCCCTCCACCAGCGGCGCGGCCCAGACCGAAAATGCCTTGAAGTCTCAGCGCCATGCCATCGAGACGCTGGGGCGTTCGGAGCGCAATGGCTGCGCGCTGGGCTCCGCGGCCGCGCTCGTCGCCGATTGGAGCGCGATGCGCCTGCTGCTCAATCGGGTTGCCGAGCGCCAGGGTCTCGACGAGCCTGAATGCAGCCTGCCTGATGACGGCGCCGGCAAGGCGCTCGCCCAGACGGTGGACGGGATGGCCCAGAGCCGGGCCTTTGCCTTCGGAGCCGAGCAACTCCTGCTCCAGCATCGCGGTCTGTTCGACCTGCTCGAAGCCCGCGCGGCGGCCCGTGACAAGGTCGACGGCCTCGCCTGAGGTCTGCCGAGCGTCAGTCATCGCCCGCAACGACTTGCGGTACCGACGTCTTCGCCTTCCGCTGACGATTTAGCAGTGCGTACCCGGGCCCCCATTGGGTTCGACCGGGATAGGCTGACTCGCGCTTGCAAAGCACCCCATGTTGCTTCCCATGCATCCGCTCAAGGACAGTAGTCCGGCGATCAGCAACAATTTTTTCATGGCACTGCATCCTCCGAGAATGAGCACCTACTCTACCGCATCCACCGGTCCGTCGCCTATCGCTATTCGACCGGCGACTGGTCGCAGGCTCGCCTTGCCTTCCTCGATCGCGCGCCATAGTCAGGCGGAATGAAATTCAAGGGCACCGAAGATTATGTCGCCACCGACGACCTCAAGGTCGCGGTCAATGCCGCCGTGGCGCTGCGCCGACCGCTGCTGGTCAAGGGAGAGCCCGGCACGGGCAAGACCGTGCTCGCGCATGAGATCGCCAAAGCGATCGACGCGCCGCTGATCGAATGGCACGTCAAGTCGACCACCCGTGCGGTGCAGGGTCTCTACGAATATGACGCCGTCGCCCGCCTTCGCGACGGCCAGCTCGGCGAAGAGCGCGTGCACGACATTTCCAACTATATCCGCAAGGGCAAATTGTGGGAGGCGTTCACTTCGCAGGAGCTTCCCGTCCTGTTGATCGACGAGATCGACAAGGCCGACATCGAATTTCCGAACGACCTCCTGCAGGAGCTCGATCGCATGGAATTCCATGTCTACGAAACCGGCGAGACGGTGAAGGCTGCCGAGCGCCCGGTGGTCGTCATCACTTCGAACAACGAGAAGGACCTGCCCGACGCTTTCCTGCGCCGCTGTTTCTTCCATTATATCGCCTTTCCCGACAAGGAGACGATGGAAGAGATCATCGACGTGCATTTCCCCGGCATCCAGAAGATGCTGGTGCGCCGCGCGCTCGACCTGTTCTACCAGGTGCGCGAGACGCCGGGATTGAAGAAGAAGCCGTCGACCAGCGAGCTGATCGACTGGCTCAAGCTCATCCTGCACGAAGACATGCCGCTAGAGGTGCTGGCCGATGCCGATCCGACGAAAGCGATCCCGCCACTCCATGGCGCGCTGCTCAAGAACGAGCAGGACGTCATGCTGTTCGAAAAGCTGGCCTTCCTCGCCCGACGAGAGGGGCGCTAGTCGAGCGCCTCGCGTTCGGCGTCATAATCGATCAGGTCGCCCGGCTTGCAGCCCAGCACCTCGCACATCGCCGCCAGCGTGGAAAAGCGAATGCCCTTGACCTTGTTCGAACGGAACAGGCTCATTTGCGTTTGCGAAAGCCCGATGGCCTCGGCGAGATCCTTGCCGGTCATGCCGGTGCGCTCGAGCTGCGCATCGAGGGTAATGCGGATCGCCATCAGATGAAGCTGTCCAATTCTTCGCGCATCTCACCGGCGCGATTGATAAGGTCGGCAACCGCGTACAGGCCGACGCCGACGACGCCGATCACGATCGCGGTGATGTCCAGTTCGTAGATCGAGCGGCCGACGGTGAGATAGGTGTAGAGGTTGAGCCCGAAGACCTCGACGATCCCGCCCGCGAACAGGGCCAGCCCGACGCGGCGGAGCAAACGCGCCACCGACGGCGCAAAACCCGATCCGTGCGCGATGCGCCGCAGCGACCACCAGATGGCGCCGACCGCGTAAAGATAGAAGGGCATGGGCAGCAATATCGCCCAGCTTGCCGGGTCGCCGCGCTGGCTGACCGCGTAAAATTGCGCAGCGCTCAACACCATCAACACCGCGAAGACGAACAACGCCGCCATCGCAAGCCAGGTGGTCAAGGATTTCCAGCCGTCCATCGCCCTCCCTCTCCCGTCCGTCGAATTTAAGTTAGACTTAAATGTACCCCTTATCCTATGACTGTGTCGATGGACAAACGGCAAGATCAACAGGTCGTTACGCTAGCATAAGGGAATAGCAATGGATATGGCGGTAACGAGCGCGGGGCTCACCAAGCGGTTCGGTCGCCATGTCGCGGTCGACGGCATCGACCTTTCGGTGCCGCGGGGCAGTATTTATGGCTTCCTCGGCTCCAATGGGGCGGGCAAGTCGACGACGGTGCGCATGATCCTCGGGCTCAGGCGCCCCTCCAACGGAACGATCGATCTCTTCGGCCGCCCCCTCCACCATCGGCGCCGTCCCTTGGTTGGAGCGATGGCCGACAGCCCCGGCGGCGCCTTCTACGACCATCTGACCGCGCGCGATCATCTGCTTCTGGTCAGCCAGGCGCTGGGACTCGAGGCGCCGGTCGACGCGCTGCTCGACAGCGTCGGGCTTGGCGAAGCGCGATCGCGCCGCGTCGGCGGCTTTTCGACAGGCATGCGTCAGCGCCTCGGGCTGGCGCGCGCGCTGGTCGGCGATCCTCCATTGCTGATCCTCGACGAACCCCTGAACGGCCTCGACCCGGAAGGAATCAGGGACATGCGCCAACTCCTGCGCGAGCTTGCCGAAGGTCGCACGCTGATCATCTGCTCGCATTTATTGTCCGAGCTGCAACGGGTGGCGACCCATATCGGCCTGATGTCGAAGGGCCGACTGATCCACCAAGGGCCGCTCGCTCCCCTCCTCTACGGCGCTCGCGAGGTCGACCTCGAAAGCCGCGATGATCTTCCGGGCGCACTCGATGCCATGGGCCTGACCTATCGAAAGATCGGTTCCTGCCTGCGCACCGGCCTGCCCGATGGCCTCGATGCCGGCGACCTCAATCGCGCACTGCTGTCGCGCGGGGTAAGTCTGTCGCGGCTTGTCCCGCATCAATTCGATCTCGAGGAGTTCTATCATGAACGCATCGCCGCCGCGGCCTGAACCCGTCACCGTCCGTAGCGCGGGGCTCGTCGCGGCCGAATTGCGTAAGCTCAAGCGCTCGCTGGTCGTGCCGCTGTCGCTGGCGGTGCCGGGGCTCGTTCTCTTGTTTGCCTTCCTCGCCAAGTTCGCCGATGCGACCGCCTCGGCCAATTTCCTCATCGCGTTGGCCGGTATCTGGTCCTATGCGATGCTGCCGCTGGGAATTGTCGCGCTAACCGTCGTCCTCGCCCAGCTCGAGCATGGCCCGCGCGGATGGGATCCGCTTCTCGCCCTGCCCGGCGTGCGCCAGCGCATCTTCCTCATCAAGCTGGGCGCCGCCTTCGTCACGATGGCGATCTGGCATGCGATCTTGTGGGTGGGCGGCGTTGCGCTCGCCTTTCTCTTTGCCGCGACCGATCCGGCCTTCGCGACCGCGCCCGAGCAGGCCGGCGTGTTCGCCCACATCCTCGCCCGCATGACCTTGGCGAGCCTGCTGATGCTCGTGGTGCAATATGGGGTCGCGCTCTACTTCCGCAGCTTCGTGCCGCCGCTGCTGATCGGGGTCGGGGGCATCTTCCTGTCGGTGGCGGCGACCGCATCCCGGCAGGGCGCCTATCTTCCCTGGCTTCTCGCCACCAACCAGCTGGCCTCGAGCAGCGCACGCGCCGATGCGACGCTGGCGTTCGGGCTTGGCGGCGGAATCGTCGCCGCGCTCATCCTGCAATGGCTGATGGCGCGGCGCGAGTGGTAAGCGTCTAGCCGATCACCGTGTCGCGATAGGCCAGTTCGAAATTGCCCCAGCGGCGGCCCTTGACGAAGAGCGGAACGAAGACGTTCTTCACGGGGAAGCTGTCGGTACCGAGCTGCATCTGATAGGTATAGAGCGTCGCCGCCTTGTCGCTTTCGACCGCACGGCGCGTCGCTTCGTCCATCAGGATGCGGCGGTTGCGACAATGCTTGTCGTTCCATACCGGATCGCTGCCCTGCGGTTGGCTTCGTTCCGACAGGTGCGTGGGCAGATAGCCGTTCACATCGGTCATGGCGCAGGCGATGATGCGATTGTCGCTTGCCTTGAAGGCATCGAGCACCGCTTGGAGATGACGGTCTGCGAAATCGCAGAAGCCGTTGCGATATTGTTTGGGGTTCGACCCCGCGATCTCGACATAATTGCGGTCGAGTACGGCATCGAGATCGATCTCGCCACGTTCGATGGCCGTCTCGATGATCTGCTGAATGTCGCGCATGGCATCCTGTGCCCGGGCGATGAACGGCGTATCATCAATCTCGGCGCCCGAATTGGCGAGCGTGTCGAGCATCTCGTTGGCCATCTCCTCGAGATGATCGAGGCGTTTCTTTGCTTGCACGAGTTCGCTGTTGCTGGCGCGTGCGCCGCCCGAGAATTCGGTCAGGCCCGCCTTCACCCGGTCGACGCTCGTCTGGATGAGGCTGGTCGACTGGGCGATGCCTTCAGACTGCGAATCCACCATGGTGACGATTTCGGAGACTTCGCGAACGGTCTCGCCGATCGTGCTGATGCCGGCCTGCGCGGCGCGGCTGCGATTGACGCCGCTGGTGATTTCCTCGTTGACCGCATTGGCCTCGCGCGTGAGTTCGCCCAGCGTTTCGGCGATCTGGCCGGTGGCGCTGCGCGTGTCATGCGCCAGCTTCTTCACCTCGGCGGCGACGACGGCGAAACTGCGCCCGGCATCGCCGGCGCGCGCGGCCTCGATGGTCGCGTTGAGGGCGAGCATATTGGTCTTGCGCGCAATGGTCTCGATGGTCGCCGAGACCGACTGCACCTGGTTCATCGCGCTCGCAAAGCCCGCCATGCGTTCGCCCAGCTGGACGACCAGATCGGTCAGCCCGCGAAAGCCCTCGATGGTGCTTTCGATCGCGGCGCGACCATTGTCGAGCTTGTCCTTGGCCTGCTGCGAGAGCATGCGCGCCTCGTCGGTCGAATCGGACACGCGGGCCTGGTCGCGCATCAACTGCTCGGTCACCTGCTCGAGAGTGTCCAACGTCTCCAGGCTCGTCGAGACGCGCTCGGTCACGGCCTCGACATATTGCGCGACGTCGCTGCATTCGAGGCTGAGCGATCCGCAATCACGCGCGACCAGCCGAATGGCGTTCTCAGTGGCTTCTTCGATCCCGTGGGTGGCCATGCTCGCATATCCCTTTTTCACCCGTAATGATCATGTCCTTAAACGGTCACAGGCTACCAATTCGTTAACCAGCCCCGTTTGATTGCGGTTGAAGGAAAAGCTAAGCCCTCCGCCATGTTCATCGGCTTTCTCGACGCGCTCCGCTCGGCCGGCTTCAGGGCCAGCCTGAAAGAGCATCTGATGCTTTTGGAAGCGCTCGATCGCGAGGTGATCGAGGCAGACCCCACGTCCTTTTACTATCTCGCCCGCGCGACCTATGTGTCGGACGAGAAGATGCTCGACCGCTTCGACAAGGTGTTTGCGCAAACCTTCAAGGGACTGACGCGCGAGGGCGGCGAGGTCGGCCCCGTCGATCTGCCCGAAGAATGGCTGAAGGCCGTCGCCGAACGCTTCTTTTCCGAAGAGGAAATGGAAGCGATGAAGGCGCTCGGCGATTGGGACGAGATCATGGAGACGCTGAGGAAGCGACTTGAGGAACAGGAAGGGCGCCATCAGGGCGGGTCGAAGTGGATCGGCACGGGAGGCACCTCCCCCTTCGGTCATGGCGGATACAATCCCGCGGGCGTGCGCATCGGCGGTCCGGGCAAACATGGTCGCGCGGTCAAGATCTGGGAGAAGCGGCTGTTCAAGGACTTGGACGGCGATGTCGCGCTAGGAACGCGCAACATCCAGGTCGCGCTGAAACGACTGCGCCGCTTCGCTCGCGAAGGCGCCGCAGAGGAACTGGACCTCGATTCCACCATCGAAGGCACCGCCAGGCAAGGCTGGCTCGACGTGAAGATGCGGCCTGAACGGCACAATGCCGTCAAGCTCCTCCTCTTCCTTGATATCGGCGGATCGATGGACCCGCACATCAAACAGGTCGAGGAGCTGTTTTCTGCGGCGCGCTCGGAATTCAAGCATCTCGAGCATTACTACTTCCACAACTGCATCTACGAGGGCGTGTGGAAGGAGAACAGGCGGCGCTGGGACGATCAGACGAAAACGCTCGACGTCATCCACAAGTTCGGCCCCGACCATAAGCTGGTCATCGTCGGCGATGCCTCGATGAGCCCGTACGAGATCACCCATCCCGGCGGGGCGATCGAACATTATAACGAGGAGGCAGGCGCCACCTGGATGCAGCGCCTGACCGACCAGTACAGAAGCGCGGTGTGGCTCAACCCCATGAACGAGGGCTATTGGAACCACAGCTATTCGACGCGGATCCTCAAGCAATTGATGGATGATCGCATGTATCCGCTGACCCTCGACGGCCTCGACGCGGCCATGCGCGAATTGAGCCGCAAGCAGTAGCGATCAGTAGAGGAGATGCGCTCGGCGCTCCTCCTCCCAAGCTTTTTCGTCGGGCATGGTCAGCGCGTCGAGATCGCCCGGCTCGGCGCCCTCGTCATCGACCCATTCGCGCAAGGCGGGTCCGCCATTGATGATGTCGATGGCGAGATGGCCTTCGGTATATTCATATTTGAACTCCTCCCCGCGCCAGAGGGCATATTCGGGGAAGATGTTGCGGATCGCCTTGAAGCCCAGCGCTTGGATGCGCCATGGCTTGAAGGCGTGGTGGTCGTAGAATTTGCCCTCGGCGTGGATGTGGACGCCGTGGCACAGTTGGCCGACATGCTTGTGGAAGGTCGGTTCGAACCAAGTTTCGCGTAGGGCGCAGCCTTCGAGCCATTGCGGGGCGAGGCGCTGCATCTCGGCGATCACGGTGCGCGCGTTGATGTCGGGCGCGCCGAACAATTCGAGCGGGCGAGTCGTGCCCCTGCCCTCGCTCAGCGTCGCGCCTTCGAGCATCACCGTGCCGGCATAAGCGCGCGCCATGTTGAGGTTGGGGGCATTGGGCGAGGGATTGATCCACAGCCGCTCGGTCGGCCAGCCGAAGCCGGGGCTGGCCTCGGGATCATAGCCGTGCATCTCGATCACCCGATAGGCGACGTCCAGATCGTAATGCTTGATGAACCAGTGGCCGAGCTCGCCCAGCGTGAGGCCGTGGCGCATCGGGATGGGACCTGCGCCGACGAAGCTCTCGTAGCCCGGTAGCAGCGTCAGCCCCTCGATCGGGCGACCGGCCGGATTGGGGCGGTCGAGCACCCACACTTCCTTGCCGTGGCTCGCCGCTTCCTCGAGGATGTAGAGAAGCGTGGTGATGAAGGTGTAGATGCGGCAACCGAGATCCTGCAGGTCGATAAGGATGACGTCGAAGGTCCCCATCGACTGGCCGGTCGGGCGGCGCACCTCGCCATAGAGGCTGAACACGGGGACGCCGTGAACGGGATCCACTTCGTCCTGCGTCTCGACCATATTGTCCTGCTTGTCGCCCTTGATGCCATGTTGCGGGCCGAAGGCGGCGGTGAGGTCCACGTCGTCGAGCATCGCCAGCGCATCCATCGAGTGAACCAGATTGTCGGTCACCGAGGCCGGATGCGCGCACAGCGCCACGCGGCGGCCTTTCAGTTCGCGTCGCAGGTCAGGGTCGGCCAGCAGGCGGTCGATACCGAATTTCACAAATCGTCTCCTTTGAGCGCGAAACAGGCGTCGTGATGAAAGTCCGCATCGCCGTCGGGGTGAGCGAGCGCCCAGAAGCTCGTGCGCCCATCGCGTTCCTTGATAATGGTCGACAGGCCGATATCGTGCCCTGCCACGCCTTGTCCGAGGATATGGGCGGAGAGCACATAGGCGTCATCGTCGTAAAGCGCCTCGATATGACATTTCTGCGAGAGGTTCGAGCGCGCACGGCGATAGCTGGCAAAGCGATAGGCCGACCAGCGCCCGTCGGGGGCGAAATTATACTCGCGATATCCGACCGGGCCGTAGCGAAGGAAAATCTCGAAGCACGTCGACGTCCACAGCCGATCCTCGCGCCGCAATCGCCCCAGCCCCGGCAGTAACAGCCGGCCGAGATCGCCCGTCACGCGATAGGTCAGCCCTACATGTTCACCATCGGCGGCGATACCGACGGTAATCGCCTCGACCGCATCGCTGGGGTGGTCCGGGTGGGGTGTGAGCTGGTACATGATCTACACCATCAACTGCCCCTCTCACCTTCCTGTTGCAAGGGGCGAAAAGCGCTGCTATCGCCACTGCATCATGACGTACAAGAGCCAACTCCTCGATCTGCTGTCGAGCCGCGACTATATCCACCAGACCACCGATGCCGAGGGTCTCGACACCCTTGCGGCCAAAGAGATCGTGACCGGCTATGTCGGCTTCGATGCGACCGCGCCGTCGCTCCATGTCGGCGGCCTCGTCCAGATCATGCTGCTGCGTCGTCTCCAGCAGGCGGGCCATCGCCCCATCGTCGTCATGGGCGGCGGCACCACCAAGGTCGGCGACCCCTCGGGCAAGGACGAGAGCCGCAAGCTCCTCGACGAGGCCGGCATCGACGCGAATATCGCGAGCATCCGCAAGGTGTTCGAACGCTTCCTGCGCTTCGACGACAGCGATACGGGCGCAGTCATGGTCAATAATGACGATTGGCTGGGCTCGCTCAACTATCTCGACCTGCTGCGCGACGTCGGCCCGCATTTTACCATCAATCGGATGATGACCTTCGACAGCGTCAAACTGCGGCTCGAGCGCGAGCAGCCACTGACCTTCCTCGAATTCAACTACATGATCCTCCAGGCTTACGACTTCCGCGAGCTGAACCAGCGCTACGGCTGCCGCCTGCAGATGGGCGGCTCGGACCAGTGGGGCAATATCGTCAACGGGATCGAGCTCACACGCCGCATGGGCGGGGCCGAGGAGCTGTTCGGAGTGACGACGCCGCTCATCACGACGGCCGATGGCAAGAAGATGGGCAAGACAGAAGCGGGCGCGGTGTGGCTCAACGCCGACCAGCTCAGCCCCTATGACTATTGGCAGTTCTGGCGGAATACCGCCGATGCCGACGTCATCAAATTCCTCAAGCTTTTCACCGACGTCGAGCTTGTCGAGATCGACCGCCTGTCGAACCTGACCGGCGCCGACATCAACGAAGCCAAGATCGCGCTCGCCAATGCGACCACCGCGATGCTGCACGGCGAGGATGCAGCGAAGGAGGCGGCCGAAACGGCGCGCAAGACCTTCGAGGAAGGCGCGTCGGACGCGAACCTCCCGAGCCTGTCGACCGGCGGCGAGATCGGCATCATGGCGGCGCTTGTCGGCCTTGGCTTTTGCGCATCTAACGGCGAGGCCAAGCGCAAGATCAAGGAAGGCGCGGTGAAGCTCGACGACCAGACGGTCAATGACCCGCAGCTTCTGGTGACGGTCGCGGCCGAGCCCGTGAAACTCAGCCTCGGAAAGAAGAAGCACGGATTGCTCAAGGCCTAGCCGCCTTTCAGCAGCCCCACCGCGGCGTCGCGTTCGAACAAATAGAGACAGGTGCGCGCGGCTTGACCGCGCGGGCCTTCAAGGCCGCCGTCACGGTCGAGGAGTAATTGCGCATCGGCCTGTGCGGCGGGCGCGAGCGCGGCGATGTCCTCGGCTTCGGCCAGCTTGAAAACATGGTCGCCCGACTGGCGCGTGCCGAGGATCTCGCCGGGCCCGCGTAGCCGCAGATCCTCCTCGGCAATGCGGAAACCGTCATTGGTCTCGCGCATCAGCGCGAGCCGCGCCCTGCCCGTTTCCGACAGATTGTTGCCGCGCAGCAGGAGGCAACGGCTCTTGCCCGTGCCGCGCCCGACGCGCCCGCGAAGCTGGTGGAGCTGGGAGAGGCCGAAGCGCTCCGCCCCCTCGATGATCATCAGCGTGGCATTGGGAACGTCGACCCCGACCTCGATGACGGTGGTCGCGACGAGCACGGCGAGGTCGCCGCGTGCGAACCGCTCCATCACCGCATCCTTCTCCTCGCCCTTCATGCGGCCGTGAACGAGCCCGACCTTGCCCGGGAAGCGCACCTTGAGGACTTCTGCGCGCTCCTCGGCGGCGGCGGCATCGGACTTGTCGCTTTCCTCGACCAGTGGGCAGACCCAATAGGCCTGTCCCCCGCCGTCGATATGGCGACCGAGGCCGGCGACCACATCGGCGAGCTTTTCTTCCGACACGACCAGCGTGTCGATCGGTTGGCGCCCGGGCGGCAGCTCGTCGATCCGGCTGACGTCCATCTCGCCATATTGGGTCAATGTCAGCGTGCGCGGGATGGGCGTCGCGGTCATGGCGAGGAGGTGCGGTGGGCGCTTGCCCTTTTCCGACAGCATGAGGCGCTGCGACACGCCGAAGCGATGCTGCTCGTCGACCACGACGAGGCCGAGATCGTGATAGGTGACCGCCTGCTGAAAGATCGCATGGGTGCCGACGAGGATTTGGATCGACCCGTCGGCCAGCCCCATCAACGTCGATTCCCGCACGCGTCCCTTGTCGCGCCCGGTGAGGATCGCGACGTGCACACCGATGGGTTCGGCAAGCTTGCGCAGACCCTCATAATGCTGCCGCGCGAGGATTTCGGTCGGAGCGAGCATCGCCGCCTGCGCCCCGGCCTCGACCGCCTCGAGCATCGCGAGCAGCGCGACCAGCGTCTTTCCCGAGCCGACATCGCCCTGGAGGAGGCGCAGCATGGGCCGCTCCTGCGCCATGTCGCCGCGGATTTCGCCGACGCACCGCGCCTGCGCATTGGTGAGCTCGAAGGGTAGCTTGAGCTTCCCCGACAGCCTGCCATCGCCTTCTAGCGGACGCGTCGAGCGTCGCCGTGCCGACTGGCGCACGAGCAACAGCGTCAGTTGGTTGGCGAAAATCTCGTCATAGGCGAGCCGCGCCCTGGCTACTTCTTCATTCGGGCCGCGATGCGCGGCGGCAAGGGCGCCACGCCAATCGGAAAACCCTCGCTCGCTCTTCACGGACGACTCGATCCATTCGGGGAGATCGGGCGCGCGCTCGAGAACCTGTCGGACGAGGTCGCGCAAGCGCCGGTTGGTGAGCCCATCCGAAAGCGGATAGACGGGCTCGGATAGCGGCGGGTCCTCGTCGACCTTGTCCGGATGGACGATCTGCAGCTCATCGCCATAGGCGTCGAGCTTGCCGGTGATCCGTACCTTCTCGCCGAGCGGGAACTGCTTCCTCGCCCAGCCCGGATTGTTGAAGAAGGTCAGCCCGACCATATTGTCGTGCGCGTCAGCAGCGAAAATGCGAATGGGCGCCCGCCCCCTGCCCTCGCGCAGGTCGATCGGCGTCAGCGTGATGACGATCCGCCGCCCAACAAGGTCAAGGCCGAGCCGATCGGTCGCGACCCGTTCGATCGTCCCCGTGGGCAGGTGAAAGGCAAGATCGACGCATCGTTCGAGCTTGAGCTTGCCCAGTGCCTTGGCGATCTTGGGCCCGACGCCATCGAGCGCGAGCGTCTCGGCGAAAAGCGGATTGAGGATCTCGGGGCGCATCAATCGGGTCGCCCCGTCAGGTTCGCACGCTGTGCGTGGAAGCTTTCGGCGATGGTGTCGAACAGGTCGCGGACAGGGCGCCGTCTCAGGGCGCTGCGGCGACCGACGAGGAAGATCGGCGGCAATCCTTCTTCGTCGAACAGGAAAGCACGCTCGAGTTCGGGCTCGGGGTCGCCCATTGCGATGGGAAGGGCGGATATCGCCGCGCCGGACGCGATGGCCGACACCAGCGCGCTGTAACTGGGATATTCGATCAACGACCCCCCGGCTTGTTGGCGAAGTAGCTCGAAGGGATGCAGTCGGCCGGTCGGACCTGACAGCCCCGCCGCACGCAAGGGTTCGACCGCGCCAAGCGCTGGCGGCTTCGCCTGCCCCCGCGCGACGTAGAGGCCCCACCCCGGCGTCGGCAGCTCGCGCACGATGAAAGCCTCTCCCTCTGGCGCAATCCGTCCGCGCAACGCGATTTCGGCATCGCCACGCAGCAGGTCGACCATTTCATAGGAGGGGATGAGATCGACCCGCACCTCGGGCCAGCGTTCGGCGAAGCTGCGCAGCGCGGGCAGCAGCTGACGCCTGAAGTCGTCGAGGAAGGTCACCCCGATCGCAACCTCTCGGCTTTCCACGAGGCTGGTCGCGAGGTCGTCGAATGACTGACGCGCGCGGGCGACCTCGACCGCGCTCGCTTCCAGCGCCCGCGCTTCCGCGGTGGGGACATAGCCCTGCGGCGAACGCTCGAACAGGGTGATGCCGATCTCCTCCTCGAGCGCGGCGATGCGCCGCACCACGGTCGGCTGCGAACAGCGCACGCGCTCTGCCGCGCGTCCGGTCGTCCCCTCGCTCATCAGCGCCAGAAAGATCGAAAGATCGTCCGCCATGCCCCTATTCACTTCTGAATAGCCTGCTTCGACCATTTGCATTGGCGGGGTCAAGCGCAAGCGGCATTTTCCCTCTCGCGAGCGACGGAAGAAAACAGGGGAAGACGAATGAAAATGACCATGATCGCAATGGCACTCGGGACCGCCGGCATGATCGGCGCGGCGCCAGCACAGCCGCCGCGTACCCAGCCCGACGCCTCGGTGCACCAGATCCGCCTCCAGACCGCCCGCTTTCAGGACGTCGAGGTCGCGCTGGCTGAAAACTACATTCCGGCCCCCTTCTGCGAGACTGCCGAAATGATGGGCCGCGATCCTGCCGAAGGCGGGATGGGCGTGCATTATTTCCGACCCGACCTGCTCGGCCTCACCAGCCAGCCAGGCGAGCGCGTCGACGGGGTCGGCACCCATACCGATTTCAGCCAGCCCGCCGTGCTCGTCTACGAGCCGCAGGCCGATGGTTCGCTCGAACTCGTCGCGGTCGAAAACCTTGTCTTCAAGTCGGCATGGGACGCGCAGCATGGCGGGCGCCGCCCGAGCTTTCGCGGACGGATCTACAATGAAATGGCGGACGATCCCTCGACCCCGGTCGACGAGGCGCATGGCTTCGCGCCGCACTACGACCTGCATATCTGGGTGCATCGCGCCAATCCCAACGGCCTATATGCGCAGTTCAACCCCGACGTGACCTGCGATCATGCCCCGTCGATGGATGCGCATCACTAGACCTTTCGGCTGGGAGCCGCTCGCGCAGGCGCGGTCGGCTCCCTAGCTTTTCACCTCTCCAGCCCCTACATGGGCGGCAATCGACCCGCTGGCGCTTCGCCTGCGGGTGTTTTGCCGTGTGAAGGATGAGCCATGGACGAGCGCAGGAAAGACAGGCTTGGCGCCCTCAAATATCGCAGTCACCACCGCGGCACGCGCGAGGCCGACATGATGATTGGCGGCTTTTTCGATGCCCATCATGACAGCATGAGCGAGGCCGACATGGACTGGTTCGATGCGCTGTTGATGGAGCAGGACGTGGACATCATGGCCTGGGCCATCGGCACCCTGCCCGTCCCTGCGCGTTATCACGGTCCGATGCTGACCAAACTCCAGAAACTCGACTTCATCCGGATCGCGCGTTGAGCGAGGCCGTCCCGACGATCCTCAAGGCGACGTCGCCGCTCACATTGGCGAGCGCGCCGACTGGTTACCTGCCCTGGCTGGCGGGCGATCTCGCGCGCGGCGCTGCTGACAAGGGCGGGCGAGCATGGGCCATCGTCGCCGACGAAGCGGCGCTCCGCGCCATCGCGGACACCGCCCCCCTCTTCGCGCCCGATGTGCAGGTCATCCAGCTGCCGGCATGGGACTGCCTACCCTACGACCGCGCCAGCCCTGCGTTGAAGGTGATGGCCGATCGGATGGGCGCGCTGGCCCGCTTGGCCCGCTCCCCCAAGCGGCCCCAGCTCGTCGTCACCACCGCCACCGCCGTAGCTCAACGCATGCTCTGCCCGGCGCGGATCAAGGGCTTGGTCCGCCGCCTCACCGAGGGCAGCGAGATCGAGCGCGAGAAGCTCGTGCGCTTGCTCCAGGCCAACGGCTATGCGCGGGTCGATGCCGTCCATGACGCGGGCGAATTCGCCGTGCGCGGCGCGATCGTCGATGTGTTCCCGGCAGGTTTCTCCTCGGGCGTTCGTCTCGACTTCTTCGGCGACGAAATCGAAACCATGCGCGCCTTCGATCCGACCGACCAGCGCTCGACCGGGCGGGTCGAGGGCTTCACCCTCATGCCCGCTTCCGAAGCTCTGCTCGACGAGGCGAGCATCAAGCGTTTCCGCTCGCGTTACCGCGAGAAATTTGGCGCAACCGCGACCGGCGACCCGCTTTACGAGGCCGTCAGCGAAGGCCGTCGCCTTGCCGGTATGGAGCATTGGCTACCGCTGTTCGAAGAGACGCTGGCGACGCTCGAGGATTATGTCGGCGAGGATGACGTCATCCTGCGCGATGTCAATGCCGACGCCGCCTTGGGGTCGAGGCTCGAGGCGGTAGAGGACTATTATCAGAACCGCCGCCGCGTCGAGGCGCAGGAGGCGGGTAGCTATCGCCCTCTCGACCCTTCGGCCCTCTATCTTACCGACGAGGAATGGGCGGCGGAAAAGCAATCGCTCCCCATTCACCTCGCCACCCCCTTCCCCGCGCCGGCGAGCCACGAAGTCGTCGAGATCGGCGTGTCCGGCCCCCGCGACTTCGCCCCCGAGCGCGCGCAAAACAGCAATGTTTATGAGGCTGTAGCAGACCACATTGCCAAGCTGTCGAAGGATGGCCGGACCGTCGTTCTCGCCAGCTATTCCAAGGGCGCGCGCGAACGCCTCGATGGCCTGCTGAAGGATCATGGTGTTTCCGCGCGGCGCATGGTGGACAGCTGGCAGGAGGCCCTTGGCGGCAAGGCACCCGCGCTCATGGTGCTGCCGCTCGACCATGGCTTCACCTCGGACAAGGTCGCGGTCCTGTCCGAACAGGACATGCTCGGCGACCGCCTCGTGCGCCGCAACAAGCGCAAGAAGAGCGCCGATGCCTTCATGGCCGAATTGTCGGCGATGACGCCGGGCGACCTCGTCGTCCATGACGAGCATGGCATCGGCAAGTATAAAGGCCTCGTCACCATCGAGGTCGGCGGCTCCCCCCACGACTGCGTTGCGCTCGAATATGCGGGCGAGGACAAGCTCTACGTGCCCGTCGAGAATATCGATGTCCTCTCGCGCTACGGCTCAGGCGAGGAAGGCGTGACCTTGGACCGCCTCGGCGGCGAGGCATGGCAACGGCGCAAGGCAAAGATGAAAGAGCGGATCCGCGAGATCGCGGGCAAGCTCATCAAGGTCGCCGCCGAGCGCGCGCTTCGCGAGGGCCAGCCCGCTGCGGTCGACAGCGCCTATCCGCAGTTCGTCGATCGCTTTCCCTACGAGGAAACCGACGATCAGGAGAGCGCCATCGCCGACGTCCTCGCCGACCTTGAGAGCGGCCGCCCCATGGACCGTCTCGTCTGCGGCGATGTCGGTTTCGGCAAGACCGAGGTGGCGCTGCGCGCCGCCTTCGTTGCCGCGATGGCCGGCTTCCAGGTGGCGGTCATCGCCCCGACCACCATCCTCGCGCGCCAGCATTACCAGAATTTCTGCGAGCGCTTCCAAGGCTTCCCGGTCGAAATCGGGCGCCTGTCGCGGCTCGTCACCCCCGCCGAGGCGAAGAAGACCAAGGCAGGCCTCGAGGCGGGCAATGTCGATATCGTCATCGGCACCCACGCTCTCCTCGGCAAGTCGGTCAAGTTCAAGAAGCTCGGCCTCGTCATCGTTGACGAGGAGCAGCATTTCGGTGTCGCCCACAAGGAGAGGCTGAAGGCGCTGAAGTCTGACGTCCACGTCCTGACGCTGACCGCCACGCCGATCCCGCGCACGCTGCAGATGGCGATGACGGGCCTGCGCGATCTCAGTGTCATCCAGACCCCACCGGTCGACCGGCTCGCTGTGCGCACTTACGTCATGCCGACCGACCCCGTGGTCATCCGCGAGGCATTGCTGCGCGAACATTATCGCGGCGGCCAGAGCTTCTATGTCGCTCCCCGCATCGCCGACCTCCCCGCCATCGAGGAATATCTGCGCGACGAGGTACCGGAGGTGAAATATCTTGTCGCGCACGGCCAGATGAGCCCGACCGAGGTCGAAGAGCGCATGAGCGCTTTCTACGACCGCAAATATGACGTGCTCCTGTCGACCACCATCGTCGAAAGCGGGCTCGATATCCCCAGCGCCAATACGCTCATCGTCCACCGCGCCGATCGCTTCGGTCTAGCCCAGCTCTACCAGCTGCGCGGGCGCGTCGGACGCTCCAAGACACGGGCCTATGCCTATCTGACGACGCCCGAGCCGCACCTTGTCTCCGACAGCGCGGCAAAGCGCCTCCAGGTGCTCGCCAATCTCGACAATCTCGGCGCGGGCTTCCAGCTCGCCAGCCACGATCTCGACCTGCGCGGCGCGGGCAATCTGCTCGGCGACGAGCAGTCTGGGCACATCAAGGAAGTTGGCTTCGAACTCTATCAGTCGATGCTCGAGGAGGCGATCGTCCAGATCAAGGCGGACGGTGGCGGCGAGGTGTCGGGCGACAGCCTCAACCCGCAGATCAATGTCGCGGCCCCGATCCTCATCCCCGAGGATTATGTCGCCGACCTCGACCTGCGCATGGGGCTCTACCGTCGCCTGGGCGACCTCGAGAGCCGCGCCGACATCGACGCCTTCGCCGCCGAGCTCATCGACCGCTTTGGCAAGCTGCCGGAGGAAACACAGAATTTGCTCGAGGTCATCGAGATCAAGGTCAACTGCCGCAAGGCGCGCATTGCCAAGCTCGACGCCGGCGCCAAGGGCGCGGTGGTGCAGTTTGCCAAGGATGGCTTCGCCGACGTGCCGGGGCTCATTGCCTATGTCGAACGATTGAAGGGGCGCGCGCGCCTACGCCCCGACGGCAAGCTCGTCGTTTCGGGCAACTGGCCGGGCGAGCATGACCGCATCAATGGCGCGCTGCAATTGAGCCGCGGCCTATCCAAGGTCGCGCGCGCGGCGTCGAAAAAGGCGAAGAAGCCCGAACCGGCCTAATTGCGCGCGCGATTGGCGAAGGCGACGAAGCGCCCCAGCGCATCCTCGTCGAGCGGTCCTGAACCAAGGAACCCTTGATAGAGGTCGGCGCCCCATTCGCCGAGCAGGTCGAGCTGCGCGGCATTTTCCACGCCCTCGACGACCGTGCGCATGCCCAGCTCCTGCGCCATCTTGAGGAGCGCGCGCACGACGATGCGATCCTTGTCGCCCCCGACGATGTCGGCGATTAGCCCGCGGTCGATCTTGAGCGTGTCGATCGGCAGGCTGGTGAGATAGGCAAGGCTCGAATAGCCGGTGCCGAAATCATCGACCGCAATGCGAATGCCGAGGCTACGCAATTGCATCAGGCGTCGCGCGGCTTCGGGATGTTCGGCGACATGGCCATTCTCGACCAGTTCGAGCGTCAGGCGCTCGGGCGGAAAGCCGCTGTCGCGCAACATGTCGATAAAGCTTTCGGGAAAGTCGCGGTCGAGCAATTCATCGGGCAGCAGGTTCAGCGACAGGCCGATGCCTGCCAGGGGCCCTTCCCACCGTGCAGCCTTCTCCAGAGCGTCATATTGCACCGAGCGCGACAAGGGCCCCTCGAGCTGGGCAGCGCGAGCACGCTGGAACAATGCGTCGGCACCCGCGCCCGTTGGCTCCCACCGTGCCAGCGCCTCGGCGGCGATGACGCGCCCCGACGCGAGGTCGATCATGGGCTGATAGTGAATCGAGATGGCGCGCTCGGTCAGCGCTTCGAACAGGTCCGGGTCGTGCTCGCCGGTCGGCATCTCGCTCATCGCTGGTTCGGGACGTTGCAACATGCCCCCCTCTTCCACCCTGACTGCGGCGAGGCGCAAGCGGGCGTCATCCTCCTGCCCCTCAATGAGACAGTAGCCTAAAGCGACCCATTCTCCTATGCCTTGGCCCAAGACTTACGTATTTGAGGCATTTTCGATGAGCAAATCGCCCCGGATCGGCCCGCGGATCGGCCCAAGGATCGGCCTTGTCGTGTCGCAGCGCCCGCAAGCGGCGAGCGTCGGTGAAGCGTTACGGCAGCGATTCGATTTCGCCGACATCGCCGATGCCGATACGGTGCTCGCCGTCGGCGGCGATGGGTTCATGCTGCGCACGCTGCACCAAATGTTCGAGGGCGACATCCCCCAGCGTCCCGTCTTCGGCATGAACCGCGGCACCTATGGTTTCCTCATGAACGAGTGGCGCGAGAACGATCTCGAAGCGCGCATCGCGGCCGCCAAGCCGATCGACATCCTGCCCTTGAAGATGACGGCAACCCGGCTCGACGGCAGCGTGGTGACGCGCCCTGCGATCAACGAGGTGAGCCTGCTGCGCGAAACCGGCCGCACCGCCAAGATCGCCATCGAGGTCGCGGGCCGCCCGGCCATCGAGCGGCTCGTGTGCGATGGCGTGATGGTGGCGACACCCGCAGGCTCGACGGCGTACAACCTATCCGCCGGCGGGCCGATCCTGCCCTTGTCGGCGAACATGCTCGCATTGACCCCGATCAGCCCGTTCCGCCCTCGCCGCTGGCCCGGCGCGATCCTGCCCGAAGACACCAGCGTGACCTTCACCGTGCACGACCCCGAGGATCGCAAGGTGTCGGCGGTGGCCGACCAATATGAGGTCCGCGACGTCACCAGCGTGACTGTCGAACTCGACCGCTCGCGCCCGATGACGCTGCTGTTCGACCCCGATCACGCGCTCGATGAACGCATCGCGCTGGAGCAGTTCGAAACCGGATAAAAAGCGGTTGCATCATGAAAATGACGCGCTATACGCGTTGCCACTGCCTTCGGGCTGCTCCCCGATAGCTCAGCGGTAGAGTAGGTGACTGTTAATCACTTGGTCGTTGGTTCGAATCCAACTCGGGGAGCCATTTTTCCTTCACCGGCAGTGACTTGAGGCGCGGATCTTCGGACCGCGCCTTTGGTTTTTCAGGACCGTTCGCCAGCGTAAATTCGATAGACGTGGACGCTGCGCCCGCTTCCCGGGTCGATCGTCTCGCGCTCGCTTCGCATCCCGATTTTCGAGGCGATCCGGGCCGAAGCGTGATTGCCGTGCTGGAAAATACTGACGAGGTCGGCAAGGCCTTTCCGCTCGAAAGCGAAATCTCGAGCGGCGGCGGCGGCCTCGCTCGCCAGCCCCTGCCCCCAGTTTTCACGCGACAGCCGCCATCCGATTTCGACGCTCGGCATCACCTCGGGCAGGAAGGTCGGGATCGACAAGCCGGTGTAGCCGATGAAACGCCCATCATCACGACGCTCGAGCGCGAATAGGCCGAAGCCATGCGCATCCCATGCCGCCTCGATCCGCGCGACGGAAGCACGCGTTTCCGCGGCGCTGCGTATCGACCCGTCCCCGATATGGCGCATGACCTCGGCATCGGCGCACATCGCGGCATAGGGCGTGACGTCGCTCTCCCTCCATCGGCGGAGGATCAGTCGATCGGTCGCGAGGATCTCGTCAGTCATCGACCGGGGATAGCCGCTAGCCCGGCTGCAGCATAGCGCAGCTTTGCGGCCTAGCCTTCGAGTGACGCCATCAGGCTCGCATTGCCACCCGCCGCCGTCGTATCGACGCACGTCACGCGCTCCGTCGCGAAGCGTTCGACATAGTGCGGGCCGCCCGCCTTGGGGCCGGTGCCTGACAGGCCCTCGCCGCCAAAGGGCTGACTTTCGACCACCGCGCCGATCTGGTTGCGGTTGACGTAGAGGTTGCCGACGCGCGCATGGCGCTCGACGTAGCGGCGGTTGAGGTCGATCCGGCTCTGCAGGCCAAGCGTCAGCCCATAGCCGGTGGAATTGATCTCCTCGACGACCTTCGGCAATTCGCCCGCTTTCCAGCGGATGACGTGCAGAATCGGGCCGAAATTTTCGCCCTGTAGCTGCGACAGCGCCTCGATCTCGTAGATGCTGGGCGACACGAAATAGCCGTGGGCGTCGACCGCGTCGGGCACGTCGCGGCGCACGATGCATTTGGCGTGATGGTCGAGCCAGTCGAGGTGGCGACGAAGCGCCTGTCGCGCCTGCGCATCGATCACCGGCCCGATGTCGGTGGTGAGCTCGCGCGGATCGCCGATCGTCTGCGCTTCCAGCGCGCCCTTGATCATCTCGATCATGCCGTCAGCGACATCCTCCTGGATGTAGAGGACGCGCAGCGCCGAGCAGCGCTGGCCCGCCGACTGGAAGGAAGAGGCCACCACGTCGCGCGTGACCTGTTCGGGCAAGGCCGAACTATCGATGATCATCGCATTCTGCCCGCCGGTCTCGGCGATCAGCGGGACGATCGGCCCGTCCTGTCGGTCGGCGATAGTGCGGTTGATGATGCGCGCGGTCTCGGTCGAGCCGGTGAAGGCCACCCCTGCCGTCAGCGGATGCGCCACCAGCGCCGCGCCAACCTTGCCGTCGCCAGGCATGAATTGCGCGATGTCGCGCGGAATGCCGGCCTGGTGCAACAGGTCGATGGCGAAATCGGCGATGAGCGGGGTCTGCTCGGCCGGCTTGGCCATGACGGCATTGCCCGACGCCAGCGCGGCGGCGACCGGGCCGGTGAAGATCGCCAGCGGGAAATTCCACGGGCTGATGCAGGTCCACACCCCGCGTCCGTGGAGCCGAAGTTCGTTCAATTCGCCCGTCGGCCCGGGCAGCGGGATGGGATGCGAGAATTTCTGGCGCGCCTCGGCGGCATAATAGCGCAGGAAATCGACTGCCTCGCGCACCTCGAGGATCGCGTCGGGCAGCGTCTTTCCCGCCTCGCGCATGCACAGGCTGAAGAAGGTCTCGGCATGCTCCTCGAACAGGTCGGCGGCCTTGTCGAGCAGCTGCGCGCGCTTCTCGCCGCCGAGATGATCCCAAGCGGGCTGGGCGGCGGCGGCGGCCTGCATGGCGCGGTCGATCGCGCCCTCGGTCGCCTCGTGGACGAGGCCGATCTCGATGCGATCGTCATGAGGGCTGGTAATGCGGCGCACCGGATGCTCGTCCTTCGAGCGCTCGGTCGGGATGGCCTCGTAGCTCTCCTCCTTGAGCGCCTCGAGACGCTTCATCAGCGGCTCGCGCACCAGCGGATCGGACAGGTCGACGCCTGCGCTGTTCCGGCGGCCAAGCCCGAAGATCTGGTCGGGCAGCGGGATCGCCGGATTGCGCTTGGGTTCGATCGCTTCCATCAGCGCGACGGGATCACGCACGAGATCGTCGACGCTGACGCGCTCGTCCGCGATGCGATTGACGAAGGACGAGTTGGCGCCATTTTCGAGCAGGCGGCGCACCAGGTAGGCGAGCAGTTCCTTATGGCTGCCGACCGGCGCATAGATGCGCACCGGGCTATGCTGTTCGCCCAGCCCGTCCTCGAGCGCGTGGAGTTCGGTGTAAAGTTCATCGCCCATGCCATGGAGGCGCTGGAATTCGAAACCCGGGGCGCCGGGGCGCGGCCCGGCCATCGCCTTGATCGCCGCAATCGTATTGGCGTTATGCGTGGCAAAGGCCGGGAAGATCGAGCCGGTCGCCGACAGGAGCTTGCGCGCGCAGGCGAGATAGGAGACGTCGGTGCCGAGCTTGCGGGTGAAGACGGGATAGTCCTCGAGCCCGGCGACCTGCGCCGCCTTGATCTCGGTATCCCAATAGGCGCCCTTCACTAGCCGTACGAACAGCTTGCGGCGATAGGTCTGTGCGAGCCGGATGGCCCAGTCGCAGCTATGCACCCCGCGCTTCTGATAGGCCTGGATCGCCATGCCGAAGCCTTCCCACCCGTCGGCGAACAGGCTGTCGTCGGCAGCGATCGCCTCGATGATGTCGAGGCTGAGTTCGAGACGGTCGGCCTCTTCGGCATCGACGGTCAGGTGGACGTTGGCGGCGGCCGCCTTACGGGCAAGATCGGTAAGAACGGGAACGATGGCGGCCTTCGCCTCCTCGGCATGCCTCCATTCGTAGCGTGGATAAAGCGCCGAGAGTTTGACCGAAATCCCGGGCGCGCCGTGGAACGTGTCCTGCCGCCCCTCCTCGCCCAAGCGATCGATCGCGGCCTCATAGGCCTTGGCATAGCGCGCCGCATCGGCATGCGTCATCGCCGCCTCGCCGAGCATGTCGAAGCTGTGGCTGAGCCCGCGCTTGATCTCGGGACGCGCCCGCTGCAGCGCCTCGTCGATGGTGCGGCCGAAGACGAACTGACGCCCCAGAATCTTCATCGCCTGCCCGACGGCGGTGCGGATGACAGGTTCGCCAAGGCGACCGACGGCACGGCCCAGCGCAGCGCGCCACCCCTCGGCGCTGTCATTGGCCTCCTCGAGCACCTTGCCCGTCATGAGGAGCGAGAAGGTCGCGGCATTGACGAAGGTCGAGCGGGACTGGCCGAGCTTCTCCGCCCAGTCGGGTCCCGCCAGCTTGTCGTGGATGAGGTCGTCGATGGTCTCGGCGTCAGGGATGCGCAGCAAGGCCTCCGCGAGGCACATCAGCGCAATCCCCTCGTCCGAGCCGAGGTCATAGGCCTGCATGAAAGCATCGATGCCCACCGCCTTATGCTCGCGCATCGCACGGATGAGCGTGGCAGCGGTTGCCTCTGCCTCCTCGGCCTGGTCAGGCGTCAGGCGGGCCTGGTCGATCCGCTCCGACACAATGGCATTTTCCTCGGCGCGATAGGCGGCACGCAGAGCGGAACGATCGATGGCTGGCATAAAAGTCCTTAGGATAGAGCCCCGTGGCAATGCTTGTACTTGCGGCCCGAACCGCATGGACAGGGGGAATTGCGGCTCGCCGGCGGCGTGAACTCACCCGTCGGCGCGGCGTCCATGACCTCCTGCGGGGCGGCAGGCTTGGGGCTTTGTCGCGGCGGCAGGCTCGACATGATGGCCCCCGTCCCGGCATCGACATCGGCGCTGTTGTCGTCGCCCGACAAGGGGTCGAAGTGCGAGGTGATGAAGTCGGGAATGTGCGGCACCGGCGGCGGCGCGGCGACCGGCGGCTCGACCTGGATTTGCGCGCGCATGATGGTTTTGGTGACCTCCTCGCGCAGCGTCACCATGAGGCGTTCGAACAGGAGGAAAGCCTCCTTCTTATATTCGTCGATCGGCTTTTTCTGCGCATAGCTGCGCAGGCCGACGACCTGGCGGAGGCTGTCGAGCGTGGCCAGATGGTCCTTCCAATGCGTGTCGAGTGCGCCGATGAGGATCTGCTTTTCGGCCTGCGCCCAGCGCTCGGGTTCGAGCTCCTTGAGCTTGTCGGCCATGACCGCATCGGCCTGGTCCGCGATCCGGTC
This sequence comes from Sphingomicrobium arenosum, assembly GCF_026157085.1. Taxonomy (NCBI): domain Bacteria; kingdom Pseudomonadati; phylum Pseudomonadota; class Alphaproteobacteria; order Sphingomonadales; family Sphingomicrobiaceae; genus Sphingomicrobium; species Sphingomicrobium arenosum. The sequence goes on from NZ_JANPVN010000001.1 coordinate 804,879, forward strand.
GATCCACAATTCCTGGTCGACGGTGTCTTCCTGAACCCATTCCTCGAGCGGCGGCTGGAGGCCCATGACTTCGTCGAAGCTCGCCTTCATCCCCTCGATGTCCCACTGCTCGGGGAAGGATCCGAGCGGCGCATGGTGGGTGACGAGCCCGGCGATGGTGTCGTGACGCATGTCCTCGACCACGTCGCCAACGGTCTCGGCATCCATGACGTCGGCGCGCATTTCGTAGATGACCTTGCGCTGGTCATTCATCACATCGTCGAACTCGACGACCTGTTTGCGCACGTCATAGTTGCGCGCCTCGACCTTCTTCTGCGCGGTCTCGATGGCCTTGGAGATCCACGGATGGGTGATCGCCTCGCCATCCTGCAGGTTCTTGTTCATCAGCTTGGCGAAGGCGGCTTGCGGTCCGAAGATCCGCAGGAGATCGTCATCGAGGCTGAGGTAGAAACGGCTCATCCCCGGATCGCCCTGGCGACCGGCGCGGCCACGCAGCTGGTTGTCGATACGGCGGCTCTCGTGGCGCTCGGTGGCGAGGATGAACAGACCGCCGAGATCCTTCACCTTCTGGCGCTCTTCGGCCACCTCGGCCTTGATCTTCTCGATCGCGGCATCCTTGGCGGGGCCGTCCTCCATGTCGGCGAGTTCGTCCTCGACCCGGAAATCGACATTGCCGCCCAATTGGATGTCGGTGCCGCGCCCGGCCATGTTGGTCGCCACCGTGACCGCACCGATGCGGCCTGCCTGCGCGACGATATGGGCTTCCTTCTCGTGGAAGCGCGCATTGAGCACGTTATGCTGGATGGCTTCCTTGGTCAGGAACTCGGACAGCATCTCGGACTTCTCGATCGAGACGGTACCGACGAGGACCGGCTGGCCCTTTTCCTGCCGCGCCTTGATCTCCTTGGCGATGGCGGCGAGCTTGTCGCCGAAATTCTTGTAGAATTCGTCTTCCTCGTCGATCCGCTGGACCGGCAGGTTGGTCGGGATCGAGACGACATCCATGCCGTAGATGTCATGAAACTCGGGTGCTTCGGTCAGCGCCGTGCCCGTCATGCCCGACAGCTTGGGGTACATGCGGAAATAGTTCTGGAAGGTGATCGAGGCGAGCGTCTGGTTCTCGGGCTTGATCGGCACGCCTTCCTTGGCCTCGACCGCCTGGTGGAGACCATCGGACCAGCGGCGCCCGTCCATCATGCGCCCGGTGAACTCGTCGATGATGACGACCTCGTCGTCCTTCACGACATAGTCGGTGTCCTTCTTGAACAGGACATTGGCCTTCAACGCTTGGTTGACGTGGTGAACCACCTGCGTGTTGGCGACATCGTAAAGGTTGGTGCCCTCGATCAGCTCGGCCTGTTCGAGCAGACGCTCGAGCTTTTCGGTGCCGTCCTCGGTAAGGACGACGCTGCGCATCTTCTCGTCCTTCTCATAATCGTCCTCGACGAGGGTGCGGACGATGGCATCGACCTTGATATAGAGCTCGCTCTTGTCGTCGGTCGGGCCCGAGATGATCAGCGGCGTGCGTGCCTCGTCGATCAGGATCGAGTCGACTTCATCGACGATGGCGAAATTGAAGGGCCGATGGACCATCTGGGTCCGGCTCATCTTCATATTGTCGCGCAGGTAATCGAAGCCCAGCTCGTTATTGGTCGCATAGGTGATGTCGGCCTTGTAGGCGTTGCGCCGATCGGGCTCCATCATGTTGGGGACGATGACCCCGACGCTCAGGCCGAGGAAGCGGTGAACCTGTCCCATCCACTCGGCGTCGCGCTTGGCGAGATAGTCGTTCACGGTGACGACATGGACGCCCTTGCCGGGAATGGCGTTGAGATAGGCCGCCAGCGTCGACACCAGCGTCTTGCCCTCGCCCGTGCGCATCTCGGCGATTTCGCCGCGATGCAGCGCGATGCCGCCGATCATCTGCACGTCATAGTGCCGCTGGCCCAAGGCGCGCTTGGCCGCCTCGCGGACCACCGCGAAGGCCTCGGGAAGGAGGTCGTCCAGGCTCTCGCCCGCCTCGTGGCGGTCGCGGAACTGCTGGGTCATACCCTGCAATTCCTCGTCGCTCATCGCCTCGAAGGTGGGCTCGTGGCCGTTGATGACATCGACGATCTTGCGGAGCTTGGCGACATAGCGGTCGTTCGATGAACCGAAGATCGATTTGGCGAGGCCGGCGAACATGCAATTTCCCTAACGAATCTGGGGGCTGGGACAGGTGGGCACAGATGCCCCGCCCATAAGAAAAACGGTCGGGCTGCGATGTAGGAGCGACCCGACCGTTCGTCAATCAAAGCAGGCGTGCGATCAGAGCGCGCCTTCGACCCATTGCTGGATCTGCGTCTTGGGGGCAGCGCCGACCTTCTGCGCGACCGGCTCGCCATTCTTGAACAGCAGCATCGTCGGAATACCGCGCACGCCATATTTGCCGGGCGTTTCGGGATTTTCGTCGATGTTCACCTTGGCGATGGTCAGCTTGTCCGCCAGCTCGTCCGAGATTTCCTCCAGCGCCGGGCCGATCATCTTGCACGGCCCGCACCATTCGGCCCAGAAATCGACGAGGACCGGCTTGTCGGCGTCGAGGACGTCGGACTGGAAACTCTGGTCGGTGACAGCTTTGGTGGCCATGCGAGCCTTCTCCTTGATGCAAGTTTGACGGGCCATATGGGGGAGCCGGGCGCCATGCTCAAGGGTGGAGCCTCAATCCATTGCGATGAGTCGTGGCCCTGCCGTGTAGAGCAGTGCGCTCTCGACCCGCTTGCGCGGGAAGATGAGCTCGAGCGCGGCCTTGTAGGCGGCAATTTGGCGGCGATAGGCGTCGGGGACCGCCTCGGCGCTGTCAGGGACGAAGCGCCCGGTCTTGAAATCGACGACCAGCACGCGGTCCTCCTCGACCAGCAGGCGGTCGACCGTGCCCGCAATGACGCGCCCGTCGGACAGCGTGGCGGCGAGCGGGGCCTCGGCAAGCGCCTCCGGACCGAACAGGGCGCGATGTTCCGGCGCCTCGATCACCCCGAGCGCCGCATCGACCAGTTCGGCGGCGTCGGCCTCGGGCACCTCGTGGCTCGCCCCCAGCCAATGGATAGCGGTCTGGCGCCGTTGCTCACGCGGCACCGCGGGCAGCCGTTCGAGCAGCGCATGGATCAGCGTACCGCGCCGCGCCGCGCCGCGCTGCTCCTCGCTGACGGGCGGGAACGCCAGTTCCTCCATCCCTTCGAACGCCGAAGGCGCGAGCGGGCGCGGTGGTCTCGCCTCGACCGGCGCGGGGCGCTGCGCCCATTCGGGCAGCTCGATCCGCCGTTCCTCTGCGATGAGAGCGCGCGGCCTGCCTTTTGCCCGTCCGCTGACATGGAGCAGCCCGTCAGTCTTCGCCCAGTCGCGTTCGAGCGTTTCGCTGTCCATTCTCGCCAAGGCGCGGGCCACCGCGGTGTGCCAACTGTCCTCGGCCAAAGGCGCGAGCCCTTCCCCGCCGCCGCGCTTGCGGGGGCGTGGCCCAGCGATGATGAGCCGCTCCTCGGCGCGGGTCAGCGCGACATAGAGCAACCGCCAATGTTCCTCGCGCTCGCGCGCCTCCAGGGCCTCGAGCGAGGCGGCAAAGGGTGGCCCGCGTTCGGCCTTGCGCGGGCGCAGCAACGGCATCTCGCCCAGATCGCCGAGCGGCAGCACGATGGTCGGGCGCGCCCCGCCCGCATCGGGGTCCCACGTTGCATCGGCAAGGATGACCGTGGGCGATTCCAGCCCCTTGGCGCCGTGTACGGTCATGACGCGCACTTCCTCGCCGCGTCCCCCCGCCTCGCGCTTGACCTCGCTGTCATCGGCCTCGATCTGGCTGAGGAAATGGTCGAGGCTGGCCACCTCGCCCCGTTCGAAGTCGAGCGCGGCATTGAGCAATTCCTCGATCGGGTCGCGCGCATCGTGGCCGAGCCGCGCCATCAGCTTGCGCCGCCCGTCCATCGGACCCGACAAGATGGCTTCGAGAAAAGCGCCGGGGCCGGTGAAATCGGCCATGCCGAGCAGCGGATCCAGCACGCGTCGCGCTTCCATCGCGCGCCGGCCTTCGTCCTCCTGCAAGGCGCGCCACAGGCCCTTGCCCTCGCGCCCCATCGCCAGGGCGGCCAATTCCTCCTGGCTCCATCCGATGAGCGGTCCGACCAACAGGCAGGCGAGCGCGAGATCGTCGCCCGGCTGCGTGGCGAAGCGCATCGCGGCGAGAAGGTCCTGGACCGCCAGCGGTCGCGACAGGAACAGTCGGTCGACCCCCGCCACCGGCACCCCCGCAGCGAACAGGCGCGCGACGATGAGCGAGGCCAGTTCGCTGCGCCGCCTGAGCAGGATGAGGATGTCGCCGGGCGCCGTGCCGCCGTCGATCATCTCCTTGACCTCGCCCGCCAGTGTCGCCGCATAATGGCGATCGCGGAGGTCGATCCAGTCTTCCTCGCCCGCTCCCTCATCGCCTGCGCTCTCGGCGTCGAAATCGAAGGCGGGCCAGAGTTCGACCGCCCCGAAGCGCTCGGCATGATGGTCGGCGACCCGGTGCGGCGGCGGCGCGGCGGGCAGGCCCATCGCCTCGGGCCCCACCGTCTCGATCACCCGGTCGACCAGCCCCAGCACCGCGCCGCTCGAGCGGAAACTCGTGGAAACCGACAATTCCTCGAACGCGCGCGGCTGCTCGTCGATGGCGGCCGCCCGCGCTTCGGCGGCAAGCCTTGCAAAGCGTTCGCGCGCGGCGACGAACTGTTCGGGCTGCGATCCCTGGAAGCCGTAGATGGCCTGCTTGAAGTCGCCGACCATGAAGAGCGTACGAAACCGGTCCTCGGTCTCCGCATTGCCGTGGAAATATTCGTCGGCCATCGCCTCGATGATGCGCCATTGCGCCGCATTGGTGTCCTGCGCCTCATCGACTAGCACATGGTCGATCCGGGCATCGAGCTTGAAGCGGATCCAGTCGCCGATGCCGGGCTGGGCGAGCAGGTCCAATGTCCATTCGATGAGATCGGTAAAATCGGCGAGCCCGCGCGCCTGCTTGACCCGCGCATAACGTGCCGTGAAACGCTGCCCGGCGCGCAAGGCGGCGGCGAGGTCGCGGACATAATCGAGGCGGGCTGGAAGATTGGCGAGCTCGTTCCACCAATCTGCAAATTGCTGCGCGAGCGCCGCATAATCGGGCTCGGCCGTCAGTTGCTTTGCCACCGGCTTGCAGATGTCCCCGTCCTGCTTGACGATATTGGCAGCGACCGACGGCAGCAGCGCCGCACGCTCCTCGGGCGATGCCGCACGGAAGGCCGTCAGATTGGCGACGATCGCCACGGCCTTCTTGCCGCTACCCCAGGCCCTGTTGGCCGCGATCAGCCCCTCGAACAGCGCATCATCGATGTGGCGCAATTTCGCGGCGAGAATGTCCTCGGCCGTCCCCTCGCGAGGCAATTCGGACAAGTCGCGAAGCCACGGCTCGATCGCGCCCTGCTCCGACAATCTCGCGAAGGCGCGCGGGAAAGCGGCGCAGCCCTTGAGGTAGCTGGTGGCGCCTTCCTGTCCGAGCCGGAGGCTCAGCGCCTCGAGATCGGCGAGGAACTCTCGTTCGGGCGGCAGGGGCGAGGCAGCGGCCTCGCTGGCGAGATCGGCAAGCACTTCGCCGACAAGCCGGTCCGCGCCGCGATCGTCGATCGCCTCGAACCCCGGGGCGATCCCTGCCTCGGCGGGAAAGCTGGCAAGGAGCGACTGCGAGAAAGCGTGGATCGTCTGGATCCGCAGGCCGCCGGGCGTGTCGAGGAGCCGCGCGAACAATTGCCGCGCGCGCTTCAGCGTCTCTTCGTCGCTCTTTTCCCCGAGATTGGCGAGATCGAGCTTCAAATGTTGCGTGTCCATCCGCACCCAACTGGCGAGCCGCGCCGAAATGCGGTTCGACATTTCCGCGGCCGCCGCCTTGGTGAAGGTCAGGCACAGGATCGCGCCGGGCGACACGCCGCGCAGCAGGAGCCGCAGCACACGGCTCGTCAGCACCATCGTCTTGCCCGTGCCCGCCGAGGCGGATAGCGCGGCATGGACGGCGGGATCGGACGCGCTCGCCTGCGCGCCGCCAAGGCGCGGCAAGGGACTGGGCCGCTTCATGCCACGCCTCGGCGCACGAAGCGCTTGGAATGCGGCGCGCGCCTGCCTAAGGAGCGCGCATGAGCAAGAAGAACAAGAAGCAGAATGCCGCCGTCGAGACGGCCGAGAGTGCCAAGTCCAACCGCAAGGCGATCAAGGCTGCGGGCGTCGCGGTCGGCGTCGGTTCGGCAGCGATCGTCGCCGCGCTGCTCTACGCCAATCGCCGCAAGAAGGCGGGCAAGGCCCGGGACGAATAAACGGCGGTTACGCATCGCGCCCATACCATTCCTCGAGGCGCATCAACTGATCATAGTCTCCATAAGGGGCGAAGGCGGGATTGAGCTTGGCGACGAAGGGCTCCTCGCCGGTCAGATAGTCGCGGACCAATTGCGCCAATCGCGCATCGACTGTTGCAAGATAGTCGTCCACCTCCCCGCGGGTTGCCGCCATGCGCTCGCCATAGCCGGTGCGTGACTTGGCCATCTTCCAATATTCGAGTGCGACCGGATCGAGCGGCCGGTCCTCGAAACCGCCAGCCCTCGCGATGAGGCCGAGAAGCCCGAGCTGGAGCGCGAATTCGGCCTCGACCGCCTTGCGCTGCGGCGAGGATCCCGTCTTGTAATCGACGATGGCGATCCCGCCTTGGGCGCAGCGATCGATACGGTCGGCGATGCCATAGAGTTCGACCCCGTGCAGCCGCACCCTGCCTTCCAGCTCGGCGGCGTGCGGGATACGTCCTGCGGCGCGGTCCTTCTCGACCTCTGCAAGGATGAAGCCGATCCCCTCGCGCAGTCGCGGCCCCCACAGGGCGCGCAGCATCGGGTGAATATCGTCGCCATCAAGCATCGATTCTAGCCTTGGCATGAGCGCCCCTGGATCGCCCGCATCCTCCTTCAGCCATGCCTCGAGCAACGCATGGACGCGATTGCCCTGCCATGCCGCGAGCGCTCGGCTTTCCAACGGGTCGAGGCTCTTCAGCCCGAGCATCCGCTGCGCGTAAAAGGCATAGGGGTCGGCGCGCAGCTTCTCCACAGCCGTAACCGGAAGCTTGCGCGGACGCGTCCCGGCGGGCGGCGCAGGCCGGGGCTGAGCCGCGGGATGCACTCCGTCGGGGCGATCGAGCAGGAGGCTCAGCCGTTCCAACTCGTCATCACGTGGCACGCCGCCGCTGATCGCCTCGAGCCTTAGCCAAAAACGCGACGGACGCGTCGGCGAGCGCGCATCGCGCTGCGCTCTTGTCAGCAACACCTCGGGGGCCCCCAGCGCGCTCATGAAATCATGCGCGGCCAGCCCGATGCGGCTGTCCAGCCCGGGCAAGCCAAGGAGCCGACGTAGGCGCGGGGCGAGCCATGGGTCGCTCCCGCTGTCGGCAGGCCAGACGCCCTCGTTTAGCCCGCCGAGGATCATGAGATCGCTTTGAAGCAAGCGCGCTTCGAGCAGGCCGAGCAACTGGATACGCGGATGCCCCCCATACGGTTGGCGCACGCTGCGCCCCGCCATGAGGCTGCGCATCAGCGCCTGCCGCTCTTCGGGTGGCACCATAAACTCGCTCGCCGCGGGCGAGGTCTCGATCGCCTCGATCAGCGCCGACAATTCGCGGCCCGCAGCGCCCGTCCAGGCGCGATCCCCAGCCAGCCTTTCCAGCGCCTCATGCAGGCCCCGAGCAAGCGCCGCCAGCGTCTCGGCCCCGTCGAGGCACGCTGCGGCCTCCTCGAGCAACGGACGTACGGCGGCGAAGGCCTCGCGCTCCTTGTCCCTGCCCAGCCGTTGGGCCAGCCCGTCGAGCCCCGGTGCAGGCCGAGGCCCGCGAAGCGCAAGGTCGAGGCGGCGGACATGGCGCAGCCAGTCGCCGCGCTCGGCGCCTGTCCCACCGACCAACGGGTGCTTGGCCAGCGCCAAGGTGGCGATCGGCCCCCATTCCTCTTCGAGTGCGCCGAGCAAGTGAAGCAGCAGGCTGGCCGGCGCGCTCTGGTCGAGCGGTTGGCCCGCGCTGTCATCGACCGCCACGCCCCAACGGGTGAGAATGGCGCCGACGCGGCGCGACAAGTCGCGGTCGGGGGTGATGAGCGCCGCCGTCTTGCCCGGTTCTTCGAGCGCGCGCCGGAGCGCCAGCGCGATGCCGGTCGCCTCGGCGGCGGGATCGGCAAAGGTCGCCGCCCGGACCTTCGACCCCAGGCGCCGGTCGATCGGGGCGAGGTCCTGCCATTTGTCGGTGAAGCGCGCGGCGGCCATCGCATTGGTGATGACGCGGCTGCGCTCGGGAGGGGCGGCGGGATCGCCCCGCCGATGCCAGTCGCGCACCTCGCCGCGCGCCACGCTCATGCGGTCGAGCAGCAGGCGCAGATGATATTGCGGATGGCTGAGCATCGTCCCCGACGGTTCGGCCAGCGCCTCGCCCTCGCCGCGCACCTCGGCCAGCGCGTCCCACTCCGCCTCTGGCATCTCGCGTTCGCGGGCCAAGGCAGGCAGGACGACCATGCCGTCGCGCAAGCGCGCGATCACCTTCAGCAGATGAGCCACGGCGGGCGCCGTCGTTGTGATGCCGGCCGCGATGGTGAAGCCATCGGGCGGCGTCTCCTGCCAGCGCTTAGCAAGCCGATGCAGCAGGCGATTGCGCCGCTCGGCGAGGTCGATCGCGCCCTTGTCCGCGAGGATGTCGGGCCAGGCGGTAAAGACAAGGTCGAGCTTGGCGAACAGATGCTGCCAATGCGTCGGCAATTCGCCCGTCTCGGGCGCCAGCGCCTTGAGGTCCTGCGGCGTCTTTTCCTCGATCGTCAGCTGGTCTAGCGCTCGGGCGAGATCGCGTGCCTCGCGCAGCGCGGAGACCGCGCTGCCGCGCTCCTGTCCGCCGCGAAGCAACCGAGCGAGGATGAGGAGCCGTTCGTCGGGGTCGATTGCTGGCGGTAGCGGCGCTTCGTCGATCGGATCGAGCGCGAGGCCGAGCCGCTCGCCGAGCTCTGTGTCACCGATGGGGACGAGGCGCGGCAACAGGCACCCCTCGCCCGCTGCCCGCACGAAGGCATCGCGCAAGGATCGCGCGGCGCGATTGGTCGGCACGAGGACGCGCCCGCGTGCGAGAAGCATTGGGTCGCCGCCATATTTGTCGAGCAGGCCCGCGACGAGCGCATCGACGAAGCTGCGGTGCGGGGGGATCGAAAAGACCGTCGGGCGCCCCGCGCCGCTCGCCTCACTCATCGCGCAGGATCGACTCGGTCGCGGGGATGGCGGGCGGCGTGCCGACATCGAACCACAGCCCCTGGTGAACGGCCCCGTAGAGCCGCCCCTCCTCGATTGCGCGATCCCACAGGATGTTGGTAGAGAATTTGCCATCGGGCGCATCGCGCAGAAGGCGCTTGGACACCAGCTGGATGCCGGTGAAGACATAGGGCGCGACCTTGTTGGGAAGGCGCCGCGCCAGCTTGCCATGGCGGTCGAGATGGAAGTCGCCCTTGCCGCGGTGATGAAAGGCGCGCGCATGCGGCACGAGCAGCAGAAGCGCGTCCATCCGTTCCGCGTCCCATTGACGGCTCAGCAGCTTCAACGTGTCGCTCGGCCCGTCGACCCAGAAATTGTCGCTATTGCAGGATATAAATGGGTCGCTGTCGATGAGCGGCAGCGCCTTTACCAACCCGCCTCCCGTTTCGAGGAGCGCCTCGCGCTCGTCCGAAATGGCGATGTCGAGCCCTCGCCGCGTCGCCAGATGTCCTTCGATCGCATCGGGGAGGTAATGGACATTGACCACCACCTTCTCGACCCCCGCCTCCTCGAGCTTGTCGAGGACGTGATCGATCATCGGCTTGCCCGCCAGCTCGATCATCGGCTTGGGGCGCGTCGCCGTCAGCGGGCGCATGCGCTTCCCGAGCCCCGCAGCCATGACCATTGCCGTTTTCGGCACCTCGGCGTCCACCTCGGGCCGAAGCGACATGGTCGTGCGCTTCATTCGGCATGCTCCTGCCAGGCGGCGGCGCGCAAGGCCGGGGGCACATTGCGGTCGAACCAGTCGGCCACCGGGGCCAGCGCCGGATGCGCAAGGTTGCGTTCGACCAAGCCCCACATGCGTGGCTGGAACTTGAGATAGCTCGACTTGCCGTCGCGCTTCCACAGGCGGGTGAAAATGCCGAGGATCTTGACGTTTCGCTGCGCCCCCATCAGCTCGTAATCGGCGAGGAAGGTCGCGCGATCCTCGATCCCGCTGCGCTGGATGAACCGGTCGCGCATCTCGGATTCCAGTGCCGGATCGACGTCGCGCCGTGCATCCTGCAGCAGCGACACGAGATCGTAGGCGGCATGGCCTGCCAGCGCGTCCTGGAAGTCGAGCAGGCCCAGCCCGCCCTCGTCGAGGAGCATCAGATTGTCGGCATGATAGTCGCGCAGCACCAGAACGGGATGCGCTGCGGTCCGTGCGAGCAGCCCCGGCCACGCCGCCTTCCATGCCGCATCAAAGCCGTCGCGGTCGATGTCTTCGACGCCCAGCGCGGGAAGGTACCAGTCGACGAACAGGTCGACTTCGCGCTTCAGCACAGTCTCGTCATAAGGCTCGATCCCGCGCGGCAGCGGCGCTTCGTGGAGCTTGACCAAGGTGTCGACCGCGTCGGCATAGATGGCGCGTTCATCGCCTTGCGAGGACGCAAGCACCGGGGCGACCCGACGATCGCCGAAATCCTCGAGCAGCAGCAGCCCCGCCTCAAGATCGCGATGCAGGATACGCGGCGCGCGAAGACCCTGCGCATCGAGATGTTCGGCAATGGCGATGAAGGGACGCGAATCCTCATGCTCGGGCGGCGCGTCCATCAGGACGCCGCGGCCCTGCTCGGGATGCACGACCCTGAAATAGCGGCGGAAACTGGCATCACCGGCCAGCGGCAGGATTTCGGCCCCTCCCCATCCGGCGGCATCGAGAAAGGCGGGCGCCAGCGTGGGCGGGGTCATTGAAACGGGCATCGCTCTTTCCAAGACGGCGGGGCCGAGACTGTCAAGCGACGCCTTCCCGTCTCGGCATCGGGATCGATGACGATGGCCAGCGCATGATCCCAACGGCCCGCCTGTTCGGGCCATTCGACAAGCAGGACCGCATCCGCCAGGTCGTCGAGGCCGAGCTCGTCGAGTTCGCCCTCTTCCTCGATGCGATAGAGGTCGGCGTGCCAGACGGGCGGGTTCAGATGTTCATAGGGCTGGACGATGGAAAAGCTCGGGCTGGGCACTTCGCCGTCATGCCCCAAGGCGGCGAGGAAGCCGCGCGCGAAACTCGTCTTCCCTGCGCCCAGCGGTCCCGAAAGCGTGATGACGTCACCGGGGCGAACCTGCGCCGCCAGCAAGGCACCGGCGGCCATGGTGGCGGCTTCATCGGCAAGGATCATCCTGCCTCTCCTCGCGGGATGACGAGCGTGACGGCCGTTCCTTCGCCGGGTTTGGAGAAGAGTTCGACGCGGCCGCCATGCGCCTCGATGAACTGGCGCGTGAGCGGCAGCCCGAGCCCCAGCGCCGCCTCGCCGCGCTCGCCCGGCTCGCTACGGTGGAAGCGGTCGAATACGCGCGGCTGTTCGTCAGGGTCGATGCCCTCGCCATTATCGGTCACGGTGACGCGCGCCGCCTCGTCGTCGCCCGAACATTCCAGCGTGATTTCAGCGCCTTGCCCCGCGTAGTTCACGGCATTTTGCAAGATGTTTTCGATCGCCTCGCGCAAGCGTCGCGCATCGCCCGAGACGATGCCCGTGTCCTCGCCGATGACGATGTCGAGCTTCTGGCCCTGCTCCTTGGCGCGCGGCAACGCATTCTCGCCCACGGTCGACGCGAGACCCGCCAAATCGACGCGCTCGCGCTCGATCTGCAACGCCCCGCCCTCTGTCCGGGTGAGATCGAGAACGCGGTCGACCATCCGGCTCAACCGCTCGACCGACAGCAGGATGGCGTCGAGATATTCCTTGGCACTCTCCGACAGATCGCCGGCATATCCCGCCGCGAGCATCTGCGCGAAACCGCCGATCGAGGTCAGCGGGGTGCGGAGTTCATAGCTCATATTGGCCACGAAGTCGGTCTTGACGCTGTCGGCCTCCTCCAGCGCGCGAGCGCGCTCGCGCAGCGCGCTCTCGATGCGCAGGCTGTCGGTGATGTCGACCATGGTGACGAGCACATTGCCATCGGGCAGCGGCACGGCGGCATATTCGAAGCCCCGGCCGTCGGTCATGGTCATCCGGCCCGAACCCGCCTGTCGTCCCGCGGTCGTCGAACGGACGAGTTCGCGGATCTGCGCCGCCTCGGTCGGATTGACGAGCTTCTGCGCCATCGCGGGCACGAGCTCGTCCACACGCGGATGCTCGGACAGCCAGCCTTCCTCGAGCCCCCAGAGCCGCGAGAAACGGCGATTCCACAAGTAGAGGCGGCCATCGGAGGCAAACACGCTGATCACCTCGAACAGATTGTCGAAGGTCGCCGCCCGAACCCGCAGCAGCGTGTCGCGCGCGCTGGCGAGCCGGACCTGTTCGGTCCGATCCTCGAGGATGAGCCGCAGTCCCCCATTGGGCAGTGGTTGGCCGACGACGCGCAGATGGTCGCCATTGGCGAGGATCCAATCCTCCTCGATCAATTCCTCGGTCGCGGTAAACCATTCGCGACGCTCGGCCTTCCAGCTCGGATAGTCGCGCACCTCGGGCACGCGCCCCTTCTCGCGCATCGCATCGAGCAGCCGGTCGAACGGGATGCCCTCGTCGAGGTCCTCGGTGTCGAGCTGGCTCATCAGCTGGAAGGGCTGGTTGTAGAAACTGAGCCGGCCGTCAGCGTCGAACTGCGCCGCGCCCGCCGCCATGCGATCGGCCAGTTCGCGCTGCGACTGGATGTTCTGCGCCAGTTCGTAGCGCGCGTCCTCGAGATCCTGGATGTCGAGCGCGAAGCCCGCCACCGCGCCCGTCGGCAGCGGCACGTCGACGATCCTGAGCATCCGCCGCTCGCCACCGATGGTGGCGGGCTGGTGGCGCGAGAAAGGAGCGCCCTGCTCGAGCGCCAGCTGGGCGCCGGCGCGGGCGCTGCGATCGCCGCCCCCGTCGATGAGCTCGGCACCGCGCGCGATGACGTCGGCGGCATCCTCGCCCTCCACGGCCGCCACGAAGGCGGAATTCACGAGCCCCAAGCTCATGTCTGGGCCGCGATACCACATCGGGAAAGGCGCGCTCTCGATGAGGTGCGTGAGGCTGTCGAGCGCGCTTTCGGTCTGCTCGAGCCGCTGCGCGAGACGGCGCTTGCCTTCTTCGGCCTCGCTGATGTCGATCATCCAGCCAAGGATCGCGCCCGGCGCGCCGCCTGCGCCCGTCAGCTCGCCGCGGACCGCGAAGATACGCCCCTCTGCCGTCTCGATCGTCGTATCGAGCGGCTCGCCGGAACGGCGGGTGGCCTCTACCGATGCCTCGAGCGCACCCGCTTCCTCGTCGGGAAGCACCCCGCCGGCGGCCAGATCCATCATGCTGCGCGGGTCGTGATCGAGACGCAAAAGAGCCCGCAACTGGCTATCGAGCTCGACGCTGTTGTCGGGGGCGATGACCATCGCCCGCGCCGGGGAGCGCTCGATGAGATCGTGAAGCGAGCGCGCCGACCTGAGCACCGCCGAGGCGGCGCGCCAGCGCCGGGCTGCGAACAGGCTGATGCCCATCGCGAGGGCCAGCCAGATGCCCAGGACGGCGAGTACCGAGGGGGTCAAACGCGCCTCCCCATCTCGCCGCCGCGAGATGCGTGAAGGCCGTTGACGCCATGGTCGCCGTCCACCCCGATTCTCTCGCGCGAAAATGGCTGCTTCATGGCCTTTCCTTAGCATTCGCGTGGCAGGAGGGAAGCGTTGCCGACCCTGAGGCCATTTCGGCGAGATGAACGCACCCTCCATTCGTCGAAGCAGCGCTGCCGCCGGTCGAACTGTGACAATAACGACACAAGCCGCCGTCGATTACATCTGTGTCGACCTTGAAGGCCCCTTTTTCGCGCCGCCGGGATTGCAATGCGATGACAATTCTGTCTCCTATCCCGGCCTACGTCTCTCGATCATATTCGTGAAGGTTTGGGTTGTCGGCGCGCTTTGCCGGGTCGTGACCCAAAGAGCACACCGATCGAGGACTAACTTGGGTTAACTACTACGAGGGGACTATGTCTAGAAAAGTCTTTATGCACAGCGCTGCCCCGGTCGCACTGATCGGCGCATTCGCTTTTGCCCAGCCTGCGTTCGCGCAGCAGACCGAATCCGAAGAGGATCCGGTTGTCGAGCTCGACAGCGAAGTCGAAGTTGAATCGGGTGACGCGGTCGATCCGGGCGATGCCATCGTCATCACCGGCTCGCGTATCCGTCGTCCCAACCTCGAGAGCGCGCTGCCCGTCACCGCTGTCGGCGGCGAAGAATTCTTCGAAACCGGTTCGGTCTCGGTCGGCGACACGCTGAACGACCTTCCGGCGCTTCGCTCCACCTTCAGCCAGGCCAACTCGACCCGCTTCCTGGGTACGGCCGGCCTCAACCTGCTCGATCTTCGTGGCCTCGGCACCGAACGCACGCTCGTCCTTCAGGACGGTCGTCGTCACGTCGGCGGCGACGTGCTCAGCACCGGCGTCAGCGTCGACGTCAACTCGATCCCGACCGATCTCATCGAGCGCGTCGAAGTCGTGACCGGCGGTTCGTCGGCGGTCTACGGTTCGGACGCCATCGCGGGTGTCGTCAACTTCATCATGAAGAAGGACTTCGAAGGTCTTTCGGTTCGTGGTCAGGGCGGCATCTCGAAGTACGGCGATGCCGGCAACTACTTCATCTCGGGTGTCTGGGGTAAGAACTTCGCCGACGGCCGCGGCAACATCGCGATCTCGGGCGAATATGCTCGTGCCGACCAGTATTGGGGCGACGATCGTGCATGGATCCGTGACAACCCCGGCTTCATCACCATCGACACTGACGGTGCGACCGATGACGGTGCGCCGGACAACATCTTCGTTCAGAGCGGCGTCTTCGGCGCGCGCTACGGCGAAAACGGGACGCTCCGCTTCCCGGGTACCGGCAATGTTGGCAGCGGTCTGCTCGATTGCGGCAGCAGCTTCACCGGTCGTGCCTTCGACTGTCCGTACGTCTTCGACTTCGACGGCAACCTGTCGCTAATCGACGGCCAGCTGGTCGGCACCGGTCCGACGGCGGTCATCCTCGGTGGCACCAACGGCGTGAACTTCAACAACCACCGCCAGGTGCAGATGATGCCGAACCTTGACCGTTACGCGGTCAACCTGCTGGCCCACTTCGAGGTCACGCCGGCGGTTCAGCCGTTCGTCGAAGCCAAGTACGTCCGTACCGAAATCAGCGGTTCGGGCAGCTCGGGTCCGGCGTTCATCTACGGTGACTTCGGTGGTGCGCTCGGCGATATCTACCAGTATATCGGTGGCTACAACCGCGAACAGATCAGCATCAACAACCCGTACCTGACCGATCAGGCGCGTCAGCTGATCATCGACATCAACGAAGAAGCCGGCAACACGGTCGATGACGATTACCGTTTCTCGGTCCGTCAGAGCCTGCTCGGCCTCGGTTCGCGTACCGAAGTGATCGAACGTGACCTCTACCGCATCGTCGGTGGTGTTCGCGGCGACCTCGGCGGTCCGTGGAACTACGAAGTCGCGGTCAACTACGGCGAGCTTCAGGAAGCCAACAGCGTTCAGGGCAACCTCGACGCCCAGCGTTTCCTTCTCGCCCTGGATGCGGTCGTCGATCCCGACACCGGTGACATCGTCTGTAACTCGCAGATCGATCCGGATGCGGCCGTCGGCTACTATCCGTGGTTCTTCGGTGACGATCCCAACGGCGATGCCCGCCTTGCGGCCGACGTCGCGAACTGCGTGCCGATCAACATCCTCGGCGGTGGCAACATCACCCAGGCGGCGCGTGACTACGTCCTGCTCGACGGTTTTGCCAACGGCTTCATCACCCAGTTCGACGCGACGGCGTTCATCGCGGGCGACACCTCGGGCTTCTTCGAGCTCCCCGGTGGTCCGATCGGCATCGTTCTCGGCGCCGAATATCGCGAAGACGACATCGAATATCGCCAGGATGAAGACATCCAGCTGGGCTACACCTTCTACAATGCGATCCCGACCTTCTCGGCCGAATCGCAGACCGTGAAGGAAGCCTTCGGCGAAATTCGCCTGCCGATCGTCAACGACGTTCCCTTCTTCGAAGAACTCGAAGTCAGCGCCGCTGCGCGTGTTTCGGACTACGAACTGGGCACGACCGGCACCGTCTGGGCGTATAACGTCAACGGCTTCTGGTCGCCGGTGGATGCGCTTCGCTTCCGCGGCAGCTGGGCCCGCGCCGTTCGCGCGCCGAACCAGGGCGAACTGCTGTTCCCGTTCTCGCAGAACTTTGCCCCGGGCTTCGGTGACCCCTGCTCGGAAATCAACATCAACAACGGTACGTCGAACCGCGCTGCGAACTGCGCCGCGGCCGGCCGTCCCGCCGATTACGATTTCCGCTACAGCGCGTCGCTCGAAATCCGTTCGGGTGGTAACCCGCTGCTTCAGCGTGAAACCTCGGACAGCTTGACGCTCGGTGCGATCTTCCAGCCGGACTTCCTGCCCGGCCTGTCGATCTCGGCCGACTATTACGATATCGTCGTCAACGACGTTATCTCGTCGGTGTCGGCTCAGACCATCGTCAACCAGTGCTACGATCTCGCCGCGGGTAACCCGTATTGCGATCTGTTCGAACGCGCTGGCCCCGGTGGCGGCCCGAACGGTGAGGAAGAGTTCCGCATCCTCGAAGGCAGCCTCATCCAGTCGTCGGTCAACTTCGCGAAGCTCACCGCTCGCGGCGTCGACATGGAAGTCGCCTATCGTGGGGAAATCTGGGACGGTGCGCGTTTCGACACTCGCCTGACCTACACCCACGTGTTCGACAACTCGGGCTACCTGAACCCGACGGATCCGGACTTCGAGAACGTCTATGTGAGCGAACTCGGCGATCCGCGTGACGCGTTCAACTGGAACAACCGTCTCGAGCTGGGCGCGTTCACGCTGGGTTACCAGCTGCGCTACCTCTCGCCGATGTACATCGGTTCGTATGAATCGATGAACTCGGTGAACGGTGACGATCCGCAGAACCCGGACCAGTACGCTGATCCGACCTACCCGCCGATGTTCTACCACGACGTCCGCGTCGGCATCGACGCCGGTGACGATTACAACTTCTACGTTGGCATCGACAACCTCACGAGCGCCGAGCCGCCCTACGGTCTGTCGGGCATCGGTGGCGGGAGCGCCATCTACAACTCGACCGGTCGTATGTTCTACGCCGGCTTCAGCGCCAACTTCTAAGCGCTGGGTTGTTAGACAAGAGAGGGGTCGGAGCGTTGCTCCGGCCCCTTTTTTGTGGTCAGTTCGGCAGCATGGTTTTCACGTTCAATCCCTATGGTGCTCCCTCGCCCCTCACGCGGCTCGAAGCGGCCGCGAGGGCCGGCGACGGTGACGCCGCGCTCGACGTCGCGCGCCATTATCTCGCAGGGCGCGGCGTTAGCCGGGATCTCTCGAAATGCCGCGCATGGCTCGGCGTCGGGGCAAAGGCAGGCAATGAAACCGCCATTCTCGGTCTCGCCGCTTTCGAGGCACGGGGAACGGGAGGCGCGGCCGATTGGACTGGCGCGCTCGACACGCTGGCGCTGCTCGATCGTCGCCCGCGAGCCCGGAGCCGACGCGAGCGAGACCTCATCGACGCGATGGCGCTCGATAGCGAGGGCAATCCGACCCGCGATTTCTCTGTCGAAACGGTAACCGACGATCCACTCATTCGCCGTGTCCCGGCATTTGCCAGCGATGAGGAGATCGCTTTCCTCCTCGAACTCGGCAAACCGGCGCTCCAACCCTCGCTGGTGGTCGATCCGCAAACCGGCCAGCAGCGCCCCGATCCGGTGCGAACCTCCCGCAACACCGCTTTCCCCTGGATCAACGAGCGACCGTTCATCAATGCGCTCAATCGGCGGATCGCGCACGTCTCGGGGTTCGACCAGCAGTTCGGTGAGCCGCTACAGCTGCTTCATTACAGCGGCGACCAGCAATACAAGCGTCATCACGACGCCATTCCCGGCGCCGACAATCAACGGGTCGCCACTGCGCTGCTCTATCTCAACGAGGACTATGACGGCGGTGAGACGGCCTTCCCCGACCTCGACATGAAGATAAAGGGCCGCAAAGGCGAGCTGCTGATTTTCTCGAATGTCGATGAAAAAGCCGCGCCCCACCCGCTCGCCTGGCATACGGGCGAACCGGTGACACGCGGCCAGAAGTTCGTGGCGACGCGCTGGATCAGGGAAAAACCCTTCGGCCCGCGCGCCTGATCGGAGCGAGTTGGGGGCGCCAGACGCGCCCCCACCCCTTAATTAATAGCGATAATGTTCGGGCTTGTAGGGCCCTTCGACGTCGACGCCGATATAGTCGGCCTGTTCCTTGCTCAGCTTCGACAGTTCGACGTTGAGCTTGGCGAGGTGCAGCTGCGCGACCTTCTCGTCGAGATGCTTGGGCAGCACATGGACCGTATTGTCATACTGGTCGGCGCGCTTGAACAGTTCGATCTGCGCCAGCACCTGGTTGGTGAAGCTGGCGCTCATCACGAAGCTCGGGTGGCCGGTGGCGTTCCCGAGGTTGAGGAGGCGGCCCTTCGAGAGGAGGATGATGCGCTTGCCGTCGGGCTTCTCGATGAGGTCGACCTGCGGCTTCACCTCGGTCCATTTGAAGTTCTCGAGCGCCTCGACCTGGATCTCATTGTCGAAGTGGCCGATGTTGCCGACGATCGCCATGTCCTTCATCGCGCGGACGTGATCGACGGTGATGACATCCTTGTTGCCGGTGGTGGTAACGAAGATGTCGGCGCGCGGCGCGGCCTCTTCCATGGTCACGACCTCATAGCCGTCCATCGCCGCCTGCAGCGCGCAGATGGGGTCGATCTCGGTCACGATGACGCGCGCTCCCGCGCCCGACAGCGAGGCGGCCGAGCCCTTGCCGACGTCGCCATAGCCAGCGACGCAGGCGACCTTGCCCGCCATCATCACGTCGGTGCCGCGGCGGATGCCGTCGACGAGGCTTTCCTTGCAGCCGTATTTATTGTCGAACTTCGACTTGGTGACGCTGTCGTTGACGTTTATCGCGGGGAAGGGAAGCAGCCCCTTCTTGGCGAGCTGGTAAAGGCGGTTGACGCCCGTCGTGGTCTCTTCCGACACGCCCTGGATGTTCTTCACCGTCTGCGTGAGATAGCCGGGCTTGCGCTCAAGGAACGCCTTAAGCGCCTTGTTGAACTCGCGCTCTTCCTCGTTGGTCGGCTCGGGCAAGGTCTCGCCCGCTTCGACGCGTGCGCCCCACAGCGCGAACATGGTGGCATCGCCGCCATCGTCGAGGATGAGGTTGCAGGTCTCGTCGCCCCAGTCGAAGGTGCGGCCGACATAATCCCAATATTCCTCGAGCGTCTCGCCCTTGATGGCGAAGACGGGGATGTCCTGCGCGGCGATGGCGGCGGCGGCATGGTCCTGCGTCGAATAGATGTTGCAGGTCGTCCAGCGAACCTCGGCACCCAATGCGACCAGCGTCTCGATCAGCACCGCGGTCTGGATCGTCATGTGCAGCGAGCCGGTGATGCGCGCGCCCTTCAGCGGCTGTTCCTTGGCATATTCCTCGCGGATCGCCATCAGGCCGGGCATTTCGGTTTCGGCGATGGTGATTTCGGTGCGCCCGTAATCGGCGAGCGCGATGTCCTTGACGATATAGTCGGTCACGATGGTCTCCAGCTGGTGCTAGCGTGGGGCGATCGCCCCGCTTTCGCGACAGCCCCTAGCGGGTTCGCGAGAGGCTTGCAAACCGCCGCCTCAGGCGGCGCCGCTGTCGGGGCTGAGAAGCGCTGGATCGATGCCCAGCGCCTCATATCCACGGCTCCAGCGCGCCGGGGCTTCATCCTCGAACAGGATGGCATCCGAGCCCGGTGCGTCCATCCAGCCATGGCGCGTCATTTCTTCCTCGAGCTGGCCGCCCGACCAGCCCGCATAGCCAAGGCACACAAGGAACTTGGACGGCCCCTTCCCTTCGCCGATGGCCTTCAACACGTCCTGCGTCGCGGTCATTCGGCACAGCGTGCCGACATCGACCGTGTCATGTCCGCCCCAATCCGCCGAATGAAGGACGAAGCCGCGCCCCGGCTCGACCGGGCCGCCATGCATCACGGGCGCATCGGGGGCATTGGCATGAGCAAGGTCGAGCTGTTTGAGCAGATCCTTGACCCGCAGGCCCTTGCGCTCCTGCCCGACCCCGATGCCGAGCGCGCCATCCTCGTCATGCGCCACCATCAGGATGATCGCCTGTTCAAAGCGCGGGTCCCCCATCCCCGGCATGGCAAGGAGGAAGCGACCGGTCAGGTAAGGTGCGGCGGTTTCGATCATGCCCGTTGAACGCAACACTCGTGCCTTCGGTCCCCCAAGCACGCCGGCCTCTTGTTGCAACCGTCGCGCGGCTCATGCTTTAGGGTGAGGACATCCAACGCGACAAAGGAAGATCTCCATGACCATCTCGATCGGCGATAAACTGCCCGAAACCTCGCTCAGCCTCGCCACCCCCGAAGGACCGGTGCCGGTAAGCTCGAAGGATTATTTCGCGGGCAAGACGGTCGCACTGTTCGCGGTGCCCGGCGCCTTCACCCCGACCTGTTCGGCGCGCCACCTGCCGAGCTTCGTCGAAAAGGCCGACGATCTGAAGGCCAAGGGCGTCGACAAGATCGCCGCGACGAGCGTCAACGACGCCTTCGTCATGGGTGCCTGGGGCAATCAGGCGGGCAGCGAGGACATCGACATGCTCGCCGATGGCAATGGCGAGTTCGCCAAGGCACTGGGTCTTACCATGGACGCCTCGGGCTTCGGCATGGGGACGCGTTCGCAGCGCTATTCGATGCTGGTCGAGGACGGCGTCGTGAAGCAGCTCAACGTCGAAGCCCCCGGCGCCTATGAAGTTTCGGGCGCAGAAACGCTCTTGTCGCAGCTGTAAACGCCGGATCGTGGGTCGGCTGCGACGAATGAAGGACCGCAGCCGCAAGGTAAAGCGTTGGTTCCCCGAAACAATCTTTAGACAAAGGGAGCCAGTATATGAACAAGCAGCCGACCCATTCGCTCGACCAGAATGCGACCCAGGAGAGCCGCATCGAAGCCACGCGCCGTAATCTCGAGAGTCGCGAGGACTTCATCGGTACGTCGTACAGGACCATCCGCGATAACCCGCGCACCAGCGCTGCCATTGCTGGTGGTGTCGTCGCGGCGGCCGGCGCCGGCGCGTTCCTCCTCAATCGCAAGAACAAGATCGGGACGGCGACGGGCCATGCCTCGTCGAGCGAGTCGATCAACGATGCCGTGTCGGAAATGAACGATGATGCCGTTTCGAGCCTCGAAGGCCGTAGCGATAGCATCGCCGAACAGAGCAAGGCCGGTTCGGTCGCTTACTAAGCGGTCGACCCAAGCCTGAAGAAAGGCCCGCAGTTCACGCTGCGGGCCTTTTTCATGCCTTGAGAAGAGCAGCGGCAGCCGCGCGCTCTTCCTTCATGCGTTGCGCCAACCTGTCGCTGGTGTCGCCATAGCGTTTCCAACGCTCGACCGAGCGGCGATGCACGGGCTCGCGAACCTGTACCGAACTCGCAGTGGTGACCGATGCCCCGCGCGCATGGAAGTCGCGAATCTCTTCGCGCCAATCGAGCCCCAACCATTCGATCACCGGGCGCATCGCCCCTTCGAGGTTGGCGGCGACATCCTCGTAAGCGACGGATCGAACGCGTGGCCCCTCGAGTTTCTCGACATACAGGTCGAGCATGCGCTGGGCCCGGGCCACGAAGTGCGCGGTCCAGTCGAGGTCGGCGTGATATTCGTAATAGCCGAAGGACGCCGAGAACAACTGGCGATAGTTGGCAATAGCGACGTCTTCATCGGCGCGCCGGACGATCACCACGCGCGCCTCGGGCAAGGCCTGTAAAAGCAGCGGGAGATAGAAGAAGTTGAAGGGCATCTTGTCGATGAGATAGGCGGCATCCCCTTGAAGCGGCGCCGTCTGTTGGCGATAGGCCTCCCCCACCCTTTCAAGGTCGATCCGGCTTTCGAACAATTCGGGACTGAGCACGAGATCGCCGCTCGCGTCCGACATCTGCCGCGTGAGCATGGAGAAATCGCCGATCTCGCCAGCGCTGCGGATGTCGGGATGACTGCCCAGGATGCGTTCGACCAATGTCGTGCCTGATCGCGGCATGCCCAGCACAAACAATGGCCCGCTCTCGTCCGAAGGCGTCGCGGCTGCCTCGATCGCCGCCGCGTCGAGCCGCGACAGGGCGGCGGCATAGAGCCGGTCGACCCAATCACGGTCATAGGTGAGCCGTGCGCGATAGGCCGCCTTGGCCCGCTCCAGCCATGCCAGCGCACCGAGGTCGTTACCTTCGCGTTCGGCAATCTTTGCCGCCGCATGCCCGATCTGGAGCCGCTGTACCGGATCCTGCGCCTGACCCATCATCGCTTCCAGTCGCTCAAGGTCGCTCGCGCTTCCCCCGCCGACCTGCACCCAGCCCAGCAGCACCTTTCCATGCTCGGGATGCGCGGCGAGAATGCGCTCGAACACCTGCCGCGATTCCTCGATCCTGCCCGCAAATTGCAGGCTGGTCGCCAGATTGTAGTTGAAGCTGAGACGATCGGGTTCGAGCGCGACCGCGCGCTCGAGCAAGGGAATGGCGGCCTCGACCGCGTCGACATGGACGAGCAGGACCCCGATCGTGTCCGCCTCAATCGCCGCGCCCGGGCGCTCGTCCGCCAATGCCAATGCCCGCTCGCGCGCGTCGGCACGGCGGCCCATCATAAGGCAAGCGCGTGCGTCGAGGCAGCGCAACTTGAGGCTGTCGCCTCCCCGTGCCGTCGCTTTCGCCAGGATGTCCGCGACATTCGAGGGCTGGCCGCCATGCATGGCGACCTCGGCCAGCATCACCCACGCGTCGCGATCCGTCGGATCCGACGCAATTCGCGCCATCGCCGCCTCGTAATGCTGTCGCAGCGCCTGTTGCTGCACTGCAACATCGGGCGAGGATCGGGGTGAATTCTTCATTTGTGACTAGTCACCTGCAGGGGATTTGAGCGAAGCGATCTGTTCCTTTCCACAACTGGATACCGAAATGAAGAACTGGATGACCTTGACCAACCGTGCCGCGTTCCTGATCGCGGCGAGCAGCCTGCCCTACGTGGCGCATGCGCAGGACGCGCAGCCCGCCACCACCGATGAACAGCAGGACCAGCTCGTCAGCGACGATGCCATCATCGTGACGGCGACGCGACGAGACGGGACGGTCCAAGATGTCCCGATCAACATTTCGGCGGTCGGTGCCGAGGAATTGGCCGAGCGCCGCCTCGATGATCTGCGCGAACTCGCCCGCGCCGTTCCCGGTGTCTATGTCGTCGACCAGGGCAACCGGTCGGGCACGCCGATCGTCTTTCGCGGTCTCAATGCCACCGGGCTCGGCTCGTTCGATGGCAACAATGACGGCGGCGGCACCGTCGCCACCTATGTCGGCGAAGTCCCGCTCTATGTCGACCTGCGTCTCAAGGACATGGAACGCGTCGAATTCCTGATCGGCCCGCAGGGCACGCTCTATGGTGCCGGCACGCTCGGCGGTGCGATCCGCTACATCCCGGCAAAGCCGCAGTTCGACGAATTGTCGGGCGCGGTGCGCGGCGATGCGTATCTCTACGCGCATGGCGATGGCGTCAGCACCGATGTGGGCGGTACCGTCAACATCCCGCTGACCACCGACGTCGCTTTCCGCGCCAGCGTCGACATCCTCAATGACGAGGGCTTCATCGACTATCCGTTCGCGGTCGCAACTCGCGGCGCGTCGAACCCCGACGTGATCCCGGGCGACCTTCGCCCGCTGTCGGACGTCAACTATGCCGACATCATCACCGCGCGTGCAGCGCTGCGCTGGGCTGCGGGCGACCTGCTCGATTTCACCGCGAGCTATCACTTCCAGGAAGACAAGACGGGCGGACGCCAGTTCTCGCAGCATCGCCTGTCGACCTTCCCGGTCGAGATCGGCAAATATGAAAGCGCGCTGCGCGTGGCGGAACCCAACCGCCGCACCACGCAGCTCGCCAGCCTCGAGGCCGAACTCGACCTCGGCTTCGGCAAGCTCGTCTCGGCGACAGGCTATTCCATGTCCGAGGACGAGGGCCAGCGCGACCAGACCGACCTTCTGATCGGCCTTCAATACAGCTATGAGGCTTTCCCCGAATTCACCGCCTTCACGCTCGAAGAGGGTGAGGAAAAGACCTTCACGCAGGAAGTTCGCTTCGTATCCGACTGGGACAGCCCGCTGAGCCTGATCGCCGGTGCCTTCTATCTCAACCAGAAGATCGACTCACTTTCGATCGAGTTCGCCCCCGGCTACGACCAATTCGCGGTCGACGAGTTCGGCGGCGTCCAGCTGCGCCCCGACAGCATCGAATATTACGAACCCTTCCGTTCGGATCTCAAGGAATCGGCGATCTATGGCGAGTTGAGCTACCAGATCAGCGATGCCTGGCAGGTCACCGTCGGCGGTCGCTACTACGACTATGAACTTGCGACCGAGCAGACCTTCGACCTCCCGCTCTATCGCACGGTGTTCGAAGGCGACGATCCCACCGGGTTCGTGCTCGATTTCGAACAGGGCGGCCAGTCGGACGACGGGTTCCTGTTCAAGTTAAACACCAGCTACGAGGTGACGAGCGACGTTCTCGTCTACGGCACGGTCAGCCAGGGCTTCCGCATCGGCAACTCGAATGCGGTCGGCCCCTGCCCCGACCCGCTGCCCGACAACCAGATCATCTGCGCGCTGCCCAACGAGCTCGAATATACGGCCGACAAGACGACCAACTACGAACTCGGGTTCAAAACGCAGTGGCTCGACAATGCGCTGACCCTCAACGGCGCCATCTACCACATCGACTGGTCGAACCCGCAGATTGCCTCGGCCACCACCAATGGGCAGGCGCCGATCACGATCAACGGTGCGGGTGCCAGGAGCCGGGGCTTCGAACTCTCGGCCGCATGGCAGGCTACCGAGCAGCTCAGCCTGTCGGGCAATTACAGCTTTACCGATGCCGCGCTGACCGAATTGTCGCCCAACATCATCCCGGTGATCTTCCCCCCCGGCTTCGACAATGCGTTCGTCGATGGCCAGGAGGGCGACCGTCTCCCGGGCAGCCCGAAGCATCAGGGCGGTTTCGCGATCGACTATGACGTCCCCGTCAGCATGGATTGGGACATGGCACTGTCGTACAACGTCTATGCCCAGTCGAACGTGCTGACGCGCACCGGCGCACGTGGCGACTCGCTGACGCTTCCGGGCTTCGACATCCATGGCGCGTCGATCGGGTTCGAGAACCGGTCCGGCACCCGCGTCATCGTCTATGCCGACAATCTGTGGGATGCCTTTGCCGAGACGGGCGTGCGTTCGACGCCGGCATGGGACCAGGTGGTCGAGGACATCAACGGCGACCCCGTCTATGCGCGCAGCTTCGGCACCTTCGTGGCGCCCCCGCGCCGCATCGGCATCCGGGTGAGCCAGGAATTCTAGGCACCTAGTCACCGCAACAAGAAAGCCCCCCGGGAGACGATCCCGGGGGGCTTTTTTCGTTCAGCTCGAAGAGCGAGCGGTCAGGCGGTCGGCCACCCGCAATCGCTGCCCGCATTCTGCTGCTTGAGCCAGGCCTGCAGCGGCGCGAAATATTCCTTCATCGGCTCGGCCGACATCTCGCGCGTGCCGGTGAACACCTCGAGCGCATCGGGCCACGGGCGCGAGGCCCCCATCGCCAACATCGCATTGAGACGCTCACCCACTTCCTCGTTGCCGTAGAAGCTGCACCGGTGCAGCGGGCCTTCCCAACCCGACATGTCGCAGGCGGCCTTGTAGAACTGGAATTGCAGGATGTGCGCGAGGAAGTAGCGCGCATAGGGCGTATTGCCCGGGATGTGGTATTTCGCGCCCGGATCGAAATCGATCGCATCGTTGCGCGGCACCGGCGGCGTCACGCCCTGATATTGCTGCTTCAGGCCCACCCATGCCGAATTGTAGGTCGCCGGCGTGATCGAGCCGTCGAACACGCCCCAGCGCCACTTGTCGACCAGGAGGCCGAAGGGCAGGAAGGCGACCTTGTCCATCGCGCGGTCGAGCAGCAGCCCGATGTCCTTGTCCTCGCTCGGCACCTTGTCGGCGTCGAGCAGACCGATCTGGACGAGATATTCGGGCGTCACCGACAGCGCGACGAAATCGCCGATCGCCTCGTGAAAACCGTCATTGGCGCCGTTGAGATAGAGGTAGGGCTGCTCGTTATAGGCGCGCTGATAGTAATTGTGCCCGAGTTCATGGTGCATGGTAACGAAGTCGTCGGCATTGACCTTGGTGCACATCTTGATGCGCAGGTCGTCGACATTGTCGAGGTTCCACGCCGAGGCGTGGCAGACGACGTCGCGGCCCTCGGGACGCACGACCTGCGACTTTTCCCAGAAGCTGTCGGGCAAGGGATCGAGCCCGAGCGAGGTGTAGAAACGCTCCGAAATCTTGGCAATGCCGACCGCGTCGACGTCATTGTCGACGAGCAGGTCGGTGAGGTTGTAGCCCAGATCGCCCGCGCCCTCGGGAGCGACGATCTCGTAGACATTGCCCCAGCTTTGCGCCCACATGTTGCCGAGCAGGTCGGCGCGGATATAGCCCTCGTCGGGCTGGACGTCCTCGCCATAATGGTCGGACAATTCGCCGCGGACATAGCAGTGCAGGTCGTTGTAGAGCGGCTCGACCTCGGCCCAGAGCCGGTCGTACATGGCCGAGAACTCCTCGGGGCTCATGTCATAGCCCGAACGCCACATCGCGCCGGTATCGTCGAAGCCCAGCTCCTGCGCGCCTGCATTGGCGATCGCGACCATGCGCGCATAATCGTCCTTCATCGGGCGCCCGACATTTTCATGCCAGCTCTTCCACAGCTGGGCGAGTTCCTCGGGGTTGCGATTGGTGCCCATCATCTCCTCGGCATCATTGCCGGGGATCTGTTCGCCGTTCAGCGTCGCCTCGCCCTTGCCATAAGCGGAATTGAGGGCGGTGGAGATGTCATTGAGTTCCTTGGCCGCGCCATCGGTGGTCGGCGCCGCCAATGTCAGCCCGCCACGCAGGATGTCGAGTTTGCGCGCGGTATCGTAGTCGAGACCGTCGACCTGCGCGTAGCGCGCTGCCTTCGCAGCATATTCGACACCCTTTTCGGTCGCGATGGTCCCGAAATAGGCGGCCAGAAGATCGGTGTCCTCGGTGATATAGGTGCTGTTCACCCAATAAGCGCGCCCGGCGATATCGGACAATTCGAGCGATTCCGCCTCGACGCTCTCGACGAAGGCGCGCGCGCCCGCGGGCGTCAGCGGATAGGCGAGGTCGTCGGCGCTCGGGGCGGCTGCGATGGCAGGTCCGGTGGGGACGATCACGGCGTCATTGTCGGTGGTGGCACAGCCGGCAAGCATCAGCGCGCCGAGCGAGACGGTGGTGGTGAGGGTGAATTTCACGGGACGGAGACTCCTTGTTTTCGCGGGCCGGAACCTGCGCCGTTACAGGAGTGAAATCAAGCGGCCCCGAGGAAGGTTGCGAGGGCCGCGCCCAATTCGCGCTTGGTCACGCTCGACATGTGCGTACCGGGCACCTCGATCAGCCGTGCATCGGGTAGCGCCTCGACCAGCGCGCCGGGGTCGCCATTGTCGCGATCCTCGGTGCCGCAGATCACCGCGGTCGGCATGGTAAAGCCTGCGAGCCAGTCGTCTTTCGCATCGGTGAAGGTAGGAAGAAGCAGGCGCATGGCCTCGGGCACCACCTGCATCGTCTTCATGAAGGCGATGGCCATGAAATCGGGATCGCCCCGCTGGGCGAGGTCGAAACGGTCGAGCGCGGCGGCAAAGAACGCCTGGCGCTTCTCCCATCCTGTCAGCCCTGCGAGCCCCATGCCGCACAGCATCGCGCGAGCGGGCCGGAGCCCCTCGCCCACACCATGCACCGTCGTGCGCGCACCGAGGCTAAACCCACCAAGGTCGTAATCGCCGGGAGCGAGGCCGAGATGGCCGACAAATTCCTCGAGGTCGCGCGCCAGCACGCCATCGGGATAGAGTGCGGGATCGGTCGGTGCATCGCTGGCGCCGTGACAGCGAAGGTCGGGCATGATCACCCGCCGCCCCGTCGCCGCCACCTGCTGCGCATGACCATATTTGATCCAATTGACGGTCGCGTTGGACGCAAGGCCATGGAGCAGCACGACGGGCGCCCCCTCCCCCATCTCGTGCCAGGCGAGCCGCACGCCATCGGAGGCGGTCCAATGATGGAGCGCCGCGCTCATTCGCCGCGATCCTTGGGCGTGACGTCGATGAAGCCGTCGACCGGATCGACCTCGCGCGCCTGCGTCTCGATGATGGTCGGGCGCCCCTGCGACAGCTTGTTGGCGATGAACCGCCGCGTCGCCAGCACGCCGACGAGCATCAGACCGGCAAAGGCCAGCGCGATATAGAAAATCGGCATCAGCTGCGACTCGAACAGGCCGAGCACCAGTGTCACCCCGAGGATCACGCCCCAGCGCCGGAGCCACCGTCCGAGCAGGACGATCGTCACCGCATCCACGCCTTCGCGGGCGCGGCGTTCGGCTCCCGGATCGTCGATCACCCCGATCAGCCTTTCTGGAGGTGGCGCCGACCGAGCAGTTCGGCGATCTGGACCGCGTTCAGGGCCGCACCCTTGCGAAGGTTGTCGGAGACACACCACAGCGCGATGCCGTTATCGACCGTGCTGTCCTCGCGCACTCGGGACACGAAGGTCGCATAGTCGCCGACGCATTCGACCGGCGTGACGTATCCCTCGTCCTCGCGCTTGTCGACCAGCATGATGCCCGGTGCCTCGCGCAGGATCTTCTGCGCTTCCTCGGCCGAGATTTCCTTCTCGAACTCGATATGGATCGCTTCGGAATGGCCGACGAAGACCGGCACGCGCACGCAGGTCGCGCTGACCTTGATCTTGGGATCGAGGATCTTCTTGGTCTCGGCCTTCATCTTATATTCTTCCTTGGTCGACCCATCGTCGAGGAAGACGTCGATATGCGGAATGACGTTGAAGGCGATCTGCTTGGTGAAGACCTGCGGTTCGGCGGGATCGCCGACGAAAATGTCGCGGCTCTGCGCGAACAGTTCGTCCATCGCCGCCTTGCCCGCGCCCGAGACCGACTGATAGGTCGCCACCACCACGCGCTTGATCGTCGCCGCATCATGGAGCGGCTTCAAGGCCACCACCATCTGCATCGTCGAGCAATTGGGATTGGCGATGATGTTGCGCGCCTTGTAGCCGTCGATCGCCTCGGGGTTCACCTCGGGCACGATGAGCGGCACGTCGGGGTCCATGCGGAAGAGCGATGAATTGTCGATCACCGTGCAGCCCGCCTTGGCGGCCTTTTCGGCATATTTCTTCGACACGTCCGAGCCCGCGGCGAAGAGCGCCATGTCCCAACCGGCGAAATCGAAATGCTCGATATTCCGGACCTTGAGCTCCTGGCCCGTGTCACCGAAATCCACCCGCTCGCCCGCCGAGCGCGAGCTGGCCACCGCCGCGATCTCGTCGATCGGAAAGGTCCGCTCGGCGAGAATGGCGAGAATCTCGCGACCGACATTGCCGGTCGCGCCGACGACGACGACTTTATAACCCATCAACAGCTCCGAAAATTTTGCCCTGCCGACATAGGGGGCGTGGGGCCAGACGCAAGCCCTAGCGCTCGCCGAGCAGGTCGCCCACGGTCACGATGTCATAGCCCGCGGCCTGCAAGCCCTCGATCACCAATGGCAGCGCGGCGCGTTCCAGATCGCGGCTGCGCGCCATCGGGTGGATGAGGATGATCGAGCCGGGGCGCACGTCGGCCAGCAGCCTGTCGGCGAAGTCGCGCGGGCTCGTCGCACCGCCGGGTTCGATCACGTCCCACATGACCATGACCTGCTCGTTGGCCGCCACGGCGCGGCCAAGCCCCGTGAACTTCACGCCATAAGGCGGGCGCATCCAGCGCGGCTTGGCCACCCCGGCCTCAGCGAGCGCGCGATCGGTGCGCTCCAGTTCGCGTTGCGCGCGGCCACGGGTCAGGTCGGCAAGATGCGAATGCGACCAGCTGTGATTACCGATCTCGTGACCCGCCGCATCGATCCGCCGCACCAGCTCGGGCTTGGCCGCCACTTCCTTGCCTTCGAGGAAGAAAGTGGCCTTCACCCCCTTCTCCTCGAGGATGGGCAGCACATGATCGACCCCGCGCGCGCTCGGCCCGTCATCGAAGGTGAGCGCGACCTGGCGGAGCTCGCCGCTCCCCCGGCAGACGAGCGGCCCCGTCACCGCGAAACAGCGCGCCTTGACGAGATGGAGCAACCCCATCGCGCTGCCCCACAGACAAAGGATGAGGAGCAAGACGCCGAGAAGACGGCGCTGCCCCTTAGTCGCGGGCACCGCCCTCGACCCCGCTGTCGGCGAGGAAGCGCATGATCGTCTCCCACAGGTGGACTGAGATATTCTCGCCGCGCACGCCATGCGCCTGGCCCGGGTAGAACATCATGTCGAACTGGACGCGCGCCTCCTGCATGGCAAGCGCCATCTGGGCGCTATTGTCGAGCACGACATTGTCATCGCTCATGCCATGGATGAGAAGCAGCGGATCGGCGATCTTCGCCGCCGTGGGGAAGGTTGAGCTCGCTTCATAAGCCTCGGGCACCGTGCGCGGATCGCCCATGTAGCGCTCGGTATAATGGGTGTCGTAAAGCTCCCACTTAGACACCGGCGCACCCGAGATGCCGGCGGCATAGAGGCCGGGATCCTGCCCGAGCATATGCAGCGTCATATAGCCGCCATAGGACCAACCGAAGGTGCCGATGCGCTCGGGGTCGACGAAGTCGAGACTCTTGAGCCAGAGCGCTCCCGCTTTCTGGTCGGCGACTTCGGCGCGGCCCATCGCTCGGTAGATGGGTTTTTCGAACGCGACCCCCCGATTATCCATGCCGCGATTGTCGAGCTGGACCCAGACATAGCCCTGGTCGACGATCCATTGCTTGAGCGCACCGCCCCAGCTGTTGGTGACCGTCTGGACGTGAGGCCCACCATAATGCTGGAAGAAGACGGGATAGCGCTTGCCCGCTTCCATCCCGGCCGGACGCAACATCTCGTAATAGAGGGTCTGGCCGTCCTCGGCCGCCAAGGTGCCGAACGTCGAGACGGCATGGCTGTCGAGATAAGGCGTATAGGGATGGTCCGCATCGAGCGCATTTTCCTCGATCCAGGCGAGCCGCTCGGCGCGATTGTCGGCGAGGTAGATTTGGGGCGGCTGCGCGGTATTCGAGCGCGTGACGATACCGCGCGTCGCATTCTTGTCCATCGACCAGCTGTAGCTATACCCTTCTTCGCTCAGCCGCATCGGCTGCGCGCCGGGGGTGCGATAGTCGAGGCTGTAGAGATGGCTCTCGAGCGGACCTTCCGCATTGGCCGTGAAATAGAGCTTGCCCGCCTCCTGGTCGATCCCGTCGAGATCGCCGACGACCCACTCGCCGTTCGTCAGCTGTCGCCAATCGCCGCTCTGGCCGTCGCGCAGGTAGAGATGGCCATAACCGTCGCGCTCGGACCACCAGATGAGGTCGCCATTGTCGAGGAAGCGATAATTGTCCGACAGGTTGGTCCAATGCCCCTCGGCCGCGGTTTCGGTGAAGAGGATATCGCTCTTTCCGGTCACGGGATCGACCTTGAGCATATCGAGCACGGTCTGTTTGCGGTTCTGGCGTTGGACGTAGAGCGCGCTGCCGTCGGGAGCCCAGTCGACGCGGGCGAGGTAGATGTCGGTCTCCGCGCCGAGATCGACCTTTTCCCGCCCGCTGCCATCGGGGCTGACGATCCACAATTCGGTCAGGACATTGTCGGTCCCCGCCGCCGGATAGCGCTGGTCGTAGCTCCGCGTCCCGCCCCCGCCGATCGAGGTGCGCGTGACCACGCCCACCGGCGCTTCGTCGAACCGCTGGACGGCGATATGGCGTTCGTCCGGGCTCCACCAATAGCCGGTACGGCGACCCATTTCCTCTTGGGCGACGAATTCGGCCTCGCCCCAATGCACGAGCTCGCTCTCTTCTGCGGGAGTGATGGCGATCGGCTCGTCGCCGATGCCGCTGACCCAGAGGCGACGATCGCGCACATAGGCGGCATAAAGGCCGCGCGGACTGAGGGTCGGGTTGAGCTCGCCTGCCTCGGTCTCGGTAAGACGATGCACCTCGCCATCCATGCCGGCAATGTAGAGATCCCCGTCGATGGGCACTAGGATGGCTTCGCCGTCGGGGCTCCACTGATAGCTGACGATGCCCTTCAAGCCGCCGATCCGCGCGCGCTCGCGCTGCATCTTCTCGGCCTCCGACAGCTCGGCGCCCGAGCCGACCTTCTCGCTGTCGACCAGCATGCGCCACTCGCCGCCATCGGTATCGCGCGCCCACAGGTCGAACCGCTCGCGGTCGTCGGCCCGTGGTCGCAGCATGGTGAGGAGACGCCCGTCGGGCGACAGCTTCACCCCGCGCGGGGTGGCGCCGTTCAGGCTCGGCGAGGCGAAGACGCGCTCCAGCTCGAGGTCCTTGGCCTGGCCCGGTTCAGCCATCGCCATGGCCGACAGGGCGGCACCCACCATCATCGCGCGTCGCATCATCCATCTTTCTCCATCCCAAACAAAAAGGCGCCCGGCAGCGATGCCGGACGCCTCTTCGAATGGCAAGTGGCCTGAAAGACGCTTAGGCGTCGGCCTTTTCGCCCTTGGCCGGACGATTGTCCTTGCGCTCGGCAATACGCGCCGACTTACCGGTGCGGCCACGCAGATAGTAGAGCTTGGCACGACGCACGGCGCCGCGGCGGACCACGGTGATGCTGTCGATGTTGGGCGAGTAAAGCGGGAAGACGCGCTCGACACCCTCGCCGAACGAGATCTTGCGAACGGTGAAGTTCGAGTTCACGCCGCGGTTCGAACGGGCGATGCAGACGCCTTCGTAGTTCTGAACGCGGGTGCGCTGGCCTTCGACGACGCGCACGCCGACGCGCAGCGTGTCACCGGGGCGGAATTCGGGGACCTTCTTGTCCTTGGTAAGCTCGGCAATCTGTTCCTGCTCGAGCGTCTGGATGATGTTCATCAATCAAACCCTATTTTCGTCGCCGCGCACCAGAGGGAGACGGGCCCGAACGCTCCCCATGAGCGTCCCAAAGGTCCGGCCTCCTTAGCCGTGTATCCTCGCAAGAACGCTCATGGCGCCACCTTGCGATGCGCGCATGATCCCCCGATCGCAGCACTTCGGGGATCGTGCGGCCCTCCCATTCTACCGGTCGGGTATAATGCGGATATTCGAGGAGCCCCGTTTCGAAGCTCTCGTCTTCTCCGCTAGAAGCCGCGCCCATTACACCGGGAAGCAGGCGAACGCAAGCGTCGAGAAAGAGCATCGCGGGGATCTCGCCGCCCGACAGGATATAGTCGCCCACGCTCACCGGCCGCACCGGCCGCGCCTCGAAGATGCGCTCGTCGAACCCCTCGAAACGGCCGCACAGGATCACCGCCCCCTCGCCCGACGACACCTCGCGCACCAGTCCCTGTGTGAGCGGTTCGCCACGCGGCGTCATCGCGAAGATCGGGCGCTCGTCCGCCACGGCGTCGATCGCCCGGCCGAGCACATCGCATTTGAGCACCATTCCCGCACCGCCGCCCGCCGGCGTGTCATCGACCGTGCGATGCTTGTCCTGCGCATGGTCACGGATATTGCGCGCCTCGAGGCTCCACTTGCCTTCCTCGAGCGCACGGCCCGCAAGGCTGGTGCCGAGCGGCCCCGGGAACATGTCGGGATAGAGCGTAAGGACGGTGGCGCGAAAGGTCATGCCGCCCTCTTCGACTGGAGCCAGATTGCGATCGTCGCCCCCATGCCGAGGAGCGGCAGCAGCAGGAAAGTCACAACGCCATCAGGGCTCGACCCGCATTCCCCGCTATTGGGCATCAAAGCCGCAAGTAAAAGCATGCAAAGCAGCAGGGCACCAATGAGCGACGCGGCCACCCTCAATGCGCTGTGCCCGGCCACGGCGCGGCCGAGCGCCAGGCCCAGCACCACCAAGGCGACTGCACCAAGCGCAATATCGAGGCCTTCGAGGCTGCACAGACCGGTCACTGTCGGGGACGCTCCTTCCTGCGCCCTGCCCTAGCGACCTGTCCGGTCAGGTCAATCAGTCGATGATCTCGATCGAATGGGGAATGATCGTCGCCTCGCCTTCCATGCAATAACTCGCATCGGCGACTTCGGCGGTGATCCGCAGCTTCTTGCCATAATAGCGATCCTCGCCGTTGGCGGTGGACAAGGACCAGCGACGCCCGTTGTCGGCGGTCAGGATCGCGCATTCGGTGCCTGGGGATAGCACGCCTTCATAAGTGTAGAGCGTCACTTGCCCGGCGGGGCGCGTGCCGGCCGCCCCTCCGCCATCGCCCATCGGCGGCAAGGGGGCGGGCTCCTCGACGGTGCAGGCAGCGGCAAGAAGGGTGGAGCTGATCAGGATGATGTTACGCATGCGCATCGAATGCGCGAGCCGCCGTGCGGTTCCCTAACCGCAGCCGCCGCAACCGCCGCAGCCGCCATCGCCGCCGCCGCTGTTTCCGCAGCCCGAAGAGCCATCTCCCGACTGGGCCTGGCGCAGGCTGTGCAGGGATTCCCACGGCGAGGCGACCAGCGCGGTCGTGCCGAACAGCGCGACCGCCAGCATCACCTCATCTTGCTGCGGGGCACGGCGCAAGCGGTCGTTGGCATTGCGCGCCGAACCCAGCGCCTCCATCGCGGAGCGGGTCCGACGGTCGATCCCGATCGTACGAAACAGCCCGATGACGAATGCCGTGCCCATCAGCACGGCAAGCAGCCCGATCGGCTCGCCAAGGCGCTGCCCGGCCTCGAGCCGCACCGCGCCGAAGGCGATGAGCAGGACGAAGGGCAGGAAGGTGAAGAGCCGTAGCTGGAGCAGTTCGCCCCCATGAACGAGCAGCCCGCGCCGCTCGAGCCGACCCCGCATCTCGTCGGCGTGGGTCGCGAGGCTCTTGAACAGGTCGGGATAGGTAAGCAGCCCGGTCTGGCGCAGCACGGCCTGCTGGGCGGGATCCATCCCGGCGCCCCGGTTCGCCACCATGAAATGCATGTCGCCGAGCGTCAGCTTCTGGCTGGCGAAAAGGTCGGCAAGCTGCGCCTCCACATAGCGTTCGCGTCCCTTGGCGAGATAGGCGAGCATGGGCGCATCCAGTTCGCCCGCCATCTCGCCATCGCCGCGAAGCCATGCCGGGATGAGATAGGACAATGCGAAGACGAGCAGCAACAGCCCGAAATAGAGCCACAGGAACTGGGTTGCCGAATATGCAGACATGTCCATCACGTCCAACTCCAAGCCAGGCCCACGACGCTCGCCAAAGCGACGAGCAGCACTGCGACCATCATGGCCCGCCTTTTTGACATGACAAGAACATCCGTCGGGTTAACGCGATATGCCTTAGGGTCATGGACGAAACGCCGCCTCGCGTCGGGCCACAGGTCGCCGGGCGGGGTCGCGCCGAACGCGGCCTCATAGCTCTTCAGCGTGTCGGCATATTGATCGTAGAAGCGCGCACGCTCGCCCGCCCCGCCCTTGGTCGGCCCATGATGCAGCGGCCCGCCCAGCACGTCGGGGCAAAAGCGCTGCCAATAATCGCGTGTAAAGGTGAGATGCAGGTGCCAGACCTGGTCGACCGCATCGGAGGGCGTCACAGGATGCCCCGCCGTCATGGCGAGATAGCAGAAACGCTTATATTCGCCGATCGCGCGCTCGGCCTTGGCGAGGCTCCACCGGTTCTCGCGCGCCAACCGCGCGGCAAAGGTGAAATCGGCATCGGCAGGTCCGATCGCATAGGCCTCGAGCCGGGCCAGCAGATCGGGATCGGCCAGCATCGGCTCAACCGCCCGCCACCTGCGCCTCGAAGGTCGCATCGTCCTTGAAGGCGCACAGATTGCCTGCTGGGTCGACGAACTTGGCCACCGTCCCCCAGTCATGCTCCTGATAGTCGACATCGACTCCTGCGGCGATCAGGCGATCGGCCATCGCGCGTACGTCGGGCAGGTTCATGCGCAGGCAAGTGGCATAGCGCCCCTGCCCCGCCCCGCCATGATCCTCATCCTCGCGCTCGACCATGAGGTAGCTGCCGCCGAAAACGAAGGTCGTGAGGTCGGGCGTCTCGAACATTTGCCGGAGACCCACGATGTCGCGATAGAAAGCGACGCATTCCTCATAGGGCATGACGTAGAGGATGAAGCCGGTGCGGGTGAATTGCATCAGTCGATGAAATCGCGCGCCACGACGAGCCGCTCTTCATTCCATTCTGGCACCGCATTCTCGGTCAGCGGCACCATGAAGCGCTTCCCGTTCGGTTTCTCGATCTCGACCACGTCGCTCGCGCCGTAATTCTCGACCGCCACCACCGTGCCGATCGCCTCGCCATCGTCATCGGCGACAACGGGAAGGTCCATAAGATCGGAAAAGTAATATTCGCCCTCGTCGAGTTCGGGAAGCGCCTCGCGCGCGACCTCGATCAAGGTGCCGCGCAGCCCTTCGGCCGCGGTGCGGTCACTGACGCCCTCGAAGCGGGCCACCGCACCATTCTTGCCGCCCTCGCGGACGGACAAGAGGCGCCGTTCGTCGCCACCGACGAACAGCGCCTCCTTGGTCTTCAGGCTGGCGATCCCATCGGCGAAGAGCTTGAGGCGAACCTCGCCCTTGATGCCATGGGCGCCCGCAATGGCCGCGAGCGCGATGCGCTCATCACGCTCGCCGACCATCTAGGCTTACTCGCCCTTGTCTTCGGTCGCTTCTTCAGCGGCCGCTTCTTCGGCGGGCGCTTCGGTCGCAGCTTCTTCTTCGGCCGGGGCTTCGGCAGCAGCCTTGGCGGCTTCAGCGGCTTCGGCTTCCTTGGCGGCACGCTCTTCGGCGCGTTCCTTGGCCTTGTCGCCCGGCTCCGCCTTCTGCGGGTTGTTGCGCGCTTCGCGCTTCATCAGACCTTCGGCGTCGAGGAAACGGAGGACGCGGTCGGTCGGCTGCGCGCCGACGCTCAGCCAATGCTGGATGCGCTCCTTGTCGAGCTTGACGCGCTCGGGGTTATCCTTGGCGAGGAGCGGGTTGTACGAGCCCACGCGCTCGATGAAACGACCGTCGCGCGAATTGCGGCTGTCGGCGACGACGATGCGGTAATAAGGACGCTTCTTGGCGCCACCGCGGGCGAGACGAATTGCAACTGCCATTATAATATTCCTTCTGAGGTA
Organism: Sphingomicrobium arenosum; assembly: GCF_026157085.1. Lineage (NCBI taxonomy): Bacteria > Pseudomonadati > Pseudomonadota > Alphaproteobacteria > Sphingomonadales > Sphingomicrobiaceae > Sphingomicrobium > Sphingomicrobium arenosum. The sequence goes on from NZ_JANPVN010000001.1 coordinate 842,352, forward strand.
TCTGGTTTATTTCTTTGAAAACTTGTCGAAACCGGGGGGCAGGTTCATCGGTGCGCCGGGGCCACCCAAGCCCGGCAATCCCCCCGGGGGGAGCTGCGGCATTTGGCCGCCCGGCAGGCCGTCGGCCCCGCCCGGCATCCCGCCGCCGAAGAGGCTGGCGAGCTTTCCAAAGCCCCCCATCTTCTTCAATTTCTTCATCGCCCCTTCCATCTGCTGGTGCATCTTGAGGAGCTTGTTGACCTCCTGGACGGTCGTTCCCGACCCCTTGGCGATCCGGATCTTGCGCTTGGCGTTGATGAGCTTGGGACGCTGCCGTTCATCGGCGGTCATCGAGCTCAGCATCGCCTGAAGCCGCACCAGCGCCTTGTCGTCGACGTCGGTCGCCTGCTTCATGCCCTTCATCCCGGGCATCATCTTGGCGAGCGCGCCGAGCCCGCCCATGCGCTGCATCTGCTGGAGCTGGAGGGCGAGATCGTCGAGATCGAACTTGCCCTTCTCCATCTTCCTGGCGAGGCGCTCGGCGTCCTCCATCTTGACCGTCTCGGCGGCCTTCTCGACGAGGCTGACGACATCGCCCATACCGAGGATGCGGCCGGCAACGCGGTCGGGATGGAAGGGCTCGATGGCATCCAGGCCTTCGCCCGTGCCCGCAAACTTGATCGGCTTGCCCGTGACCTCGCGCATCGACAGCGCCGCGCCGCCGCGCGCATCGCCATCCATGCGGGTGAGGATCACGCCGGTGAGGTCGATTTCCTCGCCGAAGCCCTTGGCGACATTGACCGCGTCCTGGCCGGTCAGGCTGTCGACGACGAGCAGCGTCTCGGTCGGGCTGGCCGCCGAGGCGACCGCCTTCATCTCGTCCATCAACGCATCGTCGACGTGCAAGCGACCCGCCGTATCGAGCATGACGACGTCATAGCCCTGGAGCTTGGCCGAGGAGAGCGCGCGCTTGGCGATGTCGGTCGGCTGCTGGCCCGCGACGATCGGCAGCGTGTCGACCGATGCCTGGGTGCCCAGCACCGCCAGCTGCTCCTGCGCCGCCGGACGGGCGACGTCGAGCGAGGCCATCAGGACCTTCTTGCGATCCTTTTCCTTGAGGCGCTTGGCGAGCTTGGCGGTCGTGGTGGTCTTGCCCGAACCCTGGAGGCCGACGACCATGATGACGGCGGGCGGCGATACGTTGAGCTTGAGCTCGGCATTCTCGCTGCCAAGCAACTCCACCAGCGCATCGTTGACGATCTTGACGACCATCTGCCCCGGCGTGACCGAGCGAATGACTTCCTCGCCGACCGCGCGCTCGGTGACCTTCTCGACGAAGGCACGCGCGACAGGCAACGCGACATCGGCCTCGAGCAGCGCAACACGCACCTCGCGCATCGCATCGCGCACATCGGCTTCCGACAAGGCACCGCGACCGCGGATCTTGTCGAACACACCGGAAAGGCGATCACTCAGGCTGTCGAACAAACGTCATTCTCCTCATGCACCGCATCGACAGCCGCATAACGCGAAAAACGCCAGCGGACGAAACCTCGTCGGCTAGCGGGCGCCGCAGCGCTGTCGATACTGTCATCCTTATGGACGAGGCGCGTCTATGCGACCCACGCCACCAAGTCAAGTTCTAGAAGGCCGCGCCGCCTTCCAACGCGATCCGCTCCTCGGGCGTGCTTTCCCGCCCCAGCGCCTTGTTGCGTCCCGGAAAGCGCCCGAAGTCCTCGATCTGCCGGTGGTGCAGATGCGCGAACTTGTCGCGGCCTTCATCGCTCAGCGCGTCGAACAGGCGGATGCTTTCCTCCTGATCGCTCATCTCCTCCGAATGCATCAGCGGCATGTAGAGGAAATAGCGCTGCTCACGGGTCATCCGCAGGTCCCAGCCCTTGGCGATCGCGCGCCGCGTCAACCGCCGTGCCAGCGCATCGCCTTCGAACGCCTTGGCCTTGCCGCGATGGATGTTGCGGCTGAACTGGTCGAGCATGATGATCGCCGCGAGGATCCGGCGTGGCCCACCGCGCCACACCTCGGCATCGCTGTCGATCACCTCGCGACGCAATTTTGCCCATTTCGCCTTGATCTCGGCATCGAGCGCGGCGTCCTTCTTCCACCAGCGCGCTTCGCCGACATCGTCATACCAATAATCGATGACGTCCTGCGCCTTTTGCCGCGTCTCGCTGTCGATCGGCGCGAAGGCCATGGAGGAGGAATTGCTGTTGCGCTCGCTCGTCGGCATCCCGTCCTACCCCTCGCCCAGCGCGGCGATACAGTCCTCGCGCGCCCGCCACAGCGCCTCGAAAGGCGTCGCGATCCCGCGATCGAGCCGCCATTGGCGCAGCGCACGGCGATGGATCATGGCCTTCTCGTCAAGCGCCCGAGGGTCGACCCGCTCCTCGGTCATGAAGAAAATCGGTTTGCCCTTGACCGACAGACCCGTGAAATCGACACGCTCGCCCGCCACATCGGCCACGCAATGCGCTTCCAGCACCGCCTCCAGCCCATGCGCCTCGAGGACAGGCGCCACCGCCTTGAAATGCGCGCCCGACATTTCGAACAGCCCGACGACGAGGTCGGCATCGACACCCTCTTCGCGCAACAGCTCGACGAGCAGCGCATGCTTGCTTGAACAGGTGCCGCGCTTTTCGGTGATCACCGCGCGATGGTCGCGCGCGCCGATCTGCCCATAGGGCAGCGCCTCGATCCAGCCTGCGGCCTCGCCCAGCGTCGCCAGCCCCTCGGCCCCGAAGGCCTGCGCCAGTTCGCCGCCCCCCAGCGGCTGCTCGCGCCAATTTGCCCCGCTCGTCATCCTGCCCCTTTCGCAAGCTCCAGCCTGTTGCCTCGGGCGCACGCGCACCCTAGATCGCCTGTTAATGACCACTGCTTTCCACAAGATGCACGGACTGGGCAACGATTTCGTTATCCTCGATGCGCGCCAGCGTGCCGTCGAGCCGAGCGAAGCGCAGGTGCGCGCGCTGTGCGACCGCCGCCGCGGCATCGGCTGCGACCAGCTCATTCGCCTGTCGCCCTCGCAAACGGCCGACGTGCGGATGGACATCTGGAATGCCGACGGTTCGTCCGCCGAGGCCTGCGGCAATGCCGCGCGCTGCGTCGCCGCGCTGACCCATGCGCAGTCCATTGAAACGGTCGGCGGCTATCTCGAAGCGGTCGCGATCGATAATGAGATCAGCGTCCAGCTCCCCCCGCCGCGCTTCGACTGGGAAGCGATCCCCATCGCCGATGCGATGGACACGCATCCGCTCCCCCTCGGCTGGGGCCCTTTGGAACGCCCCGACGCGGTCAATGTCGGCAATCCACACCTCGTCTTCTTCGTCGACGACCTCGACGCCATCCCCCTCGCCGAGCTCGGCCCCGGCATCGAGAGCGACCCCGCCTTCCCGCGCAAGATCAACGTCAATGTGGCACAGGTCCATGACGGCCATCTCGACCTTCGGACCTTCGAGCGCGGCGCGGGCCTCACCCAGGCCTGCGGTACCGGCGCCTGCGCCAGCGCGGTCGCCGCGATCCGGGGCCGCCACCTCATCAGCCCGGTCGAGGTGCGCATGCCAGGCGGCACGCTCCACATCAGCTGGGCGCCCGGCGAACCCATCCTGATGCGCGGCGCGGCCACCTATGTCTTCGGCGGCGAGGTCGATCTCGAGGCGCTGGCATGAGCCGGATCGAGACGATCACGCTCGGCTGCCGTCTCAACATGGCCGAGAGCGCGACCATCAAACGCCGTCTCGAGGCCGTGGGAACGACCCGGGACACCGTCATCGTCAACAGCTGCGCGGTCACCAGCGAGGCGGTGCGCCATACCCGTCAGGCCGTGCGCCGCGCCCGCCGCGACCACCCCGACGCCCGCCTCCTCGTCACCGGCTGCGCGGCGCAGATCGAGCCGGAAACCTTCCGCGCGATGCCCGAGGTCGACGCCCTCATCGGCAATGCGCAAAAGCTCGACGTGGCCAAGATCGCCAGCGCCGAAAAGGACTTGCCCGAGGACGTCATGACGGCACCTGCGCCGCCCGTCGCCGCCGGCTTTGGCAACAAGGTGCGCAGTTTCGTCGCCGTCCAGACCGGCTGCGACCATCGCTGTACCTTCTGCACCATCCCCTACGGCCGCGGCAATTCGCAGTCGCTGTCCTATGACGAGGTCCGCCGCGCCGTCGCCGCCGAACTCGATCGCGGCGCGCGCGAGATCGTCATCACCGGCGTCGACATCACCAGCTACGATCGTGATGGTCTGCGGCTCGGCGAGATGCTCCAGCGCCTGCTGGCCGATGAACCCCGCCTACAGCGCCTCCGCCTCTCGAGCCTCGACAGTATCGAGATGGACGGCGCGCTGTTCGAACTGCTGAGCGGCGATGTACGGCTCCTTCCGCACTTCCACCTCTCGCTGCAGGCGGGCGACGACATGATCCTCAAGCGCATGAAGCGCCGCCATTCGCGCCGCCAGGCGGTCGAGATCGTCGAACGCCTCAAGGTCGCCCGCCCCGACGTGACCATCGGCGCCGATATCATCGCCGGCTTCCCGACCGAGACCGAGGCCATGTTCGACAACAGCCTCGCGCTGATCGAGGATTGCGACATCATCGCCGCCCATGTCTTCCCCTACAGTCCGCGCGAGAAAACACCGGCGGCGCGCATGCCGCAACTCGACCGCGGTCTCATCAAGGAGCGCGCCGCCCGCCTGCGCGAGCGCGCCGCCGCGCATCGCCGCGCCTGGCTGAAGCGCCAGATCGGCACCCTTCAGCCCTGCCTCATCGAGAATGGAGAGAAGGGCCATACCGACGGTTTTGCGCCGATCGCGGTTGATGGCGCGCCGCGCGGGGCCTACGGACAGGCGCGCATCACGCAAGCAAGTGACACGGGATTGACGGGAATATTCGAATGAGTTGGCTTGATCGCCTCACTGGCGGCTTTCGCAAGACCGCCGATCGTCTTGGCGAGAATCTCCAGGGGCTGACGAGCCAGCAGGCGCTCGACAGCGCTACGCTCGACGATATCGAGGAAGCGCTGATCGCCTCCGACCTCGGCCCGGAAGCCTCGAAGCGCATCCGCGACGCGATCGCGGCGAAAAAGTACGATGCGCTCGACGAACGAGGCCTGCGCGAGATCCTCGCCGAGGAAATCGAAAAGATCTTAACTCCCGTCGCCAAGCCGTTGGATGTGTTCGGCTTTCCTCGCCCGCACGTCATCCTCGTGATCGGCGTCAACGGGTCGGGAAAGACGACGACGATCGGCAAGATCGGCAATCTCCTGATGGAGCAGGACTATGGCGTCCTGCTCGCGGCGGGCGACACCTTCCGCGCCGCCGCCATCGAACAGCTGAAAATCTGGGGCGGCCGTATCAACGCCCCCGTCATCGCCGGCCCCGAAGGCGGCGATCCCGCGTCCATCGTCTTCGACGGCGTGAAGAAGGCGACCGCGACCGGCGAGGACGTGCTCATCGTCGACACCGCCGGCCGCCTCCAGAACAAGGCGCATCTGATGGACGAGCTGGCCAAGATCCGCCGCGTGCTGGGCAAATTGAACACCGAGGCGCCGCACGACGTGATCCTCGTCCTCGATGCCACCACCGGCCAGAACGCCCTCAACCAGATCGAGGTCTTCAAGGAGGTCGCGCAGGTCACCGGCCTCGTCATGACCAAGCTGGACGGCACCGCGCGCGGCGGCGTGATGGTCGCGGCGGCCGAGAAATTCGGCCTGCCCATCCACGCCATCGGCGTCGGCGAAGGCGTCGATGATCTGCGCCCCTTCGATCCTCGCGCCGTCGCGCGCGCTATTGCAGGACTGCCGCCCGCATGACCGACCAGCACCCCGGCCCCGACATCGAGGCCGCCGCGCCCAAGCTTTCGCCCGGCAAGCAGCTGCTGCTCGATCTCGGCCCGCTCATCCTCTATTTCGTCGCCTTCAAATTCGCTCCCGGCGACGAGGTCGACCGACTCCTCGCCGCGACCGGCGCCTTCCTCGCTGCGATGATGGCAGCAATGGTCGTGGGCTATCGCGCCACCGGCAAGGTGACGACGCTCCAGATCATCTCGATCATTCTCGTCGGCGTGTCGGCGGCCATTACCTGGTTCACCCGCGACGGCGACTTCATCAAGATGAAGCCGACCTTCTTCTACTTGCTTGCCGCGGGTATCCTGTTCTTCGGATTGGCGACGAAACGAAATCTCCTTAAAGCGCTCCTTGGCGCCGCCTATCCCGGCGTCACTCCCGAAGGCTGGAGCAAGCTTTCGCGCAATTGGGCCATTTTCTTCGCTTTTCTGGCGTGCCTTAATGAAGTCGTCTGGCGCAACAGTTCGACGTCGTTCTGGCTTGGCTTCAAGATCTGGGGCTTTCTGCCCCTCACCTTTCTGTTTGCCGCAAGCCAGATGCCGATGCTGCTGAAAAACGGTCTCGACCTCGGCCAGAAGGACGACAAACCCGCATGAGCGTCATTGCCATTCGCGCCCTCGAGAAGGCCTATAAGGGCGGCACGAAGGCGCTGAAGGGCGTCGACCTCGAGATCGACAAAGGCGAGATCTTCGCGCTCCTCGGCCCCAATGGTGCAGGCAAGACGACGCTCATCTCGATCGTCTGCGGCATCGTCACCAAGACCGGCGGCAGCGTCCTTGTCGACGGCCATGATATCGAAACCGACTATCGTGCCGCGCGCCGCCGCATCGGCCTCGTCCCGCAGGAACTGACCACCGATGCCTTCGAGACCGTCTGGGACACGGTCAGCTTCACCCGCGGCCTGTTCGGCTGCCCGCGCGACGACGCCTATCTCGAAAGCCTGCTCAAGCGCCTGACCCTCTGGGAAAAGCGCAAGAGCCGGATGCTCGAACTGTCGGGCGGCATGAAGCGCCGCGTCATGATCGCCAAGGCACTGGCGCACCAGCCCGACATCCTCTTTCTCGACGAACCCACCGCGGGCGTCGATGTCGAGCTCAGGCGCGACATGTGGGACCTCGTGCGCACGCTGAAGGCCGATGGCACCACCATCATCCTTACCACCCATTATATCGAGGAGGCCGAGGAGATGGCCGACCGCGTCGGCGTGATCCGCGCCGGCGAGCTGGTCGCCTTGGGCAAAAAGGCCGAACTGATGGCGCAACTCGGCCGCCGCACGCTGAAGATTTTCCTCGACGCACCGCTTGCCGCCCTGCCGCCTGCGCTCGCGGCCTGGGACCTCGATCTCGTCGACGAGGGGCGCGAACTCGACTATCATTTCGACAGCAAGGCCGAGGAAACGGGCATCCCTCGCCTCATGCGCGCCTTGGACGACGCCGGCATCTCGTGGCGCGACCTCACCACCCGCCAGTCCAGCCTCGAGGATATCTTCGTGAGCCTCGTCCACACCGGAGACGCCTCATGAACCCGCGCGGCATGCTCTCCATCTACAAATTCGAAATGGCGCGCTGGAAACGCACGCTGTGGCAGAGCGTCGTCGCCCCCGTGCTGACGACCGCGCTCTACTTCCTCGTCTTCGGTTCGGCGATCGGCAGCCGCATGAGCGACATGAGCGGCATCGACTATGGCAGCTTCATCGTGCCCGGCCTTATCCTGCTCTCGGTGCTCACCCAGTCGGTCGCCAATGCCAGCTTCGGCATCTACTTTCCCAAATTCACCGGCACCATCTACGAGATCCTTTCGGCGCCCTTGTCGCCGCTCGAGACCGTCGCCTCCTATGTCGGTGCGGCAGTGACCAAGAGCTTCCTTCTCGCGCTCATCACGCTGGCGACCGCCGCCTTCTTCGTCGACGTGCGGGTCGAGCATCCGCTCCTGATGCTCCTCTTCCTCGCTGCTATCGCGACGGGTTTCTGCTTGCTGGGTTTCCTCATCGGCCTCTTGGCCGACAATTTCGAGCAACTCCAGTTCGTGCCGCTGCTCGTCGTCACGCCGCTCGCCTTCCTCGGCGGCATCTTCTACTCGGTCGCGTCGCTGGCCGAGCCGTGGCGCAGCGTCACGCTCGCCAACCCCATCGTCTATCTCGTCTCGGGCTACCGCTGGACCTTCTACGATGTCGCCGACGTGCCGCTCGGCGCCAGCGTTGCGGCGATGGCGCTGGCCATCCTCCTGCCGCTCCTCGCCATCGCCTGGATCTTCCGCACCGGGCATCGCCTGAAGCAGTAGCGCTTACGAAAAAGGGCGGCAGCCGAAGCCACCGCCCTTTCATTTTCGAAGGCCTATCGCCTAGCCGAGCTGGTCGGCGCGGCTGGTGCCCTGTCCGTCGAGGTTCTGCGAGATGAAGTCCCAGTTGACGATATTGTGGAGCACGCTCTTCAGATAATCGGGGCGCGCGTTGCGATAGTCGATATAGTAGGCATGTTCCCACACATCGACGGTGAACAGCGGGGTCATGCCATGCGCCACCGGGCTGTCGGCATCGTGCAGGCTGGTGACCTCGAGCTTGCCATTGTTGAGGATGAGCCAACCCCAACCGCTCGCGAAGTGACCTGCGCTCTCTTCCTGCAGCTTTTCCAGCAGCTTGTCGGTCGAGCCGAAATCGCTGTCGATCATCGCCTGAAGCTTGTCCGACGGCTTGGTCGACCCTTCGGGCGCCAGGCCCATCCAGAAGAAGCTGTGGTTCCAGATCTGCGCGCTATTGTTGAACAGGCCGTTGTTGCCCGCTTCCTTGGCGCGCTTGATCACGGTGGTGAGGTTCGCGCCCTCCAGATCATTGTCGCCGAGCATGCCGTTGGTCTTGTCGACATAGGCCTTGTGATGCTTGCCGTGATGATATTCGAGCGTTTCCGCCGACATATGATCGCCAAGCGCATCCTTGGCAAAGGGCAGGTCGGGAAGGGTGAAGGCCATGTGATGAGCTCCTGTGGCTGGTCTTCGTCAGATAGTGTGTCGGGCCAACGCGCCGGACGGCGCGCCGTATCCATAAAAAATCCCGCGCCGTCCGACGAGCGGGCGACGCGGGAAATAGCGAAAAAGCAGGATCGTTACTAGCGCCCAACGACCTGATAGCGGGTCAATTCGCGCGCCGCCTCGTCCCAGCCCGGCTCGGCGAGCGCCGCCGCCGCCTTGAGGTCGCGATAGGCGCTCGACACCTCGCCGATATCCTCATTGGCGATCCCGCGCACATAATAGGCAAGATGCGGTTTCATCGGCTCGAGCTCGATCGAGCGCGTCGACAGTTGCACGGCACGCGCCGCATCCTCCTCGTGCATCGCCAGGATGGCGGCATTGAGATAAGCGTCGGCTTGGTCGGGCTCGATCTCCAGCGCCCGCGCGAAATCGCGACCCGCCGCCGCATAATCGGCGCGGTTCATTAGGATGATGCCGCGATTGACATGGGTCGAGGCCTTGTCCTCGCGTGACAGCGCATCCTCGACCAGCGCCCGATCGCAGGTCTGCAGATCCTGCGCCCCGCTACTGCCTGCCTCGGCCGCGAGATAACAGCTCTCCGCCTGGCTACCACCAAGCGTGATTTTCCCCGCACTGGCGGCGCCGGCGACGCACAGTAGCGGGATCAAGGCAACATGGATGAGTTTCATGGCTCCGTCCTCCTTATGGGAACGGTCCGTGATACTATCACATGTTAGTCGATTACACCAGTGATCGCCTTGCTCGGGCCGTGGATCAACCGCCCTCGCCCGACAGGTCGAGCCGCTTGATGGCGTGGCGCAGCTGATCGTAGCTCAGGCCCACCGCCTCGGCGGTCGCGCGCTGGTTGTAGCGGTTCTTCTCCAGTGCGGCCGCCAGCAAGGCGCGCTCATATTCGGCCACGCTCGCCTTGAAATCGTCGGTCTCGAGGCTTGCGGCGTTGGGGGACGCATCGGCGGCGGTTGCAGCCGATGCGGCGGCGGCGGGCGCCTCGCCTGCCTCCTCCTGCGCCATTGCCGGCGCCGAGAGCGGCGACCATGGCGATTTGAACGGGTCGAAATTGATCGTCGCCACGGGCCGCTCGGGATCCTCGGCGCGATAGACCGCGCGTTCGACCACGTTGCGAAGCTCGCGCACATTGCCCGGCCAGCCATGCTTTTCGAGCCGTTCGAGCGCGGCCTCGTCGAAGCCTGGCCAATTGGGCCAGTCGAGTTCGACCGCCATGCGCCGCCCGAAATGATCGGCGAGCAGGGCAATATCGCCTTCTCGCGCCCGCAAAGGCGGCAAGGTCACCACCTCGAACGACAGGCGATCGAGCAGGTCGGCGCGGAATTTTCCGCGCGCGACGAGATGCGGCAGATGTTCATTAGTCGCGGCGACGATACGCACGTCGACCCGGATCGGCTTCGAGGCGCCGATGCGCGTCACCTCGCCATATTCGACCGTACGTAGCAGCCGCTCCTGCGCCGCTGCCGACAAGGTCGCCAATTCATCGAGGAAGAGCGTGCCGCCATCGGCTTCCTCGAACCGCCCCTGCCTCGTCTTGGTCGCACCCGTGAAGCTGCCCGCCTCATGCCCGAACAGCTCGGCCTCGATCAGCGTTTCGGGCAGCGCGGCGCAGTTCATCGTCACCAGAGGCCCCGACCAGCGCTGCGACAGGCGGTGGAGACGTTCGGCGATCAGTTCCTTGCCGGTGCCGCGCTCGCCGATGACGAGCACGGGACGATCGAGCGGCGCGGCGCGGCTCGCCCGCTCCACGGCATCGAGAAAGGCCAGTGACTGGCCGACAAATTGGTTCGCCCGCTCCATGACCGATATGTGGTGGAAAATCCCACCATCTGGCAAGATATTTCATGCTGCAATGCGGCGGAAAACAGCCTTTTTCACCGATTTGCAAAGACTGTGGCTTTTTGGCACGTTTCTCGCATAGGATTGGGCAACCAAGCGTTACAGGAGTGCCTCATGGCCATCTTCTCCCGAGTTAGGGACATTTTCGCAGCCAATATGACCGAGCTGCTCGACCGTGCGGAGGATCCCGCGCGGATGATCCGCATGATCATCCTCGAAATGGAAGAAACCCTCGTCGAGGTGCGCGCCTCCGCCGCGCGTTCGATCGCCGACGGCAAGGAAATGCGCCGCGCCCTGGGCCGTCTCGAGGAACTGCAGGACAGCTGGACCGAGAAGGCCGAGCTTGCCCTGTCCAAGGATCGCGAGGATCTTGCCAAGCAGGCGCTGATCGAACGCCAGAAGGCGGCCGACATGGCCGAGGGGCTGCGCAGCGAGATCGACGCGATCGACGAGACGCTGAAAGTCTACGAGGCCGACATCGCCAAGCTGCAGGGCAAGCTGCGCGAGGCCCGCTCGCGCCAGAATGCCATCGCCACGCGCCTTGAAAGCGCGATGAGCCGCGCCAAGGCGCGCGAAGTCCTCAACGGCAACCGCACGCAGGACGCCTTCTCGCGCTTCGAGAGCCTCGAACGCCGCGCCGATCTCGCCGAGGGGCAGGCGGATGCGCTCGGCATGACGGGGCCAAAGAGCCTCGAAGAGGAAATCGCCGAATTGAAGTCGTCCGAAAAGGTCGACCAGGAACTTGAGGCCATGAAGGCCGCGCTCCGCGCCAAGCGCGATTAAGAGAGTCGGGCAAAGCGCGACTGAGCGACACGATAACAAGGGGAATAAGGGACAATGTTCGAAGACGTCTTTCTGCCGATCATGATCGTGGGCATGCTGTTTATCGGCCTGCCGTGGATCATCTTCCATTACATCACCAAGTGGAAGACGCAGGCCACGCTCACCGTACCCGATGAGCGATTGCTCGAGGAACTGCACGAGGCCGCGCGCCGTCTCGATGACCGCATCTGCACGATCGAGCGGATCATGAGCGCGGAAGATCCCGCATGGCGCGACAAGTGCATCTCGTCCGACCGGCTGCGCGACCAGAATTTGCTTGGCCGCGCCGACGAACTGCTCGCCGAACATGAGGCCCTGCTCGACCGCAAGAAGGAGCGCTGACAATGACCGGTCCTGCCCGCCATACCAAATTCTACAAGGACAAGAAGAACGGCAAGGTCATGGGCGTGTGCGCCGGCCTCGCCGACTATACCGGCGTCGATGTCAGCCTCATGCGCATCATGGTGCTGTTCGCCATCATCATGAGCTCGGGTTCGGCCTTCATGCTCTACCTGATCGCGGGCGTCATCGCCGAGGACAAGCCCGCCGAACTGGCCTATGAAAATGAATCCGACCGCCAGTTCTGGCGCCAGGTGCGGGCCAGCCCGACCAAGTCGGCCAAGGCGATCCACGCCGAATTTCGCGCCATCGACCGCCGCCTCGCCGACATCGAAAGCTATGTCACCAGCGAGAACCGGGTCCTTGCGCGCCAAATCGACGAACTGAAGTAAAGGGGCGTCACATGCATTTCGCAGACCTTTTGGCCACGATCCTCGTCATCCTCCTGCCGATGGCCCTGGTCACCTACTTCCTCAATCGCTGGTTCAACCAGCGCGAGCGCAAGATCGAGATCGAGGCGCACATGGCCGCCGAGAAGGCCGCGCAATATGCCACGGCCAATCAGGCCATCGAACAGCGCGTGCGCGTGCTCGAACAGATCGTGGTCGACAGCGGGGCGCAGACCGCCTCGCAGATCGAGGCACTGCGAGACATCCAGCAACTCGGTCACCTGGAGCCGAAGAAGGAGGCTGTGCGCTGATGGGCACTTTCGAATTCATCCTGGGGATCATCGCGCTGACCACACTCGGCACCTTTCTCTCCAATTGGCAGCGCGCCAAGCATGGCTATCCCATCACCGACGACATGGGCAATGTGATCAGTCGCGAAACGGGGACGCAGGCGCAGGCGCATGAGGCGCGCATCGAAGCGCTCGAGAAGCGCCTCGCCGTGCTCGAGCGCATCGCGACCGATCGCGGTGTCCAGACCGCCGACCAGATCGACGCGCTGCGTCAACTCGATCAGCTCGATCGGCTAGACAAGGCGCGCCGGGCGCGGGAGACGAACCGGTGAACAGCCTCGTCGTCATCGGCGCCCTCATCATCGGGATCCTCGGAGTGATCGGCTGGATCATCACCGAGACCATGAAGGTCAAGCACGGCTATCCGATCGAGGACAGCATGGGCCGCAAGGTCTCGCCCGGAAACCCGCAGAAATTGCTGGAACTCAAGGAAGAGAATGCCGCCCTGCGCGACCAGCTCGACAAGGTGTACGACCGCCTCGAGACGCTCGAACGGATCGTCACCGACAAGCCCTCGCGTCTTGCCGCCGAAATCGATAATCTCAAGACCCTGCCGCCGCGGCCCGAAAAGTCGGAGCCGCTTTCCGGCAACGAGAAGGAAGAAGGCTGATGGATCCGTTCTCGATGGTCGTGGCGATCGTCGCCATCGTCATGGGTGCCAAGGTACTCGACAGCTTCGCCAAGGCGCGTGGCAAGGCGGCGGGCAGCCAGATGGAGGGCCCCGAGGTCAAGGCGCTGCGCGAAGAGGTCGCGGCGCTGAAGGACCGCCTCCACGTTCTTGAACGCATCGCGGTCGAGAAGAACGACAGCCTGACCCGCGAAATCGAGAATTTGCGCGACTGAGCCAGCCTCGCTAACAGGCGGCCATGAGCCTCCCTCCCCTTTCCGATATCGCCGAGGAATATGAATTCCTCGAGAGCGAGGATCGCTATCGCCTGCTGATCGACCTCGGGCGCAAGCTCGATCCCATGCCCGAGGCGCTCAAGACCGACGCCACCAAGGTGCGCGGCTGCTCGGCCAGCGTTTGGGTCTATCCGACCCAGGATGGCGACAGGCTCCACTTCCTCGCCGACAGCAATGCGGCGATCACCAAGGGCGTCGTCGCGCTGGTACTCGCCGCGGTGCAGGACAAGACGGCGGCGGACGTGGCCGCGACCGACATCGCCGGCGCGCTGGAGCCCTTCGACCTCAGCCGCGAATTGTCGTCCAACCGGACGCAGGGCGTTCCCAACATGATCGCGCTGGTTCGCGAGACCGCCGAGCGGCTGGCTGCGGGCTGATGGACGACAGCGAAAAGCGCCGGCTGATGCAGGAGCGTGCCGACCTCCTCGCCAATTTCGACATCGCCCAATTCCTGCGGCTCATCGGGTCCGTCGGTCATGGCAAGGCACTCGGCTACGACTATGTCGACCATGGCGACAATTGGGTCGAACTCGGCCTCTCGCCCAAGCCCGAACTGGTCGGGGTGCCCGAAGACGGCATCCTCGCCTCGGGCGCCATCGTCGGGCTGCTCGACACCTGTGGCGGCGCCTCGGTATGGCAGGCGCTGGGCAAGTTCGAGCCGATCGTCACGATCGATCTTCGCCTCGACTATCTTCGCCCCGCGACGATCGAGGATCGCATTATCGCGCGCTGCGAAACCTACAAGTTGACCCGCTCGGTCGCCTTCGTGCGCGGCATCGCCCGGCTCGAAGACGGGCGCGAATTGGCCCATGTCGCGGGCACTTTCATGGTGAAGGCCTGAGGCCCTAGCTCCTCTCGCTCAACCGAGGTCGATACGGCGCTGTTCGGCGCTTTTGAGCACGTCATAGGCCGCCTGCACCTTCTGGAATTCTGCAGCGGCCTCTTCGTCCCCCGGATTGACGTCGGGGTGGAGTTCCTTGGCACGGGCGCGATAGGCCTTGCGGATATCCTCGAACTCGGCGTGGGCGTCGAGGCCGAAGAGGTCGAGCGCGCGCATCTCGTCTCGGCTGCGGCTGCCATCGCCCGAGCCCGCCCATTCGTAATGCGCCGATTGGCGAAAACCGCTGGCATCGCGGCTTTCATCGGCAGCGCGCTTGGCCGCCTCTTCCTTCGACAGGCCGGCGAAGTAATTCCAGTTCTTGTTATATTCGGCGGCGTGTTTTTCGCAGAAATACCAGCGTTCGGGGCTGTTGGGCGCCTTGGGCGCCGGGCGGTCGCCGACTTCGGTGCAATTGACGCGGTCGCACAGGCGCACCTTGGCCGCCTCGCGGCTCTTGTCGCCATAGCTGCGCCAGCGGGGAAAGCCCCAATCGTCGGATCGTCCGGGTCTCGGCATCGAGCCTAGTTAGGGTGGCAAGACCCAAAGCGCTACCCCCACCCTTGGGGTGGGGCCGCGAAAAATTGCCAGGGGGCCTGTAAGCCGGGTTCTGTCCATCCCTTGCGGGACTGTGCGACCATTCATCTCGGCACGCCGTTGCCGACGCGCTCCAGCAGCCAACCCGGGCGACGGACCGGAACCGGTCCATGTGCCGCCCCTATTCGGCCTTGCTCCCGGTGGGGTTTACCGTGCCGGCGATGTTGCCATCACCGCGGTGCGCTCTTGCCGCACCCGTTCGCCCTGGCCGCCCCGAGGAGCGGTGGTATGCTTTCTGTGGCACTATCCCTGAGCGCATCCGAGGACACGCCCGCCGGGCGTTACCCGGCACCGTTGTTCCGTGGAGCCCGGACTTTCCTCGACATGCAAGCATGACGCGGCCGCCCGGCCCCCTGGCACGGGCCGATGTAGGATCAAATTCGAACAGTGTCCACTTTGTCCACTTCGTGGAACTTTGCGTGTGGCAAGCCTGAGAAAGACCGCGAGCGAGTAGGTCAGAAATGATCCTACAATACCAGCACTTTATCGCGACTATTGGGGACGCGGCAGCAAGAGGGCCAGGAGCTTGGCGCGGCATTCGCCGTCGATGATGCCGTCGATCACCTCGGGGCGGAAGCGGCGCTGGAAGGCCACCACCGCCGCGGTGGGATCGGTGACGTCATAGCCGAAGCGCTCCAATGCCAGCATGAAGCCGCTGTCGGTCCAGAAGGGGTCCATCAGATCCTTGGTCGGGCTGGGCAGCGCGAGCCGCCGCTTGGCCAGCGCGGGCCAGGGAAATTTCTCGCCCGGGTCCTGCTTGCGCGTGGGGGCTATGTCCGAATGGGCGACCACATTGCCGCGGCTGATGCCATGGCGGTTTTTGATGTCGGCGAGCAGCGGAATGAGCGCGGCGATCTGTTCGTCGGGAAAATCGGGATAGCCGAAGTCGTGACCCGGGTTGACGATCTCGATCCCGACGCTGGCCGAATTCACATCGGTGATACCGCGCCAATAGCTCTTGCCCGCGTGCCAGGCACGCTTCTCCTCGTCCACCAGCTGGAAGACGCGGCCATCCTCCTCGATGCAATAATGCGCCGACACGCCGCCATCGGCGCTACACATTTTGTCGAGCGCGGCCTCCCCCGTCGGCATGCCGGTATAATGGAGCACGATCATCGAGACCGGCAGGAGGCGGTCGCCGAAATTGGGCGATGGGCGTTGGATCAGCTCCATGACGCCCACTTAGGCGTCATTTGCCGGGGCGGCGTCAAGTCCCGGTGGCGCGTCGATCCGCGTTTTCGCCGCCGGTCAGGCGGTAGATCCCGCGCATGTCGCGGTCGGCTGCGAACCGCTCGGTCTGGCCGATCACCGTCTCGCCCGCGCCCAGCAGCAGCCCGCCATCGGGCTTGACCGCCTCGGCCATCCGATCGAAGGCCATGCGGCGCTTGTTATTATCGAAATAGAGCAGGACGTTGCGGCACAGAACGAGGTCGAACTTGCCGGGGCGCGGCGGCGCGTCGAACAGACTGCGCGCCTCGAAGCGGACCTTCGAGCGGATCTGGTCGACGACCCGCCACTGGTCGCCCTTTTCCTCGAACCAGCGGATGGTCTGCTGGATACCGAGCCCGCGCTGCACCTCGAAATGGGTGAAGGTCCCCTCGCGCGCGCGGTCGATGACAGCGCGGCTGACGTCGGTGCCGACGATCTCGATGTCCCAGCCCGCCCAGGCGAGCGGGTCCTCGGCGATCATCATCGCGATCGAATAGGCTTCCTGCCCGGTCGAACAGCCCGCCGACCAGATCGACAGCTTGCGTTCCGATGCGCGCGCGGTCCGGATCGAGGGCAGCAGCTCCTTGTGAAGCATGTCGAAGGGCGCGCGGTCGCGGAAGAAATAGGTTTCGTTGTTGAGCAGCGCCTCGACCACTTCCTCGGACAGGCGCGCATCCTTGTTCATCACCAGCTCGGCGATGAGTTCGTCGATGCTCTCGATCTTGCGGGCCCGCAGCACCGAGGACAGCGCCGTCTCGATGCGCCAGCGGCGGCTCATGGTGAGCTGCTGACCGGTCCGCGCTTCGAGGAGGCCGGCGAGAATACGGCTCGAACTGTCACTAATCGCCATCAGCCATGGCCTCCCACGCGTTTGGCGACGTGACGCGCCAGCTCGCCCGGCGTGCCGAGACGGCAGGCGAGGCCATGTTCGAAGATCGAGCGGGGCATGCCCCATACGGCGCTGGAGGCTTCGTCCTGCGCAAAGATCGCCGAGCCGCAAGCGACGAGCTTCTGCCCGCCGATGGTGCCGTCCCGTCCCATGCCCGTGAGGACGACCCCGCAGGCGCGCTCGCCGCAGGCCTCGGCGGCGGAGGCGAACATCGGGTCGACCGAAGGCATGCAGCCGGTCGGCTGCTTGTCCTTGTTGATCGAGGCCATCAGCCCCTGCTTGGTGGCGCGCACTTCGAGATGCCCGTCGCCGGGCGCGATATAAATGCGGTCGGCGAGCAGCGGATGCCCCTGTTCGGCGACATGGCAGGGCCGGTTGGCAAAGCGGGTTAGCTGGCGCGCGAAAACGGGCATGAAGGCGCCGGGCAAATGTTGGGTGACGCAGATGGGCACGCCGATCTTGGGCGGCAACGCTTCGAAGAAGGCGGCCAGCGCGTGAATGCCGCCGGTGGAGGCGCCGATCAGCAGGACGTCGATCTCGCCGCCTCGGTCGCTGCGCAACCCCGCCTCGACCACCGGGGGCGGCGGGGCGAAGGTGCGTGCCAGATGCTTGGGAACCGCGCCCGACTTGGCGAGCGCGCGCAATTTGCCGAGCAGCACCTCGGTGAACGTACCGCCGAAGCGGCCGGTCCCTGGTTTGGGGAGCGTGTCGGAAGCGCCCATGGCGAGCGCGCGGACCGTCGCCTCGGCGCCTTCCTCGGCGAGAGAGGAACAGACCAGGACCTGCGCGCCGCGCGAAGTCTCGAGGATCTCGGGCAGCTTTTCCAGACCGCCTGCCCCCGGCATTTCGAGATCGAGGAGGACGATGTCGCAATCCACGGTCTTCAATTGTTCGATCGCATCCTCGGCGGTCGCGGCATCGGCGACCACCTTGAACTGCGGATCGGTCTCGATCATCCGCGACAGGACGGCGCGCGCGACGGTGCTGTCATCGACGACCATCAGGCGCACGGTCCTCGGCGCCCCGGGCGCCGGCCGCTGAATGTTCGAGGCGAGCGACCCGGCCATATGCTGGCGGGGCGCTCTTAGGCGACGCCGACGAGTTGCAGTTTGACGTGCAGGGTCTCGCGGTCGAAGGGCTTCATCACATATTCGTCGGCACCGGCCTCCAATGCGGCGCGGATGTGCGCCATGTCGTTCTCGGTGGTGCAGAAGACGACCTTGGGCTGATTGGCATGGCCGCCCTGGCGCAGGAGCTTGAGGAATTCCATGCCGCTCATCACGGGCATGTTCCAGTCGAGCAGCACGACGTCGGGCATCGCGTTGTTCTGGCAGAAGTCCAGCGCTTCCTTGCCGTCGCCGGCTTCCTCGACCTTGAATTCAAGCGTTTCGAGGATGTGACGCGCAACCTTGCGGATCACCTTGGAGTCATCGACGATCAAACAGGTCTTCATGTCGGTGGGCCTTCATTGTCTCGGTTCGGTACAAACCATAAGGGGTAAAAGGTAACAGCGGGTTAAGCAGCCGCACGTTCGTTCGATTGCGGTCCGGCGATCAGCTTGGCGATATCGACGAGCAGGATCGGCCCCTCGTCGGTCTCGACCATGCCGGCGGCGACCCGCTCCCAGCCATCGCCCATGGCGGCGCGGACCGCATTGGGTTCGCCGCGCGCCTCGATGACGTCCTCGACGGTATCGACGCTCAGTGCATAATGGTGGCCGTCCACTTCGACCACGGCGGCCTCGTGGATCTCGCCGGGGGTGAAGTCGGTCTTGCCCAGATCGAGCGCGAGCTTGCAGTCGACCACGGTGAGCACGCGGCTGCGCAGCGCCGACAGGCCGGCGAGATGCTTGGGCGCGCGCGGCACGGGCGACAGCGTATCCAGCTCGATCACCGATTCGACCATCGCGGCGTCGAACGCCACCCGGCTGCCGCCGATGCTGACGATGAGGAGAAGGTCCATGGCTATTGTCCTCCGGCCACCGCGCGCAGGGCCATGAGCAGGCCCGCACGGTCGTAACGATAGATGCTGTCGTCATCGCCCTCGGGCGACTTGCGCAGCTTGAGCAATTTGGCGGTTTCGCTGTCGGCGAAGGCCTCGAGATCGTCGACCGAGCGGATGACGAGCGCGGCATCGCGCGCCGCATCGCTGTCGGCATCGACGACGCGATAGCCCGACGCCTCGACGATCGGGCGCAGCATATTGCGCATCCACGGGTCGCTCGCCGGGAGCGCGCAGATGAGCCCGTCGGCCCGGTCGGCATTTTCGTTCGCATGGCGCGCGAAGAGCCAGTGCGCGTCGACCAGTTCGGCGGGTTCCTCGCCCACCAGGCTGATGCCGGTGACCGCGCCCTGCCCTTCGGCCGGGATGACGTCGTGGTCGAGCGCCTTGATGTCGATGACCTGGTCGAAGGCATAGCCGATCTCGGTCTCGCCGTCCGACAGGCGGAACAGGCGAACAGTCTCGCGGCCCTGAAGGTCGGCGAGATCATCGAAGCCGGTGGCCGGCAGGATGTCTTCGCCCAGCTGGACACGGAGAAGGCCGCCGGCCTGCGTGAACTTGGCCACGGGCACGTCCTCGATACGATCGACGGTGCCGAGGCGGACGACGCGGCGCTGGCCGCCGAGGCCGCGGAACAGGAGCAGCTCGACGAGATCGTCGTTGGCGGCGGTCTTTTCCTCGGCCACGCGAGCAGCGCGTTCCTGCTTCTCGAGCTTGACCCCGCCGACGGCAGCGAGACCCGCCGTGTCGAACAGGAGGATGGGGCTGCCATCGTCGGCCAGCGTGGTGCCGGCATAAAGGCCGGTCGCCATCACCGCGGGCGCGGCGGGCTTGACCACCAGCTCTTCATGATCGTGGATCTTGTCGACCGCGAGCGCATAGACGTCGCCGCCGGCCGGGCGCAGCACGACCAGCGTGCGATCCTCGTCCGCGACATCGCTGTCGAGACCGAGGATGTCGGCCAGCGCGACCTCGGGGACACGGCGGCCGCGAATGGTGGCGACCCCTGCCCCGCCGATCTTCTCGAGCGTGACGCTAGAGCCGTTGGCGCGCACGATTTCCTCGATCGCCGAGCGCGGGATGGCGAAGCTCTGAGCGCCGATCGAGACGGTGAGCGCGGGAATGATGGTGAGGGTGAGCGGCACGCGCAGGGTCATGCGGGTGCCTTCGCCGGCAGTGCTGTCGACCTCGACGATGCCGCCGATACGCTCGACGTTCGAGCGCACCACGTCCATGCCGACGCCGCGGCCCGAGACCGAGGTGACGGCCTTGGCGGTCGACAGGCCGGCCTCGAAGATAAGCGCGAGCTTTTCGGCATGGCTCATCTCGGCGGCCGTCGCCTTGTCGACGAGGCCGTTGGCGATGGCCTTGGCGACGATTTTCTCGGCGTCGACGCCCTTGCCGTCATCGGCGATGTCGATGAGGATCTGGTTGCCCGACTGGCGCGCCGAGACCGACAGCATGCCGATCTCGCGCTTGCCCGACTGGAGGCGTTCGGCGGGGGCTTCGATGCCATGGTCGATGGCGTTGCGGATGATGTGCGTCAGCGGATCGCGGATCATCTCGATCATCTCGCGATCCAATTCGACGTCGCCGCCGTCGATGTCGACCATCACCTGCTTGCCCAATTCGTTGGACAAATCGCGCACCATGCGTGGCAGCGCGACGAAGAGGTTCTCGATGCGCTGCATGCGAGTGCGGGTGATGCTGTCGCGCATTTCCGCGATGATGCCCGACAGGCGCTCGAAGGCCCCCTGGACAGCGACATCCTCGGGCGCCTCGCGCAGGCGGCGGGCGAGTTCGTTGCGCGCCAGCACCATGTCGGACACGCCGCTCATCACGCGATCGAGCAGTTCGACCGACAGGCGAATGGTGCGCGGCGCGGCGTTGGGACTTGCGCCAATGGTGGTGGTGGTCTTCGCGGCATCGTCGGCCTCGGCAACGGGTTCGCTCGCCACCTCGACGACCGCGCCGGCTTCGGCCGACAGTGCGGCGATGAGCGCGCTGTCGTCACCCTCGGGCAGCGGTTCGCCGCGGTCGATGATCTCGATCATTTCGCCGATGCGGTCGATGATGCGCAGCACCGCCGACACGAGGTCGGCGTCCGCCTGGCGACGCCCGGCCCGCACGTCGGCGAGCGCATCCTCGGCCGCATGGCTCAGGCTCTCGAGGCGCGGGAAATCGAAGAAGCCGCAATTGCCCTTCACCGTGTGGACGAAGCGGAAGATGCTATCGAGCCGCGCGCGGTCGTGCGGCTCGGCTTCCCAAGCCACGATCTCGCCACCCAGCGATTCGAGCATTTCGCGGCTTTCCGCGACAAAATCGGCAATCAGATCATCCATCGGCGCATCAGCCTCACAAGATTTGCTTCTCTCTTGTGAAAGCTCATGGCTCATGAAGGGTTAAAGCGTCGTTAGCGACACATGCTCATTGCCACGTTTACCGTTAAACGGTCAGCCGTGCAGCGTCGCACCGATCATCGCGACGGTCTCCGCCGGCGAGGAAAATTGCACCGCCCCGCCCTGCGATGCCGCCAGCTGGCGCGCGAGCAAGGCGCCCGCCGCGCGCGGTTCGGCGTCATGCGCCCCCGCGCCCTCGAGCGTGGCGCGAATGTTGGGGTCGATGATGAGCCGCGGGCCTTCGGCGCGGATGACCAATTCGATCTCGTCGCCGCGCCGCTCGGCGCCGACGTCGAGTTTGCCGCCACGGACCAGCGCGTCACCGGCGATCATCGCGAGGTTGAGCAGCAGCTTCACCGCATCCTTGGGTAGCCGCGGTTCCTCGACCATCCACCCCAGTTCGATGCGCTTTTCGGCGCCGAACAGCCCGGCGAGCGCGGCCTTGGCCTCGCCGGTGTCGATCTCGCTGCCGAACCCGCCGGCAGCGCCGAAAGCAAGGCGAAAGAATTTCAGCTTGTTGGCGGTCGCCGCCGCGCTTTCGCCGATCAATTCGATCACGCGTTCGCGCATTTCGGCGTCATGTTCGTCGGCGAGCAGCTCGACACCATTGTTGAGCGCCCCCACCGGGCTCATCAGGTCGTGGCACAGGCGGCTGCACAGCAGCGCGGCGAATTCGGTCTCGTTCATGGGCCAAGGCATGACGGGCCAAGCGCCGCCATGCAACCCCCGTCGCATCGCTATTGAACCCGTCGCGGCGGCTCCCATATCGGGCTCATGGGTGGGGGAATGCCTATCGCGCTCGAGGCGCAACATGCCGGCTGGCGGCTCGACCGGGCGGTCACCGCGCTTGCCGGCGGCCTGTCGCGCGAACGCGTAAAGAAGCTCATCAGCCAGGGCGCGCTCGAAGGCGATGGCGGCGCGGTGCGCGATCCCGCCATCAAGGTGAAGGGCACCGAGCGCTTCACCCTCACCGTGCCCGAACCGACGCCCCATCATGCGGTGCCGCAGGACATTCCGCTGGTGGTCGTCCACGAGGACGATCATCTGCTCGTCGTCGACAAGCCCGCCGGCCTCGTCGTCCACCCGGCGGCGGGCAATCTCGACGGCACGCTGGTCAATGCGCTGCTGCATCATTGCAAGGGCCGCCTGTCGGGCATCAACGGCGTAGCGCGACCCGGCATCGTCCACCGTATCGACAAGGACACCTCGGGCCTGCTCGTGATCGCCAAGACCGACGTCGCGCATGAAGGGCTCGCCAAGCAATTCGCCGCGCACAGCATCGACCGGCGCTATATCGCCATTGCCTCGGGCCTCATCATGGCCGGCGAAGGCAGCGTCGATGCCCCCCTCGCCCGTTCCAACGCCAATCGCAAGAAGATGGCGGTGGTGGCCGAGGGGCGCGGCAAGCGCGCTGTAACCCATTGGACCAAGCTTTCGAACCTTAAGGGTGCGACGCAGGTCGAATGCCGATTGGAGACGGGACGCACCCACCAGGTGCGCGTCCACATGGCGCATCTGGGTCATCCGCTCGTGGGCGATCCCTTTTACGGTCGCACGCGAAAGGAGCATCGCGAGCTGTTGAAAAGACTGGAGTTTTCGAGACAGGCGCTCCACGCCGCCGAATTGGGGTTCATCCATCCGGCATCGGGCGAGCATCTGTCGTTTCAAAGTGACCTTCCACCCGACATGAGGGAACTGGTGGCGGCACTTCACGTATAGGATAGGGACGGCTATACAGGTCGGCCCCCTGAAATGGGGCGTCGCGCAAACCCCGACGGTGACGGCGCGACGGCAAAAGGAGCAAGAATGGCCAAGAGTGCGGCACTATCGATCCCCTCGACTGGCGGTGAGGACGGCCTCAACCGCTATCTGTCGGAGATCAAGAAATTCCCCATCCTCACGCCCGAGGACGAGTTCATGCTCGCGGTGCGTTGGAAGGAACAGGGCGATACCGAGGCGGCCGCGCAGCTGGTCAACTCGCACCTCAGGCTCGTCGCCAAGATCGCGATGGGCTATCGCGGCTACGGTCTGCCTGTCTCCGAGCTCATCTCCGAGGGCAATATCGGCCTCATGCAGGGAGTGAAGAAGTTCGATCCCGACCGGGGTTTCCGCGTCGCCACCTATGCGATGTGGTGGATCCGCGCCTCGATCCAGGAATTCATCCTGCGCTCGTGGAGCCTCGTGAAGATGGGGACCACCGCGGCACAGAAGAAGCTGTTCTTCAACCTGCGCCGGATGAAGAATCAGATCGAGGCTTTCGACGAGGGTGATCTTCATCCCGACGATGTCGCCAAGATCGCGACCGAACTCGGCGTGTCCGAAGACGACGTCATCTCGATGAACCGCCGCATGGCACGCGGGGGCGACAGCTCGCTCAATGCGCCGATGCGCGCCGGGGACGAAGATGGCGAATCGCAGTGGATGGACCTGCTCCATTCCGAAGAGCCGCTCCAGGACGAGATCGTCGCCGACGAGGAAGAGCGTCAGGTGCGCCACGAATTGCTGATGGCCGCGATGGACGCCCTCAATGACCGCGAGAAGCACATCCTCACCGAGCGCCGCCTGTCGGAAAATCCGAAGACGCTCGAGGATCTCAGCCAGGTCTATGGCGTCAGCCGCGAGCGCATCCGCCAGATCGAGGTCCGCGCCTTCGAGAAATTGCAGGCCGCGCTCGTCAAGATGGCCGAGGAACAGCGCTATCTGATCGACGACGCCGCCTGAGGCTAGTCTAGAGACCCGATACCGTCATGAAGGGGCGCCAGTTCTCGAACTCGGCGCCCCATTCATAGGCCGCATGGCCGACACCGGCGGTGACCAGCACTCCCGCCATTCCCATGCGACAGGCACCCCACATGTCGGTCGCCGGATTATCGCCCACCATCACGCAATCCGCCGGATCGGGATCGCCCGCGAGGCGCAGCGCATGCTCGTAGATCGGCCGGTGGGGCTTGCCGTAGAATTGCACGCGGCCACCCCGCGCCGCGACCTCGTCGGCGAGCGCGCCCGCGCAGACGACCTCTTCGCCGCGGTGGATAACGATGCGGTCAGGGTTGAGGCAATGGACGAGCAGGTCCTGCTCGACCCAGGCGCCGATCTCTTCCTCATATTCTGCAACGGACGCGCGAACTTCGTCCAGCCCGGTGAGCGCGATTTCCTCCACGGCCTCGCCGCGAATGGCGATGTCGACACCATGGGCGGTGAGATCGTCATAATCATAGCGGCTGCCCGCGAACCCGACCTTGCGCGGCGGATGGGTCAGTGCCTCGATCCCCGCCTGCCCGGAGGAGGTGAGATGGTCCCAACTCGCACGCGGCAGGCCCATGGCGACAAGGTCGGCCTCGACGCGATCTGCCGGGCGCGGCGCGTTGGTGACGATGACGATGGTCCGCCCCTCGCCTTTCCAGCGCTCGAAGCGCCGGGCGACGCCCGGAAACAGCCGCGCGCCGTCGTGGATCACCCCCCAGACATCGCACAGGATAGTGCGATAGCGCGCCGGAAGCGCGCCCAGATCATCGCTCATGCGCTGGTCTGGAGGTCGGACAATTCATTGTCCTCGTCATGCCCCTTGGACACCACGGTCGCGGCGGCAAGATCGCCGGTCACGTTCAAGGTCGTGCGGCACATGTCGAGCAGGCGGTCGACGCCGAGCACGATGCCGATGCCCTCGGGCGGCACGCCGACCATCGCGAGGATGAGCGCGACCACGGGCAGCGAGCCTGCGGGGACGCCCGCCGTGCCGATGCCGCCGAGGATACACATGAGCAGCACGACGACCTGCTGGCCGAGCGTCAGGTCGACGCCGAAGAATTGCGCGAGGAAGAGCACGGTGATGCCCTCGAAGATCGCGGTGCCGTTCTGGTTGGCGGTCGCACCGATGGTCAGGACGAAGCGCGCGGGCGCGCGCGGGAGCTTCAAATTCTCATCGGCGACCTTGAGGGCATAGGGCAGCGTGGCATTGGAGCTGGCAGTCGAGAAGGCGATCAGCATCGCTTCCTTGACGTTGCGGAAGAACCAGATCGGGCTGACCCCGCCCCACACCTTGAGCACGATGGGATAGACGATGAACATGTGGATCGAGAGCGCGAGCAGCACGACCAGCACATAGGCGCCGAGGCGGATCAGGATGTCCCACCCGAAGGCGCTGGCGAGGTTGAACATGAAGCAGGCGATGGCGATGGGCGCGAGGCGGATCACCCACATGATGAGCTTCATGGTGACGTGGAACACGCCCTCGATGCCGGCCTGAAGGATGTTGGCCTGCTTACTGTCGGTGAACAGGAGGCCGATGCCGAAGAAGAGCGCGAAGAACATCACCGCGAGAATGTCGTTTGCGCTCATCGCGGCGAAGACGTTGGAGGGGATGATCGCGAGCAGCGCGTCGAGCCCGCTCGGCGTCTCGGCATTGCGGCTGATGATCGCGCCCGCATTGTCGCGCGCATCGTTCAAGAGCGCCTCGGCGATCTCGCGGTCGACGCCTGCGCCCGGCTGGAAGATGTTGGCGATGGCGAGCGCGAGCAACACCGCGACGCCCGAGACGATGACGGTGAAGGCGAGCGTGCGCAGGCCGGTGCGCTTCAAGCTGCGCGCATCGCCCATTTCGGCGATGCCGACGACGAGCGCCGAAAAGAGCAGCGGGATGACCAGCATGAACAGGAGTCTGAGGAATATCTGGCCGACGAAACCGGTGACGTCGCTCACGGTCTCGACCCAACCCGCGTCCTGCGCGGTCAGATAGACGGTCAGCCCGGCGCCGAGGCCGAGCAGGAAGCCGATGAGCATCTGCCAGTGAAGGGCGAGCCGCCCGGTCTTCAAGGTCGCGTCCATCGCGTGCATCCCCCGTTATTCTGTTCGCGCCTAGCTAGAGCGGCTGGTCCGGCGCGGGTCAACCGGCATAGGCATATTCGCCGCCGCGGGCGAGCGCGCGTTCATAGGCCGGGCGGGCGTGGCAGGCCTCGAGCCAGCGCTGGATGTTGGGATAGCGCCCCCCCAGCCCCGCTCGTGCCTGCGCGGCTTCGAGCGGGAAGCTCATCATCATGTCGGCGGCAGTGAGGTCGGGCCCTGCGAACCAGTCGCGCT
Organism: Sphingomicrobium arenosum; assembly: GCF_026157085.1. NCBI lineage: Bacteria > Pseudomonadati > Pseudomonadota > Alphaproteobacteria > Sphingomonadales > Sphingomicrobiaceae > Sphingomicrobium > Sphingomicrobium arenosum. The sequence continues at coordinate 868,862 of NZ_JANPVN010000001.1, forward strand.
GTTCGAGCTCCTTGTCGAGGAAGGCGAAATGCTCGGCGAGCATGCCCATGACCGGCTTCTTGGCGGGTTTGCCGAGCAGGCCGAGGCGGTTGACGATGAGCATGCCGAACAAGGGCGGCATGAGCGAGCCTTCGGCATAATGCATGTAGAAGTGATAATGGCGGGCCAGCACCGGATCGGCGGGCGCGCCGAAGCGACCGTGACGCCCAACCAGATGCTCTATGATCGCGCCCGTTTCGGCGAGCACGACGCCCCCGTCCTCGATCAGCGGTGACTTGCCGAGGGGATGCACGGCCTTGAGGCTGTCGGGCGCACGCATGGTCTTCGGATGGCGCTCGTAGCGCTTCACTTCATAGTCGAGACCCAGTTCCTCGAGAAGCCAAAGGAGGCGCTGCGAACGGCTGTTTTCGAGATGGTGGACGATGATCATGGGTCGCGCTCCGGTTCGTTTCATTTGCGAACCGTGTTGCATGTTCGCGGGCGATGCGCCAGCACCGCTTGATGGACGCCCCCGCCTCTCCTTCCCCGATCGACACCGGAAAGGCGCTGCGCCGGCGCACGACCGAAATCGTCGCGCTGCTGGCGGGGATGATGGCGATGAATGCGCTGGCGCTCGACACCATGCTGCCCGCGTTGCCCGCGATCGGCGCCGACCATGGCATTTCGGACGCCAATCGCACCCAGCTCGTGATCGTGGCCTATATGTTTGGCTTCGGGGCGAGCCAGATGCTGTGGGGACCGCTGGCCGACCGTTACGGACGGCGCCCGATCCTGTTGGCGGGCGTGTCGCTCTACATCTTGTTCGGGATCCTCGCGGCGGCTGCGGGCGACTTCACGCTGCTCATCGCCGCGCGTTTCCTGATGGGGGCGTGCGGGGCGGTGAGCCGCGTCCTCGTCCTCGCCATCGTCCGCGACCTCTACGAGGGCGAGGAGATGGCGCGCATCATGAGCCTAACGCAGATGACCTTCATGGTCGTCCCCGTCATCGCGCCCAGCCTCGGGCAGGCGATGCTCGGCATCGGGCCGTGGCGGCTGATCTTCTACGGACTGGCGGGCTATGGCGTCATCCTGTTCGCATGGAGCGCGTGGCGACTGCCCGAGACGCTCCATTCCGAATATCGGCGCGAGATCCGCCTCGATACCATGATCGAGGGCGCGCGGCTCGCCGCCACCGACCGCCTGTCGATCGGCTATACAGCCGCGCTTACCGCCGTGTTCACCACGCTGGTCGCCTATCTCGCCACCGTGCAGCAAATCGTCGGCGGCATATTCAACGCGACCGACCGCCTCGGCATGGTCTTCGCCATGATCGCCGCGCCAATGGCGCTGGCGAGCTTCACCAACAGCCGGATCGTGCGGCGTTTCGGGCTGAGACGGGTAGGCCATGCGGGGCTCCTCGTCTTTGTCGGCGCAGGCCTGTTTCACCTCGCCTGGCACGTCATCGTCGGCTCGAGCCTTGCCAGTTTCACCGTTCTGATGGCGGTGGTGCTGGTCGCCTTTGCTTTCACGACGAGCAATTTCGGCACGCTCGCCATGACCAACATGGCGCCGATCGCGGGGATGGCGAGTTCGGTCCAGGGCACATCGAGCACCATCGGTGCCGCGCTCCTGGGCTTCGGCATCGGCCAGGCGTTCGACGGCACGCTCACGCCCTTCCTTCTTGGCATCGCGCTGTCGGGCGCGGCCGCGATGGCCATCACGCTCCTCACCGAGCGCGGGCGGCTGTTCCAGCGGCGCTATTGCGACGCCCCCCCGGTGCCTGCCGACCGCTAGGGCTGTCCTTCCACTTCTCGAGAGGCGCGCCTTTGGCGCCAGCCCGTTCGACCGCGAAGGTTGCCGGGCCGACCAGGACGGCGGTGGCGGTCGCCCAAAGTTGCATCGAAGCCACCCCTTCCGTCCGTGCGGAAAAGCTGACCCGAACAGGCCCATAGGAACTTGACGATATCGGGCGGCGCTCATCGCCACGAAAAAGGGCCCGGCGCCTGGCGCCGAGCCCTCCCGGGATGGTCCGTGGGACCGAGGTGCGATGGATCAATCGGCGTCGGGCTCGGGCCCGGTCATCATCGCTTCCTCGACCGCGTCCTTCTTCTGGCCGCGAATGGCGGCCTCGATCTGATCGGCGATCTCGGGGTTTTCCTTGAGGAAGGTCTTGGCGTTCTCGCGGCCCTGCCCGATGCGCGTCGAGTCATAGCTGAACCAGCTGCCCGACTTGTCGACGAGCCCGGCCTTCACGCCGAGGTCGAGGATCTCGCCCATCTTGGACACGCCTTCGCCGTACATAATGTCGAATTCGACCTGCTTGAAGGGCGGTGCGACCTTGTTCTTGACCACCTTCACGCGGGTCGCGTTGCCGACGATATCGTCGCGATCCTTGATCTGGCCGGTGCGGCGAATGTCGAGACGGACCGAGGCGTAGAATTTGAGCGCATTGCCGCCGGTCGTGGTCTCGGGATTGCCGTACATCACCCCGATCTTCATACGCACCTGGTTGATGAAGATGACGGTGGTCTTCGACCGGTTGATCGAGCCGGTGAGCTTGCGCAGCGCCTGGCTCATCAGGCGGGCCTGGAGGCCGACGTGGCTGTCGCCCATCTCGCCCTCGATCTCGGCCCTCGGCACCAGCGCAGCGACCGAATCGACCACCAGCACGTCGATGGCGTTGGAGCGCACCAGCGTATCGGTGATCTCGAGCGCCTGCTCGCCCGTATCGGGCTGCGAGACGATCAGCTCGTCGATGTCGACGCCCAGCTTCTTGGCATAGACGGGGTCGAGCGCATGTTCGGCGTCGACGAAGGCAGCCGTGCCGCCCATCTTCTGCGCCTCGGCGATGGCGTGGAGCGCGAGCGTGGTCTTGCCCGAGCTTTCCGGGCCGTAGATCTCGATGATGCGGCCGCGCGGCAGGCCGCCGACGCCCAGCGCGATGTCGAGCCCGAGGCTGCCGGTCGAGATGGTCTCGATCTCGATCTTCTCGCGGCTGCCCAGCTTCATGGCCGAACCCTTGCCGAATGCGCGGTCGATTTGTGCGAGCGCAGCGTCGAGCGCCTTCTGGCGATCTCCGTCCATCTTGTCGTCCTTCGATTTCACCACTTTCAACTGCGCTGCCATCATCCATCCCCTTTCGTCAACATCGGGTCCGTTTCGACCCTGTGATGATCCGTGCGTACGGCATTTGTTCTCAAAGAACAAGGGGAGAACAGAAAAAGAATTCAGCGCGAAAGAATGGCAGCCCTCGCCTGCGCCATGGACAAGGCGAAGTCGGCATGGCCGTAGAGATCGTTATGCCCCGCGCCCACGATCTTGTGATCGTAGACAAGCTGCTGCGCGGCCTGCCGCAGCCCTTCGGTACGCGCAGCCGAGATGATCTCGTCGCGCTCGGCCTCGATGATGGCGGCCGGCACCTTCTGGCTCGCGAGCGTCTCGGCGGCCGCGATCTCGTTGCGAAACAACGCCTCGACGGGGAGCATGGCGATCGCCTCGCCCGCGACCTTCCTGAGCGAATCGAACGGCGTGACCAAAATCAGCCCCTCGACGTCGCGCTCGGCGGCGAGATGGACCGCGATGCCCGTGCCGATACTCATGCCGACGACGAGTACCCGCGATGCGCCGCTGGCCTCCACCGCCGCATCATGGACGATCGGGGCATCGGCGATGAGGGCTGCCGCCGACGGGCTCCCCTCCGATTGCCGGTAACCGCGATAGTGAAAGCTCGCGACATGCGCGTCGGGATAGAGGGCATGGAGCATGGCCGCGGCATCCATGCTGTTCCAGCCATTGCCGGGAAGGCCGAGGACGAGGAGGTCGCTCGCCCCCCTCGCAGGCGGAATATGCACCCCGAAAAGCCGGTCGCCACTGGCCGCGCGCGTCTCGATGGAGCGCGCAGCGGGCGGCATCGGGCCTTCCGCGCCGACCGCATGGGCGGGAAAGAGCAATTGCTCCTCGAGCAGCATCAGGAGGGCGACCAGCGCGGCGAGGAAGATGACAAAGGCTGCGGCAAGGCCACGCAGCGTCTCGTGCCTAGCCCGCGAGCGTGGCGGCGATCACCGGCTCGACGCGATCGATGGTGAAGGGCTTGGCGAGCGTCGGGGTGGCCTCGAAATCGGCGGGCGGCGCGGTGACATGCCCCCCGGTCGCCAGCGCGAAGGGAATGCCACGCGCACGCAGCGCCTCGGCCACCGGCCACACCGGTTCGCCGCCGAGATTCACATCGAGGATGGCCATGTCGAAGCCCCCCTTCTCGACCGCTTCCAGCGCCTCGGCCACGCTCTCGCACGAGCCCGCGCAACCATGGCCGAGCGATTCGAGAAAATCCTCGAGCATCATGGCGATAAGGGGCTCATCCTCGACGATGAGGATAGTACGCGGATCCGTCATAAGGAAATCGTTATCGCGGCTGGACCCGAACGCCAAGTCAAAAGCGATCAGTCCTTCTTGGCAAGGACGCCGCGTACTGCTTCGGCGAGTTCCTGCACGCTGAAGGGCTTGGGGAGGAAATCGACATTGTCGATGTCGATCGAATTTCTCAATTGCTCCTCGGCATAGCCCGACATGAAGAGGATCGGCAGGCCGGGCCGCTCCTTGCGCGCCTCGCGACCCATGGTCGGCCCGTCCATCATCGGCATGACGACGTCCGACACGAGCAGCGCGATCTCTTCCTCGGTCGTCTCGAGGATCTCAAGCGCTTCCTCGCCATTGGTGGCGGTCAGGACGCTGTAGCCGTGCCGGGTGAGCGCACGCTCGGCCACCGTGCGCACCATCGGTTCGTCCTCGACCAGCAGAATGGTACCCTGCCCCCAAAGCTCCTCTTCCTTCTCTTCCTTGGTCTTGGCGTTGGCGCGCACGCGGTCTTCCTCGGCGACCTCGTGGACGGGCAGGTAGATGACGAAGCTGGTGCCCTCGCCAACCTTGGAATCGGCGAAGATATAGCCGCCCGACTGCTTGACGATGCCGTAGACGGTCGACAGGCCAAGGCCGGTGCCCTTGCCGACTTCCTTGGTGGTAAAGAAGGGCTCGAAGATCTTGCCGAGCACGGCGGGCGGAATGCCCGAGCCCGTGTCCGAGATACTGAAGGCCGAATAATCCGCCACGGGGAGGATCTCGCTGCCGAGGTCCGCGACCTGGTCGGCGCGCACCTTGTAGGTCTGGATGGTGAGGACGCCGCCGCCCTTCTCCATCATCGCGTCGCGCGCATTGACCGCGAGATTGACGATGACCTGTTCGAGCTGTCCCGGGTCGGCGCGCACGAGGCCGACGTCGCGGCCGTGCTTGACCTTCAATTCGACCGTCTCGCCGAGCAGGCGCTTCAGGAGGTGGCTGACCTCGGCGACCACGTCGGCAACCTGCAGGACCTGCGGACGCAGCGTCTGCTGGCGCGAAAAGGCGAGCAATTGGCGCGTGAGGCCCGCGGCACGGTTCGAATTCGACTTGATCTGCTGGATGTCGCCATAATCGCTGTCGCCCGGCGTGTGGCGCATCAGCATGAGGTCGCAGTGCCCGATGATGGCGGTGAGGATGTTGTTGAAGTCGTGCGCCACGCCGCCCGCGAGCTGGCCCACTGCCTGCATCTTGGTTGCCTGCGCGATTTGGCGCTTCAACTTGGCCTCTTCGCTATTGTCCTTGAGGAGGAGCAGCACGGCGGCATCGCCGATGCCGCGCAGCCCGGCGACGGTGAGCGCGACAGGCTCCTTGGGATTCTTGGTCAGGCGCACCGCGATGTCGCCCGACATGGCGGGGCCGCGCGCATGGCGGCGCACCGTGTCGGCGACGATGCCCTTGTCTTCCTTGACGACGAGGTCGCCCGGATAGGAGACGCGCTCCTCGCCGATGCCGCCGGCCTGGCGGAAGGCGGCGTTCATGGTGAGAAAGCGCCCGTCGCGATCGACCAGCGCCAGCCCCAGCGGCAGCAGTTCGATCAGCGCCTGGATATTGTCGCTCGCCGCCGCCCCGCCACTCTCGCTCGCCTCGAACAGGAGGAGCGTGCCCGCGCCGCCTTCGATGCTGGGATCGAGCGGGACATGGACACCGCGTAGCGCACGGCCCCCCTCGCCTTCATGGACGAGGTGGAGACAGCCGTCGTCGCGCTGCTCGAGCAATTCGCCGAGGCTCGGGCTGCGCGGCGGCTTTTCGGGCAGCGCGCGCTGGGCAAAGGGGCGATTGGCGGCAACGAGGCGACCGCGATCGTCGATCAGCGCGGCCAGCACGCCGGCGGCGGCAAGCCGGTCGCCGGTCTCGCCCGCCACGCGCTGGGCGCTGATCGCGAGCCGGTCGGGATGGTCGGCAGGCGGAAAGCGCCAGAGCAGCAGCGGTTCACGGCCCGAGCCGACACGCATGATCTCGCTGTCGACCTGCTGGTTCGCGACGGCGAGCTTGTCGCGGGCGCGGCCGTCGCGCAACGCGGCGGCCCGCAGCCCCTCATGCGCTGGCGCGATGCTGGCGCCGAGCGGTTGGTTCTTGTCGGAAAATCGCTTGTCGAAGGCTGGATTGGCGAGCAGCAGCCGGCCCTCGACGTCGGTCACCGCGGCGGCGTCGGTCGAGAGTTTGAGCGCCGCGGCAGCGAGCGCGAATTCCTCGGTCGGCGCGCGCGACTCCACCTGTTCGGCGCGGACATTGTCCTGATTGCGCGAGACGAGCAGCGACAGGGCGCCGAACAGGAAGGCACCGAAGAGGAAGGCCCCCGCGACCCATCCCATGTCGCCGCCCTCGCCCACGAGCAAGGCCGCCGACACCAACGCTGCACCGGCCAGCAGCGGCCCGAGCCATTTCTGGCCCGGTTCGCGCGGCTCTACGGCCAATGCAGCGTGGCGATCGAGCATCCTACCAGACGGTCACCCGGTCAGTCGGCGCGAGGTACATCGCATCATCGGCCTCGACCCCGAAGGCATCGTACCAGCTGTCGAAGTTGCGCACGACCCAGACGCGCTGTTCCGACGGCGAATGCGAGTCCGTCTTGAGACGGCGCTTCAGCTCCTCGTCGCGGTAACTGCGGCGCCACACCTGTGCCCAACCGAGGAAGAAGCGCTGATCGCCGGTCGTGCCGTCGATCACGGGCGCCTCCTCACCGCCCAGCGAGGCCTTGTAGGCGTCATAGGCGATGGCGAGACCGGCAAGGTCGCCGATATTCTCGCCGAGCGTGAACTCGCCATCGACATGCTCGCCCGGGAAGATTTCATAGGCGTCATATTGGTCGATGAGCGCCTTTCCGCGCATCTCGAAATTGGCATAGTCGGCCTCGGTCCACCAACCCTGGAGGTTGCCCGAACTGTCGAACTTGGCGCCCTGGTCGTCGAAATGGTGGCTGATCTCGTGACCGATCACCGCGCCGATACCACCATAGTTGATAGCCGGATCGGCGTTGGGGTCGAAGAAGGGCGGCTGCAGGATCGAGGCGGGGAAGACGATCTCCATCATGCCGAAATTGGCATAGGCGTTGACCGTCATCGGGGCCATGCCCCACTCCCAGCGGCGGATCGGTTCTCCGAGACGCGAGATCGCGTCCTGATGGTCATATTCGCGCGAGCGCTGCAAATTGCCGAACAGGTCGCCCGCATCCATCGTCAGGCCCTCATAGGTCTCCCAGCGATCAGGATAGCCGATCTTGACCGTGAACTTGTCGAGCTTGGCCATCGCCTCGACCTTGGTGTTCTCGTCCATCCAATCGGCATCGAGCACGCGGGCGCGCATGGCGTCGAGCACATTGTCGACGAGCGCCTGCATCTGCGCCTTGTAGGCCGGCGGGAAATGGCGCTCGGCATAGACCTGCCCGACATCGTCGCGCAGCGCGTTCGACACGAAGCTCACGCCACGCTTCCAGCGCTCTTCCTGCTCGGGCACGCCCGACAGGGTGCGCGAATAGAAATCGAACACGCGGCCATCGACCGCGGGGGGCAGCACTGAGGCGTAGCTGCGCAGCGCGGCGACGGTGATCTTGTCCTTGAGGACCTCGAGGTCCGCGGCGGCGGCGAGGCCGAGGCCGGCCTCGATCGAGCTCGGGGTCATCACGTTGACCTCGGCGAATTCGTAACCCCCCTCGGCCCACATCGCGGCCCAGTCGTAGCCGGGGGCCAGCGCCTCGAGATCGGCCTTGGAGCCGAGATTGTAGGTCTTCTCGCTGTCGCCGAGTTGGTTGCGGTCCCAATGGACCTCGGCGAGCCGGGTCTCGAAGGCGAGGATCGCCTCGGCCCGGGCGCGGGCATTGCCCTCGCCAGCCAGCATCAGCATGTCGGCGAGATAGTCGACATAGGCAGCGCGCACCGCGACCTGCCGCTCGCCGTCCTCGAGATAATAATCGCGATCGGGAAGCCCGAGGCCCGACTGGCGGACGTTCATGATGTAGCGGCTGCTGTCGCCGGCATCCTGACCGATATACCAGGTGAGCATCCCGCCGCCGAAGCCGAGCCGATCGGCCTTGCCGACCATCGCGGCATAGTCATCGAAGCTGTCGACGGCGTCGATCTCGGCGAGGAGCGGCTGGACCGGCGCCATGCCGAGCGCTTCGATCCGGTCGGTATCGAGAAAGCTGTTATAGGCGGCGCCGACCCGGTTGGTCGGATCCTGCGCGGCCTCGAGAATGATCGCCTTGGTGCGTTCGTTCGAAAGATCGTCGAGCGCACCGAACATGCCGTAGTTCGACTTGTCGGCCGGAATTTCGGTCTGCTCGGCCCAGGTGCCATTGGCATAGTCGTAGAAGTCGTCGCCCGGATCGACCGAACGGTCCATGCCGCTGCTGTCGAAGCCGTAGGTGCCCAGTTCGGGCTGGCCCATCGGCTCATCGCCCAGTTCGGCGGCTGCGTCGGGCAGCGCCGAAGCGGTGCCGAGATCATTGGGGGCATTATGCGCACAGGCCGCCAGCGCGCTCGAAGCGGCCAGGGCAATCATCAATTTCTTCATTATCTCTCCGAAGTGTAAGTCGAGTTCCCCTCGACACTACGCTGCTTCCAGCGGCGTGCAATCCACAATCGCCATCCCACGAGCGACACCCAATAAGCGACGAACGCAAGAACGACGGCGATGACGAATAGACCGATGATGACGGCTGGCGCCGCGTCCGACAAGGCCCATTGCGTCCATTCGCCAAGGCTCGCGCCGCGATCGATCAGGTCGAGGAAAGCGTCGACATTGGTCTGGAAGCCGAGCAGCGAGCCGACCTCCAATCCGGCGAACAGGAACACGGGCGTGGTCGCGGGATTGCTGACCCAGGTGATGGCGGCGGCGATGGGAATGTTGGCGCGCAGCGGGATCGACAGCGCGGCGGCGGCAAACATCTGCAGCCCCGGCACCATCAGGAAGATGCCGATGAACATCCCTACCAGCACCGCGCGCGGCACGGATCGGCGGGTGAAGCGCCAATATTCATGCGCGTCGATATAATGGCGCACCGGCTTGAGCCAGCGCGAGCGGACCAGTTCCTCGCGCGTCGGCGCGTGGCGCTTCAAAAAGCGCCGAAAGGGGCCGGGCGGGGTCTTACCCACGATCCCTCAGGATCCGGGCCTGGTCGCGCTTCCAGTCGCGATCCTTGATCGCCTGGCGCTTGTCATGGACCTTCTTGCCCTTGGCGAGCGCGAGCTCGAGCTTGGCCTTGCCCTCGCCGTTGAAATAGATCGACATGGGCACCAGCGTCATGCCCTGCCGCTGCACCGCACCCATCATCTTGTTGATCTCGCGCTGGTGGAGGAGCAGTTTGCGCGGACGCCGCGTCTCGTGATTGAGGCGGTTGCCGTGGCTATATTCGGGGATGTGGCTGTTGATCAGCCACGCCTCGCCATCCTCGACGGTGGCGTAGCTCTCCTTGATGGAGCCTTCCGATTTGCGCAGCGCCTTCACCTCGGTGCCCTGCAGCACGATGCCCGCCTCGAACCGTTCCTCGATCGAATAATCGTAGGTCGCGCGCCGATTGTCGGCGACGACCTTGACCTTGTTGAAGGCCTTGCTCATCCGACCAGCCCCGCATGGTCGAGCGCGGCATCGACGGCGGCCTTCGAGGCGTCGGACGGCTCGGTCAGCGGCAGGCGCAATCCGGTGCTGCTGCCGGGACGCACCTTCGACAGGGCATATTTGGCCGGGCCGGGCGAGGCGTCGGTGAACAGTGCCGCATGGAGCGGATAGAGCTTGTCCTGCAAGGCGCGCGCCTCGTCCCAGCGCCCATCGAGCGTGGCCTCTTGGAATTGCGCGCACAATTTGGGTGCGACATTGGCGGTGACGCTGATCGCCCCCACCCCGCCCATGGCATTGAAGCCCAATGCCATGTCGTCATTGCCCGAAAGCTGATTGAAATCCTCCCCGCAGGCGAGCCGCTGGGCGGTCACGCGCGCGAGATTGCCGGTGGCGTCCTTGATGGCGACGATCTTCTCGTGCCGCGCAACCTCGGCCAGCGCCTCGACCCCGATGTCGGCGACGGTGCGGCTGGGCACGTTGTAGACCACGATCGGGATGGGCGAGCGTTCGGCGCAGGCGGTAAAATGGGCGACGAGGCCGGCCTGGCTCGGCTTGTTGTAATAAGGCACGACGCAGAGCGCGGCATCGGCGCCTGCCTCGGCGACATTCTGGATCGCGGCGACGACCGCGGCGGTGTCATAGCCGCCGCAGCCCGCGATGACGGGCACGCGCCCCTTGGCCTGTTCGACGCAGGCGGTGACGACGTCGAGATGCTCCTCGCCCGACAGCGTGGCAACCTCGCCCGTTGTCCCGCACGGCACGAGCCCGTGGCTGCCTTCCGCGATCTGCCAGTCGACGAGCGCGCGAAACGCCTCCAGATCGACCGCCCCATCCGCGTCGAACGGGGTCACCAGCGCGGGAATCGAGCCACGAAACATATATTCATCCTTTCTTCGGAACGACTTGCCGCTCCAACCCTTGGTGAGGGTGTAATGTTCAGCGTCTGATAAGAAGCCTTTGCCTAGCATGTCCAGTATGAGGAAGCCCGCCCTTTTCGCCGCCGTCGCCGCCCTGTCGGGCATGGCGGCCTCTTCGGTCGTCGAACAATCCGTTCGGCCCGAGACCCAAGCCGCGAGCGTGGCCGTCGCCGCGCAGTCACGCCCCAGCGTTGCCGTCATCGACGCCGCGATCGGCGAATGGCGTCAGTTGCGGCGCGATAATCGGCCCTCGTTCGAGCGCGCCGCGCGCTTTGCCATCGCCTATCCCGACTGGCCCGAGGCCAATGTCATCCGCGCCCGCGCCGAGGCCGCGATCCACGCCGGCGCGCCCGATGCGACCGTGATCGAATTCTTCCGCAGTGCACCGCCGCGTACCGCCAAGGGCTGGACGCGGCTTGCCTATGCCTATGACCGGCAGGGTCGCGGCATCGAGGCGATGGCCGCGGCCCGTTCGGCCTGGGTCAGCGCCGATCTGTCCTCCGAGGACGAAGCGCTCATTCGCGCCCAATATTGGTCGCGCCTCACCGCGAGCGATCACGCCCGCCGCGTCGATGCCTTGTTGTTCGACAAGCAGGCGAGCCGCGCTTCTGCCTATCTCTCGCTCCTGCCCGCCGACGAGCGCGCCATCGCCGAGGCGCGCGTTGCGCTCCAGCAGGGGGCGGGCGATGCCAATCAGAAATTCGCGCGCGTCGAGGATCGGCTCGACGATCATGCCGGCCTGCTGATGGACCGGGCGCGCTATTATCGTCTCTACAACAACGAGACTGCGGCGCAGGCGCTGCTGGCCCAGCCCCATAATTTCACCACCCGTCCGACCGACATCGACAAATGGTTCGAAATGCTGCTCCTCGCCGCCCAAGGCGCGGAGGAACGCGGGGACTATTCCACCGCCTTCAACATCGCGCGCCAGCTCGAAGACGCGTTCGTGCCGGGCGACGACAAGACGCTGCAGCCCTTCGGCGTGCGCGACAAATACACCGACCTGGCTTGGCTGGCCGGCACCGTGGCGCGCGATCGCCTGCGCCGCCCCGCTGCCGCCAGCACCATGTTCGAACTCTATTCGGGCGGGGGCCGCTCGCTCCAGGTCGAATCCAAGGGTCTCTACTGGGCCGGACGGACTGCCGCCGAGACCGGCGACATGGGCCGCGCGAATGGCCTGTTCGAACGTGCCGCGCAGAGCCCCGAGCTCTTCTACGGCCAGCTCGCGCTCGAACGACTGGGCCGCGAAATCCCGGCGCCCCCGCCCCTGCCCACGCAGGTCGATCCGGCGGTCAGCGCCGAATTTTACGCGCGCCCCATCGTCTCGGCCATCGGCCGCCTCGCCAACAGCCGCGACGAGCAGACGCTGATGGTCCGCGCGCTGGCCGAGAGCCTCGAGACCGAGTCCGAACGCATTCTCGCCTCGCGTTATGCCGAGACCGTCGATCGTCCCGACCTCGGCGTCTGGGTCGCGCGTATCGCGCGCAACAACGGTTCGCTCTTTTACTATCGCTCGGCCTGGCCGACGCATCCGCAAGGGGCGCCCGGCGGTCAGCTATGGAGCTATGCCCATGGCATCACCCGGCAGGAAAGCTCGTTCGACCGCTCGGCGGTCAGCCACGCCAATGCGCATGGCATGATGCAGCTGCTTCCCGCCACGGCGCGCGACCAGGCGCGTCGTTCTGGGCTGCCCTACAGCTACGCCCGCCTGACGCAGGATCCCGCCTATAACGTGCGCCTCGGCAGCGACTATCTGGCGCTCCGCCTCAGGAATTGGGACGGCGCGATCATGCTCGCCGCCGCCAGCTACAACGCGGGTCATGGCAATGCCATGAAATGGGTCCGCCGCTATGGCGACCCGCGCAATCCGGGGGTCGATCAGCTGGCGTGGATCGAACGCATTCCCTTTGGCGAAACCCGCAGCTATGTGCAGCGCGTGATCGAAAATGCCGCCGTCTACGACCGCCTGAACCCCTATGTGCCTGCCTATGGCACGGTCCATGTCTCGCGCCACCTCGGCAAGCCGGGCCAGCCCGGCTGATGAGCGGCGGGGGGAAGGGCCGCCCGCGCTATATCACCCCGCAGGGGTTTGCGCGTATCCGCGAGGAATATGAGCAGCTGTTCGGCACCGAGCGCCCCAAGCTGGTCGAGACGATCAGCTGGGCGGCGGGCAATGGCGATCGCTCGGAAAATGGCGATTACATCTACGGCCGCAAGAAATTGCGCGAGATCGACCGGCGGCTGGGTTACCTCTCGAAGGTCATGAAGAACGCCAAGGTCGTCGATCCGTCACGCGCCGAGCGACGCGACGAGGTCCGTTTCGGCGCGACCGTGACGCTGGTCGACGAAGACGAGCGCAGCCGCATCCTCACCATCGTCGGCGATGACGAGGCCGAGGCGGGCGATGGGCGCGTCGGCTGGTCCTCCCCCATCGCCCGCGCCATCATCGGCGCCCGCGTCGGCGACGAACGCGGGGTGCGGCTTCCTGCCGGCGAGATGTTCTACGAGATCGAGAAGATCGCCTACCCCGAGGCTTGAGACTTGTTGCCCCGGCAGCGGTCGGAGCAATATTTCACCTCGTCCCAGACCTTCGCCCACTTCTTGCGCCACGCGAACGGGCGTCCGCAGCTGGCGCAGGTCTTTTCGGGCAACTCGCCCTTCTTGCGATGCTTGCCGCTCAGCGCAGCGCCTTGCCGGGAAAGTCGATCACCTCATGCTCGCCCTCGGTCGCGGGCGGATCGGCGGGCAGCGCGCGGTCGAGCTCGGCCACGAGGTGCGCCAGCGCCGAATGCACCCCTCGACCGACATCCTCGGCATCGACGAGGCGCCACGGCGCCCAGCGCATGTCGGTTTCCTCGAAGGCGACATTCCAAGCCGCTACATAGTCGTCGCGCCGGTCGCGCGCCAATTCCTCGGCCTCGCGGATCAGCTGGCGTTCCCATGGATCGGCGCGACGCTGGGCAAGGCGCTGGTCGAGCGCGCTAGCGGAGCAATGGAAGAACAGCTTGACGATGGTCGTGTCATGGTCGCGTTGCTGCGCTTCGAATTCGTTGATCTCGTCGCATCCGCGCGACCAATGCTTGTCATCCATGCCGCGGAGCACGCGTTCGTCGACGAGGCTGCGATACCAGCTGCGATAGAAGAGGCTGGATTGTCCCGCCCCCGGCAGGCCGTTCCAATATTTGGCGAGCCAGTGCCGATCCTCGCTGCCGATCGGTTGCGGCTCGAGGCAATGACAATCAGCCGCGCATGGGTCGAGCCCGCCCATCACTTGTCGCAGGAAGGAGCGCTTGCCGCTGGCTTCCCACCCCTCGACGAGCAGGATGAGCCGCTGGCGATGTACCAGCTGGCGCAGTTGCAAGCCCTTGAGCCGCGCACGAAGGTCTTCGAGGCTTTCGCCTGCCAGACCCTCGTTCACCGCCCCCGGTTCGCCTTCTGTTAATTCGATCGGCACGTCACAGGAGTTAACGCGCATTAACGGAAACGGCAAATCGATGGTCCGACGAGCCGTTCCCAATATGGGACGATACGGTCTTTAAGCCGTATCAGCGCTCTTCGACAAGGGTCTCGGGCGCAGGCTCGACGGCCTCATCCTCGGGCTCGGCGGTCACCGCGATCGACAGCTCCTCGAGCTGGCGGTCGGTGACGAGGCTCGGCGCGCCCATCATCAGGTCCTGCGCGCGCTGGTTCATCGGGAAGGTGATGACCTCGCGGATATTGGGCTCGTCGGCGAGCAGCATGACGATGCGGTCGATGCCCGGCGCCGAACCGCCATGCGGCGGCGCGCCCAGTTTGAACGCCTCGATCATCCCCGAGAAATTCTCGTCGACATCGGCCTTGGTGTAGCCGGCGATCTCGAACGCCTTGTACATGATGTCGGGGCGGTGGTTCCGGATCGCGCCCGAGCTCAGCTCGTAACCGTTGCAGACGATGTCATACTGCCAGGCAAGGATGTCGAGCGGATCCTTGTTTTCCAGCGCATCCATTTCGCCCTGCGGCATCGAGAAGGGGTTGTGCGAAAAGTCGACCTTCTGCTGCGCCTCGTCATATTCGTACATCGGGAAATCGACGATCCAGCAGAATTTGAAACAGCCTTCCTCGATGAGGCCGAGGCTCTCGCCGACGCGGGTGCGCGCCGCGCCCGCCAGCTTGGCGGCGTCCTTTTCCTCGCCCGCGGCGAAGAAGATGCCGTCATCGGGGCCGAGGCCGAGTTCGTCGGCCAGCTTGTCCATCTTGTCGGGCCCGTGGTTCTTGGCAATGGGACCGCCCCATTCGCCGCCCTTGCGGGTGGCATAGCCGAGGCCCGGGAAGCCTTCGCTGCGCGCCCAGTCATTCATCTCGTCGAAGAACTTGCGGCTCTTTTCGGCGGTGCCCGGTGCGGGGATCGCGCGGACCTTCTTGCCCTGCGAAACGAGGTTGGCGAACAGCCCGAAGCCCGAGCCTTCGAAATGCGCACCGACGTCGCTGATGACGATGGGATTGCGAAGGTCAGGCTTGTCCGACCCATATTTCAGCATCGCCTCGCGATAGGGAATGCGCGGAAATTCACCGGCGGGCGTGACGCTCTTGCCGTCCGCAAATTCCTCGAACACCCCCGCGAGCACGGGCTCCAGCGCCTGGAAGACGTCTTCCTGCGTGACGAAGCTCATTTCGAAGTCGAGCTGGTAGAATTCGGGGGAACGGTCGGCGCGCAGATCCTCGTCGCGGAAACAGGGCGCGATCTGGAAATAGCGGTCGAAGCCCGAGACCATGAGCAGCTGCTTGAACATCTGCGGCGCCTGCGGGAGCGCATAGAAGCGGCCCGGATGGAGGCGCGAGGGCACCAGATAATCGCGCGCGCCCTCGGGGCTCGAGGCGCCGAGGATCGGCGTCTGGAATTCGGTGAAGCCCTGGTCCTGCATGCGGCGGCGCAGGCTCGAGATCACCTTCGAGCGCAGCATGATATTGTTGTGAACGCGCTCGCGGCGCAGGTCGAGATAGCGATATTTGAGGCGGATTTCCTCGGGATATTCCTGTTCGCCCGCGACCGGCATGGGAAGCTCGGCGGCTTCCGATTGCACCGTCACGCCGCGCGCGAACACCTCGATGGCGCCGGTCGGCAGGCGATCGTTGACCGTGCCCTCGCTGCGCGCCTTCACTTCGCCGTCGATGGTGACGACGCTTTCGAGCTTGAGCTTGTCTAGGATCGGAAGCGCCGGGCTGTCCTCGTCGGCGACGATCTGGGTCAAGCCGTAATGGTCGCGAAGATCGACGAACAGCACGCCCCCATGGTCGCGCTTGCGGTGGACCCAGCCCGACAGGCGGACGGTCTCGCCGACATGGTCCTTGTTGAGGGCGGCGCAATTGTGGGAGCGGTAAGCGTGCATGATCGATCCGGGAAATTTGAGTGGTGCGGGAAGGCCCCCGCTTTCGGGTGCAGCACCTCGCCTTGCAGCTTGTCTTTGTCAAGGCGCGACACTTCGGCTAGGGCGCTTTTCCAACTATGAAAATCCATGATCTCATCCGCGACAGCGCGGAACTCGCACAACTCGTCTCCCGCATGGAAAGCGCCGACTTCGTCGTCGTCGATACCGAATTCATGCGCGAGAACACCTATTGGCCGATCCTCTGCCTGATCCAGATTTCGGACGGCAAGGAAGCAGCCGCCATCGATCCGCTGGCCGACGGCATCGACATGGGGCCGCTCCTCGACCTCCTCGTCGATAATGAGGAGGTGTTGAAGGTCTTTCATGCCGGTGGGCAGGACCTCGAGATTTTCCACAATATCACCGGCAAGGTGCCGACCCCGCTGTTCGACACGCAGATCGCGGCCATGGCGCTCGGTTATGGCGAACAGGTCGGCTACGCCAACCTCGTTGCCGCCACCTTGGGCCATCAGCTCGACAAGGGCGCACGCTTCACCGACTGGTCGCGCCGCCCCCTCGACAAGCGCCAGATCGACTACGCCATCGCCGATGTGACGCATCTCGCCGAAATCTTCCCGACGCTGCTCGAAAAGCTGGTCGAGACCGGCCGCGGCGGCTGGCTCGACGAGGAGATGGCGCGGCTCGCCGATCCTTCCTCCTTCGCCTTCGATCCCGAAGATGCGTGGAAGCGCATCAAACTCCCGAGCCGCAAGCCCGACGTCCTCGGCCGCCTGAAGGCGCTCGCTGCCTGGCGTGAACGCGAGGCCCGGGGCAAGGACTTGCCGCGCGGGCGAATCGTCAAGGACGACACGCTGGGTGAACTGGCCAATCATCCGCCCAGGCGTCAGGAAGACCTCGTCAAGGTGCGCGGCCTCTCCAAGGGCTGGCGCGACAATGAGATCGGCGCGCGGCTGATGGACGCGATCGAGAGCGCCGAACCGCTTCCCAACGAGGAAATGCCGGCCAAACCGCAGCGCCGCCCCGGGCTTACCAAGGATGCGAGCCTCGTCAGCGACCTGTTGAAATTGCTCCTGAAAATCCGCTCGAAGGAGGCCGGCGTCGCGCCGCGCCTCATCGCGCGGGCGCAGGAATTGGAACTGCTCGCGGCGGGCGAACGCGAGGGTCTGGACATCCTGTCGGGCTGGCGGTTCGAGGAATTCGGGCGCGACGCGCTCGACCTCGTGGAAGGCCGCTTGGCTTTCGCCACGGAAAATGGCAAGCTCAAGATGACTAAAACAGGTTAAGCCAAGCGGGTCCATCTCCTCCCACCCGGGCCCGCCAACAGGGGGAAGCGTGATGAAATGGATCCTGCCCGCAACCGCCGCCGTCAGCCTCGCTGCCTGCGTCCAATATCCCTATGATGACGATTATGCCCGGATCGATCGACCGGGCCCCATGTCGAACATCTGCACCAATGTCGCTTATGACGCCTTCATCGGCCAGCCCGCGAGCCAGCAGGTCGCCGACGACATCATCGACGCGACCGGCGCGGGGCTGTTCCAGTGGCGCCGCAATGACGGCATGACCTACGATCCGGTCCCCGAGCGCGTCATGGCCATGCTCGACGACCAGAATATGATCATCGACATTCGTTGCGGCTAGGCCGCGCTCAGGCGAACCGCACCGAAGATTGCAGCGAAAGCGCCGCGGCCAGCTGGTCGTGGCGTTTTTGCACGGCCTGACCATAGAGCCGATATTGTGCCTCGGGCAGGCGCAGGACGAGCATCTCGCCCTCGCGGCGCAGCGAGGATTGGCGCAGCACCTTCTCGGTACCGCCCGACAGCCGCATGGCGAGGCGGATCGCGCGCCCCCAGCCCTCTGCCCGGACAAGGTTCTTCTCGCTCAGCAGCGCCGCGACCTTGGGGTCGAAATCGCCATTGCCGCCGAAAGCCGTGAACAAGGCGCGCCCGATCAGCGCGCGGCCCTTGGCATCCACCCCCACCCAATTGCCATGAAGCGCAAGGTCCACCGCGCGTTCGGCGCGATAATCGGGATGCGCGTTCCACGCGATATCGCCGAGCAAACAGGTCGCCAGCCTGAGGCGCGCCTTATGCGGCCCGTCCTCGGTAAATAGCGGTGCGATCCATTGGTCGAGCAAGGCGCCCAGATCGCCAAAGCGTCCCAGCTGCCGCCCGACCTCGAGTGCGGCGGCGAGCAGCGGATCGTGCGCCCGCTCGGCCTCCGGCAAGTCCTGGTAGAGCAGCCCTTCGCGCAGTCCATCGGCGCTGATGGTGATCGTCTTGGGCTCCAGCAGACGCACCAATTCGCCAAGGATCGCGATGGCGGCCGGCAGATGCGGCACGCGCTGGCTGGAGATGAGCGCGTCCGAGCGCAGCCTTTCCGGACCCCATGCCTCGACCAGCGCCGCCAGTTCGGGCAGCCGCGCCGGATCGAGCCGATGCTGGTGCGCGATGGGAAGCGGATGATGAGCGGAGCGCATATCGAGCTGGGCGATGGCGCGAAAACTGCCGCCGACGAGATAAAGTCCCTCGCCCTTTGCCGCGCGTGCGAGCTGGCCGCCGTCGAGCGCATGGGCGAGCTTTTCGGCGATGAGCGCGACATCGGGCGGATCGCCCACGCGCAGCACGCCAATGGGTTCGGAGGACACCGCGCCGACATGGCCGCGAGCGACCCCGGCGAGTTCGAGACTGCCGCCGCCAAGATCGGCGACGACGCCCTTGGCCCAGGGAATGGCGCTGATGACGCCCAAAGCCGAGGCGGTCGCCTCCTCTTCGCCCGACAATAAAGCAGGCTTCAGCCCCATCTTGGCGCAGGCGTAGAGGAAGTCGTCGCCATTCGAGGCATCGCGCACCGCCGCCGTCGCCACCGTGCGCAGCCGCTTTACCTTCATCAGCCTGGCGATGGCGCGAAAGCGGGCGAGCGCGTCCAAGGCCTCGGCCATTGCTTCCTCGTCCATCGCCCCGTCGGCGCCGAGGCTGCGCCCAAGGCCCGCCATCACCTTTTCGTTGAACAGAATCGAGGGGCTGCGCGCATTGCCGCCATAGACGACGAGCCGGACCGAGTTGGAGCCGATGTCGATGATGCCGACCGGGCCGAAGGCGAGACTGCCGATCATCCGCCGCGCTGGGTCAGTTTCAGCTTGGGGATCTTCTTGCCCGCGAGCGCCGCGCCGCGACCCGACAAGGACGGGTTGGTCATGAAATAATGGTGGCAGTTGAAATGGCGCTTGCCGGGCTTCAGCCGTTCATAGGCACCATCGGGGCCGAGCACCCAGCTCTGCTCGTTATCGATGAGGTTCGCGATCATCACCTGTTCCAGAACCTGCGCATGCACCGTCGGGTTCTCGAGCGGCATCAAATATTCGACGCGGCGGTCGAAATTGCGCGGCATCCAGTCGGCCGAGGAGATGAAGACCTTCGCCTTGTCATGCGGCAGGCGCTCGCCATTGGCGCAGACGAAGATACGGCTATGCTCGAGGAAGCGCCCGACGATCGATTTCACGCGGATATTCTCGCTCAATCCCTCGACCCCGGGCCTGAGACAGCAGATACCGCGCACGACGAGCTCGATCGACACCCCCGCCATGCTGGCAAGATAAAGGCGGTCGATCACCTCGCGATCGACCAGCTGGTTCATCTTGGCCCAGATCGCCGCGGGCCTTCCGGCCTTGGCATGCTCGATCTCGCGGTCGATCAGCTTGAGGATGCGCGCCCGCAGGTTCGCCGGGCTGAAGGTCGCCAGTTCGAGCCCGCGCGGGCGCACGAAACCGGTGACGAGGTTGAACATCTTGGCCGCATCGCGCGCCGCGCGGGTCGAGGCGGTGAAGAAGGACAGGTCGGTATAGATGCGGCTCGTGACGGGGTGATAATTGCCCGTGCCCCAATGGGTATAGGTGCGCATCTTGTCGCCTTCGCGGCGCACCACCATCGCGACCTTGGCGTGGGTCTTCCACTCGAAGAAGCCATAGACGACCTGTACGCCCGCGCGCTCCAATCGCGCCGCCCACAGGATGTTCTGCTCCTCGTCGAAACGCGCCTTCAATTCCACCACGGCGGTGACCGACTTGCCCGCCTCGGCCGCGGTCGCCAGCGCCTCGATGATCTCGGATTGCTTGCCGGCGCGATAGAGCGCCATCTTGATCGCCACCACATCGGGATCCTGCGCCGCCTGGCGCAGGAAGCTCACCACCACGTCGAAGGTCTCATAGGGGTGGTGGACGACAATGTCCTTGGCGCGGATCGCGGCGAAACAGTCGCCGCCATATTCCTTGATGCGCTCGGGGAAACGGGGATTGTAGGGCTCGAACTTGAGGTCGGGCCGTTCGACGTCGACGATCTGGGCAAGGTCGGCCATGCCGATCATGCCCGAGGTTTCGACGATTAGCGCATTGTCGGCCTCAAGGCCCTCGCGCACCACGTCCTCGAGGTCATCGGGCGTGTCGGCGGCCAGTTCGAGACGGATGATCCGCCCACGCCGCCGCCGCTTGATCGCCGAGCGATAGGTAAGGACGAGATCCTCCGCCTCTTCCTCGACCTCGATGTCGCTGTCGCGCAGCACGCGGAACGCACCCGCGCTGCGCTTCTCGAACCCGGGGAACAGCTTGTCGAAGAACTCGCGGATCACGCTCTCGATGGCGATTACCCGCGTGCCTTCCATCTCTTCCGCACGCGGCAGTTCGATAAAGCGCGGTAGTGAGGGCGGGATCATCAGCAGCTCGACCAGTTCCTCGTCGGTCTGCGGATCGTAAAGGTCGAAGATCAGGCCGAACCCCGCATTGGGCACGAAGGGAAAGGGATTGACCCCGTCGACCACTTGCGGGGTGACGACGGGCAGGATTTCCTCGTCGAAGCGATGGGCGAGATAGTCGCTTTCCGCCTCGGTCAATTCCTCGCGGTGGATGACATCGAGCCCCGCCTCCTCGAGCCGGGCGCGCAGGTCGATCCACAGCGCCTGCGCCTCGGCGGTGAGGTCATCGGCGGCCTTGGCGATCTCGTCCAATTGCTGCCCCGGCGTGCGCCCGTCGATCGAATATTCCTCGATGCCCTGCAATTGCTGCCCCTTGAGGCCAGCGACGCGCACCATGAAGAATTCATCGAGGTTCGAGCCCGCGATCGAAAGGAAGCGCAGGCGCTCGAGGAGCGGATGCGCCGGGTTGGCGGCTTCTTCGAGCACGCGGCGATTGAAGGCGAGCCACGACAGTTCGCGATTGAAGAAACGGTCTGTGCCGATGGCCTCGAGCATGGCCTTGGGCGTCAAGGTCCCGCTTTGCGACGTGTCGCCAATCGGATCGGCCTCGCTCATGCCGCCTGTCCCCTTGCTTCCAAGGCGCGCCGGATGGTCGGCACGCTGATCCGCGCGCGCTCGGCGATGGCGAAGCGGTCGATCGCCTCGACGAGGCATTCGGCATCCCAATAGCTGCGCGGCGCGCGTGCGACCAGATAGGCCTGCGCCTCCGGCGGCAGATGCAACCCGCGCGCCTCGAAATGCAACGCGAAGAGGTCGGCCAGCAGCTGGTCGTCGGGGTCGCCTATTCGCAAGATCGGCGAGGCGCCGAGACGAGTGACGAGGTCGGGCAGCTCGGGCGTCCAATGCGGCGGCACTTCGTCGGCCACCAGCAGCAACGGCCGATCTTCCTCCTGCGCCCGGTTCCAGGCGTGGAAAAGCGCTTCCTCGTCATGATCCTGCGCATCGTCGAACACCCGCGCCCCGACCTGCCGCGCAAAAGTGCGCGCGAGCAGGCTGCGCCCCGAGCGGCGCGGCCCGGTCAGGATGGCGGCGCGCACCGGCCAGTCGCGCCAGCCTGCCAGCCCGGCGACCGCGTCGCGATTGGCCTCGCCAGTGAGAAAGGCGACCGCTCCGTTATCCTGCGGCCAGTCGAGCGGAAGGGCGAATTGCGCGGGCGGGCTCACCCGTCGTCACCCTCCGTCACCGGCGCGGGCGGCGGCGGCGCGGGCTGCGGGCTCGGCGCGGGTCGATTGATGGCCTGCCGCTGGATTTGCAGCACGCCTGCGACATAGGTCGAATACCAGCCCCGCGCGAGCAGCGAGGCGCGCAGGCTGTTCACATCGCCGCGATAGGTGACGAGCACGTTGGAAATCGCGCCGGCGGCGAGGCTCTGCTCGGTCACGCCCTCGACCCCCGCGGTCCCGCGCAGCGCGCCGAGCGCGCCCTGCAGGTCGCCGCCATTGGCCGCATAAATCCGCATCTGGTAGGTCGAGACGGCCTGGACGACCTCCTCGAGCTCCTCGACCGGCGGCGGCGCCTGCTTGACGACCAGCGCGCGGTCGGGGCCGAGGTCTCCGGCGCGGAAGGCGCGCGCGAACAATTCGTCCATGCGCTCGGCCCCTTGGCTCATCATCGCCGGAATCGCTTCCGAATTGGCGGCACGCAGTGTGAAGCTGCCGACCGGGGTGCGGCCGCGCCCGACACGCGCGACGAACCGCCCTTCGGCAGGACCGCCGGGATAGAGGCGATGCAGCGTGACTTCGGCGATGAGGATATTACTCGCGCCATAGAGGTCGGCGACATTGGTCCACCATTCGGCGCCCGGACGGCGCGTCACGGC
This sequence comes from Sphingomicrobium arenosum, assembly GCF_026157085.1. NCBI lineage: Bacteria > Pseudomonadati > Pseudomonadota > Alphaproteobacteria > Sphingomonadales > Sphingomicrobiaceae > Sphingomicrobium > Sphingomicrobium arenosum. Next base: position 891,637 of record NZ_JANPVN010000001.1, read on the forward strand.
GGCATTGACGAGCAGCGGATCGACCCCAAGACCCGAGACGCGGACATAGTCGATCGGCGTGTCGCCAGTGCGGAAGAAGGCCCAGGCGCGCTGCCAGTCGTTGCGCGTCTCCACGCTCGTCGCCGTGCCGCCGCTCACCGTCACCGGGATCAGCAGCATCGGGGCCGAGCGTTGCTGCCCTCCCGACAGGCCGAGCCGTTCGCCGGTGCGGGCGCGGTCGAACTGGATGCCCAACGTGGCGATATAGCGCGCCGGACCGATCTGCTCGCGCTCCACCACTACTGCGCTGACGAGCTGGTCGAGCGTGCCATCGGACAGTCGCGGTGCCTGTGCGGCGGGCCGGTTAGTAGTCTGCGCCCACAAACGCCGCCAGCCCTCGCGCTGGGCGATGCGCCAGCCATTGAAGCGCGCGTCCTGCGGCGTCTCGCCCGCCACATCGACTTCGATCCCGGTCACTTCGAGCACCTGCGCGGTGTCGCGCGGCAGGATGCCGCGGTCGCCATCCTCCATCTGCGCGGCGGCATAGCCGGCGCCGAGAACGAGGGGCACGAGGAGGAGGAGAAGACGGCGAAGGCTCATAGGATGGCCCTTGTGGCGATTTGGGCGTGGATTTCCAAGCCTCATCTGGTTAGCAAGCGCACATGAACGACAAGACCGGCCTCTCCTACGAAGAAGCGGGCGTCTCGATCGAGGCGGGCAACGCCCTCGTCAAGACCATCGCCCCCCTCGCCCGCATGACCGCCCGCCCCGGCGCCGACGCCGCATTGGGCGGGTTCGGCGGGGTGTTCGATCTGAAGGCCGCGGGGTTCGAGGACCCCTTGCTGGTCGCGGCGAACGACGGCGTCGGCACCAAGCTCAAACTCGCCATCGACACCGGCATCCACCGCTACGTCGGCATCGACCTCGTCGCCATGTGCGTCAACGACCTCATTGTGCAGGGCGCCGAACCGCTCTTCTTCCTCGACTATTATGCCACCGGCAAACTCGACAATGAGGTCGCCACGCAGGTCGTCGCCTCGATCGCCGAGGGCTGCCAGCTATCGGGCTGCGCGCTGATCGGCGGCGAAACCGCGGAGATGCCGGGCATGTACGAAGGCGGCGATTACGACCTCGCGGGCTTCTGTGTCGGCGCGGTCGAGCGCGGGCAATTGCTCGACGCCTCCAAGGTCGCACCGGGCGACGTGCTCCTCGGCCTCGCCTCCAATGGTGTGCATTCGAACGGCTTTTCGCTCGTGCGCCGCATCATCGAGCGCGAGGGCTGGAGCCTCGACATGGCCGTGCCGGGCGATGGCCGGACCTTGAGCGAAGCGCTGCTCGCCCCGACGCAAATCTACGTCCGCCCGCTGCTTGGGCCCCTGCGCGACAACCGCATCCATGCGCTCGCGCACATCACCGGCGGCGGCCTGCTCGAAAACATCCCGCGCTCGCTGCCCGAGGGCTGCCATGCGCATGTCGACATGACCGCGTGGGAGCGCCCCGCGCTCTTCACCATGCTGCAACAGGGCGGCGCGGTCGCGGAGGCCGAGATGGCGCGCACTTTCAACTGCGGCATCGGCATGGTCGCCATCGTCCCCGCCGAAGAGGCCGAGGCGCTCGCGCTCCACCTCGGGCGCGAGGGGATCGAGACCTTCCGGATCGGCGAGGTGCGCAAGGGCGCGCGCGGCTGCACCGTCACCGGCGAAGGCTGGTCGGCGACCCATGACGCCTGACCCCAGAAAGGTCGCGATCCTCATTTCGGGGCGCGGCTCGAACATGCGCGAACTGGTGCGGCAGGCGGACGGCTATGAAGTCGTCCTCGTCGCTTCCAACCGCCCCGCCGCCGCGGGCCTCATATGGGCCGAGCAACGCGGCATCACGACGTGGAGCGAGGACAGCCGCGGGCAGGACCGCGCCGCCTATGACCAGCGGCTCGGCGATCGGCTCAAGGAGAGCGGCGCGGGCACCATCGCGCTGGCGGGCTTCATGCGCATCCTCGGCCCCGAGTTCATCCGCCGCTTTGCAGGCCGCATGCTCAACATCCACCCCTCGCTCCTGCCCAAATATAAGGGCCTCGACACGCACCAGCGCTGCCTCGATGCGGGCGACAAGGAGCACGGCTGCTCGGTGCATGTCGTCACCGAGGAACTGGACGCGGGCGAGGTTGTCGCGCAGGCGAGAGTGGACGTGTCGCCCCTCGATACCGTCTCAAGTCTCGAGGCCAAGGTATTGGAACGCGAACACGAACTCTATCCACAAGCCCTCGCCCGCTTCGTCGCGCGCTAGCCCAAGCGTTCGATCCAATCGGCAAAGGCGCCGAGCGACTTCTGGAGGAACTTGCGGCTGTCCTCGTCGGTCAGCTTGCCGTCCTCGATCTTGTCCTTGCAGTTTCCGACCAGCACCTCGGGCCCCGGCCACAGCCGCATGCCGATGGTCCAGGCGATGACGCGCAGATGCACGTGGGCGCGCGCGGTGCCGACCGGACCGGGCGAGGCGCCGACGCTCATCGCCGCCTTGTCCTTCAGCGGCTGCCCCGCACTCGGACGGCTGAGCCAGTCGAGCGCATTCTTCAAGACGCCCGAGAGCGAGTGATTATATTCGGGATTGCCGATCAGGATCGCGTCGGCGCCCTTGGCCTTCTCGATCATCTCGGCGGCGCCAAAGGGCGGGTCCTTTTCCAGTTCCTCGTTGAACAGTTCGACCTTGCCCGGGACGAAGATCTCGATCTCCATCCCCTCGGGCGCCAGTTCGGCCGCCGCCTCCAGCACCGCCTTGTTGAAACTCTTTTCCCGAAGCGATCCACAGATCGCCAGCACCTTCACCATGCGCGTCTCCTTTCCCCGCTGAACGGCAGGAGACGGCGCCGCGTTCCTTGGCGTCAGCCGACCGGGTCCATCCCATCGGGATAAAAGGTGAATTCGGCGCGCAGTCCATCGGGATCGGGCAGGAACAGCGCGGTCGCCCCGCCGAGCTCCTGCAGCGGCTGCGCGTCGATCCCCGCCGCGATCAACGCTTCGCGAAGCGCCTGCACCGCCTCGCGGCTCTCCATCGCCAGCCCCCAGTGATTGAGTCCCGCGCCATAGCGCTCATAGGGCCCCGTCCCGGCCTTGGCGGTGATGAGCTGGATCCAGAATCCCGCCCCGTCGGTCCAGATCCCCGCCTTGCGCTGCTCGAACCCAACGAGTGGCAACAGGATCCCGTAATGCCGATCCGCCGCCGCGCGATCGCGATTGGCGATGGTCAAATGATCGATTTTGACAGCCATGAGACCCTCCCTTTCCTCGCAGATAGGATCATCGACGCTATTGGGAAGCCTTCACCGCAAATGACGGCTAACGACCCCGTTGCGGACATTCGCGCACGCTCTATTCTGGGCGCATGACAGAAGAATACGTTCTCGACGGGGCTTCGATCACGTCGCTTGAAGCCTTCTATGATCAAATTAGCAGGTCGATGGCTCTTGGCGACTGGGGCCGGAATCTTGATGCCTTGGATGACGTCTTGTGTGGTGAACATGGCGGCGTCCCGGAAAACGGATTCACGCTCAGGTGGGTTCGCTCGGACGTTTCTCGTGCCAATCTTGGCTATCCTGAAACGGTGCGGCAATTAGAGAAGCGCCTGTCGCTCTGTCATCCGTCAAACCGAGAAATGGTCCAAGCAGAGTTGAAAACTGCTCGGCAGGGCAGAGGCGACACGGTCTTCGATTGGCTCATCGACGTTTTTCACGCACATAAAGACAGCGTGCGGCTTCTGCTGGCTTGATGTCCGCTAACCACCCCTCTGACGTCGCTTTCACGGAACTGGCGCTGTGCCAGGAGCGGACGGGTGGCTAACGACCCGATTGCGGACGTTCAATGGACTTCGTCACCGTTTCTAAATTGACGTATGTTATAGATATCCATCTTTGTGGATATTCAATTTAGGGGAAGGGGCATGAAAGTTTTAGAAGCTACTGGGCTGATTTTCGTGGCAATGGCATTTGCACTGCCCTCTCAATCGTTCGCACAGGACCAAGTGCCTCCTGGAGTGTCGGTGTCAGGGTCGCATGACCTGGATCCCGAAGCCCTTCAGGTGATCATGAGCTACGCTATGGCCGCTCAGCAGCACTTTGACACAGTAGAAGAGCGTGATGCTCGCCGAGCGGAATATGTCGCGCCTGGCTATTTCTATCATGGAATTGACGGTCACCCCATCGGCTTTCAGGGGCTTACGACCCGTCAGACAGACAACGGCCTCGAAGCGCCAGTGAAGCGCGAAATCTTCGACGTGACGATACATCAATATGAGAACACCGCGCTCATGACGTACAAAACATGGTCTGTGGTTAAGGATCGGGGTGCAATGCAGGAGCGGCTTGGCTCAAATTTAATGGTGCTTACTAAGACTTCCGAAGGCTGGCGTGTGGTCAGTGACTTCTTAGGAGTGCAACCAAGCGAAAAGCATATACCCGAAGCGATCCGGACGATGCGATCAGAGTACCTTGCCACTGAAGTCGTTTCAGAGGAGTAGGATGGGGGCTGCACATGTCCGCTTCCCACCCCATTCCCGCCGCAAAGAAAAAGGCCGCCGGGTCTCCCCGACGGCCCTTTGCAATTCGCTAGAGCAGTTCGCTTAGCCGACGATCTCGTCGTCGTTGAAGAAGTAAGCGATCTCGATCGCGGCATTTTCGTCGCTGTCCGAACCGTGGACGCTGTTTTCGCCGATCGACAGCGCATATTCCTTGCGGATGGTGCCTTCATCGGCGTCGGCCGGGTTGGTGGCGCCCATGATGTCGCGGTTGCGCTTGACGGCGTCTTCGCCCTCGAGGACCTGCACGACGACCGGCTCCGACATCATGAACTCGACCAGTTCACCAAAGAAGGGGCGCTCGGCGTGGACGGCGTAGAAGCCCTCGGCCTGTTCCTTTGTCATGTGGATGCGCTTGGACGCGACGACGCGAAGGCCGGCTTCTTCCAGCTTCTTGGTGACCGCGCCGGTCAGGTTGCGGCGGGTGGCGTCGGGCTTGATGATCGAGAAGGTACGGGTCACGGCCATGAAAAGTCTCCACTAATGGCTTGGGGTGTTGCGCGCGCCCCTAGCCGCAGTGGACCGTAACCGCAAGTGGCTTGGCCGACGCTTTGCCTCCCGACTAGCGCCCTTGGCCGAGCATCAGCGTGATGCCGCTCTTGCCATCGTCATTGGCGAACACCTGGACCGCATAGCCGTCGAGCGAGCCCTCGCCGGTCTTCACCGACAGGCTTCCCATGCCGACGTCCCCCGTCAGCCGCGTGCGCTCGACCTCGTAACCGGCGGCCTTCGCCCGCTCTTCGTAGAAATCGAGGATATCGTCGATGCTGTCGTCGCTCAGCATCTGCACATTGCGCGCGCCCTTGTCGCCGCTGGAAATCGTCATGTCGCCTTCGACCCGGGCGCCGGGATAGGCGGGGACATGATCGGGCAGGTCCGATTGCAACGCGCCGCTCCCCATGCCGCCGCTGACATCGGCCTTGGCGACATTCTCGATCGCGCGCCCGGCGTCATCGCTGATGATGGTGTCGCTCGCCCCATCGCCGTCATTGCCACAGGCTGCCAGGACCAGCGCCATCGCGCCTACGGTCATCGTTCGGATATCGCGCATCACGCTGCCTCCTCGCTTTCGAGATTGGAAAAACCGAATTGCAGTTGCGAGCCGCCGTTCTTGGGCTCGACCGTGAGCAAGAGTGCCTGCTCCCCATCGGCGCGGTGGATCGTCAACCAATGATCCTCACCCAGCATGGTATTGTTGTGCACGGTCATGCCGAGCGCCTCTGCGGCGGCGACATAATGGTCGATCACCTGTTGCGGCGCGTCGGCGGACACCATGTCGATGGTCGCCCCGACATGGCCGTCTCGGCTGTGATCCCAGCGGCTGTAATCGCTCGCACCGGGATAGGAGGTGAAGCCGTAGGGCATCTCGTGACTGCCACTCGCGGCATCGGCGGACGCGCTGGCCTCTGCCCCATCGCCCGAAGCGCTCGCCGCGGGGGCTGCGCCCTGCTCATCGGCGTCGCTCGCAACCTCGCCGCCACAACCCGCCAGCATCAGCGCCAGCACGCCGGTCGTCAGTTTGATGCGCATGTCGAACTCCCCCTCAAAATCGAGGTCAGGCCTTCTGCACCCAGCGCCCTTCCTCCTGCGCCCAATAATGTCGATCAATATCTTGCTTGTCACCCAAGGATTTCCACGCCGAGCGCGCGCCCGCGATCGTCGCCTCGTCGAACAGGAAGAAGGCGCGGTCGTAATCGAGCGCGGCCGGGCGCCATTCGCCATCGGCGATGAGGATGTTGCGCGCGCCATTGGGCGCCACCGTACGCCCGGTCAGCAGGATCGGCTGGTCCTTGTCGCGGCCTTCATCGACCACGCCATGCGCAAGGAAGCTGTCGGCGGGCGCCTCGGTCCACAGGCGGCGGTCGAGGCTGGCGAGTTCGGCCGGATCGTCATGGACGACGATCAGCCGCTCGCTCTGCCCCATCAGCTTGGTGGCGAGCGCGACGAGGACGTTCGCAACGCCCCCGCCATGCTGGTAGAAATCGACCCGCAGGAGACCTAGTCCTCGAGTTCGCGCGCGACATACATGTCGAGCACGCGCACGCCATACCCGGTCGCGCCCTTGTCGCGCGTCGCCCCGGCCTTGTCGCTCCATGCCATGCCCGCGATGTCGAGATGGGCCCAATCGACGCCGTCCTCGATAAACCGCTGGAGGAATTGCGCGGCAGTGATCGATCCGGCTTCGCGCGGGCCGACATTCTTCATGTCGGCGATGGGCGAATCGATCAGGCGGTCATAGGCCTCGCCGAGCGGCTGGCGCCACAGCTTGTCGCCCGACTTCTTCGACGCCTTCATGAGGTCCTCGGCAAGGTCGTCCGAATTGGTGAAGAAGCCTGCCTGTTCATGCCCCAGGCTGATGACCATCGCGCCGGTCAGCGTGGCAAGGTCGAGCACGGTCTTGGGCGAAAATTCCTTCTGCCCCCAGGTCAGCGCGTCGCACAGGACGAGGCGGCCTTCGGCGTCGGTGTTGATGACCTCGATGGTCTGGCCCGACATGGACGTGACGACGTCGCCCGGACGCTGCGCATTGCCGTCGGGCATATTCTCGACGAGCCCGCATATGCCGACGACATTGGCCTTGGCCTTGCGTGCCGCAAGCGCGACCATCGCGCCCGACACCGCGCCCGCGCCGCCCATGTCCCATTTCATCTGCTCCATGCCCGCGGGCTGCTTCATCGAGATGCCGCCGGTGTCGAAGGTGACGCCCTTGCCGACGAGCAGCAGCGGCACGTCGTCGCCCTCGCCGCCCATCCACTTCATGACGAGCAGGCGGGGCTTTCGCACCGAACCCTGCGCCACGCCGAGAAGCGCGCCCATGCCGAGTTCGCCCATCTGCTTTTCATCGAGCGTCTCGATGACGAGGCCCGTGCCCTCGGCATGCGCCTTCACGCGCTCGACGAAGCTTTCGGGGTAGATGATGTTGGCGGGTTCGGTGACCAGTTCACGGGTCAGCGCGATGCCCTTGGACAGCGGTTCGTAACGGTCCTGCCACAGCGCTTGCGCCCCCTTGGGCGCGCCGAGGATGGTCAGCGTCTCGAGCGTGACCTTTTCCTCGTCCTTCTTCTTGGTGCGATGATCGAAATTCCACGCCCGGACCGCAGCGCCCAGCGCGGCACGCGCGGCGGCATCGGCCTTGATGTCCTTCGCCGACAGGTCGAGCACCGCATGCGTTTCGCCCGAGGTCGCAAGCTGCGCGACCAGAGTCGCGCCGAGCGTTTCGAGGTCAAGGCCGTCGCCCTCGCCGATGCCGAGGACGAGCAGGCGCTGGCCATCTTCGCCGACCCAGGCAGTCGCCGCCTTGCCGCGCTTGCCCGAGAAGCGCTGCTTGTCCAGCGCGCCCTTCACCCCCTGGTCGGCGAGCGCGCTGTCGTCGCTGCCCGTCGCGGGCAGCACGAGCGCATGATCGGCCTCGGGGAGGGTGGTGGCGAACTGGATCTGCATCTGGATATCCTCTTTTCGGGAGTAAGACTGTCTCGGCCGCCCTTTAGAACGGGCGACGGGAAAAAGGCAAAGGCGGATTGCCGAGCCCATTGCCCAGCCTCGTGCAACCATGCATAGGCTCCAGCGCGATGAGCGGAAGGTTTACACGGTTCGGCCTGATGACGGGCACGGCGCTGGGCATGCTGTTGCCCGCGACCCCGCTTGCCGCGCAAGTCACGCCCGAGCAGGTCGCCGAAGCGACGCCGTCCAACATGCTCCCCGAGGGGATCGACGATCTCGCCTTTGCCGCCGACGAGATCATTTACGATCCCGAGGCGCAGACCATCACCGCCACCGGGTCGGTGCGCCTCGACAGCGATGGCTATTATCTCGCCGCCGACCGGGTCCGCTGGAACCGCGCCACCGGCGAGGTCACCGCGAGCGGCAATGTCGTGCTCCTCGCCCCCACCGGCGACCGATTGATCGGCGATCAGGTCACGCTCGACGAGCAATTGCGCACCGGCGCGATCGACAATTTCCTCCTCGCGCTCGATACCGGCGGCCGCATCGCGGGCGACCGCGGGACGAGCGAGGATGGCGACATCATCGTCTCCAACGCGGTCTATTCGCCCTGCCCCGCCACCGGCCCCGATGGCTGCGACAGCGACGTGCCGTGGCGCATCACCGCGGCGCGCGTGACCCGCGACGCCGACAGCGGACGACTGCGCTTCGAAGGCGCGCGGTTGCAGATCTTCGGGCTCGACCTGCCGCTCCTGCCCGTCTTCGGCGTCGGCGATCCAGGGCCATTGGGCGGCGTCACCGGCGCGCTCGTCCCCGACATCAGCATTTCGGGCATCAACGGGCTCGAACTCTCGCTGCCTTATTATTTCCGTTTCGAGCGCAATCGGGACCTCACGGTCACGCCGCATCTCTATTCGGGCAATCTGCCGGGCCTCTCGACACGTTGGCGCCACCTCACCGACAAGGGCGCCTATCAGGTCGGCGGCTTTGCCACCTATGGCGACATCGACAACCCCGACCGCGACGCCGAGAACGAGACGCTGGGCGAGAATTTCCGCGGCTATTTCGAGGCCAATGGCCGCTATCAGTTCGATCCCTACTGGCGCGCCACCGGCTCGCTGCGCTGGGCCACCGACAAGACCGTCACGCGCCGCTTCGACCTCACGCGCGATGATCGCCTGCGCAACGTCATCGAGGTCGAGCGGCTCGATACCGACAGCTATATCTCGATCGCCGGCTGGGCCTTCCAGGGCCTGCGCGTCGACGATGTCCAGAACCAGCTCCCCATCGCCCTGCCCGCCATCGACGCGCGCTGGCGGCTCGAGGATGCGGTCCTGGGCGGGCGCGTCGAACTGAGGGGCAACAGCCTCGCCATCCTGCGCCGCGACGGGCAGGACACGCAGCGCGCCTTCGCGCTCGCGCGCTGGGATCGGCGTCTCCTCACCGCGCTCGGGCAGGAACTCACCCTTACCGGCTATGCGCGCGGCGATGTCTATCACACCAATGACAGCGCCTCGACGCTGGTCCCCGTCTATCGCGGCGAGGACGGCTGGCATTTCCGCGGCATCGGCGCGCTTGCCGCCGACATGCGCTGGCCGCTCATCGGCGAGGCCTTTGGCGGCACCCAGCGGCTGGTGCCCCGTGTCCAGCTCGTCCTCACCCCGCCGACGACCAACCTCGACATTCCTAACGAGGATGCGCGCGCCATTGACCTCGAAGACAGCAACCTCTTCGCGCTCAACCGCTTTCCCGGCTACGACCGCTGGGAAGATGGCAGCCGCATCACCTATGGCATGGAATATCTGCTCGACCGGCCCAATTTCTCGGTCCGCTCGAACATCGGCCAGAGCTATCGCCTCACCGACGAGCCCGATATCTTCCCCGACGGCACCGGCCTCACCGACCAGTGGAGCGACTTCGTCGGGCGCACCCGGCTGCGCTTCGGTCGCCTCGTCGATCTCACCGCGCGCTATCGCCTCGACAAGGACGACCTGACCCCGCGCCGTCTCGAGACCGACCTTACCGTCGGCTCGATCGAGACCTATGCCACCATCGGTTACCTGCGCCTCGACCGCGACATCGACGCTTCGATCGAGGATCTGCGCGACAAGGAAGAGCTGCGGCTCGCCGGGCGCTTCCACTTCGCCGACCATTATTCGATCTTCGGCTCGACCGTGCTCGACCTCACCGATGCTGGCGAGGACCCCTTGTCGCTGTCCGACGGTTTCGAGCCCGCGCGCCATCGCCTCGGCATCACCTATGACGATGATTATATTGAGCTTGGACTGTCGTGGAAGCGCGACTATGAGCGCATCGGGGCATTTCGCAAGGGATCGACGATCTCGGTGATTTTCAATCTCAAGGGGTTGGGTCGCTAAGCCTGGGTTCAGGCGAAACTATTAAAGCGAAAGCAAGACGTTAGATTTGGGGTGAATAGGTATGAATAGCTTCTCGAAACTGCTTTGCGGCGTTGCCGGCGGCCTTGCGCTTGCCGCCCTTCCCGCCACGCTGAGCGCCCAGAATGTGCCCGAGGGCCAGAGTGCGCGCGTGCTGCAACTGCCCGAGAACATCACGCTGTTCGGCGACACGCTGCCCCCCGTCGTCAAGGCGACCGCGATCGTCAACGGCGAGATCATTACCCAGACCGACATCGACCAGCGCGTCGCGCTGACGTTGATCGGTTCGCAGGCGCCCTCGGCCGAGGAATATCGCCTTCTCCAGCAGCAGGTGCTGCGCAATCTCATCGACGAAACGCTGCAGATCCAGGCTGCGGCCGGTGAGGAAATCACCATCGAGAATGCCGACATCGCGCGTGCGTTAACCCGCGTTGCGGCCAATGCCGACATGGAAGTCGACCAGCTCGAGGCTTTTCTCGGCGAGAATGGCAGCTCGATCCGCTCGATTACCCGCCAGATCCAGGCCGAAATCTCCTGGCAGCGCCTCCAGCAGATGAAGATTGCCGATTACGTCAACGTCGGCGAGGAAGAGATCCAGGCGATCCTCGACAAGATGGAAGCCGCGCGCGGCCAGACCGAATATCGCGTCGGCGAAATCTTCTTCTCCTCGACCCCGGCCAATGACGCGCAGGTTCGCGAAACAGCCGTCCAGATCCTCGATGCGATCCGCCAGGGCGGCTCCTTCGTCGGCTATGCCCGCCAGTTCTCCGAGGCCTCGACTGCCGCGGTCGGCGGCGATCTCGGCTGGGTCCGTCCCGAACAGCTGCCCGAGCAGCTTGGCGTCGCCGTGACCCAGCTCCAGCCTGGCGCGGTCAGCGTGCCGATCAAGATTCCCGGCGGCTATTCGATCATCGCGCTTCAGGACAAGCGTCAGATCCTGACCGCCGATCCGCGCAACGCGGTCCTCAGCCTCAAGCAAGTGACCGTACCGATTCCGGCGGGCCTGACGACGGGCGAGGCCAATGCGTTGGTCGACCGCTTCGCGGCGGCAGCCGCCGAGGTTCAGGGCTGCGGCGGCGCCGAACAGCTTGCCGCCGATTTCGGGGGCGCGGTGCTCACTGCCGACGGCACCGTCGTGCGCGACCTGCCGCCCGCGCTGCAGCCGATGCTCGCCGAGATGCAGATCGGCCAGGCGACCCGTCCCTTCGGCGATCTTACCGAGGCGGTGCGTGCGCTCGTCCTGTGCGGGCGCGATGAACCGCAAGTCAGCATGCCGAGCCGTGACCAGATCGAGCAGCAAAAGCGCGACGAACGCATTTCGATGCGCGCGCGTCGTTACCTGCGCGACCTGCGCCGCGACGCCATCATCGACTATCGCTGATCGTCCCTGACGTGACCGGGTCCGTGATCGGTATCTCGCTCGGCGATCCCGCCGGCGTGGGGCCCGAAATCACGGCGCGCGCATGGGAACAGCGCCGCGAGGCGGGGCTCGCCCCCTTCGTCGCGATCGGCGACCCGGCGGCGATCGAGGCAGTGTGGGACGGCCCAGTGAAGCTCGTCGATGGCCTTGCCGAGGTCGAGGCCGCTTTCGATGAAGCGCTGCCGATGCTCGCCATTCGCGCCGAGCGCCCCGACACCCCCGGCACCCCGAGCCCCGCCGGCGCACGCTGCGCCTTGCAATCGCTCGAGGTCGCCGTTGGGCTGGCGCGTACCGGCTCCACCGCCGCCGTCGTCACGGGCCCCGTTTCCAAGGCGCAACTCTACGGCATCGGCTTCACCCATCCGGGACAGACCGAATTCGTCGCCGAGCGCTGCGGCGTATCCAAGGCCAATGTCGCGATGATGCTGGCCGGGCCCAGTCTTCGCTGCGTACCGGTCACCACGCACATCCCGCTCGACGACGCTCCTGCGGCGCTCTCGACCGATCTGGTCGCGGCGCGCGCGCGGGCCACACTGCGTGGGCTCATCCGCAATTTCGGCATCGCCCGTCCGCGCCTCGCCGTCTCGGGCCTCAATCCGCATGCCGGCGAGGATGGCGCGCTCGGCTGCGAAGAAATCGACATCATCGCCCCCGCCATCGAGCGGCTGTGCGAGGAAGGCTGGGACGTCGTCGGCCCGCTACCCGCCGACACCATGTTCCATCCCCGCGCCCGCGCCCGATATGACGCCGCCTTGTGCATGTATCACGACCAGGCGCTCATTCCCCTTAAGGCGCTGCATTTCGACGAGGGCGTCAACATCACGCTCGGCCTTCCCATCGTGCGCACCTCGCCCGATCATGGCACCGCCTTCGACATCGCCGGCAAGGGGGTTGCCGAACCGAGCGCGATGATCGAGGCGATCCGCCTCGCCGCCTCCGCCGCCGCCAACCGCGCCGCGCAGGGCAATCCCCCCATCCACCGCATCGCCGCCCCGGCATGAGCGAGGTCGAACCGCTTCGCGAGGTGATCGCGCGCCACGGCCTTCGCGCCGACAAGGCCTTGGGGCAGAATTTCATTCTCGACCGCCAGCTCCTCGCGCGCATCGCCGCGCTGCTGCCTGGCAAGATGGACGGTGCCACCGTCTTCGAAGTGGGACCCGGCCCCGGCGGCCTCACTCGCGCCCTGCTCGACACCGGCGCCTCGGTCGTCGCGGTCGAGCGCGACCGGCGCTGCTATCCCTTGCTCGGCGAATTGGCGGCGGAATATGACGACCGCCTGCGACTGATCGAGGGCGATGCGCTCAAGGTCGATCCGTCGCAAGAGGTGGACGGCCCCTATCATATCGCCGCCAACCTCCCCTACAATATCGGCACCCAGCTCCTCACCAATTGGCTCGAGAGCGATTGCTGGCCACCGCGCTGGCAGAGCCTCACGCTCATGTTCCAGCTCGAGGTCGCCCAGCGCATCGTCGCGGCGCCGGGCAGCAGCGCTTATGGCCGCCTGTCGGTGCTGGGCCAGTGGCGCTCCACGCCGCAAATCGCGATGAAACTGTCGCGCTCGGCCTTCGTGCCGCCGCCAAAGGTCGCCTCGGCGGTGATCCACATCACGCCCGCCGACCAGCCCGAGGGTGTCGATCCAAAGCAATTGAGCCGCCTCACGGCCGCTGCTTTCGGCCAACGCCGCAAGATGCTGCGCCAGTCGCTGAAAGCCATGCCAGGCGCCTTGGAGGCGTTGGAGACGGTGGGCATCGACCCGACGCGCCGCGCAGAGACAGTCAGCGTCGCCGAATTCGTCGAGCTCGCGCGCGCGCTCTAATTGTCGGTCGTCGCCTCGGCGTCATTGTCATTGGCCGCCATCACGGTGACGGGCCCGCGCTCGATCGCCGCCTCGATCACGCCCTGTTCGGCGCAGTCGGCCGCGCAAATCCGCTCGAGCCGCGCGAGATTGGCCTCGGCCTTCGCATTGGCGCCTAGCGCCGCATAGGCCTCTCCCTGCACTGCCAGCGCGGCGCGGTCGGTCGGCTCGATCGTCAGCGCCTTGCGCGTCAAGCGGATTGCCTGCCCGTACAATTGCTGTTCGATCGCCACCTTCGCCATCGCGACATAAGCAGCGCGGTTGCGCGGATCGAGCACCAGCGCGGTCTCGAACGCATTGTCGGCGGCGACCAGATCGCCGGCCGCCAGGGCTTCGCTCCCTTGCGCGACCAGCGCGACCGAACGCGCATCGATCGCATCATCGCCCTTCGCCTGGCTCGCAAGGCTCGGTCCGGCCAGCGTCGAGGCGGTCAGTCCAAGGGCGATCAGCAGGGGCGAAAGGCGCATCAAAATCTCCACAACGAAACAACGTAATATCAGCCTTTATGAAGGCTTGCGATGAAAAATCCATCGCTACCGTCATGGCCGGGGGTGAACAGGCGTCCCGAGCCCGAACGCCTCCCATCCTCGAGCGGATCTTGCGCGGTCCATCCTGAATGGCGGCTGAGGAAGGCGGCGACCTGGTCCGCCCCTTCCGCCTCGATGAGTGAACAGGTGGCATAGACGAGCCGCCCGCCCGATTTGACCAGCGGCGCGGCAAGGTCGAGCAGGCGCGCCTGCACCTCGACGAACGCATCGAGCCGCTCGGGCGTCAGCCGCCAGCGCAGTTCGGGACTGCGCCGCCACGTCCCCGAACCGCTGCACGGCGCATCGACCAGTAGGCAATCGACCTGCGCCGTAAAGGGCGCCAGCGCCTCGGCCTCGCGCGGGGGATCGAGCAAAAGCGTCTCCACTTCCGCCCCGGCACGCGCGGCGCGGACCGGCAGATTGCCGAGCCGCCTCTTGTCGACATCGGCGCCGATGATCCGCGCGCCCGGCGCCATGGCGGCGAGCGCGAGGCTCTTGCCGCCCGCCCCCGCGCACAGGTCTAGCACGAGGTCGCCGTCATGCGGGCGACAGGCCAGCGCGACCAATTGGCTCGCCTCGTCCTGCACCTCGATGAGACCATCGCGAAAGGCCGCGCTGTCATCGAGCCGCGTGTCGGGCGCGAACCGCAACCCCCACGGCGACATCGGCGTCGGATCGCCGCCAAGGTCGGCCTGCACCGCCGCCCGCTCGGCGCGCGCCGCATTGACGCGAATGTCGACCGGCGCGCGCTCGAGCAGCGCGGCTTCGTCGCCTGCATCGACCAGCGGCGAGAGTTTCGGCTTGATCCAGTCGGGCACCTGCCCTGCCGGCATCGCCCGCTCGGTCGCCTCGATGGGCGACGGGCCATGCTCGCTGCCATCGAACAGCGCGGCCATGTCGGCCTCATCCTCGACCAGCCCCAGCGCGGCGACGCGTCCCGAGGGCGGCGGCGCGGCATGGCGGCGGATCATCGCATAGACGAGTTCGCGCACCGCGCGGCGATCCTTCGACCCGGCGTAGCGCCGGGTGCGAAAATAGTCGCGGACGAGCACATCAGCGGGCGCGCCGCCATGATTGGCGGCCTCGATCACCATATCGGCGATCTCGATCGCCGCCTGGAGCCGTGCGGCAGGCGTCATTTCTATCCCCTAGCGGGTCGGGTAGTTAGGCGCTTCGCGCGTGATCGAGACGTCATGGACGTGGCTTTCGGACAGGCCCGCGTTGGTGATGCGCACGAATTGCGCGCGCTCGCGGAAATCGGCCATCGTCGCAGAGCCGGTATAGCCCATCGCCGCCTTCACCCCGCCGACGAGCTGATGGATGATGTCGCGCGCGGGCCCTTTGAAAGGCACGCGCCCCTCGATGCCCTCGGGCACCAGCTTCATCTGGTCCTTGACGTCCTGCTGGAAATAGCGGTCCGCGCTGCCGCGGCTCATCGCCCCGACGCTGCCCATGCCGCGATAGCTCTTGTAGGCGCGGCCCTGATAGAGGAACGTCTCGCCCGGGGCTTCCTCGGTGCCTGCAAGGAGCGAGCCGACCATCGCCGCGCTCGCGCCGCCCGCCAACGCCTTGGCCATGTCGCCAGACGTGCGGATGCCGCCATCGGCGATGATCGGCACATCGGATTTCATCGCTTCCTCGGCGCATTGCATGACGGCGGTGAGCTGGGGCACGCCGATCCCTGCGACGATGCGCGTGGTGCAGATGGAGCCCGGTCCGATGCCGACCTTGACCGCATCGGCGCCCGCATCGATCAGCGCGCGCGTCGCTTCGGCGGTGGCGACATTGCCCGCCACGACCTGCACGTCGTTCGACATTTTCTTGACCGCCGTGACCGCTTCGGAAACCGCGTCATTGTGGCCGTGCGCGGTATCGATGACGATACAATCGACGCCCGCGTCGATCAGCGCCTCGGCGCGCTTCAACCCCTTCTCGCCCACCGTCGAGGCCGCCGCGACGCGCAGCCGCCCGCCCTCGTCCTTGGTGGCATCGGGGCTGGCGACGGCCTTCTCGATATCCTTGGTGGTGATGAGCCCGACGAGCTTGCCGTCCTTGTCGGTGACGAGCAGCTTCTCGATGCGGCGCTGATGGAGCATCTTGCGCGCGTCTTCCTGGCTCACGCCCACCGGGACGGTCGCCAGATTGTCGCTCGTCATGAGTTCGCGCACCAGCACGTTGGGATTTTCGGCAAAGCGCACGTCGCGGTTGGTGAGGATG
Organism: Sphingomicrobium arenosum; assembly: GCF_026157085.1. NCBI lineage: Bacteria > Pseudomonadati > Pseudomonadota > Alphaproteobacteria > Sphingomonadales > Sphingomicrobiaceae > Sphingomicrobium > Sphingomicrobium arenosum. The sequence goes on from NZ_JANPVN010000001.1 coordinate 908,035, forward strand.
CCGACGAGCTTGGCATCGCCCTCGACGATCGGGATACCGCTGATCTTGTTGGCCGCCATCAGCTCCAGCGCCTCGGCGAGGCTCTGGTCGGGTCGCATGGTGATGGGTTCGACCACCATCCCGCTCTCGAAGCGCTTGACCGCGCGTACAGCGCTCGACTGCTGGCCGATCGATAGGTTGCGGTGGAGAACGCCCATGCCGCCAAGCTGTGCGACCGCGATCGCCATGTCGGCTTCGGTCACCGTATCCATCGCGGCGGACAGCACCGGAATGGCAAGCTCGATGCCGCGAGTGAAGCGGGTGCGGGTCGACACCTGGCTAGGCAGCACGGCGCTCTTGCGCGGCTGCAGAAGGACGTCGTCGAAGGTGAGTGCAAGGGGGATGTCTTGGGCCATGTTCCCCCCTTGCAAAATCAGCCCGATTCGCCAACCCCCGCGCGTTCCAGCAGTCGCTTGGCCGAGGCGATATGCATGGCCTCGACCATCTCACCCTCGAAATTGATCGCCCCGCCGGGCTGGTCGGCGAGCGCCACGACCCGGCGTGCCCGCTCCACATCGGCCTCGGACGGTGCGAAGGCGTCGCGAACCGGCGCGATATGATTGGGGTGGATCAGGGTCTTGCCGTCGAAGCCGAGGCGATGCGCCTCGCTCGCCTCATGCGCAATCTGTTCGGGTGCGTCGATGACGTTGCACACGCCATCATAGGCCGCGATCCCCCTCGCCCGCGCCGCGAGCACCACCCGCTGCAGCGCATAATCCATCGAACCGCGCCCGCGACCGGCGGGCAGGCGCAGGTCGGCGGCCAGGTCGTTGGTGCCGACGATGAGCATCGCCGCCACTTCGGCGATCGCGCCGACATTCACCACGCCGCGGGCCGTTTCGACCATCGCCGCCACCGGAATGTCGCTCTTGGCCGCGATGCTGGCGAGGCTGTCGGCCTCGTTGACCAGCGGCAGGACGAGGAAATCGGCCATGCTTGCGGTGATCGCGGCAACATCGACGGCATGGCAGCCATGACCGATGCCATTGGCGCGGATGCCGACCGGCATGGGCCAGTCCTGTGCCACCGCCTCGACTGCCGCATCGCGGGCGCTAGCCTTGTCGTCTTCAGCCACCGCATCCTCGAGATCGAGGATCACCATGTCGGCGCCGCTTTCCCGTGCCTTGGCGACCGCACGCTCGCGGCTCGCGGGACAAAATAACACTGCCGGTCGGTCGAACAAGGCCGCCCGGTTTCCGAATCTGCGTTGCGTCACGCCCACCCCTCCTGCATCATGCTCGCGACCAACTCATCCGGGGGACTATCCATGGAAATCATCGTCGGCGTGCTCGCCTTCTTCGTATTTCTCTACTTCGCCGCGGCGATCAAGATCGTGCGCCAGGGCTATCGCTATACGATCGAGCATTTCGGTCGGTTCACCCGCACCGCCACTCCCGGCTTCAATTTCGTCCCGCCCGTCTTCTATCGCGTCGGCCACAAGATCAACATGATGGAGCAGGTCGTCGATATTCCCGGCCAGGAAATCATCACCCGCGACAATGCGATGGTGAGCGTCGACGGCGTCGTCTTCTTCCAGGTGCTCGATGCCTCCAAGGCGGCCTATGAGGTCAGCGACCTCTATTCCTCGCTGATGGCGCTTTCGACCACTAACCTTCGCACCGTGATGGGCTCGATGGACTTGGACGAGACGCTGTCCAAGCGTGACGAGATCAACGCGCGCCTCCTCAGCGTCGTCGACCAGGCGACCGAGGCATGGGGCGTCAAGATCACCCGCGTCGAGATCAAGGACATCCGCCCGCCCGCCGACATCGTCAACGCGATGACGCGCCAGATGAAGGCCGAACGTGAGAAGCGCGCCGCCATCCTCGAGGCCGAGGGCGAGCGCCAGTCCGAGATCCTGCGCGCCGAGGGCGAGAAGCAGTCGCAGATCCTCGAGGCCGAGGGTCAGCGCGAAGCGGCCTATGCCGAGGCCGAGGCCCGCGTGCGTCTCGCCGAGGCCGAGGCGAAAGCCACGCAGGTCGTCTCGGACGCCATCTCCTCGGGCGACAAGCAGGCGATCAACTACTTCATCGCGCAGAAGTATGTCGACGCGATCGGCAAGTTCGCGACCTCGCCCAATGCCAAGACCATCCTCTTCCCGGTCGAGGCGACCAACCTCATCGGCTCCTTGGGCGGCATCGCCGAACTGTCGAAGGAAGTGCTCGGCAAGGACGGCGACGTCGCCGCGCGCATCTCGGGCAGCGCGGGTGGCACCGGCCTGCCCAAGGCGGACCGCGACTGATGTTTGGCGAGCTTCCTCCCGGCGGCTGGTGGATCGTCGGCGGCATCCTCCTGCTCGCCGCCGAGCTGATGCTGCCGGGCGTCTTTCTCGTCTTCGTCGGCCTCGCCGCCATCGCCGCCGGACTGTTCACCTGGGCCTTCGACCTCGGCCTCACCGAGCAGCTCGTGCTGTTCGCCGTCTATACCGCCGTCGCCGTGCTGATCGGGCGCCGCGTCTATGCGCGTCCCGTGATCGATGAGAGCGACGGGCTCCTCAACGACCGCTCGCTCCAGGTCATCGGCCGCGCGGTCACCGCCGCCACCGACTTTCCCCATGGCGAAGGCCGGGTGAAATTGGGCGACAGCGAGTGGAGCGCGCGCGGCCCCGCCGGCACCAAGGCCGGCGACCGGCTCGAAATCCGCGCCGTCGAAGGCACCTGCCTCGTCGTCGCCGCGCCCGAAGCCTTGCCGCCCCCCGAATAAATCTCCGGAGCCCCCCATGCCCCTCGACCTCACGCGCCGCCAAGCACTCGCCGCCGGCGTTTCCACCCTCGGCTTGGCGGCTTGCACCGCCCCGCGGCTCGGCACCGTCGCCCCGCTCCCGCCGCAGTCCCTCCAGGGCGCAGAGATCACCACGGCGCTCGATGCCTTTGCCGAGCATCTCCTCTGGCTCCAGCCCGAGGAGGCGACCACGTTGGGCATCGACGAGGGCGCGCGCGCCGTACTGAAATCGCGGCTCGAGGACCGCAGTCCCGCAGGCCAGGAAGCGATCAAGACGACCATCGCGGCCGATCTCGCAACGCTCGCGGGGGTCGACTTGGAGGCGCTCGACGCCGACACGCGCACCAGTGTCGAGGTCGTGCGCTCGGCCTATGGCACCGCGCTCGAAGGCTTCGCCTTGCCCTATGGCGACATCACCGTCGGCAGCTGGCGCAACACGCCCTATGTCGTCATCCAGAATGTTGGCGCCTATCTCGACGTGCCGCGCTTCCTCGACAGCGATCATACGGTCGAGGATGCAGGCGATGCCGAAGCCTATCTCGCCCGCCTCGACAGCTTTGCCCAACAACTGGACGGCGAGACGATGCGGATGAAGATGGCGGCCGAGGACGAAAAGCTCGTCCCGCCCTCCTTCCTCATCGACAAGGCGCTCCAGCAGATGCGCGGGGCGCGCGAGAACGCCTATGATCCCGAGGGCACGCTTGTCATGTCGCTCGTGCGCCGCGCCACCGAGAAGAGCATCCCCGGCGATTGGAAGTCCCACGCCGCGCGCATCGCGCAAGACCGCGTCGCCCCCGCGCTCGATCGCCAGATCGCCGAGATGGAGCGCCAGCGCCCGCTCGCCACCAGCGCCCCCGGCATGAACGCGCGCCCGCATGGCGATGCCTTCTACGCTTGGGCGCTCAAAGCCTCGACGACGACCAGCATGTCGCCCGACGAGATCCACCAGCTGGGCCTCCAGCGCCTCGACGAGATTTACGCCGAGATGGACGGCATCCTGCGCGGCGTCGGCTACACCTCGGGCACGGTCGGCGATCGGATGAAGGCGCTGGGCGAGGACCCCGACTATCTCTTCCCCAACAGCGACGAGGGCCGCCAGCAACTCCTCGCCTTCCTCGACGAGCGCTTGGAGATCATCCGCGCCAAAATGCCGAACGCCTTCGACACGCTGGCACCGGGCAATGTCGAGATCCGCCGCCTGCCGCCCGAGGAAGAGCCGGGCGCGCCGGGCGCCTATGGCGGCGCGGGCTCGATCGACGGCAGCGTGCCCGGCAAATTCTGGATCAACCTCCTCGATACTGCGATCCACCCCAAATTCTCGCTGCCGAGCTTGCTCCACCACGAAGCCATCCCCGGCCATGTCTGGCAGGGCGAATATGCCAACCGGCTCCCGCTCATCCGCACGCTGTTGAAATTCGGCGCCTATTCCGAAGGCTGGGCGCTCTATGCCGAACAGCTCGCCGACGAACTCGGCGTCTATCGCGGCAACGAAGTGTTCAAGCTCGGCTATCTCCAGTCGATCGCCTTCCGCGCCTGCCGGCTGGTTGTCGACACCGGCCTCCACGCCAAGGGCTGGGGCCGCGAACAGGCGGTGCAGTGGTTCCACGAGACCAACGGCAACCCCATCGCCGAAGTCGCCCCCGAGATCGACCGCTATTGCAGCTGGCCCGGCCAGGCCTGCAGCTACGAAGTCGGCCACCTCGCCATCAACCGCGAACGCGATCGCGCACATGTGGAAATGGGCGCGTCCTATCGCTTCAAGGGCTTCAACGATGCGGTGGTCAAGGGCGGCAACGTGCCCATGGACGTGCTCGCGAAGAATGTGAGCCGCTATATCGCGGGGGTGTAGACGTTCGCTAATGACGCCATTGCGGGCATAGAAGGTGGAGGATCGTGTCGCGTGGATCGGTGCCTGCTGCCGTCAGATTTGCATCGCTTGATTGCCTATGCTCTCTTGTCGCCCGTTCTCGTCCCTAAGGGGAACCTGATGAAGCCTATCGCCATCCTCACCGCGCTCGCGCTGTCGCTGACTGCTTGTGCGACCGAGCCACCCCAAGCGGATCAGTCCGCGAACCTCCTCGAATTGGAGGTACAGGGTCTCTCCTTTGTGGGCCCTGATACGATTAAATCCGGGTGGACTACCATACGCGTAAAAAACACCGGCGGGATGACCCATCATGCGCTCGTCTATCGGCTTCCTGATGGAGTCACGGCCGAAATGGTTGACGAGCAGGTCGTGGAGCCGATCCAAAAGAGCCTGACGGCAGCAATCGCCGGCGATAATGACAAAGCAGGCGAGATCGCGGCAACGATGCCGGCGTGGGTTGGAGACCTCATCTGGATGGGCGGACCTGGCATGATGTCAGATGGGGTGACCGGCGAGGCAACGATGTATCTTGAGCCGGGTAATTACATCGTCGAATGCTATGTTAAGACCAACGGTATTCAGCACAATTACAATCCCGAGCCGGGAGAGTTCGGGATGATGCTTCCCCTGACGGTGGTTGCCGAAGATGGCGGGATGGCCGAACCCACAGCCAATGTGACCTTGACCCTCACAAATAGCGGCTACGAAATTACGGATGGTGCTTTCCAAGCTGGCGGCAATGACGTTCGGGTCCGGTTCAAGGAACAGCGCCTCTATAATAACTTCGTCGGTCACGACGCCCACGTCTTCCGGATCGACGACGATACCGACGTGGATGCCGCGGCGAGCTGGCCCAACTTCTTTCCGATCGACGGTCAGCAGACACCAGCGCCTGCCCGGTTCATTGGAGGCATTCACGACATGCCGGAGGGAGCGACTGGTTATTTCAATCTGGACCTCGAACCTGGCGACTATGGTATTACGGCCGAAATCCCCGACGCTGCGAAGAGCGGCTTCTTTAAAAGGTTTAGCGTGGACAGCGATTGAGTTAGTTTCGTCTGCTTCCCACCCCAAAAACCGACCGGGCGGTCAACGACCCCATTGCGGACAGAGACCGCGTGGCTGCCGAGTTGGTTCTATCTTAGCGCACCTTCACTTCCCTGCGGCAGTTTGCTCCGTCTTTAAGAACGGGAACAAACCACCGTATGGGCTGGATAATGAAGGGCGCATAGGGCGGCATTGGCAGTTTCCAGGCCTCAATTTGGGCATCCACCAATTTCGGAAAAGGCTCGATAAGTTTTCTCGCCTCGGCAGCAATTTGCAGCCCTGCGATAGGCATTTCCGGAGAGGGTTCATACTCCGGCTGAACCCCATCGAAGATTGCTACAGCCACTTGGCATCGTTCTGCTAACTGCTCGCAATGGTCTGCATCCTCTGGGGAAAAGAAATAAAGATTCAGGTCTTCATCCGAAATGTATTCTAGCGGCGCAATCCAAGGCCTTTCGCCGTCGCAAGTCGCAAGCGAAAGGTATCGATTACGCTTAATCAAGGCACGAATGAATTGTGCATCGGTATCAGACATATGCGCTTCTCCCCTGCACGAGGATGCCATGTCGACTGGTCTGACGCAAATACACCGAACCGAGGGAAAGCGTTGACCATAAGAGATCAGAGGCTGGCGTCCGCTTTCCACCCCATCTCTGCCATTTGACACCCACCCCCTCCCCTTGCGACAATGCGCGCGAAGGCTCCTGAGGTGGAAAGATCGTTTTCGCCTCCGACCCGGGCCAACGAACTTTCCCAGACACCAAAGGAACATCATGACCACTGCCAAGCAGGGCGACACCGTCGTCATCGACTTCACCGTGAAAAAGCAGGACGGCACCGTCGTCGGCAATACCAGCGAGGGCGGCGGGCCGCAGACGCTCACGCTCGGCGACAAGGAAATCTTTCCCGCCATCGAGGAAGCGCTGACCGGCATGGAGGAAGGCGCCTCCAAGACCGTCGACCTGCCGTGCGAAAAAGGCTTTGGCCCGCGCCGTCCCGAACTCATCATCGACATCCCGCGCGGCAACCTGCCCGCCGAACCCGCCCCGCAGGTCGGCATGGGTCTCCAGGCCACCAACCAGCAAGGCCAGCCCATCAACATGGTCATCGTCCATGTCGGCGACGACAGTGTGAAGGCCGACGGCAACCACCCGCTTGCGGGCGAAGACCTCACCTTCGACATCACCTTGAAAGAGGTGAAGGCCGCAGCCTGAGGCGCCTGTCCGGCACCCTATAGAGGGCCCGGCATCCGAAAGGTTGCCGGGCCTTTTCCTAACGCCCCCTTGCCAACCCCTGAAACATTGATCCATGATAAGGATCGATTTGAGGGGGATTGACGGATGACCTATCGAGCCATGCTCGCTGCAGCGACGATGTCTCTCGCCGCGCCCGCACTTGCCGAACCCATGGCCAATGACGGTCAAGTGGGCGAAATCCACGAAATCACCATCCCCGCCCCCTCGCTCGCCGGCAATCTGCTCGGCACACCGACGACACAGAAAGCGCAAATCTACCTGCCGCCGAGCTATGAGAGCGACCCCGAGCGACGCTACCCCGTCATCTACCTACTCCACGGCTTTCATGGCACCGACCGCACTTGGATGAAGGATCTGGACGCGCCCGAACGCGTCCGCTTCCCCGACAGCCCCTATCAGGATTACGGCCTCATCACCGCCGAGTGGCTCGCCGCTAAATTCGAGCATGACGCCATTCCCGAGATGATCATCGTCGCCCCCAACGGCCGCAACATCTTCAAGCATGGCTTCTGGATGAATGGCGAGGTGATCGGCAACTGGTCCGATTATGTCGCCCGCGACGTGGTCGGCCATATCGATGCCCACTACCGCACCCTGCCCCAGCGCGAGAGCCGCGGGATCGCGGGTCATTCGGGCGGCGGCCACGGCAGCATCCGCATTGCCATGCTCCATCCCGACATCTTCAACAGCGTCTATGCCATGGCGCCCTGCTGCCTCGGCGGCGGCGCGGACAGCCTCACCGCCGACCTGCCGACTCATGCTGCTGGTGAGGTGACAGGGCTTGCCCGCGATGTTTATGCCACCGTCGACGCGCTCGAAACCGCCGACGACCTACCGGGATCGCGCGGCGACCGGCCGCATGATTTCAACGTTAACGCTGAGGTCGCCACGGCGGCGGTCTATTCCCCCAACCCCGACAATCCGCCCTTCTACTCGGACTTCGCCTTCGATCGCGTGGGCGATGCATTCGTCATCGACGAAGCGGTGCTCGAACGACGCGCGCAGCGTTTCGCCATCAACCAGTCGGACGCGCATTTCGAAGCGCTGCGCTCGCTCGACGGGCTCTTCATCGACACGGGCGAGTTGGAATATGAGACGCTGCGCGAAGGCGCCGGTGCCTTTGTCGCCAAACTGGCAGAGCATCAGGTGCCCGTCCGCTTCGACATCTACGCCGACGGCAACCATGGCAATCTGTTCGTACCGCGCTTCATGACGCTCGGCCTCGACTATTTCACCGCCCATCTCGCGACCGAGATGGCCTCGCCCGACGCTTCGCTATCTTCTGCGGACTGAAGCTGGTACAACCCCTTCATCACACGGCATATTGCCCAAGCATCCTGTGACGGCCGGACACGACGTACCGGCGCTTGATCGCAGGACACACCTTCTAATCGACAAGAAAACCTATCAGGCGCGGGTCGAACATTTTCGCGCCCGGGCCGAGACCGCCGTCAACGGCGACGTCAAATGGCTCTACGAGGACATGGCGCGCCATTACGAACGGCTGATCGATCGCGGCGCCTATGATGCCGAGGCCCGCAGCAAGCCGTTCATCGAGAAGTAGCACGAAAAAAAGGGCCCGCCGGTTGCCCGGCGAGCCCTTCCCCCCACTCGTCAGCGAGCTCCTTGGAGCGCGACGAGCGAGTTCCCTTTACAGGGCCGCGAGGTTGCAGGCGCTCTGCTTGCCGCGGCGGTCGTCCTGCAGGTCGTAGCTGACACGCTGGCCTTCGTTGAGGCTCTGCATGCCGGCAGCCTGGACGGCCGAGATGTGGACGAACGCGTCACTACCGCCATTGTCGGGGGTAATGAAGCCGAAGCCCTTGTCATTGTTGAAAAACTTTACGGTACCTTCGGTCATGGGATATCTTCCTCATGGACCGGACCAAGAGCGGTCCGGCTTCTAGCTGGTCGCATCGATTTGAGGAAGTAGAGACCCCAAGAGGGTCTGGCAGTCCGTTAGTCGGTAACTGTTAGCAAGGACCGCCCTAGGCGCATGGGCAGCACAAAGATACCCCTATAATGAAAAAGGCCCGGCAGATCGCTCCACCGGGCCTTCTCTCTCCTGACGGGGCAGTCGGTGACTACACCGTCGCTTTCACCGGGCCTGCCTCGCGGACACCCGCGTCGACATGCTCGGCAAACTCGGAAAAATTCTCGTTGAAGAGGTCGACCAGCTTGGCCGCCGTGGCGTCATAGGCCGCCTTGTCGTCCCACGTCGAACGCGGGTCGAGGATAGCGCTGTCGACGCCCGGCACCGCGACCGGCACCGCGAAACCGAAATTGGGATCCTTGCGGAATTCGGCATCCTTGAGCGAGCCGTCGAGCGCCGCATCGAGCAATGCGCGCGTCGCCTTGATCGGCATCCGGTTGCCGACGCCATATTTGCCGCCGGTCCAGCCGGTGTTGACCAGCCAGCAGTCGACCTGCCCTTCGGCGATCCGCTTCTTCAAGAGGTTGCCGTAGACGGTCGGGTGACGCGGCATGAAGGGCGCGCCGAAGCAGGTGCTGAACGTCGCTTCAGGCTCGGTCACGCCGATCTCGGTCCCCGCGACCTTGGCGGTATAGCCCGACAGGAAGTGGTACATCGCCTGGTCGGGCGTCAATTTGGCGATCGGGGGCAGCACGCCGAAGGCATCGGCGGTCAGCATGATGATATTCTGCGGCACGGGGCCGAGATTGTCGGCGCTCGTGTTCGGGATATAGTCGATCGGATAGGCACCGCGGCTGTTCTCGGCGAGGCTGTTATCGTCGAGGTCGAGCTCGCGGGTGACGGGATCCATCACGACATTCTCGAGCACCGTGCCGAACTTCTTCGTCGTGGCGTAAATCTCGGGCTCGGCCTCTTCCGAGAGGCGGATCATCTTGGCGTAGCAGCCGCCTTCGAAGTTGAAGACTGCGCTGTCCGACCAGCCATGCTCGTCATCGCCGATGAGCGTGCGCTTGGGGTCGGCCGACAGCGTCGTCTTGCCGGTGCCCGACAGGCCGAAAAAGATCGCGGTGTCGCCATCGGGACCGATGTTGGCCGAGCAGTGCATCGGCATGATGCCGTCCTGCGGCAGGAGGAAATTGAGGAGGCCGAAGACCGACTTCTTCATCTCGCCGCCATATTCGGTACCGCCGATAAGGATCAGCTTTTCCTTCAAGCTGACCGCGATGACGGTCTCGCTGCGCGTCCCGTGGCGCGCGGGATCGGCGCGGAAGCTCGGCAGGTCGATGATCGTATAGTCGGGCGCGAAATCGGCGAGCTCCTCGCTCTCGGGGCGCACCAGCATCGTGCGGATGAACAGATTGTGCCAGGCATATTCGTTGACGACCCGGACCTTCACGCGATGTTCGGGCTGCGAACCGCCGTAAAGGTCGGCGACGAACAGGTCGCCCTTGTCCTTGAGCGCTGCCTTGAAGTCCTCGAGCAGCGCGGCGAAATGCTCCTCGCTCATCGGCACGTTGGTCTTGCCGAACCAGACCTGCCCGTCGGACACGCTGTCCTTCACGATGAACTTGTCCTTGGCCGACCGGCCCGTGTGCTTGCCCGTCTCGACGACGATCGGGCCGTGCTTGGCGAGCTTGCCTTCGCCACGTTCAAGTGCCTGTTCGACCAAGGGTGCGGTGGTCAGGTTCCAATGGATCGACGCACTGGTGGCGAACCCCTGATCGTCGAGCTGGTGCTTCGGCGTCCGGTCAGTCACTTGATTTCCTTTCGAGTTTTGCCGTCGACGGCGCCCGCCCCGGCCGCCGCATACGTATGCACGAGCCTAGTGGCAGCCGCATGGCCCGGGGTCAAAGCTGTGAACGTTCACGGCATGAAGATTCTTGTCATCGCAGCGTCAAAGCGCCAAAGCCGGTTGCAATGACGCAGACAATCGCGCTCGTGGACGACGACCGGAATATCCTCACCTCCGTGTCGATCGCGCTCCAGGCCGAGGGCTTCGGGACCCGGGTCTATACCGACGGGGCCGCCGCCCTGCGTGCCTTCGCGGACAATCCGCCCGACCTTGGCGTCTTCGACATCAAGATGCCGCAGATGGACGGGCTCGAGCTGCTCGGCCATGTCCGCGACATGGACCCGCCGGTCGGCACCATGCCGGTCATCTTCCTTACCTCGAAGGACGATGAGCTGGACGAGGCCGAGGGCCTTTCGGCGGGCGCGGACGACTATATCACCAAGCCCTTCTCGCAGCGCCTCCTCATCGCCCGCATCAAGGCGATTCTCAGGCGGCAGGAGCTCGAACGGTCGAATGGCGACAATGGCGGCGGCGAGGAGGAGGGCAAGCTCGTCACCCGTGGTCGGCTCGAGATGGACCCGGCGCGCCACAAGGTCGCATGGGACGGCAAGCCCGTCACGCTGACGGTCACCGAATTCCTCATTCTCGACAGCCTCGCCCAGCGCCCCGGCGTGGTGAAGAGCCGCAACCAGCTGCTCGATGCGGCCTATCACGACGATGTCTTCGTCGATGACCGGACCATCGACAGCCACATCAAGCGCATCCGCCGCAAGTTCCGCGCGGTCGCCGACGACTTCGACGCCATCGAGACGCTCTACGGGGTGGGATATCGGTTCGGCGAGGAATGATCCCGCCGCACCTCAAATATATGAGCGCGCGCATGCGCGGCGACGTGCCCGCCTTCTGGCGCTACTGGACGCTCGTTCACCGCATCCTGGCGGTCAACATCCTGCCGATCCTGTTCGTCGCCCTGGGCATCCTCTGGCTCGACGCCTATCGCAACCAGCTGCGCGACGAACGCGTCGACCGGCTCGCCAGCGATGCCGCCGCGGCCGCCATGGCCAGCGCCGAAGTGCCCATGGACCAGCGCATCGATCTGCTCGCCGCCTTGGGCTCGGCCGAGCAGGCGCGCCTCAGGATCTATGGCCCCGACGGCAATCTCGTCGCCGACAGCTGGGACGGCGCCGCGCCCACCTATGAACTCCAGGATCCCGCGACCCAGCGCTGGACGAAGAAGGCCGCACGCATCATCGATGCCGGCTTCAACGCGCTCGTCGCCGCCCCGCCGATCGAGCCCTTCGCCGAACCCACGAGAGACCGCGCCGCCGCCTGGCCCGAAATCGCCGCCGCGCGGCGTGCCGGCGATGTCGTCACCCGCGTGCGCGAGGCCCCCGACCGCACCCCCGTCTTTTCCGCCGCCGTCCCGACGCCCCGCGGGGGCACGCTGCTCGCCACCGCCAACGACCGCGACTATACCGACCAGGTGCGCCGCCAGCGCTCGACGCTGGCCATGCTGCTCGGCGCTGCGCTCGCCATCGGCATCGCTCTCTCGCTCTTCCTCGCGCGCACCATCGCGCGTCCGCTACGCCGGATCGCGCTGGCCGCGCACCGCGTGCGCACGGGCCGCTCGCGCCAGGTCAACGTGCCGCGCCTGCCGCGCCGCCACGACGAGGTCGGGGCGCTCGCCCGCGCGGTGAGCGACATGTCGACCGCGCTGCAGGAGCGGATCGACAAGATCGAGGCCTTCGCCGCCGACGTCAGCCACGAACTGAAGAACCCCCTCGCCTCGCTCCGCAGCGCCGTCGACAGCCTCGAACGCGTTGACGATCCCAGGGTTCGCGCCCGCCTCCTCGACGTGGTGCGGCAGGACGTCATCCGCCTCGATCGGCTCATCAGCGATATTGCCGAGGCCGCGCGCACCGACGGCGAGCTCACGCGCGCACAGCTCGAACCCGTCCCGCTCGACGACCTCGCGCGTCACCTCATCCGCGCGTGGGAGGAACGGCGCGAGACCGGCAATGCCCGCTTCTCCCTGACCACGCAGGGCAACGGACCCTTCATCGTCTTCGGCGAACCCATGCGGCTGGCGCGCGCGATCGACAATCTGATCGACAATGCGGTCAGCTTTTCGCCCGCGCGCGGCCGCATCGCGCTCAACCTGTCGCGCGCCGGGGCCATGATCCGACTGACGATTACCGACGATGGCCCGGGAGTTCCGGAGGACGAACGCGACGCCATCTTCCATCGTTTTCATTCGCACCGCCCCGACAAGCGCGAATTCGGGCGCCACTCGGGCCTCGGCCTCGCCATTGCGCGCGCCATCGTCGAGGGGCATGACGGCGACATCATGGTATGCGACCGCGACGACGAGGCCGAGGGCGCCTGTTTCACCATCCTCCTGCCCGGCTGGGAGGGCGCATGAGGACCATCGCATGAGAGACGGATCGAGCGATATCGTCCACGCCTCCTCGGTCGCCATCGGCGGGCGGGTGGTGCTGCTGCTCGGCGCCTCGGGGGCGGGCAAATCGGACCTCGCGCTGCGCCTCATCGATCGTGGCCATGCCCTCGTCGCCGACGATCGCACCATCGTCCAGCGCAAGGGCGACCAGCTCATCGCCTCCCCGCCGCCCACGATCGCGGGCAAGCTCGAAGCGCGCGGGATCGGTATTCTCGACCTGCCGCATCTCGAACGGGCCCCCGTCGCGCTCGCCATCGGGCTCGACGGGCCGGTCGAACGCTATCCGCTCGATGAAAAGGAGCTGACCTTGCTCGGTATCTCGCTTCCCCTCCTGTCGCTCGATGCGCGCGCGCCATCGGCGCCGATCCTCGTCGAACATGCGTTCGCCCGCGAGGTGGCGCGATGAACGCTGCCGACGCTCGCCGCCGACGGCTCCTGATCGTCACCGGCATGTCGGGGGCGGGCAAGTCGACCGCGCTCGACACGCTCGAGGATTGGGGCTGGGATATCGTCGACAATCTCCCCGTCGCACTGCTCGGCGACTATGTCGCGCAGGACATGGGCGAGGATCCGCCTCCCATGGCGGTCGGGATCGACATGCGCAGCCGCGGCTTTTCCGCCGATGCGCTGCTCGCGGCCATGGATGCGCTCGGCGGGGTTCGCGCCGAACTCGTCTTCCTCGATTGCGCCTCTGCCGAACTCACCCGCCGTTTCGACGAGACCCGGCGCCGCCACCCGCTCGCCGCCGATCGCCCGGCCGAGGACGGCATCTGGCTCGAACGCCGCCTGCTCGACCCATTGCGCGAGCGCGCCGATGCGGTCATTGACACCACCGCCTTGAAGCCGGTCGAGCTGCGCGAGGATCTACGCAGCCGCTATCGCGAGGGCGGCGAGAAGCCCGTCATCACCCTCGCCAGCTTCGGTTTCGCGCGCGGAGTCGCGCGCACCGCCGACCTCACCTTCGACATGAGATTTCTCGACAATCCGCATTGGGTCGAGGAATTGCGACCGCTCACGGGACGCGACGAAGCCGTGAAAACTCACGTTTCTTCCGATCCAGCCTATGGCCAGACCATGGACCGGATTGAAACATTGGTCACTGACCTTATTCCGCGCTATTGGGAGGCGGGCAAACATTATCTGACCATCGCTTTCGGCTGCACGGGGGGCCGACATCGTTCGGTGGCAGCGACGGAAGACATGGCCGCGCGCCTTGCGGCACAAGGCCATGAAGTGTCGATCAGGCATCGCGATTTGAAGACGCAGCCCGACGACCGGTACGAGAAGCGGAAACAGAGGTAGAGCGGTTTTATGATCGGTTTGGTTTTGGTCACCCACGGCCGGCTGGCGACCGAGTTCATCACGGCGATGGAACATGTGGTCGGCAAGCAGGATGCGGTCGAGGGCATTTGTATCGGTCCCGAGGATGACATGGAGGCGCGCCGCGCCGACATCGCCGCCGCGATCGAACGCAACGACCAGGGCGATGGCGTCATCATCTTGACCGACCTGTTCGGCGGCACCCCGTCCAACCTGTCGATCAGCCTGATGGGCGACAGCAATTGCGTCGAGGTCATCGCCGGCATCAACCTGCCCATGCTGATCCGCCTCGAAAGCGCGCGAAAGACCATGGACGTCGCCAAGGCGGTGGCCGCCGCGCGCGATGCGGGGCGCAAATATATCTCGGTCGCCTCTGAAATCCTCGGCGAAGCGGCCGCCTGAGAAGACAAATGAGCGTTTCCAAGAAGATCAAGATTTCCAACCGCCGCGGCCTCCATGCCCGCGCCTCGGCGAAATTCGTCAACCTCGTCCACGAAATCGGCGACGGCGTGTCCGTCGAGGTGGAAAAGGACGGCAACCGCGTCACAGGCAAGTCGATCATGGGCCTGATGATGCTCGGCGCCGCGATGGGCGACTGCATCACCATCCATGTCGACGGCGACGAGGCGCAACCCGCGCTCGACAAGCTCGCCGGGCTTGTAAAAGACCGCTTCTACGAAGATTGAGCTTTTTCGCCGGACGCCCTAGGGCGACACCATGCCGCGCGAAATCACCTCTTTCTCCAACAGCACCGTCAAGTTCATCCGCAGCCTGCGCGACAAGAAGGCGCGGCGCAGCGAGGGCCTGTTCCTCGCCGAGGGCCTGCGCATCATCACCGAGGCGCGCGATGAAGGGCATCTGCCAAAGCTGATCGCTTTCGGACCGCAGGGCGCGCAGCATCCGCTGGCGCAAGAGATCATCGCCGCGACCGAAGCGGCAGGCGGCGATGCCATCCTCACCAGTCCCGACATTTTGTCCAAGATGAGCGGCAAGGATAATCCGCAGGCGCTCATCGCCGCCTACGACCAGCCCGACACCTCGCTGGCTTCGCTCAAGCGCGCCGCCGCCGACATCTGGCTGGTCGGCGAGAAATTGCGCGATCCCGGCAATATCGGGACCATCCTGCGCACTGGCGATGCGGTCGGCGCGGGCGGGCTCATCCTCATCGACGATTGCGCCGACCCCTTTGCGGTAGAAACCGTGCGGGCCTCGATGGGCGCCATCTTCACGCAAAAAATCGCGCAGGCGCCATGGGACGAGTTCCTCCCTTGGCTGCGCTCGGGTCCGGGCCAACTGGTCGGCACCAGCCTCCAGACCGAGCACGACTATCGCGACGCCCCCTATGAGGCCCCCGTCTTCCTCCTCATTGGCAACGAGAGCCAGGGGCTCCCCGACGCCTATGAGGCCGAATGCGACCTCTTGGTGAAGATCCCGATGCATGGGCGCGCCGACAGCCTCAATGCCGCCGTGGCCGCCGCCATCACGGCCTTCGAAGTGCGGAGCGCCTGGCGGAACCGCTAAGCCCTGCGGCTCGTTTCGGGGCCATGAAGTATCTCGTCCGCACTGCCGCCACCGCCGGCCTCGCCGCCCTCGTCGCTGCCTGCACGCAGCCCTATGGCGAACGCTACGACCCCTATGACCCCTACGGCTATCCGCCGCAGCAAGGCCAATATCCGGGCGGACAATATGACCCCTATGGCGGCCAGCAGCAGCAGGTCCTGGATCCCTACCGCGCCACGGGCACCGAGCCCTTCTGGAGCCTCACCATCACCCCGCAGGAGATGCGGTTCGACAGCGCCAATGGCCTGCGCGTCGCCGAGGCGACGCCGCGTGCCATCAACGGCTATGCCGGCCCCGTCTATCGCGGCCGCCGCCTCGAAGTGAACATCGTGCGCGGCCAGGGCTGTTCGGACGGCATGAGCGACCGCCGCTATCCCGACCAGGTGCAGGTCTATGTCGACGGGCGCGAATATCGCGGCTGCGGCGCACCCGAGCGCGACTATCAACAGGGGAGCTATGACAACCCCTATGGCACGCCCTCCTACGGTTCGGGCTACGACCAGCCCGCCGTACCGCTCGACCGCACCAGCTGGCGCGTGACCCGCGTCAACGGCCTGTCGGTCCCCTCGGGCGGCTATTATATGAACTTCCAGCCCAACAACCGGCTGAGCGCCAAGTTCGGCTGCAACGAGATGACGGGCGGTTACCGGCTCTACGGCGACCGCCTCGATCTGGGAGGCGGCCTGTCGATGACCCGCATGGCCTGCCCCGACATGAGCTTCGAGACACGCGCCACCAACATCCTGTCGAGCCCGCTACGGGTCGAGATGGACCGCGACGGCGTCACTTTCTCGAATGATCGCGGCCGTATCGACGCCGTGCGCGCCAACTAGGAGTATCGCCGATGAAAGCCCTTGCCCTGCCCGCCCTTGCCGCGATCATGCTGACGGCCTGTGCCACGACGCCGCGCGACCCTTATACCGGCCAGGCGCCCTATGGCGGCCCCATTAATGCGGGCCCCAATTACGACGTCAGCTATTCGGCGGCGGGGGCCAACTGGCGCCTCACCATCGATGGCCAGGCGATGGAGCTCGTCACCGACGCGGGCTTTCGCGCCACCGACACGCTGGTCAGCTTCACCCCGCGTCACAATGAGTCCGACATCTATCAGGGCCAGCGCATGACGATCGAGGCGATCCACGGCCAGTGCACCATCGGCGATGGCGGCCAGACCTATCCGCACCGCGTCACGGTGACGCTGGGCGACCAGAGCTTCCGCGGCTGCGGCCAGAAAAGCATCGTGCCCCCGAGCGGGCGTAGCTACTAGCGCGCCCTCAGGCCGACTTCTTCTGCGCCTCGTTCAGGCCGCCGACCAGCTTGGCGAGCCCGCGCGGGGCAACCTCGACCTGACCGGGCTCGGCCAGTTCCTTGGCGGACGAGGCACCGAAATCCTCGAAGCGCTTGGCCTGGGTGAGCACCTGGCTCTCGAATGAACCGACCATCTTGTTGAACGCATTGTTGGTGCGCGTCAGGTTGGTCTGCATCGACACGATATGCTCGGCCAGCGTCGCGATGCGGCCATGCAGTTCCTTGCCCAAGGCGGCGATCTGCCCGGCTTCCTTGGCGAGCTTCTCCTGCCGCCATACGCTTGCCACCGTGCGCGCGATGGCGACGAGGTTGGTCGGGGTCGCGAGCAGCACCTTGCGCTCGAACGCCCAGTCCCACAGGCTATTGTCCTGCTCCAGCGCTGCGGTCAGGAAATGTTCGCCCGGGACGAACATGATGACATAGTCGGCGCTGTCCTCGAACTGCGACCAATAGGCTTTCGAACCAAGCTGTTGCGCATGGTTCTTGAGGCTCGACAGATGCTGGTTGAGGTGCGCCTGCTTCTTGTCGTCGTCGACTTCCTCGGCCGCGTCGAGATAGGCGTTCAACGAGCATTTGGCATCGATGATCAGCTGGCGACCGCCCGGCAGGTTGACCACCGCATCGGGGCGCAGCTTGCCGTCTTCCCCTTCGACCGACACCTCGGTCTTATAGTCGATATGTTCGGATAGCCCGGCCTGTTCGAGGACATTCTCGAGCGTTTTCTCGCCCCAGCGTCCGCGCGCCTTGGGTTGCGCCCGCAGGGCATTGACGAGATTGCGCGCCTCGTCGCGCACCATGCCCTGCCCCTGCTTGACCTCCTCGACGACCGCTTTCAGCCCCTCATATTGGCCGACGCGCTGCTTTTCGACATTCTCGATCTTCTCGGCCTGCGCCTTCAACAGCTCCTTCAGCGGTCCGACGAGCTGGTTGAGCTTCGCCTCCGACTGCTGGTCGGCCTCCTTGAAGCGGCTGCCGGCCTTTTCGAGGAATTCCTTCTGCGCCTTGTCGAGCATCATGTCGCCGATCTCGCGGAACTGGGTGACCAGTTTGTCCTTGGTTGATTCAAGATCGCGGATGCGTTCATCGACGTTGCGCTTGTCCGCCTCGTATGCGGCATTTTTCTGCATCGCCTCGTCGCGTTCGTGCGTCACCGCCTCGAGCAGCGACTTCACCTCCCCCATGCGCTTATTCTCTTCCTGCATCACCGCCACGTCGCGATCGGCAACCGACAATTTCTCGCGCAGGAACTCGGCTTCCTTCTCGAGCGGCTCCAGCCCGCGCGAGGCGGCCTTCCAGCCGGCGAACAGGCCGAGCGCCGTGCAAAGAATGGCGACGAGCGCGATGATCAGCGCGTCCATGGTGAATTCCCTCAAATCTCAAACTGTCGAAGATCTAAGGACTAACCCTTACCGGGCGATTTCCAAAATCCAATTTGAGTTAACTGCCCGCCTGATAACCACTTTTTCGTCTCCGCCGCAAAAAGCCGCACTTCTCCGGGAACCGCGCCCCCTCCTCCATCGTCGATGACAGGCACTCAGGAGGGAGAATTTTCCATGTCGATCCGCAAGATGATCTCGTACCACCCGGACGTTCAGGGTCATAATAACGAGCCCCTGGGAGATGCCGTCCATCACGCCATGTATTGCGCGATGATGTGCATGAGCTGCGCCGATGCCTGCTCGGCCGAGGAAATGGACATGACGCAGTGCGTGCGCACCTGCTCGGATTGTTCGGACGTCTGCACCGCCACCGCCCGCCTCGGCGCGCGCCGCTCGGGCTCGAACGAAGCCGTCCTCAAGGACATGCTCGAACTGTGCGCGCGCGTCTGCGATGCCTGCGCGCGCGAGTGCGAAGGCCATGACAATCCGCACTGCAAGCTGTGTGCGCAGATCTGCCGCGAATGCGCCGAGGATTGCCGCAAGGCCGCGCAGACGATTTCGGCCTAAATCAAGACCATGCCGTCATCCCAGCGAAGGCTGGGATCCATGTCTACGCGAATATTCCCGATAGCATGGGCCCCAGCCTGCGCTGGGGCGACGCATCAAGGTCAGGCGGCCACCCGGCCGGTCTTCCGCATCTTGGCGAGCTTCTTCAGCACCATGTCGCGCTTCAGCTTCGACAGATGGTCGATGAAGAGCACGCCTTCGAGATGATCCATCTCGTGCTGGAGGCAGACCGCGAGGAGGCCGTCGATCTCCTCCTCAAATTGCTTGCCATTCTCGTCGAGCCAGCGCGCCTTGATGCGGTCGGGGCGCATGACGTCGGCGAACTGCTCGGGGACCGACAGGCAGCCCTCGGTATAGGGAATGTCATTCTCCGAGGTCTCGAGGATCTCGGGGTTGATGAAGACACGCGGATCCTTGACCGGCTCGCCGCCCTCTTCCTCGGGCTCCTGTAGGTCGATCACGAGGATGCGGATGGGATGCCCGACCTGCACCGCCGCCAGCCCGATGCCGGGGGCGTCGTACATGGTCTCGAACATGTCCTCGATGAGCTTGCGATGCTCGTCGGTGACTTCGTCAACGGGCTTGGAAATCTGCCGGAGCATGGGGTCCGGGGTCTCGTAGATCGGTAATATGGCCATGGCGGCTATCTAGGAGCGAAACGCCCCGATTTCAAGCGACTGGACGCCGTAGCCGCAGCGCTTGCGCCAGCGTGCCTTCGTCGAGATAATCGAGCTCGCCGCCGACCGGCATGCCGCTCGCCAGCTGGGTGATGCGCAGCGGAAAGCGCTCCAGCCGCTCGGCGAGATAATGGGCGGTGGTCTGCCCCTCGAGGGTGGCGTTCATCGCGAGCACGACTTCCTCGACCCCGCCCGCCTCGATGCGCGCCACGAGCTTGTCGATGGCAAGGTCCTCGGGACGCACACCGTCCAAGGCAGACAGCCGCCCGCCGAGCACATGAAACTTGCCGGGGAAGAGCTTGGAGCGGTCGAGTGCCCACAGGTCGGCAACCTCCTCGACGACGCAGAGCGATTTCTCGTCGCGGCGCGGGTCGGTGCAGATGCCGCACGGATTGTGCGTGTCGACATTGCCGCAGATATCGCAGGTCTCGAGCGTCTCTGATACGGTTTCGAGCGCCTTCAACAGCGGCACGAGGCTGGTCTCGCGCTTCTTGATGAGGTGCAGCACCGCGCGCCGCGCCGAGCGCGGTCCTAGACCCGGGAGCCGGGCGAGCGCCTGCGTGAGCGCGTCGAGTTCGGGCGATGCCATGGCAAAAGGACATAGGAATATCCGCGGCAATGCGCCATAGGCTGCGGCCATGCGTGTGATCATGATGGGAAGCCCCGATTTCGCCGTGCCCACCCTCGACGCCATCGTCGAGGCCGGGCATGAGCTCGTCGCCGTCTACAGCCAGCCGCCTCGTCCCGCAGGTCGCGGCAAGAAGGAACAGCCGACCGCGGTCCACGCGCGCGCCGAAGCACTCGGCATCCCCGTTTTCACCCCAAAGTCGCTGAAGAAGCCCGAACCGCAGGCACAGTTCGCCGCGCTTGAGGCCGATGTGGCGATCGTCGCCGCCTATGGCCTGATCCTGCCGCAGGCGGTGCTCGACATGCCGCGGCTCGGCTGCGTCAATGTGCATGGTTCGATCCTGCCGCGCTGGCGGGGGGCGGCGCCGGTGCAGCGCGCGATCATGGCGGGCGACGAAACGACCGGCGTCACGCTGATGCAGATGGAAGCCGGGCTCGACACGGGGCCGATGCTGATGAAGCGCGAAACGCCCATCGCCGCCAAGGACGCCGCCGCGCTGACCGAGGAACTGGCGCACATGGGCGCCGACATGGTGGCCCAATGGCTCGCCGACCCGCAGGCCTTCACCGCCGAGGCGCAACCCGAGGGCGGCGTCACTTACGCCGCCAAGATCGACAAGGCCGAGGCGCGGGTCGACTGGTCGCAGCCCGCCACCCACGTCCAGCGCCACATCCAGGGCCTCTCCCCCTTCCCGGGCACCTGGACCGAGCATGACGGCACGCGCCTCAAGTTGCTCGCCGCCGACCCCGCGACAGGCAGCGGCGCTCCCGGCACCGTCCTCGACGACGCGCTGACCATCGCCTGCGGTGACGGCGCGATCCGCATCACCCGCGCCCAGCGCGCGGGCAAGGGCGCGCAGGATGTCGGCGAACTGCTTCGCGGCTATGCCATCGGCAAGGGCGATCGCCTGTCGTGACCCGCTGGCGTCTCACGGTAGAATTCGACGGTCAGCCCTTCATGGGCTGGCAGCGACAGGATCACGGCCCCTCGGTGCAGCAGAGCATCGAGGAAGCGGTTCAACGCATGACCGGCGAGGAAGCGCGGATCCACTGCGCGGGCCGCACCGATGCGGGCGTCCATGGCCTTGCCATGACCGCCCATGTCGACCTCGACAAGGACCTCACGCCTTTTCGCCTTTGCGAGGGCCTCAACGCGCTGCTGCGCCCCGACCCCGTCGCCATCCTCGCTGCCGAGCCGGTCGCCGACGACTGGCACGCCCGTTTCAGCTGCATCGGGCGTCGCTATCTCTATCGCATCCTCAACCGCCGTGCCTCCGCGACGCTGACGCGCGGAAAGGTCTGGCACGTGCCGCAGGAGCTCGATGTCGACGCCATGGCAAAGGCCGCGCGCCATCTCGAAGGGCATCACGACTTCACCACCTTCCGTTCGGTCAATTGCCAGTCGCAAAGCCCGGTCAAGACGCTCGACCGCCTCTCCGTCGAGCGCGCGGGCGATGAAGTGCATTTCCACGTCGCCGCGCGCAGCTTCCTCCACCACCAGGTTCGCTCGATGGTCGGTACGCTCGCGCTCGTCGGCAAGGGACAATGGACTCCCGACGACGTGCGCGCCGCATTGGAAGCCAAGGACCGCCAGGCATTGGGCCTCAATGCGCCGCCCGACGGTCTCTATTTCGTCGAAGCGCTCTACCCCGAGGACTGAGCCAGCATCTCCAGCGCCTTGGGCTGCGAGAGGAAGTCGTGCGGGCTCGCGGTCAGCCCATAGGCGCCCGCACAGAAGATCGCGATATCGTCCCCGACCTGCGTGTCCGCCGGCATCATCACCTGGTCGCCCAGCAGGTCGAGCGGGGTGCATAGCCGCCCCACCACGTTCATCGACACGCTGGCCTCCTCGGCGAAGCGCGTCGCATTGACGATGGGGTAATTGCGCCGGAGAAACTGCCCGAAATTGCCGGTCGCCGCGAGCATGTGCTGGAGGCCCCCGTCGGTCACCGCGAAGGTCTGCCCCCCGCTCTTCTTGATGTCGAGGATGCGGGTCAGATAGACCCCCGCCTCGCCCACGAGCCAGCGCCCCAGTTCGACAATCAGCTTGGTGTCGGCGAACTCCTCGGGCAGCCCTTTCAATACCTGCCCCAGCCCTTCGCCGATCACCCGCAGCGACAGCGGCGTCTCGCCCGCATAATAAGGAATGCCGAACCCGCCGCCCAGATTGACCTCGGCGGGCATTTCGCCGGTCTTCTGCGTGATGTCGACGACCAGATCGAGCGTCGCCTTCTGCGCCGCCACAATGGCGTCTTCCGACAGGCTCTGCGATCCGGCGTAGACATGATAGCCGCGAAAATCGACCTGCTGGTCGATCAGCCAGGCGACGAGGTTGGGGACCCGCTCGCTATCCACGCCAAAGGCCGAGGCGAGCCCGCCCATCTTCATTCCCGCACCTTTCAGCAGGAATGGCGGATTGACCCGCACCGCCACCTTGGGGCGGATACCGACATGGGTGGCGATATCGCACAATCGCTGCGCCTCGCCCTCGCTTTCGACATGGACGACCACGCCTGCGCGCAGCGCCGCCTCATGATCGGGCAGGCTCTTGCCCGGTCCCGCGAGCGACTTGGGCAGATCGTGATGCGCCACCCGCGCGATCTCGCCGCGCGAGGCGAGATCGAAGCCGTCGACCAACCCCGCCATCCGGTCGAGCAGCGGGCCGAAGGGATTGGCCTTGACCGCATAATGCAGCGCGAGTCGCTCGGGCATGGCAGCGCGAAAGGCCGCGACCTGGCGCTCGATCCGCTCCACGTCGTAGAGGAACAGCGGCGTCCCCCCCGCCTTCTCGACCCAATAGCCGACGGGATGCCGTTCGATTTCGAGCGCGCCATTGGGCGCTGCCACAAAGCCCGCCGGAACTGCCCCCATTGCCTTCACTGCATCGCCTCCAACGCCTTGCGGTCGACCTTGCCGGTCGCCCCCTTGGGAAAGACGTCATGCCACAGGATATGCCGGGGCAAGAAGTGCGAAGGTGCGGCACGCCGAAAATGGGACATTAAAGCCGCGTCATCGCCATCACCGACCACGTGCAACACGATCGCCCCCCCCAGCGCCGCGTCGGGCATGGCCGTCACTACCGCCTCGCGCACCCCCGCCGCGCCGAGCGCCACTTCCTCGACTTCGGTCGGGCTCAATCGGTTGCCCGACACCTTGATCATCGCATCGGCGCGCGAGCGGAAATAGAGAAGCCCCTCTTCATCGCGCACGAAGCGATCCCCCGACCACACCGCCGTGCCGCCATAGCGGCTATGCGCGGGCGCGGGACGGAAGCGCTCGGCGGTTTTCTCGGGGGCTTGCCAATAGCCCTGTGCCACCAGCGGCCCCGCTTGCACCAACTCGCCTTCCTCGCCCGGATTGCAGGGACTTCCGTCCTCGCGCACCACCATCAGCTCGGCATGCGGAATGGCCCTGCCGACGCTGCCCCGATGCGTGTCGGCCAAGTCGGGATCGAGACTGGCGGCGCGGAAGGCTTCGGTGAGGCCGTACATGAGATGCACGCGCGCTTGCGGAAAACTCTCTTTCAGCTGGCGATAGAGCGGCTCGCTCATATGCCCGCCGGTATTGGTCAGCGTCCGAAGCTCTCTGCCCGCCTCGCCCCAGTCGAGTGCGACCAGCTGGTGCCACAAGGGCGGGATCCCGCCGAGATAATTGGCCCGGTGGCGCAGCACCGCCTTCTTCACGTCATTCGGCAGCAGATAGTCGAAGCCGATCGCGCAGCCCCCGCCGCGCCAGGTCGCGAGCAACTGGTTCTGCCCATAATCGAACGCCAGCGGCAGCACGGCCAGCGTCCGCGTCTCGGGCGTGATCGCGCTATAATCCGCCACCGCCTCGGCCCCGAGCCACAGATTGGCATGGCTCAGCATCACTCCCTTGGGGGCACCCGTGGAACCCGAGGTGTAGAGCAAGGCGACGAGGCCGTCCGGATCATGATCCGACGCGCCCATCCCTGCGCCCTCCAAGGCCAGCGGATCGATCCAGCTCACCGGCACATCGCTGTCGACCGAGCGCGCGCGCAATTCGTTGGCAAGCAGCAGCCGCGCCCCGCTGTCGGCGAGGATATACGCGACCTGGCGCGCTTTCAGCACCGGGTTGATCGGCACATGGACCAGCCCCGCCCGCGCCGCCGCCATGGGCATCAGGCAGGTCACCATGTCCTTGCCGCCATAGCTTGCCACTCGGTCGCCGGGCGCCAGCCCCTCATCGATCAGCCAGCGCGCCAGCCGCCCCACCGCCTGCTCCATCGCGCCATAGGTCAGCACCTCCTCGCCCAATTCGAGCGCGGGGGCTTCGGGCGCCCCGAAGCGGGTGAGATGATCGAGCGGCTGTGCCTTCATGTCCTTCGCCCTAGCGTCAGTCTTGCGAAAAGCCCACGCCTTGACTATCGCCGCGCCCATCATGAGCGCAGTCGAGCAACCCCAGGACGCCCAGAGCGATGCCGCCACGGTCGACGCCACCGTCGCCGACCTCCTCGTCGAGATCGTCGGTCTCGATGCCGATCAGGTGTCGCGCATGGACGAGGCGTCCGAACTGTTCGGCGCGCTGCCCGAATTCGATTCGATGGCGGTGGCGCAGTTCCTGACCGCGCTGGAAGAGCGCCTCGGCGTCCTCATCGAGGACGATGACGTCGACGCCGAGGACTTCCTCACCTACGGCCGCCTCATCGCCTTCGCGCGGCGACTGGCGCTGGGCTAGCGCCGCGCCGTCACCGACCCGACGGCTACCCAGCTTTCACCTTCGGCACCAAAGCTGTCGATCGCAAAGGAATAGCCTGCCTCGCGGCCCTGCGGACCGAAGAACCAGCCGCTGAAATTGGCGGCGCCCACCGCGCGATCCGATCCGAAGATCCCGCCGGAGAAGCTGGCGACGCTGCCGTCGATCGACGCTTCCCCGTAATAGGATCCGAGGTCGGTCCGCGTTTCCGACAGGCTGCCTCCCATGAATTGGCGTCCGACGAGATCGATGGTGGTGAGGATCTCGCCCGTCGACGGATTGGCGCTGAGCGTCACCACGCTCTCGCTCAGCTCATATTGGCCCGCCAAGGCCCCGCCTGTCACGAGCAACGTCCCCAACACCGAGAAGGCGCTGTATCGCAAGGTCGAGGTCGGGAGCGTGTCGTCGAGCCTGGTCGGCACGCCGAACACGCAGAAATAGTCCGACAAGGCGGCGTCGGGACGGGCGATCATGCGCGCGGTGCGAACATATTCCGGCGCCTGGCTCCCCAGAGCGCGCGCACCGATGGCGAAGCGCGTGTCGAAACCCTTGCCGTCGGCCTTGCGGTACACAGGCTCGCTGCTGGAAGACGTCGGACTCCGGTCGCTCGGCGAGAAGGTGTAGGAGAAGGGCGCATCGCTCGCCCCCTCGACCGTCCAGCTATCGCTATCGGCCAGATAGTCGATGTTGAGCGAACTGCCGACATCGGGAAAGGCACCGAAACCGCTGGAAAGCCAGGGCTGCGAACCGTTGAAAAAGATGGTGCACGCGCTGTCGAACGAACGGTTGCCAGTCAGTTGCGCGAAGGTCGAATAGGTCGCTGGCGCGGGCGTCGGCGTCGGCGACGGCGACGGTTGAGAGACCGGCGGCGGGCTCGGCGCCTTCTCGCTTCCACCACCGCCACAAGCGGTGAGTGCGAGGACCATGAGGGAAGCGGAAAGGATCTGGATCGACTTCATGTCGCGACTTTCAAACGAAGGTGAAAACACGTCGCATCGATACGCCGCGCCCCGTGCAGCACGGAATTAAATTTGATCGAGCGCGCGGCCAGCCGCTGTGGCTGGAAAGTTTCACTTTAGCGTTGGATTTTGGCCATCGTGGAGCTTTGTTCCAAATCGGGTGACGTGTGGGTCACAACATTCGGGGGCGACTCGGGAAAAATGTGTCCGCCCTGCATCACCGAAGCGGACAAGCGTGATCCATCGGAAGGTCAACGCCCCCTTCATCGTCATTTTTCTTGGGATCGAGCGTCCGATGCAGCCGATGGACTGCACCATGCACCGTCTATTCGGCCGCGGCCTTCTCGGCGAACTCGAGCTCGGCGAGATAGCGCTCGGCGTCGAGCGCGGCCATGCAGCCGGTGCCGGCCGCGGTGACCGCCTGGCGGTAATGCTTGTCCATCACGTCGCCGCAGGCATAGACGCCCGGCACGTTGGTGCGCGGGGTGCCGGGTTCGGTAACCAGATAGCCGTCGCTGTCGACCTCGAGCTTGCCCTTGAACAATTCGGTCGCGGGCGCGTGGCCGATGGCCACGAAGGCGCCCTCGCACTCGACGCGGCTAACCTCGCCCGTCTTGGTCGACTTGACGTCCAACCCGATCAGCGCCTGCGGGTCGCCGCCAAGCAAGAATTCCTCGACCTGATGATCCCACAGCACGGTGATCTTCTCATTGGCGAAGAGGCGGTCCTGCAGGATCTTCTCCGCCCGCAGGCTGTCGCGGCGGTGGATCAGCGTGACGTCGTCGCTGTGATTGGTGAGGTACAGCGCTTCCTCCACGGCCGTGTTACCGCCGCCGATGACCGCGACCTTCTTGCCGCGATAGAAGAAGCCGTCACAGGTCGCGCAGGCGCTCGCGCCCTTGCCCTTGGCATGTTCTTCCGACGGAAGGCCGAGCCACTTGGCCTGCGCACCCGTCGCGATGACGAGCGTGTCGCAGGTATAGACCGTGCCGCTGTCGCCGGTCAGGCGGAAGGGCCGCGTCGACACGTCGACGTCAATGATGTGGTCCCAAACAGGCTCGGCGCCCACATTGACCGCCTGCGCCTTCATTTCCTCCATCAGCCAGGGCCCCTGGATGACGTCGCGAAAGCCGGGGTAATTTTCTACCTCGGTGGTGGTGGTGAGCTGGCCGCCGGGCTGGATGCCCTCGACGACGATCGGCTTCATGCCGGCGCGCGCGGCATAGATGGCGGCGGTCCAGCCCGCCGGGCCCGACCCGAGGACGAGCATCTTGGAATGTTTGGTGTCAGTCATGATCGCAAACCTATGCAGCGCGGGACGCGCTTTCAACTAGACGAGGCGGCTCTGCTCGAGCGCGGCCTCGATGAAGGAGGAGAAAAGCGGGTGCGGGTCGAACGGTCGGCTCTTCAGTTCGGGATGATATTGCACTCCGACGAACCAGTTCAGATCGGGCCGCTCGACGATTTCGGGCAGCCGCCCGTCGGGGCTCATCCCGGAGAAGACGAGCCCGCCCTTGGCGAGCTTGTCCATGTAATTGGCATTGACTTCGTAGCGATGGCGGTGGCGTTCCGAGATGTCGGTCGTGCCATAAATCTCGGCGACCTTCGAATTGGGCGAGAGCTTGGCGTCATAGGCGCCAAGCCGCATTGTGCCGCCAAGATCGCCCTCGGCGCTGCGCTGCTGAAGGCCCTCTTCGCTCATCCATTCGGTGATGAGCCCGATGATCGGTTCGCCCTGCTCGCCGAATTCGCTGGTCGTCGCCTTCTCGATGCCCGCCTCGGTGCGCGCGGCTTCGATACAGGCCATCTGCATGCCGAGGCAGATGCCGAAGAAGGGAATGTTGCGCTTCTTGGCAAAGCTGATCGCGGCGATCTTGCCTTCCGACCCGCGCTCGCCGAAACCGCCGGGCACGAGGATGCCGTGCAGGGGTTCGAGCTGTGCGACGAGCGTCTCCTCGTCGCCCTCGAACAATTCGGCGTCGATCCACTTGATGTTGACCTTGCAGCGATTGGCAAAGCCGCCATGGACCAGCGCTTCGCGCAGGCTCTTATAGGCATCGGGCAGCGCGACATATTTGCCGACCACCCCGATCGTCACCTCGCCCTCGGGGTTGGAGATGCGGTCCTCGATGTCGCGCCAGGTGGCAAGATCGGGTTCGGGCGCATCGGTGATCCCGAAAGCGCCGAGCACCGCATCGTCGAGCCCCTCGTGATGATAGGCCATCGGCACGTCGTAGATCGAGCGCGCGTCCAGCGCCTGGATGACCGCGCTTTCGGCCACATTGCAGAAAAGCGCGATCTTGCGGCGCTCGTTGTCGGGCAACGGATGCTCCGAGCGGCACAGCAGCACGTCGGGCTGGATGCCATAGCCGGTCATCTCGCGCACGCTGTGCTGGGTCGGCTTGGTCTTCAACTCGCCCGCCGCCGCGATATAGGGGACGAGCGTGGTGTGAACGAAACAGACATTCTCGCGCCCGAGGTCGAAGCTCAGCTGCCTCAATGCCTCGATGAAGGGCAGGCTCTCGATATCGCCGATCGTGCCGCCGATCTCGCAAATGACGAAATCGAGCCCGTCGATGTCGTTGACCGCAAATTCCTTGATCGCGTCGGTGACGTGCGGGACGACCTGCACGGTCGCGCCGAGATAGTCGCCGCGCCGCTCCTTGGCGATGATCGTCTGGTAGATGCGCCCCGAGGTGACATTGTCGCTCTGATGCGCATCGACGCCGGTGAAGCGCTCGTAATGCCCGAGGTCGAGGTCGGTCTCGGCCCCGTCGTCGGTCACGAACACCTCGCCGTGCTGATACGGCGACATCGTCCCCGGATCCACGTTGAGATAGGGATCGAACTTACGATTGCGGACCTTGTAGCCACGCGCTTGCAGGAGGGCACCCAAGGAGGCTGCCAACAGACCTTTGCCGAGCGAGGAGACCACGCCGCCAGTTACGAAAATAAACCGCGCCATGGGGGTGTTGCCTTAGGCATGAGTGGGGCGATGTGGCAAGCGCTCGAATCGCTGCCACCGCTAAAAAAATGTCGAAAAGCGGGACGGGCCCGCTTTTGCGAACCTCTTACTGGGCGAGCGGGACGCCGTCTTCGGCGGGCGCTTCCGGCTCGGCAGGTGCCTCGCCCGGTGCAGCCTCGCCGGCCACCGGCGCGGTCTCGCCCGCAAGGCTGGTGTCGAGCCCGCGATCATCGTCGCGCGTCGCGGCGACAGCGGCGAGGATGATCGACATGGCGATGAACAGCGTCGCGAGGATCGCGGTCGAGCGCGACAGGAAATCGGCCTTGCCGCGCGCGGTCATGACGCCCGCGCTCGACCCGCCGACGCCAAGCCCGCCGCCTTCCGAGCGCTGCATCAGGATCGCGCCCACGAGCGCGGCGGCGATCAGGGCCTGAACGACGAGAAGGAATTGGAACATGGGGTCAGCGTCTTTCTGTCTGGCAGGCGCAGGCGACGAGGATCGCCATCGATCCCTCGCTGCACCGAAATCTTCGCGCAGCGACCTAGCGAGGACGCAGCGCTTTTTCAATATGCTAGGCCGCCATCGCGGCCCCGCCACGAAGAAGGGCCGGCAACCCTCCCCGGGTACCGGCCCTCCCCTTATGCCCTACGCTCTCGCGCGTGCCTTAGTTGGTGCCTTCGGCGCCCATGTCGTGACCGGCATGCGGGTCAGCCTCGGCTTCGGCCTGCACCTCTTCGGGGCGATCGACCGCACCGGCCATCAGGTCGGCGGCATTATAAAGCGCGATGGCGCCATTGGCATCCTTCTGGAGCCCGTCGACCGGGATACGGATGACCTTGTCGCCTTCGAGGGCGAGCTGGATGTAATCGGCACCCATTTCATCGATGGTGGCGAATTCGACGCCATTGACGTCCTTGACGGCCTTGCCAACGGCGACCGAAGCTTCGGCGGCGGCCATGTTGGCATCGACGGCGGCGTTCAATTCAGCGGCGGTCATGCCGAACAGGAGCTTGCCTTCATGCGGCGTGAAGCTGTTGGCCGGAACCGGCACTTCGTGACGGTCGGTGCGCACGGTCACCAGCTGGTCGTCGGCCGCGATCACGGTGCCGACCATCCCGCCATTGGTGTCGACGACTTCCATCCCGGCGGTCACGCCCGCGGGCTGCGCGGCGGCAACGGCCGGCGCAAGAGGAGCCATGGCAACAAGAGCAGTGGCGGCAAAAGCAGTCTTCAGAAAATTCATGTGAACCTTTCCCTTTGAAATCATGTTGGTTTCTTATCAAAACCTGCCTGAAGTCAGGCTGAATGGATGGCAAGACGGGCGTTAAGCTTTCACCCCCGCCGCCGCGGCATGCACGATCGGCATGAAATCGTCGGCCTCGAGGCTCGCGCCCCCGACCAGCGCACCATCGACCCCGTCGATGGCGAAAATCTCTTTCGCGTTCGAACCCTTCACCGACCCCCCATAGAGGATGCGGATCGAGGCGGCGCCATCGCCATAGCGCTGCTCGAGCACCTGGCGGATGCGACCATGCATCGCGCCGATATCGCCCGTCGAGGGCACCTTGCCGGTCCCGATGGCCCAGATGGGCTCATAGGCGATCGACAGATGGATCGGCGCGGTGACGCGGTCGGGCAGCGAGGCTTCGAGCTGCTGGGCGACGACATTCAGCGCCTGGCCGGTCTCGCGCACCTTGTCGCTTTCGCCCACGCACAGGATCGTCTTCAGCCCCTCGTCGATCGCCAGTTCGGCCTTGGCGCGCACCTGCGCATCCGTCTCGCCGAGCATCTCGCGCCGCTCCGAATGGCCGACGATGGTGAGCTTGGCGCCCGCATCCTTGACCATCTTCACCGACACCGAACCGGTGAAGGCGCCCTTGGCCTCATGGTGCACGTCCTGCGCGCCGATGAGAAAGCCGGGGCTGGCCGAGACCGCACGGGTGATGAGCGTGGCCGGCACGCACAGCGCCACCAGCACCTCGGGGATCGTCTCGGTCTCGATCGAGACATGCGTGACCTGCCCGAGCTCCGCCCGGGTGCCGTGCATCTTCCAATTTCCGGCGACGAACGGTCGCTTTGCCATGTCGGGGCCTCCCCACCCTTAACGTGAACGGAAAGGCCCTCTAGCAGCCCGCTCGCCTCGCTGACAAGTTCGCCACCCCTCGTTCGCGCGCTACAGTTGTTGAAACCTCCCGTGAGTGGCCCTAAAGCCGCAGGCGAACCCTTTCATCCGCCCCTCATCCAAGAGACCCATCCATGTCGAAAATCCGCAACCTGTCGAAATCGACAGTCGGCACGATCGCCCTGTTCGGCTTCCTGATCGTGATCGTCGCGAGCTTCGCGCTCGCCGACCTGTCGAACTTCCAGTTGGGCGGCGGCGGCAGCGGGAGCGGCACCGAGCTTGCCGAGGTGGGCGACGAGGCGGTCACCGACGAGATGATGAGCGAGGCGCTGCAGCGCCAGCTGGGCATCGCGCGCCAGCAAAACCCCGAGGCGCTCTATGCCGACTTGGCGGGCGACTTCGACCCCATTCTCGAGGCGCTGATCGACGAACGCGCCATGCTGGCCTTCGGCAACGCCTATGATTTTTACATCTCCAAGCGGTTGATCGACGCCGATATCTCGCGCCTTCCCGGCGTTACCGGCCTCGACGGGCAAGTGACCGACCAGAGCTATGGCGCCTTCCTCGCCAACAACAACCTGACCGACGCGCAGGTGCGCATGCTGGTCGCCGCCGATATCCGCCAGCGGCTGATGGTCGGCCCCATCGGCGCCAATCCGCGCGTGCCCACCGGCATGGCGCAGGTCTATGCCTCGATGCTGCTCGAGACGCGCCGCGGCAATATCGCGCTCGTCCCCACCGCGCCGATCGCCGCGACCATCGATCCGAGCGCCGAGGACCTCGCCGCATATTACCAGCAGAACGAGACGCGCTACATCGTACCCGAACAGCGCATCCTGCGCCTTGCGCGCTATGATGCTTCGCGCCTGTCCGACATCGCCGCGACCGACGAGGAAGTGAACCGTGCCATCGAGGCACGTGCCGGCGAAATCGGCACCCGCGAGACCCGCGTCATCAGCCAGGTCGTCGTGCCCGACCGCGAGACCGCCGACGCCATCGTCGCGCGCACCGCCAACATGAGCTTTGCCGAGGCGGTGGCGCCCGAGGGCTATTCGCCCGCCGATATCTCGGTCGGCCCCCAGACGCTCCCCGAATTCCGCCAGCTGGCGGGCGACACGGTCGCCGAAGCCGCCTTCGAGGCCGATGCCGACAGCCTCGTCGGCCCGGTGCGCTCGCCCTTTGGCTGGCACGTCGTCTCGGTTGGTTCGGTCACCGTCGAACAGGGCGAGGATGAAGGCCAGGCCCGCGCCACCGCGCGCGAGGAAATCACCGCCGCCAAGCGCCGCAACGCGCTGCTCGACGAGGTCGCCGATATTGAGGATGCAGTACGCGACGGCCTGAGCTTCGCCGAAGTCGCCGAGCGCTTCTCGCTCGACGTCGTCGAGACCCCCGAGATCACCGCCACGGGTCGCGCCCGGGGCGACAGCAGCTTCTCGCTGCCCTCGAACCTCGAGCCCTCGCTGCGCGCCGGCTTCGCCATGATGCAGGACGATGACCCCGAAATCGCGCTGCTCGCCGATAATGCGAGCTTCGCGCTGGTCGACGTCACCGATGTCATCGACCCCGCCCCCGCGCCGCTCGCCACCATTCGCGACCGGGTGCGCGCCGACTATATCCGCACCACCGCGGAACAGCGCGCCAATGCCATCGCGACCGAGATCGTCGCGGCGGTCAAGGGTGGCACCTCGCTCACCGATGCGGTCAGCGCGGCGGCCGCCAAGAGCGGCTTCGACCTCCCCGCGCCCGAGGCGCCCGAACTCACGCGTCTCGACCTCCTGCAATATGGCGCCGAACAGCCCGCCCCGCTCGCCATGCTCTTCCGTCTCGGCGAAGGCGGCGTGCGCCAGGTCGGCGATGCGCAGGCGCGCGGCGTCTTCGTCGTCGAGTTGACCGATATCGAGCGCGGCAATGCCTTGTCGAACCCCAGCCTTATCAGCCAGACCAGCCAAGCCTTCACCCAGACGCTCGAGGGCGAATTGCAGCAGCAGTTCCTCAGCGCCATCAAGGCCGAGGTCGGCGTGACCCGCAACGGCGGGGCGATCGAGGCGACGCGGGCGCGCATTATCGGCGGGGGCAACTGATCCCCCCGCGCCTCCTCGCGCTCGACAATCGCGACAGCTTTACCTTCACGCTCGTCGATTATCTGCGACAGGCGGGCGCCGAGGTTGTCGTCGCGCGCAGCGATGCGATCACGCTTGTTGAAGCGCTCGAGGTTGGCCGCGATGGCGTGATGGTGTCCCCCGGACCCGGCACGCCGCAAGACGCCGGCATCTCGGTTGCGCTCGCCGCCGCCTGTATCGAACGACGCCGCCCCTATCTCGGCGTCTGCCTCGGGCACCAGGCGCTGGCGCTCGCCTGCGGCAGCGCGGTCGCGGTCGTGCCCCCTGTGCACGGCAAGGTCGCGCAGGTCCGTCACGACGGCACCGGTCTGTTCGACGACCTGCGCTCGCCGCTCGCCATGACCCGCTATCATTCGCTCGCCGTGCCCGACCCTCGCCCCCCGCTCCTCGCCAATGCCTGGAACGAGGAGGGCTTGTGCATGGGACTACGCCATGCCGACGCGCCCGCGCACGGCGTCCAATTCCACCCCGAGAGCATCGCCAGCGACGCCGGGCTCGACTTGCTCGCCGCCTTCGTGACGCGTTGCGCGCGCGAAACGGCTTGACAGCAGCCCGCCGGGTTGCCTATCTGTTCCGCGTTCGTTCTCTATTGGAACGTTGATGGTCAAGGGGGACCCGATGCTGACGCCCAAGCAACATGAATTGCTCGCCTTCATCCACCAGCGCCTGTCGGAGACGGGGATCAGCCCCAGTTTCGACGAGATGCGCGAGGCCCTCGATCTCAAGTCCAAGTCGGGCGTCCACCGCCTCATCGGCGCGCTCGAGGAGCGCGAGTTCATCCGCCGCCTGCCTAATCGCGCGCGTGCGCTCGAAGTGCTCAAGCTGCCCGAGGGCATGGCCGAGGCGGCACCGCCCGCCCCCGCCAACGAGGATCGCCCGCGCCGGGTCGAGGTCGTGCCCGCGCCTGCCAATGACGTGATCGAGATTCCGCTCCATGGTCGCATCGCGGCGGGCACGCCCATCGAGGCGCTGCAGGGCAATGAAGGCTTCGCCGTCCCCGCCGCGTTGCTCGGCCCGGGCGAACATTATGCGCTCGAAGTGGCGGGCGATTCGATGGTCGAGGAAGGCATTCTCGACGGCGACTTCGCGCTCATCCGCAAGGTCGACCAGGCGCGCGACGGCGAGATCATCGTCGCGCTCGTCGATGGCGAGGAAGCGACCTTGAAGACCTATCGCCGCGAGGGCCAGATGGTCCGCCTCGACCCCGCCAACGCGGCCTACAGCCCGCAGCGCTACGAGGAAGGCCGCGTCGCCGTGCAGGGTCGCCTTGCCGGCATCATCCGTCGCTACTGATGCGACGGTTTCTATTGCTTGGCCCGGCGCTGGCGCTCTCCGCCTGCGCCGGGCCAGCGCCATCCTCGTCCATCCTGCCTGAAAGCGTGATCATGCCCAGCGCCCGCCTCGACTATGTCGAATTGCCCGTCACCGACACCGCCGCCACCAAGGCCTTTTACGAGCAGGCCTTCGGCTGGGACCTTGCCGAGTTCGGCCCCGATTATGCTGCCACGCTGACCGGTGATACCGACATCGGCCTGTCGGGCGATGCTGCGGAGAAGCCCGCCGCACCGCTCCCGGCGATCCGCACCGACGATCTCGAGGCATTGCTCGAACAGGTCATCGCCGCCGGCGGACGACTGGAGAAGCCTATTTTCGCCTTCCCTGGCGGGCGCCGTTTCGAGGCGGTCGATCCCTCGGGCAACCGCTTTGCAGTCTACGAGCCCGACGAGGCCGAATAAGGCGACCACGGTAGGTAATGCGTGCGCGCCGCCACCGTTTCGACCCGCGGCACTGCGCCGAGATGCACGGCCACGCCGCCGGTGCGCGCCAGCGTCTCCCGGTCGAGCTTGAGCCAGCGCGGCGAACAGGCCTCGGGCAAGCGTCGCTCGCTCACGACGATATCGGCCTCGGCGCACGCCTCGACCAATTCGCGCCAGGCGATGAAGTCGCGCGACCGTGTCGCCAGCACCCGCCACGCGCGCCCGCCTTCCTCGACCACCGCAAGACAAGCGTCCCGATTGCAGCGGGCGAGCGGCGAATCCTCCAGCGCGGGCAAGTCGCCATCATGCCCCGCCCCCTCGGCCAGCATGTCGCGCACAAAATCTCCGGCCCGCGCGCGCAACAGGTAAGGCACCCCTGTCGCGTCCATCAGCGCGAGATGCCGCCCGTCCCCCGTCACCAACAGCGCCGGGCGCGGCGCGGTGAAGGCGAGCCCCATGCCTACCAGCCATAACGGCAGCCCCCACCATCGCCAGCGCCGCTGCCACAGGCACATCCACAGGAACCCCGCAATGCAGAGCGCGAAGCCGGCATCCGACATGCTCGGCACCATCGCCACGGCGCCGGGACTGTTCGCCACCCCATGCGCCAGTCCCGTCAGCGCATCGAGCGTCAGCCCCGCCACCCACCAGAAGGGCGCACCGAGCCCGATCAAGTCGAACAACAGCGCAAGGCCGAGGGCGGGCATGATGACGAAGGTCGTGAGCGGGATGGCGATGAGGTTCGCCGCCACCCCGTAAAGCCCCGACTTGTGAAAATGGAACAGCGCGAAGGGCATCAGCGCCAGCTCGACCGCAAGCCCCGTCAGCAGGAGCGCAAGGAAGCCGCGCGCCATCCGCCCGCTCACTCCATCGTCGCGCGGCGCGATCCAGCCCCGCACGCGCTGATGCGCATGCAGCGCGATGATCGCCGTCACCGCCGCGAAACTGAGCTGGAAGCTCGCCCCCGCGATCGCCTCGGGCCGAATAAGGAGGATGATGACCGCCCCCGCCGCGACGAGCCGCAGCGACAACGCCTCGCGCCCCAGCGCCATGCCGAGCAGTACCAGCAGCGCCGCGATACAGGCGCGAACGGTCGGCACCTGCATGCCCGTCAGCAGCGTATATCCGACCCCCGCCAATGCACCGATTGCCGCCGAGACGATAATGAGGTTGGTGCGCGCTGCCAGCGCGGGCCACAGCGCGAGCAGCTTGAGCGACACGATCATCGCGCCCCCCACCACCGCCGCGATATGCAGCCCCGACACGGCGAGCAGATGGGCCAATCCCGACCGCCGCATCGCCTCGGCATCCTCGAGCGTCACCGCATTCTTGTCCCCCGTCGCCAGCGCGGTGGCGATCCCATCGCCCCGCCCCGGCAGGCGCTCGCGCACCTCTTGGCCGAGATCGATGCGCCACGCCGCTAGCCCCGAGGGCGCGCGCTGGCCCAGCACCTCCACCTCGCCCAGCGCCGTCCCCACCGCGCCGATCTGCCTGAACCATGCCGTGCGCGCAAAGTCATAACCGCCGGGTACCGACATGCTCGGCGGCGGCGTCAGTCGCGCGCGCAGCCGGACCCGCGCGCCCGCGCCCATCACCGCCTCATATTGCGCGTCGCGCAGGCTGATCCGTACCCGCTCGGGCAGCACTTCCTCGCCATCGAGGCGCAGGGTCAGTCGCCACTTGTCCTTGGCGATCAGCGGTTCGACCGTCTCGACCGTGCCCGTCACCGTGGCGATCCGCACGCCGCCCAGCTTTTCATGCGCCACGCTCTCGGCGCGCAGCCAGATCCATCCACAGCCGATACTCGCCGCGATCAGCACCGCCATCGCCACCCGCCGCGTCCGGCTCGATCCGCGCGCCGCCAGCCCCGCCAGTCCCAGACCCAGCAGCATGAAGCCGGCGCGCGCCTCGTCGCCCGGCGCGACGAACCACAGCGCCACGCCCGCCCCGAAGGCGACCACGATCCATAATGGCAACTGGGCCCGTTCGACCTCGAGCAGCCGTTCGAGCCCCTTGCATGCAAGGGCCCACGCCGATACGAGGCCGCCGAGCCGACCCGGTTGCATGGACCCCCGCTGTTCGGGGGCCTGCAAACCTTCCATGGCCGTAACAACAAAGGATTTTTCGCGTGAGCGCAAGCGAAACTGCACAAAAGGTCGTGACCCGCTTTGCCCCCAGCCCGACCGGCTACCTGCACATCGGCGGGGCGCGCACCGCATTGTTCAACTTTCTGTTCGCGCGCCATCACGGCGGCCAATATCTCGTCCGTATCGAGGATACCGACAAGAAGCGCTCGACGCCCGAAGCGATCGAGGCGATCCACGACGGTCTCGACTGGCTCGGCCTCTTGGGCGACGAGGAACCCGTCTTCCAGTCGCAGCGCGCTGGCCGCCACGCCGAGGTCGCGCAGCAACTGCTCGACAAGGGCGCGGCCTATAAATGCTACCTGACCAGCGAGGAACTGACCGCCCGCCGCGAAGCCGCGCAGGCGGCCAAGAAGCCCTTCCGCCTCAACAGCGAATGGCGCGACTGCCAGCCCGGCCCCGAGCAGGAGGGCCAGCCCTTCGTCGTGCGCCTCAAGACCCCCAATGAGGGCGAGAGCGTCATCGAGGACATGGTCCAGGGCCGCATCTCGGTGAAGAACGACGAAATCGACGACTTCATCCTGCTGCGCTCGGACGGCACGCCGACCTATATGCTCGCGGTGGTGGTCGACGATCATGACATGGGCGTCACCCACATCCTGCGCGGCGATGACCATTTGAACAACGCCTTCCGCCAGCTGCCGCTCATCAAGGCGATGGGCTGGCCCGAGCCGACCTACGGCCACGTTCCGCTCATTCACGGCGCCGACGGCGCCAAGCTGTCGAAGCGCCATGGCGCGCTCGGCGTCGATGCCTATCGCGACGAGATGGGCCTTCTGCCCGAAGCCGTGTTCAACTATCTCCTCCGTCTCGGTTGGGGCCATGGCGACGAGGAAATCATCTCGCGAACACGCGCCATCGAGCTGTTCGATGCGGGCGGCATCGGCAAGAGCCCCTCGCGCTTCGACACCAAGAAGCTCCTCAATTTGAACGGCCATTATATCCGCGAGGCCGACAATGCCCGCCTCGCCGAGCTTGTCGCCGCCGAAGCCGGCGCTTCGAGCGACGAGGACAAGGCGCTGCTGACGCGTGCCATGCCCGAACTGAAGGCCCGTGCCCGCGACCTCCACGAACTGGCCGCCGGCGCGACCTTCCTCTTTAAGAGCCGACCGCTCCAGATGGAGGAAAAGGCAGCGGGACTCCTC
The DNA here is from genome assembly GCF_026157085.1 of Sphingomicrobium arenosum. Classification (NCBI taxonomy): domain Bacteria; kingdom Pseudomonadati; phylum Pseudomonadota; class Alphaproteobacteria; order Sphingomonadales; family Sphingomicrobiaceae; genus Sphingomicrobium; species Sphingomicrobium arenosum. The sequence goes on from NZ_JANPVN010000001.1 coordinate 946,509, forward strand.
GATGACGAGGCGCGCAAGAATCTCGCCCTCGCTCATGCAGCCTTGTCCGATGTGCCGCGTTGGGAAATCGAGGATGTGGAAAGCGCCATTCGCGAGGTTGCGGACCAGGCCGAATTGAAGCTAGGGAAGCTCGCCCAGCCGCTTCGTGCGGCATTGACGGGCAGCAACACATCACCGGGCATCTTCGACGTCCTTGCCCTTTTGGGCCGCGAAGAAAGCCTCGCACGCATCGCCGACCAGATGCGCAACGCCGAATAAAGATTACGGAGCCGAAGAATGAGTGACAAGACCGCCACCCTGAACGTCGACGACAGCAGCCTCGAGCTGCCCGTCCTCCCGGGTTCCGTCGGCCCCGAAGTCGTCGACATCCGCAAGATGTACGGCCAGACGGGCAAGTTCACCTACGACCCCGGCTTCACCTCGACCGCATCGTGCCAGAGCGCGATCACCTATATCGATGGCGGCGAGGGCATCCTCCTCCACCGCGGCTATCCGATCGACCAGCTCGCCGAAAAGGCCAACTTCCTCGAAGTGGCCTACCTCCTCCTTCATGGCGACCTGCCCAAGAAGGACGAGCTCGACGAGTTCACCAACACCATCACCTATCACACGATGGTGCACGAACAGCTCTCGCAGTTCTTCCGCGGGTTCCGTCGCGACGCGCACCCGATGAGCGTCATGACCGGCGTCGTCGGCGCCCTGTCGGCCTTCTACCACGACAGCACCGACATCACCGATCCGCAGCAGCGCCTCATCGCCTCGCACCGTCTCATCGCCAAGATGCCGACGATCGCCGCGATGGCCTACAAATATTCGGTCGGCCAGCCCTTCGTCTATCCGCAGAACGACCTGACCTACACGGGCAACTTCCTGCGCATGACCTTCTCGGTCCCGGCCGAGCCCTATGAGGTCAATCCCGTGATCGAACGCGCGATGGACCGGATCTTCATCCTCCACGCCGATCACGAACAGAATGCCTCGACCTCGACCGTGCGCCTCGCCGGTTCCTCGGGCGCCAATCCCTTCGCCTGCATCGCGGCGGGTATCGCCTGCCTGTGGGGTCCCGCGCATGGCGGCGCCAACGAGGCCGCGCTGAACATGCTGCGCGAAATCGGCGATGAAAAGAACGTCAAGCAGTATGTCGACCGCGCCAAGGACAAGAACGACCCGTTCCGCCTGATGGGCTTCGGCCACCGCGTGTACAAGAATTACGACCCGCGCGCGAAGGTCATGCAGCAGACCGCCGAGGAAGTGCTCAAGGAACTGAACATTTCCGACCCGGTCCTCGATGTCGCCCGCGAGCTCGAGCATATCGCATTGAATGACGACTATTTCATCGAGAAGAAGCTCTACCCCAACGTCGACTTCTACTCGGGCATCATCCTCAATGCGATCGGTTTCCCGACCGAGATGTTCACCGCCCTCTTCGCGCTCGCCCGCACCACCGGCTGGGTCGCGCAGTGGAACGAGATGATCTCGGATCCCGAACAGAAGATCGGTCGTCCGCGCCAACTCTATGTCGGCGCGACGCAGCGCGACTACGTCCCCGTCGACGAGCGCTAATTCAAACAGGGGCTAAGGGCGCGGCAGCTTCAACGTGAAGCGCGCGCCCTCGCCCAAGGCACTTTCGAGCTCGAGGTCGCCGCGCATCGAGCGCGCAAGGCGGCGCGAGATGGCCAGCCCCAGCCCGGCATGGTCCTCGCCCTCGGGCCCGAGCCGCTCATAGGCCTCGAAAATGCGCCGCTGGTCGGCACGCGCGATCCCCGGCCCCTGGTCGGCGATGGTCACCGACAGGTGGCGATTGTCCTCGTCGAACACTACTGCGACCGCGCCGCCCTCGGGGCTGTGCTCGACCGCATTGCCGATAATGTTGACGAGGATCTGCAGTACTGCGCGCGGCTCGCCCGAGGCGCGCAGCGGCCCATGATCCTCGACATCGATTTCGACATCCTTCTCTCGCGCATCGGCGCTCGCCATCGAAGCCGCCTCATTGGCGAGCGCGACGAGGTCGATTTCCTCGCGCGTATCCCCCGCCGCCTTGCCGATCGAGCGAATGACCGACAGCAGATGCCGCCCCGCCGTCGCGATATCGCCGGCATAATTGGCATAATCCGAGCGCAGCGGCCCGTCCGAGCGATCGACGATCTGGTCGGCCGCCGCGATGATCCGCGTCAGCGGCGTGCGCAGCGTATCATCGAAATGCTCGTCTTCCGCCACTTCCGGCTTGCTTGCATTGAGGATCGTCATCGCAAAGCCCGTCACCTCGCCATGCTCGATCGTCGGGCGCCCTGAAAAGGCGAAAGGAAAATCGCGCGACCGCACGCTGGCGCGCTGCTTGTCGAACGCCTCGCCCCGCGCCAGCGCATCGAGAAAGGGCAGGCTCCCCTGCTTTTCAGGCGTCAACGTGACGAAATTGGTAAAGGGCTGTGGCAGGCTGTCGAGGTCGACGCCGAAGCGCCGCGCGATCTCGGGCCTGAGCGCGGTCATGCGCATGCGAACATCGACGGTGAAGTCGGGCTGGTCGTCATTGTCGGGTTCGGCGATGAAGCGTGCTTCCCCGCGCGGCCGGCTGCGCATGTCCTCGATGCTGATCGCCGCCCCGCCCTCGCGCGGCACGACCCGCACGCGCAATTCGAAATCCTCATGCTCGTCGGCGGCGATGATGGCGCGGCGCAGGTCGCGCCCACGCCGCATCGCCTCGTTCACCACGGCGCGCAATTGCGGGATCGCTATCCCCTCGCCGAGCCGCGCCCCCGCCGCCGCCTGCAGCGCATAGAGCGGCGCATCGGCCGCGACGAGCCGACCCTCGGCATCGACGCGCCCCAGATAGGGCAGTTCGGCCGGATCGTGGCGAATGGATTCGCTCATGATCCTTCCATTAGCGCAACGAAGTTAACGAGGGATCAACCCTCGCGGCGATGGAGATAGGCGAAGCTGGCCGCCGCGAGCGCCGCGAGTAGCACGAGTGTGCGCCCTGCCTCACCGATCGCCACCCCGATCATCATGACCAGCAGCATCGGCCGCCAATGCCACAGCCACAGGCTGCGCCGCGGCCCCGCCGGGCGTCGATGCCGTTCAAGATCGCTCGAGGCCGCGAACAGGATCGCTACCCCTGCCGCGCTGAACGCAGCCAGCCCCATCTCGGGCAGCGCCCGCCACGCGAGTGCGCCGAGCAGCCCGTAGCTCGCCCAGCGCCGCCAGCGCGGCCAGCGCGGCTGTTCGGCCTGCAGCCGCCGCCGCGCCACCTGCCGCGCGACGAGATCGGGGAAAAGCGCGACCAGCCCGACGCCGAGGACCGACCACCACGGCCCGCTCGCCAGTGCCAGCATGATGAGCAGCAGCGCGACGAGCCCCGTCGCCTGCCATAGCGGCGGGCGGATACTCAGCCCCGCCGCCTGGTCGCTCAGCCATTGCTCGACCGGAAACAGGACATAACGCGACAACCAGTCGCGCCGGTCGCCGCGCGCCGCCTCGCGCAGCCGATCCTCATAAGGCTGGGCATCCACCGCCGTGGCAACCCGAAGCGGCGCCTCGCCACCCAGTTCCTCGATCGGCATCAGCGCGACCCGCGCCTGCACCATGCGACGGAGCAGCGTCGAGACGAGGTCCCAGTCGCCGACCATCTTGGCGGTCGAGCGCAACCCCTCGCCGCTGGTCAGCGCAAGCCCGGCCCAGCGCCATTCGAGGTCGATGCGCTCGAAATTCTCGCTGTCCTTGGCATCGGGCAGCGCCACCACCGCCGCGCGGTTGAGGCCCGCCAACCCCGCCAGATGCTCGGGGGCCGGCACGATCCCGTCGCCCAGCACGATCAGCCGATCCTCGCGCGAAAAGCGCGCTGCCGCCTCGAGCGCGTCGCCGACCAGCACGACGGGCAGCCCCTCGCCCTTGAGCCGCATCACCGCCGCTTCCAGCTCGACATCGACCATTTCGGGATAGACGACGATCGGCGCCACGCCCTGCGCGGCGAGCGCGCGCACCTGCAGGTCGATCAGCGGACGCCCGCCCAGCGCGACCAGCGCGTGGCGACCTTCCTCGCTCTCGCCATTGGCTCCGATCAGCGCGCCGAGCGCCATGCCCTATCCTCCCCGAATCCCGTCTCGATGCCCATGCCCCCGCGGCGCCAGCACTGCCACCTGCCACGCGATCATGCAATGAAGCCTTTCCCCCGGGCCGATCCATGGTAGACAGGGCGCATGAGTGGACATCCCCTGCGTGGCAAGGTGGGCGGCGGTCGCCCGCCCGAGCCCCCCGAAGACGGCGACGAGAACGAGCGCCAGGACGAACAGCCGTACGTTGGCGAGGAGCGCGAGGCGCCGTCGAACACGATCGACGTGTCGCCCGAAAAGCTCATTCCGCGCGGCCCCGCCCCGGCGCCCGATCCGCTGGGCCCGAGCTTTCGCGTCTTCAAGAAGCCCACGGTAACGCTCCCGCCCCCCGCCGATGGCGAGGAGGAGAACCCGCTCGACCTCACCGCCGATGCCGAGATCGAGCATGGCGCCGACCCGGTCGATGCCGGCCTGGCCGACTGGCAGGGCGAGGAAGCCCCCGCCTATCCGCCCGCCGAACCGCCGGTCGACCCCATTGCCGCGCATCCCGACCCGCTCGAGCCCGAGGTGCACTATGAGCCCGCGCCGCTCGGCGACGAAGAGGCCGAAGGCGCGGTGAACGCCCATGCTGCCCCGCAATGGGAGCAGCCGGTCGGGACGGAGACCGCCTATTCGGAGGAGGATACTGCATATCCCGCCGAAAGCGAAGGCGCCGAGGCGCAATGGTCCGACGCGCCACCCGTCGAGGAACAGGCGAGCGACGAGGAGTGGAGCGAGGAGGCCTGGCCCGCCGAACCCGACCCCGCGCCCGAGACCGCCCCCCTCGCCGACAGTCAGTCGATCGACTGGCAGGTCGACCCCTCGCATTATGAGGAAACCGTCGAGGACGTCCCCGCCACCCCGGCCGGGCGCAAGCTCCTCGCCGCATTGCTGCTCCTTGCCGGTGTCGGCTGGCTAGGCTTCGTCGGCTGGTCCGCCGGCCGCGCGCTTGCCGCCTCGGGGCTCGATGCGCCTGAAATGGCGCTGTGGATTTCGGCGGCGACCGTGCCGCTCATCCTGCTCGCGCTCCTCTGGATGATGTTCGGGCGCACCCGCCGCCGCGAAGCGCAGCAATTTACCCACCAGGTCGCGCTGATGCGCGCCGAGGCCGATGCGCTCGACCGGCGCCTGACCTCGATGAGCCACAGCCTCGGCGCCAACCGCCATCGCCTCGGCGAATTGGCAGGCGAAGTCGAGAACCGCGCCGACCAGGCCGCGGTGCGTCTCTCCTCGATCGGCGCCGATCTCGAACGCGAGGTCGGCCGTCTCGCCCAGCACGGCTCTTCGCTCGACCGCTCGGCCAGCGCCGCGCGCGCCGACATGACCGCGCTGATCAACGCGCTGCCCGAGGCCGAGGAAAAGGTCGGGCGCATGACCGACCGCCTCCAAGGCGCCACACGCTCGGCGGTCGAGGACTCGGAACGGCTCGAGGCCGCCATCGCCCGCCTGTCCGAAGGCGCGGGCGAGGCCGAAAACCGGCTACGCGATGCGGGCTCGGGACTCGCCGAGCAATTTTCCGCGCTCCAGCAGTTCGGGGGCGACAGTTTCGATGCCATCGAACGCAGCCGCCGCGAAACCGCGACGATGGTCGATGAACTCCTCAATCGCTCGCGCAGCACGATCGAGGAAATTCGCGACGGTTTGGAAGCGCAGGGCCAGGCCGTCGACGTGCTCGTCACCCGCGCGCAGACCGGCATGGAAGACCTCGGCACCGGCGCCGTCGGCGCGCTCTACGAGCAGATCGAGCAGACCGAAGGCGCCCTCTCGCGCATCGGCGAGCAGGTCCGCGAGCGTGACGAACAGGCGCGCGCCATGATCGCCGGGCTCGACGAGGGCCTCGGCGCGCTCGGCCAGCGGTTCGAAGCGCTGGGCTCGGACGGTGACGCCCGCGCCGAACGCATCGCCGCCACGCTCTCGACCGTGCGCGAACAGCTCGCCGCAACCTCGGAGGAAGCGCGCGAACAGGACGGCATGCTCGACACGCTGGCGACCCGTTCGGAGGGCATTCGCGACACGCTCGCGCAGCTTTCCAATTTCCTCAACCAGCAGCTTGCCGGCGATATCGGCGGTGCGCAGGACGCCATCGACCGCCTCTCGGGCGCGGGCGACAGCCTCGTCCCCCAACTCGCCGAGATGCGCAGCAATGCCGACGAAACCGGCGAAGCGATCGAACGCGCCGGCGCGCGCATCACCGAGAATCGCGAAGCGCTCGCCGCGCTGGTCGAGGGGCTCGACAGCGGCACCCGCGACGCCCAGGCCCGCCTCGCCGATCTCCAGCAGTCGATCACCATCCTGCAGGACGATGCCAAGTCGCTCACCGCCGAGACCGGTCCCGCGCTCCTCGACGCACTGGTCCAGGTGCAGGAAGCCTCCGCCCGTGCCCGCGAGGCGGCGCGCGAGGCCATCGCCAAGGCGATCCCCGAGGCCGCCGGAAACCTGTCGGCCGAAGCCCGCAAGGCGCTCGAAAATGCCGTCGAGGATGTCGTCCTCTCGCAGATGAAGGAGCTCGACACGCTGTCGGCGCGCGCGGTCGATGCCGCCAAGGGCGCTTCGGACCGCCTCTCGGCGCAGATGCTGTCGATCGGCCAGACCGCCGCGGCGCTCGAGGATCATCTCGCTCATGTCGAGGAGGAAGGCCGCGAGGCACAGTCCGAGCGCTTCACCCATCAAGTGTCGCTCCTGATGGAAAGCCTCAACAGCGCCGCGATCGACGTCGAGAAGATCCTCTCCGACGATGTCGATGACAAGAGCTGGGCCGCCTATCTCAAGGGCGAGCGCGGTGTCTTCACCCGCAAGGCTGTCCGCCTGCTTAGCCAAGGCGAAGCGCGCGAGATCGGCGACATCTACGACAGCGACCCCGAATTCCGCGGCGCGGTCAATCGCTTCATCCACGATTTCGAGGCCATGCTACGCCGCGTTCTCGCCGAGCGCGACGGCGGCATGATCGGCGTCACGCTGATGAGCAGCGACATGGGCAAGCTCTACGCCGCCCTCGGACAGGCGATCGAACGTAAGGTCGGGCGCTAGGCGCCCGGCCTCGACGCCAGGCTGGCGACGCTCAATTGTAAAAGTCGAACAGCTCGACGCCGACCCAACCGTAGACGTAATTGGCGACGTAGAGCCCGGTCACCGGCACCGCGATGGCGCCCGCGCGAAGGAGGTGGCGCGTCAGATCGAACCGGTGCGGCGCGCTTTCGGCCTGCCCCGGGATCATCTCGGCCCCCATTTCCTCGTCCGTTCGCACGCCGAAAGGAAGTGACAGAAAGGCGATGGCGACGAAGAAGAGGAAGTAGATCGCAAGGACCGAGCCCCATTCCATGGGCCTAGTCCCCCACCGCCATGACTTCGACGATCGGCTTCTTGCCGGTCCAGGCAAAGGCGCAGCGCCGCACCGCGATGCGCACCTTCTCGAGGATACGGTCGCGATCCTTGCCCGGCTCATAGGCCTTTGCCGCGCTATCGGCGAGATCGGCGAGAAGGTCCTCGGCATCGGCCTCGACCGGCACGCCCAGCGCGCGCACCTCGGGCTCGCCCCTCAGATTGCCCTTGGCATCCACGCCCAGCGCCACCGCGATCACGCCGTTGAATCCGATCTTGCGCCGCTTGTTCATCGTCTCGCCATCGGCGGGCAGGATGACATCGCCATCGAGCACGAGCCGCCCAGTGCGGACATGATCGACCTTTTCGGGCTTGCCCGGCGCCAGCTTGATGACCTCGCCATTGACCTGGAACACCGCGTGCGGAATGCCGCTTTCCCGGCCCAGCTTGGCCTGTTCGCGCATATGCCGGTTCTCGCCATGAACGGGCACCAGCACGTGCGGGCGGATCCATTCGTACATCTGGCGAAGCTCGGGCCGCCCCGGATGCCCCGACACGTGCACATGGTTCTGCTTTTCGGTGACGATGTTGATGTCGAGATCGGACAACGCGTTCATGATGCGGCCGATGGCGATCTCGTTGCCCGGGATCTGCTTGGATGAGAAGATCACCGTATCGCCCTTGGCGAGCTTCAAATCGTGATTGCCGCTCGCGATCCGTGCCAGCGCCGCGCGCGGCTCGCCCTGCCCGCCGGTGGCGATGATCAGCACCTTGTCCTTGGGCAGCCGCATCGCCTCGTCGAAGCGCACGGGCTTGGGGAAATCCATGAGATAGCCGGTCGACTGCGCCACGCGGATGATGCGATCGAGACTGCGCCCCGCGACACAGACCTCGCGCCCCGTTTCGCGTGCGATCTTGCCCAGTGTCTCGAGGCGCGCTGCATTGGACGCGAAGGTCGTCACCAGCACGCGGCCACTCGCCGCTTTGACCGCCTCGAGGAGCCCGTCATGGACGCCCTGCTCGGACCCCGAGCGCTTTTCGTCGAACACGTTCGTACTGTCGCACACCAAGGCGAGCACGCCCTCGTCGCCGATCGCGTGCATCGCTTCATCGCCCGTCGGCGTACCGAGCACCGGCGTCTCGTCGATCTTCCAGTCGCCCGTATGGAACACCTTCCCATAGGGACTGTCGATCAGCACGCCATTGCCCTCGGGGATCGAGTGCGACAGCGCCACGAAGCGCACACTGAAGGGATCGAGATCGACCGACCCGTCGCGTTCGATCACGCGCAGGTCGAGCTGCCCCGTCAGCCCCTCGGCCTCGAGCTTCTCAGCGATGAGCCCCGCGGTAAACGGCGTCGCATAGAGCGGCACCTTCAATTCATCGGCGAGATAAGGGATGGCGCCGATATGGTCCTCATGGCCATGGGTCAGCACGATCCCGACCAGCTCCTCCTGCCGCTCCTCGATGAATTCGAGGTCGGGGAGGATAAGGTCGACCCCCGGATAATAGGGATCGGCGAACGTGAGGCCGAGATCGACCATCAGCCACTTGCCACGGCAACCGTAGAGATTGACGTTCATGCCGATCTCGCCCGACCCGCCGAGCGCGAGGAAAAGCAGTTCGTCCTGCGGGCTCATGCGCGCGATCCTTTTTCATGCATCAGGACGAGCCCGCGCAAGGTGAGTTCGAAATCCACCTCGTCGAACAGTCCGTCGATTTCGTCGAACAGCGCGGCGAGGCCGCCCGTCGCGATGACCTTGGCCGGGCGCCCGATCTCCGCCTTCATTCGCTTCACCAGCCCCTCGATCATGCTGACATAGCCCCAATAGACGCCGATCAGCATCTGGCTCGCGGTCGTCCGACCGATGACGCTGTCGTCCTCGGGTTCCTCGATCGCGATGCGCGGCAATTGCGCCGTCTTGCCGGTCAGCGCATCGAGGCTGAGGTTCACCCCCGGCGCGATGATGCCGCCCTTGTAGGCACCGGTATAATCGACCACGTCGAACGTGGTCGCCGTGCCGAAATCGACGATGATGAGATCGCCCTCGTGCGCGGCATGCGCCGCTACCGCGTTCAGCGCCCGGTCCGCCCCGACATTTTGCGGTTCGTCGACATCGAGCGCCAGCGGCCAGCTCGCATCGCCTTGCCCCGCCACGACCAGTTCGGTCTTGCAGTAACGGCTCGCCAGCTGCGACAAATTGTGGATCGCGCGCGGCACCACGGTGCCAACGATCATACCGTCGACCGCACTGAAATCGAGCCCGTTCAACTCGAGCAACTGCTTGAGCCAGACCGCATATTCATCCGCCGTCCGGCGCGCTTCGGTGGCGATGCGCCAGCGATGCCGCACCTCGCCATCCTCGACGAGCGCGAAGACCATGTTGGTGTTACCGACATCGACGGCGAGCAGCATCAGCGTTTCCCTTGGATCGGCGAATCGACGACGGACACATCGCCTGCGTGGATGGTCTCGACCGTATCCCCGACCTTGAGACGCAGCGCCCCATCGTCCTCGATCCCGGCGAAATAGCCCTCGCGAACCTGCCGGTCGCCATCATGGACGCGCAGCACGGTGCCGATAGGGTGCGATCGCTGAAGCCACGCCATTGCCGTCGCTGCGGCCCCGCTCGACCGCCATGCCGCCAACAGGCGTGCGAAGGCGCCAGCGAGCAACGGCGCAAAGGCCTGCGGTGCCATTTGCACCACGTCGGCGAAGCTGGCGGTGTCGCGTCCCTCGATATCGGGAGCGACGGCGAGATTGACCCCGAAGCCCACTACCACCCGGTCCCCGGCACGCTCGAGCAGGATGCCCGCAGCCTTGGCACCGCCAAGCAGGAGGTCGTTGGGCCATTTGAGCAGCGTATCGGCGTGCGGCGCCGCGACTTCGATCGCGTCGCGAAGCGCGAGGCCTGCGATCAGCGACAGGCTCGAACTCGGCGGATCGCTGTCTTTGAGTTGGACGAGCGTCGAGCCAAAAAAATTGCCATCGAGGCTCTGCCACTCCCGGCCCTGGCGACCCCGCCCGGCATCCTGCCGACGCGCTACAAGCCAATCGCCTTCGACCGCATTGGGGTCGCCCAGCATGTCACTATTGGTCGAACCCGTGACATCAATGACGCGAATTTTACTCAGAAGAGCGTCCCCGCTGCATTGGACGACCAGTCGCCGAGCGGTCCGATGAGGAGATAGCCGAGCGGGCTGACGATCAGCGCGAAGAGCGTGATGAACAGCGCTTCGAGCGCGCCGGTCTTGCCGCCCACCTTCTGCTCGAGATCATCGAAATACATGACCTTGATGATCTTGAGGTAATAAAAGGCGCCGACCACCGTGCCGATGATGCCCGCGACCGCGACCCAGATGAGCCCCGCATCGACGGCGGCATTGAACACCAGCAGCTTGGGCCAGAAGCCGAACAGCGGCGGGATGCCCGCCAGGCTGAACATGAAGATCGCCAGCGCCGCCGCCATGCCGGGACGTGATTGCGACATGCCCTTGAGGTCGTCGATGGCTTCCAGAGGCTCGCCCTTCTCATTCTTCAGCGACAGGACGACGAGGAAGGCGCCGAGTGTCATGACCGTATAGATCGCCATGTAGAAGAGCATCGCGCTCGCGCCCTCGGGCGTTCCGGCGGCAAGCCCGATGAGCACGAAGCCGATATTGTTGATCGAGCTATAGGCAAGCAGGCGCTTGACGTTGGTCTGCCCATAGGCCGCGATCGCGCCGAGGAAGACCGAGGCCAATGCGGCGAAGATGACGATCTGGCGCCACGCATCGACCGCCGGACCCATCGCCTCGAAGCAGACGCGCGCGGCAAGCAGCACCGCGGCGACCTTGGGCGCCGAGGCGAAGAAGGTCGTCACCGGCGTCGGCGCGCCCTCATAGACGTCGGGCGTCCACATGTGGAACGGCACCGCCGAAATCTTGAAGGCGAGACCCGCCATGGTGAAGACGAGCCCGAACAGCAGCCCGATGCCAAGCGCTTCCTCGCGCCCGAAGGCAGCGGCGATGCCGCTGAACTGCGTGGTTCCGGTGAAGCCGTAGACGAGGCTCATGCCGTAAAGCAGGATGCCCGAGGCGAGCGCGCCGAGAACGAAATATTTGAGCCCCGCCTCGGCCGAGCGCGCATCGGTGCGGCGATAGGAGGCGAGCACATAGGCCGCCAGACTGTTGAGCTCGAGACCGACATAAAGCGTGATGAGGTTGGTCGCCGAGACCATGACGCTCATGCCCACCGTGGCGAGCAGCATCAGCACCGGATATTCGGGTCCGTGCAGTTCGTCGTCCCCGAACCAGCGGTCGGCGGCGATGATCGCCACCACGCCCGACAGGTAGATCAGCACCTTGCCGTAGACGGCGAAGGGATCGGCCGACAGGAGGCCGCCGAACAGCGGGCCCGCCGCCGAGGGTTCGGTCGTGAAGACCGCCGCGATCGAGGCGGCGATGAGCAGTGCGACCGTGCCCCAGGTGGTGATCTTGGTCGCGCGCGCCCCCATGGTGCTCGCGGTCAGCATCAGCACCGGCTCTCCGAAGATGAGGATCAGTTCCGGCAGGATGGCAGCGAAATTATAGGTCATCAGTGGGCCCCACCCTCATGATCACTGTCGGCGGCGCCATGGTCGGCCACCACCTCGCCCGTGCCCTCGGTCGGGCGGGCGTCAAAATGCGGTTCGGAAGGCTCGATGCGCTCGAGCAGATAGCCGACATCGTCGCGCATCGGTGCCATGAAGCTCTCGGGATAGATGCCCATCCACATGACCACCGCCGCGATCGGCACCAGCAGCAGCCATTCGCGCGTGACGAGGTCGGGCATCGCGGCCGCATCGGCGTTGCGCTGCGTGCCGTAGCACATGCGCCAGTAGAGCCAGAGCATATAGCCCGCCCCCAGGATGATGCCGGTCGTCGCGACGATCGCCGCCCAGCTCGACATCTCGTAGGTGCCGACGAGGCTCAGGAATTCGCCGACGAAGCCCGAGGTGCCGGGCAGGCCGACGCTCGCCATGGTGAACAGCAGGAACAGCACCGCATAGCCCGGCATATTGTCCGCCAGCCCACCGTAACGCGCGATCTCGCGAGTGTGGAGGCGGTCATAGACCACGCCGACGCACAGGAAGAGCGCGCCCGAGACGAGGCCGTGGCTGAGCATGACGATGAGGCCGCCCTCGATGCCCTGCCGATTGAAGGCGAACAGGCCGAAGGTGACGAACGCCATATGCGCGACCGAGCTGTAGGCGATGAGCTTCTTCATGTCCTTTTGCACCAGCGCGACAAGGCTGGTGTAGACCACCGCGATCCCGCTCAGGATGAAGACCAGCGGCACGAAGGTCGCGCTTGCATCGGGGAACATCGGCAGGCTGAAACGGATGAAGCCGTAACCGCCCATCTTCAAGAGCACGCCCGCAAGGATCACCGACCCGGCAGTCGGCGCTTGGACGTGCGCGTCGGGCAACCAGGTGTGTACCGGCCACATCGGCATCTTCACCGCAAAGCTGGCGAAGAAAGCGAGCCACAGCCACCATTGCACGCTGGCGGGAAAGTCGGTTTCCATCAGCACCGGGATGCTCGTCGTCCCCGTTTCGAGGATCATGTAGAGCATCGCGATCAGCATCAGCACCGAGCCGAACAGCGTGTAGAGGAAGAACTTGTACGCCGCCTTGATCTTCTCCGCACCGCCCCAGATGCCGATGACGAGGTACATCGGAATGAGGCCGCCCTCGAAGAAGATGTAGAAGAGGAGCAGGTCCTGCGCGGTGAACACGCCGATGATGAGCGCCTCGATCCACAGGAAGGCGCTCATATATTCGGGGACGCGGCGCGTGATCGCCTGCCAGCTCGCCCCGATGCAGATCGGCATGAGGAAGACGCTCAGCATGATGAGCATCAGCGCGATGCCGTCGATGCCAAGCGCCCAGGCCGGGGTCATCCCCCCGCCGCCCAGCGACACGAACTCGGTGAACTGCCAGCGATCCCCGCCGACCTCGAAGGCGCTCCACAGCCAGATGCCGAGCACGAGGTTCACCAGCGTCGCCAGCAATGCCGTCCAGCGCGCGGCATTCGCGCCCATGAACAGCACCGCGATCCCCGCAAGCGCGGGAACGGCGATCAACGTCGAGAGAATGGGAAAGTCCATCAGTTCGCCCACCAGAAGGCCCAGGTCGCCGCGGCAATGAGGCCGAGCAGCATGACCAGCGCATAACTATAGAGATACCCCGACTGCAGGCGGGCCGAGAGCCCGTTGCCCCAGTCGACGAGCTTGGCCGCGCCGTGCGGGCCGAAACGGTCGATCGTCTTCTCGTCGCCGCGCTTCCAGAAGAAGCGGCCGATGGCCAGCGACGGCTTCACGAACAGGAAGTGGTAGAGTTCGTCGAAATACCACTTGTTCTTGAGGAAGCTGTACAGCCCGCCCGTCGCCGCGACGATCTTCGCCGGCGCGCCCGGATTGCGGATGTAGTTGTTCCACGCAAGCATCAGCCCGATCAGCATGACGATGAAAGGCGAGAATTTGACCAGCATCGGCACTTCGTGCGCGGCATGGACGAGATGTTCGTCGTGGACGAGGCTGCTCGCCCAGAAGGCCGCGCCTTCCTCGACCCCGAAGAACGGATAATAGAAGACATAGCCCGCCAGCACCGCGCCGAGCGACAAGACGCCGAGCGGGATCAGCATCGACACCGGGCTTTCATGCGGATGATAGCCTGCCGTGCCGGTGGGCACGGGCTTGGGCGTGACATCCTCGCTGTCGACATTCTCCTCGTGCGCCGGCGCATCGTGGTGCGCGTCATGCCCGTCGTGCACGGCGTGCTGGATATGCTCGGAGGCCGCCCAGCGCGGCTTGCCGTAGAAGGTGAGGAAGATGAGGCGCCACGAGTAGAAGCTCGTCAGCAGCGCGGCGAGCACGCCGATGAAATAGGCGAAGCCCGCGGGCGTCGAGCCCATCGCGGCGGCCGCAAAGGCGCTCTCGATGATCGCGTCCTTCGAGAAGAAGCCCGCGAAGCCGAAATAGGTGCCGGGGATGCCGACGCCGGTGATCGCCAGCGTGCCGAGCATCATCGCCCAGAAGGTGACCGGGATCTTCTTCCGCAGACCGCCATAGTATCGCATGTCCTGCTCGTGGTGCATGGCATGGATGACCGAGCCCGCCCCGAGGAACAAGAGTGCCTTGAAGAAGGCGTGCGTGAACAGGTGGAACATGGCCGCGCCATAGGCGCCGACGCCCGCGGCAAAGAACATGTAACCGAGCTGCGAGCATGTCGAATAAGCGATCACGCGCTTGATGTCGGTCTGGACGAGGCCAACGGTGGCCGCGAAGATCGCGGTCGCAGCGCCGACATAAGTGACGATGTCCATCGCATAGGGCGCGACCTCGAACAGGGGCGACAGGCGGCACACCATGAAGACGCCCGCCGTGACCATCGTCGCGGCGTGAATGAGCGCCGACACCGGCGTCGGGCCTTCCATCGCGTCGGGGAGCCAGGTGTGCAGGCCCAGCTGCGCCGACTTGCCCATCGCGCCGATGAACAACAGGATGCAGATCAGCGTCAGCGTATCGACGCCCATGCCGGCAAAGCCGATAGTCGAGCCGACCATCGACGGCGCAGCCTCGAGGATCGCAGGGATCGACACCGTGCCGAAGACGAGGAAAGCGGCAAAGATGCCGAGCGAAAAGCCGAAGTCGCCGACGCGGTTGACGACGAAGGCCTTGATCGCGGCGGCATTGGCCGAGGGCTTGTGATACCAGAAACCGATGAGGAGGTAGGAGGCAAGGCCCACCCCTTCCCAACCGAAGAACATCTGCACCAGGCTGTCGGCGGTCACGAGCATGAGCATCGCGAAGGTGAAGAGCGACAGATAGGCGAAGAAGCGCGGCTGCGAGGGATCCTCGTCCATATAGCCCCAGCTGTAGAGGTGGACGAGGCTCGATACCGTCGTCACCACCACCAGCATCACCGCCGTCAGCGTGTCGACGCGCAGCGCCCAGTCGACGCTGAGGTCGCCCGAATTGATGAAGTCGAGCACCGGCACGACCGTCGCCGTATTGGCGCCCGTCAGGAACCCGATGAAGATCGGCCACGACAACGCGCAGGCGATGAACAGCGCGCCGGTGGTGACGACCTTGGCCGGCACCTTGCCGATCGCGCGGCCACCGAGGCCGGCAATGATCGCTGCCAAGAGCGGCAGGAAGACAATCAGGATGATCGAGGTCTGCATGAGGAAGCTTAGCCCTTCATCCGGTTGACGTCGTCGACCGCGATCGAACCGCGGCGACGGAAGAAGATGACGAGGATCGCGAGCCCGATCGCGGCCTCGGCGGCGGCGACGGTCAGCACGAACATGGCGAACACCTGGCCGGTGAGATCACCGAGATAGGCGCTGAAGGCCACGAGGTTGATGTTCACCGAAAGAAGGATGAGCTCGATCGCCATCAGCATCAGGATGATGTTGCGGCGATTGAGGAAGATGCCGAGCACGCCGATGGTGAACAGCACCGCCCCGACGGCGAGATAATGACCAAGTCCGATCACAGCTGCCCCCCTTCGACCGTCATCCCAGCGAAGGCTGGGATCCATGTCGGCTCGATCGCACCACGTGCGGCGTCAGCTGCACTGGCATGGGCCCCAGCCTGCGATGGGGCGACAATGTTCTGAATGAAGCTCACAGCTCCACCCCCTTGCCGCTTTCCGGCTGCTTGAGCACCACCGCTTCCTCGGGACGACGGCGGTTCTGCTTGTCGATATTCTGCGGACGCGCATCGCCGCGCGAACGGTGCGTCAGCACGATCGCGCCGATCATGGCGACCAGCAGGATCAGCCCCGACAGTTCGAACGGCACGAGGTATCGCCCGTAGAGCAATTCGCCCATGGCGACGATGTTGGACTGCTCGATCGGCGGCGGCGCATCGGCAATGACCGGCCCCGCCTGCCCCGCGATGACCGCGATGCCCATTTCGGCGAGCAGCACCAGCGCGATCAGGATGCCGAACGGCAAATTCTGCGTGAAGCCCGAACGCAGCTGCGCGAAGTCCACGTCGAGCATCATGACGATGAACAGGAACAGCACCGCGACCGCGCCGACATAGACGAGGATCACGAGGATCGCGATGAATTCGGCGCCGAGCAGGATCATCAGACCCGCCGCGTTGAAGAAGGTGACGATCAGCCACAGGACGCTGTGCACGGGATTGCGCGCGAACACGACCAGCAACGCCGAGATGATGGCGAGGCTGGCGAACAGCGTGAAGACGAGGGATGCTAGGGTCATGATGTCCTTGTTTCCGCGCCGTTAGCGATAGGCCGCATCGGCGGCAAGGTTGGCAGCGATCGCCGCTTCCCACTTGTCGCCATTCTCGAGCAGCTTGGCCTTGTCGTAATAGAGTTCCTCGCGCGTCTCGGTCGCGAACTCGAGATTGGGGCCTTCCACGATCGCATCGACCGGGCAGGCTTCCTGGCACAGGCCGCAATAGATGCACTTCACCATGTCGATGTCGTAGCGCGTCGTGCGGCGGCTGTTGTCCTCGCGCGGCTCGGCCTCGATGGTGATCGCCTGCGCGGGGCAGATCGCCTCACACAGCTTGCAGGCGATGCAGCGCTCTTCCCCGTTGGGATAGCGACGCAATGCATGCTCGCCGCGAAAGCGCGGGCTCTGCGGCGTTTTCTCATAGGGATAGTTGATGGTCGCCTTGGGCTTGAAGAAATACTTCAGCGTCAGGACGTGCGCCTTCAGAAATTCCCACAGGGTGAAGGACTTGATGGCGTGGGCGATCACAGCGCACCTCCGGAATAACGCGTCAGCATGAGATAGCCCGAAACGAGCATGACGAAGAGGATCGACAGCGGCAGGAAGATCTTCCACCCGAGCCGCATCAGCTGGTCGTAGCGATACCTCGGCACGGTCGCCTTCACCCACCCGAAGACGAAGAAGAAGAACAGGATCTTGGCGAACAGCCAGACGATCCCCGGCACCCAGTAGAGGAACTCTACCTCGACCGGCGGCAGGAACCCGCCCCAGAAGAGGATGGCGTTCAGCGCGCACATCAAGAGCACGTTGGCATATTCGCCGAGCCAGAAGAGCGCGAAGCTCATCGATGAATATTCGGTCTGGTGCCCCGCGACCAATTCGCTCTCCGCCTCGACGAGGTCGAACGGGGTGCGGAAGGTCTCGGCCATCGAGGAGATGAGGAACACCACCGCCATCGGGAAGAGCAGCGGCGAGAAGCCGAAGCCGTTGAGGAAGCCCAGCGCGAAGCCCTTCTGCGCGAGGACGATCTCTGTCATGTTGAAGCTGTTCGCCCAGAGCACGACGCAGATGATGACGAAGCCCAGGGAAACTTCGTAGCTGACCATCTGCGCGGCGGCGCGCAGCGCCGAGAAGAACGGGTACTTCGAGTTGGACGCCCAGCCCGCGATAATCACGCCATAAACGCCGATCGAGCCGATCGCGAGGATGTAGAGCAGCCCGATATTAAGGTCGGCCAGCACCACGCCGACATCGAACGGCACCACCGCCCAGACGAGCAACGCGACCGTGAAGGTGATGATCGGGGCGATGAGAAACAGCGCCTTGTTGGCGCTCGCGGGGATGATGGTTTCCTTGAGGAAAACCTTCAAACCGTCGGCAAAGCTCTGGAGGAGCCCGAACGGCCCGACAACGTTGGGCCCGCGCCGCAGCGCGATGGCGGCCCAGATCTTGCGCTCGGCATAGATGATCATCGCCACCGCCAGCATCAGCGGCAGCGCGATGGCAAGGATGCCGATCATGTTGGCGATGAACCAGGCCCAGCCATGGCTCATGCCCAGACTTTCGAACCAGGCGGTCATTCCGCGGCCTCCGCGATGGTTTCGCCATGCACCAGCTCGGCCGAGCAGGCGTTCATCGTCGGACTGTGACGACAAATGGCATTGGTGAGATAATAGTCGCTGATCGGATAGAGGATCGCGCCCTCGCCCTTCGCCGGGATCGACGGCGGGCTGAACGGCAGATCGACGACCACGCCCTCATCCACCCCCAGCGCGGGCACGTCCTTCACCATCGCGGCGCGCAGCTGCGAAAGGTTGTCGAACGGCAACGTCTTGCCGGTGAGGTCCGAGACGGCGCGAAAGATCGACCAGTCCTCGCGGGCATCGCCCGGCGCGAAACAGGCCTTTTCCGAACGCTGCACGCGCCCTTCCACATTGACATAGGTGCCATGCTTTTCCGCCGGCGCCGCTCCCGGCAGCACGAGGTCGGCAAGCCGCGCCCCCTTGTCGCCATGATGACCGACATAAACCTTGAAGGCCTTGGGGAAGGCATCGGCACTGACTTCGTCGGCGCCCAGGAGGATCACCATCTTGGGCTTGGCCTCGATGATCCCCGCCATACCCTTCTCGTTGGCAAAGCCGAGCATCAGGCCGGCCATCCGCGAAGCGGCGGTGTGGAGCGTGTTATAGCCGTTCCACCCGTCCTTGATGACATTGAGCGAATGCGCCGCGGCATGGGCATCACCCTGTCCGCCCGCCGCCAGCACCGCCGGCCCCGTGATGAAGACAGGCTTCGCAGCCGCCTTGAACGCATCCTTGACCGCTTTGGGCAGCTTGCCGAGCGCCTTCAGATCCTCGCCGATCCACTCGACCGGATAGCCGAGATCGACCTCAGGCCCGACGCCAAACACCTTGGCCCCGCGGCGCACGGCCTTGCGCACGCGCGTGTTGATCAGCGGCGCTTCCCAGCGAAGGTTCGTGCCCGCAAGGAAGATCGCATCGGCATTTTCCACCTCGCCGATCGGCGTGTTGAACCGCACGCTGCCAAGATCGGAGACGTCATAGTCCATCCCCGTCTGGCGGCCTTCCAGCAGCGTCGACTTCTGCGACTTCAAAAGCGCCTTGGCGGCATACATGGTCTCGGCATCGAGCAGGTCGCCCGCAATCGCCGCGACCTTGGTCTTCGCCTCGCCAAGCTTGTCGGCGAACAGCTGGAGCGCCTCGCCCCAATCGGCGGCGCGGAGCTTCCCATTCTCGCGGATCCACGGGCGATCGAGACGCCCGCGCACCAGCGCGTCGACATGGTGACGGCCCTTGTCCGACAGCCACTCCTCGTTGACGTCGTCGTTGATGCGCGGCAGCACCCGCATCACCTGCCGCCCGCGCACTTCGTAACGGATGTTCGAGCCGACCGCGTCCATCACGTCCACGCCCGGGACCTTCTTCAGCTCCCACGGCCGCGCCTCATAGCTGTACGGCTTGCTCATCAGCGCGCCGACCGGGCACAGGTCATGCAGGTTGCCGGAAAGCTCGCTGGTCAGCGCCTTTTCGAGATAGGTCGTGATCTGGCTGTCCTCGCCGCGGAAATACATGCCCATCTCGGGCGTACCCGCGACCTCCTCGGCAAAGCGCACGCAGCGGGTGCACTGGATGCATCGGGTCATCGCCGTCTTGACGATCGGACCCATATATTTGTCCTCGACCGCGCGCTTGTTCTCGTCATAGCGCGAGGTGCCGCGACCATAGCTCATCGCCTGGTCCTGAAGGTCGCATTCGCCGCCCTGGTCGCAGATCGGGCAGTCGAGCGGATGGTTGATGAGGAGGAACTCCATCACCCCTTCGCGCGCCTTCTTGACCATCGGCGTATCGGTGCGGATTTCCTGCCCCTCGGCGGCGGGCAGCGCACAGCTTGCCTGCGGCTTGGGCGGCCCCGGCTTCACCTCGACGAGGCACATGCGGCAGTTGCCCGCGATGGTGAGGCGTTCGTGATAGCAGAAGCGCGGGATTTCCTTGCCCGCAAGCTCGCACGCCTGCAGCACGGTCGCGCCCTGCGGGACCTCGAGTTCGACGCCGTCGACGGTTACCTTAGGCATTAGTCGCTTCCCGGCCCTTCATTGATATTGCGAGTGGGGTCCGGCTTCGGCGGATCCCGGAAGATTAAAAACATGAGCGCGCCCATCCCGAGGACAACGGCGGCTAGGATAAGAATACCCGTCATTCCGCTGCCTCCTGGACGCCGCCATGCTCGTGGATGCGGCGTTCGAGTTCGGGACGGAAGTGTTTGATCAGGCCCTGGATCGGCCAGGCGGCAGCATCGCCCAGCGCGCAGATGGTGTGGCCCTCGACCTGCTTGGTGACGTCGTAGAGACGGTCGATGGTGCCGACCTCGGCATCGCCTTCGACCAGCTTCTCCATCGTGCGCCACATCCAGCCCGTGCCTTCGCGGCACGGCGTGCACTGGCCGCAGCTCTCATGCTTGTAGAAGTAGGAAATCCGGCTGATCGCCTTCACGATATCCGTGCTCTTGTCCATGACGATGACGGCGGCCGTACCAAGGCCCGAGCCCTGCTCCTTCAACCCGTCGAAATCCATCGGACAATCCATGATGTCCTTGGCCGGCACCAGCGGGACCGACGAGCCGCCGGGGATGACGGCGAGGAGGTTGTCCCACCCGCCGCGGATGCCGCCGCAATGCTTCTCGATCAGCTCGCGGAAGGGGATGCTCATCGCTTCCTCGACCACGCAGGGCTTTTCCACGTGCCCGCTGATCTGGAACAGCTTCGTGCCGTGGTTGTTCTCGCGCCCGAAGCTCTTGAACCACGCCGCGCCGCGGCGAAGGATCGTCGGCACGACCGCGATCGATTCCACATTGTTGACCGTCGTCGGACAGCCATAGAGGCCCGCCCCTGCCGGGAACGGCGGCTTCAGCCGCGGCTGACCCTTCTTGCCCTCGAGGCTCTCGAGCATCGCGGTTTCTTCGCCGCAGATATAGGCGCCCGCGCCGCGGTGCAGGAACAGGTCGAAGTCATAGCCCGAGCCGCAGGCATTCTTGCCGATGAGGCCCGCCGCATAGGCCTCGTCGATCGCCTTCTGCATGGCGATGGCCTCGGCGATATATTCGCCGCGGATGTAGATATAGGCGGCGCGCGCGCGCATCGCGAAGCTCGACAGCAGCGCGCCCTCGATCAGCTTGTGCGGATCGTGGCGGATGATCTCGCGGTCCTTGCAGCTGCCCGGCTCGCTCTCATCGGCATTGATAACGAGGAAATTGGGACGGCCCGGCTGCGGCTCCTTGGGCATGAAGCTCCACTTCATCCCCGTCGGGAAGCCCGCGCCGCCGCGCCCGCGAAGACCGCTCGCCTTCACTTCCTCGATGATCGCATCGGGATCGCGCTTCAGGAGCGTCTTGGTGTCGTCCCAATCACCGCGCGCCTGCGCTTCCTTGAGCCCCGGGCTCTGGAAGCCATAGACGTTCGTGAAAATCCGATCCTTGTCGCTGAGCGAGGTAATACCGCTCATCACTTCTTCTCCAGCATCTTGGTCGCGCCGACATAGAGCAGGCCGGCGAGGACGATCCCGACGATCAGTCCGAACACATTCTTGAGGATCCACAGCGCGAGCATCAGGCCGAGGATGGCCGCCACGATCTTGATGATCTGGTTCATCATAGCGGCACCACTCCCGTCATGAACAACACCCCCACCACGAGGATGAGCGCCACCACGGCGAACTTCACCAGCCCGACGAGGAACCGCCAGGCGATGAACGCCAGCACCAGCGCGATGAGGATGAAGGTGAAGTTGAGCTCCACTTACCACTGCCCCCGATAGTCGTAATTGCGCTCGGTCATCTTCTTCAGCGTGGTCGGCCCGCCCTCCGGCTCCGACGAGGTGCGCCCGACCTGGCTGCCCACCTTGGGCGTGTCGCCGCGTTCCAGCGCCTCGAGGATCGCGGTCATGCTCTCCTCGGTCAGGTCCTCGAAATTGTCGTCGTTGATCTGGACCATCGGCGCATTGGCGCAGGTCCCCATGCACTCGACCTCGGTCAGCGTGAACAGGCCATCCTCTGTCGTATGGCCCTTCTTCATGCCCTTGGCCTTGCAGGCCTTCATGACATCGTCCGACCCGCGCAGCATGCACGGCGTCGTGCCGCAGACCTGGACGTGATATTTCCCGACCGGCACGAGGTTGTACATCGTGTAGAAGCTCGCGACTTCCATCACCTTCACGACCGGCATCGACAGCGCGGTCGCGACGAACTCGATCACCGGAATGGGCAGCCAGCCTTGGGTATTGGTCATCCGCCCCACCTGCCGCTGGGCAAGGTCGAGGAACGGCAGACAGGCCGACGCCTGACGCCCTTCGGGATATTTGGCGAGAATGAACTCGGCCTTGGGTGCGGAGACCTCGTCCCACGCAAACCCACCCCATGTCGCCCGCAATTCGGGCGTGTCGGCGGCAAAATGACGACCGGCCATCAGTTCAATTCCCTCTTGGCGGCGTCGAGAAGCCGCTCCTTGGTCGTGTAGCGAAAGTTCATCATGGCGATGCGCCACTCCTCGTTGCGGTCCTCGCCCGTCAGCAGGAAGTAGGCATCGAGCCTGGTGCCCGGCTCGCGGAAGCGCCAGCTGCACTGCTGCACCCATTCGTTCAGTTCGCAGGCATGGCCGACCGGCGTACCGACGGTGGCCTGGATGTGCGCCAATTGCTGCGCCATCGCCTCCGGGCCTTCGCCGACCTGTTCGAAGAACGGCTGGTTGAGAAACGGGTCCATGAAGGCAGTGGTTACGCGGCCATCGGCGCGCACGCGGTTGACAAAACCCTGCGCATTGCTCTCGGTCAGCGCGCCGGCCACCGCCATCGCGCGGTTGAAGTTCAGCTGCGTTTGTTCCTTCCGATGGCGCTCCACCTCGGCGCGCTGCGCGCCGGTCAGATTGGCGACATGCACGGGCGGCGGCACCGCCGCCGGCCGATCCTCGCGCACCCGGTGCGCTTCGTAATCGGCCATCGTCGACACGTCGTAGAAGGACAGCGAACGCCCATTGTCGTCGACCGTCATGCCGACGAAATAGCGCTCCGCATCACAGGCGAATTCATAGGTGTAGAAGATGTCGCGCCCGGCCAAGCGCCGATCGCGCTCGGTCGCATCGCAGCCCGACAGGAGCGCGATCGCTTCCCCCGGCGTGCGCGCGGCGAGCCGGCCGAACATCGTCACCGCCTCGACACTGCTGAAGACGTGACGCAGCTCGTCGGTCTCGCCCGCCTCGAGCGCAGCGACCGCCGCCTCGACCCGCGGATGCAACGGCAGTTGCGTCGGCGGATAGGCCGCCTGCGCCTGCGCGGCGGCCGCAAGGAAGGAGAGCGCGGCGAGGCTCATTACCGGTCGCACTCCCCGAACACGACGTCGATCGCCGACAGCACCGCAGTGGTGTCGGCCAGCATGTGGCCCTTCATCATGAAATCCATCGCCTGCAAATGGCTGAACGCGGTCGGCCGGATCTTGCAGCGATAAGGCTTGTTGGTGCCGTCCGAGACGAGATAGACGCCGAATTCACCCTTGGGGCTTTCGGTCGCGACATACACTTCGCCCTCGGGGACGTGATAGCCCTCGGTGTAGAGCTTGAAGTGGTGGATGAGCGCTTCCATCGACTGCTTCATCTCCGCGCGCTTGGGCGGGAAGACCTTGCGATCCATGGTGCCGATCGGCCCGTCGGGCATCTCGGCAAGGCACTGGCGCATGATGCGCGCCGACTGGCGGACTTCCTCGACACGGACCATGAAGCGATCGTAGCAATCGCCCTTGGTCCCCACCGGCACATCGAAGTCCATGCGGTCATAGACCTCATAGGGCTGCGACTTGCGCAAATCCCACGCGATGCCGCTGGCGCGGATCATCGGGCCGCTGAAGCCCCAAGCCAGCGCGTCTTCCTTGCTGACCGTGCCGATATCGACATTGCGCTGCTTGAAGATGCGGTTGTCGGCGACGAGGCTGATCGCGTCCTCGAACAGGTGGAGGCGATTGTCGAGCCAGTCGCTCATTTCCACCAGTACGCTCTCGGGAATGTCCTGGTGCACCCCGCCGACGCGGAAATAATTGGCATGCATCCGCGCGCCCGAAACCTTCTCGTAGAATTGCATCGTGTCTTCGCGCACTTCGAACAGCCACAGGTTGGGCGTCATCGCGCCCACGTCCATGACGTGGCTGCCAAGGTTGAGCATGTGGTTGGAGATGCGGGTCAGCTCCGCCATCAGCACGCGGATATATTGCGCGCGCAGCGGCACCTCGAGCCCGAGCAGCTTTTCCACTGCGAGCACATAGCTGTGCTCCATGCACATGGGGCTGCAGTAATCGAGCCGGTCGAAATAGGGCAGCGCCTGCGCATAGGTGCGATATTCGATCAGCTTCTCGGTGCCGCGATGGAGCAGGCCGACGTGCGGATCGACGCGCTCGACGATCTCGCCATCGAGCTCCATGATCAGGCGCAGCACGCCGTGCGCCGCCGGGTGCTGCGGACCGAAGTTGATCGTATAGTTGCTGACCGTGTCGTCACCCGCCGTATGGGTGATCGCGCCCGTCCGCGCGGCCTCGAAATCGGCGGCGCGTTCGTCGGGGAACGTCTGGATTTCGACCTTCGCCATTACTTCTTGCCCTTCCGCGGCTTCACCGGCGCATCTTCACGCGTTTCGGGTGCCTCGACGTCCGTTTCCTTGCCGCCCGCATGGTCGGCCTTGTCAGCGACGCTGTCGCGCGCCTCCTCCTTGGCCTCCGCATTGGTCGGCGCGCCCGCGCCCGTGTCCTCGGGCCCCTCGGTCACCTTGGGGTCGCCCGGACCCGCCTTGGCCTTGACCTTGGGCGCCTCGCCGGTCGCCTTGGCGGGGCTCGCCCCACCCGGCTCCTGCGGCTCGGCCTTCTCGTCGCCCGGCAAGCGATATTCGGGGCCTTCCCAAGGGCTGAGAAAGTCGAAATTGCGGAAGTCCTGGGGCAGCTTCACCGGCTCGTAGACGACACGCTTCTCGGCTTCCGAATAGCGCAGTTCGACATAACCCGTCTGCGGGAAGTCCTTGCGCAGCGGATGCCCCTCGAAGCCGTAATCGGTGAGAATGCGGCGTAGGTCGGGATTGCCCGCGAAATCGACACCGTACAGGTCGAACACCTCGCGCTCGAGCCAGCCTGCGGCGGGCCACAGCCCGGTCACGCTCGGTACCGCCGTGTCGGCGTCCGTCAGCACCTTCACCCGCAGGCGATGGTTTTGCGTGACGCTGAGCAGGCAGTAATTCACCTCAAACCGCTCCGCGCGGTCGGGAAAATCGACACCAGCGATCTCCATCAGTTGCTGGTAGCCGTGGGTGTCGCGCAGCGCGGTCAGGATCGCGACCAGCGCCGAGCGCTTCACGACGATGGTCAGCTCACCGACCGCCGTGCGCTCCTCGACGATGCCGTCGCCGAAATCGCGGCGCAGGGCGTCGAGAAAATCGGTGCGCTGCGCATATTTGGGATAGGCCAGGCTCATCGCTCGATCGTCCCCTCGCGGCGGATCTTCCGCTGCAGCTGCATGATGCCATAGAGCAGCGCTTCCGCGGTCGGCGGGCAGCCCGGCACATAGACATCGACCGGCACGATCCGGTCACAGCCGCGAACGACGCTGTAGCTATAATGATAATAGCCGCCGCCATTGGCGCAGCTGCCCATCGAGATGACGTAACGCGGCTCGCTCATCTGGTCGTAGACCTTGCGCAGCGCCGGCGCCATCTTGTTGCACAGCGTGCCGGCAACGATCATCACGTCCGATTGGCGCGGGCTAGCGCGCGGGGCGGCGCCGAAGCGCTCGAGGTCGTAGCGCGGCATGTTGACGTGGATCATCTCGACCGCGCAGCAGGCAAGGCCGAAGGTCATCCACCACAGGCTGCCGGTACGCGCCCATTTGAACAGGTCTTCGGTCGAGGTGACGAGGAAGCCCTTTTCATCGAGCTCGCGGCGCATCTCCTCGAACTTCTCCATGTCCGGCGAGCCCACTTCGAGGCCAGCGGCGCGCGCGATGTCCTGCTCGGTCGGCTTGGGGCTGTAGGTTACTCCCATTCGAGGGCTCCCTTTTGCCAGGCATAGACGAGGCCCAGCGTCAGTTCGGTGAGGAAGATCATCATCGCGATCCAGCTCGCCCAGCCGGTGCCCCACAGGCTCACGGCCCAGGGGAAGAGGAAGGCGGCTTCGAGATCGAAGACGATGAAGAGGATGGCGACGAGGTAGAAGCGCACGTCGAACTGGTCGCGGCTGTCCTCGAAGGCGGGGAAACCGCACTCATATTCGCTGAGCTTGGCCGCATCGGGCTTGTGCGCACCGGTCAAGCGGCTGACGCCCATGGGCAGGAACACGAACAGCGCCGACAGCCCCCCTGCGATGAACAGGAAGAGGAGGATCGGCAGATAATCGACGGCAACTGCGGCCAAGGAAGGTCTCCGGCTACGTGGTTTGGCGCGGCTTTAGGACAGGAAGGCGCTGCTTCGCAACCGCCTAAAGATGCGCATCAGCCTATTGCGACTGGTTCGCAATTCCTTCTAGCGGATCGCGCCCGCGACCAGCTTGTGCAGCTTGCTGTGCAGGTCGCCATTGGCCGCCAGATATTCGCGCTTGGCGAGCATCCGGTCCTGCCCGCGATAGTCGGTGACGAAGCCGCCGGCTTCCTTGACCAGCAACAACCCCGCCGCCACGTCCCACAGGTCGAGATCGTCTTCCCAGAAGCCATCGAGGCGTCCGGCCGCGACCCAGGCGAAGTCGAGGCTCGCTGCGCCGAAACGCCGCACTGCCGAAACCTGTGCGCCGATCGCGCCATAGATGCGCGTCCAGCGGCCGATGTCGCCGCGACCGAAATGGGGCATGCCGGTGCCGATCAGCGCTTCGTCGAGATGGCGCCGCGCCGACACGCGCAGACGCTGGTCCTGCAGCCACGCCCCGCGGCCCTTTTCGGCCCAGAAGCTTTCGTCGGTGATCGGCTGGTAGGTCAGCGCATGGGTAATTTCGGGATCGCCGTTGGGCTTCTTGTCCTCGACCGCGATGGTGATCGCGAAATGCGGGATGCCGTGAAGGAAGTTCGACGTGCCATCGAGCGGATCGACGATCCAGCGCGGCTTGTCGGGATTGCCCTCGATCACGCCGCCTTCCTCGAGCACCAGCCCCCAGTCGGGGCGCGCATGGCGGAGTTCATCGACGATCGTCGCCTCGCAGCGTTTGTCCGCCATCGACACGAAGTCCGCCGGCCCCTTCTTGGACACCTGCAGATTCTCGACTTCGTTGAAATCGCGCCTGAGACGCGGCGCGGCCTTGCGCGCGGCGCGTTCCATGACGGTGATGAGGCCCGAGTGGCTAACCATTATTCGCTATCTTCCTTCTGCGTGACCGCCGCGTCCCTGCCCGCCGCGGTCATCGCCAATGTCTCAAGTGCCCCCGAAATCGTCTCGATCCGATCGTCCTGCTGCTCGATGCCATGGCGCGAGGCGAGCCAGACCGGGCTGTTGTAGCTGACCTGCGTCACGCCCTCCGCGTCCTGGTAGATCGCCATGCGCTGCGGCAGATCCAAGGCTGCGCTCGGCGCCGCGCGCATCAAATGCGTGCCCACTTTGGGCTTGCCGAAGAAGATCGACACGGCGGGCAGCATGTCGAGTTCGACGCTCGCCGCATTGCTCGCATGATCGAGCTTGGCGACGACCGTGAAACCGCCCTCCTCGAGCGCGGCTTCGAGCCGCTTTACCGTCTCCTCGACGCCAGCATCGCTCGCCACCGTCTTCACGCCATTGCCGAAGGTCGCGACCTCGCTGCCGCTGGCCTCGACATCGCCGCCCGTCTCGCTGGTCGCCGCCTCTTCCTCTGGCGGGGTGGACCATTGCTGGTCGCATCCCCCGAGCGCGAGCGCGGCGATGCCGGCAAGAACGGCGGCGCGGCGCATCAGTCGGCCCGCTTCGAATAAGTGAAGTCGGTCGTGTCGACGATCACCCGGGTGCCCGAAGTGATGTGCGGCGGGACCATGATCTTGACGCCATTGTCGAGCACGGCGGGCTTGTAGCTGGCGCTCGCCGTCTGGCCCTTCACCACCGCGTCGGCCTCGACCACCTCGGCCTCGACGAACTGCGGCAGCTGGACGCTCAGCGGGCGGCCTTCATGCGTTTCGAGGATGACGTCCATGCCATCGGTCAGGAACGCCGCCTGGTCGCCGATCAGATCCTTCTGGACGATGACCTGTTCATAGGTTTCCTTGTCCATGAAAGTCAGTTCATCGCCATCGGCGAACAAATACTGATAATCCTGCGTCTCGAGCCGCACCTTCTCGACCGATTCCGCCGAGCGGAAACGCACGTTGGTCTTGCGGTTGTCCTCGATGTTCTTGAGCTCGACCTGCATATAGGCGCCGCCCTTGCCGGGCTGCGTATGCTGGATCTTGACCGCCTTCCACAGGCCGCCTTCATATTCGATGATGTTGCCGGGACGGATATCGACCGCATTCATCTTCATGATCGCAATTCCTCTACTTATATTCGCCCGACCGGCAGGACGCCGTCCTCGACGCCCCTCGTTTCACCGACAGTCTGAAAGAACCGGGCCGACCGTTGCAGGCCGACCGTCCGGACGCATGATCCTTGATGGCAACGCCCCTAGCCGTCCTCATCCTCTCCTGCAAGCAGCGGATAGGGATTGACCGGGCGGCCCTCCCACCAGCCTTCCTCGGGCTCCATGCGGTGCACCGCGAAATGCAGGTGCGGCCCATCGGGATTGGCATTGCCGCTAAAGCCCACCGTCCCCAGCCGCTGGCCGAGCGCGATCCGGTCACCTTCCTCCAGCCCGTCCGCATAGTCATCGAGATGGGCGTAATAATAGACCCACTTCTTGTCATCGGAGCGCACGTAGAGCGTCTTACCCCCGCCACCGTCTGAGAAATAGATCTTCTCCAGCACGCCTGGCGCCGCCGCCACGACAGGCGTCCCGGTATCGGCCATGATGTCGATCGCATCGTGCCGCCGCGCCCCGCCGGCGCGGGCCTGCGTGAAGGTATCGACCAGCGCCTCGGGGGTCACGCCCGCGACCGGCACGGCCATGCCGCGCGGCCCGATCTCGACCGACCGCGCGCGCCGAAGCTCGGGATCGAGCCGCAGCGTATCGCCGCGGTCGAGCCCTTCCTCGCCCACCGTCTCGAACTCGGCGTCCTGCATCGGTCGCGGCGACGCGTCGCCCGGCGATGTCGGAGCCTCCGCTTCCACCGCCGCCTCCTCGGCAGCCGGTGTCACCATGCCTGAGTTGAACGCCACCAGCCATCCCATCGAGGTGATGATGGCGGTGACGATCGCGACCAGCAGCGACTTCACGTTACGCGACGAACTTCGCGCGGAAGCCCTCGTCCATGATCCTGGACAAGGTCAGCACGTCCCAATTGGTCATGCGCAGGCAGCCATGGCTCTCGGTATAGCCGATGGTCTGCGGCTCGGGCGTGCCGTGAATGCCGTAATGCTCCTTCGACAGGTCGAGCCAGGCGACCCCGACCGGGCCGTTCGGCCCCGGCGGCAGCATCACGCTTTCCTCGCTGTCATCGACATCCCAGAACAAATCGGGCTGGTAATGGAAGGGCGGCAGGAAGCTATAGGCGTTGACCGTCCACTCCCCGATCGGGAGCGGATCGTTCTCCGACCCCGTCGTGACGGGGAACTGCGCCACCAGCTTGTCGTCGGCATCGAACACGCGCAGCTGGCCGTCCGATTCATCGACGGTGATATATTTGCCCTTCACGCCCGGCTCGGGCTGTACGTTGAGGGCATTGAACAGGTCGCGCTCGGCGCCTTCCATCTCGCCATAATCGCGGCTCGCGGGCAGCACGTTGGGCAATTGCAGGACGGTGCCGATCTCGACATTTTTCGCCTTGTCGCCATTCAATGCGATCAGCGTCTCCTTGGTAGTGTGGAACCGCTCGGCCACTTCCTCGATCAGCGTCTTGTAAGGCATGCGCTCCATCTCGGCCTGTTTGGTCGGATCATCGGGAATGCTCTTGTGCGGCGAGCCGAACTCGGTCTCGTCGATGCGCAGGAAACGCGTCGGCTTGCGCCCATTCTCCAACAGCTTCTGCCGCGTCGGCGTATCCAATTCGCCCGTCACCTCGAGCCCATGCGCTTCCTGGTAACCCTTGAGCGCCCAGGTGAAATTCTGCCCTTCCCTGCCGTCGATCACGCCCGGCGAGAAATTGGCGCGGTCGAGCAGGACCATCGCGTGAAAGACGTCATTGTCGATATCGGCCATCAGCCGCTGCTCGCTCTCGCCCTCCTCGAGCGCGGTCGAGCCATAGGTCGCCCCCGGCTTCGTCTTCTTCTGCGCCGTCGCCTCGGCCGCCTTGGCTTGGCTCGACTTTTTCATCTGCGTCGAACTGCTGGCCTCGCTGGTCTGCGCCTCGGCACCATCGGAGGTCAAAAGGGCGCCGCCTGCGGCCAGCGCGATCGCGCCGGCGAAAGCGGTAACGACTTTGTTGCGGGGAAATTTACGTTGCGAAAGACGGGTCATGCATCACCTCTTGGACTGGACTATTCTCCAGCCAACGCAGCAGACCCTCGCTTTATCCCTCGCCCAGCACTTCCTCGAACGCCGCCACTGCCGCTGCCACGTCCTTCGCACCCCAGATCGCGCTCGAAACGGCAAGGAAATCGGCGCCCGCGCGCACCAGCGGCGCGGCCTTGTCCGCCGTGATCCCGCCGATCGCCACACAGGGCAATTCGAACAGGCTCGACCACCAACTGAGGATCCCCGGTTCGGGGCGATGCTCGCTCGGCTTGGTCGGGCTGTCGTAAAAGGCACCGAAGGCGACATAATCGGCCCCCGCCTCGCCCGCTTCCATCGCGAGGTGGCGGCTGGCATGACAGGTCACCCCGATCTGCACCGACGGCCCGAGGATGGCGCGCGCGTCCTTCACGTCGCCATCGCCCTGCCCCAGATGTACGCCATCGGCCTTCAGCCGCTTGGCCATCGCCACATCGTCATTGACGATGAACGCCACGTCCGCATCGGCGCAGATTTGCTGTAGCGGTTCGGCCAGCCGCGCCAGCGCATGGCTCTCCATCCCCTTCACCCGAAGCTGGAAGGCCGCGACGCGCTCATGCGCCACCGCCGCGCGCAGCCGCTCGGGAAAATCACCGCCCACGTCCTGCGGGCTGATCAAGTAGAGATCGCAAGGATGCTCGCGTTCGGGCGCCGGAAAGACGCTATAATCGAAATCGTCCATGCGCCGCCCCTAGCGCAAAATCAGCCGTTGCACACGCTCGCGGCATAGATTTCGTCGATCGCGCCACCCAATGCCTCGTCAAACTGCGCATCGTCCATGTCGGCACGCAAATCCTGCAAGAGCGCGCGGGAAAAACTCGCGATCATGCCGCGGTTCTTCGCCAGTTTCGCATTGGCCTCCTCGCGCTCGTAACCGCCCGACAGCGCGACCACGCGCGCGACATGCGGATGCGCGACCAGCGGCGCATAGAGATCATCCTCTTCCGGCAAAGTGAGCTTGAGCATCACGCGCTTGCCGGGGTCCATCCCGTCCAATGCAGCGGTGAGGTGCTTCAGCAGCATCCGCTCGGCCTCGCCCCGGCTCGGCGACTTGATGTTCACCTCGGGCTCGACGATCGGCATCAGCCCGCCCTCGAGGATCTGGTTCGCCGCCATCATCTGCTGCGTCACGATGGCATGAATGCCCTCGTCATTGGCGTGATTGATAACGCTGCGCATCTTGGTGCCGAACACGCCGCGCGCCCGCGCCTTGGCGATGAGCTCGTCGAGCCGGGTCAGCGGCTTCATCTTCTGGACGCCTTCGGCTTCGTCCTCGAGCCCCTGGTCGACCTTGAGGAACGGCACCACCCCGCGCTCCCACAACAGCTGCGGCACGGGCTTGCCGTCCGCTTCGCCGTCCATCGTCTTCTCGAACAGGATCGCGCCAAGGACCTTGCGTCCGGAAAAGCTCGGCGCCGTGACGATGCGCGTGCGCATGTCGTGGATGAGGCCGAACATTTCCTCCTCATTGGACCACGCATCCTCGCCGATCCCATAGGCCGCGAGCGCCTTGGGGGTCGACCCCCCCGACTGGTCCAGGGCGGCGATAAAGCCCGAACCGCCCACCATCTGCGCCATCATCTTGGGATCGAACGTCATCGTGTCTGGCCTCCCCGCCGGTCGAGTGCATACGTATGCGTGGCCCGCTAGACGGCCTGTCCGACCGGCGCAACGCTGTGAACGCTCACGCCTGCGAAAAAGCCATGCCGCGTAACTTTCCACCCCCGCCGCACGTATGATCGAAACGACAGGCGGGAGAAATTTCAATGACCATCATGTCCGATCAGCAGGCCGCGATCTGCAAGGAAGCCGCGCTCGACGGCAGCGGGCTTACTGCCATGCTCGTCAACGCCAGCCTCAAACCGCCGTCCCAGAAGAGCCACACCGACACGCTGCTCGACGTGGTCGGCGAAATCTTCACCCGCTCGAACGTTGCCGTCGACCGCCTCCGCCTGTCCGACCACCTCCTCGCCCCCGGCGTCTATCCCGACATGACCGACCATGGCTGGGAGCGCGACGACTGGCCGCAGCTCAGCGAGCGCGTCATCGGCGCCGACATCCTCGTCCTCGGCACCCCCATCTGGCTCGGCGAGAAGTCATCGCTGGCGCAGGCCTTCATCGAAAAGCTCTACGCCCATTCGGGCCAGACCAACCCTGCCGGCCAATATCTCTTCTACGGCAAGGTCGGCGGCTGCGTCGTCACCGGCAACGAGGACGGCATCAAGGCGGTCGCCGCTTCCTGTCTCTACGCGATGAGCCACGTCGGCTACACCATCCCGCCCCAGGCCGATTGCGGCTGGATCGGCGAGGCCGGCCCCGGCCCCAGCTACGGCGATGAAAAGGAGGACGGCTCGGGCCGCGTCGGCTTCGACAATCTCTTCACCCAGCGCAACACCACCTTCATGGCCTTCAACCTGATGCACTTGGCCCTGATGCTCAAAGCTAGTGACGGCATCCCCGCCGTCGGCAATGTGCGCAGCGACTGGGACGACGGGTCCAAACCCGGCTGGCCCAACCCCGAATATCGCCTCGAGGACTGAGTTTTCACGAGGGAACCAAGGCTCCCATCTGTTTCTTGACCGCCAATGGACTCCAAGGACGCACGCCGGGCCCTCAAGGAAGATCACGGCCCCGACAGTTGGCTGCTGGTCGGCTTCCTCGTCGGTGCCGCCGTGCTCGCCGCCATCATCTTTCTCGCCAACGAGATCATGGAAGGCGATCAT
The DNA here is from genome assembly GCF_026157085.1 of Sphingomicrobium arenosum. Lineage (NCBI taxonomy): Bacteria > Pseudomonadati > Pseudomonadota > Alphaproteobacteria > Sphingomonadales > Sphingomicrobiaceae > Sphingomicrobium > Sphingomicrobium arenosum. Next base: position 979,929 of record NZ_JANPVN010000001.1, read on the forward strand.
TTCGGCTTCGACGAGAAGATCCTTCTCTCGCTGCGCAAGGCCGGCGCGCTCGGCGACCCCACCGCCCCGCAATGGATGACCGAGGCGATGATCGACATCACCGCGTTGGGCGGCGTCACCGTCCTCACGCTCGTTACCCTCTTCGCGGTCGGCTACCTGCTCGCCATCGGGCGCCACAAGGCCGCGCTCTTCGTCTCGGTATCGATCGGTCTCGGTGCGCTGGCGACCAAGCTCGCCAAGGGCATCGTGCTGCGCGAGCGGCCCGACGTCGTGCCCCACCTCGTCCCCGTCGACACACTGAGTTTTCCCTCGGGCCACTCGCTCAATTCGGCGCTCGTCTATCTGACGCTGGCCGCGCTGGTAGCGCGCACACGCACGCACATGGGCGTGCGCCTCTACCTGATGGGCGCCGCGCTCGGCCTTACCTTCCTCATCGGCTTCTCGCGCCTTTATCTCGGGGTGCACTGGCCGACCGACGTCCTCGCCGGCTGGGGCCTCGGCGCGCTCTGGGCCGCCGCTTCCTCTCTCGTCGCCAAGCTGTTTCAGCGCGAGGGCAAGGTCGAACCGCCATCGGAGGGCGAGGAAGTCGAGGAATGAGCGCCTAGCGCCAGAGCTGCAACGACCGGATCGCGCCCGCCACGCGCTCGTCGTCCTCGGTGCGGCTCAAGGCGCGTTCGGTGAGCTGCCACTTGCGGCTCATCGCGCTCTTCTTCCACATATCCTGCAGCCAGAAGGTACCCGACCATGCGCGCCCCTCGAGCGTCATTTCAAGCTCGGCCTGAGTCGCGAACAAGGCGACACCGCCATGGCGGCGACAATAGATGTTCCCGAAGCGATAGCCCGAACAGCCGAACTGGTCGGGCGCGGCATCGATCAGGCTCGAGCGATCGAGCAGCACGGGCTTTGACGCGGCCACCACGAAGCGGAAACTGCGCGCCGTCGCCTGCTTCAGCAGCTTGCGATCACGCTCGATCCAGCCCCGCATCCAGCGGTGCTCGGCAGTCTCGATGCTGGCACTGATCTCGGCCATCAGTCGCGCAGCGCCGCCACACCGGGCAGCGCCTTGCCTTCCATCCATTCGAGGAACGCCCCGCCCGCAGTGGAGACGAAGCTGAAATCGCCCGCCACGCCGGCCTGGTTCAAGGCGGCGACCGTATCGCCCCCGCCCGCCACGCTCGTGAGACTGCCTTCCTTGGTCAGCGCCGCCGCGGTCTGCGCGAGGCTCACCGTGGCGCGGTCGAACGGCTCGGTCTCGAACGCCCCGAGCGGCCCATTCCACACCAGCGTCCTGCACGTCTTGAGGACATCGGCGAGCGCCTCGACCGCACTCGGCCCGATGTCGAGGATCATCTCGTCAGCCTCCACCTCATGCACGTTGACCGTGCGAAGGCTGTCGGGATGGGCCGCGAACTCCTTCGCCACCACCACGTCATAGGGCAGGTGAATGGTGCAATCGGCCTTGTCGGCGGCGGCGAAGATGTCGTTCGCCTGCGGCACCAGATCGGCTTCCATCAGGCTCTTTCCCACCGTCACGCCGCGCGCGGCGAGGAAGGTGTTCGCCATCCCTCCGCCGATGATCAGATGATCGACCTTCTCGACGAGATTCTCGAGCACCGCCAACTTGGTCGAGACCTTCGCCCCGCCGACGACCGCCGCGACCGGATGCTCGGGGCTCCCCAACGCCGCCTCCAGCGCCTTCAGCTCCGCCTCCATCGCGCGGCCCGCATAGCTCGGCAGATACTGCGTGATGCCGACGGTCGAGGCGTGCGCCCGGTGCGCCGCCGAAAACGCATCGTTCACATAATAATCGCCGAGCCCCGCCATCGCCTCGGCGAGCGCCGCGTCATTGGCCGTCTCGCCAGCATGAAAGCGGGTATTCTCCAAAAGCCCGATCGCGCCCGGCAGCATGATCGACACTGCCCGCGCCGCCTCGGGCCCCTGGCAATCCTCGATGTAGCGCACCGACAGCCCCGTGCGCTCGCGCATCGGCTCGACCAGCAGCGCGGTCGACATGCTCGGTTGCGCCCGCCCCTCGGGCCGCCGGAAGTGCGACAGGACCAGCACCTTGGCGCCCTTGCCCGCCAATTCCTTCAGTGTCGGCAAATGCGCCCGGATCCGCGTATCGTCGGTGACGTCGCCATCGGCCATCGGCACGTTGAGATCGCAGCGCACCAGCACCGTTTTCCCACCGAGGTCGTCGGGCAGGTCGTCGAGGGTCTTGAAGCTCGTCATAAAACTCTCCGTCGCCCCAGCGCAGGCTGGGGCCCATGTCAGCTCAATTCATCCACGACGACGATTGCCAAGCCGGCATGGATCCCAGACTTCGCCGGGATGACGCGTCAGAGCTTGCTCGCCATCACGCCCGCGGTATCGATCATGCGGTTCGAGAAACCCCACTCGTTATCGTACCAGCTCACCACGCGCGCCAGCTTGCCTTCCATCACGCCGGTCTCGAGGCTGTCGACCGTCGAGCTTGCCGGATGATGGTTGAAATCGCTCGACACCAGCGGCTGCTCGGTAAAGTCGAGCACGCCCTTCATCGCCCCTTCGGCTGCCGCTTTCAGCGCCGCGTTCAATTCGTCCTTCGACGTGTCGCGACCCGGCTGGAAGACGAGATCGACGAGGCTGACATTGGGCGTCGGCACGCGGATCGAGGAACCGTCCAGCTTGCCGTTCAATTCGGGCAGCACCAGCCCGACCGCGCGCGCCGCGCCCGTCGTCGTCGGGATCATGTTCTGCGCCCCGCCGCGCGCCCGGCGCATGTCCGAGTGCATCTGGTCGAGCATGCGCTGGTCGTTGGTATAGCTGTGCACCGTGGTCATGAAACCGCGCTCGATGCCGACCGTGTCGTTCAAGACCTTGGCGACCGGCGCGAGGCAGTTGGTGGTGCAGCTGGCGTTCGACACGATGATGTCGTCGCCCGTCAGCGTGTCATGGTTCACGCCATAGACGATGGTCTTCAGATCGCCCTTCGCCGGGGCCGAGATCAGCACCCGCTTGGCGCCCGCGTCGATGTGCGGCTGGCTCGCCTCGACCGACTGGAAGAAGCCGGTGCATTCGAGCACGATGTCCACGCCCATCTCGCCATGCGGCAGCTTGCCGGGATCGCGTTCCTTGGTCACCGCGATACGCTTGCCACCGACGATGATCGCATCCTCGCCATCCACTTCGACCGAACCGGGGAAGCGACCATGGGTGCTGTCATATTGGAACAGGAGCGCGTTCGACTTGGCATCGGCAAGATCGTTGATCGCGACCAGTTCGAGATCGTGATCGTCGCGCTCCAAGAGCGCGCGGGCCACGAGGCGACCGATGCGGCCGAAACCGTTGATGGCGACTTTAGTCATTGTTCAAACGCTCCATGATCTTGGATTGGATGGCCTCGGGCGTGAAGCCGAATTTCTCGAACAGGTCGGGGGCGGGCGCGCTCGCACCGAAGCTGTCGATGCCGATGTTGAGCCCGTTCTTCATCGTCATGTCGGACCAGCCGAAGGTCGTCCCCGCCTCGATCGACACGCGCAGGATCTCGCTCGGATCGACCTCGGGCAGGATGTCCGCCTGATAGGCCGCGTCCTGCGCCCGGAACTTCTCCCAGCTCGGCATCGACACGACATCGGCGCCCACGCCGTCATTCTCCAGCCGCTCGGCCACCTCGGCGGCCAGATGCACTTCCGAGCCCGTCGCGATCAGAATGACGCGGCGATCCTTCTTGGCGCTCTTGATCCGATAGGCGCCCTTGGCGGTGAGGTTATGTTCGCTCTTCTCCAATCGCATCTGCGGCAGCCCCTGCCGCGACAGCGCGAGCAGCGCGGGCCCATCGCCCGCCAGCGCATCGCCCCACGCCTCGGCCGTCTCGACCGCATCGCAGGGCCGATAGACGGTCAGCCCCGGCATCGCCCGCAGGCTTTGGAGATGCTCGACCGGCTGGTGCGTCGGTCCATCCTCGCCCAGCCCGATAGAATCATGCGTCATGACATGGACCACCTTGGCCCCCATCAGCGCACCCAAACGGATCGCCGGGCGCGAATAATCGGCGAAGACGAGGAAGGTGCCGCCATAAGGCAGCACCCCGCCATGCAGCGCCATGCCGTTCATCGCCGCGGCCATGCCGAATTCGCGGATACCGTAATAGATGTAGCGCCCGCCGTAATTCTTGGCATCGAGCGGCCCGATCCCGCCCGCCTTGGTGTTGTTCGAACCGGTAAGGTCGGCCGACCCGCCGATGGTCGCGGGAATCGCCTCGTTGATCGCGGCCAGCACGATCTCGCTCGCCTTGCGCGTCGCCATCTTCTCAGGGTTCGCGATCAGCTTCTCGATCAGCTGCCCCTGCCAGCGCCGGTCCCACTTGCCGTCGAGCTGGTCCTTGAACGCCTGGGCCTTGTCCGACGCCGCCAGCCGCTCTTCCCACGCTTGTTTCTCAGCCTGCGCGCGCTGGCCGATCGCGGTCCACGCCTCGCGCACGTCGTCGGGGATGACGAAGGGCTCGGCGTCCCAGCCCAGCTCCTCGCGCGCCTTGGCGATCTCGTCCTCGCCCAAGGGCGCGCCATGCGTCGCCGCCGTGCCCTGCTTGGTCGGCGCGCCATAGCCGATGGTCGTCTTGCAGCGGATGATTGAAGGCTTGTTGACCTTCTTCGCCTCGGCGATCGCGCGGCTGACCGCATCGGCGCTCATGCCGTCGCATTCATGCGTCGACCAGCCCATCGCCTCGTGCCGCCCGAGCACATCCTCGGTGCGCGACAGGTCGGTCGACCCGTCGATGGTGATTTCATTGTCGTCCCACAGCACGATCAGCCGCCCGAGCTGCAAGTGCCCGGCCAGTCCCGCCGCCTCATGGTTGATGCCTTCCATCAGGCAGCCGTCACCCGCGATCACATAGGTGTGGTGATCGACCAGCTCGTCGCCATAAATGGCATTCAAATGCCGCTCGGCAATCGCCATGCCCACCGCGGTGGCGAGCCCCTGCCCCAGCGGCCCCGTCGTCGTCTCGACGCCTGCCAGCAGGAAATTCTCGGGATGCCCCGCGCACGGGCTCTTCAGCTGCCGGAAATCCTTGATCTCCTGCATCGTCGGATGCGCATAGCCCGACAGGTGCAGCAGCGAATAGGCGAGCATCGAGCCATGCCCCGCCGACAGCACGAAGCGGTCGCGGTCGGGCCAGTGCGGATCGGACGGATCATGCTTGAGATGATCGGCATAGAGCGCCACGGCGGCGTCGGCCATGCCCATCGGCATACCGGGATGACCCGAATTGGCGGCTTGCACCGCGTCCATCGAGAGGGCGCGAATGGCATTGGCTAGGCGGCGCTTGGTCGGCATGCCGGCTCCTTGTGGCATAGATCCCCGGGCGGGCCGCGGGCGCCCACCCCTCTACGCGCCGCTATTGCTCCCTCGCGGCCAGTCGTCAACCATGTGGGAGCGCTCCCTTCACCCTTTTTGGGACTTCGCTTGGCAATCCACGGCCCGAGCGCTAGGCGTTTAACCATGTCGTCCGACCGCCTCTCCGCCGCGCTTGCCCGCGCCGAAACCGCCTGCGAGCGGATCGACGGGGCGATGGCGCGGATCGAGAAACAGTCCGAACGCGACGATGCCCTGCGCGAGGACGTGCGCGCCGCGCTCGCCGAGCTCGACCAGCTCATCGCCGCCCGTGAAAACGAGGATGCCGCATGAGCGAGGTTACCCTCCACATCAACGGCCGCGACTATAAGGTCCGCGCCCGCGACGGCGAGGAGGAACAGCTGGTGCGCGCCGGCCATCTCGTCGAACAGCGCTGCAACGACGCGCGCTCGGCCATGGGCACCCTGTCCGACGCCAGCCTCTATTTCTACGCCGCCCTCATGCTCGCCGACGACCTCGCGGGCGGCAAGAGTGCCGCGCCCGTACAAGAGGACGAAGCGACCGCCGCCCGCGCCGAAGCCCTCGCCGACCGGCTGGAGGCCATCGCAATTCGCCTTGAGAAGGCGGCCCGCTAGGCCTACATGGGGTCTGACGGGTACTGCCGGGCACGAGCCACGACTATCCCTGAGGCTTTCTACATCCTAGGGAGCTGTCCCTACCTGGACCCTGGTCCGGGATATATGGCGCCCACCTGACGTTCTGGCGTCAGAGGATTAAGAGGCAAACGACCATGGCGGTCCCGTCACCCGAACATCTGGCCCCCGATGCCACCAAGCAGGACATCCGGCGATCCTTGCGCGAGGAACGTCGCCAGTTCGTCTGCAATCTCGAGCCCTCGACCCGCCATGCGCTCGAGGAGCAGCTCGCCGAGCTCATCGCTCCCATGCTCGCCAGCGCGCGCGTCATCGGTGCCTATTCGCCCATCGGCGGCGAGATCAGCCCGCTGCCCGCGCTCGCCCGCGCCAAGCGGCTGGGGCGGACCATCGCTTATCCCACCTTCGAGGGCGACAACGACCATTTCATCTATCGCGCGGGCGAACCCGATATCCCTGGGCCGCATCGCATCAACCAGCCGCGCCCGACCTGCCCCGAGGCTTCCCCCGACCTCGTCCTCATCCCGCTGCTCGCGGTGGGCAATCGCGGCTATCGCATCGGCCAGGGCGCCGGCCATTTCGACCGCGTCCTGCCGCATCTCCACGGTGCGCGCTTCGTCGGGCTGGGCTGGCAGATGCAACGCCTCGACCAGGACCTGCCGCACGACGAATGGGACGTGCCGCTCCACTATTTCGTCACCCCCCGCGGCATCGAGGATTTCACCACCGATGGACAATGAAGTGCACGAGCCCAAGTCGCGCGTCGCCATCGGCATCGCGCTCATCCTCGCCTGGCTCACCGCCTATGTCGTGGTCGCGCTTCTTTTCTTCGACCTCATCGCCGGCTGGCCCGCGCTCGCGCAAATGCCCTTCTTCCTCGTCATCGGCATCGCCTGGATCGCGCCGTTGAAGCCCCTCCTCGCCTGGATGGAAACCGGCCACCAGCGCTAGTCGCCGCAGCCTTCGCCACAAACGAAAAAAGCCCCGAGCAATCGGAGCCTTTTATCATTCGATCTGTTCGAAGACCAAGCCGTGCGAATGGGCCACTTCCCTCAGGGCAAGTGGCGCGAGTGACGGGACTCGAACCCGCGACCTCCGGCGTGACAGGCCGGCGCTCTAACCAACTGAGCTACACCCGCATCGGCTTGGTGGCGGCGAACTATGACAGGCTCGCCCACCTGTCAAACACTAATTTCAATCTTTTTCCTCTTCCTCGCCGACATGGGTCAACGTGCCATGCTCGAACAGGAAACCGGCGATGTCGGGCGTGCCTGCCGCGGCGAAAACGGTTTTAATGATGATGAGCAAGGGCACCGCCAGAAGCGCACCGAGGAAGCCCCAGATCCACAGCCAGAAACTCAATGAAATCAGGATCAGCAGCGGCGACAGGCTGACCCTTTTGCCGACCACCATCGGGGTGATCACATTGGCCTCGAGGTTGTGCAGCACGATGAACACCAGCGGCGGCAGCATCGCGGCCCATACGTCGACGAAGCTCATCAATCCTCCGATCGCCAGCAGGATCGCGGCGAAGATCGGCCCGAGATAAGGGATGAAATTGGTCACCGCGACGATCCCGCCCCACATGATCGGGCTGTCCATGCCGAGCGCCCACAGGATGAGCGCGGTCAGCGTGCCCAGCGTCACGTTGATGAAGGTGATAGTGCCGATGTAGGTCGAGGTCGCATCGACGACCTGCTGGATCACCCGCGCCGTCGTCAGCGCGCCCTCGAAGCTGCCGCGGCTGGTGATGGTACGCTCGCGCATCCGCGTCCAGCGCGACAGGAAGAAGAAGATCACCAGCATCGCGAAGAACATCTGCACGATCGCCACCGGCGCCGAGGTCGCGAACAGGTCGAGCAGCGAATCGGGTGTCGTCAGCGTGACGCTGGCCTGTTCGCCGCCCGACACGGCGATATCGTCGAAGATGCCCTCGATGAACGCTTCGAGCTGCGCATAATATTGCATGATCGGCAGCACCGTTTCGCGGATGCGGTCGATCCGCTCGGGGATCAGCGCGAAATAGTCGATCGCGGGCAGCACGATCGAGGCGATGACGAAGGCGGCGAAGGCGATGAACAGCAGCAGCGACACGATTGCCGCCAGCCCGCTGGGAACGCCGCGCCGCTCGAACCATTCGAGCACCGGCACCAGCGCGATGGCGATCACCATCGCCGCCGTCACCGGCAGGAAGAATTCCGCCCCCGCCTGCAATGCGAAGGGCAAGGCGAACAGGAAGCCCGCCCCCAGCACCAGCGCGATCGCGGCCAGGAGCCGCACCCGCTTCACCTCGAGCGTATGGCTGTCCTGATATTCGATCGGGGCATCGGGATATTGGTGCGGCTCGGCCATTTCGGCAGCGTAGCGAGCGCGCTCCAAGCCGCAAGTGACAAAGTGGATGACGAAGCGGGGAAAGGTCGCCCCTCCCCCGCTCCTGTCATCGCATCATCGTGTCGAGGCCGGTCAGAAGCGAAGACCGATCCCCGCGAGCAGCTGGAGGCGGTGGCCGAAGGCCCGCCCCACCAGGCCGTTGCCGAGGTCGTAATCCTCGTCCGAATAGCGCGTGTAGAGCGCCTCGGCCTTGAAATAGGTGCCGGTCTCCATCGCCACCTCGCCGCCGAGGCCGGCATGCCAGCCGCCGCGGTTGACGCTCCCGGTCGTGGTCGTCGTCTCGCCCATCACCGTCTCGGTCGCCTCGCCCTCGAGCCGACCATTGCTATAGCCGCCCTTGGCATAGAGCCCCGTGCCGGGATTGAGCGCGACGCCCAAGCGCAGGCCGACCCCGATGTTGCGCCCGGCTTCGAGCGAATAGACGTCCCCGTCGTCGACTTCCTCATAGCCGGCGGTGGAGAAATCCAGATTGGCATAAGGGCCGACGAACAGATTGCCGCCGAGGCCGACATCGTAACCGACCTCGCCGCCATAGGAGAGGCCGCTTTCGCTTTCCTCGATCAGCAGGGCGTCGATCCCATCAGACACCTCGACCCCCAGTTCGAACTGGTCGAGACCGGCACGGACCTCGACGCGCGCCCCGTTGATGTCCTGCGCCTGCGCGGCGGCAGGCACGAAAGATGCCGCGACAGCGGCGGCAATGATCGATTTTTTCATGGAGAGATCCAAAAAGGCAGGCGGCCCGATTGCCGCTGCCTCCCGAATATAAAATGCGGCGAAACGAAGCGTGACGGAATAACGCCGCCGTTGGTCGAAGGGCCCAACGACTGGGCGCAGATGAAACGACCGTTTCGCGCCATTATCGAGAAGGCGCCCCCGCTCCACCGATGTGGCAGCACGGACACAGCATCTCGAGCGCGCCCCCTCAGGCCCCAGCTGATTCGCCGCGATCGAGCGCAAACGGCTCACCCATCCGTCGCCCCAGCGAAGGCTGGGGCCCATGCCATGACGAGAAAGCGCAAGCCTCCGCTGCGCTCTGGACCAGCCGGAAGACAGTCCCCCGGACTGTCTTCTTTCGGCTGGTACCTCCGGCCGGACTCGAACCGGCACTTCGTAAGAAAATCGATTTTGAGTCGATCGCGTCTACCAATTCCGCCACGGAGGCAGATACCAGCGGACCCGCCGCCTAGCCCAGCTGGGCAAGTCGTGCAACAGCCTTGCCTCGACAGCCTGCGCGGGCGCAGGATCGCGCCATGACGGGCTACCTTCTTCTCTTCCTCGTCGTCTTCGGCAACAACCTCCTGCCCGCCTTCGGCCCGCCGACCTGGTCGCTGCTCGTCTATGTCACGCTCAGCAGCGGGCTCGATCCCCTCGTCATGGTGCCGATCGGCGCCGCGGCCGCCGCCGCCGGACGCTTCTGCCTCGCGCTCAGCTTTCGCCATTTCGCCACCCGCCTGTCGGACAAGAGCCGCGCCAATCTCGCGCAGGCCCGCGCCGCGCTTGAAGCGCGCCGCCATCGCAGCCTCCTCGCGCTCGGCCTGTTCGCGCTATCGCCCCTTCCCTCGGCCCAGCTGTTCGCCGCCGCGGGCATGGCGGGCGTGCGCCTCCTGCCCTTCACGATCGCCTTCTTCGCTGGCCGGCTCGTCTCCTACAGCCTCTATGTCTGGGGTGCATCGACGCTGCGCGCCTCCAGCCTCGGCGACACGTTGCTCGCCCATCTCACCGATCCGCTCGCCATCGCGCTCCAGCTCCTCCTTCTCGGCTTCCTCGTCGCCATGACCCGGGTCGACTGGAGCCGCTTCATCCCGCGTTAGGGCGGCCCCTCAATTGCGCGGCGGCTGGTGGCGATAGCTCAGTGCCTCGGCGACATGGATGCGCCCGACCGTTTCCGCGCCTGCCAGGTCGGCGATCGTCCGCGCCACCTTCAGCACGCGGTGATAGGCCCTCGCCGACAAGCGCATCGCCCCCGCTGCCTCGGTCAGCAGCCGCTGCCCCGCCTCATCGGGTTTGCCATGCGCCTCGATCGCGTCGGCGCTCGCCTCGGCATTGGTGCGAAAGCCTGTCTCGACATAGCGCGCCACCTGCACCGCCCGCGCCCGCGCCACGCGCGCCGCGACGTCCTCGCTCCCTTCAGATGGCGGCGGCAGCGTCAGGTCCATCGCGCTCACCGCGGCCACCTCGACATGCAGGTCGATCCGGTCGAGCAGCGGTCCCGAGATTTTCGCCTGATAATCCGCCGCACAGCGCGGCGCCCTCGAACAGGCCAGCGCCGGATCACCGAGATGCCCGCAGCGGCACGGGTTCATCGCCGCCACCAGCTGCACCCGCGCGGGAAAGGTCAGGTGCGCATTGGCCCGCGCCACGCTGACCGTCCCCGTCTCCAGCGGCTGGCGCAGCGAATCGAGCGTCGCGCGCTGGAATTCGGGCAGTTCGTCGAGGAAAAGCACGCCGAGATGCGCCAGGCTGATCTCCCCCGGCTTCACCTTCAAGCCGCCGCCGACCAGCGCCGGCATGCTCGCACTATGATGCGGGTCGCGAAACGGTCGCCGCCGTTTCAGCCTGCCGCCCTCCAGCGTCCCCGCCACGCTCGCGATCATCGACACCTCGAGCGCCTCCGAGGGCTCCAGCGGCGGCAGGATCGAGGGCAGGCAGCTCGCCAGCAGCGATTTGCCCGACCCCGGCGGTCCGCTCATCAGCAGATTATGTCCCCCGGCCGCCGCGATCTCGAGCGCGCGCTTGGGCGTCTCCTGCCCCTTCACGCTCCGGAGGTCGGGCCCGCCCGCCACGTCCTCGGCCTCGCCCGCCAGCGGCATCTCGAGCGGCTCGGTGCCCTTGAAATGGCTAAGCAGCCCCATGAGGTCGCGCGGCGCGATCACCTCGACCTCGCCCGCCCAGCGCGCTTCCGATCCCTGGTCGTAGGGACAGATCAGTCCCATGTCGCGCCCGCTCGCATGCATCGCCGCTAGCAGGACGCCGGGGCTCGCCGCGATGCGCCCGTCCAGCCCCAGTTCGCCGACCGCGACATAATGCGCCAGCATCTCGGCATCGACGACCCCCATCGCCGCCAGCAGCCCTAGCGCGATCGGCAGGTCGAAATGCGAACCTTCCTTGGGCAGGTCGGCGGGCGACAGGTTGACCGTCACCCGCTTGGGCGGCAGCGCCAGCCCGATCGCCGACAAGGCCGAGCGCACCCGCTCGCGGCTCTCGGCCACCGCCTTGTCGGGCAGCCCGACGATGATGAAATTGGGAATACCGGCGGACAGCTGGACCTGGCACTCGACGCTCCGCGCCTCGAGCCCCAGATAGGCGACCGTATCGACGATCGCGACCATCAGTTCACGCCCTCGCGGGCCACGACAAATTCGGGCAACATTCCCCCTGGCTTCGGCCTCGTTACCCTAGCGTATCGACCGGCGCTGGCAAGTATTGCGCATGTTCGTCGAAAAAGCCGCGCGGGTGCCTTGAGAGAATCACCCGCAGTCGCCACATGAGCCTCATGGGTGGGAAGCCGAAAAAATGGATCGATCAGGATCCCTGGCGCACGGTCGTCTTCGTGGCGGGCGTCCTGACCATTGTCGTCTCGCCCGTGGTCGGCGTGCTGCCGGGACCGGGCGGGCTTTTCGTCTTCGCCTTCGGCCTTGCCCTGTGCCTGCGCACCAGCCGATGGGCGCGCCGCCAATATGTCCGCTTCAAGCGCTGGCAACCCGAAGCCGGGCGCTGGGCCGACCTCGGCCTCAGGCGCAAGTCCGCGATGCGCCGCCGCAAGCTGCGCAAGGATGGCGAGAGGGTGAAGGACGCCGCGCGCATCGAAGGCGGCGAGTGATCGGATGTTTGACTTTGCCGCCCGCGCTCGCTAATGGCGCCCCCAACGGGAGGCCGCGTCCACTCATCTGTTGGGGCGGCCCTTTTTTGTTCAATCGAATTCGAATGAATTCTCAACATCGGGATATGAGCGATGAAGCGCACTTTCCAGCCCTCCAATCTCGTCCGCAAGCGTCGTCACGGGTTCCGCACCCGCATGGCCGACGCCAGCGGTCGCAAGATCCTGGCGCGTCGCCGCGCCAAGGGCCGCAAGAAGCTCAGCGCCTGATTCAGACGATCCGGGCCCGCCGCGACTTCCTTGCCGCCAATGCGGGCAAGCGGGTCGCGTTGCCCGGCTTCGTGCTGCTGGTCCATGACCGGCGCGACGGCAGTGACGCGATCCGCGTCGGCTACACCGTCTCGAAGAAGGTCGGCAATGCGGTCACCCGCAACCGGATGAAACGCCGCCTGCGCGAACTCGCTCGGGCGGCGTTGCCGCATCTGGGAAAGCCCGGCGCCGACCATGTCATCATCGCTCGCGCCCGCGGCGTCGAACGCGACTGGGACAAGCTCGGGGCCGAGCTCGAATCGGCGCTGAAACAGGCCGCCGCGCGATGATCTCGAAAGCGCTCATCCTGATCGCCCGTGGCTGGCAAAAGGGCCCCTCGCGGATCCTCCCGCCGACCTGCCGTTTCCAGCCCAGCTGTTCGGCCTATGCGATCACCGCCTGGAAGCGCTATGGAGCCATCAAGGGCAGTTGGCTCGCCGCCAAGCGAATCTCGCGCTGCCACCCCTGGGGGGGACAGGGTCATGATCCGGTCCCGTAGAAACAACGGAAGAACCTCGTGAACGACAATCGCAACATGCTGCTCGCCATCGTGCTGAGCGCCCTCGTCCTCATCGGCTGGTCCTTCCTCGGCGACCGCTACTTCCCGACCTCGACCGAGGATGACGTCTCGATTGTCGAGGCGAGCCCCAACGACATCCCCGATGCCGGCCCGCTCGCCACCCCGGTCCCCGGCGAGGACGCCCTGCCCACGCAGGCCCCCGCCGCCGCCGAGCCCGCCGCGCCGCGCCCCGCCGACGACATCATCGCCGACGGCGGCCGCATCGCCATCGACACCCCTTCGGTCGACGGCTCGATCAACCTCACCGGCGCGCGCTTCGATGACCTCATGCTCAAGCGCCACCGCACCGAACTCGACGGCGAGGAAGAGGTCCGCCTCCTCTCGCCCGCCGGCTCGGACAGCGCCTATTTCGCGCAATATGGCTGGACCGGCGACGGCGTCGAGGTGCCCGGCACCGACACCGTCTGGACCGCCGACGGCGATACGCTGACCCCCGATCAGCCGGTCACCCTGACCTGGTCCAACGAGACTGGCCAGACCTTCATCCAGACCATCTCGGTCGATGACAATTACCTCTTCACCATCGACCAGCGCGTCGAGAACCGTTCGGGCAATGCCGTCGCCATCCGCCCCTATGCGCTGGCCAGCCGCGCCGAGCGCTCGACCGACAAAAGCTTCTGGACCGTCCACGTCGGCCCGATGGGCGTGTTCGACGATGCCGCCGACTATGACGTCGGCTATGACGAACTCGAAGAGGCCGGCCCCGCTGGCGAACGTCGCACCACCACCGGCGGCTGGCTCGGCTTCACCGACAAATATTGGCTCACCGCGCTCGTCCCCGACCAGGGCAGCCAGGTCACCGCCACCATGCGCCAGTCGGCCTCGGGCGCCTTCCAGACCGATTATATCGGCGCCCCCGTCATCCTCCAGCCCAACCAGGCCTCGACCTTCAGCGCGCGCCTCTATGCGGGCGCCAAGGAAAAGGGCCTGCTAGACAGCTACGAGGCCGCGGGCATTCCCAAGCTCTCCAAGTCCATCGACTGGGGCTGGTTCGAATGGTTCATGCGCCCGATCTTCGACCTGCTGCGCTTCCTGTTCCAGCAGACCGGCAACTTCGGCGTCGCCATCATCCTGATGACCGTGCTGGTGCGCTTCGTCCTCTATCCGCTCGCCAACAAGCAGTTCCGCTCGATGGCCGGCATGCGCCGTATCCAGCCAAAGATGAAGGCGCTGCAGGAACGCTACAAGGACGACAAGCAGCGACTCCAGCAGGAGATGCTCAAGCTCTACCAGGAGGAAAAGCTCAACCCCGCCGCGGGCTGCCTGCCGATCTTCCTGCAGATCCCCATCTTCTACGCGCTCTACAAGGTGCTGCTGGTCAGCGTCGAAATGCGCCACCAACCCTTCGCCTTGTGGCTCACCGACCTGTCGGCGCCCGATCCGCTGACGCCCGTCAACCTGTTCGGCCTGCTGCCCTTCACCCCGCCCTCGATGATCGCCATCGGCGTCCTGCCGATCCTTCTCGGGATCACCATGTGGCTCCAGTTCAAGCTCAACCCCGCGCCCATGGACCCCGTCCAGAAGCAGGTGTTCGGCATCATGCCGTGGATCCTGATGTTCGTGATGGCGCCCTTCGCGGCGGGCCTCCAGCTCTACTGGGTGGTCTCCAACATCCTCACCATCGCGCAGCAGAAATATCTCTACCACAAGTACGACCTTGAAAAGGACGGCGCCAAGGCGGGCGTGACGAGGACCGGCGGATGAGCCTCGAGGAACGCGCCCGCAAGCTCCTGACCGGCAAGGTCGAGTTCCTGCTCTCGGCGCCCGCGCTGCATTTCCTGCCCGACGCGGGCGCGCCCGAGATCGCCTTCGCGGGCCGCTCCAACGTCGGCAAGTCGAGCCTCTTGAACGCCCTCACCGGGCGCAAGAAGCTCGCGCGCGCCTCGGTCACCCCGGGGCGTACGCAGGAATTGAACTATTTCGAGGCGGGCGATCCCGTCGAGATCCGGCTCGTCGACATGCCCGGCTACGGTTTCGCCAAGGCCCCGGTGAAGGTGGTCCAGCAATGGCGCCACCTCATCAACGATTACCTGCGCGGCCGCACCACCCTGAAGCGCGCGCTGGTCCTCATCGATTCGCGGCGCGGCATCAAGGATGTCGACCGCGAGGTGATGAAGATGCTCGACGGCGCGGCGGTCAATTACAATCTCGTCCTGACCAAGGCCGACAAGATCAAGAAGTCCGAACTGGACGCGACCTTGGAGGCGGTCACCGCCGAAGCGCGCAAGCACCCCGCCGCCCACCCCGACATCCACGTCACCAGCTCGGAAAAAGGCATGGGCATCGCCAAGCTGCGCACCGCCATCCTCGCGGCGGCAGAGGCTTAGTCTGCGCTATCGACGAAACCGGCTGACCGTCATCGGGGCGTAATCGGGGCCCGCCGGTATGTAGTCGAGCCGTTCACGGCTGGCTTCGGGAAACCATTGGTCGAATGCCGCGCGCTCCGCGCCTTCGCAGTGGAAATCGATCAGCACCGCGTCCTTGATGCCTGCCGGGTCGAATAGAGGCAATTGCGCCGGGCGCTCGATCCCAGGCACGCGCAGTGCGTACACGTTGCGCCAGAAACCCTCGTGCGCCCGCTCGAACGGCAGTTCGCCATCGATCGCCTGTAACGGATAGCGACCCAGCACCGCACCTACCGCCAAGGGCGGCGGATCGCCGCGCAATCGCTCATAGATGAACGATCCTGCCGTCCAGTGCGAACAGATGACCACCCCGTCGCTTGGTTGCTCGGCCTCGACCAGCGCGACCGCACGTTCCCATTCGGGCTTGGGCCGCCCCACGCCGAAGAGCAGCATCTCGCTCGCCACGAAGGCTAGCGCGGCGAGCCCGAACTTCCAGCTCCCCGTTTGCCGAACGAATAGCGAAACCCCCAGCGACAGTCCGACGAGCATCGGCAGCAGCGTTCGTGGCAAGATCAGCGGCGTGACGAGACCGAACAGGTAAAGGCCGAGCGGATAGACGATGAGCCAGCAGATCAACAGCGGCACGGCGAGCGAACTCATCGCATGCGGCCCCGTCTTGGGCAGCTTTACGCGAATCCAGATAAGGCCCAGCAGCAAGAGCACATGACTTGCCCAGACAATCTTCAGATAGGTCGGCCAATCGGGCACCAGCGTCCCGAGCCGATTGGGGGCGACGTTGGCAGGCCCCGGACCGATCATGCGACTGACGAGGTCGGCGAACCCGAGCGCCGTCGGCTGAGCAAGCCAGTTGAACCCGCCCGATTGCGCATAATGAAAGGCGCGCCAAAGCTCGGGCGCGACGAGCCCCGCCCCTACGAGCAGCGCCCCGCCGATCTGCCACACCGGAACCGCGCGGGACTGCCACAGTCTGACGAGCACTACCGCTCCAAGCGGCGCCAGCGCGAACCAAGCCGTGACATGCGTATAGACCGCCAGCACGGCGAACCCACCGGCCCACAATAACCGCCCTGCCCGCACCTTCCCTTGAGCTGGAAATGCCAACAGCGCCGCCGCTGCCGCCAGCGTGAACAACAGGATCAGCAACGCATAGGCCCGCGCTTCCACGCTATAGTCGATGAGATCGGGAAACAGCGCGACGAACAAGGCGCACCACAATCCCGCACGCGCATCGCAGGCCGCGCGTCCGAGCCAAAAGGCCGCTCCGATCGTCGCGATCCCGGCGACAAGGCTCGGCAAGCGAACGATCCACGGCTCATATCCTGCTCCCAGCAGCGCCTTCTGGATCACGTAGTAGAGCCCGGGCGTTGGATCGACCGGCGCGAACATCAACTGGACATAAGAAAAATTGGCGATGACCAGGCTGAGCGCTTCATCGCCCCACAGGGGCTCTCGGGCCACGACCGCGATCCGCAACCCCGTCCCCAACAGAAGGATCGCGCCCAGCCACCAATGTGCCGGGACGCCCCACCATCCGTCCTGTTGTTTTGTCGCCGCCACGAAACCCTTGCCCCCTGCCCCTTGTTTTGTACCCGATCATGCGCGATGCGCCGGATCGAGCCCTTTTTCCCTCGCGAGCCCAAGGCCTATTTCATGAAGCTGATCATTGGCAACCGCGCTTATTCCTCCTGGTCGATGCGCGCCTGGCTCGCCTTGAAGGCCTCCGGCCTCGACTTCGAGGAACTGGTCGTGCCCATGTTCAACGAGGAATGGGAAAAGGCGCGGGCCGGCAATGAATTCCAGGCCTCGGGCGGCAAGGTCCCGATCCTGTGGGACGGCGACACCATCATCTGGGACAGCCTCGCCATCATCGAGACCTGCGCCGAGCGCTCCGACTATCGCTTCTGGCCCGAGGACCCCGAGCGTCGCGGCATGGCCCGTTCGATGGCCGCCGAGATGCACGCGGGCTTTCCTGCCATCCGCCGCGAGATGCCGATGAACGTGCGCAAGCGCGTCAAGGACCATATCCTCTCGCCCGACGAGATCGAGGAAGTGAACCGCCTCCTTAACCTGTGGGCGCAGGCACGCGCCCGGCGCACCGGCGATGGCGACTATCTCTTCGGCGACTGGAGCGCGGTCGACATGATGTTCGCGCCCGTCATCACCCGCTTCATCACCTACAAGGTCCCTTTGCCTCCCTTCGCGGCCCAATATGCCAGCGCCGTCCTCCACCACGCCCATGTCGTCGAGTGGATCGAGCTGGCGCAGGAAGAGCCGTGGGAAATCACCGCCTACGAACCGGAGAAACCGTGATCGACCCCGTACAGCTTGCCGCCGACCTCATCGCCGTCAAATCGGTCACCCCCGCCAAGGGCGAGGTGTTCGACGTGCTTGAAAAGGCGCTCGCGCCGCTGGGCTTCACCTGCCACCGCTTCGTGCTGGGCGAAGCGCCCGACGGGCCGACCGAGAATATGGTCGCCATCCGCGATACCGGCGTGCCCGGCACCCACTTCGCCTTCGCCGGCCATCTCGACGTCGTCCCCGCGGGCGAGGGTTGGGCGCACGATCCCTACACCCCCGTCATCGAAAACGGCATCCTCTATGGCCGCGGCGCCTGCGACATGAAGAGCGCCATCGCCGCCTTCGTCGCCGCCTTCGCCGCCAGGCTCCCCGACAAGGGCACCCAGTCGCTCCTCATCACGGGCGACGAAGAAGGCTATGCCACCTATGGCACGCCGCGCATCGTCGACTGGCTGAAAGAGCATGACGTGCGCCCCGACATGTGCCTCATCGGCGAACCCACCTCGGTCGACACCTTGGGCGACACGGTCAAGATCGGCCGCCGCGGTTCCTTGAACGTGTGGATCGAGATGCCCGGCCACCAGGGCCATGTCGCCTACCCCCATCTCGCCGACAATCCGATCCCCGCGCTCGCCCGCATCATCGCCGATCTGGACAGCTGGGTGATCGACAATGGCAACGAGGCCTTCCAGCCCTCCAATCTCGAATTCGTTGCGCTGAAGACACCGACCGATGCGTCCAACGTCATCCCCGGCGCCGCCACGGCGCAACTGAACATCCGCTTCACCAGCCTGCACAAGGGCGCCGAGCTCGCCGATGCATTGAGCGACCGCGTCCACGCCATCGAGCCCGACGCCAAGGTCACCACTCGCGTCTCGGGCGAAAGCTTCCTCACCCCGCCGGGCGAGCTTTACGACGTCGTCGTCGCCGCCATCAAGGACGAGACCGGGATCGACACCGACCTGTCGACCAAGGGCGGCACGTCCGATGGCCGCTTCCTCATCGAGATTTGCCCGGTGATCGACTTCGGCCTGCCCAATGCGACCATGCACAAGGTCGGCGAGGCCGCCGCCGTCGACGACATCCGCGCGCTCGCCCGCATCTACGAAAAGGTCATCGAAAAAGTCTTCGCCTAGTTGCTCAGGCGACGCTGTCCCCGCCCGAGGCGACGAGCCGCGGTCCCTTGCGGGTCTCGGCATTGTCGAGCCAGGTGAAGAATTCCTCCTCGCTCATCGGCGGGGCAAAGACGAAGCCCTGCACGACCTGCGCCCCCATGGTGCGAAGGATATCGGCCTGCGCCGCATTCTCGATCGCCTCGGCGACGATGTCGGCGCCCACGGCATGGATCAGCGTGATCACCGACTGGACGATGTTGCGCGCCTTTTCCGACCGGTCGATATCGACCACGATGCTGGGATCGAGCTTGACCCGATCGAGCGGCATCGAGCGCAACCGCGCGATATTCGAATAGCCCGTGCCGAAATCGTCGATCGCGATCGTCGCGCCATCGGTCCTGAGCGCCGCCATCGCCGCGATCTGTTCCTCGCTGCACCGCATCGCCGCCGTCTCGGTGAACTCCAGTTCGACGAGGCTCAGCGGCACGCCGCGCGTCTCGAACGCCTCGCGCACCCGGGCAAAGAAGTCGCCGCGCTCCAACTGGCGCGGGGACACGTTCATCGCCACCCGCCGCGCGCGCCCGCGCTCCTGCCAATGGGCGAGGATTTCGGCGGTCTCGCTCACCACCCAGTCGCCGATGTCGGTAATCACCCCGCAGCTTTCGGCGATGGCGATGAAATCGGACGGCCGCGCCACATTGCCGCGCGGGTGGTTCCAGCGCAGCAGCGCCTCGGCCCCCGTCACTTCGCCCGTGCGCAGGCTCATCTGCGGCTGCAGCGCCAACGTGAATTCGCCCCGCTCGAGCGCTTCGGTCAGCGCGCGTTCGGTCTCGATCTTGTGCGCATGGCGCTTGGCCAGCGCGTTGGAGAAGGTCACGACCTGCCCGCCGCCCATCCCCTTGGCCTGGTACATGGCGATATCGGCCGCGCGCATCAGTGCCTCGACGCTGGTCCCATGCTCGGGCGCCATCGCCACCCCGACCGAGGCGCCGATGTCGATCGAATGGCCGTGCAGTTCGAAAGGCTCGGCGATCGCCGTGCCGACGCGCCGCGCCACCCGCGAGACCTGCTCGCGCTCGACGCCCGACAGGAAGATGGTGAATTCATCGCCCGCCAGCCGTGCCACCAACGGGCGCGGCCCGCTGCCCGGATCGACATCGGCGGTGACGACGATGCGCAGCCGATTGGCCACCATCGTCAGCAATTGGTCGCCGCGCGCATGGCCGAGGCTGTCGTTGACCGCCTTGAAACGGTCGAGGTCGACGAACAGCATCGCGCACGATCCCTCGCAGGTCGCGAGCAGCTTGTCCGCTTCGCCGCGGAAATGCAGCCGGTTGGGCAACGAGGTCACCGGATCGAACATCCCCAGCGCATGGGCATTGTCGATCGAGGCGCGCACTTCGGCGAACAATTTGTCGACCGCCTGCGCCACGGCGGGCATCGTCTTCTGGACGAGCGCGGGCGCGGGGCTGGTGAGGTCGCCCTCTTCCACCGCCAGCAAGCGGTCGCCCAGCGCCGACAGCGCGCGCGCGCTTTGCGAATTGGGTCGCTCGGACGCGATATAGCAAATGAGCAGGCAGAAGGTGCCCGCCACCAGGCTGGCGACGATCTTTTCGTCGAGTTCGGTGAGGTAGAGGAGGGCCGCGAGGCTGAAGATGAACGAGGCGAGACCGGCCGCTCCGGAGAGCAGCGCATTGGCATATTTCTGTGCCCTTGCCTTGTCCATCATTGCCATCCTGCCCCCTCTTCGTCGCGGCGCCGGGCATGGCGCCACGTCTTCCGAGCGGACATTGATTTAAATCAGGAAGGTTAAGAAAGAGTCACGTTTCGACCCTTATCTGTCGTCTCCCCGACTCCGCCGCAGCACGAGATAGAGCGCGCCTCGCCCGCCATGGCGCGGCGCGGCCGGCCGCACGGCGGCGATCGCATCAGCATGACGCGAGGCCGACAGCCAGCCCTCGACCGCCGCCCTGATCTTGCCGCGCGCGATGGGCGGTTCTCCCTTGGGGGCATGGCCGGTAATCAGCAGGACCAGCCGGTCGCCAGCCGCGACCGCCGCCTCGATCCCGCGGTCGATCCGGTGCCAGGCGCCATCGAGGCTATGGCCATGCAGGTCGATCACTCGGTCGGGGGTCGACTTGCCCTGCCGCAGCCTCTTGTCCCATACCCCGTCGAGCGTCGCCTGTTGGTGCGTTCGTGTCGGCGGCGGTACGATTAACGGCGGGTCGCGGCGCACGGCGGCGGCGGCACGCGCGCGCTGGCCCGGGCTTGGCTGGGGGACCTTGGGCGGCGGCATCTTGGGCGGCGGCGCCTTTGCAGGACGGGCCGCCTCCTCAGGGGCGCGGGGTTCGCGCGACAGCGGCTCGACACTCGCCACCACCTTGGCCCACAGCGCCTTTTCCTCAGGGCGTAGCGAGCGCACGGTCAACCGCCACGCGCGGCAACAACAGCCGGGCGCGCCCATTGGACGACATCACGCCCGCCACCCGCTTGGCCGCCGCACCGGCGCCCCAGAAGGTGTCGAAGCGATTGGCGCCCTTGATCGCCCCGCCCGTATCCTGCGCGACCCACAGCCCGTCGGCGGCGTCATTGTCCATGTCGAGCCAGACCGGCGCGCCCAGCGGCACGAACTTGGGGTCCGCCGCCACGCTGCCCACCGCGACGACCGGCACGTCCAACGCCCCGCGCGGCCCCGCATCGTCCAAGGTGCGGAAAAAGACATAGCTCGGATTTTCGTTCATCAGCGCCTGCCCCCGCACCGGATCGGCGCGCAGGTAATGTTGCAGGCTGTCGAGCGTGATCGTCCCGCTCTCCATGATCCCGCGCTCGCGCAGCAGCCGTCCGATGGCGACATATTCATGCCCGTTCTGCCCGGCATAGCCGATGCGCAGCACCTCGCCGCCCGGCATGACGAGCCGCCCCGAGCCTTGGATCTGGAGGAAGAAGAGATCGACCGGATCGGCCCAGGCCAGTTCCAGCCCGCGCCCTTCCAGCGCCCCCGCCTCGATCGCGGCGCGATCGAAATAGCGCACGAAGTCGCCCTGTTCATCGACCCGTCCGCGCCCCTCGCCCGACCCATCGCTGAACGCGGCGCGGGTCAGGTCGTCGGGCAGCGCGAGCACGGGCGAGGAAAATTCGGCCGTGCGCACCGGGCTCCCCGCGATTTCGGGTTCGAAATAACCGGTCGCGAAGGCGCTGCCATCACCCACCTCGACCCAGGCGAAGCGGCTCGCGAAAAAGGCCGCTGCGCTCGACGGGGCGAGCGTCCGCGCCTCGGCGCACAGCGGCGCCCAGTCGCTCGCAACGGTCAACAGGCTCGCATCCTCGCGCGCCAGCAATTTGGGACAGGAAGTGATGAAGGCCCCCAGCGCGCGCTGCGCTTCCTCGCCGCGCGGTGTCAGGGCCGCAACGAGGCGCACTCCCGCTTCCAAGGCGGTCGCGGGCGGGGCGACATCGGCGATCGGCGCGGCCGGGGCCGTCACCGGCGGCGGCGCATCGGCCACCGGCGGGCTCGCGCTGCACGCGCCGAGCAGAAGGGCGAGCGAGGCTCCGGCGAAGCGCGCCACGCTCTTGCGGCTCATGCCTCTTCGTCGGTCTCGACGAGGATCCAATTGGGGTCGGCCGACGCCACGTCGCGGCGGAAGGTCCAGCGGTCGCGCGTCTGTACCGCATCGTCCATCGACCCGGCGACCACATTGCCTTCCGCATCGCGCGTCACCGCCGCGATATCGGCTTCGAAGCGCACCGTCAGCCCGGCGATCGAGCGATCGAGATTGGCGGCCACGATGGTGGCATGGTCGATGTGGATCAGCCGGTTGTCCAGCGTAAGGCCCTGCGCATTGCGCGCCTCGACCGCGCCGCCGAAGGCGCCGAGCACATTGTCGTCGACGAATTCTTCCACGCTCTCAAGGTCGCCCTGCCAGAATTTCTCGAGGATCATCCGATAGGCGCCCTTCGCCCCGTCGAGGAAGCGCGCCACGTCGAAGCCGGGATCGGCGGCGAGCAGCGCGCGCACGCCCGGCCCCGCCAGCGGGACATAGTTCATCGCGTCATCATCGCTAGCAGAAGCACCGGCAAGGTCGGGCTCGGGCATCAGCCCGCTGGCCTTGGGTTCGGTCTCGGGCGCCTTCACCAGCGGCTGTTCATGGCCGGTGCGTTCGCCCAGCACGCTGAACAGGCGCAGCCCGATAAACAGGGCGACGAGGGCGAGGATGACAAGTGCGGTCAAGATGAGTTTCCCAATTTCTGTTCGGCGCTCGGCCAGATGGCGGCGCTCCAGTCCACCCTAACATAGGGGTGTTAACCGGGGCTTTCAAAGGCAAAGCGTCATGGTCAACGCATGAAAGGCGCGTTGCGTCGCATCCCCCGGACTGCTAGGCGCGCAAACCAGATGTGACAAGGGGCGACCGCGAGGGTTCGCCCCCACCCAGCCCGTTAGGAAGACCGCTAATATCATGGCCGACGACAAGCCCAGCACCGACACCCCTGAAACCCCGGCGACCGATCCGCTCGCCGAGGCCAATGCCGCCGCCGCCGCGGCTGCTGCTGCCGGCCAGCAGGGCATGGATCCCGACAAGGCGCCCCAGTTCGCCAATCTCGCGCAATATGTGAAGGATTTGTCGGTCGAAAATCCCAATGCGCCCAAGAGCTTCCAATATCCCTCCAAGCCCAAGATCGACCTCGGCTTCAACATCGACGTCGTCGCGGTCGGCGAGGACGTGCACGAAGTTATCCTCAAGATCGAAGCGTCGGCCAAGGCCGACGAGGGCACCCAGTTCGTCGTCGACCTCACCTATGCCGGCGTCTTCGGCGCGCGCAACATCCCGGTCGAACAGCTGCAGCCGCTGCTGCTCGTCGAGGCCCCGCGCCTCATCTTCCCCTTCGCGCGCCAGGTGATCGCCGAGGCGACCGCCAATGCCGGCTTCCAGCCGCTGCTGCTCGAGCCGATCGACTTCGGCGCGATCTTCATGCAGCGCATGGCCGCCGCGCGCGCCCAGCAGGGTGGCGGCATGGCAACGGGCGGCGTGTCGGGCGAAGGCGCCCCCGCGCCGACCGCCGACGCCTAAGCGCGAGACGATACGCCCATGAACCTCGTCAAGGCCGGGGGCACGATCGGCGGGCTGACGCTGGTCAGCCGCATTCTCGGCTTCGTGCGCGAAATGGTCTTTTCGCGGGTCATGGGCGCGTCCGCGGCAGCGGATCTTTTCGTCTTCGCGTTCACTATCCCCAACCAGCTCCGTCGCCTTCTCGGCGAGGGCGCCTTCAGCCAGGGTTTCGTGCCCTTGTTCGCGCGCCTTGTCGGGAAGGACGGCAATCTCGACGATGCCAAGCGCTTCGCCGAGGAGGTGCAGGCGGTCTTCCTCCCCGCGCTCATCCTCATCACCGCGATTTTCGTCGTCGCCATGCCGGCGGTCGTCGCCTTCATCGCCGATGAAAGCTGGCGCGAGGATCCCGTACTCTTTGGGCAGGCCGTCGATCTCACCCGGATCACCTTCCCCTATCTCATCTTCATCGCGCTGGTCTCGCTGTTCAGCGGCATCTTGAACTCGCTGTCGCGCTTCGCCGTCGCCGCCTTCGCGCCCGCGCTCCTCAACGTGGCGCTCGTCGGCGCGCTGCTGCTGTTCGACGACGGCGGCCTCGTCACCGCGCGCGCCATGGCGTGGGGCGTCATCGCGGGCGGCGTCATCCAGCTCGCCACCCTCGTCATCGCCACGCGCCACGCGGGCCTCAAGCTCAAGCTCCTGCCCCCCAGGATGACCCCGCGGGTCAAGGAACTGCTCAAGCTCATGGTCCCCGCCACCATCGCGGCGGGCGGCTATTACATCAGCCAGCTCTTCTACCTGAAATTCGCCACCCGCCTGCCCGACGGCAGCCTCGTCTACCTCAGCCAAGCCGACAGGTTGAACCAGCTCCCGCTGGCGCTCATCGGCTCGGCCATCGGCGTCGCCATCCTCCCCGCGATCAGCCGCCATATCGGCGCCGCCGAGGCCAAGCAGGCATCGAACGTGCAAAGCCGCGCGACCGAGCTCGCCATGCTCCTCACCCTGCCCGCGACCATCGCGCTCATCGTCATCGCGGGCCCCATCATGACCACCCTGTTCGAAGGCGGCCGCTTCTCCGAGGCCGATGCCGCCACCTCGGGCCGGGTGCTGTCCTACATGGTGCTCGGCCTGCCCGCCTACGTCATGATCAAGATACTCGCCCCCGGATTCTTCGCCCGCAAGGACATGAAGACCCCCGCGATCATCACCATGGCGACCCTCGCGCTCGCCGCCGCCATCTGGTTCGGCTTCATCGACCGCGTCGGCATCGTCATCCTGCCCATCGGCACCGCCATCGCCGCCTGGGTCAATGCGCTCACGCTCTACATCCTCCTCCACCGCCGCGGCCATTTCAGCCTCGAGCCCTGGCTCGTCACGCGCCTCTTGAAGCAATTGCTGTGCGCCGCGGTCATGGCCGCCATCCTCTATCTCCTCTCGACCATGGTCTTCGCCGACTGGTTCGCCGCCGGCGCGGGCCGCCGCACCCTGGCGCTGCTCGTCACCTGCGGCGCGGGTGGCGGCGCCTATCTCGTCCTCGCCTGGATCATCGGCGCAATGGACAAGGCCGACATCCTCCTCCTCCTCGGCAAATCCAAGTTCAAGGAAGCCCAATAGTCATGCGTATCGTCTCGGGCATCCAGCCCACCGGCAGCCTCCATCTCGGCAATCTCCTCGGCGCCATCCTGCGTTGGGTCGAGATGCAGGAAGAGGCCGAGGCGAGCCGTTTCTTCTTCCTCGCCGACCTACACGCCATCACCGTCGACACCGACCCCGCCGCCTTGCGCGACAATGTCTATGACATGACCGCCGCGCTACTCGCCTCGGGCGTCGATCCCGACAGGTCGGTCCTGTTCGCCCACAGCGACGTGCCCGCCCATGCCGAACTGCAATGGATGCTCGGCTGCATCGCGCGCATGGGCTGGCTGTCGCGCATGACGCAGTTCAAGGCAAAGTCGGGCAAGAACCGCGAAAAGGCCAGCGTCGGCCTCTACAGCTACCCCGTCCTCCAGGCCGCCGACGTCATGCTCTACCAGGCCACCCACGTCCCCGTGGGCGAGGATCAGAAGCAGCATATCGAACTGGCGCGCGACATCGCCGATGCGTTCAACCACCGCGTCGGCGAAGAGCTGTTCACCGCGCCCGCCCCCTATATCGGCACCGGCCGCGCCGCGCGCGTGATGAGCCTGCGCGACGCCTCGAACAAGATGTCGAAGTCCGATCCCTCGGACATGAGCCGCATCAACCTCATCGACGACGACGACACCATCCGCACCAAGATCAAGAAGGCGCGCACCGACCCCGAGCCACTGCCCGACACGCTCGACGCCCTCGACGAGCGCCCCGAGGCGCGCAATCTCGTCGGCATCATGGCCGCCGTCACTGGGCGCAGCGAGGATGCCGTCCTCGCCGACCATGCCGGTCAGGGCTTCGGCGCCTTCAAGCCCGCGCTCGCCGATGCCCTCGTCGCGCGCCTCGCCCCCATTCGCGACCGGCTCGAGGCGCTGCGCGGCGACCGCGCCCACCTCGACTCGGTGCTCGACGCCGGCGCTGCAAAGGCGCGCGAGGCGGCCCAGCCCACGCTTGAGAAAGCCTATCGCGCATTGGGCCTACGCCGCTGATAAGACACGTTAATTTTGCGTCGGCCAGCCGACTCTAATGCTTCATGACCGGTTCACGCCCCGATGTGCTATAAGCATGCCAGTTATCTTCGAACCCAAGGAAGCATGTGCCATGCGTAAATTTCTCAAAGCGACCGCTGCCAGCGTCGCGCTCCTTGGTCTGGCGGGCTGTGCGACGGGGCTTCCGACGCAGGTGAGCCGCTTCCAGGCCATGCCCGCCCCGACCGGCGAGACCTTCGCCGTCATCCCGATGAACGAAGCCGACGCGGGCGGCCTCGAATTCTCGCGTTATGCGGCGATGATCGCCGAGGAGATGCGCGAGGAAGGCTATGTCCAGGCCGCCGACCCCGCCTCGGCGACCATGCTCGTCGAGGTCGGCTATGGCGTCGACAACGGCCGCGAGCGCGTCCGCTCCTCGGGTTACAGCCCCTATGGCGCCTACGGCTCGCCGTTCCGCGTCGGGTTCGGCGTCGGCTACGTCCCGCTGAGCTACCGCTACCGCTATGCGCGCCACCGCTACTGGGGTCCGCGCATGGGTTACTCCTGGGGCTGGGACGATCCCTTCTGGTATGGCCGCGACGTGCGCAGCTACACCGAATATCGCTCGACCCTCGAAGTCGACATTCGCCGCGCCGCCGACAATCAGGCGATCTTCGAAGGCACCGCCAAGGCGCGCAGCCGCACCGATGATCTCGGCACCCTCGTGCCCAATCTCATCGAAGCGATGTTCACCGACTTCCCGGGCCGCAATGGCGAGACGGTCAAGATCACCGTTCGCCCCGAGGACGAGCGCCGCTAAGGCTCGCGCTCTTCCCCAAATCGTTGAAAAGCCCGCGCGGAGACCAATCCACGCGGGCTTTTCTTTGACCGAAACAAGGGGGACGACCCTAGTTTTCGAGCTGCCTTGTCAAAAGCCTGATGTCGGCATCGAGTTCCGCATCGGCGGCACGAAGCGATTCGATGCGCTTGACGGCGTGGATCACGGTCGTGTGGTCGCGCCCGCCGAAGCGCCGTCCGATATCGGGCAGCGACTTGGGCGTCAGCTGCTTGGACAGGTACATGGCGACCTGCCTCGGTCGGGCGACTTCGCGGGCGCGTCTCGCGGAGGTCATTTCGGCCTTGCGGATCGAGAAATGCGCGGCGACCTTGGTTTGGATCTCGTCGATCGAGATGCGGCGCTGGTTGGCGCGCAGCACATTGGCCAGCACCTCTTCCACGAACGGCACGTCGATGGCGCGGCCGGTCATCATCGCATAAGCCGCGATGCGGTTGAGCGCGCCTTCCAGTTCGCGGATCGAGTTGGTGATGCGCCGCGCGAGGAACTCGACCACCGCTTCGGGCATGTCGACGCCCGGCAGTCCATCGAGCTTGGAGCGCAGGATATTGTACCGCAGCTCGTAATCGGCCGCGTTGATGTCGGCGACGAGGCCCCACGACAGGCGCGACAGGATGCGCGGCTCGATGCCGTCCAGGTCCTGTGGTGCGCGATCGCTCGTGATCACCAGGCGGCGACCCGCGGTGATGATCTCGTTCATCGTGTGGAAGAATTCTTCCTGCGTCGATTCCTTGCCCGCGATGAACTGCACGTCGTCGACCAGCAGCAGGTCGGCCGAGCGCAGCTGCTGCTTGAAGGCGATGGTGTCATTCTCGCGCAGCGCGCGGACGAATTCGACCATGAACTTTTCCGCCGACATGCTGACGACCAGCGCATCGGGGTTCTTCTCGAGGAAGGCCTGCCCGATGGCGTGGAGCAGGTGCGTCTTGCCGCGCCCCGTGCCGCCATGGATGAACAGCGGGTTGAATACGACCGTGTCGCTGCTCGCCAGCGTCTTTGCAGCAGTCGCGGCGACCTCATTGGCCTTACCGATGACGAAATGGTCGAAATCGTAGCGATTGTCGAAATTGGGACGCGGATGCGCTGGCGCGGCGGGGGTCGGCGCGGGCGCCGTTGAGGCGGACGCTTCCTCGAGGATCAGCATGGGGCTCGGGCGCGGCGCGCCTTCGGCCGGGATCAGGCTGACTTCGCGCACCAGCGGCAGCGTATGGCGCCAGGCGAGTCGAATCCGGTCGCCGAAATGCGACTTCACCCAGTCGGCCATGAACTGCGAGGGGAGGAGGATATCGAGCGCGCCCGATTCGGGATCGAACTGCCCCAGTTCGGCGGGCTTGATCCACCCATCGAAGGTGCGCGCGCCAAGGTCCTTGCGAAGATTGTCGCGAATGCTTTTCCACGCGGCCTCGAGCGGGGCTTCCGTGCCCATCCCGTCGCCTTGCGGACGCATAGCTTCACCTTCGCCTTGCACTAGCTTGCGCCTCCCCGAACTGGTCTTGCATTTGGCAAAGAGGCTCTGTTGCCCGGAATCGCGCTACCGCGCCCCGTGCCCGTGGCTACCGTCTCTACCTTGCCCCCCGGGGGCGGAATCGCCGCCGGAGAGACTGTTGTAAAACCCGATCCGGGCCGCGTTCAAGACCCGTTTTTTCATTTCGATGAAATAAAGTCTATTGACAGCGCAAAGCCGCGAAAAATCAAAAATTTGGCACTTTTCCGCCGATAGTCGATCCGGACCCGAAAGGGTCGGGATGCGAATCATTGGAAAGCCTAGGCTTTTTATGTCGCCAAAATGAAACGGACCGCCGGGGGTCTCCCGACGGTCCGTTGCGAATTTGTGGTAAAGCCGTTCTTAACGGGACCGGACTGTCCCGAAACGGTTCGACCAGTCTTTAGCCGAGCGCGGCGACGCGCTTCGACAGGCGGCTCATCTTACGGGCCGCGGTGTTCTTGTGCATCACGCCCTTGGCGACGCCGCGCGCGATTTCGGGCTGTGCGTTGCGAAGCGCGGTCTGCGCCTCCTCCTGCTTGCCGCCTTCGATCGCGGCTTCGACAGCCTTGATGAAGGTGCGGATGCGGCTGACGCGCGCACCGTTGATTTCGGCGCGACGGTTGTTGCGACGGATGCGCTTACGTGCCTGCGGCGAATTCGCCATGGATGGACCTCAACTCGTTCGTTTGAAAAGAAAATCGGTGCGAGCCACAAACGGCCTGCACCGGCATGGGCGTCCCCTTACCCAACACGCCCCCGTCCGTCAAGCGTGTCAGCGCTGGCAGGTGGGGCAATAAAAGGTCGAGCGACCGCCCTGCACGCGGCGCCGCACCGTCCCGCACCCGCGCCGGCACGGCTCGCCCTCGCGCCCGTAGACATCGAAGCTCTTGGAGAAATAACCCAGTTCGCCATTGGGCTGCGCATAGTCGCGCAAGCTCGAGCCCCCCGCCGCGATCGCCTCCTCGAGCACCGCCGGGATGGCCTGCGCCAACATCTCCAGTCGCCCCGCGCCGATTCCCCCCGCCTTGCGCCCCGGCGCGATCCGACTGCGCCACAGCGCCTCGCACACATAGATATTGCCCAGCCCCGCGATCACCCGCTGGTCGAGCAGCGCCAGCTTGATCGCCGTCGCCTTGCCCGCCAGCCGCGCTTTCAGCGCCGCCGCATCCACGCTCGGCAAGGGTTCGGGCCCCATGCCGACGAACCCCTCATAATCCTCGAGGCCCTCGGTCGGCTCGAGGTCGACGAATCCGAACCGTCGCGGATCATTGAGCGCCAGCCGCCGCCCCGCCCCCGTCTCGATCACCAAATGGTCGTGCTTGCCGATGTCCTCGGGATCGACCCGCCAGCTCCCCGACATGCCGAGATGGAAGATCATCGTGTCGCCGCGATCCGTATCGATCAGCCCATATTTTGCCCGCCGCCACAGCCGCGTCACCCGCGCCCCCGTCAGCCGCTGCCCCAACCCTTCCGGAAAAGGCTTGCGCATGTCCGCGCGCCGCACCTCGACCCGCGCGATCCGCTCACCCTCCAGCACGGGCGCCAGCCCCCGCACGGTCGTCTCCACCTCGGGCAATTCAGGCATGGTCGCATCCTCGCATGAAGACGGCGCTTAAGACCCGTTCCCCCTGCCCTCAACCCCTGCTAGGGCCGGGGCTATGCAGGATCCCGTCTATTTCGGCGACGAACAGGTCGCCCCCGAAGAGAAAACCCAGCGCGTCCACGGCGTCTTCGCTTCTGTCGCCGCGCGCTACGACATCATGAACGACCTCATGAGCGGCGGCATGCACCGCCTGTGGAAGGACCGCTTCGTCGCCAAGGTCGCCCCACGCAAGGGCGAGGCGATCCTCGACATGGCGGGCGGCACCGGCGACATCGCCTTCCGCATGGCCAAGCGCGGCGCCGAGGTGACCGTCGCCGACATCAACGAACATATGCTCGACGTCGGGCGCGAGCGCGCCAAGAAGCGCGGCCTCGACGGGCTTCGCTGGCGGGTCGAAAATGCCGAAACCCTCGGCCTAGAAGACTCCACCTTCGACGCCTACACCATCGCCTTCGGCATCCGGAACGTCACCGACATTCCCGCCGCCCTCAAGGAAGCGCACCGCGTCCTGAAGCGCGGCGGCCGCTTCTACTGCCTCGAATTCTCGACCAGCGAATGGCCCGGCTTCGGCAATGCCTATGAAGCCTATGCCGAACATCTCATCCCGCGCATCGGCGAGATCGTCGCGCAGGACCGCGACAGCTACCAATATCTCGTCGAATCGATCCGCCGCTTCCCGCGCATGGCCGCCTTCGAATCGATGATCGCCGATGCAGGCTTCGCCCAGACCGGCCACACCCCCATTCTCGGCGGGCTCGTCGCGATCCACTGGGGGTGGAAGCTCTAGTGGCAGGCACCATCACGCATATTTCCCGGCTCCTGCGCTGGGGCCGAACGCTCGCCCGTCACGGCGCCTTGCGGGGGATCGAGAACGATCCGCTGACCCCGCCCAACATGAAGCGGCTGCTCAGGCTCGCCCGTTTCGGCCTCAAGCAGCCCGAGCAACCCGACTATGCCGCCGCGCTCCAGGAGATCGGCCCCGCCGCGATCAAGCTCGGTCAGGCGCTCGCCACCCGTCCCGACCTCGTCGGCGAGGAAGCGGCCGACAACCTCCTCTCGCTCCAGGACAATCTCCCGCCCGCCCCGATCAGCGTCATCGTCCCCGCCGTCGAAAAGGCGTTGGGCGCCCCGCTCGACCGCCTCTTCTCGGATTTTGCCGAAACGCCCGTCGGCGCCGCCTCGATCGCGCAGGTCCACAAGGCCGTCACCACCGATGGCCAGACCGTCGCGGTCAAGGTCCTTCGCCCCGGCATCGAGGACGCCTTTGCCGAAGCGCTCGAGACCTACGAATGGGCCGCCGCCCAGCTCGAAGGCTATGGCGGCGATGAAACGCAGCGCCTCAGGCCGCGCCAGGTCATCGCCCATTTCCGCCAGTGGACCAACCGCGAACTCGACCTCCAGCGCGAGGCCGCCTCGGCGTCCGAACTGCGCGAGAATATGGTCGCCGAACCGGGCTTCTACATCCCGGAGATCGACTGGCGCCGCACCGCGCGCCGCGTCCTCACCATGGAATGGCTCGACGGCACCAAGCTCACCAAGAAATCGGAACTGGTCGCCAAGGGCCACGACCTCCACGCATTGAGCCAAATCCTCGTTCGCGCCTTCCTGCGCCAAGCCGTGGTCGACGGCTTCTTCCACGCCGACCTCCACCAGGGCAATCTCATCGCCCTAGACAATGGCCAGCTCGCCGCCGTCGATTTCGGCATCATGGGCCGCATCGACCGCCAGGCCCGCCTGTGGCTCGCCGAGATCCTCTACGGCCTCATCACCGGCAATTACAAACGCGTCGCCGAAATCCATTTCGAGGCGCAATATGTCCCCGCCCACCACAGCGTCGACGAATTCGCCACCGCACTTCGCGCCGTCGGCGAACCCATTCGCGGCCTGCCGGTCAAGGACATCTCCATCGGCCGGATGCTCGAGGGCCTTTTCTCGATCACCCGCGATTTCGACATGGCGACCCAGCCCCACCTCCTCCTCCTCCAAAAGACGATGGTGATGGAAGAAGGCGTGGTCGTCAGCCTCGATCCCGACATCAACATGTGGGAGGCCGCCGAACCCTTCCTGCGCGAATGGATCCGCAGCGAACTCGGCCCCGAGGCGCTCATCGCCGACCGGCTCACCATGATCCGCCGCGCCTTCCAGAAGCTCCCGCATCTCATCGACAAGATCGACGCCACCTATCCCGAACCGGGCGGCGCCCCGCCGATGCCGCCCTTGCCCGAAGTCCGGCTGATCGAGCGCCCCCGCTGGGGCGGCTATCTCCTCACCGCGCTGATCGCGGGCAGCGCGGGCGCGGCGCTGGTGGCGCTGCTCTAACCGATGAAGTCGCGTCGCTTCGCCCTAGCCGGGCTGGCCAGTGCCTTCGTCGGTGCGGCGACCTTCCGGTCGCTTCAGCTCCTCGCGGCGCCCACGTCCGGCGTCCTCGACCCGCTCGACATCGCTTCCGACCTTTTGGGCGCGATGATGAGCGGTCTCGGGCCCACCCTTATCGGCGGGATCGCGATGATGGTCGCCAGCGTCATCGCGCCGCGCTGGCAGGACCCGTATCGCTGGGCCGCCGTCGGAACGGCGTTAGGCTGCTTTCTCGCCGCCATCAGCCCAGGCGTCAGCTTCGCGGACTTCATCTCGCGCGACGGCTGGATCGGCGCGATGGCAGGCTGCCTCGCTGGCTTCACCTTCCGCTTCGCCGCGCCCATGCCCGGCGCGCGCGATTCCGGCGCCCCTATGAGGCCCTCCTCCCTCGCCCGCGACATGATCGCCCGCGCCGAAGAGAAACGACAGCTGCAAAAGGAGCGTGGCTGAACCATGCGCATCCTCCGCTTCTTCCTCGCCGCCTTCCTCGCCTCGATCGGCGGCACCATCGCCTTCCTGCTCGCCCTCGCCGTCGCCGAGAGCGAGAGCAGCGCCGCCGAGCTCGCCTTCTCGCCGCTCGCCTGGTTCTTCGGCCTCTATATCGCTTTGGCCCCCAGCATCGTCGCGGGCATCATCATGCTCATCCTCTCCGAGGTCCGCCCCGCCGTCGCGCGACCATGGGTCTGGGGCGTGGTCGGCGCGGTCGCGGGCGGCGCGCTCACCGGGCTGATGATGTTCGACAATCCCGAACCCACGACCGGCGAACTCCTCGCGATCATCGTCTCGGGGATGGCAGGCGGCGCCGCGGCCGCGCTCGTCTTCCGCTTGGTCTGCCCGCCGCACCCGCCCCGCGCGATTCCGCAGACAGACCTTTCCTAATAGGATTTCACCCGTCACCCTGCCCGCCATGCCCGCGACTCAGCACAACACGCCCCATCTCCCCGCCATGACCACCCGTTGCGAGGTCCCGCACGAGGGGGCGACCCACCGTCAACTTTCTCAACTTGCAGAGGGGATTTTGTCCTACAGGGACATTCACTGACATGGCCCGTTTGCTGCTCATCATCGGCGGGGGAATCGCCGCCTACAAGGCCGCCGAACTGATCCGCCATGCCCGCAAGATGGGCCACGACGTCACCCCCGTGCTGACCGAGGGCGGCGCGCATTTCGTCACGCCGATGAGCCTTGCCGCATTGGCCGAAAGCCCCGTCTACACCAGCCTGTGGGATTTGAAGGACGAGGCCGAGATGGGCCATATCCAACTCTCCCGCGCCGCCGACCATGTCCTCGTCTGCCCCGCCACCGCCGACATGATCGCCAAGATGGCCGCAGGGATCGCCGACAATCTCGCCACCACGCTGCTGCTCGCCACCGACAAGCCCGTCACCATCGCCCCCGCGATGAACGTAAAAATGTGGCAGCACCCCGCCACCCAGCGCAATGTCGCCCAGCTGCGCGCCGACGGCATCACCGTTCTCGACCCCGACGAAGGCGCCATGGCCTGCGGCGAATATGGCCCCGGCCGCCTCCCCGACCCCGAGGCCATCCTCGCTGCCCTGCCTCTGCAAGCACCGAGCGCCTCGCCCTTCGGCAAGGCTGGTCCGCTGGCGGGCAAGCACATCCTTGTCACCGCCGGCCCGACCCACGAGCCGATCGACCCCGTCCGCGTCATCGCCAACCGCTCCTCGGGCAAGCAGGGCTTCGCCATCGCCCGCGCCGCCGCCGCCGCCGGTGCGCGCGTCACCCTCGTCGCGGGCCCCGTCTGCCTGCCCACGCCGCCGGGCGTTGCCCGCATCGACGTCGAGACCGCTGTCCAGATGCGCGATGCGGTCATGACCGCGCTGCCCGCCGACGCCGCGATCATGGTCGCCGCCGTCGCCGACTGGCGCGTCGAGGGCGCCGCCACGCAGAAGCTGAAAAAGGGCAAGGGTGCACCAGAGCTGAAATTCGCCCCCAACCCCGACATCCTCGCCGACCTCGGCGAGCATCCCAACCGACCCGCCCTCCTCGTCGGCTTTGCCGCCGAGACGAACGACGTGATCGACAACGCCACCGCCAAGCGGGAACGCAAGAAGGCCGACTGGATCCTCGCCAACGACGTCTCCGGAGACGTCATGGGCGGCGAGAACAACCGCCTCCACCTCGTCACCGCCACCGGCGTCGAGCACTGGGACGAAGGCTCCAAGGATGCCGCCGCCCGTCATCTCATCGACCGCATATCACAGGAACTGTCATGACCATCTCGATCCAGCTTGCCCGCCTTCCCCATGGCGAAGGCCTGCCGCTGCCCTGCTACGCCACGCCGGGCGCCGCGGGCATGGACGTGCAGTCCGCCGAAGACGTCACCATCCCCCCCGGCGGCCGCCACGCCGTCGCCACCGGTTTCCGCGTCGCGATTCCCGAGGGCTACGAGATCCAGGTCCGCCCCCGGTCGGGCCTCGCCTTCAAGCATGGCGTGACCGTCCCCAATACCCCCGGCACGATTGACAGCGACTATCGCGGCGAATTGAAAATCCTCCTCATCAACCACGGCGCAGAGGATTTCGTCATCGAACGCGGCATGCGCGTCGCCCAGATCGTCCCCGCCGCCGTCACGCAGGCGAGCTTCGTCGAGGTCGAAGAGCTCGACGACACGGAACGCGGCCATGGCGGCTTCGGGAGCACCGGCACCAAGTGAGCCTGTTCGACGACCCCGATCGCCTGAGCGACGACGAACTCGACCGCTACGCCCGCCACATCGTGCTCCCCACGGTCGGCGGCGTCGGGCAAAAGCGCCTCAAGAAAGCCCGCATCGCCGTCATCGGCGCTGGCGGCATCGGCTCGGGCGTCCTCCCCGCGCTGGTCGGCGCGGGCATCGGCCGCATCACGCTCGTCGATGACGACGCCGTCAGCCTGTCCAACCTCCAGCGCCAGTGGCTTTTCACCACCGCCGATGTCGGCGCGGGCAAGGCGCCCCTCGCCCGCCGCTTCGCCGAGGCGCGAAACCCGCATGTCCACATCGACGCCCACGGCGTCAAGGTCACCGTGGACAACGTCCGCGATCTCCTCGGCGATCACGACCTCGTCATCGACGGCACCGACAATTTCGCCACCCGCCTCCTCGTCAGCGACACCTGCGTGGCGCTCGGCATGCCCCTCATCAGCGCCGCCGCGCAGCAGCTCCAGGGCCAGCTCGGCCTGTGGCGCGGCCAGCCCTGCTACCGCTGCTTCGTCGGCGACGCCTTCGACACGCAAGATTGCGACACCTGCGCCGAAACCGGCGTGGTCGGCGCTTTGACCGGCATGATCGGCAACATGGCCGCCCTCATGGCCATCCGCCTCATCTGCCAGATCGGCGATGAAGGCGCGGGCCACCTCCACCTCTACGAAGGCACGACCAACGCCTGGCGCCAGATCAACATCCCCGCCGACCCAAGCTGCAAGGCCTGCGCCCTCAAATAGCCCTCTCCCCTTCAGGGGAGAGGGTTGGGAGAGGGGCAACCCCCACCCTCCCAAGCTCTTTCTCAGATCAGCTTTTCTTCGCCGCCGGCTTCTTCGCCGCAGCCTTCTTCTTGGGCGCGGCCTTCTTCTTGGCCGGCGCCTTGCGCTTCTTCTTCGCCGGCCCCTTCGCTGCCCGCTCGTCGATCAGCTGCACCGCCTGCTCGAGGCTCACGTCCTTGGGCTCGGTGCCCTTGGGCAGCGTCGCATTGGTCGTGCCGTCGGTGACATAGGGGCCATAACGTCCGTCCATCACCTTCACCTCGGCCTCATTGGTGGGATGCTTGCCGAGCACCGCAATCGGCTCGCGGCTCTGGCGTCCACCGCGCTGGCCCTTCTGCGCCGCCGCCTCGGCAAGCTTTGCCACTGCCGCATTCATGCCCGTCTCGAACACCTCCTCGGTGCTCTTCAACCGCGCATAATTGCCGTCGTGGAGCAGATAAGGTCCGTAGCGCCCGATCGAGGCCGAGATCGGCTTGCCCGTCTCGGGATGGTCTCCGATCTCGCGAGGAAGCGAGAGCAGCTTCTTCGCCATCACCAGGTCGAGCGTCGACCGGTCGACATCCTTTGGGATGGACGCCCGCTTCTTCTCGCCGTCGACTTCCTGTTCGAGATAGGGCCCGAAGCGCCCGGTCTTCAGCTCGATCCCCTCGCCCAGCTCCTGCGGCCCGTCATTGGCGGCCTCGCCGCGCAGCCCGAAGGGACGGGTGTAATTGCATTCGGGATAGTTGGCACAGGCGATGAACGCCCCGAACTTGCCGCCACGCAATGAGAGCTGGCCGCCGTCCTTGGGACAAGCTCGCGGGTCGGTCCCATCATCCTTGGCCGGGAACAGATAAGGTTCGAGAAATTCATCGAGCGCCGCCGTGATGTCCGACGGCTTCTGCTCCATCACCTCGCCCGCCTTGGGCTTGAAGTCGCGCCAGAAGGCCTCGAGCATCGACTGCCACGCCATGCGCCCGCCCGACACGTCGTCGAGCTCTTCCTCGAGGCTGGCGGTATAGTCGTAGCTCACATAGCGATCGAAAAAGCGCTCGAGGAACGCGGTGACGAGCCGCCCCGAATCCTCGGGCACGAACCGCTTCTGCTCGAGCCGGACATAGTCGCGGTCCTTCAGCGTCTGGAGCGTCGCGGCATAGGTCGACGGACGCCCGATGCCGAGCTCCTCCAGTCGCTTGACGAGGCTGGCTTCGGAGAAGCGCGGCGGCGGCTGGGTGAAATGCTGGGTCGAGGTGACCTCGCGCTTCATCGGCGCATCGCCCTCGCGCAGCAGCGGCATCTTGCCTGCTTCCTCGTCGGCCGCATCGTCGCGGCCTTCCTCGTAAAGCGCGAGATAGCCTGGGAATTTCACGACCTGCCCGGTGGCGCGCAGCGTCGCGCGCCCCGCACCATCCGACAGTTCGACCGTCGTGCGCTCCAATCGCGCCGCCGCCATCTGGCTCGCCAGCGCGCGGTTGTAGATCAGCGTGTAGAGCTTGGCCGCATCGCCAGAGCCCGCACGATCCTTGCGGAAATTGGTCGGCCGGATCGCCTCGTGCGCTTCCTGCGCATTTTTCTGCTTGGACTTGTACTGTCGCGGCTTGTCGGGGAGGTATCCCGCATCATAGCGGTCGGCGATGGCATGGCGCGCGCCGGCGAGCGCCTCGCCCGCCATGGTGACGCCGTCGGTACGCATGTAGGTGATCGCGCCCGCCTCGTAGAGCCCTTGCGCGAGGCTCATCGTGTGGCTGGCCGAATAGCCCAGCTTGCGCGCGGCTTCCTGCTGCAGTGTCGAGGTCGTGAAGGGCGGCGGCGGGTTGCGCGTCAGCGGCTTCTGTTCGACGCTCTCCACGGTGAAATTGCCCGCCTCGATGACCG
This sequence comes from Sphingomicrobium arenosum, assembly GCF_026157085.1. NCBI lineage: Bacteria > Pseudomonadati > Pseudomonadota > Alphaproteobacteria > Sphingomonadales > Sphingomicrobiaceae > Sphingomicrobium > Sphingomicrobium arenosum. The sequence goes on from NZ_JANPVN010000001.1 coordinate 1,018,068, forward strand.
CCTTGGCGGCATCGGCATCGCCCTTGTTGCCGATCGTCAGCCGGTCGATCTTCTTGCCGTCGAGGTTGACGAGGCGCGATTCAAATGGCGTGCCTTCCTGTTCGAAGACCGCGCCGAGCTGCCAATATTCGCGCGGTTCGAACACCTCGATCTCGCGTTCGCGGTCGACGATGAGGCGGAGCGCCACCGACTGTACGCGCCCCGCCGAACGCGCGCCCGGCAGCTTGCGCCAAAGGATCGGCGACAAGGTGAAGCCGACGAGATAGTCGAGCGCGCGGCGCGCCAGATAGGCGTCGATGAGGTCGGTATCGAGATCGCGCGGGCTCGCCATCGCCTCGGTCACCGCGCTCTTGGTGATCTGGTTGAAGGTCACGCGCTTGGTGTCGGCGGGCAGCGCTTTCCTCTTGGTCAGCACTTCCTGCACGTGCCAGCTGATCGCCTCGCCCTCGCGATCAGGGTCGGTCGCGAGGATGAGCGTCTCCGCCTCCTTGGCTGCGTCGGTAATCGCCTTCAGTTGCTTGGTCTTGTCCGCGCTCGCCGCCCATTTCATGGCAAAGCCGTCATCGGGCTCGACCGATCCGTCCTTGGCGGGCAGGTCGCGCACATGGCCGTAGGATGCGAGCACCTTGTGCCCCGGCCCCAGATATTTCTCGATGGTTTTCGCCTTGGCGGGCGATTCGACGATGACGAGCTTCACTGGCCTCACTTCCCCGATGCTTCACGTACGCGCGATGGTGTCGCAGGCCATGTGGGCGTCAAGCCAATTCAGCGCAAGCTCACTTTTCCCCCGGCGTGGCGGTCGAGCCGTCCGGCAAGGTCGAGCTCGAGCAGCGCCAGCTGCACCTCGGGCGGGGTGAGGCCTGACTGGCGGATAACCTCGTCGACCCCCACCGCCACCGGCCCCAGCAGTTGCTCGACCCGCTCGCTCGCCCCTTCGCCAAGATCTTCGGCGATGGGCGCGGGCGCACGCTCCTCGGCCACCCGCTCCATCCGCGCATCGATCGGGCCGAGCGTGGCCAGCACGTCGTCGGCATCCTGCACCAGCACCGCGCCGTCGCGAATGAGCCCGTTGCATCCCCGCGCCCTTGGATCGAGCGGGCTGCCCGGCACCGCCATCACTTCGCGCCCCTGTTCGCCTGCCAGCCGGGCGGTGATGAGGCTGCCCGACCGCGGCGCCGCCTCGACGACGATCGTCCCCGCGCACAGCCCCGAGATGATGCGGTTGCGATTGGGGAAGTGGCGCGCCGTCGGCTGCGTCCCCGGCGGCATCTCGGCGACCACCAGCCCCTGCTCGGCGATGTCCGTCTGTCGCTCGGCATTTTCGGGAGGGTAAGCGACGTCGATGCCGCCCGCGATCACCGCAATGGTGCCGGTCGGCAGCGCCCCGTCATGCGCGGCGCTGTCGATGCCGCGCGCCAGCCCCGACACGACGACCTGCCCGGCATGGCCCAGCGTATTCGCCAGCTGCCGCGCCAGCCGACAGGCGGCCGCGCTCGCATTGCGCGCGCCGACCATCGCGACGCAGGGCCGATGCGTCAGCGCGACATCGCCCTTCACGGTCAGCAGCGGCGGCGCGCCATCGATCTCGGCGAGCAGGCGCGGATACTCCACCGTACCGACGAGCAGGTAGCGCGCGCCATGTCGCTCGACCGCGCCCATCTCCGCTGCGATATCGCGCGGGTCGGCGAGTGTCGGCGGACGCCCCCGCCCGCGCCGTGCCAGTTCGGGCAGCATCGCGATGGCCTCGGCGGCGCTGCCGAAGCGTTGCATCAATTGCCGGTAACTGACCGGCCCGACCCCGCGCGAGCGGATCAGGCGGAGATGATCAGGAAGATCGGGCGGCAGGCTCGTCAATGCTCGGCGCATCCTTCTTCGCCCCGAACCGCGGTTCGGACCCGTCGAGGATCCGCGCGATATTGGCGCGATGCTTCCACCAGATGAGAAGCGTGATACCGAGCAGCAGATTGAACAACAGATCCTGACCGAGGACGAGTGCAGAGACGGGCGCAGAGGCCGCCGCGAGCAGCCCGCCGGCCGACGACATCTTCGTCACGAGGAAAGCGAGCACCCAGACCCCAAAGGCGATGGCGCCGATCCGCCAGTCGAGCGCGAACAGGATCCCGAACAGGGTGGCGACCCCCTTGCCCCCCTTGAACCCCAGCCAGACGGGATAGAGATGCCCGATCAGCGCGCCGGCGGCAGCGAACAATTCGGCCTGTTCGCCCAGATAATGGCGCGCGATGAGCACCGCCGCCACGCCCTTCAGCGCATCGAGGAGGAGAACGAACGCCCCCACCTTTTTGCCCGCCGCGCGCACCGCATTGGTGGCCCCGATATTGCCCGAGCCCTGAGCACGGATGTCGCCCTTGCCCATCGCCTTCACGACGAGCAGCCCGAACGGGATCGAGCCGAGGAGATAGCCCATCACGAAGGGCCAGATTTGGAAGTCGCCAAGCATTGCCGTTCCTCGATAGCAGTCAGGCCGGGACTGGCAAGGCCGTAACGGTTACGGTCCGACCGTACTTTGTCCCGCGCCGTGCGCCCGCTAGGGAGAAGCAATGAAGGACGACCCGATCGAATTGACGCGGCGCGAGCGCGAGGCACTGCACGGTATTCTCGAGCGCAAGACCGCCAAAGAGATGGCGCTCGAACTCGGCATCTCGCATCACGCGGTGGAAAAGCGGTTGAAGCGCGCCCGCCACAAGCTCGGCGTAACGACTAGCCTTGAGGCTGCGCGGCGCTACGAGGCGCAGTACGGGGAGACCGTATCCGGCCCGTCGGACCTCGGCGAGGCGCCCGCATCCGAGGAAAAAGGAGGGACAGCGGGACGTCCACGCTCCCGCATCCTTTTTGCAGGAGTCTTGATCATGATCATCGCCACACTTGCCGCTCTCTTCCTTATCCATCCTACCGAGGGCACGCCCGTTACTGACAAGTCCGACGTCTTCAAGCTGCTCGACCGCGACGGATCGGGCACGATCGAGCGCGCCGAATTCCTTGTCCGCGAGGCCAATGTCACGCGGATCGTCGTCACCGACGGCGACGAAACCAGTAGCACCACCGTCGACGGCGATGCGGCCGCCGAGATGATGGGAAGCGCCTTCGATTCGATGGATGAAGACGGCGACGGGCGCCTGACGCCTGCCGAATTCAGCGTCGACGCGGTCCACCGCCGCGTCACGCTGTACGAACGCTCGGGCGACTGAGCTGCCGGTCGGCGCGGGATTGCCACCGGGCGCAGGGTGCGGCTAGCACCGCCTGCGTGAGCGATCCCGCAGCCCCCCTCCTCTTTTTCGATTCGGGTATCGGCGGCCTGTCGATCCTGGCGCCGACGCGAGCGCTCATGCCATCGGCACCTATCGTCTATGCCGCCGACAATGCGGCCTTTCCCTATGGCACCCGCTCCGAGGCCGAGATCGCCGCACGCGTTCCCGCGCTCCTCGGCCGCCTCGTCGAGCGCGTGAAACCGCGCCTAGTCACCATCGCCTGCAACACCGCCAGCACCATCGCGCTCGACCATGTCCGCGCCGCCTTGGACGTGCCGGTGGTCGGCACCGTGCCCGCGATCAAGCCTGCTGCCGAAGCCTCGACAACCCGCGTCATCGGCGTGCTCGGCACCCGCGCCACCGTGCGGCAGCCCTATGTCGACGACCTCGCCCGCGATTTCGCCGCCGATTGCACCGTGCTGCGCCATGGCTCCGCCGCGCTGGTCGAACTGGCAGAGGCCAGGCTGCGCGGTGAGCCGGTCGACCCGGCCGCCGTCATCGCCGCCGCCCAGCCGCTGTTCGACCAGCCGCACGGCGACAGGCTCGACACGGTGGTGCTCGCCTGCACCCACTTCCCGCTGCTCGCCGACTGGCTGTCGCAGGCGCATCCACACGTCCGCTTCATTGACGGGGGTCAAGGCATCGCGCGCCGAATCGCCTATTTGACGAAGGGACAGAGCTGGCCCGACGATGCCCCGCCGGGACGCGCGCTCTTCACCGCCGCGGTTCCGCCCGGCATGGATGTAGCGCTCGCCCCCTTCGGGATCACCGACCTAGGCTCGCTTTGATCTTTGCGTTAAAAGGCCTTAAGGGGTCGCCGGACAAGAGCGAGGACCATGGATTACAACGGCATTTTCCAGGCGGCGATCGACCGGCTGCATGACGAGGGACGCTATCGCGTCTTCATCGACATCCTGCGCAACAAGGGGAATTATCCCAACGCGCGCTGCTTTCATGGTCACAACGGTCCCCGCCCGATCACCGTATGGTGCTCGAACGACTATCTCGGCATGGGCCAGCATGACGTCGTCATCAAGGCGATGGAAGAAGCGTTGCACGATGTCGGCGCCGGCTCGGGCGGCACCCGCAACATCGGCGGGAACACCCACCTCCATGTCGACCTCGAGGCTGAGCTCGCCGATCTTCACGCCAAGGAAGGCGCGCTGCTCTTCACCTCGGGCTATGTCTCGAACGAGGCCGCGCTGTCGACGCTCGGCAAGCTCCTGCCCGGCTGCGTCATCTTCTCGGACGAACTCAATCACGCCTCGATGATCGCGGGCATCCGCAATTCGGGCTGCGAAAAGCGCATCTTCAAGCACAACGATCTCGAGCATCTCGAGCAGCTGTTGATGGAAGTCGAACCCGACGCGCCCAAGCTCATCGCATTCGAATCTGTCTATTCGATGGACGGCGACGTCGCCCCCATCGAGGCGATCTGCGACCTTGCCGACAAATATGGCGCGCTGACCTATCTCGACGAAGTTCATGCCGTCGGCATGTACGGCGCGCGGGGCGGCGGCATTTCGGAGCGCGACGGCATCGCCCACCGCGTCACCCTCATCGAGGGCACGCTCGGAAAGGCGTTCGGGGTGATGGGCGGCTATATCACCGCCGACAAGAATATCATCGACTGTATCCGCAGCTATGCCCCGGGCTTCATCTTCACCACGAGCCTGTCGCCCGTCCTCGCCGCCGGCGCGCTGGCGAGCGTGAAACACCTCAAGGGCTCGAGCGTGGAGCGCGATGCGCAGCAGGCCGCCGCGGCCGCGCTCAAGTCAAAGATGACTGCTGCGGGCCTACCGGTCATGGAAAGCGAGACGCATATCGTCCCGCTCATGGTCGGCGATCCCGTCAAGGCCAAGGAAATCAGCGACATTTTGCTCGCCGAATATGGTGTCTATGTCCAGCCGATCAATTTCCCGACCGTCCCGCGCGGCACCGAGCGCCTGCGCTTCACCCCCGGCCCCTTCCACACCGAAGCGATGATGGACGCGCTGGTCGACAGCCTGGTCGAAATCTGGAACCGGCTCGAACTCAAGCTCGCGGCGTGACGACGTTGGGGGAGGACCTGCCGCCCCCCGATCCCGACTTTCGCCATCCGACGCCGCCCGAACTGGTCGCCGCGCTGCGCGACGACGCGCCGCTGCGTGCGCAGTGGGACGGCCTCACCGACATTGGCCGCAACGACTATATCTGCTGGATGACCTCGCCCAAGACCGATGCGACCCGGGCGAAGCGGTTCGAGCGACTGAAGGAGGAGGTGACGGACGGCAAGCGTCGTCCCTGCTGCTTCCCCGGCTGCCCCCACCGCCTCGCCTCGGCGCGCGGCTACGGCTGAATTACGGTGCCACGCCGACGGCGCCCGCCATCGGCCAATCGGTGTCGCCCAATCGATCGAGCCGCATGTCGATCAGCCGCGCCTCTTCGCGCCCCGGCAGGGCGATATAGCCCGTTTCGATCCACTGCCCCTCGATCAGCCGGGCCTCGTAGCGGATCGGCGGCCCCTGTTCGATGAACCAGTCGAATCCGTTCTCGACCGGTTCGACACGGAACTCCCCGCCGCGGCCCATGGCATTGGTGCGGATACGATATTGCTGCGCCGCGACGTCATAGTGGATCACGCCGAACGCATTGAAAGACAGCGCGCCAGTCTCCCCTTCATAGCCTCTTCCTTCGATCACCAGAATGGCGCCATCGAGCATCGGGCCGACCCGCTCGGTCTGCACCATCTGCACCGGCCCACCGCGCTCGAAGCGCGTCGCAGTGCCTCGCCACTCGCCATGCATCCAGTCGAACACGGCCATCTTTTCCTGTTGTAAGGCAATAAGCGCCTCGGCGGTCGGCGGTCCGATCCGCGCTTCCTGCGCCGCGCCAGGCTGCGCCAGAGTCATCGCCGATGCCACTGCGGCTGCGCATGCCAGCCAATCCATTTTCATCACCCCCATCTTGAAACTTTGCCTCTCTTGTTGTGAACCGTGTCGCGTCATGGTGACCGACCCCCACCGAGCCGACTTGCGCGACACCGACAAGCATCATTTCGCGAACCGCGTCCGTCGCTTCGCGAACCGATTGCTGCCACGCCGCTCGGAGCGCATCCTGCTCGGAGCGAGCCTTGCCGCCATCCTTTTTTGCGGCCTTTCCGGCCCCTTCGGCACCTTTCGCATGCCGCTGCCGACGCGGCTCATTTTCTGGACACTGCTGATCGGCTTCAACGGCCTGTTATGGGCGGTGTGGTTTCGCTGGCACATGCGACCCGGGCGGGGCTGGCAGCGCATCGCCATCACGGGCGCCTTGCTTTTCACCCTGCCCCTTCCCGCCGAGATCCTGCTTGTCGGACGCCTCGTCGGCTATCCCCTCGCCGTGCACTGGACCGGAATCTGGTTGAGCGGCGCGGCGATCTGCGTCCTTCTGCTCCTGATTCTATGGCCGCTCGTCAAGGTCGATCCGCTGCCGGTCTTGCGCAAGGGGATCCTCTTTCGCGAGGGCTTCGGCGGGCCGCGTTCGCTCGTGATGGCACGGGCCGAGGACCATTATGTCCGACTGTTCGACCGCGACGGGCGCGACCGCCTCGTCTATGCTCGTTTCACCGATCTCGAGCGCGAACTCGCTCGGCTTGATGGTGCCATCGTGCGGCGCGGCTGCTGGCTGGCTGCCGACGCGCTCGTCGAAGCACGCCGCTCGGACCGGCGCTGGCAATTGCGGACCATTACCGGCGAGGAGATCGCCGTGCCGCCCGAACGGGTACGCGGCCTGCGCGAACTGGGCTGTTTCTAGGCCGCCAGCCACCCGCAGGTGATCGTCAGCAGCGCCAAGCCGATCGACAACGGCCAGCGCAGTGCCATCCACCAGTCGGGCGTCGCGCCGCGCTTGGCCAGCCAGCGATCGACAAACGGCGAGAGCAGCAACATCGCGCCGATCACCACGCCTGCCTTCAATGGCGACAGCGCCGAAAAGCTGAACATCATCACCAGCAGAACGAACAGGATCAGGCTCGGCAGGACCGACAGGATCATGATCCCCTCGGGCAGCCGCGCCAGCCGGGACGCGAACGCCCACCACATGCCGCCGAGGAAGGTCGCGATCAGCCCGCCATAGACCACGCCCCAGAAGGCGATGTCATGCGTCGCCGGATTGGGTGTCAGGTGGAGCCAGATGAGCAGGAGCGGCGGCACGAGCCCGCCGAAGCCGAGCAGTTTCGCGATCATCGGAATGCGTGTCATGGGCGCGACCATGGGGTGCGAATTTCACATGCGCAACCGCCTTTGACGGCTAGCCGCACCGCGTCATCGACGCTATCACGGTGCCCATGAAAATCGCGCTGGCTTCCGATCATGCGGGCTTCGAGCTGAAGGCCCTGCTCGTCTCCACCCTTGCCGATGCGGGGCATGAGGTCACCGACCTCGGCCCCGACAGCAAGCACAGCGTCGACTATCCCGATTACGGCAAGAAGCTCGCCGACCATGTCGCCGCCGGTGCATCCGAACGCGGCATCGCCATCTGCGGCTCGGGCATCGGCATTTCCATTGCGGTCAATCGCAACCCGGCCTGTCGCTGCGCCCGTGTCGATGAACCGCTGTCGGCCGCGCTGGCCCGCCAGCACAATGACGCCAACGTCATCGCCATCGGCGAGCGCCTCGTCGGCTCGGACATGGCCAAGGCTATTGTCGACGCCTTCCTCACCACCCCCTTCGAAGGCGGGCGCCACCAGCGCCGCGTCGACAAACTCTCAGGTTAAAGAAAGACCTTCCATGGCCTCCGCAGCTGATATCCGCTCCGACGGTTTCTTCACCCAGGGCGTCGCCGCCACCGATCCCAAGGTCGCCGAAGCGCTCAAGAGCGAACTGACCCGCGAGCAGAAGCAGATCGAGCTGATCGCGTCCGAGAACATCGTTTCCAAGGCGGTGCTAGAAGCGCAAGGGTCAGTGCTCACCAACAAATATGCCGAGGGCTATCCGGGCAAGCGCTATTATCAGGGCTGCGCGCCCTCCGACGCGGTCGAGCAGCTCGCCATCGATCGGGCAAAGGAGCTGTTCGATTGCGCCTATGCCAATGTCCAGCCGCATTCGGGCGCGCAGGCCAATGGCGCGGTCAACCTCGCGCTCCTGCAACCCGGCGACACCATCCTCGGCATGAGCCTCGATGCGGGCGGCCATCTCACCCACGGCGCCAAGCCCGCCCAGTCGGGTAAGTGGTTCAATGCGGTCCAGTACGGCGTGACCGAGGACACGCACCTCATCGACTATGACGCGGTCGAGCGCCTTGCGGTCGAGCATCAACCCAAGCTGATTATCGCGGGCGGCTCGGCCTATCCGCGGGTGATCGATTTCGAACGCTTCCGCGCCATCGCCGACAAGGTCGGTGCGATCCTCCACGTCGACATGGCGCATTTCGCCGGCCTCGTCGCGGCGGGTGAGCATCCCTCGCCGCTGCCCCACGCCCATGTCGTCACCACCACCACGCACAAGACGCTGCGCGGCCCGCGCGGCGGCATGATCCTGTCGAACGACGAAGCGCTCGGCAAGAAGCTCAACAGCGCGGTCTTCCCCGGCCTCCAGGGCGGCCCGCTGATGCATGTCATCGCCGCCAAGGCGGTCGCCTTCGGCGAAGCGCTCCAGCCTGAATTCAAGACCTATTCCAAGGCCGTGATCGCCAACGCCAAGGTGCTGTGCGAGACGCTGAAGGGCCGCGGCGCCGACCTCGTCTCGGGCGGCACCGACACGCATGTCGGCCTCATCGACCTTCGCCCGCTCGGGATCTCGGGCCGTGATGCCGACGAAGCGCTCGAGCGCGCGGGCATCACCTGCAACAAGAATGGCGTCCCCAACGACCCACTGCCGCCGATGAAGACTAGCGGTATCCGCGTCGGCAGTCCCGCCGGCACCACCCGCGGGTTCGGCGAGCAGGAATTCAAGGCGATCGGCGACATGGTTGCGGACGTCCTCCACGGCGTCGCGAAAACGGGTGGCGAAGGCGACCCCTCGGTCGAGGCCGAGGTGAAGGACCGCGTCGAGGCCTTGTGCGACCGTTTCCCCATCTACGAGGGGTTCTGATCCGTTGCGCTGCCCTTTTTGCACCCATGAACAGAGCCAGGTGAAGGACAGCCGCCCGTCCGAAGACGGCGCGGCCATTCGTCGGCGTCGCCAGTGCGAAGGCTGCGGCGCGCGTTTCACCACCTTCGAGCGCGTCCAACTGCGCGACCTCACGGTGGTCAAGAAGGACGGCAAGCGCGAACCCTTCGAACAGCCAAAGCTGCAGGCCTCGATCCGCCATGCCTGTCGCAAGCGCAATATCTCCGAAGGCCAGATCGAACGGCTCGCCCATTCGATCCAGCGCCAGCTGGAGACCAAAGGTGACGAGGTCCAGGCCGACATGATCGGCGAGGCGGTGATGGACGGTCTGAAAGCGCTCGACAGCGTCGCCTACATCCGCTTCGCCAGCGTCTATCGCGACTTCAAGGAAGCGGGCGATTTCGCCGATTTTGCCGAAAGCGTGGATGATCCCGATGAGTGACAACAAGCCGGTCATCGTCCTCGTCAATCCGCAGCTGGGGCAGAATATCGGCAAGGCGGCACGCGCCATGCTCAACTTCGGCCTCACCGAAATGCGCCTCGTCGCCCCCCGCGACGGTTGGCCCAATCCCGAAGCCGGCCCCGCCGCCTCGGGCGCCGACATGGTGCTCGACCAGGCCAAGGTCTATGACAGCACCGCCGAGGCGCTCGCCGATTGCAGCCTCGTCTACGCCTCCACCGTGCGCCGCCGCGACCTTGTCATGCCCGTCGTCGCGCCCGAGGAAATGGCGCGCGAAATCCACGCCAACGAGGGGCGCACCGCCATCCTCTTCGGCCCCGAGCGCTCAGGGCTCGAGGGCAGCGACGTGCAGCTCGCCACCAAGATCGTCACCGTGCCGATCAATCCCGAATTCGGTAGCCTCAACCTGGCGCAGGCGGTCATCCTCCTGGCCTATGAATGGTCGCGCGGGGCGGGCGAGGATCTTGTCCAGCCGACCATGAAGGACGCCGAGCCGCGTGCGCCGATGGGCGAACTCAACGCGCTCATCGACCATCTCGACGGCGCGCTCGACAAGGCCGGCTACTTCTTCCCGCCCGAACGCGCCGAGGCGACCCGCACGACCATCCGCACCCTGCTCACCAAGCCCGGTTGGTCGAGCCGCGAGATCAGCGCGATGTTCGGCATCGTCAAGACGCTCGCCGCACCCTACGACCGTTCGTCGAAAGAACGCTGACTCGCCCGCCCTAGCCCTCCATCGTCGGTCGTTGATCGTAAAGAAGGGCTTGGTTCCATGGACATTCTTACCCTTTCCCTCGCCGCCGCGCTATTCGCCAGCATGGGTGAAGCACAGGCAAATCCCCAGCCTCAGGCCAGTGCCCAGGACGAGCAGGATACGGTGTCGCTGCGCGATCCCGAAAGTGATCGCGTCGTCGTCGTCGCGCGTTGCCGCTGGGAAAACGCGCCCAGCGGCCGCCGCGTGGGCGCGCGCAAAAAGTGCATGTCGGATAGCCAATGGGCCGAACTCAAGAGCGGAAGCGCGACGAGCATCTCGAGGCAGACCTGGCGGCGCGCCCTTGCTTACGAACAATCGAAATTGCCGCGCTGACCGACCCGATGAGCAAGGAGATACGCCGATGTTGATCCTGACGAGCGCCATTGCGATGGTCGCTGCCCATACGCAAGACGATGAAGCCGCGACGCCGGTCGAGGACGAACCTATCGTCGTGACGCGTCATTGCGAATGGCGCTACGCCCCGACTGGACGACGTGTCGGCGCCCATAAGAAATGCATGACGCAAGACGAGTATCGCATCTCGCGCACGACAAGCGGGACGCGGCTCAGTGCGGCGACCCTTCGCTATATCCGTGCGCAGGAGCAGGCAATGATGCCGAGGGGCAACTGAGAGCGAAAAGTTTAGTAATGACAGTGATTAAGGGTTGAGCCTGATCGATTGTCACCGCACACAGCACACACGTTGGAACACTGCCAGTATCTGCTTAGGAGATTCTTATGTTTACCGTTGCAAGCCTCGTTCTTTCCATGCTCGCCGTGAACCCGGCACAGCCCGATTCCGCGCCGGAGCAGGCGGAAGAACAGGTCGACGATGACAAGAAGATCTGTCGTCGCATCTCGGCGGCCACCGGCTCGCGCATGTCGCGCCAGCAGCGTGTCTGCAAGACCCAACGCGAATGGCGCGCCTCGGACGAAGCCGCGCGCAAGGATGCCGACCGCCTGCGCTAGGCGTCGCCGCGAAGCCCGTCCCAGCGCACCATTTCGTGCGCGATCGAGGTTTCGACGAGATCTTCGTAGAGACGGTCGACCAGCTCAGGGTCGACGCCGAGCCTGCGGGCCTCGGCGTCGGCCTTTTGCTTGACGTCGGCCTTGCGCGCCTCGTCGCGCACCGCATCGCGCGTCGGCTTGATGCGCGCGGCCGCGTCCATATAGCCGAAGCGCCTTGCAAGCAGCGCCACGAGCGCACGATCCACGGCGTCGACGCCGGCGCGCACCTCGGTCATCGTCTGGCAATCCTGGGGGTCGAGAATGTCGGTCATGGCGATCCTATGGCGGCAAAGCGGTCGCCCTGTCGACCCCCACCGCCATTCGGCATCAACCAGTTCGCTTTCATCGCGGCATATACCACGCCCGCTCGCCGTCTTGTCGATATAATACACCTGTTCGTCCATTCGTCGATTACATGTGTTTTCATGTCGAAGCGCGCTGGCGCCTCTTCCATGATGCTTCCAATCTGGCGTGCAGAGGCTCCGGGTTCCCCGACCCGCCGACCTCGATAGCGCCGCCGGCATCATGCCGGGCGCAGCAAAAGAGGAGCGAGACATGCACAAGATGATGATCGCGGCGATGGCCGCTACCATGGCGACGACGGGCGCGATCGCGGCCCCCGTCGCCGAGATCGAGACCGTCGAGGAAAATACGACGGTGAAGGCCAAGGCCGATGACGAACGCAAGGTGTGCCACAAGCAGGCGACCTCGGGTTCGCGCTTCGAGCGCAAGGTCTGCAAGACCGTTGCCGAATGGCGCGAGATTGCAGAGCGCGAAGGGCTGGACGACTAGTCCCCGCCAGCTCGACCACAAGGCGTCTTCGCGCAGGCCCTAGACAGCTTGCACGGGGACGCCTTGACCTATGTGGCGCGTCTCGCTAGATGCGCACTCGCAATTGATCCCACAGGTCCGGTGAAGTGGTGATCGCGGTCGGTTTTCATCCGGCCGGAGCGGTCCGGACATGGATAAAGCTAGTTGGAGAAATCTCATGTCGAAGCGCACCAGCGCCAAGTATAAACTCGACCGCCGCATGGGCGAAAACGTCTTCGGTCGTCCGAAGAGCCCGGTCAACCGCCGCGAATATGGCCCCGGCCAGCACGGCCAGCGCCGTAAGGGCAAGATGTCGGACTACGGTCTGCAGCTTCGCGCTAAGCAGAAGCTCAAGGGCTATTACGGCGACGTCACCGAAAAGCAGTTCAAGCGCACCTTCCAGGACGCCAGCCGCATGAAGGGCGACGCCTCGCAGAACCTCATCGGCCTGCTCGAGCGCCGTCTCGACATGATCGTCTATCGCGCCAAGTTCGCGCCGACCATCTGGGCCGCGCGCCAGCTCGTGAGCCACGGTCACATCCGCGTCAATGGCGTGAAGTGCAACATCGCCTCGCGTCGCTGCGACGTCGGCGACGAGATCTCGCTCGGTTCGAAGGCCAAGGAAATGGCCCTCGTCCTCGAAGCGCAGGGTCTCGCCGAGCGCGACATCCCCGACTATGTGTCGGTCGACAGCGATCACCAGGTGACCTTCACCCGCGTGCCGCAGCTGGACGAGGTGCCCTACCCCGTCCGCATGGAACCGAACCTGGTCGTCGAATTCTACTCGCGCTAAGCCGCGACGGTCTTCGGGCCAACGAAAAAGGGCGGTGCCGAAAGGCGCCGCCTTTTATGTTTGTGCCTTATCGGCAAGGGTAGGAAGACGGGCGGACCCGCCTCCCTACCCTCTCGAACTAATTGCCGATGGTGCGGTCGAGCAACTCGCCCATCGCGGTCAGCATCTCGACACGCGCCTGGCTGTCGTCGAGCTGGTGATCGAGCTCGCCATAGCGCAGGAACTGGACCTGCTTGCCCGCGCCCTCGAGGGCGCGTTCCATTCGCGTGCTATGGGCAATATCGACGTTGGTATCCTGGTCGCCATGCACCAGCAGGACCGGGACGTTGATCTCGTCGACCCGGCGACGCGGCGAACCGTCATTGAGATGCGGCCCCGAACCGACCATCCGTTCGACCATCTCGTGATTGGAATAGTCCTGCGATTCCTCAACCAGCTGGCGAAGATCGGTGACCGGCGCAATCGCCACCGCAGCCTTGTAGAGGTCGGGTGCCTCGGCAGCGCCAAGCAGCGCGGCATAGCCACCATAGGACCAGCCGACGATCGCCATGCGATCGGCATCGGCGATCCCTTCATCGATCAGATAGCGCCCGGCATCCTCGATGTCGTTGATCGCGGTTTGCCAACCCTGGAAACCATTGCCGTTGAGGAAGCTCTCGCCATAGCCCGCCGACCCGCGGTAATTGGGCTGGATGACGGCATAGCCACGCGCCGCGATGAACTGGGCGAGCCAGTCGAAGCCCCAATAATCGCGCGCGCTCGGCCCGCCATGCGGCAGCACCACCGCGCCGACCGGCCCCGCGGCCGCGTTGGGCATGGTGACGTAAGCGGGAATGCGGGCACCGTCGCGCGCGGTGAAGGTGACCGGCTCGACGCTCGCCAGCGTGCGGCCTTCGAATTGCGGACGCATGTGGACGAGCGGCTCCATCTGACGGGTCGCCTGGTCGAGCACGAAGAGCTGTTCGACAATCGAATCCGAGCCGGCCGACAGGAGCAGCTTCTGCCCGTCGGCACTGGCTCCGCGATAGGTGATCTGCGTCCCTTCGGGCAGCGCGCGCGCCAGATTGGCCGCCAGTTGCTCATAGGTCGGATCGAAATAGGTCGTGTGACCATATTCGTCGGCATAATGATAGCCGATCACCGGGAGACCGCGGCCGAGGCGAACGGGGCCCGTGATATCCACGCTGGGATGGGTGGCGACGAGTTCGACCTTGCCGCTGCCGTCTAGGGCCATGCGATAGAGCGCCTCGCGGCCGTCGCGCACCTGCAATCCGAGGACACTGTTGCTCTGTGCCTCGACCGTGAGGGGCAGGAAGCCCTCATGCCCACCATTGGGACTGAAGCGCATTTCGGTGAGCTTTTCCCATTTGTTCGATCCGAGCGGGCGATATTCGAACAGGTTCCGGCCGAGATAATTGCCGCCGTCGCTCAGGCGGATCTGGCGCACGCGCACCTCGCCCCGTCCGTCCGAATAATAGCGCGAGACCCGGTCGTCGGGCTGGAAAATCATGTCGGCGTCCATGTCGCCCAGCGAAATCTCTTCCACCGCAAGGCCGTCTTGCTTGCGTCCCATGCGGGTCCCCGTGCCGCGGTTCTCCGCGACATAATCGCGCGCCATCAGCACCGCGTCCTTGCCCGGGAGATAATCGACGATCGAACCGTCGTCCTGCCGCAGCCGGGTGTCGTAGAAGCTGGCGTCCTGCCCGAGCAGCTTGGTCTCGCGCGATCCATCGACGCTGACCGCCATGAGTCGGCTCCAGTCGAAGCGCACACCGGAATCGGTCTTGCTGACCCCATTCACCCTGCAGATCAGCGTCTGTTCGCTGGCGAAGGTACAGCTGCGCAGGCTGTTTTCCTTGCCGTCGGCGGCGATGACATTCGCCATCTCGCCCGTGCGCATGTCGAATACCTGCGCCACGGTCGAGCTGCCTGCGCCCGAGGCGAGAAACACCACCTGATTGCCCGAGGGCGAGATGTCAGGCGCGAAGTAGGTCTGGCGCGACCCGAAGTTGCGCGCATCCTGTTCGAGCGTTTGTGCGGTGGCGGGCACAGCCGCCATGGTCACGGCCAACGCGGCCGCGAGGCTAAGTTTCGAAATCATCGGAAAAAACGTCCCCCAAATTCTATGCATTACTGAACGCACCCATCCTTGCGGGGACAGCCGAGCAAGACAAGCCCTTTTCACCCCCTTTACCATCCTCGATCAGTAAGCCTGCACTCCCCGATTGGCGCGCGCGGGTCGGGCTGCTACAGCGCCCGCCATGACCACGCCACCCCTGCCCGAATGGGCACCGCACGATGCCATGTGGATCGGTTTTCCGAGCCATGCCGACCTCTGGGAAGACGATCTCGCGCCCGCGCAGGCAGAGGTCGCCGCGCTCGCCGCCGCGCTCCATGCCGGGGGCGAGGGCGAGGAAATCCGGCTCGTCGCCGCCAATGAGGAGGCCGCCGCCGAGGCGCGCCGCCTCTGCCCGTTCGCCACCGTGATCGTCGAACCCTTCGGCGACATCTGGCTGCGCGACACCGGCCCCATCGTCACCGGCTCCGGGCAGGCGCGCGCCGCGCAGGGCTTCGGCTTCAACGGCTGGGGCGGCAAATATGAGCTCGAGGGCGACGACACGATCGGCGAGCGCCTCGCCGGCACCGCCGCCCTGCCCTATGCCAAGGCGGACTGGATCCTCGAGGGGGGCGCGATCGACGGCGATGGCACCGGCACCTTCCTCACCACCGAGGAATGCCTCCTCAACGGCAATCGCAATCCCGACCTCAGCCGCGAGGACATCGAGGCGCGGCTCGCGCGCGATCTCGGCGCCACCCGCATCGTCTGGCTCGGCAAGGGGCTGAAGAACGACCATACCGACGGCCATGTCGACAATCTCGCGCGCTTCGTCGGCGCGGGCCGCGTCGCCATTCCCGAACCCGCGGGCGAGGACGATCCCAACGAGGAGGCCTATGCCGAGGCGGCCGCCGCGCTGCTCGAGGCCGATCTCGAGGTCACCGCCATCCCCTCCCCCGGCGCGGTCATCCGCCCCGACCCCGAGACCGGCGAGGAGCGCCTCGTCCCGGCGAGCTACATGAACTTCCTCATCGGCAATGCTGCCGTCGTCGTCCCGCTTTACGGCAGCGAGAATGACCTTGCCGCAATCGAGGCGATCGCCGGGCTCTTCCCCGACCACCGCGTCACCGGCATCCGCGCCGACCACATCCTCACGGGTGGCGGCTCCTTCCACTGCATTTCGCAACAGGTGCCGCGATGAGCGACAAGATCACCATTTCCGCCCTCCAGCTCGCCCTCGGTGGCGGCGTGGACGAGAATATCGCCAATGTCTCCGAACTGGTGCGCGAGGCTGCGGGCAAGGGCGCGCAGGTCGTCCTGCCGCCCGAACTGTTCGAAGGCCCCTATTTCTGCCGCGAGGAGGACGAGACCCTCTTCGCCACCGCCAAGCCGACCGCCAAGCACCCTAGCGTGCTCGCGATGCAGAAGCTCGCCGACGAGCTCGGCATCTGGATCCCGACCAGCTTCTTCGAAGCCGACGGGCATCACCATTATAATTCGCTCGCCTGGATCGCGCCGGGCGGGAAAGTCGCGGGTGTCTATCGCAAGAGCCACATCCCCGATGGGCCGGGCTATGAGGAGAAGTTCTACTTCCGCCCCGGCAACACCGGTTTCAAGGTGTGGGACGGCCCCGAAGAGCGCGTCATGGGCGTCGGCATCTGCTGGGACCAATGGTATCCCGAGACCGCGCGCGCGATGATGCTGATGGGCGCCGAGATGCTCTTCTACCCCACCGCGATCGGCAGCGAACCGCA
This sequence comes from Sphingomicrobium arenosum, assembly GCF_026157085.1. Lineage (NCBI taxonomy): Bacteria > Pseudomonadati > Pseudomonadota > Alphaproteobacteria > Sphingomonadales > Sphingomicrobiaceae > Sphingomicrobium > Sphingomicrobium arenosum. Next base: position 1,035,037 of record NZ_JANPVN010000001.1, read on the forward strand.
CGACCCCGACCTCGACACCAGCCGGATGTGGCGCCGCGCCATGATCGGCCATGCCGTGTCGAACGTCGTCCCCGTCGTCGCCGCCAACCGCATCGGCTCGGAATGCGGCCAGAATTTCTACGGCCACAGCTTCATCTGCGACGAGCGCGGCGACCTCGTCGCCGAATTCGGCGCGCATGAAACCGGCGTCCTCACCGCCAGCTTCGACATCGCCCAGATCCGCCAGCACCGCGCCGCCTTCGGCTTCTTCCGCGACCGCCGCCCCGAGCTTTACGGGCGCTTGGCGCAGGACGTTTAGCCCCGCAGCTTTTTGCCGACTCTGACTAGTGCTTAGCAGAAGTTTGGCAACGAAAAGGAATTGCTCTTGTGTTCGGTCTCAATCGATTGGCTGCCGAATACATTACATCCCCTGTACATCATCATCTTCATCGGGGGGATGAAACTGAAAGACCACAACCGCATCGAAGCCGTGTTCTTTAGCGACCCTGTTGACACAAAGGAACATGGTCTCGGGGAGTTCGACGTTTATATGTATAATATCTCTTGCCACATGAGAAGATGTCGCGGGAATGGATTGAAGCGTGAAGAGCGAGAGTCGATCTTGAACTAGGCCACACTCCTTCTCAGCGAGTCTTAGTGCGGTTTCGGCACGGTTCTCAGAACTCGCGCAACTCGCCAGACACAATGAAGCAAGACTGGCAGCGATCGCGCTGGAAATTGCTCGAAAGCGAATACGGCTTACGCTTGATAAGGTCCCTCCGACGCTCCCGACCAAGCTGCTCTGACGTACGTAGATGAGACTTTGTTCGCGCTCCATCACATCACGTCTCCGTAGCATCCTCATCTCTTTTAGAGGTCGATCCGCAGATACACGCTGTCGACCCAGCGGTCGCCGTGCTTCATCGCCTTTTCCTTAAAGCCCGAACGGGTGAAGCCGACCTTTTCGAGCGCGCGTAGCGACCCGATATTCTCGGGATCGACGTCGGCGAACATATAGGGCAGCCCTCGCCCCCGGATGTAATCGCGATAAGCGGCCAGCGCCTCGGTTGCATAGCCCTGCCCCCAATGGTCGCGGCGGATCATCATGCCGATTTCGGGGACGTCCCACAGCCCGCATTTGCCAATCAGTTCGCCGTCCTTTTCGACGATGAAATCGTCCGAATGGGGCCCTGCCGCCTCGATCATGGCGCGCAGCCACTCCTCGGTCTCGAACATCGTGTCATGCACCGTGGTCGACCAGCTCTCCATGGTCTCCTCGTCGGTGAACAGCTCGTGGAGTGCCTCGGCATCCTCCTTGCGCGCCCGCCGGAGGACGAGCCGCTCGGTGCGCAGTTCGTGCGCCGCGTCGCCCTTCAGCCCCGGCGACACCGCCTTGCGCATCGCCATGAGGAACATCTCGTCCGACAAACGCCCCGTATTCTGATTGTAACGGCTGCAGTGATAGCTATCGACCAGCCGCAGCCCACCCGGCGCATGATGGACGTTGCCATGGCCGAACTTATGCTGGTTGAGGGTCATCCCCAGCGCCCGGCAGCTCGCATCGTGCGCAATCTTGCCCAGCGCGAACAGCGTATGCACCTTCGGCAATCTCGTCAGCATTTCCTCGAGAAACGGCCGGCAATGCTGTATTTCCGCTCCCGTCGGCTTGTTCTCGGGCGGCAGGCATTTGACCGCATTGAGGATGATCGCGCCCTTCAATTCGACCCCGTCGTCGATGCGGCTGTCATAGTCGCCGACCGACAGGCCGGTGCGCATCAGCACGTCGAACAACAGGTCGCCCGCATAATCGCCGGTGAAGGGGCGGCCCGTGCGATTGGCGCCATGCTTGCCCGGCGCCAGGCCGATGATCGCCACCCCGGCCTCGCGGTCGCCAAAGGCGGGCACGGGCGCATTGTACCAGTCGGGATGTTCGCCGCGCAGCTCCATCCTCAGGTCGACGAGGCGCGGGCACAAAGGGCAATCTCGCGGCGCTTCGGCCTCGGGCAAGGGCGACAGGTCGGCGGGGCTGGTCTTGTGCATCGCCAACGCCTATCGGAGCGGCAGAAAGAGGACAATGGACAAGAATCTTTACGGCATCGGCATCGGCTCCAACCGCCCGCACACGACGCATGGGCGCCCGCAGGCGGTGGTCGAGGCGGCGATCGCTCGCCTCGCGCGCGACTTCGACCTGTTCGACGCCTCCCCCATTCTCCTCAATCCGGCCTTCGGCGGCGCGGGCCGCGACTTCGCCAATGCCGCCGCGCTTGTCGAGAGCGAGCTCGAACCCGAGGCGATGCTCGCGGCACTGAAGTTCATCGAGCATGAATATGGCCGCCGCCCCGGCAAGGCCTGGGGGCCGCGCGTCCTCGACCTCGACATCCTCGCCTGGGACGGCGGCGACTATGACAGCCGTACGCTCACCATTCCCCACGCGGCGCTGGCGAACCGAGAGAGCGCGCTCTTCCCGCTCGCCCAGATCGCGCCCGACTGGCGCGTCGCGGACGGGCTCGCGCTCCGCCACCTCGCCGCCCGCCTGCGCGCGCGCCGCCCGAAAAACTGAAATTCATGCCTTGATGTGCGCCCGGGGGATCGCTAGGTCGGCTCCCGGCTGGATGGGCCGTTAGCTCAGTTGGTAGAGCAACTGACTTTTAATCAGTAGGTCGCTGGTTCGAACCCAGCACGGCTCACCAGCCTTCCCTCCTTCGCCGCCGATCAAGACGCCTCGTGTCGCGCTCGTGGTGCCGCCGCGCTGTTCAGCGCCACGGTCGAGACGGCCCGCGAGCGCAGCCAGAAGACCGCGCCGCCCACGCCGCTCTCGACCCGCCGATAGCCCGCCTCGCGCGCAAAGGCCTCGATCGGCGCCTCCAGACCGATCCGGTCGATCGTATGCCGCGCTTCATAGCCGGTGACGATCGCCGCGGGCCGGGTGCGAGCGAGATGCGCCTTGACCGTCGAGGGCGACAAGAGGCCGAGCGCCTCGCGTTCCTCCACGGCAATCATGTCGGCAGTACGATAGGCAAAGGGTCCGGTCGCGAAGACGGGATCGAGCGCCAGCCCGCTGCCGACGACGATCTCGGGGCTCAGCGTGGCGATCTCGCCCTCGATGCCCTCGGCGGCGACGAGGTCGGCAAGAAGCTGCCCTTCGGCACGCACCAGCGTCGGCGTGGGCTTCTCGAAGAGCGGCGCCGACAGATTGTAGAGGGGCTGGATCAACCCAACGGCCAGCCCTGCCACCAGCAGGCGGCGCGGCCAGCGAGCGCTCGGCCACAGGTCGCGCTGGCGCCGCCACACCAGCCCGAGGCCGAGGAACAGCGGCGGCAACAACGGGATCGCATATTGGCGATGGATGGGCGTCGGCGCCAGCGTCGCGACTAACCCAGCGAGGATGGCGAGATCGACCAGCAGCAGCGCCGGCGCCTGCTTCTCGCGCAGCCGCAGCGAACGGATCCGAATCACGGCGTAGAGGATAAGCGCCGCCAGCGCGGGCCCTCGCGCCAGGGTCACAAACCCATCGAGCAGCTTCATGCCCAATGTCAGCTTGAGCTCGCGCCCATTGGCGCCGTACCACAGGAAGGGCGCCTCGGCATGATAGCCGAAATTGCCATAATCGAACGCCGCCGCCGCGCCTTCGCGGATCCATAACAGCGGCACGAGCGCCAACGTCACGCCCGCTCCCGTCACCAACATCGTCGCCAGCGCGCGCCGCGCGCCCATCGCGCCCAAGAGGACAGCGATGACGGGGAAGCCGACGAAGGCGCCCGCCATGGCAAGATAGCTGATCTTGGTCCCCGTCGCCGCGCCCAGCGCCAGCCCCGCGCCGAGCCAGCGATAGCGGCGATGCACGCGGTCGGGTCGCAAGGCCCCCATGGCAAGGAAGAAGGCCAGCGCCAGCAACAGCGCAGGCAGCGCATCGTTGCGCACCACCGTCACCCCGAACAGGAAGGCGTGGCAGAACCAGATCGCGCCTGCCGCCATCATCGCCTCGCGCCGCGCCACCCCGCTCTCGCGCAGCGCGGCGAAGACCAGGGCGATCACGCCCGCACCCATCAATCCCGAGACGAAGCGCGCGGCCATCAACCCATGGTCGGAAAAGTGGAAGAGCGGGCCGAAGAGATAGATCTGATAGGGCGTCTGGAGATAGAGGAAGTCGCGAAACGGGGTCAAACCGGCAGCGAACAGTTCGGCGGCGGCCAGATATTGCGTCTCGTCATGGTCGATCGGACTCACCAGCGCGATGAGCGGCAGGCTGGCGAGCAGCAACGCGAACATCAGGGTGAACAGGCGCGATTCCGCGCCGCGTCCCGACACGCCTTGCTCGATGCGCGGCAGGGCCGCAGCAGCCATCCTCAACATTCCCCCGCGCCCTACTCGTAACCCGTTGATCTCTTGCCCTAAATCGCTCATCGCTCTTTTCGCGTCCAAGTCAAGCGCGCTGCGATGAACAGCCCATATGCAAGATGGACCGAAGGCGGGTTTGGGTTCGAAATGGACCAAAGCCGCCCTTCCCATCGCCATAGCGGTGAATGCCCTAACCAGTTGGTAAGGCTGTTCCAATTATCTCGCATGACAACGGACGGGCCCTCGACAGGCGGGAGCCCGCTGCCAACGAGGAGGCCGCGTCTTGAGCGACCAGATGATGGAAACGACCCTCTACTCCCTCGGTGACGAAACCCCTTCGCCCGATCGCGCCGACCAGCGCCAGGGCGAACGGCACCTGACCCTCTATCGGGTCGGATCGTTGATGCTGGGCGACCGGCGCGAATTGTGCCTGATCAAGAATATCTCGGCGGGCGGCATGATGATCCGCGCTTATTGCCGCATTGCCGAAGGCGACACGCTCACCGTCGAACTCAAGAATGGCGAGCCCATCGCGGGCCGCGCCATCTGGACCAAGGGGCAGAATGTCGGGGTCGAATTCGACGAGAAGATCGACATCATCGACATCCTGTCGACGACGATGGACGGCCCCCGCCCGCGCATGCCGCGGATCGAGGTCGCCTGCCCCGTCACCCTCTATGTCGACAGCCAGCCCATTCCGGCGCGCATCGAGGATATCAGCCAGGGCGGGGTCAAGATCGCGATCCACCATCCGCTCCCGCGCGGCGGCAAGGACCTCGGTGTCGCGCTCCCCGGCCTCGCGCCGATTCGCGCCTCGGTGCGCTGGCAGAATGACGAGAGCGCGGGCATCACCTTCAATACGCTGATGCCCTTGGGCGACCTCGTCGGCTGGCTCGAAACCCAGCGCGCCCCGGTGTCCAAGGCGAGCTGACGCCGCCGTCTACAAGCAATGCCTTGGCGTTCGCTCGACGCGCCCGCGCGTCTCAGTCGTCGCTGGCGCCGGGCCCGCCGAAGATCCAATCCTGCGCATAGCGCCGCTCGCCTTCGCTGAGCTGGCTCGAGCGCACCGGCGGACGATTGGACTTCACGGTCGCGCGCGCCTTGGGGCTGGGGACATGGCGCAGCACCACCTCGGGCTCGAGCGCCTGCGCAAAGGCGATGCCCGCACGGCCGTTGGCGCACCAGGCCACCCGGCCCGGCACCGACAGCCCGTCGCGGCGGAACAGCAACTCGCTGCCCTCGACCGGCAGGTCCTCGGCTTCCACCAGCGCGCCTTCGGCCGACAGGTTGCGCAGCCGCACCTCGCTCTGGCGTCCTGCACATTCGATCATGGCCTTCATGAAGAGATGCGAGCGCGGGCTCTTGCGATTTTGCGGCGAATTCGACTGGTCCATGGACGCGAAATTAGCCGCTTGCCGGTAAAAGCCCAGTTAAAAATCGCGGCGCCGCACGAGCCTCAGGCGCGCCGTTCCAACCGCAGCATGAAATTGTTGGCGGGCATGTCGACCCGCTCGGCAAGATCGAGGCCGCGCTTGCCCGCCGCCACCGCCAGCGTCTCGACCTTGCGCAGCCCCCAGTGCCGATCGCGCGACCGCAGGCTCTCATCGAAGGCGAGGTTGCTCGGCGCCGCCTCCACCTCCTCCGCCAGCCATGGTCCGTAGAAAATGAGCGGCGCTCCCGGCGGCAGTAATCGCGCCGCGCCGTCGAGCAGCCCCAGCGTCGCGGTCCACGGCGCAATATGGGCCATGTTGATCGACAGGATCGCCGCCGCCTTGCGCACCGGCCATTCGGGCTCGCCAGCGTCGATCTCGACCGGTGCCAGCAGATTGTCCGGCCCGCCCTCGCGCCATGCCGCAATCGAGGCCAGCGCCGCCGGGTCGATGTCCGAGGGCTGCCAGTCGAGATGCGCGAAATGCTCGGCAAAGGCGCGCGCATGCTGCCCCGTCCCGCTCGACGTCTCGAGCACCAGCCCGCTTGTCGGCAGCCAGCGCTCGAGCACCGCGATAATAGGCGCGACATTGCGCGTCGCGGCGGGTGCCTCGCGCCGTGCCTCTGTGCCAAGGTCGGCCATCACATAGGGCGGCAGCGACGGCTCGCTCATGCCCGCGAGCGTAGCCCCGCCATCGCCCGTGCGCGGCGCTCGCGGATCACCATCCATAGGAACAGGCCGAGCGGCCCGGCGAACAGCACGAGGAACAGGATCGGCCCCTGCACCCAGCGACTGACCAGCTTGTGATCGGCATCCTTGGCGATCCACTGGCCGACGAACAGGTCGAAGGTGAGATAATGCACCCAGCCGAGCGTCACGCCCGCATCGCTCGCGAACAGCCCGCGCACGCCCTCGATCGTGCCGAGCGATTCCCAGTCGATCCCGGTCGCGCCGAATTGCATCGTCACGATGACGACCGAGTAGATGAGCGCGAGTAGTCCGATGCCGAGATAGAAAATGAGCGCATGGGTCTTGGGCCCGCGCGGGCCGACAATCAGCACGAGCCAGGGAATGAAGACCCCGGCGACGACCACGCCGAACAGCGTTTCCCAATCCATTACCGGCCTCCCACCTCGCTACGCGCAGCGATCATGCCGGGCACCTCGCCAGCCTCGCCCTTCCACGCAAGCACGGGCTTGCGCGCGGCTTGCGTCTCGTCGAGGCGGCGGCGCGGTGCATAATAAGGCGCGGCCTTCATGCTTTCATCTCCCGCCTTGGCCCGCTCCGCGACGCTGCGCAGCGCAGCGATGAACTGGTCGAGCGTCGCCTTGCTCTCGGTTTCGGTCGGCTCCACCAGCATCGCGCCATGCACCACCAGCGGAAAATACATGGTCATCGGGTGATAGCCCTCGTCGATCAGTGCCTTGGCAAGGTCGAGCGTCGACAACCCTTCCTCGAACCCTTTGTCGCTGAACAGCGCCTCGTGCATGCACGGTCCGGAATGGGCGAAAGGCGCGTCGAGGACGTCCTCGAGGCTGCGCAGCAGGTAATTGGCGTTGAGGACCGCATCCTCGGCGACCTGCTTCAATCCATCGGCGCCATGGCTGAGGATATAGGCGAGGGCGCGGGTGAACATGCCCATCTGGCCGTGGAAAGCCGTCATGCGCCCGAAGCTGTGGAGCCGCTTGCCGAAATGCTCCTCGGCGAAGCTGTCGGCTGTTTCCTCTTCGACGAGGTGAACCACCCCGTCCTCGGTCCGCGCGGTATAGGGCAGCGGCGCAAAGGGGCTCAGCGCCTCCGACAGCACCACCGGCCCCGAACCCGGCCCACCGCCGCCATGCGGGGTGGAGAAGGTCTTGTGTAAATTGATGTGCATCGCGTCGACGCCAAGGTCGCCGGGGCGAACCTTGCCGACGATGGCGTTGAAATTGGCGCCGTCGCAATAGACGTAGCCGCCCGCGTCGTGGACGGCGTCGCTGATCGCCTTCAGGTCGCGTTCGAACAGGCCGAGCGTCGAGGGGTTGGTAATCATCACGCCCGCGACATCAGGGCCGAGCCGTGCCTTCAGCGCGTCGAGATCGATACGCCCGTCGCTGTTGGCGGGGATATTCTCGATGGCATAGCCCGCGAAGGCCGCGGTGGCGGGGTTGGTCCCATGCGCGCTTTCGGGCACGAGGATGACCTCGCGCGCATCGCCCTTGGCTTCGAGGGCCGCACGGATGCACAGGATACCGCACAGTTCGCCATGCGCCCCCGCCTTGGGGCTCATCGCGACGCCGTGCATCCCGGTCAGCTTGATCAGCCAATGCGCCAGTTCGTTGACGACCTCCAAGGCGCCGCGCACGGTGTCGACCGGCTGGAGCGGGTGGACGTCGGCAAAGCCCGGCATTCGCGCGATCTTCTCATTCAATCGCGGATTATGCTTCATCGTGCAGCTGCCGAGGGGGAATAGGCCGAGGTCGATGGCGTAATTCTGGCGCGACAGGCGCGTATAATGGCGAATGGTCGACGGCTCGCTCAGCCCCGGCAGGCCGATCGCCCCTTTGCGCTCGAAGCCGCCGAGGCGACTGGTCGTTTCGGAGGCCGGCGTCGGCGCGGAAGGCTGTTCCACGCCCGCCAGATCGAGCTTGCCGGCGAAATCGAAATCGACACCGGTGGTCACGCTGTCGCCGATCTCGAAGATGAGCGGTTCTTCGAGCATCAGCGCGCGATTGCCCGTCGTCGTGTCGGGCCCGCTCATGGCATTATGCCCGTCGACGGGCGTGCCGGGCTTCCAGCCCGATGCATTGACCTCGCTCATGACAGCACCTCCTTCAACGCATCGCACAGGGCGTCGATATCTTCCTCGGTGGTGGTTTCGGTGACCGCGATGAGCAGGGCATCGTCGAGCCCTTCGCTGTCGGGGTAGAGCCGCCCGAGCGACACGCCCGCCAGCACGCCCTTGTCGGCCAGATCGCGCACCAGTGCGCGCGCATCGCGCCCGACCTTCAACGTGAATTCGTTGAAGAAATGCTCGTTGAGGAGCGTGACGCCCGGCACTGCGGCCAGCCTGTCGGCGGCGATGCAGGCGAGTCGATGATTTTCCGCCGCAAGGCTGCGCAGGCCCTTCTCGCCAAGCAGCGTCATGTGGACGCTGAAGGCCAGCGCGCACAGCCCCGAATTGGTGCAGATGTTGCTGGTCGCCTTTTCGCGGCGAATATGCTGTTCGCGCGTCGACAAGGTGAGCACGAAGCCGCGCTTGCCTTCCGCATCAACCGTCTCGCCGCACAGGCGCCCCGGCATCATGCGGACATGTTTTTCATCGCGCACCGCGAACAGCCCCAAATAGGGCCCGCCGAACTGGAGGCCGACACCGATCGCCTGCCCCTCGCCCACGACGATGTCGGCGCCAAGGTTGCCCGGCGCCTCGATCGCGCCGAGCGCGACCGGCTCGGTGTTGACGACGATCAGCAGCGCGCCCTTTTCATGCGCCGCCTCCGCGATCCGCGCCACATCCGGAATGCGCCCGAGAATGTCGGGATATTGCACGACGACGCAGCTCGTATCCTCATCGATCCGCGCGATCAGGCCATCGTCGTCGGGACGCGCGGTGAGGCTCGGCGGCGCCCCGGCAATCTCGTCGTCGGTAAACTTGGCCATGGTGCGCACGACTTCGGCATAATGCGGGTGGAGCGCGCCCGAGAGGACGACTTTCCTCTTCTTGCCGCGCGCGATGCGGCTGGCCATCGCCACCGCTTCCCAACAGGCGGTCGAGCCGTCGTACATCGAGGCATTGGCGACCGCGCAGCCATAGAGCCGCGCGACCTGGCTCTGGAATTCGAACAGCATCTGCAGCGTGCCCTGCGCGATTTCGGGCTGGTAGGGCGTATAGGCCGTCAGGAATTCGCCGCGTTGGATGATGTGATCGACGCTCGCCGGTACATGGTGGCGATAAGCGCCCGCGCCGAGGAAGAAGGGCGCATCGGCCGCCGCGAGATTCTTCTTCGACAGGCGGCGCATATGCTTTTCGACCGCCATCTCGCTGGCATGCATCGGCAGCCCGTGGATCGGCCCGTCCAATCGCGCCTCCTCGGGCACGTCGATGAACAGATCATCGATGGTCGTGGCCCCGACCTTTTCAAGCATGGCGGCCCGATCGGCCTCGTTCAGCGGCAGATATCGCATCAACTCATCCTTTGTCGCGCCTCGTCAGCGCCTAGAGGGTGCCGAGAAATTCCTTATAGGCGGCCTCGTCCATCAACCCTTCGAGTTCGCTCGGGTCCGACAGCTTGATTTTGAAGAACCAACCCTCGCCCTCGGGGTCGGAGTTGACGAGCGCGGGGTCGCCGTCGAGCGCCGCATTGCCCTCGACCACCTCGCCCGACACGGGGGCGTAGACATCGCTCGCCGCCTTCACGCTCTCGACCACGGCGGCATCATCGCCCTTGGCAACCTCGCGACCGGCCTCGGGTACTTCGGCAAAGACGATATCGCCGAGCGCTTCCTGCGCGTGGTTCGAAATGCCGACGGTAGCGACGTCGCCCTCGACGCGCAGCCACTCATGTTCCTTGGTGTAATAGAGGGTCATCACTTCTTCCCCTGCTTGCGGTGATAATTGTGCGCGACGAACGGCATCGGCGCGACGGTCACGTTGAACAGCTTGCCGCGCTGCTCGGCCTTCACATAGGCGTCCGGATCATCGACCAGATGCGTCGCGAGATAGCCCATGGCGATGGGTCTTTCGAGGCTGGGCGAGAAACCACCCGATGTGATCTTGCCGACGACATTGCCCTCGCCATCGAGCAGCGGCGCGCCCTCGCGCACCGGTTGGCGGCCCTCGACGAAGAAACCGACGCGCTTCACCAGCGCACCTTCCTCGCGTTCTTTCAGGATCCGCTCGGCGCCCGCAAAGCCGCCTTTCTCGCGGCGGCGCTTGGAGATGGCGAAACCAAGATCGGCCATGATCGGCGTGATCTCGGGGTCGAGGTCGTGGCCGTAGAGCGGCAGCCCCGCCTCGAGCCGGAGCGAATCGCGCGCGCCCAGCCCGATCGGCTTCACGCGCTCGTCGGCGATGAGCGCATCGGCGAAGGCGGTGACTTGGCTTGGCGAAATGGAAATCTCGAACCCGTCCTCGCCGGTATAGCCCGAGCGGCTGATCCACAGGAAATCGCCCTCCCACATGAAACCCGCGCCCGCCATGAAGGCGAGCTCGCCCACCCCTGGCACGATCTCTTCGAGGACGGCAGCGGCCTCGGGTCCCTGCAGCGCGAGCAATGCGCGGTCGTCATAATGTTCGAGGGTCACGCCATCGGGCAAATGCTTTTCGATATAAGCGATATCGTCATGCTTGACCGCGCCGTTGACGACGACGGCGAACTGCACGCCCTCGGGCGTCTCGACCTTGGTGACGATGAGGTCGTCGAGGATGCCGCCATCCTCGGCCAGCAGCATCGAATAGCGCGCGCGCCCCGGCTTGAGGATCTGGAAATCGCCCGGCATGAGCGCTTCAAGCGCCTTGGCCGCACCCTCGCCCTTCACGACGAGCTGGCCCATGTGGCTGACGTCGAACAGTCCGGCATGGGTCCGCGTCCAGCGATGTTCGGCGATGATGCCTTCATATTGGATCGGCATGGCATAGCCGGCAAATTCGACCATGCGCGCCCCTTGCGCGACGTGCCAGGCATCGAGGGGAAGCGTCTTGGTCATGCACCAGGCCTTTCAAGGTCCGTGACGCACGACGACGAGGCCGCGCGCCCAAAAGTTCGGACCCCCGCCTGTCTTTTGCACCTGAGAGTTTCGACGAACGCGCCTGCCGCCTCTCCTGCCGGCAACGCCCCGCCTACCCCTTCGGCGGCGTCGCGACCCGTTGCCGGGCGCGCCGCGCTTTCCAGACTGTCACCGGGGCCAGACGGTCCTTTTGCCTGAGAGATTCCGGGGGCGGTTGCTCCTTCGGCGCCCCGGTTGCCCGGGGTCTCTCCCGCATGGCCCCCCGACACCTGCGTGGGGCAGGCACCGGAGACGAAATCGGCTTTGCTGGCCCCGCGCCGTCCTGTCAATCGCCCTTGGGGCAGGCTGTGAAAACTTTACTTCGTGGCGTTGTAGCGAAGCTGCGCGTCATTGAGCTGGAAACCGACCAGCTGCTCGAAGCTCGCCCGCGCCACGGCATCGCGAATCTCGGGACGCGACAGGGGATCGATCGCCGCATCGACATCGCCCGCCTTGCGCTTGCGGGTCAGTTCGCTGCGCACCTCGGGGGGCAGGGTGACCGCCGAGCGCGCGACGCGAATGCTCGCCTGGCCCCGACCCTGCGTACGCGTCGCGCCCGCCGCGAAGTCGAGGCGGACCTGCCCGACGCGCTTGGCGATGACACTGTCGCCGCCCTGCACCGCGGCGTTGAAGATCGGCAGCACGACGGTGCGCGCCGCGCCCGCATCGCGGCGCGAGGCATAGACATCGAACGTGACCGCCGAGGTCACATATTGCGTGTCCTCGTAGCACTGGTCGTCCATGTTGGTGATCGAGGCGGTGACGTCGATGGCACCCTGCTCGGTCGAGTTTGCCGGATCGAACAGCGTCACCGAGCCGGTGCCCGCGGGGATCGCGACCTGCGGGCACAGGCTGCGCGCCACGACGATGCCCCCGTCTTCGATCCGCCCTTCGCGCGCACAAGCGGCGAGGAGGAGCATGGAGGAGGCGAGAAGCAGCTTGCGAACCATATCGGACACCTTGAATGCGAGAAAAGTCTGGCCCCTCCATAGGAAGGCCCTTCACGCTTGCCAAGCGATCGCTTACATCGCGGGGTATGAGCCAGTCCCCCGCCCTCGACATCCTCATCGCCGCGCCGCGCGGTTTCTGCGCCGGCGTCGATCGCGCCATCAAGATCGTCGAGCTCGCGCTCGAACGCCACGGCCCGCCGGTCTACGTCCGGCACGAGATCGTCCACAACAAGTTCGTCGTCGATCGCCTGCGCGGCCTCGGCGCCGTGTTCGTCGAGACGCTGGACGATGTTCCCGACAATCGCCCCGTCGTCTTTTCCGCGCACGGCGTGCCCAAGTCGGTGCCGAGCGCTGCCGAGGCGCGCGGGCTCGACTATCTCGACGCCACCTGCCCGCTCGTCTCCAAGGTTCATCGCCAGGCCGAGCGGATGATCGAGAACGGGCGCCACATCCTCTTCATCGGCCATGAAGGCCATCCCGAGGTCATCGGCACCTTCGGCCAGGTCCCCGAGGGACATATGACCCTCGTCGAGACCGAAGAGGATGCGCGCAGCGTCGCCGTCGCCGATCCCGACTGCCTCGGTTTCCTGACCCAGACCACGCTGTCGGTCGACGACACCGACGCGATCATCGCCGTCCTGAAAGAGCGCTTCCCCGCCATCCAGGGACCCAAGGGCGAGGACATTTGTTATGCGACGTCGAACCGCCAGGCCGCGGTCAAGGAAATCGCGCCGCTCGTCGACAAGATGCTCGTCATCGGCGCGCCCAACAGCTCGAACAGCCGCCGCCTCGCCGAACTGTCCGAACGCCTCGGCACGCCTGCCGTCCTCATCGGCCGCGCTGCCGACATCGATTGGGACTGGTTCGGCACTCCCGCCTCGGTCGGCATCACTGCCGGGGCCTCGGCGCCAGAGATCCTCGTGCGCGAAGTCGTCGAATCATTGGGCGATCGTTTCGCCGTGACCGAACGCGAGGTCGCGCATGTCGAGGAAAACATGACCTTCAAGCTGCCCCGCACGCTCGTCGCCTGAGCGAGCCTGACGCGATGCAACAGGTCGAGATTTTCACCGATGGCGCCTGCAAGGGCAATCCGGGGCCCGGTGGCTGGGGCGCAGTGCTGCGCGCCGGCGACCATGAAAAGGAACTCTCGGGCTCGGAAGCCGACAGCACCAACAACCGCATGGAATTGATGGCGGCGATCGCTGCGCTCGAAGCGCTCAAGCGCCCTTGCAAGGTCGATATCACTACCGACAGCGTCTATGTTCGCGACGGCATCACCAAGTGGATTCACGGCTGGAAGAAAAACGGCTGGAAGACCGCTGCGAAAAAGCCGGTGAAGAATGCCGAACTATGGCAACGCCTCGCCGCCGCCGCCTCGCCGCACATGGTCGAATGGCATTGGGTGAAGGGCCATGCCGGCCACCCCGAAAACGAGCGCGCCGACCAGCTCGCCTGCGCCGCCGCCGAAGCCATCCGCTAGCGCGTCGCCCCAGCGTAGGCTGGGGCCCATGCCATCGTGACTATTCTCCTCGAAATGGATCCCAGCCTTCGCTGGGATGACGTGGGATCTTAGCGCAACCTCTCCGGCAAGAACGCCCGCGCGCTCAATCCCCGCGCCGTCCCCGTCGGCGCCTTGTCCAGAAACAGGGCGCGAGCCAGCGCGGCGGCGGCGGGTTGCGTCTGGATACCCGTGCCCCCCTGCCCGGCATACCAGAAGAAGGAGGGACAATCGGGATCGCGCCCCATCACCGGCAACCGGTCGGGCGCGAACGTCCGCAGCCCCGCCCATTTGCGCGTCACCGCCGCGATCGTCCAGTCGACCGCCTCCTCGAGCCGCGCGATCGCTGTCGCCACCGCCAGCTCCTCGGGCGCGGCATCGCACGGGGCGCTCGGCTCCTCGTCATGCGGGCTCAGCCAGACGCTGTTTGCCCCCTCGCCGCGGACATAGAAGCTGCCGCGCGCATCGCTCACGAGCGGCAATTCGGCCATGCCCTCGCGCTCGACCCGTAATTGTACCATCGTGCGCCGCAACGCCGTGAAACCGAGCGGCTCCACCCCGCAAGCTCGCGCCACCTCGTCGGCCCATGCGCCGCCCGCATTGACCACATCCCCCGCCTCAAAGGAGCGCCCGTCCTCGGTACGAAGCATCCAGCGCCCGCCCTCGATCCGTCCTTCTGCCAGACGCGCCGAACAGGTCACCTTGCCCCCCGCCCGCGCCAGCGACGCGCCATAAGCCTGGTGCAGCCCCGCCACGTCGATCTCGCGGCAGGACGGCTCGGCCATGCCGAGGCTCCATTCCTTCCGCAGCCCCGGGATCATGCTGCGCAGGCGCTCGGCACTGAGCGCCTCGGTCACCGTCCCGCGCGGCAAGGCCTCGAACGCCGCCGCATCGCCGGTGCGCGCGAGGTGAATCGCCCCGCGCGGCTTCAGGAACCCCCGCGCCGAGAAATTGGCCGGCGGCTGGTCGAGAAAGCCCCGGCTTGCGGCACTCAGCGGCATCACCGCTGCCCCGCCATAGCTCTCCAGCCAGAAAGCCGCCGAGCGCCCCGTCGCGTGATAGCCCGGTCGTTCCTCCGCCTCGAGCACGCGCACCGACAGCCCCGCGCGCGCCAGATGCGCGCCCAGCGCCAGCCCGGCGATGCCTGCGCCGACGACGACGACGTCCGAAAAATTCTCCTGTGTCACGGCCCGCTGGTTACGGTTTGGAAAGGCGCGGCGTCTAGACCCGTCGTCATGATGAACATGGATTTTACCTTCATCCTGCATGCCGCCCTCGCGCTACTCATGGTCTACATGGCGTGGCGCGACACGCAGACCTATCGCATCGCCAACTGGATCGTCGGGGTCACCATCCTCGGCGCGCTGGCCTATTGGTGGTCGATCGGCCTGCCGCTGTGGCCCGATGCGGCGATCCGCGTCGGCATGGCGGCGCTCGTCTTCGCGCTGTTCACGGGCATGTTCCTGCTCGGCGTGATGGGCGGCGGCGACGTGAAACTCGCCGCGGCGCTGGCCCTGTGGTTCCCCTGGGCGGGCACGGTAAAGTTCTTCATCATCATGTCATTGGCCGGCGGGCTCGTCTCGCTGTCGGTGATGATCAACCATAAGTTTCGCCAAAAATCCGGGAAAGCCGAGGTTCCTTACGGGGTCGCCATCGCGGTGGCCGCATTGTGGTTACTCACCCAACGCTTTCTTAACCATTTTGCCGGATGACTAGGCACAGTTGAATTGAACCCAGTGGGGGAGGCGAAAGCGCCATGAACGCGAAGAAACTCTTGCTGCTCGTTGGAGCATTGGTCATTGCGGTGGTTACCGCATTCATGGCCCGCAGCCTGTTCAGCGGCGAAGCCGCCGCCGAAGCGCAGGCCGCTGCCGTGCCGCAGGGCCCGAAGGTGATGGTGGCCAACCGGCCGCTGCCCGTCGGGACCATCATCGACGCCGAGGCGCTGACCTTCCAGCCCTGGCCCGAAGAGCTCGTCCAGAACGTCTATTATACCGAAGCCGACGAGGACGCCGATCCCGCCGCGCTCATCGGTACCGTCGTTCGCAACGAGATCACGGCCGGCCAGCCGATCACGCGCGGTGCGCTCGTCGGCCCCAACGATCGTGGCTTCCTCGCCGCTGCGCTGAGCCCCGGCATGCGCGCCATCTCGGTGCCCATCTCGGCCACCACCGGCGTCGCCGGCTTCATCTTCCCGGGTGACCGTGTCGATGTCGTCGTGACCCACTCGGTCTCGAACGAAGAAGGCCAGATCGACGCGTCGGAAACGATCATCCGCAACGTTCGCGTGCTGGCGATCAACCAGCAGCTCAATCCCAAGAACGAGGAAGGCGTCCAGACGCCGATCGCCAACGCCGCCTCGGCCACCCTCGAGGTGACCCCGAAGCTGGCCGAGAAGATCAGTGTCGCGCAGCGCCTCGGTGCCCTGAGCCTGGTCCTGCGCTCGATCGCCGACAATAATTCGGAACTCGAGCGTGCGGTTGCCGCCGGCGAAGTCGACCTGCCCGAGGGCACGACGCCCGACGAAGAGCGTCGCATCCTGCTCCAAGTCGCCAACCGCCCGGTCGACACCAACACCACCTTCACCACCGGGGGCCAGGTCTCGCGCCTCGTCCGCGAAGGCGACCCGTCGGCACCGCGCCGCCGTGCCGCCGCGCCGACGGTCGCCGCCGCCCCGACCCCGGGTGCCGCCGCCGCGCCGGGCGTGCCCGCCGGCCCTGCCGTGCGCATCGCTCGCGGCAACAGCGTCACCGTCGTGCCTGTCGGGAGCAACTAAGATGACCATCGTCAAATCCACCAAACTGGGCCTGCGTGCCGCCGCCGCGGTTGCCGCGCTCGCCCTCGCCCCGGTCGCCATCGCGACCCCCGCCCAGGCCATGCAGCAGGTCCAGCCGACCGAAACGCTGACGCTGGCCACCGGCGAGGGCACGCTGGTCCGCCTGCCGGCCGCGATCAACGACATCTTCATCGCCGATGAAGCTATCGCCGACGTGACCGTGCGCTCCAACCGCCAGATCTACATCTTCGGCGAGAGCGCGGGCAAGACGACCATCTATGCCACCGGTGCGGCCGGGCAGGTCGTCTGGGCCTCCGAGGTCCAGGTCGGCTCGAACATCACCTCGGTCGACGCCATGCTCGACCTGGCGATGCCCGAGGCGGATATCACGGCCACGCCGATGAACAACCTCATGCTGCTGACCGGCACGGTCGCCAGCCCCGAGGATGCGCAGGAAGCCGAGATGCTGGTGCGCGCCTATGTCGGCGCCGGTACCGAAGTCGTCAGCCGTCTTCGCCAGGCGACCCCCTTGCAGGTCAACCTCAAGGTGCGCATCGCCGAAGTGAACCGCTCGCTTCTCAAGAATGTCGGCGTCAACCTGCTGAGCTCGGATTCCACGGGTGGGACCCGCTTCGCGATCGGCCAGGGCAGCGCCGGTGCCGGCGGCAATCCGTTCGAGGCCTTCCCGCTTCAGACCGGCACCACGCTGGGCATCGCGGGCTCGCTCCTCGGGCTCGACATGATCGCTTCGCTCGACCTGGCCGAAACCGACGGTCTCGTCACCACGCTGGCCGAGCCCAACCTCACCGCGCTCTCGGGCGAAACCGCGAGCTTCCTCGCGGGCGGTGAATTCCCGATCCCCATCTCGCAGTCGCTGGGTGCGCTGACGGTCGAATATCGCTCCTATGGCGTCGGCCTATCCTTCACGCCCTTCGTGCTCGCCGACGGCCGCATCTCGATGCGCGTCCGCCCGGAAGTGTCCGAACTGTCGAGCGAAGGCGCGATCCGCCTCAACGGCTATGAAATCCCCGCGCTGGTCACCCGGCGGGCGGAAACCACGGTCGAACTGGGCTCGGGCCAGAGCTTCATGATCGCGGGCCTGCTGCGCCAGAACGGGCAGAACAACATCTCCAAGGCGCCGTTCCTCGGCGACCTGCCGATCCTCGGCGCGCTGTTCCGCTCCTCGAGCTTCCGCAAGAACGAGACCGAGCTGGTGATCATCGTCACCCCCTATCTCGTCAAGCCGGTCTCGGGCCAGCTGCCGCTGCCGACCGATGGCTATCGTCATCCCAACGATGCCGAGCGGATCCTCGAGGGCCAGACCTATGTCGGCGTCTCGGGCCCGCAGGGCGTCGTTCCCACCGCGCGGCTCGGCGGGGCGCAACCCGCCGCCGCCGCTCCCGCCCAGCCCGGCTTCAGCCTCTAAGCGGCCAGCAGGAAGGATAGAAACATGATGAAGAAACTTCTTCTCGCCGCGGTCGCCATGTCGGGCCTGTCGGCCTGCCAGACGGCGGTCTACGAAGGTCGCCAGGACGCGGCCAGCCTCAATGCCGTCAACGTTCCGGTGGTCGCCCAGACCAACTATGCGTTCGACGTCTCGGCGCCGGGCGGCACCCTGCCCGCCTCCGAACAGCAGCGTCTCGCCGCCTGGTTCACCAGCCTTGGCCTGCAATATGGCGATGTCGTCTACGTCGATGGTGCCAATGCCGCCAGCGCGCGTGCCGATGTCGCCCAGCTCGCCGGCCGCTACGGCCTGCTGCTCGCCGACGGCGCGCCGGTAACGCAGGGCGCGGTTCCCGCTGGCGCGGTGCGTGTCGTCGTCGGCCGCGCCACCGCTTCGGTGCCCGGCTGCCCCAACTGGTCGCGTCGTGACCAGCCGAACTTCCAGAACGTCTCGGCCCCCAATTTCGGGTGCGGCGTGAACGGAGCGCTGGCTGCCATGGTCGCCAACCCCAACGACCTTGTCTACGGCCGCGAAGGCTCGGGTGTCGCCGACAGCCGCACCGCCGCGCGCGCCATCCAAACCTATCGTGACGCCGAGCCCACGGGCCGCGGCGGTCTCGAAGAAGTCACCACTCAGGGGAACTAAGATGAACGCGCCTTTCCAAGCCCGCGCCGGTCTGCGCGAACCCTTCACCGCCTTCGTCTGCGACGAGGAAACGGCCGACATGCTGCGCCCCGTCGCGGTCGAGCACGGCTGGAGCCCCGAAAAGGTCAACAAGGGTGGCCTTCGCAACGCGGTCCAGTCGCTCTCGGTCTCGGCCAGCCCTAACGTGCTGTTCGTCGACCTGTCGGAAAGCGCCGACCCGCTGACCGACATCAACGGCCTCGCCGAGGTCTGCGAGCCCGGCACGATCGTGATCGCCGCCGGCCAGGTCAATGACGTGCGCCTCTATCGCGACCTCGTCGCGAGCGGCATCCACGACTATCTCTTGAAGCCCTTCACCGTCGACCAGCTGCGCGAGACCTTCGCGCAGGCGCAGGCCATCCTGTCGGGTCCGCGCGGCGAAGCGCAGGTCGAAAAGCCCCATGTGATGACCTCCGTCATCGGCGTGCGCGGCGGCGTCGGCGCCTCGACCATTGCCACCAGCCTTGCCTGGATGCTCGGCGAGAAGGCCAACCGTTCGACGGCGCTGCTCGATCTCGACATCCACTTCGGCACCGGTGCGCTGGCACTGGATCTCGAGCCGGGCCGCGGCCTGACCGACGCGATCGAGAACCCTAGCCGTATCGACGGTCTGTTCATCGAACGCGCCATGGTCCGCGCCAACGATCGCCTCTCGGTCCTCTCGGCCGAAGCGCCGATCAGCCAGCCGCTGATCAGCGACGGCACCGCCTTCTTCCAGCTCCAGGAAGAGATGAAGAATGCGTTCGAATCGACCGTGATCGACACGCCGCGTCACATGCTGATCCAATATCCGCACATGGTGCATGACGCCCATGTCGCGGTGGTGGTCAGCGAACTGACGCTGGCGGCGACCCGCGACACCATCCGCCTGCTCGCCTGGCTCAAGTCCAACGCGCCGCAGACCAAGGTGATCGTCGCCGCCAACGCCGTGCCCACGGGCGGGGCGCTGGAAATCAGCCGCAAGGATTTCGAACAGTCGATCGAACGCGAAGTCGACATCGTCTTCCCCGCCGATGCCAAGGCCGCCGCGCAGGCCGCCAAGCTCGGAAAGCCGCTCGCCGAAATCGCCACGGGCAAGCTGGCCCAGCCCTTCGCCAAGCTCTCGAACATGGTGCTCAGCACCTCGAGCGAGGATGGCGCCGAGACCATCTCGGCGGCTGCGGCCACCAAGTCCTCGCTGATGGACGGGCTCAAGGGCATGCTCAACAAGCCCAAGAGCGAAGCGGCGTAACGCGAATAGGGGATCGGGTGGGCGCCCCCCATGGCGCCCACCCCTTCCCGACCAGATAAGTTTTAGGGGGTCACGCCCATGCTGTATGTCATGATTGCCGGACTGTTCGGGACCATCGTCCTGGCGCTGTTCGCCTTCCAGGGGCCGAGCCCCCAGAAGACCGCCAAGCGGCGCATGGAAATGCTGCGCGAACGGCATGCGGCGGGCGGTGCGCTCAAGGCCAATGCCCAGATGCAGATCCGCAAGCTCATGGAGGATCGCAAGCGTGGCGGCGTCAATGGCGCCTTCTCCTCGCTCGTGCCCCGTCCCGAGCTGATGCGCGCCCGCCTCAAGCGCACCGGCAAGCAGATCGACCTCGGCAAATATGCCATGATCAACGCGGCGATCCTCATCGTCGTCACCGGGGTGCTCGCGCTCCAGGGCGCGCCCTTCCTGCTCGCCCTGATGCTCGGGATCCTGTTCGGCATCGGCCTGCCGCACTTCGTCATCGGCTTCCTCATCAAGAAGCGCATCGCCCAGTTCAACGTGAACTTCCCCGATGCCATCGAACTGATGGTCCGCGGCCTGCGTTCGGGCCTGCCGATCACCGAGACGCTCGGCGTCGTCGCCAGCGAAATCCGTGGTCCCATCGCCGATGAATTCAAGCTGGTCAGCGACCGCATGAAGGTCGGCACCACCATGGAAGCCGCGTTGCAGGAGGTCGCCGACCGCCTCGAGACGCCCGAATTCCAATTCTTCGTCATCACCCTGTCGATCCAGCGCGAAACGGGCGGCAACCTCGCCGAGACGCTCTCGAACCTTGCCGACGTGCTGCGCAAGCGCTCGCAGATGAAGCTGAAGATCAAGGCGATGAGCTCCGAATCCAAGGCCTCGGCCTATATCGTCGGCTCGCTGCCCTTCATCGTCTTCGCGCTCATCATGATGGTCAACCAGCCCTACATGATGAACTTCTTCGAGGACGAGCGACTGATGATCGCCGGCATGGGCGGCCTCATGTGGATGTCGATCGGCGTCCTCGTCATGGCCAAGATGGTCAACTTCGAGATCTAGGCACCCGAGGAAAAGAGAAGACACATGGAAACCACCGGTCCCACCCTCCTCGGAGTCGACGTCGTCTGGGTCGCCACCCTGCTCTCGGCAGTCGCGGTCTTCGCGGTGCTCGTCGCGGTCTATGCCGCCACCACCGTCAAGGATCCGATGGCCAAGCGCGTCAAGGCGCTCAACGAACGCCGCGAACAGCTGAAAGCGGGCATCGTCGCCTCGACCAACAAGCGCAAGAGCCTCACCAACAAGAACCAGGCCGCCGACAAGGTGCGCGGGCTGCTCGCCTCGGCGCAGATGCTCCAGGGCGAACAGGTCGAAAAGGCGCAAAAGCGTCTCGGCCAGGCCGGCATCCGCTCCAAGGAACTGGCCTACTTCATCATCTTCGCGCGCTTCGTGCTGCCGGTGGTCATTGGCATCACCGCCGTCGTCCTCATCTATGTGGTCGACATCAAGCCCGACTGGTCGGCGATGAAGAAATATCTGGCCGTCGCGGGCTCGGTCGGCCTCGCCTACAAGGCGCCCGACATGTGGCTCGACAACAAGGTCGACAAGCGCTCGAAGGCGATCCAGAAGGGCCTGCCCGACGCGCTCGATCTCCTCGTCATCTGTGCCGAGGCCGGTCTCACCGTCGACGCCGCCTTCAGCCGCGTCGCCAAGGAATTGGGCAAGGCCTATCCTGAACTGGGCGATGAATTCGGCCTCACCGCGATCGAGCTGGGCTTCCTCAACGAACGCCGCCAGGCCTTCGAGAACCTCGCCAATCGCGTCGACCTCGAAGCCGTGCGCGGCGTCGTGACGACCATGATCCAGACCGAGAAATACGGCACCCCGCTGGCCTCGGCCCTGCGCGTCCTGTCGGCCGAATTCCGCAACGAGCGCATGATGCGC
Source organism: Sphingomicrobium arenosum (assembly GCF_026157085.1). Classification (NCBI taxonomy): domain Bacteria; kingdom Pseudomonadati; phylum Pseudomonadota; class Alphaproteobacteria; order Sphingomonadales; family Sphingomicrobiaceae; genus Sphingomicrobium; species Sphingomicrobium arenosum. Next base: position 1,057,043 of record NZ_JANPVN010000001.1, read on the forward strand.
GCCGAGGAAAAGGCCGCGCGCCTGCCGGCGATCATGACCGTGCCGCTCATTCTTTTCATTCTGCCGTGCCTGTTCGTGGTCATTCTCGGACCCGCGGCCTGCTCGATCTCGGACAGCTTCATCAACAGCTAGCCCGGGGCCACCGAGCCAACCGTCTTCCCTGGTGGGGGGAAGGGACTGCCGTCTCGCACTTCACGTGCGGGGCGGCAGTTTCCATTCTACCGCCCCATACTGCCTACTCCTCATTCCATCCCCGTTACGGAACCCGACGAGCGGTTCCGAAGTTGGCCGGAAAAGGGGATTTGAACATGATGAATTTCACCGCCGACCAATGGATCATCATCGGCCTCGTCTTCCTGATGGGCCTTATCATCGGTGCCTTCCTGCTCGCCGGTGGCGGGCGCAAGTGGAAGGAACGCTATCGCGCCGAAAAGGAGCATCGCGAGCGCGTCGAAGCCGACTATGCTGCCGCCGAGAAGGAATGGCGCGAGAAGGACAGTCTGCGCGCCGCCGCACTGCGCGACGGCGACCGCCGCCCTGCCGCCCGCGACACGGATGGCGACGGCGTGCCCAACCGCGCCGACGACCGCCCCCTCGACCCGGGCAAGGCGTAAGGCCGTCGCTCCGGCGGAGGCTGGAGAATAGTTGAACAAGGCCGTCGCCCCAGCGGAGGCTGGGGCCCATGCCATCGCCGCGCCGCAAAGGTGGGGGATCGGACACGCCGTCCCCCTTTCGTCATTGCGAGCATCGCGAAGCAATCCGGCCGCATCGCCCATGGATTGCCGCGTCGCTTGCGCTCCTCGCAATGACGAGGAAGGTCTCCGCCTAGACGCTCTGGCCCCCGGCTGTCCTCTGATCCACGGCTGTCTGCGCAGCCGCTTCGCAGTCGCACCGTCCCCCGGACGGTGCTTTGTGCTCAGCCCTCGATCTTCGAGAAATCCGCGATGCTGTCCGCCAGGCTGCGGAAGCGCGCCAGCATTCCCAGTCGCCGCGAGCGTTCCTCGGCCACGTCCGAATTGACCACCACGCCCTCGAAGAAGGCATCGATCGGCCCGCGCAAGCTCGCCAATGCCTCCATCGCCCTCGTGAAATCTTCGTCCTCGAGCGACTGTTGCACCATCGGCCCGGCGGTCACCAAGGCATCGGCCAGCGCCTTCTCCTCGCCCTGCAGGCTGTCATGGTCCCACTGCGCGACCGCCGCATCGAACGCCTGGCTCTCGCCGACCAGCGCCAGCGGGTCTTCCTCGCCCGTCTGTTCGAGCGTGCCGGGAATCGCGCCCGAGCCTTCGATGCCTTCTTTCTTGAGGATGTTCGACGCGCGCTTGGTGGCCGCCAGCAGGTTCGTTCCCGCCTCGGTCTCGACAAAGCCCTGCAACGCCTTCACGCGCGCCAGCAGGCGGACGAGATCATCCTCGCCGCCCAATGCGAACACCGCGTCGATGAGGTCATGCCGCACGCCGGCCTCGCGCTGCTGCACCTTCAGGCGATCGGCGAAGAAGGACGCCATGTCGTCGTTGAAACTGTTCAGGTCATGCCCAGCATGACGCAGCCACATGGTGGACTTTTCCATCAGATCGCGAAGGTCGAAGCGAAGCCCGTTCGTCGTCATCAGAAGCAGCGCGCCAAGTGCCGAGCGCCGCAACGCAAACGGATCCTTCGACCCCGAGGGCGGCATTCCCGCGCCAAAGAAAGCTCCAAGGCTATCTAATTTATCCGCCAGGCTCACCGCCACCGTCACCGACGCGGTCGGCACCTCGTCGCCCTGCCCTACCGGCTTGTAATGATCGCGCACCGCATCTGCGACCGCGTCATCCTCGCCCTGCGCGCGCGCTAGATAGCCGCCGATCACGCCCTGCAATTCGGGAAATTCGCCGACCATGCCGGTGACGAGATCGTTTTTCGCCAGCCGCGCCGCGCGCTCGGCCTGATCGGGATCGGCAGCGACGATTTTCTCCTCGGCCAGCCAGCGCGCCAGCTTGGCGACCCGGTCGACCTTGTCCGCCACCGTGCCGAGCTTTTCGTGAAACACGATCTCGCCCAGCTTTCCGCCAAGGCTCTCGAGCGACACCTTGAGATCATTCTCCCAGAAGAAGCGCGCGTCCGACAGGCGAGCGGCGAGCACGCGCTGATTGCCGTTGACCACGGCCTCCGGGTCCGAGCTCTCGATATTGGCCGTGCAGATGAATGCCGGCGCCAGCTTGCCCGCATCGTCGCGCATCACGAAGTATTTTTGGTCGGTGCGCGCGGTCAGCTGGATCACTTCTTCGGGTACATCGAGAAAGTCGGGATCGAACTGCCCGAGCAGCGGCACCGGCCATTCGGTCAGCCCCGCATTCTCGATCACCAGCCCCTCGTCCTCGATCAGCGCATAGCCCGCATCCTCGGCGGCCGTCGTGGCGCCGTCGCGAACGATGGTCTCGCGCTCTTCATGATCGACCAGCACATGCGCCATGCGCAGCTTTTCGACATAGTCGTGCGCGCCGCCGAAGGTGATTTCGCCCGGATGGTGAAAGCGGTGGCCGAGCGAGGCGGCGCCGCAGGAGACACCCTCGACCTCGACCGGCACGATCTCCTCGCCGAGCATCGCGACGATACGGTGCAGCGGACGGACCCAGCGCAGCGAACCGCTGTCCGCCGAAGCCGCCCCCCAGCGCATCGACTTGGGCCAGGGAAAATCGCGCACGATATTGGCGATCGCCGGCCCGAGGATCTCGGCGGTCGGGCGACCGGGCTTGTCGATGACCGCAAAATAGGTGTCGCGCCCTTTAAGGTCGCGCACTTCGAGCTGATCCTTGGTGAGCCCCACCTTGCGCAGGAACCCCTCGACCGCCTGGTCGGGCGCTGCCGTCGGCGGCCCCTTGGTCTCCTCGCGCACCGCCTCGGTCTGGCTCGGCAGCCCGCTCGCGATCAGCGCGAGGCGACGCGGCGTCGAATAGGTGCGGATACTGTCCGCCTTGAGACCGGCCTCGGCGAGCTGCGCCACGAACAGCGCCTCTAAATCCTTGCGGGCCTTCGCCTGCATCCGCGCCGGAATCTCTTCCGAAAAGAGTTCGAGAAGGAAGTCGCTCATTCGCCCGCCTCCTTCAGCTCATGCTCGAGCCAGGCGGCACAGGCCCCCTTCGCCAGATCGCGCACCCGCCCGATATAGGCCTGCCGCTCGGCGACCGAGATGATGCCGCGCGCCTGCAGCGTGTTGAAGATGTGGCTCGCCTTGATCGCCTGCTCGTAAGCCGCCAGCGGCACATCGTTCGCCAGGCAGTTCTCCGCCTCGCCCGCCGCCTTTTTGAAGGCATCGAACAGCATCTCGGTGTCGGCCACCTCGAAATGATATTTGCTCATCTGCTTCTCATTTTCGAGAAACACGTCGCGATAGGTCACGCCGTCATTGTTGAAGGCGAGGTCGAAGACATTGTCGACGCCCTGAATATACATCGCGAGCCGCTCGAGCCCGTAGGTGAGCTCGCCTGCCACCGGCTTGCAGTCGAAGCCGCCGACCTGCTGGAAATAGGTGAACTGGGTCACTTCCATCCCGTCGCACCACACTTCCCAGCCAAGGCCCCAGGCACCTAGCGTCGGGCTTTCCCAGTCATCCTCGACGAAGCGGATGTCATGCTTCAAGGGATCAACCCCGATCTCGGCGAGACTGCCCAGATACAGCTCCTGCAAATTCTCCGGGCTCGGCTTCAGCATCACCTGATACTGATAATAATGGCCCAGCCGGTTGGGGTTCTCGCCATAGCGCCCGTCGGTCGGGCGGCGGCACGGCTGCACATAAGCGGCCTTCCACGGCTTGGGCCCAAGCGCGCGCAGCGTGGTCGCCGGATGGAAGGTCCCGGCCCCCATTTCCATGTCATAGGGCTGGAGGATGGCACAGCCCTGCGCGCTCCAATAAGCGTGCAGGCGCAGGATCAAATCTTGGAAGCTCAGCATGATGGCAGAGGCTTTGGCGGGTGGCGCGTCCCTCGTCAAGAAGCCCGCGCTTTCTCTCACAAAAGTAGGGTTAACGCGACACTTTGTCAGGATATGTTGACATTGTCAGCGAATCGCGACATGATGTCACCATAACCTGACAAAAGGGAATGAAGACATGACTGAGGACGCCAAAAAGAATGGGATCGAGATCGACCTGTCCGATCGCCCCGTGCGCAAGCTCGCCGTCACGCTGCTTGCCTTCGCCACCCTGTTCGGCGCGGGCTATGCGCTGGGCGCGCTGCTCGCCCGCATCTTCTGATCAAGGGGCGCGGACGATGAAACTGACCCTCACCATGAACCGCGACGAGATGATCGCCCTGCTGATCGCGATCGGCACCATCGTCGCCATACTGACCCGCTAGGATGCTTGCAGCCATGAACGACGACATGGGGTTTGCCGCCGAAATACTATTCTACGCCGCCATCGGCCTGTCGGTCGGCTTCATGCTTCTCACCAGCCTGGTGGCGCTGGTCTGGGTGACCGGCTGATGTCCTCGGCTGGCCAGCGCGCGCAGAAGACCTTGTGGGTCGCGCATATCGGGGGCGCGGGAATGCTCGCCCTCATCGCCGCCCAACTGTTCGGGGCGCCCGAATTCGTTCGCGGCTTCTTCACCGGCCTGATGCTCGTCATCGTCCTCGTGCTGCTGATCCGCCGCCGCGACGACGAATATCTCGCCCGGCTGTGGAATGCGGGTGCCGCGACCGCCTTTACCGTGACCGTGGTGCTGACCTTCTATGTCGGACCGATCCGCGGCTTCATCGACGGTCTCAGGGGCGTATACGACCCGACGCCCCCCCTGTCGGCCGATGCGGTAGGGCTGACGGCGCTCTTCGCCTTCTTCCTCGCCTTCCATCTCGAATTGCTGAGGGATCGCCCATGAAGAACGAGCTTCGTGTCCTTCGCGCCATTCATGGCTGGAGCCAGGCCGAGCTGGCGGGGCGGCTCGACGTCTCGCGCCAGGCGGTGAACGCCATCGAAACCGGCAAGCACGACCCCTCGCTGCCGCTCGCTTTCAAGATTGCCCGGCTGTTCGACAAGCCGATCGAGGAGATTTTCGATGACCAGGCCTAAGCGTGAACTGGGTGAAGGCGAGCGCCGCGAACGCGCCAAGCGCCGTGCCTTCTGGGGCTATAATGTCGCCGCCGGCATCGTCATGTTCATCGGCGCTGCCGCCTTCACCTTCGCCTTTCGCGACGAGGCGCTCGACCCCACCGTGCGCACCGCACTGCTGGTGGGGTCCAACATTTTCATCTGCGTTGCTCTCCTCGCCATCGGAATCGCCTTCTGGCGAGGCGTCGACGAGTTGGAGCGAGCCGATAATCTGTGGGCCGCCGGCGCCGCCTTCTTCGGGCTGATGTTCGCCTCGCTCATCTTCATGTCGCTCGCAGGCGCCGACCTGATCGAGGCCACCTTGCCGAATTTCTACGATGCCCAGGCCATCGGCGCGGCCATCGGCGCCACCCTTGCCTATTTCGGGCGCAAGATCGCCCGCCGTTTCTGAGGAGCCAAGAGATGACCGACCCCCTCCCCACCCCCGGCGAACAGCGCGAAGCACGGCGTTCACGGCTGCAAATGATCATCATCATCGCCGCCGTCCTTCTCGGCGGGGCGATCGGCGGGAGCCTCGCGGTCTCGACCCCGGGCGACGGCTCCTTCCTCGAGGCCGCCAGCTGGCCGCCGCTCCTCTCGATCGCGCTCGCCGTCGTCGCGCTGATCGTCGTGCCGCTGCTCATGCTGTCGGCCACGCGGACCGCCGATGAACTGGAATATGCCCATCAGGCGTGGGGCATGCAGGCGGGCGGCTTTGCCCTCCTGTGCGGCTACCCCGCCTGGTTCGCGCTGTGGAAAGGCGGCTTCGTGCCCGAACCGGCGCATGGCGCCATCTACGCGGGCTACTTCGTGCTGACCATCATCGCCTACCTTTACCACCGTTTTCGCTGATCACGACCAACCGACCAACAAGGGACATTCGACCATGAAAAAGACCATGAAGACCATCGCCGCCCTCCCCCTCCTCGCGATCGGCCTTGCCGCCGCCGCGCCGGCCGCCGCCGAAACCGAGGCCACGCCCGCCATGTGGCTGGTCGAGGACGAGGACACGCAGGTCTATATCCTCGGCACCGTCCACGTCATGGCCGCCGACGTGAACTGGCAGGGCGGCAAGGTCGCCGAAGTCATCGAAAGCGCCGACGAACTCGTTCTCGAAGCCGACCTCGACCAGGCCAAGTTGATGGCCGCAATGCAGCAGGGCCAGGCACTCGGCATGAGCCAGGGCCTCGCCCCGCTCGCCGAGCGCGTCGATGCCGAGGATCATGCCGAGATCGTCCGCCTCGCCGGCACCCTCGGCGTCCCCGCCCCGGCGCTCGATGCGATGGAAGACTGGTTCATCGTCACCATGTTCGGACCGCTGCGCATGATGGAAGCGGGCTTCTCGCCGACCGACGGCGTGGACATCAAGCTCTACGAAGCCTTCACCAGCGCGGGTAAGCCCGTCGCCGAGCTAGAGGGTCTTGAACAGCAGATGGTCTGGTTCGACGGCCTCAGCGCCGGTGCCCAGAGCGCGCTGCTCGAACAGACCTTCGATGCCAGCGCGCTCGAGCAGCTGCCGCTCGCCGTCGCCGAATGGGCCGAGGGCGATACCGACGGGCTCTACAACGTCATGGGCTTGGCCGACATGGGCCCTGATCTCACCGACATGCTGCTTGCCAACCGCAACCCGCACTGGGCCGACTATGTCCAGACCCGTCTCGACACGCCGGGCACCGTCCTTCTTGCCGGCGGCGCCGGCCATTTCGCGGGCGAGCATAGCGTCCTCAAGATGCTGGAAGCGCGCGGCCTCACCGTCACCCGCGTTCAGTAATTGCGTTCAAGACAAGGGAATAAACGCATGACCTTCGCCAACCGTCTCAAGACCGTCCTCGCCACCTGCGCCGCCGCGACCGCGCTCGCCGCCGCGCCCGCACAGGCCGAAAAGCTCGACGCCGATCCCGCGCTGTGGGTCGTCGCCGACGAGGACACCACCATCTATCTGTTCGGCACCTTCCACTTCCTCGACAATGACACCGACTGGTTCAACGGCCCGGTTCGCACCGCTTATGAGGCGTCGGACGAGCTCGTCATCGAATCGCTCCCGCCGAGCAATCCGGCCGCGCTCCAGCCGGTGCTGATGGAGCATCTCACGCTCCCCGCCGGCACGACGCTCGACACCGTGGTCGAAGCCGACGCCTATGCCACCTTCCTCGAGAAGATCGCGCCCATCGGCATCCCCGCGCAGGCGCTCGGGCAGTTCGAGCCGACCTTCGCGGTCTTCACCGCGATGCAGGCGATCATGCCGACCTGGGGCCTCGCCAGCGAAAATGGCGCCGACAATGTCCTCAAGGCCTCGGCCGAGACCGACGGCAAGCCCGTCAGCGGGCTCGAGACGACCGAGGAAGTGCTGGCCCAGCTCGGCAAGCCCAGCCTCGCCGAACAGTCGCTCGGCTTCAACGAGGCGATGGCCGAGTTCGATAACATTCCCAATCTTCTGACCGAGATGAAGGGCGCCTGGGCCAGCGGTGACACCGCGACCTTCGACACGCTCTTCCTCGAGATGAACGACAACAGCCCCGAAAGCTACGAGGCGATCATCGTCGAGCGCAACGCGGCCTGGACCGAAAAGCTCGCTGCCCGCCTCGACCAGCCGGGCACCGTGTTCGTCGCGGTCGGCGCGGGTCACCTCATCGGCGACGATGGCGTCCAGGCCATGCTCGCCAAGAAGGGCATCACCGCCGAGCGCCTGCAATAGCGCTCGCTTGCCAAGGAACCGGCGCGCCCGCCCCCTCGCGGGCGCGCCGACCCACCGTTCACCAATCTTCCATGGAGACTTCCACGATGATCCGCTTCGCTCTTGCCATCGCCTTGTCGACCAGCGCCCTCACCCCGACCCTTGCCGCCGCGCAGGATCGCCCCGTCATCACCCAGGCCAGCGAATTGCCGCAGGAAGTCGTCACCCTTGGCGACAAGCCCAGCGTCCTTCTCGAACATGGCGGCCCCGCCTACGAGGCGCTGTTCGCCCCCATCGATGATTATGCCCGCACCACGCTCGATGGCTATCGCATCGACGATGCCGCCACCCGCCGCCAGCTCGTTGGCCTGCGCATCGCGGTCGCCATGGCCGAAGGTCGCTGGGACGATGCGGTGGCCTTCGCCGAGGAAAGCCGCGCCAGCGAAGACAAGCCCGCCGCGCGCGAGACCGCCTATCTTCTCACCCTTGCCTATGCCGATGCCGCGCGCGCCGTGGATCCCGCCGCCCCCGGTTTCGCCGACACCTTCGAGACCGCCTTCGCCGCGCGCGTCGCCGACCTCGACTGGACGCTCGCGCAGGATTGGGCGCAGAGCCTCAACAGCAATTATCAGATCCTCTCTCCCGACCTCATCATCGGCCAGGTTGGCGGCTCGCTCGACCCGCTGGCCGAAGCCCAGGGTGGCACCGTCCCGCTCGGCGTCGCCAGCACGATCGTCTCGGCACGTGGCACGCTCGAGCGCAACATGCCGATCAAGGACCGCGTCGTCGCCGTCCTGTCGGCGCGCCTTGCCGCCGAGGCCGTCGAAAAGGTCGACAATTGGACGCCCCGGCTCGTCGAATTGAGCCGCGACGATGCACTCTCGCCGGTCCGCGTCGGCATTTGGGACAGCGGTGTCGATCCTGCCGTTCTCGGGCCCAACATGTGGACCAATCCGGCCGAGACCCGCAACGGCGTGGACGATGACGGCAATGGCTTCATCGACGACATTCACGGCATCGCCTTCGACCCCGAATGGCTGCCCACCACCGCGATCCTGCGCCCCATGCCCGAGGAAGACCTCGCCGACATGGAGACCAATCTCGCGCTGGTGAAGGGCTCGCTCGACAGCGGCGCGGGCGTCGACAGCGAGGAAGCGCGCCTCTACCGCGAAACCCTCGCCGGCCTTGGCCGCGACGACGCCATTCCCTTCGCGCTCAAGAGCGCCCGCCTCGGCCTTTATCTCCACGGCACCGCGACCGGCTACACCTCGCTCGTCGGCAATCCGACTGCGCAGGCGATCGGTTCGCGCTTCGACTTCAAGATCGACATCATGCCCGATCCGATGGACGCCGAGTTCGCCGAGGCCATGGCGCAGCATATCGAGCGCACCATCGACTATTACCGCGCGCATGACGTGCGCGTCGTCAACATGAGCTGGCGCATCACCGAACCGCAGGTGACGGGGTCGCTCACCCTCGCCGTTCCCGACGCCGACGAACGCACCGCGCAGGCCAAGGCCAATTTCGATCTCCTGTCCGCGCGCATGGAGGCTGCGATGGCGGCTGCCCCCGAGATCCTCTTCGTCGCGGGTGCGGGCAATGAGGATGAGGACGTGGATTTCGTCCGCTCCTTCCCGGCCGGCATCAACCTGCCCAACCTCATCACCGTCGGCGCGGTCGATGTCGCGCTCCAGCCCGCCAGCTTCACCAGCTACGGCAGCTCGATCGACCTTTATGCCAATGGCTTTGAAGTGCCGTCCAAGGCGCCGGGCGGGCTCGACATCAACATCTCGGGCACCTCGCTCGCCGCGCCGCAGGTCACCAACCTCGCCGCCAAGCTGCTCGCGATCGATCCTTCGCTCTCGACTGCCGAGCTGCGCGCGCTGATCGAGGATCATGCGACGATGGAGGGCGAGCTTGCCGTCATCCATCCCGCCGCCAGCATCGCCGCGCTGCGCGCCCGCTAAGCACGCCGCTCGCGCACCCGATCAGGGCCGGCTCGCGCCTCTTGCGAGCCGGCCCTTTTCTTTCGCCGTTGCCATTCGCGCCACCGCTCCCGATAAGGGAGGCCGACAATCATCAGGGAGGGCAGGCATGGCGAAGACGATCTGGATGGGGCTCGGACTGGCCTTCCTCGCAGGCTGCGCCCCGGTCGACCGCGGGCTCGACGATTACGACCGCGCCGCCGCCATCTCGATCGACGAACCGCGCAGCGCCGCCGAGCGCGCAGGCGTGGTCGATCCCGCCATCTGGCTGGTGCGCGATGAGGACACCAGCATTTACATCCTCGGCACCTTCCATCTGCTGCCCGAAGAATATGAGTGGCGTACCGACACCATCAACGCCGCCATTGTCGACAGCGACACGCTCGTCCTCGAGACGATCATCGACCAGGACAACCCGACCGAGCTCGGCCTCCTCATGGCGCGCATGGGCATGGCGCAGGGCCTGCCGCCCATCGAGCAGCGCGTCGCGCCCGCCAAACGCGCGCTGCTGATGCAGAAGATCGCCAAGTCGGGGCAGCCGGTCGCCGCCTTCAACCTGATGGAGAATTGGGTCGCGGGCCTCACCCTCTTCGCCCAGACCGCCGCCGAACTGGGCCTCACCGCCGAGGCCGGGGTGGAAAGCGACCTGCGCGCCGCCTTCACCGCTGCAGGCAAGCCGCTCGACCAGCTCGAGACCAACGAGGAACAGCTTTCCTATTTCGACAATCTCTCACCCGAGACGCAGCGCGAATTTCTCGAGAGCACCATCGTTTCCGCCGAAGACACCAAGGCAGCCTTCGGCGCGATGCTCGAATCCTGGACGCAGGGCAATGTCGAAGGCATCGCCATGACCTTCAACGAAGGCATGCCGATCGGCAGCGAGATCCGCTCCGCCATCCTCACCCGGCGCAACCGCAACTGGGCCAATTGGATCGACGCGCGCATGGACCAGCCCGGCACCTTGATGGTCGCCGTCGGCGCGGGCCATCTCGCCGGCGACGACAGCCTCATCCTGATGCTCGAGGCCGCCGGGCATCGCGTCACCCGCCTCGACGACTGACCCCGTTTCGAAAGCATCTTACAGTGCCGCGTCTTCCCATCCTCCTTGCCGCCCTGCTCGGCTTCGCCTCCGCCCCCGCGGCGGCCGAACCCACCGCCGAGCTCATCAAGCGCAAGACCGATCCCAACGGCTATTGCTTCGCCGACGACGTCGTGCCCCCCAGCCCCGCCCTCTGGGCGATCGAGGACACGGACACGACGCTCTATCTGTTCGGCACCGTCCACATCCTGCCCGAGGAGTTGTGCTGGCAGGACGAGCGCGTCACTCGCGCCATCTGGGCGTCCGATGAGCTGGTCACCGAGACCGATGTGGACACCGGGGTCTTTAACATCTTCGGCATGATCGCCGAAGCGTCCTTCGACCGCTCCAACCGCCCGCTGCGCGAGCGGCTCGATGCGCGCCACCATGCCACCCTCGACCGGCTCCTCGCCGAGGCGCCCATGCCCCTGCCCGAAAGCTTCTACGACAAGATCGACAGCTGGGCGCTGACCGAATACGTCTTCCAGGGCATGCTCGTGCCCGCCGAGGAGGAGAATGAGACCGGCGGCGTCGAGGGCGAACTCGAATATCAGTTCGAGGCGGCACGCAAGCCGCAGGAGTTCCTCGAGAGCCTCGCCTTCCAGATCCAGCTCGGCGATTCCTATTCGCGCGAATTGCAGGACGAGACGCTCGACAGCTGGTTCGCCTATCACGGCGGCGAATATGACGATGATCTCATCGACAAGGCCAAGGGTCAATGGGAGGCGATCCTCGAACAGTGGCGGACCGGCGAGCAGATCGACCTCGCCGCCTACATGGCCGCCCTTACGCCCGACTTCGAGAGCGACGATCCCGAGCGTGACGCCCAGCTCAGCGAGGAATATCTCGACCATCTCCTTTATGCGCGCAACCGCCACTGGGTCGACTGGATCGAGGATCGGCTCGAACGCCCCGGCACCGTCTTCATCGCGGTCGGTGCCGCGCATCTGGGCGGCGAGCGCTCGGTGCTTGACTATGCCCGCCAGCGCGGCTTGCCGGTGCGCCGCCTCGACTAGCCGCGCCGATACCGCGCTCCCCGCTCTTTTCCTTGCATCAAAGGGCCTTGCCCCCTATGGAGCGCCGGTTCGTCCCATGGTCATCCCTGGAGGCGTGGGCGAACGCGAACCATATTCTATATAAGGAAGAACAAGATGAGCGATCAGCTGACGCTGCCCGCCGAGCTGCGTGAAGGGGTTGGCAAGGGAGCCTCCCGTGCACTGCGCCGTGATGGCCGGGTGCCTGCCGTGATCTACGGCGGCAACAAGGAACCCCTCGGTATCCATATCGAGGCCAAGGAAGTCACGAAGATGCTCCAGACCGGGCACTTCATGAACTCCGTCGTCGAACTCACCGTCGGCAAGGACAAGCATCGCACCCTTCCCAAGGACGTGCAGTTCCACCCGGTGACCAGCCGTCCGATCCACATCGACTTCTTCCGTCTCGAAAAGGGCGCGACCGTCCACGTCCAGATCCCCGTCCGCTTCGTCGACGAGGAAAAGTCCAAGGGCATGACCCGTGGCGGCGTGCTCAACGTCGTGCGTCACGACCTCGACCTCGTCTGCGACGCGGCCTCGATCCCCGATGAAATCGTCATCAGCCTTGCTGGTCTCGACATCGGCGATTCGATCCACGTCAGCGCCGTCGACCTGCCCAAGGGCGCGTCGAACGAAGTCGATCGCGACTACACCATCGCCACCCTCGTCGCGCCCTCGGCCATGAAGAGCCAGGACGACGCCGCCGAGGAAGAAGAAGTCGCTGCCGACGAAGTCCCCGCGACCGAACAGGCCGACGACGCCGATGGCGACGAAGCCGAAGGCGAAGACAAGGGCGAATAAGCCTCTTCATCGTCTTGCTAAAGATCAGCGCCGCGCCAGCCTACAGGCTGGGCGGCGCTTTTCTTTTGCGCTAGGGGCGAGCCCATGCAGATCTGGGCGGGGCTCGGCAATCCGGGCGAGAAATATCGAATGCACCGGCACAATGTCGGCTTCATGGTCGTCGACACCATCGCCGAAATGTACGGCTTCTCGCCGCCCAAGAAACAGTTTCGCGGCGAAGTGCGCGAAGGCCGCATCGGCCCCCACAAGATCATCCTCCTGAAGCCCGCCACCTACATGAACGAGAGCGGTGCCTCGGTGCGCGCCGCGCTCGATTTCTACAAATTGGGTGTCGCGGATCTCACCGTCTTCCATGACGAACTCGACCTCGCCCCCATGAAGGTCAAGGCGCGCGAGGGCGGCGGGCTCGCGGGCCACAACGGCCTGCGCTCGATCAATGCGCACCTGGGACCCGATTTCACCCGCGTGCGGATCGGCATCGGCCATCCCGGCTCCAAGGACCGGGTCACTGGCCATGTCCTCGGCAATTACGCCAAGGCCGAGATGGACGACCTCGTCCACATGCTCGGCGCCATTGCCGCCGAGGCCGAGTGGCTTGCCGAGGGCGCCCTGCCCCGCTTCATGAGCGACATCGCGCTCAGGCAGGCTTCTTAGCCACTGCTTTCTTCTTCGCGGCAGGTTTCTTGGCCGCCGACCCCTTCGATCCCGCCGCTGCCGCCGGGCCCTTGGTGACCTGCTTCTGCCGCTCGGTCGCCGCCGCGCGCAGCTTGGCCGGGTTCATGGTCACCCGCGCGTTGAACGCCACCGTCACCCGCTCCTCCTCGGACAGGTTGGGATGCACCCAATGCTTGGCGTTCGACGGGAAGACGAGCAGCGTCCCCTCCTGAGGGTGCAGCGTCTCGATCCCGCGCAGCACCGGCGCCTTGACCAACCCCTGCCCCGCCGGCGCCGAGCGATGGTCGATGAACTCGATGGCGCCCGAATTGGGGTTCTTGTCCGCGCTTTTCTGCGGATTGTGCAGATAATAGGCGCCCGACCAGAAGCTGCCCGGATGATCGTGGGGAATATTGTATCCGCCCGCCGGATTGACGTTGACCCAGCCGTCGCATTCGAGCCGCAGCGCCTCGAAGCTGACCCCCGGCCCGCTCATCTTCCGCGTCACCTGCGCCACCGCCTGCATGATCGCCTGCGCCAGTTCGCGGTGCCCCGGCTCCTTGCGTTGGAAGAAATCGAGCGCCGAATGCCAGCCGTCGCGATTGGACCGCGTGATGCCCTTCTCGCCCGCACGCCGCGCCTTGAGTTCCTCGAGCACTAGCGCGTTGATGCGCTCATGATCCTCGATCCGCACCACCGCCACCGGCGTCGGAAACAGCATCCGCATGTTGACGATCTTGTGCCCCATGAAACTCTGGCTCCCCTTTTGTCGCCGCCAGTGTGTCAACGGCCCCTTGACCTTGCAAGCCAAAAGCGGGCAGCGGTCGGCGATGACCCGCCTTCTCTTCGCCTCCCCGCTCCACGAAGCCCGGCTCGACGTCGATCTCGAAGAGCTCGCTCGCACCATCCGCTATCTCGCCGAGGCCGATACGGCGGGCCAGCGTTGGGCCGAGGAAAAGGATTATTGGGGCTATACCAGCTACGCCAGCCTCGATGACCTCACCACCCGCGACCCTGCCATCGGCGAGCTGAAGCCCGTCCTCGAAAAGGAAGCGCGCGCCTTCGCCAAGGCGCTCGGCTGGGATCACAAGCCAAAGCTCGACCATATCTGGGTCAACCTCATGGAGCCCGGCGCCCATCACAGTGCTCATATCCACCCGCACAGCGTCCTGTCGGGCACGCTCTACGTCGAGGTACCGGAAAGCGCGGGCGCGATCCGCTTCGAGGATCCACGCCTGCCGATGATGATGGTCGCGCCCCTGCGCCGCGAGGATGCCCCCGAGCATCTCCAGCCCCATGTCACCATCGCGCCCTCCCCCGGCACCCTTCTCCTGTGGGAAAGTTTCCTGCGTCACGAGGTCATGCCCCATCACGGCGAGCAAGAGCGCCTCTCGATCAGCTTCAACTTCTCGTGACGCGCCCCCGCGCCCGCATCGTCCGCCCGCGCTGGTGGGCGAGCGTCCTGCGCGCGGTGACGGCGGCGGCGCTCCTGATCGTCATCGCCGTCATCCTCATCGCGTCATGGTCCGACGGCGGCGTTTCGCTTTGGGGCAGGATGTACGCCACGACCCTCGCCGCCGCGCTGCTGGTCGCGGCGATCGTCATCGTCAACGCGCTCCCACCCTCTCGCGTCGAGATCGACGAGGAGTGTATCGCGATCATCGGCCTTCTCTATGACCGGCACATCCACTGGTCCGAGGTAGAACGGATCGAGCAGCGGCCCAACTACCGCCTGCCAGGCGATCACGTCCTGATCCTGGTCGACGGATCGCGCTTGCCGCGACGCCGGTGGGACCGTTTCTGGATCGCGGGCTACCAGATCCCTCCCGGCAACGACCTTGCCGCCGACAAGCTCGCCGCGACCCTGCGCCGTCACTGGAACGCCTGGCGTCGACGCGCCGCTCACGACGCCTGACCTGCCGCCTTTTCGACAAACGGCGGTGACCGTTCATTGCGCTGACAGCCGCCCCGCCCCACCCCATGGGTGCAAAGCCGCCACGGGAGCCGTCCGCCAAATGTTGTCCATCCTCGCCGCCGCCACGCTCGTCGCCGACCGCTGCGCCTACGAAGGCCCGCCCCCGCTCGCGCTCGACCCCGCCGCCTTCGCCGCGCCCGAACAGGTCGCGGCGCCGCTGCCCGACTTCGACCCCACCTTCGACACGGCGCTTCAAAAGGCCAAGAGCGACGCGCTCGGCGTCGCTGTCTATCGCCGCGGCCAGCCCGTTTGGAGCCGCACCCACGGCATCGCCGCAGCTCAGCATTTTCACTGGGCCAGCATCGGCAAATCCGCGCTCGCCGTCGCCATCCTCCAGCTGGTCGACGAAGGCCGCCTCTCGCTCGACACCACGATCGAGCGCTGGGCGCCCGACACGCCTTATGCCGACGCCATCACCATCGCCGACCTGCTCAGCCACAAGAGTGGCCTCTACAGCGCCACCGAGGACCCCGACCAGGCCGCCACGCGCCCCATGGGCTATGCCGACAAGGGCTATTTCTTCTGCCCCGGCCAGCATTTCAAATATTCGAATGATGGCTACCGCCAGCTCGGCGCCATCCTCGCCGCCGTGGAGGGCAAGCCATGGCAGCAATCGGTGCGCGAGCGCGTACTCGCCCCGCTCGGCCTGACGCATGCCATCGTCATCGACGAGGCCAATGCCGCCAGCGTGCTCGTCCCCGATGGCGTCGGCCAGTCGGCGCTCGAACCCGGCCCCGCAGGCGGTCTTGCCGGCAGCCCCTCCGACCTTGCCGTCTATTGGGGTGCGCTGATGGAAAGCCGCCTCCTGCCCCAGCCCCTGCGCGACACGATGGTCTCGTGCCTTTACCCGATGGGCGATGGCGTCAGCTATTACGGTCATGGCGCGATGGTCTGGAACATGGCGGCCGACAATCTCTATCTCATCGGCCATGCCGGGGGGATGAAGGGCCAGAACAGCGTTGTCCTCTATTCGCCCGCCGACGAGCTCACCGTCGCGGTCGCCAATGTCGGCCCCGCGCAGGCCGCCGCCATCGCCAAGCTCTTCATCGACCGCGCCCGCGCCGACTAGGCGTTGCCCACCGCCCCGCGATCCCCTAACAGCCTCGCGAGATTAGATTTCACGAGGTTCCCATGGGTTTCAAATGCGGCATCGTCGGGCTGCCCAACGTCGGCAAGTCCACCCTGTTCAACGCGCTCACCGAGACGCAGTCGGCACAGGCCGCCAACTATCCCTTCTGCACCATCGAGCCCAACGTGGGTCAGGTCGCCGTGCCCGACCCGCGCCTCGACAAGATCGCGGGCATCGCGGGCTCGGCAAAGATCATCCCGACCCAGCTCGCCTTCGTCGACATCGCCGGCCTCGTGAAGGGCGCGTCGAAGGGCGAGGGCCTCGGCAACCAGTTCCTCGCCAACATCCGCGAGGTGGACGCCATCGTCCACGTCCTGCGCTGCTTCGAGGATGACGACATCCAGCACGTCTCCAACCATGTCGATCCCATCGCGGACGCCGAAGTGGTCGAGACCGAACTGCTCCTCGCCGACCTCGAAAGCCTCGAGAAGCGCGTGCCCAATGCGCAAAAGCGCGCGACCGGCGGCGACAAGGACGCCAAGATCATGGCGAGCGTGCTCGGCAAGGCGCTCGATCTGCTGCGCGACGGCAAGCCTGCGCGCCTCACCGACATCAATGACGAGGAAGAGGCCAGGCATTTCCGCCAGGCCCAGCTACTGACCGCCAAGCCCGTCCTCTATGTCTGCAACGTCAACGAGGACGATGCGGCCAATGGCAATGACTATTCGGCCAAGGTGTTCGAAAAGGCCAAGGCCGAGGGCGCCGAAGCCGTCATCGTCTCCGCCGCGATCGAGGCCGACATGGTCGGCATGGACCCCGCCGAGCGGCTCGAGTTCCTCGGCGAGATGGGGCTCGAGGAAACCGGCCTCAACCGCATCATCCGCGCCGGCTACGACCTCCTCAACCTCCATACCTTCTTCACCTGCGGCCCCAAGGAAGCGCGGGCCTGGACCGTCGCCAAGGGTGCCAAGGCCCCCCAAGCCGCGGGCGAGATCCACACCGACTTCGAACGCGGCTTCATCCGCGCCGAGACCATCGCCTTCGACGACTATGTCGAACTCGGCGGCGAATCCGGCGCGCGCGATGCAGGCAAGCTGCGGCAGGAAGGCAAGGAATATGTCGTCCACGACGGCGACATCATGATGTTCAAGTTCAACGTCTGATGCTCTTCTGGGAAGATCTGGAGGTCGGCGAGCGCTATGAACTCGGCACCACCGAGGTGACGCGCGAGGAAGTGATTTCCTTCGCCGAGCGCTACGACCCCCAGCCTTTCCATCTCTCCGACGAAGCCGCCGCCATGACCCATTTCGGGCGCATCAGCGCGTCCGGCTGGCATACGTGCGCGATGGTCATGCGCGTCATCGTCGACAGTTTCACGCAGCGCCAACTCGCCAGCGTCGGCTCGCCCGGCGTCGACAATTTGCGTTGGCTCAAGCCTGTTTTCCCGGGCGACACGCTGACCGTAACCTCCGAAACGCTCGAGGCCACGCCTTCGCGCTCCAAACCCGGCCTTGGCAGCGCGCGCAGCCGCATCGAGGCGGTGAACCAGGACGGGGTGAAGGTCCTCACGATGGACACCATCCTCCTCGTCCTGCGCCGTCCCAGCGCCGACTAGCCCCACAACAGCCCCCGCCCTTCACCGTCATCCCAGCGCAGGCTGGGATCCATGCCAACCCGCCTGCAATCCGTTCCAGGCATGAGCCCCAGCCTGCGCTGGGGCGACGCCGGATGATGGCGCTCCGAACACAAAGAAAAAGGCCCGGCGGATCGCTCCACCGGGCCTTTTTTTTCATCGACCGTATGGCTGGAGGGCTCAGCCCTTCACACCGCGACCATGTTCGGCGGCTTCGGCCTTGGCCTCTTCGCGCTCTGCCATGTTCTCGGGATCCAGCGGACCCTTGGCCACGACCTTGCGCTTGGCTTCCGCCCAGATCTGGCGATAGCTCATATAGGCAAACACCGTCGCAAAGGCGAGGAAGATGAGCACCGCGAGACCGGCATTCTTGCGCGTATCGGCCTTGGGCTCGGCCGCCCACATCAGGAAGGCCGCGACGTCGGCCGACATCTGCTCGACGGTCGCCTCGGGGGCGCCTTCGGGATAGTCGACCTGGCCGTCCGCCGTGATCGGCGCGGGCATGGCGATGTTGAGGTTGGGGAAATAAGGGTTGTGATACAGCCCCTCGCCCGGCTGCGCCTCGGGGAATTCCTCGGCCAGCTCCTCCGCGCTCTGCTCATAGCCCTGGTAGGGGTCCTGATAGCCGGTCAGCAGCGAGTAGATATAGGCCGGACCGTCGGCGCGCGCCTTGGCAATCAGCGACAGGTCGGGCGGATAGGCATTGTTGTTCGCCGCACGCGCCGCAACTTCGTTCGCATAGGGGTTCGGGAAACGATCCGCCGGCAGCGCCGGACGCGTCGAGGCTTCACCCGTGTCGGGGTTCACCGTCGGCACTTCGATCGCCCAGTTGGCGGCAAAGGCCTTCACCTGCTCGGGCGTATAGCCGAGGTCCTCGAGGTTGCGGAACGCCACATACTGCATGCCGTGGCACGAGGCGCAGACGTTCTGGAACACCGCGAAGCCACGCTGCAGCTGGGCCTGGTCGTAACGACCGAAGGCACCGTCGAAGGTGAAGTCGACATCCTTGTTGGCCTTGTGCAGCACATGCTCGGCGCTCTCCGCCGGCGGCTCCTTGAAGTAGTTCGCCGCGTCGGTGACGAAGGCGATGAGCAGCACCCCGAGGAAGCCGAGGCCGATCAGGAACGCAAAGCCGCGGATGCCGATGAATTTCAAAAGCTGACCCATGGTCGTGTCGGTCCTTCGTTCTTAAGCCTTGGCGAGCCCGTAGGGCGCGCTTTCCTCCGCTTCGCCGTGCAGCACCGAACTCGAGATCGAGTTGGGCATGGGCAGCGGCTTCTCGAACTTCGAGATCAGCGGCAGGATGATGAGGAAGTGGGCGAAATAATAGGCCGTGGCGATCTGCATGATCGCGACCACCGGGGCAGTCGGTTCGGCGCCACCGGCCCAGCCGAGCAGGAGCACGTCGACGATCAGGATCATGAAGAAAACCTTGAACATCGGGCGATAATGCCCCGAGCGCACCGGCGAGCGGTCGAGCCACGGCAAGAGGAAGAGCAGCAGGATCGAGCCGAACATCGCGATCACGCCCCACAGCTTGGCGGGCAGGATGAAGTCCACCGTGAAGGCCTTCAGGATGCCGTAGAAGGGCAGGAAGTACCATTCGGGCACGATGTGCGCGGGCGTCGCCAGCGGGTTGGCCTCGATATAATTGTCGGGGTGACCCAGCGCGTTGGGCGCGAAGAAGACGACCGCGGCATAAAGCATCAGGAAGGCGAGCACGAACCAGCCGTCCTTGGCGGTGAAGAACGGGTGGAAGGGCAGCGTGTCCTTCTCGGTCTTCACGTCGACGCCGGTCGGGTTGGACGAACCCGGGATGTGCAGCGCCCAGGTCTTCAGGATCACCACCGCCGCGATCACGAAGGGCAGCAGATAGTGCAGCGAGAAGAAGCGCGTCAGCGCGGCCTGGTCGGGGGCATAGCCACCCAGCAGGAAGACGCGCAGCGGTTCGCCGACGACCGGGAAGGCCGAGAAGAAGCCGGTGATGACCTGCGCGCCCCAGTAGCTCATCTGGCCCCAGGGAAGCACATAGCCCATGAAGGCGGTCGCCATCATCAGGAGGTAGACGACGAGGCCGAGCATCCAGACGAGCTCGCGCGGCGCCTTGTAGGAGCCGTAGAACAGCCCGCGGAAGATGTGGATGTAGACGACGATGAAGAAGAAGCTTGCCCCGTTGGCGTGGGCATAGCGCAGGAACCAGCCCGAATTGACGTCGCGCATGATGTGCTCGGTCGATCCGAAGGCGGTGCCGATGCCGCTATTGTACCACATCGCCAGCGTGATGCCGGTGACGATCTGGATCATCAGGAAGACCCCGGCGAGCACGCCGAAGTTCCACGCATAGTTGAGGTTGCGCGGCACGGGATAGCCGCCACCGACGGCGCCATAGACCATGCGGGGGAGCGGCAGGCGCTGGTCGATCCAGTGGCCCAGCTGCGTCTTGGGTTCGTAAGGCTTTGCCCAGGCGAAACTCATAGTTCTTCTTCCTAGCCGATCCGGATGAGGGTGTCGGAGACGAATTCAAATTCAGGCACGACGAGGTTGGTCGGCGCCGGCCCTTTGCGGATGCGACCCGCGGTGTCGTAGTGCGAGCCGTGGCAGGGGCAGAAATAGCCGTCGTAATCGCCCTTATTCTCGCCCTCGGCGGCCCCCAGCGGCACGCAGCCGAGGTGGGTGCAAACGCCCATGGTGACGAGCCAGTTGGCCTTGCCCTCGGCGGTGCGCTCGGCGAGCGTCTGCGGATCGCGCAGGCTCGAGGCGTCGACCGCATTGGCCTCCTCGATCTCGGCGTCGGTCAGGTTGCGCACGAACACCGGCTGCTTGCGCCAGCTGGTCTTGATCGCCTGGCCCTTCTCGACCTTCGAGATGTCGACCTCGATCGAGGCAAGCGCCAGCACGTCGGCGGGCGGGCTCATCTGGTTGACGAGCGGAAAGGCGACCGCGCCCACGCCCACCGCGCCGAACGAGACGGCGGCGATGTCGAGAAAGTCGCGGCGACGCACGCCGGTCTCGGCAGTGCTGTCTTCTTTGAGGAGGGGGTCAGGCTGTTCGACCGTGGCCATGGATGATCCCTAAGTCTAGGCTTGCTTCGCGAAAAGGGGCCCTCAAGCGAATGGGGACCCACAGGTTGGGCGCCTGATAGACGCGATGGTCCCCATTTGCCAAGGCCGGATTTCGCCTTTGCCTGGCCGACAACGGGTTGCGCCTTCGCGACGACACGATAAAGCGGCGCTCATGCAACCACTTGACGATCAGCAACAGGCCGCCCGCGACTGGTTCGAGAAGCTCCGCGACCGGATTTGTGCCGCTTTCGAGGCGATCGAGCGCGAGGCCGGCTCCGACGCCAGCTTCGATTACACCAGTTGGAAGCGCGAGGACGCCTCGGCGCCCGACGGAAACGGCGGCGGCGGCACGCGCGGCACCATGAAGGGCAAGGTCTTCGAGAAGGTCGGCGTTAACGTCTCGACCGTGGGCGGCGAGTTCAGCCCCGAATTCGCCCCCTCGATCCCCGGCGCCGAGGAAGACCCGCGCTTTTTCGCAACCGGCATCAGCCTCGTCGCGCACATGGCCAACCCCCATGTGCCCGCCGTCCACATGAATACGCGATTCCTCACGACGACCAAGCGCTGGTTCGGCGGCGGCGCCGACCTCAACCCCGCCATCCCTTACGAGGACGACACCGAAGCCTTCCACGCCCGGCTGCGCGCCGCCTGCGCCGCGCACGATGCGACCTACTACGACAAGTTCAAGAAGTGGGCGGACGACTATTTCTATCTGCCCCATCGCCAGGTGCATCGCGGCGTCGGCGGCATCTTTTACGACCGTCTCGATGCGGCGGGCGAATTGTTCGAGCCGCAATTCGCCTTCACCCGCGATGTCGGCGAGGCGTTCCTCGACATCTTCCCGCAGATCGTCCGCAAACGGATGGACAACGATTGGAGCGAAGAGGACATGGGCGCCCTCCTCGACTTTCGCGGGCGCTATGTCGAATTCAACCTGCTCTACGACCGCGGCACGCTGTTCGGCCTCAAGACCGGCGGCAATGTCGATGCCATCCTCATGAGCCTGCCCCCGCTCGCGCGCTGGCAATAGGCCCTTAGCTGAGCGGTCCGCTGTCGACGGCGGGCACGCTCACCACCGGGTCGGCCGCATTGCCCGCCAGCTGGTGATAGATGCGCGCGAGGATGGTTGAATAGACGATCGTCACCGCCGCCTGCGCCAGCGTCGAGACCAGGCCATGGGCGACTGCCGCCAGGTTCATCGGCTCGGGTTCGCCAAGCACCAGCTGGATCGCCAATCCGCCGATCAGTTCGACCGCGCCCATGAAGATGAAGACGCCGATCGACAGCAGCAGGACAAAGCCGAGGATGCGCCAGAAATGGCCCTTGGTCAGCGCCCAGCTGCGCTTCAGCACGGCGACCGGCCCGCCTTCCTCGGCCGCGATCACCGGCGTCGTGACCGCCAGCCGCATGCCGACCCAGAGGATGACGAGGACGAAGGCGATGATCGCCAACGCCGCGGCGGGCGAGATGGTGTCGGGCGTCATCGCCTGGTCGAAATTGGCCAGCGCTGTCGTGCCCAAGGCCATCACGACCAGCAGCGCAAAAAGAAGAAGCATCGGAATGATCAGCAGCAGCACCATGCCGATCGTCACCAGCGCCCGCTTGAGACCGCGACGCAGCGCATCGCCCACGCTCGCGCCGCGGAACAGCGCGAGATAGCTGATCGCGATCGACCCGATGATGCTGACCAGCATGAACAGGAAGCTGAGGAAGGTGACGAGCGCATCGCCTTCGCTGGCATCGACATCGACCCCGCTGCCGACGACCTGGCTCTCGCCCGGCGAGAGCGTCATCAGGACCGTGCCCGGCAACACCACCGTCGCCAGCGCCACGATGAACATCAGCCGCCCGTCGCGCGCGATGATCGGCCGCGCATCGTCCCACGCCTTGCTGATCGACAGTCGTGCCATGTCCGTTTGCTCCCCTATGGTGTCTTGCCTGCGACCATAGCAAAGCCGCGGCCCTTGCCAACCGCCGATGGGCAGCGCACATCGCGCGCCATGGGAATCGAATGGCAGACCAGCGACGCGCCCGTCCCGTACGAAGATGCGCTCGCCGACATGACCGCGCGCGCCGAAGCGATCCGCGAGGGGCTCGCAACCGAGCGCATCTGGCTGCTCGAACATCCCCCGCTCTTCACCGCGGGCACCAGCGCCGATCCGGCCGAACTCTTCAACCCCGAGGGCTTCCCGGTCTACGATGCCGGTCGCGGCGGGCGCTACACCTATCACGGGCCCGGCCAGCGGGTCGGCTATCTCAATCTCGACCTCGGCGCGCGCGGGCGCGATATCCGCCGTTTCGTCCACTGCCTCGAAGGCTGGATGATCGACGCGCTCGGCGACCTCGGCGTCGAGGCACGGCGCGAGCCCGGGCGTATCGGCATCTGGACCGGCCACGGCGCGCAGGAGGCCAAGATCGGCGCCATCGGCGTGCGCGTCAAACGCTGGGTCACGCTCCACGGCTTTTCGATCAACGTCGCCCCCGACCTCTCGCACTTCGGTGGCATCGTGCCGTGCGGCATCGCCGATTATGGCGTCACCAGCCTCGAGAAGCTCGGCGCGCCAAGCGACATGGCCAGCGTCGATGCCGCGCTCGCCGCTTATGCCGACAACTTCCTTGCGCAGCTGTCGGGCAAGTGCCAGCAAGACGCCTGCACCTCATGACCATCGGAGACATCATGCGCCGCCTCATCCTCGCCAGCCTCGCCCTCCCGCTCCTCGCCTGTGGCGGTTCGGAGGAAGCCACCCCGGTCGAGGACCAGGGCGAGACCCCGGAAGTCGAGGCGATCGAGGGCCGCGACATCACCGCCATCGACGCGGCCACCGACAATGACGCCGGCCTCGCCGACGACGACGTGCCTGGCCGCAATGCGGAACGCGAAAGCGAAGAGGACTAGGCCAGCCCCAACAGCTTGTGCGTCTGGAGCGTCAGCCGCCACTGCGGCCGCTCCATCACCAGCGCGATCGCCGCGTCGGTATTGGCCTCCACCTCCTCGCCGTCCATCGGCTGGAGGAGGAAATGATCGAAATCCAATGCCTCGAGCGCATCCATGTCGAAGGGCTGCGGCCACACCAGCTTCAATTCATCGCCCGAGCGCTGGACGAGCTCCGACCCGAATTTGGGGCTGATGCACAGCCAGTCGATCCCCGCGGGTGCGGCAATCGTCCCGTTGCTCTCGACCGAGATCCTGAACCCTTGCGCGTGAAGCGCATCGATCAGCGCCGCATCGAGCTGCAACAAGGGCTCGCCGCCGGTGATCACCACCATCCGGTCGCGCGTGCCCTCGCCCCACAGGCCGGCCACGGCTTCGGCGAGCGCTTCGGCGCTGGCGAACTTGCCGCCATTCACCCCGTCCGTGCCGACGAAATCGGTATCGCAGAATTGGCACACCGCCTTGGCGCGATCGCGCTCCAGCCCCGACCACAAATTGCACCCGGCAAAGCGCAGGAAAACCGCGCGCGCGCCCGCCTGCATGCCCTCACCTTGAAGGGTCAGGAAAATCTCTTTGACCGCATAGGCCATCAGGCGGGCACCACCCCAGCTGCATAGCGCGTCGGATCCTCGAGCCCCGCCTCGACAAACCCCTTGTGCCGGAGCCGGCAGCTGTCACAGCGCCCACAGGCACCGCCATCCGCGCCCGGATCATAGCAGCTGTGCGACAGCCCCGCGTCCATCCCCAGCCGCGCCGCCTCGCGCGCGATGTCGGCCTTGGTCATGTCCTGCAAGGGCGTGCGAATGCGCATCACCTGCCCCTCGTCGCCTGCCTTGGTGGCGAGCTGCGCCAATCGCTCGAACTGGGCGATGAAATCGGGACGACAATCGGGATAGCCCGAATAGTCGAGGCTGTTCACCCCGATGAAGATGTCGTTGGCTCCGCGCGTCTCGGCATAAGCGAGGCATAGCGACAGGAACACCGTGTTGCGCGCGGGCACATAGGTCACCGGAATGCCCTCGCGCACGCCCTCCTTGGGCACGTCGATGTCCGCCGTCAGCGCCGAGCCGCCAAAGGCGGTGAGGTCGAGCGGGAGCACCACATGCTCGGCCGCGCCCACATCCGCCGCGATCCGCCCCGCCGCGTCCAATTCGACCCGATGCCGCTGATGGTAATCGATGGTCAGCGCATGAATGGCATAGCCCGCCTCGCGCGCCAGCCCCGCACAGACCATCGAATCGAGCCCGCCCGACAACAAAATAACCGCTTTTTTCTTCATGGGACGGCCCCTTAGGGAAAAAGCCCCGCGCCGACAAATGCCCCGCACACACCGAGCAGGTCAGTGACGTTTGCTGGCTAGGCGCGAGGAGCGTGGCGATGCAGCGCATCGCGAGCGACCGAGCAACGACGTCCAGCGGGCGTCAGTGGCCTGCGCTCAACAGGCGCCAATGCGCCGGGCATGCAGCGTATCATGGAAGGGCAACCCCTCCTTGATCCCCTGCGTCACGATGCGCAGCGAGCGCGGCGTCACCACTTGCACCTCGCTCGACCCGAAGCCGCCGCGCGCACAGGTGTATCGCATCAGCGCATTATTGCCCTCTTCGGACACGGTCATGCGGGTGCACTGGTTGCCGAGATGCTCGAACTGGGCGAGCATCGACACGTCGGCGAGGCAGATGCGGCGCGGCGCCATCCGGCTGCCCGGCTTGGACACTTCCCACAAGCCCGCCTCGACCTTCGACAGGAGGTGCGGCGCGCCCTTATGCTCGAGCGCAAGCGCCGCCGTCCCGCTGAGGGCAAGCCCCAGCGCGGCAACACCGATCGTCGCTCGAATCACTCGTTTCATCGTGTCTCTTTTAGCAGATTTGGATGAACGACAGTTAAACGTCGTCCGCTTTCCCGTCTGATTCCGGGACATCCGCGGTCATCGGCGCAATCGGGAAGCTGGTCGCGCAGAAGGCGCAGTCGACCCGGATGAAGCCATCCTCGGCGACCATATGCGCCTGTTCCTCGGGCGGGAAACGCGCGATCACGCTCTTGATATATTCCGGCGAGCAACGACAGCCCTTGGACAGGCCGGTGCCCTCGAGCAGCCGCACCTCGTCCTCCTCGTGGAAGAGTCGCCACAGCAAGTCGTCGAGCGACAGGCCGGTGTCGACCAGCTCGCCCGGTTTCACCGAGCCCGCGAGGATGGCGACATGCGGCCAATCGGGATGATCGAGCTTGGTATGGAGCCGGTCCCGTCCTTCCTCGCCCTCGGGAAGGTGCTGGAACATCAGCCCGCCCGCGACCCAATGGCCGTCCGTCTTTTCGGCATGAACGCGCACCAGGCTCGGGATCTGCTCGGACTGGGCGAAATAGCTTTGCGCCACCTCGCCGATATCCTCGCCCTCGATCGGCGCAATCCCCTGATAGCGCTCCTTGCGGCTTGGCTGGTCGAAGGTGATCGCGAGATAGCCCTTGCCGAACAGCTGGAACAGCGTCGGCTCGGGCCCCGCCTCGGCGAGCCGGTCGCCGTCATATTTGACATGGCCGCGCAGCTGCCCTTGCAAATAATCGCACACCAGCAGTTCGACGATCCCATTCTCGGTCTGCGCCTGCATGGTGATCTGCCCCTTCTCGTCCTTGAGAAGAGAGCCCAGCAGCGCCGCCAGCGTCAGCGCCTCGGCGAGCAATTTCTCGATCACCGGCGGATACGCATGCGGCGCGAGGATGGCGTCCAAGGCGTGCGACAGGCGCACCAGCCGCCCGCGCGCGCCGCGCGTCGGCAACATCGCCCCGACGACGACATCCTCGGTCAGGCTGGCACGCTGCTGATCGCTCATTACTTACCCGGGACCTCATATTTGCCGGCCGCCGCCGACAGCTTCTCGACGAACTCGCTGATATGCGCATCGGTGATGTTCAAGGGCGGCAGCACGCGCATCACATTGTCCCCCGCCGCGACTGCGAGCAGCCCCTGCCCGCGCAGCCAGCCGACGAAATCGCGCACCACCACATCCTCGTGCATCTTGATGCCGAGCATCAGCCCCATGCCGCGCATGCTGACGAACTTGTCGGGATGGTTGCCCATCATCTGCTCGAGCGCGCCGCGCAGCCGCTCGCCGGTCGCCTTCACGCCGTCGAGGAATTCGTCGTTTGCCACGACATCGAGCACCGCCTCGACCGCCGCCATGGCGAGCGGGTTACCGCCATAGGTCGAACCATGCGTGCCGAAGGTCATGCCCTTGGCGGCATGTTCGGTGGCAAGACAGGCGCCGACGGGAAAACCGCCGCCAAGCCCCTTGGCACTCGCCAGCACGTCGGGCGTGATGCCATATTGCTCATAGGCGTAAAGCGTGCCGGTGCGCGCCACGCCGCACTGCACTTCATCCAGACCCAGCAGCAGGCCGTGCTTGTCGGCCAGCTTGCGAAGGCCCTGCATAAACTCCCGGCTCGCCGGACGGATACCGCCCTCGCCCTGCACCGGCTCGACGATGAAGCCCGCCGTCGTGTCGGTAATCGCCGCCTCTGCCGCCTCGAGATTGTCGAACTCGACATAGGTGAAGCCGGGCAACAGCGGCTCGAACCCGTCGTGCAGCTTTTCCTGGTTGGCGGCGCTGATAGTCGCCATCGTGCGCCCGTGGAAGGCGTTCTTGAAGGTGATGATGTCCTTCTTGTGCGGATTGCCGTCGACAACATGGAAGCGGCGAATCGTCTTGATCATGCACTCGACCGATTCGGCGCCCGAATTGGTGAAGAAGACGGTGTCGGCAAAGCTGTTGTCGACCAGCCGCTGCGCACAGGCCTCGCCCTGCGGGCTGCCATAGAGGTTCGACACGTGCATGAGCGTCGCGGCCTGCTTCTGGATCGCGCCGACGAGGTGCGGATGATCGTGCCCGAGGAGGTTCACCGCGATGCCGCTCGCGAAATCGAGCCACTTTTCGCCATTCTCGCCATAGAGATAGGGCCCCTCGCCCTTGACCGGACGGACGTCGCAACGGGGATAGACCGGCATCAGCGCGGGAATGGACATGTATGCTCCTTGGGTATTGAGGGGCACGCGCTTGGCTGCACCGCGCCCCCTTGGTTCTCTCCTATGTGGGCTCGATAGCGCCAAAGAAAAGGCGCCGCCACCCGTGTTCGGGGGACGGCGCCTTTCTTGCGGCGGAGACCGGGGGACGTGCCCCCGCCGGACAATGGGTTCAGGCCCTAGCGGCGACGCTCGTAACGGCGCTCGTCATAATCCCGACGCTCCCAGCGATCGTCGCGATCGTAGCGATCGTCGTCGTTCCAGTAGCGGTCGCGATCGCCCTGATAGCCATAGCCGTACTGGTTCCAGCGACGCCCGTCGCGCAGGTCGCGCTGGATGTCGCGGCGCAAGTTGCGAATGCCCTGGATCGAGGCGCGATATTCGCCGCGATTGAGGCCGTTGCGGCTCATCCGGTCGATGCGGCGCTGGAGCCGCTCGGCCTTGCGATCGAGCTTGCGGAACTCGCCCCGCTCGAACGCGCCCTGCCGAGCGAAATAGCGGATATCCTGCCGCATCTGGCCGACGCGGTTCTGCAATTCGCGGACCTTGCCATAAGCGAAGTGGCGCTGGACATTGTAGCGACCGCTGCGATCATAGCCCCAATTGTCATAGCCATAGCGGTCATAGCGGTCATAGCGGTCATAGCGGTCATAGCGGTCATAGCGGTCATAGCGATCGCCGCGCTGCTGATACGGCTGGTAGGCATTGCCCACGCCGATGGCGACCGAGACATTGGGCGCAGCGCTGGCCGCGCTGGCGGCGGTCGGCACCGCGATCACGCCCGCCCCGAGGGCGGCGCTCAGTCCGATAAGAAACTTGTTCATGGGGCACTCCTTCACTTGGGAAACTCTCGATGTCCCCAAGCTGGCCCATGCCGCGTGTGGCTTCACTGAATACGTATGTAAGCCAGCGTTCAGGCCGGTAAAAACGCTAGCGTTTCAATCGCTTGAGCACCCTAATTCTTGATTTTCCAGCCCGTCGACAGCAGCCGGTAGCACAAAGCGAACAGGCCTGCGTTCAGGATCGCGAGCCCGATCGCGCCGACCATCACGGGCGAGTCGGCCACCCCGATGAAGCCGTAACGAAAACCCGAGATGACGTAGAAGAATGGATTGGCGTGGCTCGCCGCCTGAAAGCTCTCGCTCAAGGCCTCGACCGAATAGAAGGTGCCCGACAGGAGCGCGAGCGGCGCCACCACGAAATTGGTCACCATCGCGGCATGGTCGAACTTCTCCGCCCAGAAGCTCGTCAGCAGCCCGAGGAAGGACAGCAGCAGCGTCCCCATCAACCCGAACCACAGCGCCGCCAGCGGATGCACCGGCACCACGCTCACGCCCGGCCACAGCGCCATCACCAGCCACACCGCGCCGCCGACGAGGAAGCCGCGCGTGACCGAAGCGCCGACCAGCCCCGCCATCAGCTCGCCCGTCGACAGGGGCGGCATGAGATAATCGACGATCGTCCCTTGGATCTTGCCGACCAGCAGCGAGAAGCTGGCATTGGCGAAGGCCGCCTGGATCATCCCCATGACGATCAGCCCGGGGGCGAGGAAATCGGCGAAGGGCACCCCCATCATCTCGCGCCCGCCGCGCCCGAGCGCGATGGTGAAGATGGCGAGATACAGCAGCGTCGTCACCGCCGGTCCCCAGACGGTTTGCAGCTGGACCTTGAAAAAGCGCCGCACCTCCTTGACATAGAGGGTCTTGAGACCGCCCCAATTCACGGCGCCGAGGATCGGCTGGCCATATGGGGCGTTCGACCATGACGGATGCTGCTTGTCGTCCATGACCGCCTCGCCTATCGGGGCGGCACGACGATGACAATGATGAACCCTCAACGGGTGGAGAGAATATTGAGCTGGACCGACGAGCGGATCGATCGCCTGAAAGCCATGTGGGCGGAAGGCAAGACCGCCAGCCAAATCGCCGAGGACCTTGGCGGGGTGAGCCGCAATGCCGTCATCGGCAAGGCGCATCGCCTTGGCCTCGAATCGCGTCCCTCGCCGGTCAAGGCGGGCGAGAAGAAGAAAACGGCGGCCAAGAAGGCGCCCGCCGCCAAGAAGGCCGCCGCGCCCAAGAAGGCGGCTGCGGCGCCCAAGAAAGCCGCTGCGCCCAAGAAGGAAGCGCCCGCCGTGCCGCCCGCCGCCAAGAAGGCAGCGCCGGCCAAGCCCAACCCGGCCCGCGCTGCCAAGCCGACTCCTGAAACGGCGGCTGCGGCGCCGGCGGCCAAGGCTGATGAGGGCAAGAAGGGCCCACAATATCGTTCGGTCGGCCCCGGCGGTTTCGTGCGCCAGGGTCCGTCCGACCAGCAGGCCCCGATCCCGCCTGCGCCGCCGCGCCGCCTGATCCCTGAAAAGCCCAGCGCCGAGGTCGCCGACAAGACCTCGCTGCTCGACTTGAACGATCGCGTTTGCCGCTGGCCGATGGGCCATCCGGGCGAACCCGATTTCCATTTCTGCGGACAGAAGGCCAATCCGGGCTTTCCTTATTGCGTCGACCATTGCGGGGTCGCCTATCAGGCGCAGCTTCCGCGCCGCGACCGCAAGCCCCCGCCCCCGCTGCCCTTCGGCGGCCCGCGGGTCCGCTAGACTAGAGAACGAGAAGAAAGGCCTCGGCGCATCGCCGGGGCCTTTTTCGTAGGCGTCAGGCAATCCTACGACAAATGTAATCGCCAGTTCGACGAACGACCATCACGGCGGTTGTGAACACCGCGTCGCCCCTGCATGACTGGCGCGAAACATTCCTCACGTTGCTGATCAGGAATCGCCATCTCATGAGCCTCACCGTCGCCGCCGCGCTGGCAATCGCCCTCGCGCCCGATCCCATTTACAGCGATGAAAAGGTCGTTCGCATCACCCGCGGCGATCGACCCGCCATCGACTGGACGCTGACCCCCGAGGTAGACATTGACCGCCTCCCTGTCGCCTGCCCGCGCCAAGGCCATGTCACCGTCCTGATCGAGACCGACCACGAAACCCGGCGCTTCGAGATGAGCGGGCGCGACAGGATCGATGTCGATATCATCCATGACGGCAAGGCCGCCACCACGCGGCTCGATTGCACGCCGGAGCGGTTGCGCTTTGCCGGCGACTATCGCAACGACACCCTCGCCGACCCGCTGCTCGCTGCGCTGCATGGGCCGACCCTCGCTGGTCATGTCACCCGCATGCTCGACGAGCGCATGGTGCCGGGCGCCGCGATTGCTGTCGTGCGCGGCGGCGAGGCGATCTATGCGCGCGGGTTCGGCAACAATGGTCCGCTGGATTCGCGCCGGACCGCGCCCGACCAGCCTTTCCGCCTCGCCTCGGCGACCAAGGCGCTCACCAGCCTCGTCATCGCCAGCCTCGTCGAGGATGGCCTCATCGCGCTCGATGCCCCAGTCGCCACCTATTTGCCCGAAGCCCCCGCTAGCTGGGGAAGCATCAAGGTTCGCCATCTGATGAGCCACAGCGCCGGGATCGCGCGCATCATCGATCGCGCCTTCGTCGAAATGCCGCCCGAAGACACGGACGCCCTGACCCGCGAGGACATCTTCGCGACCCTGCGCGCCCGCCCGGTCGATTTCGGGCCCGGCGAAGCGCACAGCTATCGTCAGTCCAACTATGCCGTCCTCGGCCTCATCGCCGAGCGCGTGAGCGGAAAGGCATGGCGCGATCTCCTCGCCGAGCGCGTGCTTGCGCCTGCCGGCATGACCGATACGCGGTTCGCGACGCGCCACCTCGACGGCCCGAACGATTACGAATTGGACGCCGACTGGACCTACCACCGCGCCACCTACCATTATCCCAGCGCGCTCGATCCAGCTGGCGGCCTCGTCACCACCGCAAGCGATATGGCGCGCCTGTTCGCGGCCCTGTCGCGCGGCGACATCGTCGACTTGGGGCTCTACACGCAAGCGCTTTTCGATCCCGCGCATGAAGCCGCCGACAGCGAATACAGCCTTGGCAGCGTCCTCGAGCAATTCGAGACGGGCCGCAGCTTCGGCCATTCGGGAGGCGATATGGCCGATATCCGCTATTTCCCCGATTTGGACGTCGGCATCATCGTCCTTACCAACCGCACCGGCGCGATGATGGCCCAGGACCTCGCCCGCGAGATTTCCGAATTGATCGCGGGGCCGATGGGCGCTTGCCAAGACTGCTAGGGCCGCGCACATTCCCTGAAAAGGGGGAAGCGCATGTTCGATCGTCGCCAATTTCTCGCCGCCGGCCTGTCCGGCACCACGCTCGCCGCCGCGCTGCCCGGCACGGCCACCGCGCAAGTCTGGACCGCCGACGGCGCCTACGGCAAACCCGCCCCCACCTATCCCTTCTCCCCGCAAGTCTACGCCGCCCGCCGCGCCGCGCTGGCGCGGGAACTGGATGGCGGCGTCGCGGTCCTTTATGGCGCGACGCGCATCGATCCCACCGAAACCGTCCTCATGACCGAGGGCGCGCGCCCCATTCAGGACATGGACTTCGCCTATCTCACCGGCCTCCATGACGAGCCCGGCGCCGCCATCGTCCTCGCCCCCGCCGAACGCGTGCGCAAGGAAGAGCTCTACCTCCCCGACCGCTCGGAGCGCTACGAACGATGGGAGGGCGAGCGCGTCTCGGTCAGTCGCGCGCTGCGCGAGCGTACTGGTTTCAACCGCATCCTTCGCGGCAGCGCGCCCGACGTCCTCCTCACCGAGTTGGCGCAGGCCCACAAGAAGCTCGTCTTCCTCGGCCCGCTCGCGAGCCCCAATGCCCCCGTGCCCCCCGCGCTCGCGCTTTACCAGCGCATCGCCCAGCGCGTCCCCGGCACCACCATCGTCAGCCGCCCCGACCTCATCGAGCGGATGCGCACCATCAAGGAGCCGCGCGAGCTCGAACTGATGCAAAAGGCGATCGACGCCACCGCCGCGGGCCATCTCGCCGCCATGCGTTCGGCTCGACCAGGCATGAGCGAACGCGAACTGGTCCACATCATTGAAAACGCTTTCCGCGCCGCCGGCGCCGACCATCTCGCCTTCCCTTCGATCACTGCCGCAGGCCGCGCCGGCGCGACGCTTCACTACACCGGCCGCGACGGCACCATCGGCGACGGCGATCTCGTCCTCAACGACATCGGCGCATCCTACCGCACCTATGCCGCTGACATCACCCGCACCTTCCCGGTCAGCGGCACCTTCTCGCCAGCGCAGCGCGCCGCCTACGAAGCCGTGCTCGACGCGCAGGTCGCCGCCGCCCGCGCCATGCGCCCCGGTGCCTATTTCCATGAGGTGCAGGTCGTCGCCGAGAACAGCCTCGAGGCCGCCGGCTACCGCGACGATTTCTGGCACGGCCTGGGGCATTTCGTCGGCCTCGATGTCCATGACGTAGGCGACTATCGCGCGCCCTTGCCCGAAAATGCCGTCCTCACCATCGAGCCCGGCGTCTACCGCCCACAGGAAAATTTCGGCATCCGCATCGAGGATGAATTCCTCGTCACCGGATCGGGCAGCCGCCGCATGAGCGAGGCCATCCCTTACCGGCCCGACGACGTCGAAGCCGCCGTCCGCTCGGGCCGCTAGAGGGGCGCGCGCCATGCTCCTCGCCGCCCTTCCCCTCGCCCTCCAGCCGATCCAGCCGCCCAGCGCCTTCGTCGGCGTCGACGTGGTCGATGTCGAGAACGGCACGATTATCGAGGATCGCACCGTCCTCGTCGAAAATAACCACATCACCGCGATCACCGCCGCCGACGCGCCCATCCCCGAGGGCACGCAGCTGATTCAAGGTGGTGGCCGCTACCTCATGCCCGGCCTTGCCGACATGCACGTCCATTCGACCAACACCGACTGGTTCCCGCTCTTCATCGCCGAAGGGGTCACCACCGTGCGCGTCATGTGGGGGCGCCCCTTCCTCCTCGACTTGCGCGATGAAATCCGCGCCGGCGACTTAATCGGCCCCGACATGATGATCGCCGGCGCGGTCATCGGTGGCCCGCCGACCATGTATGCCAGCGCCGTCGCCTACACCGACCCCGCCGAGGCCCGCGCCGAAGTCGCGCGCCAGGCTGCCGCCGGCTACGACTTCATCAAGATCGTCGCCAACCTCTCCCCCGACGTCTATGCCGCCATCGTCGATGAATCCGCCCGCCAGGGCCTGCGCTTCGCGGGCCATGTCTCCGACGATATCGGCATCGAGCGGATGATCGCCGACCGGATACAGAGCATCGAACATTGGAACGGCTTCGACGCGGTCGAGCTTGCCGACGAATATAAGGAGCGACGCGGCAAGGCGCGCCTCCTTCGCTCGGGCGAGGTCGCGCTCGACACCATGTACCCGCCCGAACGCCGTGCCCGCCTCGTCGCTGCCCTCAAGAATGCCGAGGTCGCCATCGTCCCGACCATGTCGGTCTGGGAAGGCGAGAGACTGAGTTGCGCCGAGCACGAAGCGCGCATGGCGCGCCCCGAATTGCGCTATGTGCGCCGCTTCCATCATGACTGGTGGGCGACCAAGAGCCCCTGCCCCACAGGCTCGCCCGAAGACCTCGCGCGCCTCGACTCCAAGGCGTTCGAAGCCGTCGAAGCTGCCGACCTGCGCGCGCTCATCGATGCTGACGCGCTCCTGCTCTCGGGCAGCGACAGTGCTAATCCGCACATCCTGCCCGCCATCGGTCTCCATGAGGAAATCGCGCTGATGGTGAAACGCGGCCTCACCCCCGCCGAAGCGCTGCGCACCTCCACCATCAATGTCGCCCGCTTCCTCGGCGAGGACGATTCCCAGCGCCGCATCGCCGTCGGGGCGCAGGCCGATCTCCTCCTCCTCACCGCCAATCCCTTGGACGACATCGCCAATACCCGCGCCATCCACGGCGTCATGATCGATGGCCGCTGGCTCAACCCCGCCTCGCTGCACGCGTTTAAGGACTGGACCGCACAGGCCGTCGCCCAAAGCAGCGCGGCCGAATAATCCTCCCTTAAGCCCCACCCTCTAGAAGGCGCAGCGGGAGGCGCCGATGAGCCGCGACGAATTTTCTATCTTCGCCCTGGTGGCGGTGTTTCTCGGCCTGCTGCTGGTCGGCGGCATCAATCATTGGATCATCCAGCGCTCGCCCCCCGGCAAGCCGCGCCATCGTCGGCTCGTCAGCCTCCTCGTCGTCGCCGCGCTGGGGATCGGCCCTACCCTCTGGGCGGTCGACAATGCCAACGGCTGGCGCAGCGTGGATGAGGGCGTCGACCGCTTCTTCGCCCTACCCGGCATCGATATGCCCGAGCCGCGCTGGGACCATCGCTATTCCAACCGCTGCGCCAGCGACCGCGAACAAAATCTCGCGCTGTTCCTCGACATCGAGGGCGGCGAGCTGCCGCCTGCGACCCGCGCCGCGCTCCCCGGCCGCCTCCTCGCCTATCTCGCCGATTATCACGACGTCTCAGCCTCGGGCATCACCATTCACCCGGGCGCGCTCGACTGGCATCGCCTCGGCCCGTGGGACTATGACCGCGACCGCCCCATGTACCCCCGGCGCTACACGCGCATCACCAGCGACCATGTCTGCGCCAGCGTCAATCGCTCGGGCGACGACGTCGAGCTCATTCGCTGCAACCCCGTCGACGACCCAAACCCCCGCGGCAGCGCTGGCTATGTCCTCGCGGTTCATGACGATGTGCGCGACCGGCTCGATATCGAACTCATTCATGCAAAGCGCGCACCCTATTGGTGCGAAAACCCGATCCGCGAGCGTGTCAACGCGCTCCTCGGCCTCCCCCATCCGGGCTGAAGGCTTTCGCTTGGCAGCGATGCCCGCCTGACCCTATAGCTTCTCGACAATGTCCGACGAACTTTTCGATTCCGCTCCGTCTCAACCGACGCCCTCCGATTATGACGCTTCCTCGATCGAGGTGCTCGAGGGCTTGGAACCCGTCCGCCGTCGCCCCGGCATGTATATCGGCGGCACCGATGCGCGCGCGCTCCATCATCTCGCCGCCGAGGTCATCGACAATTCGATGGACGAAGCCGTCGCGGGCCACGCCACCCGGATCGAGATCGAGCTTGACGAGGGCAACCGCCTGACCGTCGCCGACAATGGCCGCGGCATTCCCATCGACCCGCACCCAAAGTTCAAGGACAAGTCGGCGCTCGAGGTCATCCTCACCACGCTCCACTCGGGCGGCAAGTTCGAGGGCAAGGCCTATGCGACGTCGGGCGGCCTCCACGGCGTCGGCGTCAGCGTCGTCAACGCCCTCTCGACCGAGACCGTGGTCGAAGTCGCCCGCGACAAGACCGTCTATCGCCAGACCTTCGCCAAGGGTCACGCCACCTCGAAGCTTCAGGAAGTCGGCGCCGCCCCCAACCGGCGCGGCACCAAGGTGACCTTCACCCCCGACCCCGAGATCTTCGGCGCCGATGCGAAGTTCAACCCCAAGCGTCTCCATGACCTCGCCCGCTCGAAAGCCTATCTCTACGGCGGCGTCGAGATCCGCTGGAAATGCGCGCCCAGCCTCGCCAAGGACGACGTCCCCGAGAGCGCGACCTTCAAGTTCGACAACGGCCTTGCCGACCACCTTACCGAGATGCTCGGCGACCGGGGCACGATCACCAGCCCCGCTTTCTCAGGGTCGCAGGACTTCCCCGACGACCAGGGCCGCTGCGAATGGGCCATCGCCTGGCCGCTGTGGACCGACGGCTACCAGCGCTACTATTGCAACACGATCCCCACCCCCGATGGCGGCACCCACGAGGCGGGCTTGCGCGCCGCGCTGACCAAGGGCCTGCGCGCCTTCGGCGAATTGGTGGGCGAGAAGAAAGCCGCCAAAATCACCGCCGACGACGTGTTCGGCGGGATCGAATGCCTGCTGTCGGTCTTCATCCGCGATCCGCATTTCCAGTCGCAGACCAAGGACCGCCTGACGAGCCTCGAAGCCGCGCGCTTCGTCGAAAATGCCGTGCGCGACCATTTCGACCATTATCTCGCCGACAATATGGATCGCGGCCGCGCGCTCCTCGGCTCTGTCCTCGAGCGCATGGACGAACGCCTCAAGCGCCGCGCCGAACGCGAGGTGAAGCGCAAGACCGCGACCAGCGCCAAGAAACTTCGCCTCCCCGGCAAGCTCACCGACTGCGCCAATTCCGGCTCGGACGAGGGCGAAACCGAACTGTTCATCGTCGAGGGCGACAGCGCGGGCGGCAGCGCCAAGCAGGCGCGCAACCGCAAGACGCAGG
Organism: Sphingomicrobium arenosum; assembly: GCF_026157085.1. Classification (NCBI taxonomy): domain Bacteria; kingdom Pseudomonadati; phylum Pseudomonadota; class Alphaproteobacteria; order Sphingomonadales; family Sphingomicrobiaceae; genus Sphingomicrobium; species Sphingomicrobium arenosum. The sequence goes on from NZ_JANPVN010000001.1 coordinate 1,094,177, forward strand.
CCATCCTCCCCATCCGTGGCAAGATCCTCAACGTCGCGTCGGCCACCCGCGAGAAAATCCGCGCCAACAGCGAGATCGCCGATCTGAGCCTCGCGCTCGGCTGCGGCATCCGCGACGATTATGACGATGACAGCTTACGCTACGACAAGATCATCATCATGACCGACGCCGACGTCGACGGGGCGCATATCGCGACCCTGCTGATGACCTTCTTCTTCCAGGAAATGCCCGAACTGGTGAAGCGCGGCCGCCTCTATCTCGCACAGCCCCCGCTCTACCGCCTCACCGCAGGCTCCAAGTCGCTCTACGCCCGCGACGATGCGCATCGCGCCGAGCTCGAGGACAAGCATTTCAAGGGCAAGAAGGTCGAGGTCAGCCGCTTCAAGGGCCTTGGCGAGATGAATCCCAATCAGCTCAAGGAAACCACCATGGACCCCGCGAGCCGCAGCCTCATCCGCATCACCCTGCCGACCGACTATCAGGACCAGCAGCCCGCGCGCGACGTCGTCGAACGCCTCATGGGCAAGAAACCCGAGCATCGTTTCGCCTTCATCCAGGCCGAGGCACCGGGGCTTGAAGAAGGCGCCATCGACGTATAGCGTCCCAGCCGGGGTTTAGGGACGTTTCGCGTTAGGAGACGTCTCCAGATGTTGCTGTCCGTCCTGCTGGCGACTGCCAGCCCGATCACGCAGACCGCTCCGCAGCCCAGCGATCCCGACACCATCGTCGTCACCGGCTATGCGCTCGACGAGAGCAAGGCCGCGCTCGACGCCTGCCTCGCCCGCGACTGCCCGCCCGACGAGGATGTGGACGCCTCCATTGTCCATGCCCGCAACCAATTCGCCGCCGGTGACCTGCGCGGGGCGCGCGCGACGCTCGAATCCACCGTGCGCCGCAACCGGCGCGAGAGCGACCGCTTCCCCGTCCATCTCTACAATGCGCACAATGGCCTCGGCATGCTCAACACGCATCTGGGCGCCACCGACAAGGCGCAGAGCAGCCGCTACGCCGCCCTGCGCGCGCTGAAGGATGGTCTGCCCGAAAACGACCCCTTCATTTTCAAGGCCCGGATCGAGGCCGCACTCGACGAAGTGGCGCGCGACCAGATCACGCGCGCCGAGACCATGTTCGACGATATCGCCGAGGACGCCCGCGACCTCGGCTATGCCGAGATCGCCGCGCTCGCGGACATCCACCGCTCGCGCATCCTTCTCGTCAACAGCCGCCAGCGCGATGCCGGCCGCCTGCTCGCCGCGATCGTCCGCGACGAGGCCAACATCTCGCCCGACCTCAGGCTCAAGGCCAACCTCCTCCTCGCCTTGGCGCCCGAGCGCTACCGCGACGACATCGAGACCGACGCGATCACGGCGCGACTGGGCGGCGAAGTCGACCAGCTTGTCCTTGTCGATTCCCCACCGCTCGTGCCCGGAGGAAGGGGCGTTAACGCTGAACAGCTTTTCAAGGACGGCATGGGGCCGGCACAAAACGCCAGCGCCAACCGCCGCCCCATGGGCTCAATGGAAAATCAATGGGCCGACTTCGCCTATACGGTCCAGCCCGACGGCAGCGTCACCGATGTCGAACTGATCGACGCCCCCGCCGACAATCACTGGACCGACCAGGTCCTCGCCCATCTCGAGGGCCGCCGCTATGCCCCCCACGGCAAGCCCGAGGCCATCGAGCGCCGCGAACGCTTCCTCCTCACCGGCAAGCTCGAAGTGCGCACCGGCTCGCGCCTCCAGCAATTCGGCCCCGACCTCGAATATCATTCGGTCCTCCTGCCGACGCACGCCGCCAATTAATCCTGAAAGGATTTCTCCATGTCGATTGTCGCCATCGCGCTCGCTGCGGCCCTCCCACAGGCCAGCAACACGGACGATGATCCCATCATCGTCACTGGCTATGCGCTTGAGGAAAGCCGCGCCGCGCTCGACGCCTGCCTCGATCGCGATTGCCCGCCCGATGAGGACATGGACGCTTCCATCGTCCACGCTCGCAACCAATTCGCCGCCGGCGAATATCGCGGCGCCCAGCGCACGCTCGAAGCCTCGCTGCGCCGCAACTGGCGCGAGGGCGACGAATTTCCGATCCATCTCTCGAACCTCTACGTCTCGCATTCGACCGTGACCCGCCACCTCGGCCAGTTCGACCGGGCCCGATCGAGCGCCTATGCCAGCACGCGGGCGCTGAAGGCGGGGCTGCCCGACGACGACCCGCTGGTGCTCGAAGGCCGCATCGATGCCGCCGTCGCCTCGATGGACCACGGCCATGCAAGAGGCGTGATGCGCGAACTTCACGACATCGCCGAGGATGCCGACCGCCTCGGCTACATCGACCTCGCCGCCCAGGCCCGCGTCCAGCACGCCCGCGTGGAATATCTCGTCGGCGAAGAGCGTGCCGGCCGCCGCATCGCCGAGGCGATCTTCAGCAACGACAGCGTCGCCGGCTACATCCGCTATCGCGCCGGCATCCTTCTCTATCGCCATGCCGAGGACGCCGCCGAGCGCGCCGCGATCGAGGCGCTCCTGCCCGCGCTCGCTGCCGACCGCGCGGATGGCGACGCGACACCCATGCTGCTCGATGCGCCCGATTATGGCATCGATTTCGGTTACGACTTCTGGAAGGAAACGAGAGACTTCACGAAAGGCAATAGCGTCACGAAACGCCGTGCCGCCGCGCACATGCGCGATCAATGGATGGATGTCGCCTTCACCATCACAGAGGGTGGTGAGATCGAGGCCATCGACGTCATTGCCCGATCGGGCGACGGGCCGTGGGTCGACCGCATCCTGCGCCAGATCGAAGGCCGCCGCTATGTGGCCCGCCCCGGAAAGGGCGATTTCGACAAGATCGAGCGCTTCACCTTCGTCTCCAACCTCAGGCACATCAGCGGCTCGCGCATCCCGCAATATGACGAGAAGATCGAAGTCCATTCGGTCGACATGACCGACTATTGATCGCCTTGGGGACCGGGGCGCGGCGGAAAATAGCTTTAAACCGCGCCCCACCCGCCCTATTGAAGCTCGATGGACCGCAAGCAGCGCCCCGATCCCCGCGTCCGGCCGGGGCAGCAGATCCCCCTCCTGCGCCAGAAGAGCCCGCTATCGGGCTGGGCGCAATTCGGCATCCGAATGGGGCTCCTCTTCGCGCTCCTCTCCTTCATCATCGCGGTCCATTGGATCGAACGCGACGCTTTCGTCGACAATGTCGATGGCGAACTTTCCTTTGCCGACGTCATCTATTTTACCATGATCTCGGCGACGACGACGGGCTATGGCGACATCGTGCCCGTCACCGAACGCGCGCGTCTGTTCGACGCGCTCATGGTTACGCCCGCGCGCATCTTCTTCATCTTGATTCTCGCGGGCACCGCCTACACCTTCGTCATCAAGCGAACCTGGGACACCTTCCTCATGCGCAGATTGCAACGCACCCTCACCGGCCATATCGTCGTCGCCGGTTTCGGCACCTCGGGCGGCGAGGCGGTCGACGAGCTGATCGCCCGCGGCGAGGATCCCAAGAAGATCGTCGTCATCGACCAGAATCCCGACAGCATCGCCAAGGCCGAACGCATGGGCTGCATCGTCCTCCAGGCCGACGCCACGCGCGATGAAACCATGGAGGCCGTGCGCCTGCGCCAGGCCTCGACCATGATCATCTCGGCGGGCCGCGACGATACCTCGATCCTCATCTGCCTGACCGCGCGCCATCTGTGCCCCAAGCTGCACATCAGCCTCGCCGTGCGCGCCGAGGATAACGAATTTCCCGCCCGTGCCGCGGGCGCGACGACCGTCATCAACCCCACCAGCTTCGCCGGCCTCCTGCTCGCGGGCAGCGCGCATGGCGCGGGCATCGCCGACTATATGGCCGACCTCGCCAGCGCCACCGGCCGCGTCCGCCTCCACGAGCGCGAGATCGAACCTTTCGAGGTCGGCAAGTCCCTCAAAGACGCCGCCATCGGGCTTGGCGTGCGCATCCTGCGCGACGGCAAGGCGATCGGTTTCTGGGAAGAAGGCGCCCGCGAATTGCGCGCCGGCGATCACATCATCGAAATCATCCCCGGCCACGCCTTCCCCGCCTGCAAGACGGGTTGATCCGCCCGCTATCATTTCGGTGAAGTAAACATTTCCGAAACCTCTATTCGTCACCATCCCATCAGATAAGGGGTGGAAATGATTAGGAAAACATTCGGCCGTCGGCAGTTAACGCCAGATCACCGCGATGCGCCCGAACAGGCCGCCGCGCGCCTCGCCCGCCTAGCCGGACAGGCGCAGGAAATGGCCGCCGAAGAGAAATTCGCCAAGCCCCCCAAGCTGCTCCCCGCCGCCCCGCGCCCGGCGCCGCGGCCGGTCGACGAGGAAACGCCCGCCCCGAGCGAACCCAATGAAGTCCACGACCTTCAGGACCGCCTCGAAAGCGGGCTCGCCCCCGCCGCCAGCGACGATGCACCGCTCGAGTTGACCGACGTGGCGCGCGAACCCGAGCCCGCGCTCTCCGCCCCGCCGCGCCCTCGCCGCGCCCACCCCGCCTTGCGCAAGGTGCGCGAACAGGCGGTGATGTTCCGCCAGCATATCCCGCCGCAACGCGACCACGCCAGCCACTGGGGCGGCGTTCCCAGGGTGCCCGAGGGCTTCCAATGGCCCAGCTTCACCACATCGGACGGCGACACCCGCGCCCTCTCCTTCATCGCCTCGCTCGACTGCGCCGCGCTTCCTGCCGCCGCCAGCTTCCAGCTCCTCCCAGAGACCGGCCGCCTGCTCTTCTTCCAGGACCTGCACTGGGGCGCCTATTGGCAATGGAAGGTCGTCCACGTCGCCGCCGACCAGCCGCTTTCCCCCGCCGAGCCGCCCGAGACGCTGCCCCACCTTTACGAAAGCCCCGCCGCCTGGGGCTGGCCGTCCAATGCAGAGGAATGGCCCCGCTTGCTGCCGCACTGGAGCTTCGACCCGGTCGTCCTCCACGCCAATCCGGAGCGCGACGGCACGCAGGACCAGCACTACTGGCCCGGCGCGATCGACCGCGACACCGCCGCCGCCGAAGTCGCGCGACTGGAATCCGAACTCGGCCATTGCGCGCCCTACAGCGTGTCGCTCGATGCGCAGGGCAAGCCCGACCGCCCCTATGAAGCCTTTCCCGCCTCGTGGCGTTCGATCCGCATCGCCTGCGGCCATCTCCTTCGCTTGCTGGACCGACCCGAACGTCCCGGCAACCAGAAGGACGCCAAGGCCTTGGAAGCCGACCTGCGCACCTGGCGCGGCAAGATCGACCGTGCCGCCAGCGCGAACCGCGACCTTAGCCGCACCGCCGCCAACGATTTCTGGAAGCTCCTGCGCCGCCATCACAAATTCTCCGTGCCCTGCCTCAAGGCGATTACCGTGGACGCCATCGAAGCCGCGCTCGGCGCGGGCGAGAGCGTCGGCGCGGATGCGCTTGCCATGGTCCGCAACCGCCATCGCTTCTCGGCCGGCGATGCGCGCGCCTTTTCCGCCCCCACCTTCGTCCAAATGGAGGCCGAGGAGCGCGTCGGCGAATGGCTGCTGCTCCTCGAACTGGGGGCCAACATCCCCATCGGCCACCATTTCAATGAAGGCGTCTACCAATATTGGATCCGGCCCGAGGACCTTGCAGCGGGCAATTTCGACGCCGTCGAATTGACCGCCGAGGCTTACTAATCGCCTGATCCATCTGGATTTCGCCGCAATTTGTCCGTAAGGGCGCGCGCATCATGGCAACGAAAATCCCCGACGCCCCCAAGGTGGGCATGGTCTCGCTCGGCTGTCCCAAGGCCCTTGTCGATTCCGAACGCATTCTCACCAAGCTGCGCGCCGACGGCTATGCCATGAGCCCCGATTACGAGGGCGCCGACGTCGTCCTCGTCAACACCTGCGGCTTCCTCGACAGCGCGAAAGAGGAATCCTTGGAAGCCATCGGCGAAGCGATCGCCGAAAACGGCCGCGTCATCGTCACCGGCTGCCTCGGCAACGAGGCCGAGCTGATCATGAAGACGCACCCCAAGGTGCTCGCCGTGACCGGCCCCCAGCAGTACGAGCAGGTCGTCGGCGCGGTCCACGAGGCCGTGCCCCCGCACCTCTCGCCCTATGTGGACCTCGTCCCCCAGCTGCCCGACACCAAGCTCACCCCGCGCCACTACAGCTATGTGAAGATTTCCGAAGGCTGCAACCACCGCTGCAGCTTCTGCATCATCCCGAGCATCCGCGGCGACCTCGCGTCGCGCCGCCCCGATGCCGTCCTGCGCGAGGCCGAAAAGCTCGTCGCCGCTGGCACGAAAGAGCTGCTGATCATCAGCCAGGACACGTCGGCCTACGGCATCGACCTCAAGAACCAGACGTGGAACTGGAAGGGCGAGGAGATCAATGCCCGCATGCTCGATCTCGCGACGCATCTCGGCAATTTGCGCACCCCCGAGGGCGAGACCCCGTGGATCCGCCTCCATTATGTCTACCCCTACCCCCATGTCGATGCGGTCATCCCGCTGATGGCAGAGGGCAAGCTCACCCCCTATCTCGACATCCCCTTCCAGCACGCCAGCCCCGCCGTCCTGAAGCGTATGCGCCGCCCCGCCAATGAGGCCAAGGTGCTCGAACGGCTGAAGGCATGGCGCCAGGTCTGCCCCGACATCGCGATCCGCAGCAGCTTCGTCCTCGGCTTCCCCGGCGAGACCGAAGAGGATTTCCGGTACCTCATGGACTGGCTCGAAGAGGCGCAGTTGGACCGCGTCGGCGCGTTCCGCTTCGAACCCGTCGAAGGCGCTGCCGCCAACGACCTCGACGGCGCCGTCCCCGAGGAAGTCAAGGAAGAACGCTTCGCCCGCCTCATGGAGCACACCGCGAAAATCTCTGCCGCGAAACTCAAGGCCAAGGTCGGCACCACCCAGGACGTCATCATCGACCTCGTCGATGAGGAAACTGGCGGCGCGACGGGCCGCAGCAAGGCCGACGCCCCCGAGATCGACGGCGAAGTCCACCTGCGCGACGCCGCCCACCTCAAGCCCGGCGACTTCGCCCGCGTGACCATCGAGGATGCCGACGAACACGACCTGTTCGGGGTGCCGGTCGCCTAGTCGACGAGATAGGGCAGCATCGCCTCCAGCACCGCATCGGCGACATGATCCATGAACCAGCGGTTGAAGGCGAACACTATCCCGTCACCCGTCCCCGGACGGAAGCCGGCAAAGCTCCCCACCCCGGGATCGGCACCATTGTGACAGACGAGCGCCCCGCCCGGCAGCGACCGCTCGCTATCGCCATAAAAGCGCTCGCGCCGCTCCCAACCGACCAGCGGCTCGCCGAGGATGAAGCCCATGCTCTCTGGCCCGAGCAATCGCGCCCCTGTCTCCGCTGACCAGCCGCCATTGGCCCATGCCCCGATGAAGCGCGCAAATTCACGCGCATTGCTGCGCAGCCCGCCATCGGGGAAGGTCGGCAGGCTATACTGACAGAAAGGTCGCGCCGCCCCCACCTCGATCGGTCGCTGCTCGAGATCATAACGGCTGAGCTTGGCAAAGCGCCCCGCGAAATGCCGTTCCCCGAACCATTCGGGCGTCACCGTATAGGGCACCGCCATCGCATCCGCCGCCGCCCCGTCGAGAGAAAAGCGGCTACGCTCCATGCCTAGCGGCTCGAAGATATTGGCTCGGCAATATTCCTCGAACTCGAGCCCCGACGCACGCTCGACCATGTGCCCGACCAGCGCGGTGCCGACATTGCTATATTCGCGCTTGTCCGCGCTTCCCGGCGCCCAATCCGCATAGGCCCCGCCCGCCTCGAAATAGCCCGCGAGCCAATCGCCAAGTCCCACCGCCACCTGACCGCAGGCATAGCTGTCCTCGTACCGCTCATCGTCGCGAACGGACGATCGATGCGAAAGCAACTGCCGCAGCGTGATCGGCGTGTCGGGGAAGGCAGGGTTCGCGACGCTGAAAGGCAGTAGCTCGTCCACATCGGCATCGAGCGACAATCGCCCCCGCTCTACCAACTGCATCGCCGCGGTCAGCGTCACCATCTTGGTCGTGGAGCCGAAATTCTGGATCGTGTCGCGCTTGATCTCACGTCGCGTCTCGACATCGGCATATCCGATCGCAGCGGCAAATACCGTTCGTCCATCCCGCACGATCGCCGCATTCAGCGACGGGATCGGCACCTCGCGCACAAGCCGCTCGAGTTCGGCGAACAGCGGCCCGTAATCGCGCACAGCGCCGTCCCGAACCCCTACCGCCGAAGTCGCGCAACCTCCCAGCCCGATAAGCGAACCGCCACCGATCAACTTCAATGCGTCCCGTCGTTTCATCGCCGCCCCCTCGCCAATCGTTTCAGCTCCGAAATCTCGCGCCCTCTCCTAGCATCCGCTCGGTCCGACACAAGCGCACGCCCCGCCCCCCGTCGATCCGCTCGCCGCTCGATCGAACTTGATCCTCGTCCCCACATCCTGTCTCGTGGCGAAATGATCAGCACCCTTGCGCTCGCCCTCGCCGCCGCCCAGCCCGTCCTCCCCCTCACCGACGTCGAGGATCCCGCCCCTGCGCTCCCCGCCATCCTCCCGATGAAGGAGCGCGCCGAGGTCGTCGATCGCGTCTTGCGCGAACGTTTCGAGACCGTCCTGCCACAGGTCATGCGCGCCGAGGGGATCGACCTGTGGGTGCTCATGGCGCGCGAATATTTCGAGGATCCCGTCACCGCCTCGATGCTGAGCGGCGAGGACTTTTCCGCCCGCCGCCGCACCATTCTCGTCTTCCACGACCCCGGCGAGGGCCAGCCGATCGAGCGCCTCAGCGTCTCGCGCTACGGCATCGCCGACCTGTTCGAGGTCGTCTGGGACCCCGCGCGCCAGCCCGACCAATGGGCCGCGCTCGCCGACCTGATCGCCGATCGCGACCCGCAAAAGATCGCCATCAACACCTCCGACCTCTCGGCCTTCGGTGACGGCATGACCCACAGCCAGTACGAACTGATGATGGCCGCCCTCCCCGATCATCTGGAGGACCGCATCGTCTCGGGCGAGGACCTCTCGATCCGCTGGCTCGAGACCCGCACCCCGACCGAGCTCGCCCTCTACCCTGGCATTGTCCGCATCGCCCACGCGATCATCGCCGAGGCATTCAGCCGCAAGGTCATCACCCCCGGCGTCACCACCACCGGCCAGGTCCGCTGGTGGATGCGCGAGCGCCTCGCCCGCCTAGGCCTCCAGCCCTGGTTCCACCCCAGCCTCGGCATCCAGCGCGCTGGGCTAGACGGCGTCCAATATAACGACATGGTCATCATGCCCGGCGACCTCCTGTGGACCGACTTCGGCCTCACCTATCTGCGCCTCAACACCGACACCCAGCATCTCGCCTATGTCCTGAAACCCGGCGAGACCGAGGTGCCCGCAGGCCTCCGCCAAGGCCACGAGAACACCAAGGCCGTCGCCGATATCCTCCGCCAGAGCTTCCGCGCCGACGAGCCCGGCAACACCATTCTCGCCCGCGCCCGCGCCGAGGCCATCGCGCAGGGCTACGACCCGTCGATCTATTCGCACCCCATCGGCCTCCACGGCCATGGCGCCGGCCCCGCCATCGGCTTCTGGGACAATCAGGACGCCGACCCGCGCGGCGCCGGCGCGGTCCACGCCAACACCGCCTGGTCGATCGAACTTACCACTTATTCCGCGGTGCCCGAATGGGGCGGCCAGCGCGTTGATTTCCGCTCAGAGGAAGACGCCTGGTTCGACGGCAAGACCGTCCGCTACCTCGATGGCCGCCAGGACGAGATCACCCTCATCCCCAGCGACTAGACGCAAAGAGGGCCCCGGCAACACCCGATCACAGCCGAGTGCCGCCGGGGCCCCTCTTTCCTCAGTCCGCTTAGAAGCCCGACTGGCCGATGCCGTCGACCGCCTTGCTGACGAGGATGTTGACCGACACGCGGCGGTTGAGCGCCTTGCCTTCCTCGGTGTCGTTATCCGCCGCCGGATCGGCCTCGGCCATGCCCGTCGGGGTCAGCATGCGATAAGGCGCCCAGCCGCACTTCTGCTGCAGCGTGTTGACGACCTTGCCTGCGCGGCGCTCGCTCAGCACCTGGTTATAGTCCTCGTCACCGACCGAATCGGTATAGCCGACGACCAGCAGCAGCGCATTGTCCATCGCCTCGGCGTCCGCCGCCGTCTCGCACAACAGGTCGACATCGTCCGACGAGATCGCCCACTTGCCAGTGTCGAAATAGACGTTGGTCACGTCCTTCACATTATACTGGTCGATATCGCCAAAGCGCCCGCGCAGCGCCTCGGTCGCCGCCGCATTCTCGGCGATGGCGACGTCATGCTCGCCAAAGCGCTGGTCGGTGCCATTGTGGATCATCGAGGCGGTCTTGAGGTCCTTGGCCTTGAGGCTGACCTTGGTCGCGACGAGCCCGCCGCCCCACTGCGCCGTCTTCACCGTGACCGGCAGCCCATTGTAGAGCGATCCCGCATCGAGCGTGTCGCGACCCATGCCGAGCATGCCGCCGCGCGCGCGGATCTTGGTCGCCGGCACGACGAGGAACGAGCTCTTGCCGCCGTCCTCGAGCGCGATCTGCACCTGACCGCCGCGACGCGCCGCGATGAAGCCTTCGAGCTTGGGACCATCGGGCAGCCCGTCGAGGCTCGTGGGCATCTGCCCGGTGATGGTGATCTGGTCCATGGTGCCATCCTGCTGCGCGGCAGTGGCGCTCGCAGGAATGGCAATGGCAGCCATCAGGATGGATACGGCAAGACGATTGAAATTCTTCACAAATTCGCTCCCTAGAAAAGACCTTCCCGCCGCGAGCGCGACAGGTTTACGCCCCGTTTGGAGCCCCGACTGTTCGCCGAAACCTTGCTGCCAGATGAACGAAAATGGGGTCTGTTTAGGACTTGTTAATTATACGGGTGCGGCGGTTCAGGCGCGCGGTGAGCCGTTTGTCACCACCGACGAGCCGATCCGTGCGAGCGAGAAGAGAATCGAACAAGCCATTGCCCAGGCGGCAGATTTCGCTGCCTAGACGATCTTCCCGATCGGGGGACCCTACTCGATCGAGAACGTCACCCTCACCTTCGCCTTGGTCTCGACCTCGCTCGGCACCATCGGCACCTCGAACATCTCGACGTCTGCCCGCAGCCGCGACCCGGTCACGACGATGATGTCGCCCGGCGTGTCACTGTCGACCCTGAGCACCGGGCCCAGCTCGAACCGCCCCGCCTTGGCAATCGCCATCGCTTCGCGTCGCGCGTCGAGGAAGGCCGCCTCCAGCGCCTGTTGCTGGGCAGGACCGGGGTCGGCCAGTCCGAAGTCGTCGATCGAGGCGCTGTTCGCCCCAGCGAGACTTGCCTGCGCCACCAACGTTCCCGCATCGCGAACCGCCAAGGTGCGCACGTGAAAATCCTGCTGCGCCACATAGCCTTCGATTTGGCACGCCCCGCCGAGCGGCAGGCGTCGCTGGCCATAGCCGTCTTTATAACAGTCCTCGCTGTGGATTGTCGTCACTTCCAAATCATCGCTCCGCGGAGCTGCCGTCGGATCGACTTTGCGAACGGAAGTCTCGACAGCCTGGACCATCGTCACCAAGGCGGCCAGCGCTTCTTCGCGGGTCTTGCCCTCGCCAACCACGCTATAATCCACGTCGGCATAGGTCGGTGGGCTCGATACGCGCCCTTCGCCCGTAACCACCAAGCCCGATTGCTGCGCGACCGCCATCGCCGCACTCAACGCAAAAACACCGATCATATCTTCCCCCCTCACGTCCTTCGTGGAACCGAGCCTAGGCAAGCCGCGCGCCGATGCAAGCGCCTTGGGCCTGTCCTACACGCCCCTTCTCTGATCCAATGCGCGCCATGACCGAGCCGCACCCCGACCTCACCCCGCTACCCGCCGAAATCAGACACGATGGCTGGACCACCGTGACGCAGATCGTCTTTCTCGAAACTCTTGCTTCGACAGGCATCGTCACCCACGCCTGCGGCATCGCGCAAATGAGTTCGAGCAGCGCCTATCTGTTTCGTCGCAAGAATTCCGCCTTCGCCGCCGCCTGGGAAGAGGCGCTGTGTCTCGCCCGCGAAAAACTCGCCGACGCGCTGCTCGAGCGCAGCCTCGAAGGACAAACCGAATATTATTATCGTGACGGCGAACTGGTGGGGGAGAAAAAGGTCATCGACAGCCGCCTCGGGCTCGCGCTCTTGCGCCGTCTCGACAAGCAGGTCGAAGCCCGCGCTGCCGGTCTCGCACCGCATCCCGGTGCTGACTTCGACCGGGCCCTCGACGCCGTCATCCGCCAAGGCGAAGTTCCACAAGTGGACAAAGTGGACAAACCCCCGATTTCATCCAACAACAGCGCTTCGGACCGAACCCCCACCCCCAAGCATTGAGCCTTGCATGACCGACCTATTGAAAGCCGACCAGGGCCAGGACGCCCACACCATCCACCTCGTCGACGAGGACAGTTTCGAAGATTGGAAGAAGGCGCAACCACAGCGCATCCGCACCCTCCTCGAAGCCAATCGCTTCGAGGGCAAGCAGGGCTATCAATGGCTCACCTTGCCGGGAGCGGGCGATGACGACTGGTCGGTCGTGACCACCGTCGCCGATGTCGACGAGCTCTCCCCTTGGTGCCTTGCCAAGCTGGGCGAAGACCTGCCCGAGGGCATATATCGCCTCGCCGACGACAAGGACCCCGGCCCCGCCAAACTCGGCTGGATCCTCGCCCAGAACCAGTTCTGCCGCTACAAGTCCGACCATCAGGAGCGCGGAGACCGCACCCTCCTTACCCCCAGCCCCGCCGATGTGGACCGCACCGCGCTCGCCGCCGAGGCGACCTTGCTGGTGCGCGACATGATCGACACCCCCACCGCCGACATGGGACCGGGCGAGATCGAGGCCAAGGTGCGCGAAATTGCCGGCCGCTTCGGCGCCGAGGTCGACACCATCAAGGGCGATGCCCTGGAACAGGGCTATCCGATGATCCACGCGGTCGGAAAAGCCGCGTCGCGCGCCAACGCCCCGCGCCTCATCGAACTCGCCTGGGGCAAGGCGGACGCTCCCCGCCTCGCCATTATCGGCAAGGGCGTCGCTTTCGATTCCGGCGGGCTCGACATCAAGGCGGCCAGCGGCATGCGCCTCATGAAGAAGGATATGGGTGGCGCCGCCCATGCGCTCGCGCTCGCCTTCCTCGTCATGGCGCGCAACCTGCCCGTGCGCCTCCACCTCCTCATTCCCGCCGTCGAAAATGCGATCAGCGAGGACAGCTTCCGCCCCGGCGACATCATCAAGAGCCGCAAGGGGCTGACCGTCGAGATCGACAATACCGATGCCGAAGGTCGCCTCATCCTCGGCGATGCCCTCCACAAGGCGGGCGAGGATGGTGCCCCCGACCTCCTCGTCGACTTCGCCACCCTGACCGGCGCCGCGCGCGTCGCGCTCGGCCCCGACCTGCCGCCCATGTTCGCGACCGACGACTCGCTTGCCGACGGCATCGCGGCGGCGGGCGAGAAGGTAGGCGACGATGTCTGGCGGATGCCGTTATGGGACGGCTACGACGAGATGCTCAGCTCTTCGATTGCCGACATGTCGAACAGCGCCCAGGGCAGCTTCGCCGGCTGTATCACCGCCGCGCTCTTCCTTCGCCGCTTCATCCCCGATTGCGACTGGGTCCATTTCGATACCTTCGGCTGGCGCCCGTCGGCCAAACCGGGGCGCCCCAAGGGCGGCGAGGCCTATGGCCTGCGCGCCACTTTCGCCTATCTCGAGGAGCGCTACGGACAATAGGCGGTAGCCGTTCCAGCCCAAGTGGTTGCAATCTGCGATAAAATTGATGAGGTGACGAAACAAAGCGCATGGCCGGGCCGTTTTTCTCTCAGTACGCGACGTCAACAAAACGCAACCGAGGGATCTATGGGCGACCTTTCACTGGCGACCTGGATGCGGACCCTCATTGGATACGTCCGCTCCGGCTCGCCCGACCTGACCAACCGACAGATGGCGCTCATGCTCGTCGTCTATCTCACACCCGGACCGCACACCGTGCGCGGCCTTGCACAAACATTGGGTGTTTCGAAACCCGTCATCACTCGCGCCTTGAATACCTTGGGTGGCCTCGGCTATCTGCGGCGCGAACGAGACCAGGACGACCGACGCAATATCTTCGTCGTTCGCACCGATGACGGGGCCGATTTCCTTGACGAATTCCGACAACTCTTCCGCGCCCAAGGGGGCAATGGCAGCGCCGAACGGCAACGCGGCTCGGTCCGCACGCCCGTCCTCGAAGCCACCCATTAGGGAGTTCGATCTCACGGGCACGTCGGCCGACCTGCCCGACCCGACCCGCCACGCCTATCGCAAGGATCTTGCCGATGTGGCGCTGGCGGGCCGCGTGATCGCTTCCCATTATGCCGCGCCCGTCGCCCGCGAACTGCGCCGCGACGCCCCGCTCCGCAGTGAACCCGATTGCGATGCCGAATTGGTCATCCAACTAGCCGCCGGCGACGCCTTCGATCTCCTCGACAATCGCGGCGGCTGGGTGTGGGGCTATGCCGGACCCGACCGCCGCGTCGGCTATGTCAAGGAAGAAGCGCTGGTCTGACCCCCCGCTCCTCCCCGATCGAAAAAGGGCGCCTCCCCGCCGGGAAGCGCCCTTTGTTCTTTCTCAAGGCCGCAAGTCCTACATCTCGCCCCGCTGGCGGCGCAGCGCATACCATTTGGCGACGTTGCGATTATGCTCCTCCAGCGTATCGGCGAAAATATGCCCGCCCGTCCCGTCGGCGACGAAATAGAGCGCATCGGTCTCTTGCGGATCGAGCACCGCCGCGATGCTTTCGCGGCCCGGATTGGCGATCGGCCCGGCGGGCAGCCCCGCCATCGCATAGGTGTTGTAATCGTTGACGTCGTTCAATTCTGACCGACGAATCCGCCGCCCCAGCGGCTTGCCCTTGGTCACCGGATAGATGACCGTCGGGTCGGCATCGAGTTTCATCCCGATCCGCAGCCGGTTGGAATAGACCCCCGCCACCATGCGCCGCTCCGACGCCTTGGCGGTTTCCTTTTCGACGATCGAGGCGAGGATCACCGCCTCGGCGGGCGTCTCGACCACGCTGCGGCTGGTCCGCGTCGGCCACAGCTCCTCCAGCGTGTCGCTCATCGCTTCCTGCATCCGGGCGATGACTGCGGCGCGGCTGTCGCCCCGCTGGAAACTGTAGGTTTGCGGCAACACCGTCCCCTCGGGCGGCAGCGGCGCATCGCCGGTGAGCAGGTCGGTCGCCTGCACCCGCTCCTGCACCAGGATCGAGGGCATGCCCTCGGGGATGGTGACGAAGCGTTGGACCGGGCGGCCGTGCTGGATGATGTCGAGAATGTCCGCCGCGCTGGTGCCCGGCGGAATGGTGAACTCGCCCGCCTGGATGGGGTCGCCCCCGCCGAACAAGCGCGCATTGAGGCGCCACAGGCTCGGCGACAGGCCGATCTGACCCTGCTCCGCCAACTCCTGCCCCAGCGCCCCGATGCCGGTGCCCTCGGCAACGATGATCCCCGTTTCCTCCTTGGTGGGGCCTGCGCTCCACCAGCTGAAGGCCAGGAAGGCCGCCGCCGCCCCGATGAGGACGAGGGCGAGAAAGACGAGCTTCCTGATCAAGCGCCTAGTCCTCGACCTTCTTCATCACCAGGCTGGCATTGGTCCCGCCAAAGCCGAAACTGTTGTTCAGGGCCGCGCGCACTTCGCGCTTCTTGGCCTCGTTGGGAACGAGGTCGACCCCCGCCACGCCTTCCGACGGATTGTCGAGGTTGAGCGTGGGCGGCACGATCTGGTCGCGGATCGACAGAATGCAGAAAATGCTCTCCACCGCGCCGGCACCACCGAGGAGATGTCCGATCGCCGACTTGGTCGAGCTCATCGACACATGGTCGAGCTCGTCACCGAACAACTTGCGCACCGCGCCGAGCTCGAGCTCGTCGCCGAGCGGCGTCGAGGTGCCGTGGGCGTTGATATAATCGACGTCGGCAGGCGTCATGCCGGCCTTCTTCAGCGCCATCTCCATCGAGCGGAACGCGCCGTCGCCATCGGGATGCGGGGCGGTGACGTGATAGGCATCGCCCGACAAGCCATAGCCCACCACCTCGGCATAAATCTTCGCACCGCGCTTCTTGGCATGCTCATATTCCTCGAGCACGACCACGCCGGCACCTTCGCCCATGACGAAGCCGTCGCGGTCCTTGTCATAAGGGCGCGACGCCTTTTCGGGGCAGTCGTTGAAATTGGTCGAGAGCGCACGAGCCTGTGCGAAGCCGGCAATGCCGATCGGGCAGATGGTCGCCTCGGCGCCGCCCGCGAGCATGATGTCGGCATCGTCGTCGCGGATCATCCGCGCCGCATCACCGATCGAATGCGCACCCGTCGAGCAGGCGGTGACGACCGCATGATTCGGCCCCTTCAGGCCATATTTGATCGAGACCTGGCCCGAGATGAGGTTGATAAGACGGCCGTGAACGAAGTGCGGCGAAACGCGGCCCGGCCCCTTTTCGGCAAGCACGAGGCTCTCTTTCTCGATCCCTGGCAGTCCGCCGATCCCCGACCCGATCGAACAGCCAGCGCGGACCTTCATTTCCTCGGGCATTTCGGTGAGCCCGGCATCCTCGATCGCCTGGCCCGCGGCATCGATGCCGTAGACGATGAACGGATCGACCTGGCGCTGGACCTTGCTGTCGACGCGC
This sequence comes from Sphingomicrobium arenosum, assembly GCF_026157085.1. Taxonomy (NCBI): domain Bacteria; kingdom Pseudomonadati; phylum Pseudomonadota; class Alphaproteobacteria; order Sphingomonadales; family Sphingomicrobiaceae; genus Sphingomicrobium; species Sphingomicrobium arenosum. The sequence continues at coordinate 1,110,879 of NZ_JANPVN010000001.1, forward strand.
TTGTCGGCATCGAAGCCATATTCGTGGTCCGCAGGCTTCACTTCGCAGGCGATGTGGCACTTGTGGCCTTCGGTGTCGAAGCGGGTGATCTTGCCCGCCCCCGACTTGCCCGCGAGGATGTTCTTCCAGCTGGTCTCGACATCACCGCCAAGAGGGGTGACGAGGCCGAGACCGGTAACGACGACGCGCCGCATAATCTTCTCCTAAAACGGCAACAGGCCCAGACCCGCTGGACGGGGCTGAGCCTGCGAAGTGCCGGTCATGACCGCGGCGAACCCGCCGATGCGAGGGCCGCGGCCATCAGCAGGGCTTAGCCCTTGTTCTTCTCGATGTAGGTGATCGCATCCTTTACGGTGGCGATGTCTTCGGCCGCATCGTCGGGGATTTCGACGCCAAACTCTTCCTCGAAGGCCATCACCAGTTCGACGATGTCGAGGCTGTCCGCACCCAGATCGTCGATGAAGCGGGCATCTTCGGTCACCTTTTCGGCGTCAACGCCGAGATGCTCGACGACGATCTTCTTCACCCGATCGGCAGTATCGCTCATGAAATGTTCCCTTTCATTAGAATTCGCGGCAAGCCCTAGCGCGCACCGGGGCGTTGGGCAAGAGTGTCGACAGCATGATCGCCTTTCCCTAGCGTCGCGCCATGTTCCTCGCCGCCCGCTCGCTGCTTGCTCGCCTGTCCGCCCGTCTTGCCAGCGGCGAGCGCGTCCTCGGCACCAAGGGAATTGCCGCGCTGTTCGCCTTCGAGTTCGTCGTCGTGCTGGCCGGTGTCCTCGCCGCGCAGGGCTTGCAGAACTGGGTGCGCGAGCGCGAGATGCAGCAGGACCTCGAAGCCACCACCGCTTATTATGAGGGCGAATTGGCCGATGTTCATGCCGGGGCGCTGATGTGGCAGGCGGCGCTTCCGTGCCTCACCGATCGTGTCGAACTGGTGATGAACCAGGCGGCGCAGGGGATCGCGGTGGACGCCGAGTTGCTCCGACCGCTGCGTCTGTCGCGCGCCTGGGTCGAACCCCTGTCGCAGGACATGGCCGGGCGGCTCGAGCGCGAACAGGGCGCCGTGCTCACCTCCGCCCAGGCCGTCATCGCCGAATATGGCAATCGCACCGCCGACAATGCCAAGGCGGCGCAGCGACTGTGGAGTCAGCTCCGGCGCGGCAGCACCGCTTACGGCCCGCCCGGCCCAGCCGATTTCGTCGCCGTGCGTGAAACAGGCAGCGAATTGCTCGCTTTGCTCGATGAAATCGCGATCGGTAGTGGCAGCCTGATCGAGGTGGCCGCAGAGATCGGGGTCGAACCGTCCGACTATGCCCTCGGCGAACGCGCCCACCGCCCGGTCCGCGATTGCGCAGAACTCTGGGCCAGGGGGAGCATGATCATTCCGAGCGAAGGGGGGGTCTCGTGACCAAGCGAAACAAGGGCCCCGATCCCGGCGCGGCGCAAATCCTCGCCGCCGGGGCCGCCATCGTCGCCGGGCTGTTCGTCAAGCACGCCGGCGAACAGGTTTTTGGCGATACTGCCGGCAAGCGCGGCAGCAAGGGCAAGGAGCGCGCTAGGGCGGGCAAGGGCAGCAACGAGCGCCCACAGTCCACCGACCATATCGCGCAGCGCGCCGAGGCCGTCATCGTAGGGCGCAAAGCACAGGACCGCCTGCGCGAAGCGGCGGCGCGGATGCGGATGGAGGAAGAGGCGTTCGAACAGCGCTACGCCACCGAGGAACGGCTTATCGGCGAGGCGCCGCTATGGCTCCATGGCGCACTGCACGATGTCGCCTTCACCGACCGCGAGGCGATCGACCCCGCCAGGCTCGACAGGCGGACCGGCGGCGGGCGGGCGGCGGCTTGGGCGATCTTCACCGATCCCGCCCGCAACGAGGGCTTCCGCATTTCGCAGGCGCAGGATGTGTCCAATTGCGGCGGCACCAGCATGATCGATTTTGCCGGGCGGCACTTCTGGTACCATTATCACGACGACCCCCTGCTCGGTCGGACCCTGTCGATCGGCCCGCGCGCGCCCGATCTGGAGGAGGCGCATTACCGCGCGCTCGCCGACCTGCTCTTCGCCGCCCAGCGCCATGAGGCGGGGATCGAGGAACGGCGTCGGCATTTGCGAGCCTTCGACATGGTCGCGCTGCATTCGGCGGGAGACAAGAGCCAATATGACGGCCTTGTCGCCCAGCCCCCGCGCTTCGCCGCCACCGCGCTCGCGCTCGAGGCGCATCGGGAGCGCGGTGCATGAAATATTACGAAAAGCCACTCGGCAGCGGTCGCCACGCCAGGCTCGACGAGATGTTGGGATTCGACTGGACGCCGCGCCAGCATTTCCCCTCGGTCGACCGGCTGAAGGAAATGACGCGCAACTTCGAGCAGCAGACGCTCTTCGCCGACTATGACGCACGGCTCTACGCCAAGCTCAAGGCGGCGCATGAGCGGCTGCGCGAGGACGATGCGTTCGCGGCCGGCTTCTTTGCACGGATCTCGGTACACGCCGGACAGGTCTCGCCGATCGAAACCGGCAAGGTTGCCAGCGCGGATGGTTCGCTCGCGCTGACGGTGGGGCCCAAGGAGAAACGCCTCGGCGGCCACCCCTTTACGCTTCTGTCGCGCGATGACGGGACGGTTCGCACCGGGGTTCTGGCCGAGCGCAGCAACTGCTTAATCGTCGTCACACCGCTGGCATCGGAACGGGCTCGCGCGCTTGCCCCCTTGCTCGTCCGCGAGGATACGCCAACGATGCCGCTTTACGTGCTCGGTCCCGCCATCATTGCGCCCGGCCAGGAGCATCTCTTCAACCAGCAACTCAAATATTACGCTTACGGGGAGGAGGAGATTTGAGCCGTCGCCCTCTCACGTCCGGCGAGATCGAAATGGCGCGCGAGATGTTCGGTGCCCAGATCGACTATGCCCGGGTCGAGATCGTGCGCAGGAAGTGGATCTTCTTCCAGCCCGTCGGGGTCGTGATGGCGCCCACCGGCAACATCCATTTCCACCCCGACAGCACGCGCTATTCGGACGATTTCTCGAAGGAGCGGCTCTATTTGCAGGGTCTCTTCATCCATGAAATGACCCATGTCTGGCAGACGCAGCGTAGCGGCCGCTGGTACCTGCCGCTCATCCGCCATCCCTTTTGTCGCTATGGCTATGAACTGAAGGAAGGGCGGCCGTTCCTTCGCTATGGCGTCGAGCAGCAGGCCGAGATCGTGCGCCACCGCTTCCTCGCCGACAAGGGCGGCAAGGTGGCGATCACCCCGCCGCGCGACTTATTGCCCTTCGGCGGCGGCGATCCGGGCGAGCCGGTCTAGGTCCTTCTTCCGCCCGAAGCGGCGGAGCAGCGCGGCCTGTTCGGCGAGCGAGGGGGTGTAGAGGCAGGCGCCCGCGACATCGTGCGCGATGCGCGTCTGCGGCTCGATCGCGACCCACTTCCCCTCTTCGCGAAGACGGAAACTCGCCATCAGCTCGATCGGCACTGGCGGCGCGGTCCAGCGGGCATAGGTCGCCGACCGGAATTGCGGATGGTCGTCGGCGCGGTGGTCGAGCTGCCAATGATCGAGGAGCCGTGCGCCATCCTCGGCGCTGACGATGAGGTCGATGTCGGCGATGCCGCCGGGATCGACGCCCGACAGCCACAGGCCTGCCGAACCGATGATCCACCACGGGTCGCGCGCCTCGGCCTCCAGCACGCCGGCCAGCATCGCCAGCGAGCGGCGCAGCGCGGCGTCGGTCACGTGGTCGGCGGCGGCGGCGGCGGCGGCGGCGGGGTACGCGGCGCAGACGATTGTGGCGGCGCAGGATAGAGCCTGCTCATCTCGACGAGCGGCATCCCCGCACAGGTCTGCGGCACGGTCGACTGCAGCATGTCGGCGCGCGGAAAAGCCTCGCCGAGGAAGCCGCCGCCGCTCATCACCGCATCGCCGTGCCGCAAGCGGTGTGGGCCGACGTCGAGATAAAGGCCGTCACCGTCCTGTCCGAGCACGCCCTCGGTGGTGACGATGGCGTTCAAGCCTTCCTCACCGCCCGTCGCCACCGCGACGCAGGGCGAATTGAGGTCGAGCGTGCCGCCGATCAACGCCTCCATGAACACCTCGGGACCACCGTCATCGGCGCTCTTGTAGAGGATAAGGTGCGGCAGCGGCTCGGCGGGCGTGGGCAGCCGCGCGGCACGGCGCTCGGTCTCCTGCGGGCTCGCCGCCTCCTCCGCCGCGCAGGCAGGCAGGAGAAGCGCGAGGCCCGCGAGAAGGCCGATCCGCATCACGGCTTTCTGGCGACCCCGACCATGGCGGGCCGCAACAGGCGGCCTTTCAGCGTATAGCCGGGCTGCATTTCCTCGATGACGGTGCCGGGTTCGGCGTCGTCGGAGGGAATTTCGATCATCGCCTGATGCACATTGGGGTCGAGTTCCAATCCCTTGGCGGCGACGCGCTCGATGCCCTGGCGGGTGAAGATCGATTCCATTTCGCGCAAGGTCGCCTCGATGCCCTCGATGAATTTGGCGGCGCGGCCATCGCGCGCTTCGTCGGGCACATGGTCCAAGGCGCGTTCGAGATGGTCCTTCACCGCGAGAATGTCGCGCGCGAAATTGGACACGGCGAACTTGGTCGCATCCTGCTTTTCCTGCTCAAGGCGGCGGCGCACATTCTGCACCTCGGCGGCGGCATAAAGCGCGCGCTGCTTGGCCTCTTCCAGCTCCTCCTGGAGCTGGGCGAGCTGGTCATGTTCCTGCAGTTCGGGGGACCCTTCGGCGGTTTCCTCGCGCAGGTCTTCGGTATCGTCGTGATTCTGTTCGGTCATGGCATCCGTCTCGTAAGCGCTTCGGCGGTGAAGTCCACCATCGGGACGACCCGCGCATAGTTCAACCGCGTCGGGCCGATCACGCCGATCACCCCGACGACCTTGTCGTCGGCGTCGCGATAAGGAGCGGCGATGACGCTCGACCCTGACAACGCGAACATCCGGTTTTCCGATCCGATGAAGATGCGAACACCCTCGCCCTCCCGGACCTCGTGGAGCAATTTGGCGATCTCGCTCCGATTTTCCAGTTCCTCGAACAATTGCTTCACGCGTTCGAGGTCCTCGGCGGTCTTGTCGTCGAGAAGGTTGGCGCGCCCCCGCACGATCAGCACGTCGCGCGCAGACTGGTCCCGGCCCCATTCAGCGAGGCCCGCCGCGACGAGGTCGGCGGCGCGGTCGTCCAGGGCCTCGCGCCGGTCGGCGATATCGCGGCGCAATTGCTGCTCGGCCTCGGCAAGCGTGCGTCCGGCGAGCCTGGCCGAGACATAATTGGCGATCTCATTGAGCGCGATGGGGCTGGTGCCGGGGGGCAAGGGCACGATGCGGTTCTCGACCGAGCCGTCATCGCCCACCATCACCGCGAGCGCGCGCCCTTCGTCCAAGGCCATGAAGGCCAGTTGCTTCAGCCGCGCCTCGCGCTTGGGCGCGGTGACGATTCCCGCGCAGGCGCTGAGGCCCGACAATCGCTGCGTGGCGGCGGCGAGTGCCTGTTCCATCGGCTTGCCTTCGAGCTCTTCCTCGATCGCGCGGCGGGTGCCCGCGGGCGCCTTTCGCGCCTGCATCATGCCATCGACGAAGAGACGGAGGCCGGTCTCGGTCGGGATGCGCCCCGCGCTGGTATGCGGACTGGCGAGGAGGCCGCGCGCTTCCAGCTCGGCCATCACGCCGCGGATCGAGGCGGGCGACAGCGCGACCCGCTCGGTCAGCGTCTTCGAACCCACCGGCGCGCCCTGTTCGAGATAGGTGGACACCACCTGCCCGAAAATCTCGCGCATCCGCTCGGTAAGATCGCCCAGTCGCTCGCTCATGCGGGCGATGTAGGAACTGCGCCCCCGATCCTCAACGGGCCACGTAGATATCGAGCGGCAGCACGTCGGGCGCGTCGGCCAGCGCCTGGAACATCGCGCGGTTCATCTCGAGGTCGCAGCCATAGTTGACGCGCAGCTGGTCGGTCTCGCCATCCTCGACCCAGGTGACGACCACGCCGGGCGCGTCGGTGCGCCAATTGTTGCCGCATTCCTCGGGGCTGGCGAGGCTGCGCGTGCCGTCGGGCCGATAGGGCGCGAGCATGGCCCGGAAGCGTTCGAATTCGGGCAGGCTGACGACGAACATGCGCTGGCCGCTGATCTTGACGTGCTGGCGTCCTTCCCAGACCGCAATGCCGTCGCCGTTCACGCCCAGCTTGTAGACCGCGCAGGTGCCGAAGCAGGGCGTCGTCTCATAGGTGATGGCGAGCGGTTCGGGGCGCTTGGTCATGGTGGCGCAGCTCGCCAGCACGAGGCCCATTCCAACGATCAACATCCTGCGCATCACGCCCTCCCCTTTGCACTGCCAGCAGCTTGGGCTAGGGCGTGGCCAACATCAAGGAGAGACTGTCCATGCGCCCATCCGGCCGTGCCCCCGACGAATTGCGTCCCGTCAGCTTCGAGGCTGGCTTCACCCGCCATGCCGAGGGCAGCGTCCTCGCCAGCTTCGGCGATACCAAGGTGCTGGTCACCGCCAGCGTGGAAACCAACCTGCCGCCGTGGCTGCGCGGCAAGGGCAAGGGCTGGGTCACGGGCGAATATGGCATGCTGCCGCGCTCCACCCACACGCGTGGAAATCGCGAAGCAGCGCGCGGAAAACAGTCGGGCCGGACGCAGGAAATCCAGCGGCTGATCGGACGCAGCCTGCGCGCCGTGGTCGATCTCGAAAAGCTCGGCGAGCGCCAGATCACGCTGGACTGCGACGTCATCCAGGCCGATGGCGGCACCCGCACGACCAGCATCTCGGGCGCATGGGTCGCCATGCGCATCGCGGTCGACAAGCTGCTCGCCGAAGGCAAGCTCGAGGAAGATCCCATCACCGCACAGGTGGCGGCGGTCAGCTGCGGCGTCTACAAGGGCACCCCGGTGCTCGATCTCGATTATCCGGAAGATTCCTCCGCGGGGTCGGACGGCAATTTCGTCCTCACCAGCGACGGCAATATCGTCGAGGCGCAGATCTCGGCCGAGGGCGAGACCTTCGACCAGGAAGGCCTCCTGCGACTGATGCGGCTCGCCGAAATCGGCTGCAAGGAAATCTATGCAGCGCAGCTCGCGGCGGTCGGCAAATGAAGACCATCGGCCCCAAGCTCGTCCTCGCCACCCACAACCGTGGCAAGCTGAAGGAAATCGCCGATCTCGTCGCGCGCTTCGGTATCGAGGTCGTCGGGGCCGAGGAAGCGGGACTTCCCGAGCCCGAGGAAACCGGCGTCACCTTCATCGACAATGCCGAACTGAAGGCGCGGCAGGCCGCCGACCTGTCGGGTCTTCCTGCGCTGGCCGACGACAGCGGGCTGTGCGTCGAGGCGCTGAACGGCGATCCCGGCGTGCGGTCGGCGCGATGGGCCGAGGATGCGGACGGCAACCGCGACTTCCTGCGCGCGATGGAAAAGGTCGAGGCCGCGCTCCAATTGCTCGGCCCCGATGTCAGCCGCGATGCGCATTTCACCTGCGCCCTCAGCCTCGCATGGCCCGACGGCCGTATCGAAACTTTCGAAGGCAAGGTGCATGGACAGCTCGTCTGGCCGCCGCGCGGGGATAATGGCTTCGGCTATGACCCCGTCTTCGTGGCGAACGGACAGGACATCACCTTCGGCGAGATGGCGCCGGCGACAAAGCATGACATGAGCCACCGTGCCGATGCTTTCCGCCAGCTCCTCGCCTGGCTCGAGGCGCAACAGTGACGCTCTGCAAGACTTTCTATTGCCGGTTCGGGTTGCTGCTGCTGGTGCTGGCGGCGATCGGCACCGGGCTCAACGTGACGGCCAATCCCGCCGCCCCCGATGCGGTGCACATCCTGTTCGTCACGCTGATCGGGCTGGTCGTCCTCACCTACGACCGCTTCCGCTTCATCGACTAGGCGTCAACCGACGCGGACCCCGTCCTTGTTACCGGGCGGCGAATAGCGACAGACGAAATAGTCCATCGTCGCCGACGAGGCGAGCGCGCAGCCGACATGTGTCGTGGTCGGCCAGACGATCTGCGTATAATGGCCGACATCGTACCAGCTGCCCGAGCGGCTGACGTGGGGGAAGGTGCCGGCGCGAAAATGGCGGACCTCGTCGGTCATGGTGCCGACGATGACGTCATAGCCGAACTGGCCGCGCTGGCCGCGCCACATGTTCTCGCCCTGATATTTGCGCCGACCGGGCGTGCGGTCGTGATGATATTGGCCGGTCCGCGCCATGTAGCGGGCGTGCTCCATCGCGCTCGCCGCCAGGGCCGGGTCCCAGCGCAGCGGTGCGACCCCATGAGAGGCGCGCGCGCGATTGTGATTGTCGAGCACGGCGGAGCGCATATGCTCCTCGCCGCGCGCCGCAGCGGTCGTCGCCGCCCCGGCGGGCAAGGTGACGGCGAGCGCGGCCGCCAGCATGATCAGATGCTTCGTCATGCCGCCATGCTGGCGAAAATGCGTAAACAAATCCCTGTCCCCCGAACGCGATACCGACGATCGGTCGAGCGGCTGCGGGGGATTAAATCCAGCCGTTCAAGACGGGTTTACGATGAGCGGACGAGGGGCAGCGGCGAGGCGTCAACGCGGCGCGATGGCGACCCCGCTGATATTGCCCTGCGGCGTATAACGGCAGACCAGATAATCGGCCCGCGCATCGCTCGCCACGCCGCAGCCGAAAGCGGTCGTCGCGGGCCAGACGATCGCGGTATAATGGCCGACATCGCCCCAATTGCCGGTGGTCGAGACATTGGGGAAGACGCCGGGCCTGAACCACGCCTTCTCTTCAATCCAGTCGCCCGCCATCGTGCGATAATTGAAGGCGCCGCGGCTTCCCATCCACAGATTTTCGCCCTGGGTCCCGCCGCGCCGCTGCGCGTCGGTGCTGTGCGCGAAGCGCCCGGTTCGCGCCAGTTCGCGCGCATAGGTCGTGGCATCGGCGGCGAGCCCCGCATCCCAGCGCAGCGGCGCGACGCCGAACTCGGCGCGGGCGCGATTATGCGCCTCGACCATCACGGTGCGCAGGTCGCCGCGCGGTCCGGCATCGGCCTCGCGCGGTGCGAGGATCGGTCCCGGACGCGGCCCCGCGGTGGTGGTGCCCGCCTCGGGCAGGCAGGCGGCAAGGAAGAGTGGCGCGGCCAGCAAGGCGGCCGTAAGGGGGACAGACTGCATTCGAACCTCATCGCATGGAAAAGCTTCCTCGATCATGAACGCGCCCCTCGCCCTCTATATCCACTGGCCCTTTTGCGCGAAGAAATGCCCCTATTGCGACTTCAACAGCCATGTTCGCGAGACGGTCGACCAAGCGGCATGGCGCGACGCGCTGCTCGCGGACCTCGCGCATGAAGCCGCGCTGACGCCTAACCACGAGTTGACCAGCATCTTCTTCGGTGGCGGCACACCAAGTCTCATGCCGCCCGCCACCGTCGCCGCGCTCATCGAAGCGGCAGGACGCCATTGGCAGGTCGCCGAGGATCTGGAAGTCACGCTCGAGGCCAACCCGCAAAGCGCGGAGGCGGAGAAGTTCAAGGCCCTCGCCAGCGCCGGGGTCAACCGCCTCAGCCTCGGGCTACAGCGCTTCGATGATGCCAGCCTCGCTTTCCTTGGCCGCCTGCACAGCGCCGCCGAGGGGTTGCGCGCGCTCGAGGCGGCGCAGGCGGCGGTGAAGCGGGTCAGCTTCGACCTCATCACCGCGCTGCCGGGCGACACGCTGGAGAGTTTCGACGAGGTGCTCACCCGCGCCATCGGCCTCGGTACCAGCCACATCTCGCTCTACCAGCTGACCGTCGAGCCGGGCACGCGCTTCGAGACGATGGTGCGCAAGGGCGACTTCACCCCCATCGACGAGGAGCTGGGCGCCGACCTGTTCGACCTGACCACCGAGCGCATGACCGCCGCCGGCCTGCCACCCTACGAGATTTCCAACCACGCCCGCCCCGGCATGGAGAGCCGCCACAACCTCAGCTACTGGCGCTATCACGATTATGTCGGGGTCGGCCCGGGGGCGCACGGGCGGCGTGGAGGGATGCGCACCTTCCGCCACAAGAAACCCGAGAATTTCCTGTCGGGGGTGGCACGCAACGGCCATGGGCTGCGCGAGGAGGAGGCGCTCGCCCCCCGCGAGGCGGCGCGCGAGGCGCTCGTCATGGGGCTGCGACTGACCGAGGGGATCGACCCCGCAGCCATGGCAGCGCGCTTCGGGGTGCCCGTCATCGACCCCGCCGCCACGCGCCGCCTCGTCGATCAGGGCCTATTGGCGTGGAACGAGCGACTTCGGCTGACGAGTGCCGGAAGACTGCTCAACGACGCCATCCTCGCCGAGATCGCGCTCTAATCCTCGAAGCGCGTCGAGGCCGGGCTGACGATCTCGCTGCCGGTGGCGGTGACGCGGCGCACTTCCAGGGCGCGCTCGGCGATGCCGTCGCGGCCGAAGCGAAAGATGCCGTCGACCCCGCCGAACCCGCCATCGTCGACGAGCAGCGCTTCGGGGAAGGCCTCGCCCGCGTCCCAGTCGCGTGCGAGCCGAACGACCAGCAGCGTGGCGTCATAGCCGAGGCTGGCGAGACGGAAGGGCGCATTGCCATAGGTCGAGCGGTAGCGCGTGACGAGCCGGTTGAATTGCGCATCGGGCACGGCCGCATAGATGCTCCCCCGCATCGGCGCGACCGTCCCGAGGTCGCTGTCGGCGGCCCACAATTCGGTGCCCATCAGCGTGCCGGAAAGCTGGAGCGAGGGGGCGGCGATCTGGGCGATGCGCCCCGAATCGGCGATGAGGATCATGTCGACGCCCTCGGTCCCGCCGATGGCGCGCGCGGCGGCCTCGACGCTCGAGCGGCTGCGCTCATAGGTTTCGAGCCGCGCCACGCGTCCGCCGACGCGGTCGACAGCATTGAGGAAAGCCTGCGTCGCGCGCTGGCCGTAAACGCCCGTCGAGCTCATCCCCGCAAAGATATCGGCGCCCTGCCCCGCGGCATAATCGACGATGCGATCGATCGACTGGGTCGGCGTGAAGCCCATGATATAGACGCCCTCGCCCGCCACGCCCTCGTCGTTGGAAAAGGCAAGGACGGGGACGTCGGCGGCATCGGCGATGGGCGCGACCAGCCCGACATTCTCTCCGCGAAGCGGGCCGAGGAACAGGCGATTGCCGTCGGCGAGCGCGGTGCGCGCCGCCGCCGCCGCGCCGCCTGCACCGGCGGTGTCGTAGATCTTGAGCTCGATCGATTCTTCCTTGGTGTCGGTCAGCGCCATGCTCGCGGCCTGCGCGATCGACAGGCCGATAGCGGCATTGTCGCCGGTCAGCGGTACAAGCACCGCGACCCGGTTCTTCTGTTCCTCGATGACCGGTTCGGGGGTCACGGGCTCGGGCGCCTCGCTGGTCGTCGGCGCCGCCACGGTTTCGACGGGCGGGGTCGACTGGCACCCTGCCAGCAACAGCGCGGCCAAGGCCAGTCCGCCCAATTTGGAAGTGGCTCGTGCTTGCGCGCACCGGTCAATCATGGCTCATGTCCCTCATGAAGAATCTCGAACGTCTGCCGGGCCTCTATATCGTTGCGACCCCGATCGGCAATCTTTCCGATCTAGCGCCCCGCGCGGCATCAATGATCGAACAGGCCGACCTGCTCCTTGTCGAGGACAGCCGGGTGACGGGCAAGCTTCTCCAGCACCTCGGCCTCAAGAAAAGCATGCGCCCCTATCATGACCATTCGAGCGAAGCCGATCGCGAGGCGATCCTCTCGATGCTCGGTGACAAGATGGTGGTGCTGGTCTCGGACGCGGGCACGCCGCTCATCTCGGACCCCGGCTACAAGCTGGTTCACGAAGCCCGCGCGCGCGGGCTCCATGTCGGCGCGGTGCCGGGGCCGAGCGCGCCGACCATGGCGCTGACCCTGTCGGGGCTGCCGACCGACCGTTATCTGTTCGCGGGCTTCATCCCCAACAAGGACAAGGCGCGCGTCGACCTGTTCGAGGAATTCGTGGGCCTGCGCGCGACCCTCGTCTTCTTCGAGACGGGCCCGCGCCTCGCCAAGAGTCTCGCCGCTGCGGGACAAGTGCTGGGCGACCGCCCCGCCGCCGTCGCGCGCGAACTCACCAAGATGTTCGAGGAGGTGGCCACCGGCACGCTAAACGAGCTTACCCAACGCTATGCCGACGCGCCGCCCAAGGGCGAGATCGTCCTCGTCATCGGCCCGCCCGGCGAGGCGTCCGCCCCCGACGAGGCCGACGTGGATGCCGCTATCGACGAGGCACTGGAGACGATGACCCCGAGCCGCGCCGCCAAGGAAGTGGCCGCCCGCCTGGGGCTCAAGAAGAACGACGTCTACGCCCGCGTCCAGCAACGAGCGAAGCACTGAACCGCCAGCGACAGGCTGCCGAGGCGCGGGGACGCCAGGGCGAACGCATTGCCGCCTGGTGGCTGCGGCTCAAGGGCTGGCGCATTCTCGACAAGCGCGTGCGCACCGGCGTCGGCGAAATCGACCTCGTCGCGCGGAAGGGCAATCTCGTCGCCTTCGTCGAGGTAAAGACCCGGCCCACCCTCGAGGAAGCGCATGCCTTCCTCGAACCGCGCAGCCTGCAACGCGTCGTCGCTGCCGCCGAAGTACTCGCGCCGACCTATACCGCCATGGGCCATGACGTGCGCATCGACGCCGTGCTGTGCGCCCCCGGCCACCGCCCTCGCCACCTCGAAAATATCTGGCAGGGTTGGTGACAATTTAAGCCATTGACCCTAGGGGCCTCGATCATGACCCGCACCATTGCTTTCCAGATGGACCCGCTCGAGAGCGTCAATATCGCTGGCGACAGCACCTTCGCGCTGATGCTGGAGGCGCAGGCGCGCGGTTATGATTTCTACGAGTACCAGCCGGGCGCGCTCTCCTATCTCGATGGCCGGGTGCGCGCCTATGCGCGCCCCGTCACCGTGCAGCGCGTAGAAGGTAATCATTTTAGCGCGGGCGACTATCGCCACCTCGACCTCGGCACCGGCGTCGACGTCGTCTGGGTGCGGCAGGACCCGCCCTTCGACATCGCCTATGTCACCGCCGCGCATCTGCTCGAGCGGTTGAAGGGCGAGACCCTCGTCCTCAACGACCCCGAGGCGATCCGCGGTGCGCCTGAAAAGCTCTTCGTGCTCGATTTCGCGCGCTTCATGCCGCCGACGCTCATCACGCGCTCGGAAGCCGACATCCGCGCCTTCCTCGCGCAGCACGGCGAGATCGTCGTCAAGCCGCTTCACGGCAAGGGCGGCGAAGGCGTGTTCCGCATCGGTAGCGACGCGCGCAACCTCTCCAGCCTCGTCGAATTCTTCCGCCAGGAGATGAAGGAGCCCTTCATCGCGCAGGCTTTCCTCCCCGCCGTGACGGAAGGCGACAAGCGCATCATCCTCGTCGATGGCGAGCCGATCGGCGCGATCAACCGCATCCCGGCGGCGGGCGAATTTCGCTCTAACCTCGTGGCGGGCGGCAAGGCGGCGAAGGTCGAACTGACGGAGCGCGAACGCGAGATTTGCGCGGCATTGGGCCCCGAGTTGAAGCGCCGCGGCCTCCTCTTCACCGGCATCGACGTCATCGGCGGCATGCTCACCGAAATCAACGTCACCAGCCCCACCGGCCTCGTCGCCCTCGACCGGTTCGACGGCATCAACTCGGCGGGCCTGATCTGGGACGCGGTCGAGGCGCGCCTCGCATGACCGACTGGGTGGTCGACCTCATCGACAAGGGCGGGCTTATCGCGGTCGCCTTCCTGATGTTTCTCGAAACCGTTTTCCCGCCGATCCCGTCCGAGCTCATCATGAGCCTCGCGGGCATTCGCGCGGGCCAAGGCGAACTCTCACTCACCGGCATCATCATCGCGGGCACCTTCGGGGCGATGGCCGGCAATGTCGTCTGGTACGTCATTGCGCGCTGGCTCGGTATCGAGCGGTTCAAGCCGCTGATCGACCGCTGGGGGCGCTGGATCACCATGACCTGGGCCGAGGTCGAGCGCGGCCAGCTATGGTTCGAGCGTTATGGCACCTTCTTCGTCTTCATGGGACGGATGCTGCCCACGGTGCGCAGCCTCGTCTCGGTGCCGGCCGGGCTCCTCAAGATGCGCTGGCGCAGCTTCCTCATCGCCTCGACCATCGGTACCGCGGGCTGGACCGCGCTGCTGGCGCTGGCAGGGTACAAGCTTGGTTCGAGCTTCGAGGAAATCGACAATTTCCTCGGCCCCATCTCGACCGCGATCGTCGTCACGATCCTGCTCGCTTATGTCTGGCGGCTGTGGACCCACCGCAAGGTGCGACCCGTCGACTGATCGCCGCCGCGCCTACCCGCGCGGATGCGCGTTGCGATAGACGTCCAGCAGCCGCGCCGCATCGACCTTCGTATAGATTTGCGTCGAGGACAGGCTGGCGTGGCCGAGCAGTTCCTGGAGCGAACGCAGGTCGCTGCCGGCGGCGAGCAGGTGGCTGGCAAAACTGTGTCTCAGCGCGTGCGGCGTCAGGCTGTCGGGCAGTCCCAACTCGCGGCGGGCGTTGCGCACCGAGCGGCGCACCATGTCGGCGGACAGGCGCCCGCCGCGCACCCCGCGAAACAGCGGGTCGCCCTTGTCCATCGGCCAGGGGCATTCGCGCGCATAATCGCCGATCGCTTGCGCCACGGCGGGCAGGATCGGCACGTCGCGCTGCTTGCCACCCTTGCCGGTGACGCGGATCGCAGCGCCCAAGGGCAACAGGTCGGCATCGAGCGCCATGGCCTCGGAAATGCGAAGCCCCGCGCCGTAAAGGAGCAGCAGGATCGCAAGATCGCGCTTGCCGACCCATGGCTCGTCCTGCGCCGCTTGCGCCGATTGGCCGAGCGCCGCGACATCGGCGGGACTCGAGGGGCGCGGCAGCGTCTTGGGCCGCTTGGGTGCACGCGTCGCGGGCAGGCGCGGCGTCTCGCCTGCCGCCTCGGCGACCCACTTGAGGAAACTGCGAACGCCCGACAATTCACGCGCCGCCGAGGCCGCGCCGAGACCTTCTCCCCGCCGCGCGGCGAGGAAGGCGCGCAGGTCGACCGCCTTTAGCCCGAGCAGCATCGACGCATCCACCGCTTCGCCGCGATGGCGCCCGAGAAAGTCGATGAAGCGAAAACCGGTGGCGCGATAGGCGCGCACGCTATGCGCGCTCATCCGCCGGTCGTGGAGGAGATGGTCAGCCCAGCGCGTGACGTCCCCGCGCGCCGGATGGTCGTTCAGCCCCGGCCGCACCGCACCAGCATCGCGCCCAGCGTCTCGCCGAGAAAGGCAAGCAGCTTGGCCCCATGCGCTCCGTCCAGCGGCAAACTGTCTTCCTGGCCCAAGAGGATCAGCCCCGCGAGCCGCCCCTTTTCCGCCTCGAAGGGAATGAGCGCCTCGGTGCGGACCCGCGCGGCGATCTTGCCGAACAAGGGATCGCCATGGTTTGTGGCGCGCATCTGCACCTTGCCCAGCCCCATGGCGCGGGTGATCCACGCCGGTTCGAGCATATGATTGCCATCCTCGTCGATGCGATAGGCGCGCCCGCCCGCCTTCAGCGCCACAGCGGCATGATCGACCTCTAGGAGGCGCGCCCAGTCATGGACGATGGTGTCGAACAGGCAGGGCACGCTTTCGCAGCGCATCAGCGACAGCGCGGCGTGATGGATAGAGGCGGTCGCCCCGGCATGGCCACGCGCGAAGGCGATCGCATCGTCGCGCGCCTCCTCGGCGGCCCCGAGACGGTCGCGCAGGCTCTTCAGGGCCCGATCTTCAAAGCGAATCACTTCTGCCATTCGCCACTCTTACCGCAGGAGGGTTAATTTCCCGACAGCCTCGATGCTTTTTCGATGCTGCACCGCAACGAATTAACCGATCTTCTGGCCGGTCGCTTCCCAGTCCTTGAGGAAGGCGGCGAGGCCCTTGTCGGTGAGCGGGTGGTTGAACATCTTCCAGATCACCTCGGGCGGGGCGGTCATCACGTCGGCGCCCATCTTAGCCGAATCATGGATGTGGATGGGGTTGCGCACGCTGGCCACGAGGATCTCGGTGGCAAAATCGTAATTGTCGTAGATGAGGCGGATGTCGGCGATGAGCTCGATGCCGGGATAGCCGACATCGTCGTGGCGCCCGACAAAGGGCGAGACGAAGCTCGCCCCCGCCTTGGCCGCGAGCAACGCCTGGTTGGCCGAGAAGCAGAGGGTGACATTGACCATCGTGCCATCGCCGGTCAGCGCCTTGCAGGTCTTCAAGCCCGCGGGCGTGAGCGGCACCTTGATGGCGATATTATCGGCGATTTTCCTGAGGACCTCGGCCTCGCGCATCATCTCGTCATGCTCGGTGGCGACGACTTCGGCGGAGACGGGGCCGTCGGTGATGGTGCAGATTTCTTTCGTCACCTCGATGATGTCGCGGCCCGACTTCTTGATCAGCGAGGGGTTGGTGGTGACCCCGTCGAGGAGTCCGGCGTCGGCCAGTTCCTTGATGTCGTCGATGTCGGCGGTGTCGGCGAAGAATTTCATGGTGGAGGCTCCCCTCGGGCTGGCGCTGCGTTCGGCTATCCGATAGCCAAGACAGGAAGCCCCGTCACCCGGTCAGGACAGGAAATTTCATGAGCGAACACGTCAAGGTCAGCAACGCAGGCGGCAGGCTCGACATCGTGCTGGCCCGCCCCGATCGCCGCAACGCCATCACCATCGCCATGTATGCCGCCATGGCCGAGGCGATCGAGGGGGCCAATGCCGACGGCTCGGACACGCGGCTCATCACCCTGTCGGGCGAGGGCGTGGACTTCACCGCGGGCAACGACCTCATGGACTTCATGCAGGAAATGCCCAAGCCCGGCGAAGAGGTCGATATTCCCGTCTGGCGCTTCCTGCGAGCAATGGCGACCAACCGGGTGCCGGTGCTGGCCAAGGCGCACGGCAATGCCATCGGCATCGGCACGACCATGCTGTTCCACTGCGACCTCGTCATCGCCGCCGAGGACACGCGCTTCAAGATGCCCTTTACCGAATTGGGGCTGGTGCCCGAGGCGGCAAGCTCGCTCATCCTGCCCGAATTGGCGGGAAGGCGCGCGGCAGCGCGCTACCTGTTGTTGGGCGACAGTTTCGGGGCGGCCGAGGCCAAGGCCATCGGGCTGTTGAGCCACGTCGCGCCGCATGACGCGCTCGACGAGAAATTCGACGCCATCGCCGCGACGATCCTGTCGCGCCCGCCCGAGGCGATGCGCCAGACGCAGGCGCTGCTCAGGAAGGTCGATACGGGCCGCATCCTCGAGCGCATGACGCTGGAAAACGGCAAGTTCGCCGAACGCTTGGCGTCCGACGAACTCAAAGGCGCCATTGCCGCCTTTTTCGCCGCGCGCGGCGGCGGCGCGGGCTAGCGCCTAATTGGCGACGTAGACGCGCTTGTTGCGCGAAATGGCGAT
This sequence comes from Sphingomicrobium arenosum, assembly GCF_026157085.1. NCBI lineage: Bacteria > Pseudomonadati > Pseudomonadota > Alphaproteobacteria > Sphingomonadales > Sphingomicrobiaceae > Sphingomicrobium > Sphingomicrobium arenosum. The sequence goes on from NZ_JANPVN010000001.1 coordinate 1,128,269, forward strand.
GTCCGGACCCGGCAGGAACAGAAGATCGGTCTTCTGGTTATAGGTCACCCTCAAATCCACATAGCCACCCGTATTGTTGTACACCGGCGCGTCGATGGCGAAATTGCCCGGCCCGATGCCGTAGACGCGATTGTTGATCTCGTTGGTGATGTCGTTGGTGGTCGGGGTGGGATAGATGGTCGCGAGGCGCGCGCCCTCACCCAGCGCATGCTGCATCCCTGCGACCGCGCGCATGACGAGCCCCATCTGCACGACCATCCACAGCATGACGATAAAGATCGGCAGCGCGAAGGCCATCTCGATGGCGGCGGCCCCTTCCTCGCTGCGATTGAGCCGTTTGACGAAGCGCTTGATCATTGCGTGCGAATCCCTGTTTCGACGGTGATCGGAAACTTGCCGTCCTTGGAACCGAGACCGGCGAGGCGTGGATCGAGGACGGGATCGAAATTGTCGGTGATGGTGACGGTCAGGTAGCGCCGCTCGAGCGTGGTGGTCGACGGGCAATCCATGGCCGACGTATCGATATTCTCCCACGCGGTACCGGCATCGATCAGCGCCTGCACCGCAGCGACCGCCGTCGTGATGTTGGTTTCCGTTCCGTCGCATTCGCGGACATATTTCACCGACACTTGGCTTTCAGGCACTCCGGCGGCGGCGGCGGCTTCCTTGGCCAGCGTGCCGTGCACGGTCTCGGTGGTGGTCGTCTGCATCACCTTTTCGATCGCGCGCTGCGCGCCCTGCTCGATGGCGAGCTTGCGGCTATAGGCCATGGACATGTCGACGACGCCGACGATCATCACCGCCATCACGGGCGCGACCAGCGCCAGTTCGATGGTGGCCGAGCCACGATCTTCGGCAGCCAGGCGTTTGAACATCCCCATCATCACGCCACCAGTCGGACGAGACGCCCGCCTTCGAACGAAGGAATGCCCTTGGACGCGCAATCCTTTTTGATCTTGGTGGTGTTGCCCGTGGTGTTGTTACCCGAGAAGGTCACGCGCCGCGACACGATGCGCGTGCAGACAAAATCGCTCGTGCCATCACCGTTATAGGCCAGCCCCTGGTTGGGGAAATAGAGCACGCCTTCGATGATGCCCGTGGAGCCGCCGTTGATCTTGTTGGGGTTCTGCTTGGGCTGGTTGACCGCGCGACGGTCCTGATAAATCGCCATGCCGGCCCAGGTCCCGGTCGTCGGCGCCGACAAGGTCATCTTCGCTTGGGCGTTCATGTCGAAGGTACCGATGGTCGCGGTCGACGAGGTATTCCTGTTGGTCAGGACGATCGTCACGTCGGTCCCGGTCAGCGTCCCTTGGATGTTCACATTGCCGCCATCGATATAATAGACACCCGCGGGCAGGTTCACGGTCGTGTTGGAGGCGACGTCGATGCCGGAAAAGCAATTGATGGACTTGTTGCCGTTGGCGGCATAGCTCGCGTCGAAATCGTAATCGGCAGTGATCGTCGGCGCGGTGCTGATGGTCTCGTTCGGTCCGCCGCGAACCACAACCTTGGTGGAGGTGCAGTCCATCACCGAGGGATCGGGCGACAGGCTGGCATAGGGGTCGGTCATCTTCGACACATAGGGATCGTATTTCTCGACGACCCAGTTATCCGATTTCTCGATGCCGCCGACCGAGGCGATGACGCTCGCCTTCATCGTGACATTGCCCTTGGCGATCGCCGAGTTGGCGGCCGAGGAATTGGTGATCATGCCGCAGTCCATCTCGACCCCGGCATTACCCGAACCGGTGATGCCGGTGTTCGAGGTGTCCTCGAGGCTGATGACGCAATAATCGTCGGTGCCGGGCACCGAGGCGGCGGTCGATTCGGCGTAGATGGCGGGCGCGGCCGACATGAACATGCCGCTGAAGGAGAGCGGGCGCGCCACTTGGAGCGCCACCTTCACCCGCAGCGTCTGCGTGCCGTCGGTGCTGTCGGCAACGAGGCTCGTTTGCGGGAAGCCTGAGGAAAGCGCGATACCGGTATGGTGGTTGAGCGCGAGATCCTTGGTGACCGCGGCCTTCACCTTGTCGAGGTCGTTCTTATACTGGACGCGCTCGTAGACGCCCGCGATGGCGGCCGAGTCTGCCGCGCGCTGCAACTGGCGCTTCCACAAGGTCCACTGGATCGTGTCGGTGGCAAGACCCGCCGCGCCCACGAACAGCGGCAGTGTCGCCCCCATCACGACCAGCACATTGCCTCGCTCGTCATTCCACATCTTGTTCAGCAGCTTGCGCATGCGTTTGGCCTCCCGGCTTTCTCCCAATTGGACCATGCCATAGCGCGCGGATGGTGAGCGAAGCCTTGAACTTCATGGTTAACGAAGCGTAACGAACCGCCGCCACCTGTCCCTCCCCGCTCCCCCTTGTCGCCGCGCACGCGCCGTCTTACATTGGTGATACAGTGATTATGGCTTGCCATGGCGCGCCCGCTTGGGTCACCCTCGCGAAAACGTCAGGCTCCAGCCGAAAAGAGGGACTTCATGGCCGAACCGACCACGACCGCGACCGCGACCGAGACCACCACCACGATCAAGCTCGACCCGCCCGAGGTGTTGCAGCCGATCGCCAGCCATCAGGCCGCCGGGCTCGTCCCCTTGAAGGAAGAAGAGCGCAGCCAGCTCGACAACAAGGTCGACAGCTTCGTCGAGGAATTGGCCGCGCTCGACGCCAACAGCCCCGAATTCGGCAAGAAGGTTGACCAGCTGACCGCCATGGGCCGCAAGGAAATCCAGGAGGCCGCCGGCGCCTCCTCGCGCTTTCTCGACCGCCCGGTAAAGGCGATCGACAGCGACACCGGCATCGGCGCCGATCTCACCAAGCTTCGCCAGACCGTCGAGGAACTCGATCCCAGTGAGAATTCCAAGATGTTCACCGGGCGCAAGCTCTTGGGCATCATCCCCTTCGGCAATCGCGTGAACCGCTATTTCGACAAATATCGCTCGGCGCAGAGCCATATCAGCGCGATCCTCGACCGTCTCGGCAACGGCAAGGACGAGCTCCTCATGGACAATGCCGCGATCGATACCGAGCGCGCAGGGCTCTGGAAGACGATGCACAAGCTCGAGCAGATGATCCACATCTCCAAGCAGCTCGATGCCGCGCTCGAGTCCAAGGCGAACGAATTGGACGCGACCGATCCCGCCAAGGCCAAGGCGATCCGCGAGAGTGCGCTCTTCTACACCCGCCAGCGCACGCAGGACCTGCTGACGCAAATGGCGGTAACGGTGCAGGGCTATCTCGCATTGGACCTCGTCAAGAAGAACAATGTCGAGCTGGTGAAGGGCGTCGATCGCGCCTCGACCACCACCGTCGCGGCGCTGCGCACCGCGGTTACCGTCGCGCAGGCGATGAGTAACCAGAAGCTTGTGCTCCAGCAGATCACCGCGCTCAACACCACGACGGCGGGCATGATCGACAGCACCGGCGAATTGCTCAAATCTAACACCGCGCAAATCCACGAACAGGCCGCGAGCTCGACGATCCCGCTGGAGACGCTCCAGCGTGCCTTCCAGAACATTTACGACACGATGGATTCGATCGACCAGTTCAAGCTGCAGGCCTTGGGCAACATGAAGCAGACCGTCGACGTGCTCGAGGACGAGGTGAAGAAGTCGAAGGGCTATATCGCCCGCGCCGAAGGGGTCGAACAGGCCAAGCTCGAAAAGCAGCCCTCGCCCTTCGAGGCGCTCGAATAGGAGCAGCCAGGCCATGAGCATCGAGGAAGGCATCGCCGCGGTCGAGCGGCAGGCGCGCGAGATGGAGCGGCTTCCCGCCGTACAGGCGCGCACCGACGCGTCGATCAGCCGCGCGACACGAGTGATGACCAACCTCGACCGCGAGACGCGCCGCGCCGATCTCGAACAGATGGGCCGCGACATTACCGACGGGCTCATTCGCGCCGGGCTGGCCATCGGGCTCGTCAGCATCGTCACCATCGGCATCGGCATGGTCGTGCCGATCGGCCTGTTCGGCTTCCTCGCCGCGGTCGGCATCGCCATCGGGCTGGCCGCCATCGCCGCCTTCTTCCCGCGCCAGGCCGCCGCGACGATGGGCGAGGTCGCAAGCAGCATCGGCAATGCCGACCTTGCCAAGCGCTTCGACAATTTCCTGCACCGGGCCCGCCGCGACCTGCCCAACGTCGCGCGCGCCGAACTCGACGAGCTGCGGCGCAAGGTCAAGGAAATGGCACCGCTGCTCGATAATGCCGATGCCGGCGATCCGCAGGTCGCCGATGCGCGCCGCTTGATGAGCCAGCACCTGCCGCTCCTCATCGAGCGCTATGAGCAGGTCCCCGAAAGCTATCGCCTGACGCGCGACAACGAAGGGCTGACGGCCAACCAGCGGCTCGCCGACGGGCTTCGCTCGGGCCGTCAGGCATTGGACGAGCTGGGCGAAAGCCTCGCCAGGAAAGACATGCACGCGCTCGAAAGCCACGGCCGCTTCATGCGCGACCGCTATGGCGAGAAGAAGAGCGAGTTCGACCGCTAATCGACACGTCAACCGTCGCCCCAGCGCTTCGCTGGGATGACGATCAGCTGGTGACGCCGGAAGCCTTGAGAGCGGCAAGCGTGTCGGCATCGCAATAGCGCGCCAGCACCTCGTCCGTATGCTCGCCCAGCGCGGGCGGGGCGAGGCGCGCATCGGCACGCGCACCGTCGAGGCGGATGGGCGAGCCGACCATGGGCACTTCGCCCAAGGCCCCCTCCCCGCGCTGCTGCAGTGCGCCGCGATGCCGCGCCTGCGGATCGCCGAGCGCTTGGCTCACGCTGTTGATCGGCCCTGCCGGAATGCCCGCCTCGAGCAGCTTTTCCATCCAGTGCGCGGCGGGTGCATCGGCGATGACCGCGCCGACCTTGGCGACGATCGCCTCGCGATTGGCGACCCGCGCGGCATTGGTGGCGAAGCGTTCGTCGCTGACCCATTCGGGATGGCCGCAGAGCTTGGCGAGGCGCGCGAACTGGCCGTCATTGCCGACCGCGATGATGAGCGGCTGATCCGCCGCCATGAAGGGCTGGTAGGGCACGATATTGGGGTGGCTGTTGCCCTGCCGCCCCGGATCGTGTCCCGAGACCAGCGCGTTCGATGCCTGGTTGGCGAGCACGGCAAGCTGGGTATCGAACAGCGCCATGTCGATATGCGCGCCCTCTCCTGTCTTCTCGCGCTCGTGGAGCGAGGCGAGGATGGCGGAGGTCGTATACATGCCCGTGAAGATGTCGGCGATGGCGACGCCGACGCGCAAGGGCCCACCATTTTCCATCTCGTCGGGCAGACCGGTGAGGCTCATCATCCCGCCCATCGCCTGGACGATATAGTCATAGCCCGCGCGGGCGGCATAGGGCCCGTCCTGCCCGAAACCGGTGACCGAGGCGTAGATGAGCTTCGGATTGGCTTCCCGCAGGCTGGCGGCATCGAGACCATATTTGGCCAGCCCACCGACCTTGTAATTCTCGACCAGCACGTCGGCCTCGGCGGCCATCTTTCGCACCACCGCCGCGCCGTTTTTAGACGAGAAATCGAGGGCGACGCTCTTCTTGCCGCGATTGGCGGCGAGAAAATAGGCGGCGACGCGTGTCCCCTCATGCTCGTGCCACGGCGGCCCCCAATGGCGCGTGTCGTCACCCGCGCCGGGGCGCTCGATCTTGATCACATCGGCGCCGAGATCGGCGAGCAATTGCGTGCACCACGGCCCCGCCAGCACGCGGCTGAGGTCGAGAACCTTGAGGCCTTTCAGCGGCGCAGCACTCATGCCGCATTCCTCCATTTTTTCTTGTCGGACAGGATGGTTTTGGCGGCATTATGCCCCGGCGCGCCGGTCACTCCGCCGCCGGGATGCGCGCCCGAACCGCACAGATAGAGCCCGTCCAATGGCATCCGGTAGCTCTGGTCGCCGAGCCTTGGTCGGGCGGAGAAGATCTGGTCCAAGGTCATTTTGCCATGGAAGATATCGCCGCCGATCAGGCCGAAGCGACTTTCGAGGTCGGCGGGCGAGTGGATCTGGCGCGCGATGACGCTGTCGGCAAAGCCCGGCGCATAGCTGTCGACCGCCGCGATGACCGCATCGGCCGCCGCCTCGCGCTCCTCAGCCCACTTCCGCTTGCCCGGCAGCTTGTAACGGAAGTGCTGGCAGAAGAGGCTGGCGACATGCTGGTGCTTGGGCGCGAGCGTGTCGTCCAAGGTCGAGGGGACCAGCATCTCGACGATCGGGTCCGCGCTCCACCCATCGAGCACGGCGCTGGCGTGCGCGCGCGCCATGTGATCGAGGCTGGGTGCCATGATGATGCCTGCGGTCAGATGATCGCCGCGCCCGGGGATGCTGATGAAGCTCGGCAGGCGCTTCAGCGCCACGTTCATGCGGAAGGTCGCGCTTTCGCAGGCCCAGCCCGCATAGTGCGCCGCCACCTCCTCGGGCAGCGCGCCCTCGGGCATGAGCTGTGTCGCAAGGAGGCGCGGATTGGCGTTCGACACGACGACTTTCGCGCGGATCGCCTTGCCCCCGACCACCACGCCGCAGGCGCGCCCGCCTTCGACGATGACTTCCTCGACCGGCGCGCCGAGGCGGATGTCGCCGCCCGCCTCGCGCACGCTGCGCGCCATCGCCTGCGTGATCGCGCCCATCCCGCCAATGGCATGGCCCCACGCCCCCTGCACCCCGTTCGCCTCGCCGAGGAGGTGGTGAAGGAGGACATAGGCCGTGCCGGGCTCGTAGGGCGACGCTAAATGGCCGACGATGCCATCGAAACCGAACAGCGCCTTCGTCAGCTCGCCCTCGAAACGCGTGTCTAGGACGTCGCCCGCGCTCTTGAGGAAGAAGCGGCTCAGCGTCTCCACCTCGGCGCGATCCATGCCGACGACATCGCGCGCCAGCCGAAGCCAGTCGCCAAGCCCCGAGACGCTTTTCGCAGCCACGGGCGGCGCTTTCAGCATCCAGCGTCGCACCAGCGCGACGAGGCCCTGCAACTCGGCCTCATAGCCGTCATAAGCGGGTCCGTCGGCCTTGTGATGGCGCACGATCTCGCTGCGCGTCAGCCCGCCGCGCCCGCTGAGCAGGTATTCGGCCCCGCGCGTGGGCAGGAAATTATCGACCTTGCGCAGCACCACTTCGAGCCCGTGGCGGTACAATTCCATGTCGCGGATGATCTTGGGCTGGAGGAGGCTCACCGTGTAGCTGGCAGCCGAGTTGCGAAAGCCCGCGTGGAATTCATCGGTCACCGCCGCGCCGCCGACCGTATCGGCCGCCTCGACGACGAGCACGTCCAGCCCCTTCTTCGCGAGGTAGAAGGCGCAGGTCAGCCCATTATGGCCGCCACCGATGATGACGGCGTCATGCATCAGCGCATCAGCACCAGTTCTTCGGCCATCGTCGGATGCAGCGCGATCGTGTCGTCGAACGCCTGCTTGGTCAGCCCTGCCTTCACCGCCACGGCGGCGGCCTGCATGACCTCGGGCACTTCGGGGCCGATCATGTGGATCCCGACGATGACGTCGGTGTTGGCGTCGGTGACAATCTTGTAGAGCGAGCGCTCGTTGCGCCCCGCGAGCACATTCTTCATGGCGCGAAAATCGCTGGTGTAGGTCTTGTAGGCCCCGCCCAATTTCTCGCGCGCCTCGCTCTCGGTGAGGCCGACGGCGGCGATGGGCGGGTGGCTGAAGACCGCGCTCGGGATATTGTCGTAATCGACCGTGCGATCTTGTCCGTCGAACAAATTGTCGGCCACCGCATGACCCTCGCGGATCGCGACGGGGGTCAGTTGCACCCGGTCGGTGACATCGCCCACGGCATAGATGTGATCGACGCTGGTCTTAGAATATTCATCGACGCAGATGGCGCCCCTATCGCCCGTCTTCACGCCCGCTTCCTCGAGCCCCAGCCCTTCGACATTGGGCTCGCGCCCGGTGGCGAAGAGCAGCGCGTCCACCTCCATGTCCTCGCAGCCGTTCATGGTGAGGTGGAGCGAGCCGTCCTCCTTCTTCTCCACCTTGTCGAAGGTCGAGTTGAAGATGAAGCGGATGCCCTTGGTCATCGAGATCTGGAGCAAGCGGTCGCGCACCTGATGGTCGTAGCCGCGCAGGATGCGATCGCCGCGATTGACGATGGTGACGGTCGAGCCGAACTCGTTGAAGATACCTGCGAACTCATTGGCGATATAGCCGCCGCCGGAGATGGCGATGCGTTTCGGCAGCTTGTCGAGCTTGAACACGTCGTTGGAGACGATGGCATGTTGCTGGCACCCCTCGATCTCGGGAACGTGCGGGCGCGCGCCCACCGCGATGAGGATGTTCTTGGCAGTGACGCTGCTGCCGTCCGACAGCTTCACCTCGTGCCCGCCGCCGAGCGATGCGCGGCAGTCGTGGATGGTGACCTCATTGCCCTTGAGCGTGTTGCGATAGAGGCCCTCCAGCCGGTCGACCTCGTCGGCGACATTGTCGCGCAATTTCTTCCAGTCGAAGCTCTTGCCCTCGACTTCCCAGCCGAAGCGCGCGCAATCCTCGAGATCCTCGGCGAAATGCGCGCCATAGACGAGCAGCTTCTTGGGCACGCAACCGCGAATGACGCAGGTCCCGCCGACGCGATATTCCTCGGCGATTCCGACCTTGGCGCCATGGCTTGCGGCGATGCGCGCGGCGCGCACCCCGCCAGAACCGGCGCCGATCACGAACAGGTCATAGTCGAAATCACTCACAGGCCGGCCTTTCCGATCAATGCCTTGGTGGAGGGGTCGAAGTCCTCGCGGGTCTCGGGATCCTCGATCGCGCGCGCCATATCCTTGCCGAGCTCGACGCCGAACTGGTCGAAGGGATTGATGCCCAGCATCACCGCTTCTGCAAAGGTGCGATGCTCGTAAAAGGCGATGAGCGCACCGAGCGTGTGCGCATCGAGCTTGTCGAGGAGCAGCGTTGCCGACGGGCGGTCGCCCGGATAGGCGCGCGCCGCATCCTCCTCATTGGCCCGCCCCGCCATCAGCGCGGCGCCCTGCGCGAAGGCATTGAGGAGGAGCTGGCGATGCTGACGCGGATCCTGGCTGTCCTCATTCTCGATGACGGCGACGAATTCCACCGGCACGAGATGGCTGCCTTGGTGCAGCAGCTGAAACACCGCATGCTGCCCATCGGTCCCCACCCCGCCCCACAGGATCGCGCTGGTCGGACGGGTCAGCGGCGTGCCATCAGCGGTCACGCCCTTGCCGTTCGATTCCATCACCAGCTGCTGAAGATAAGGGGCGAGGAGCCGCAGCCGCTCGTCATAGGCGAAGATCGCGCGCGTCTCGGCCCCGCGGTTCTGTGTGTAATATAGATCGCTGAACGCCGCGAGGATCGGCGCATTCTTCTCGACCGGCGATAGTTTGAAATGGCGGTCCATCGCGGCGGCGCCTTCGAGCAATTCTTCGAACCGCTCGTAGCCCAGCGCCAGCGCGATCGAGACGCCGACCGCGCTCCACAGCGAATAGCGCCCGCCGACGCTCTCGGCGAAGGGCAGGATGCGGGTCTCGTCGATCCCGCTCTCGATCGCCTTGTCGGGGCTCGCGGTCACGGCAATGACGCGGCCATAGGGATCCTCCAGCCCCGCGCCCTCGAGCCAGTCGATGGCGGCATCCAAATTGGTCAGCGTCTCCATGGTCGACCAGCTTTTCGACACGGCGACGACCAGCGTCGTCTCGGGGTCGAGGCCGATCAGCGCCTCGTCCATCGCCTCGCCGTCGATATTGGCGACGAAGCGCAGGTCGACATTCTGCCCCTCGCGGCCCAGCGCATCGACGATTAGCGCGGGGCCGAGCACCGAGCCGCCGATGCCGATGTGGAGCACCGCCTCCACCTCGCCGAAGGCCTCGGCCTCGATGGCATCGATCAGCTGGCGCATCCGGCGGCGCATCGCGGCGGCGAGCTCATTGTCCTCATTGCCGCCCTCGCCGCGCTCGGCGACATGGGTGGCGGCGCGCCCCTCGCTGGGGTTCACCACCGCGCCCGAGAAGAGCGCCTTGCGCGCCTCGTGAAGCTCGCTGGCGTCCGCCAGTTCGCCGAACATCTTGACGAGGTCGGCATCGAGATGGGTTTTGGAGAAGTCGAAGCGAATGCCGCAATCCTCGACCACCAGCCGCTCCAGCCGATCGGGTTCGGCGTCGAACAACGCGCCGATCGGCGGGCCTTCGTAATTGGCGATGGTGTCGAGGGCGGCGGCGCGGGGATCGTTGCTGTCGGTCATCGCGCGCACCCATAGCGAAGCCTCGCGCGTTTGCCATCCCTGCTTGACCTTGCCCGCGCGGGCGTCGAAGGGAAGCCGTGATGGCAAAGACCAAAGAAAAGAAGCCCGAAACGCTGGGCTCGATGACCCGCTTCCTCCTCGGCCTCGCGCTGTTTGCCTGGATTTTCAGGAGCTTCATCGTCGCGCCCTTCTCGATCCCCTCGGGCTCGATGCTGCCGACCATGTGGATCGGCGATTATCTGTTCGTCGGCAAATGGCCCTATGGCTATTCCAAATACAGCTTCCCGCTCGGCATCCCCTCGTTCGAAGGTCGCATCATGGAAAGTCTGCCGACACGCGGCGATGTCGTCGTTTTCCGCCCGCCGGGGCAGGAAGACAGCGATTTCGTCAAGCGCGTGATCGGGCTTCCCGGCGATCGCGTGGAATTGCGGGGCGGGGTGGTGATCCTCAACGGCGAGCCGATCAAGCGCGAGCGGCTGCCACGCGACTTCGCCATGCCGGTCACGCCCAACAGCGAATGCAAGCCCGCGCCCCGTGCCCGGCCCTTCGTCCAGCCGGGCAATGACGGCGTGATGCGCTGTCTCTACCCCGCCTTCCGCGAGACGCTGCCCTCGGGCCGGAGCTATACCGTGCTCGACCAGACCACCGTCGGCGACGGCGACGACCGGGCGCCGGTCACGGTGCCCGAAGGGCATGTCTTCCTGATGGGCGACAATCGCGACGACAGTCTTGACTCGCGCTTCACGCCGGCGGTGGGCGGTGTCGGGCTCGTCCCAATGGAGAATCTCGTCGGACGCGCGCTCGGTAACTTCTGGTCCACCGATGGTTCGGCCGAATGGTATTTGCCGTGGACCTGGTTCACCGCGCTCCGCCCGGGACGCATCGGGGTCGGCTATGGCGACTGATCCCGCGATCGAGGCGGCGGCGCTGGCGCGCACGCTGTTCGACCACGAACCTGCCGATCCGACCCTCTTCGTCGCCGCCCTTACCCATGGCAGCCACACCAGCACCCATCGCGGCTCGGCCAGCTACGAACGATTGGAATTTCTCGGCGACCGCGTCCTCGGGCTCGTCGTCGCCGACTGGCTCTACTCCCGCTTCCCAAACGAGGAAGAGGGCAAGATCGCGCGGCGCTACAATGCGCTGGTCGCGCGCGAGACCTGCGCCGAGGTCGGCCGCTCGCTCGGCCTGCCCGACCATATCCGTCTCGGCCGCCAAGCGCGCGACGACAAGGCGCAGCAAAGCGACAATGTCATCGGCGATGTCGTCGAGGCGCTGATGGGCGCGCTCTATCTCGAAGCCGGCATGAAGAAGTGCGAGCGCTTCGTCCACACGCATTGGGCCCCGTGGCTCGATGGGCAGCGCAAGGCCCCCGTGCATCCCAAATCGGCGCTGCAGGAACTGGCCGCGGCGAAAAAACTCGGCGCGCCGACCTATGAAAAAACGGGCATCAAGGGCCCGCCGCACAATCCGATTTTCACCGTGCGCGTGACCCTGCGCCACTATACCGCCGAGGCCGAAGGCTCCTCCAAGCAGGAAGCCGAAACCGAAGCCGCCAAGGCGCTCCTGAAGGAATTGAAAGCATCATGACCAGCTGTGGTCTCGTCGCCGTCCTCGGTGCCCCCAATGCAGGCAAGTCGACGCTCGTCAACGCGCTCGTCGGCCAGAAGGTCGCGATCACCAGCCCCAAGGCGCAGACGACCCGCGCGCGCCTCATGGGCATCGCCATCCATGACCAGGCGCAGATCCTGCTCCTCGACACCCCCGGCATCTTCGCACCGGGCCGCCGCCTCGACCGCGCGATGGTCAAGGCCGCCTGGGACGGCGCCGAGGATGCCGACCGGCTCGTCGTCATCGTCGATGCCGCCGCCGGGATCGGCAAGCGCGTCGAGATGCTCGTCGAGGGCGTTCTGGAGCGCAAGGAGCCGCGCATCCTCGTCCTCAACAAGGTCGATCTCGTCAAGAAGGCCAAGCTGCTCGAACTGGCGCAAGCGCTGTCCGAACGGCTCGAACCCGAGGCGGTCTTCTTCGTCTCCGCGACCAGCGGCGACGGCGTGGCGGACCTCAAGCAGCATCTCGCCGATGCCATGCCCGAGGGGCCCTGGCACTTCCCCGAGGACCAATTGTCGGACGCCACCGACCGCATGATCGCGGCCGAATTCACCCGCGAACAGCTCTACAACCAGCTCCATCAGGAACTGCCCTACGCTTCCACCGTCGTCACCGAGAAGTGGGAAGAGCGAAAGGACGGCTCGACCGCCATCCACCAGCAGATCCGCATCGCCCGCGACAGCCAGAAGGGCATCGTGCTCGGCAAGGGCGGCTCCAAGCTGAAGGCGATCGGCGAACGCGCGCGTGCGGAAATCGCCGAGCACCTCGGCCGCCCCGTCCACCTGTTTCTCCACGTCAAGGTCGATCCCAAATGGGACGAGGACCGAGAGGTCTATGACGAGGTCGGCCTCGACTGGAAGGTCTGACGTACGGCGGATTTTGCCACTTCCGAGGTGCGAAATGCCAAGACGGCATCGCACCGAATGCGTATTGCCGTATTAAGTCACTGCAATAGCTGGCAAAGGCGTTTCTGGCACGGTTCTTGAACCTTTTCCCCCGAGCGGTCCGACCGTCGGATCGCGCTGAAAGAGGGAAGATTCATGATCACCATGCTGACCGCCGCCGCGCTCGCCGCCAATCCCGCGCCGACCTACCATCAGGTCGACGTCGACGGCGACACGATCACCTACGAGATGCGAAAGGATGCCAAGGGGCGCGACGAATTTGTCGGCCGCACCCGCGACGGGCGCCTGTTCCGCTTCCTGCTGCGCGACAACGGCGTGGTTACCGGCCGCGTCGGCAAACAATCGGTGCGCTTTCGCGTCGACCTCGACTAGCCGTCCAGCACTTCATCGACGAACGCCGGCACGATCTCGCTCGCGGGACCGTGCCGGTGCTCGTGGAACAGCTCGCTCCCCGCGCTCGGCTCGAGGTTCAATTCGACGCAATGCGCGCCGCGATAGCGCGCCGACTGGACGAAGCCCGCCGCCGGATAGACCGCACCCGAGGTGCCGATCGACACGAACAGGTCGGCGCGCATCAGCGCCTCCTCGATGCGGTCGAGACCATGCGGCATCTCGCCGAACCAGACGATGTCGGGACGAAGCTCTGGCGCGCGGCACCACGGACAGGGCGGCGCGGGCAGCAGATCGCCCTCGATCGGCGACCGCTCGGCACAGTTGAGGCAGAGCGCGCTTTTGAGTTCGCCATGCATGTGGAGCAGCCGCTTGGCCCCTGCCCGCTCGTGCAAATCGTCGACATTCTGGGTGACGATGAGCAGGTCGCCATCCCATTCGGCATCGAGATAGGCGAGCGCCTCATGCGCGAGGTTGGGCTGTGCCTCGGCAAGCTGCGCGCGCCGCGCGTCATAGAAGCGCTGCACCAGCTCGGGATCGCGCGCGAAGGCCTCGGGCGTGGCGACATCCTCGACGCGATGCCCTTCCCACAGGCCATCGGCCCCGCGAAAGGTGGCAAGGCCGCTTTCCGCGCTGATCCCCGCGCCGGTCAGGATGACGATATTCTCATAGTGCATGCCCCCGACCATGGCGGGCCGGGGGCAGCGAGGAAAGGGTCTAGCCCCAATCCTCCATTAGATATTCCTGCCAGCGCTTGTCATCGTCGAGCGCGACCGCGAGGCGGCGGATGACTTCCCAGCCGTCGGCGCCATTGGTGAGGATCACCACGCCATTGCGATTGACGAGGTCGTAATAGGCCAGCGCCGCCTCGCCGAAATCGCCGCCGGTATGCTCCATGATCTTGCGGTCGCCATAATCGAAGATGAACCAGCCAAGCCCCCAACCCGATGCCGGGGCGCAGAAATCGGCGCGATCCTCGCCCTTGCAGGCGCTTTTCGCGCGGAAGTCATGCTGGATCGTGCGCTGCTCTTCGCGCAGTTCGGGCGAGACATCGTCGCCTTCCATCGCATCGATCATGAAGCGCGCATATTCGCGCGGGGTAGAGCGCATGTCGTCGGAGGCGACCATCTCGTCTTCGTGCACCGCGTTGCGCACGCTCATCCCCTTCTTATAGGGAACCGCGAGGCGACCGCGAAAGTCGCGGGTCTTGGTGAAACTGGTGAGCGGCATATCGTTTTCGGCAAAAACCAGCCTCTTGGCGGTGCGTTCGAAATCGCGCCCCGTCGCCTGTTCGACCGCCTTGTACATCCATTCATAGCCCTCGCCCGAATAGCCAATGTCGGTATCCGGATCGCGAATGAACTTGAGGACACCGTCGGTTTCGAAGCGCCAATTGGGAAAGCCGGTGCGATGACGCATGACCAGCCGCGGCGTGATCAGCTGCGCGCGCGGATCATCCTTGATGTCATCCTCGAGGATATGGTCGGCCAGCGTCATGCTGAGGTCGACCTCGCCGCGAGTGGCGAGGCGCAGCACCGTCTCGGCGGTCACCGGCTTGGACAGCGAGGCGACATTGTAGAGCGTCTCCTCGTGGGCATCGACGCCCCATTCCTGTTCGCCATGATGGGTGACGAACTGGATCTCGCCATCCTCGATATAGGCGATGCCGACGCTGGGCACGTCATATTGCGCGAGCAGGCGCGGCGCCATTTCATCGACAATGGCCAGCTTGGGATGGGCGGCGGGTGCCGCAGAGGGAGCTTCGGGGGCAGGAGCGGCAAGCAGCGCCGCGGCAAAAGTGAGAAACATATCGGGTTTCCATAAGCAGTTGAACGTTGCGCCCTCGGGCTGCCGCACCGCCTCCCGCCCTGTCACCTCAATCTTCCTGAAAATGGCTACCTCAAGATTTCTGAAAGCCGTTGACCTTGCAGGATGAATTGCGCACCTCCGCGGCCATGGAGCCCTTTCGCCTCGACGACCTCGTGATCGACCCTGTCGCCGGCACCGCGACCCGCGATGTCGAACCCGTCGCGCTGTCCGACCTGTCCGTGCGCGTGCTGGTCGCGCTCGCCGAGGCTTTTCCCGAGCCGCTCGATCGCGACGCGCTGGCCGAGAAAGCCTGGGGGCAGGCGCATGTCAGCGAACAGACGCTGATGCAGCGCATTACCATGATCCGACGCGAACTCGGCGATGACCGGGCGCGCCCACGCTATGTCCGCACGGTGCGCGGCAAGGGCTATGCGCTCGCCGTCTCGCCCGACCAGCTGCCCGCCCACACCGGCGATGCTCCGCCGCCACCTCGTCGGCGCTGGCGTCGTCTCGTCGTCGGCTTCCTCCTGTTCCTCGCGCTGCTCGCTGCCGCGCTCTACGCCACGCGCCAGGCGACCATCGAACCCGTGCTCTACGACGCCCGGCGCCAGTCGCTGCGCATCGATGGCCATGGCGCGACCTTCCTGCCCCCGATCCGCGCCGAGGCGGCAGGGCACGACCTGCTCATCGTCGGCCTGCCCGAACAAGAGGAGGTGCTCGTCCACCCAGAGGCGCGCAACATCCTGTGCGCACTGGCGCGTGGCGAGGGTATCTATACTACCAGCCCACCCGAGGAATTGCGCGACTGGCTCGCCGAGCTAACCTCCTCCTGCCCCTCGAACTGAGCCGTTCGCGCCACACCGCCGCTTTTTGTCCCGGATGGGGAAACTATCTCGAATGTGACGCTTTTTCGCGTTGACACTCATGTCAACAGGGGCAACATTGTGACCATGTCAGAGCGTGCTTTCCATCATCCGATCGGGATCGAACCGACCGACATCGACCATATGGGTCATGTCAACAATTCGGTCTATCTCAAATGGGTGCAGGACGCCGTCGTCGACTATTGGTCCAAGGTCGCGCCGCCCGACGCGGTCGCGCGCCACCTGTGGGTCGCCTTGAAGCATGAGATCAGCTACCGCCGCCCCACCTTCCTCGATGATGTCGTCGTCGCCGACGTGATCGCCGAAAAGGTCTCGGGCGCGCGCGCTTTCTTCACTACCGTGATCAAGCGCGGCGAGGAAACCATCGCCGAGGTGAAGAGTGTCTGGTGCTGCCTCGATGCCGTCAGCCAGCGCCCCGCGCGGCTCGCCAAGGACGTCGTCGCCCGCTTCGTCGAGCGCTAGGCGCGCCCCCCACCCACGCGCTGTGCAACCGGCGAAACGACTCGCCTTTCTGTTTAATTTCGATTAACCCTGTTTTCGGGGACGACGCCGGCCTGGCCGTAGCGTTCGTAATTTTCCGCCCGCTTGTCCGGGCGACGTTGTTCTCTTGCTGAAACGCCGGTCCGTGGGGGCTCGGCCATCACATAGGGGACGATCATGAAAAAGCTGATGCTCGCGGCCACCATTGCCGCTGCCACCATCTGGGCCGCGCCCGCCGCTGCGCAGGACTGGCCGATGACGCCGGGCCATTATTGGGAAGTCACCGGGGTGAGCGTGGATGACGGCCACGCGCTCGACTATGCCAACTGGCTTGCCTCGCGCTGGGTCTCGAACCAGGAATTCGCCAAGTCGCAGGGCTGGATCGCGGGCTATCACATCCTCAACAACGTCCACGCCCGCGATGACGAGCCCGATCTCTACCTCATCACCATCTTCGACGAGATGGTCGATGCCGAGGAAGGCGAGCGCCGCCGCCTCGCCTATCAGCAGCACATGCAACGCAGCGCCGCGCAGCTTCAGCAGGAAAGCGGCCAGCGCGCCACCTATCGCCATGTCGGCAGCACCATCCTGCTGCGCGACATGGTGATGGACTAGACGATCGACTGCCCCCGCCGCGGCCTCGCTTGCGCGGGGCCGCGCGGACGGGCAAGAAGATGCGCATGAAAATCGCGCTCATCGCTCCCGACGGCCGCATGGGGCAGGCCATCAAGGCCGCCGCAGCGGATACCGACATCGCCATTGTCGACACGGGCGCCGACGTGCTCATCGACTTTTCCGCGCCCGATGCGCTGCGCGGCTCGATCGACCGCGCCTTGAGCGAGAATGTCCCGCTTCTCGTCGGCACCACCGGGCTCGACGAAGGCCATGACCAGCTGCTCGAGGAAGCCGCGCGCGACATCGCTGTCTTGAAGGCGCCCAATACCTCGCTTGGCGTCGCGCTGCTCGCCGACCTCGTGACCCGGGCCGCGCGTATCCTCGGCGAGGACAGTTGGGACATCGAGATCGTCGAGGCGCACCACCGCCGCAAGGCCGATGCCCCCTCGGGCACCGCACTCCACCTCGGCCTCGCCGCCGAAAAGGGCCGCGGCGAGGATGCGCATGACGAACTCGGCCGTTGCGGCACGGGCCTCAAGCGCGAAGCCGGCGAGATCGGCTATGCCGCCGTGCGCGGCGGCACGGTTGCGGGCGATCACGACGTCCTCTTCCTCGGCCCCGATGAGCGCCTGATCCTGTCGCACCGTGCCGAAAGCCGCGCCATCTTCGCGCGCGGCGCACTCACCGCCGCGCGCTTCCTGAACGGCCGCGAGCCTGGCCTCTATTCGATGGCGGACGTGATCGACGCCGAATGAAGAAGGCCGACGTTTTCGAATTTTATTCGCGGCTTGCCGAGGACAACCCCTCGCCCGAGACCGAGCTCGAATATGGCAATGCCTACCAGCTCGTCGTCGCGGTCGCGCTGTCGGCGCAGGCCACCGATGTCGGGGTCAACAAGGCCACGCGCGCCTTGTTCGAGAAGGTGAAGACGCCGCAGCAAATGCTCGACCTCGGGCTCGAGGGACTGAAAGAGCACATCAAGACCATCGGCCTGTTCAACCAGAAGGCCAAGAATGTCATCGCCGCCGCGCGCATCCTCGTCGAGGAACATGGCGGCGAGGTGCCCGAGACGCGCGAGGCACTGGAAGCGCTGCCGGGCGTCGGGCGCAAGACCGCCAATGTCGTGCTCAATACCGCTTTCGGCCAGCCTGCCATCGCGGTCGACACGCATATCTTCCGCGTCTCCAACCGCACCGGGCTCGCCCCGGGCAAGACCGTGTTGGCGGTCGAGAAGAAACTGGAAAAGGTCACGCCCGAGCCCTTCCTCCTCGGCGCGCATCACTGGCTCATCCTCCACGGGCGCTATACCTGCAAGGCACGCACGCCCGAATGCTGGCGCTGCATCGTGTCCGACCTGTGCCGCTTCAAGAAGAAGACCCCAGCGCCAAAGGGTAAGGCCCGCTAGGCTGCAACGCCATCGCGGCGGCGCACTACACCGCGTCCGCCACCTTCACCACCGGGCTTCGTATGCGCTCGAAGCCGCCGACACTTCTGCGCCCACGGCACCCACAGGGGCTACCTGTCACAAAAGTGACGCCAATAAACCTCGTAATACCGCCGAAGCTCCTGCGCGAATATGACAGTTTGATGAAATATTTGCAGCAGTGGCGTTGCAAATCTGCCCGCCTTCTGTCATGAGAATGCAAGAGAAGGAGATCGCCCATGCGCCGTTTGACCCTTGCCGCTGCCGCCTTGACGGCCATGACCGCCACCCCCGCCCTCGCCCAGCAAGGCGGCTATGGCAGCGATACCGCCTTCGAGGAGATGATGGCAGGCGACTATGACCGCGCCGAGCGCAAGCTGCTCGAAAGCGCCCGCACCGATGTCGGCGCGCGAATCAACCTTGCCCAGATTTTCGCGTCGTCGGGCCGCGAACGACAGGCTGCGATCCTATTGCGATCGGTCATGACCAATGACGATATCGCGCTCGAAGGCGTCGATGGCCGCATCCTGTCGAGCCATGATGTCGCCCAGACCCTGCTCGGCCGCATGGGCCAGGCCGAAATGCTCGCCAGCGCCGAGCGCTAGGCCTCAGTCC
Organism: Sphingomicrobium arenosum; assembly: GCF_026157085.1. Lineage (NCBI taxonomy): Bacteria > Pseudomonadati > Pseudomonadota > Alphaproteobacteria > Sphingomonadales > Sphingomicrobiaceae > Sphingomicrobium > Sphingomicrobium arenosum. The sequence goes on from NZ_JANPVN010000001.1 coordinate 1,147,201, forward strand.
TCCCAGACCCGCTCGAAACGCTGGCCGAGCCCGGTCAGCACTTCATAAGCGGAAATGCCGACCGCCTTGGCGATGAGCGAAGGCACCATGTCGAGCGCTAGCCAATCGCCTTCGCGCAAGTCTCGCCCGCGCGCTACGTCGACCGCGACCAAGTCCATCGACACCCGCCCCAGCAAGGGCAGCATCGTGCCCCCTTGGCGCGCATGGCCCTGCCCGCTCATGTTGCGCGGATAGCCGTCGGCATAGCCGATGTTGAGGATCGCGACCGGCGTGTCGCGCTCGGCCACGAAGGTCGCGCCATAGCCGATCGCCTCGCCCGCATGGAGCGTCTTCAATTGCAGGATCTGCGCTTCGGCACGCACCACCTGCTCGAACATCCACGCGCCGTCGGCCACTGGGCTGGCGCCATAAAGCGCGAGGCCCGGACGCGTCAGGTCGAAGGCATAGTCGCGCCCCAGCAGCACGCCCGCCGAATTGGCAAGACTGTAGCGCTTTGCCGCGACCTTGCCCTTGGCCTCGACAAAACGGGCCAGCTGCGCCGCATTCATCGGATGATCGGCTTCGTCGGCGCAGGCGAGATGGCTGTGCAACGTGTCGATCCGAAGCCCGTCCAGCTGCCCCAACTCCTCCATCGCCACACCCAGCCGGTTCATGCCGGTATCGACCATGAGATCGCAGGACCGGTCCGCGAAGGCCGCGCGCCAGCGTCGAACCTGGCCCATACTGTTGAGCACGGGGCGCGCCGCGATGTCCTTCGCCGCCGCCGCATCGTCCGGCCCGAAACCATGGAGCACCGCCAGCCGCGCGCCTTCGGGCAGGTCGCCCAGCGCCTCGGCCTCGCTCCACGTCGACACGAAGAAGTCGCGTGCCCCCGCCGCATGGAGCGTGTCGAGCACCTCGCGCGCGCCGAGCCCATAGCCATCGGCCTTGATCGCGGCGCCCGTCTCGACCCCGCATAGCTCGCGGAGCTGGCGCCAGTTGTCGGCAAGAGCGGCGCGCGAAAGGCGCAGGCGAAGCGGGCGGTGAACCATGATCAACCGCGCTAGCCGCCCTCGGGCGTCCCGTCGAGAGCCGCCTTCGCCGCTTCCCAATTCGCCCCATCGAACGCACGCACGTCGAGCGGCACGTCCTCGTCGAAACAGCGGGCGTTGAGGCTCCAATCCTCGGGATGGCTGCGCGGCTGGTAGAAGCTCTTCACGCCGCAGAAGCGGCAGAAGAGATGCACTGCCGCCCCGGTGTTGAATCGATAGCGCGTCAGCGCGTCATCGCCCCTCAGCAACAGGAAGTCGCCATGCGGCACGAACACGTGCAGATGTCCCGTCTTGCGGCACATCGAGCAATTGCAGTCGAGCACCTCGAGCGGCGGCTCGGGCAATTGCGCCTGCCAGCGCACCGCGCCGCAATGGCAACCGCCCTCGACCTTCATTTCCCGCTCGTCGTGTGAATATGCAATTCGCCCTCCAGCGTGCGATGGACCGGGCAGCGGTCGGCAATCTCGATCATGCGCTCGCGCTGCGCCTCGGTAAAGTCGCCTTCGAGCCGGATATGCCGGTCGATCGCCTCGATCCGCTTTGCCGCGCTGCCATCGACATCCGAGCGCGTGTCCTCGAGATGGTCGCGACTATGCTCGAGCTCGATCGACACATGTTTGAGGTCGATGCCCTTGTGGCGCGCATACATGGCGATGGTCATCGAGGTGCAACTGCCGAGCGCGCCCAAGAGCAGGTCGTAGGGCGTCGGCCCGTCGTCCTCGCCGCCATAGGAGACGGGTTCGTCGGCGAGGAAGCGATGCGACGGCGTCGACACCCATTGCGCGAACTTGCCCCCCGCCGTCTCGACCCGAACGGTACCCGTCAGCGTTTCGGGCGGTGCCTCCTCGCGTCCCGGTGCATAGCGCGCCGCCCAGGCCGCGATCACGCCTGCGGCATAGCGCGCGTCACTGTCGCGGGTCAGCAGGTGATCGGCATCATCGAGGCTGACGAAACTCTTGGGATGCTTGGCGGCCTCGAAAATGGCACGGGCATGCTCGATCCCGACCAGTTCATCGGTCGGCGAGTGCATGACGAGCAAGGGGTGGTCGAGGTGCGCCAGCCGCTCGGCCTGAAGCGCGCCGCGCGTTTCCTCGATGAAATCCTTCTTCACGCAGAAATCGCGCCCGCCGATATGGACCGTCGCCTCGCCCTCGACCTCGATCTCCTCGATCTTGTCGCCGAGATGGTGGAGGACATGGTCGGTGTCCGACGGCGCACCGATGGTGGCGACGGCGCGCACGCCCTCGATCCGCCCCGCCGCCGCGATCACCGCCGCGCCGCCGAGGCTGTGGCCGATGAGCAGGCTCGGCGGCAGACCGGCATCGCGCAGCGCACCGGCCGCCGCCTCGAGGTCCGCGACCTGCGTCGCGAAGCTCGCGAAATCGCCCTCCGACCCGCCCAACCCTGCGAAATCGAAACGCAGCACCGCAATCCCCTCCGCCGCCAGTGCGCGCGTGATCAGCGTCGCCCCACGGCTGTCCTTCCCGCAGGTGAAGCAATGGGCAAAAATGGCGACGGCGCGCGGGCTGACATAACGCGGGCGCTCCAGCCGCCCGTCGAGCCGGTGCCCGCCATGGCCGGTAAAGGCGAAGGGTTCGGTATCCTGCATGCCTCTTCCAACGAGGGGATGCGAAAAAGGGTGCCGCGACCCTCGTCACGGCACCCTCCCGGGGGAAACCCCGTGCGTTCTCCTAGCGCTTCGCGGCGAGCGCGGCTTCGACCTGCGCCAGCGCATCGGCGCGGCATTCGCGCACGCCGCGTCGACCCTGCAGGTCGATCTGATGCGCCTTGCCGCAGCTCTCCACGACGAGGCGGTGGGCGCGCTCGCGCAGCGCAGCGCGGCCGGCCGGCGAGCGCAGGTCGAGGTCGCCTGTCTCGACGGTGACGCTGATCGTGGCGGGCTTGGCCTCCACGGTGGGCGCGATCAGCAGGCTGGAGGTGGCGATGGCAGTGGCGGCGATCATCAGGCGGTGGAACATGGTCTTTCTCCCTCTTGGCAGGACCCGGCGGGATCCGATGGGGAGTTTATTTACAGGAGCAATTCCTCGGTCGGCAGCAACCAGTTCGCCTCCCTATTCTGCATTTTTGCAGAATGAGCTACAGTGCTGCCGATGTACGACTGGGATGACCTTCGTTACTTCCTCGCCGTCGCCGAGGAAGGCAGCACCTTGAAAGCCGCCGCGCGGCTCGGTGCCAACCAGACCACGGTGGCGCGGCGCATCGCCGCGCTCGAAAGCGCCCTCGGCCACCAATTGTTCGAGCGGCGCAAGGCGGGCTATCGGTTGACGCAGACGGGGGCGCGCTTCCTCGACCTCGCCCGACCCGTGCGCGAGGCGGCAAACGCGCTTGCCGCCGAGGCCGATGCCAGCAGCCGCTCGCTGTCGGGCACCGTGCGACTGTCGACCAACGAGCTGTATTCCGAAGCCATGCTCACCCCGCTGCTTATCGCCTACAAGAAGGCGCACCCCGAGGTCCGCATCGATCTCGACCACAGCCACGAGGCGCGCGATCTCGGCGCCGGCGAGGCCGATATCGCGCTGCGTGTGGCCGAGGGGATGAAGGGCGATGCCCTGGTCGCCCGCCGGATCGGCGAGGATCGCTGGACCTTTTATTGCAGCACCGCCTACGCCGCCGCCAACGGCAAGCCGAAACGCTTCCGCGACATCGCCGACCATCCCGTCGTGGGCGGCGGCGGCCCGGGGATCTGGGACGTCTACGGCCGCTGGCTGGAGCTGCACGCGCCAGGGCTGGAGCCCGTCATGACCTATGACAGTTCGACCGGCCTTCTCGCCGCCGTGCGCTCGGGCGCGGGGCTTGCCGCCCTTCCCTGCATGGCCGTCGATGACGACCCGCAGCTGGTGCGCTGTTTCTCCTCGAGCGGCAGCGTGTCGCGCAGCGTCTGGCTGGTCACGCACGAGCGCGTGCGCCACGCCCCGCATGTGCGCAGCGTGATGGACTTCCTCGGCGAGCGGCTGACCGAGCGCGCAAAGGCACTCGGCCTCGCCTGAGGCGCTATTCGACCGTCACCGACTTGGCGAGGTTGCGCGGCTGGTCGACGTCGGTGCCCTTGGCGACCGCGACATGATAGGCGAGCAGCTGCACCGGGATCGCATAGACGATCGGCTGGATCAGCGGATGGACCTCGGGCATCTCGATGGTGGCGATGCAGCCCTCGCCCGCTTCCTCCAGCCCCCTGGCGTCGGAAATGAAGATGATCTGGCCGCCGCGCGCACGCACCTCCTGCATGTTGGAGATCGTTTTCTCGAACAGGGGGCCCGAGGGCGCGAGCACGATCACCGGCACCTTTTCGTCGATCAGCGCGATGGGGCCGTGCTTCATCTCGCCGGCGGCATAGCCCTCGGCATGGATGTAGCTGATTTCCTTCAGCTTCAATGCCCCCTCGAGCGCGAGCGGATAATCGGGACCGCGCCCGAGATAGAGCACGTCGCGCGCCGGGCTGACGAGATGCGCCATCGAGGCGATATCCTCGTCATGTTCCAAAGCCAGTCGCATCGCCTCGGGCGCCTCCGACAGATGCTCGACGATCTCGGCTTCTTCCTTGGCATCGATCTGGCCATTCACCCGGGCAAGCCGCGCGGCGAAGGCGGCGAGGACGGCGAGCTGGCAGGTGAAGGCCTTGGTCGAGGCAACCCCGATCTCGGGGCCCGCATGGGTCGGCAGGATGAGGTCGGCCTCGCGCGCCATGGTCGAGGTCGGGACGTTGATCACTGCGGCGATGATCTGCCCCTCGTCCTTGGCGTGCCGGAGCGCGGCCAGCGTATCGGCGGTCTCGCCAGACTGGCTGACGAACAGCGACAATTCGCCCTTCTTCAGGATCGGGTCGCGATAGCGAAACTCGCTGGCGACATCGATGTCGACCGGGATGCGGGCGAAATGCTCGATCCAATATTTTGCGACCATGCCGGCATAGAAGCTGGTGCCGCAGGCGACGATGGTGATGCGGTTGATCGTCGATAGTTCGAGACTGTTGTCGGGCAGCGCCACCTCGCCGTCATAGGGGCGGACATAGCTCTGCAGCGTCTGCGCCACCACGATCGGCTGCTCGAAGATTTCCTTCTGCATGAAGTGGCGATAATTGCCCTTCTCGACGCTGGATGCGGTCGCACCCGAAATGACGACCTCGCGCTCCACGGGCTCGTTGTCGGCGTCGTAGATTTGGACATGGTCACGCGTCAGCACGGCCCAGTCGCCATCGTCGAGATAGGCGATCTTCTGGGTCCAGGGCGCCAGCGCGATGGCGTCGGAGCCGAGATAATTCTCGCCTTCGCCATAGCCCAGCGTCAACGGGCTCCCGCGCCGCGCGCCGATCACGATGTCGGGATGGTCGCGGAACAGGAAGCCCATGGCGAAGGCGCCATGCAGGCGGGTGAGGATCGCGCCAACCGCTTCCTGCGGGCTCTTGCCGCGCTTCAATTCGCGCGCGACCAGATGGGCGACGACCTCGCTGTCGGTGTCGCTTTCCATCACATAGCCATCGGCGACGAGCTCCTCGCGCAGCGGCTTGAAATTCTCGATGATGCCATTGTGGATGATCGCCACGTCGCCCGCGATATGCGGATGCGCGTTCTTCTCGATGGGCGCGCCATGGGTGGCCCAGCGGGTATGCGCGATGCCGATCGTCCCCTCGAGCGGCTTGTCGGCGAGCACCTCGGCGAGATTGCCGAGCTTGCCCTCTGCGCGGCGGCGCTGGAAATCGCCATCCTTGAGCGTGCAGATGCCGGCGGAATCATAGCCGCGATATTCGAGCCGCTTCAATCCGTCATACAGGCGGTCGGCCACCTCTTCCTTGCCGATGATGGCGACGATCCCGCACATTAATATTTGTCCTTTTCATTGCCGAGCGCGGCCGCGACCTGTCGCTTGCCCACGCCCTCTTTCTTCTTCGCCGCCGCCTTGTCGCGGAAGCTCTTGGCGGCGCCGTCGAGCTGCTTTTGCGCCCCGCGCGCGATGGCGATGGCGTCGGCCTCGATGTCCTTGGTCACGACGCTGCCCGCGCCGACGATCGCGCGTTCGCCGATGACGACGGGCGCGACCAGCGCGCTGTTCGAACCGATGAAGGCATCGGCGCCGACGATGGTCGGCCATTTGTTGAAGCCGTCGTAATTGCAGGTGATCGTGCCAGCCCCCAGATTGGCGCGCGCCCCGATATTGGCATCGCCGACATAGGTCAGGTGATTGGCCTTGGCGCCCGCGCCCAGCACGGCATTCTTCACCTCGACGAAATTGCCTACCTTGGCGCCGGCTTCGAGACGCGCGCCGGGACGCAGGCGGGCATAGGGGCCGACCTCGCAGCCTTCGCCCACGTCGCAGCCCTCGAGATGCGAATGGGCGCGAATGGTGGCGCCTTCGGCAACGCTCACGCCGGGGCCGAAGGTGACGAAGGGCTCGACCGTGACGTCGGGCCCGAGCTCGGTATCCCAGCTGAAAAAGACGGTGTCGGGGGCGCGCAGCGTGACGCCGGCGTCCATCGCCTCCTCGCGCTTATACGCCTGCCATTGCGCCTCGGCCTGGGCCATTTCGCTGCGGCTGTTGATCCCCGTGACCTCGCGTTCTTCGGCGGTGACGACCACCGGGCGACGACCTTCGCGCTTGGCGATATTGACGATGTCGGGGAGATAGTATTCGCCCGCCGCATTGTCGTTGGTGACCTTGCCCAGCCAATCGAACAGATGCGCGCCCTCGACCGCCATCATGCCCGAATTGCACATCCGGCACTGCCGCTCCTCGGGGCTCGCATCCTTATGCTCGACCATCTTGTCGATGCTGTCGTTGCCCAAGGTGATGATGCGCCCATAGGCCTTGGGGTCGGCGGGCTCGAAGCCCAGCACGACCACGCCCGGCCGGTCATCTGCCCCCAGCCGTTCGACCATCATGCGCATCGTCTCAGGCCGCACCATCGGCACGTCGCCGAACAGGAGGATGACGGGCCCCTCATGCCCCTCCAGCGCGCCCTGCGCCTGCTGCACCGCATGACCGGTGCCGAGCTGCTCGCGCTGTTCGGCAAAGGCGATGTCGCGATCCGCCAGCGCTGTTTCGAGCTGTTCCTTCCACTGGCCGACCACGACCACCGTCCGGCTCGCCGCCAGTTCGGCACAGCTCGACAGCAGATGCTCGATCATCGGGCGTCCGGCGATCGGGTGCAGCACCTTGTGCAGGCGCGACTTCATCCGGGTGCCCTTGCCCGCGGCAAGGACGATGATGGCGGGGGTCTGTTGCATATCGGGGTCCACTGGCACGAGACGGTCGGAAATTCCAGACGATGCGATGCGCCGCCGCTACTTTTTCGTGCTGCCCTTGGGGGTCGTTTTCGTCCCCGCCTTGGTCGCGGCCTTCTTCCTGGGAGCAGCCTTTTTCGGCGCTGCCTTCTTGGCGGCCGCAGCCTTTGTCGACGACGCGCGCTTGGTCGCCGGTTTTTTCGCCGCTGCCTTCTTCTTCGGAGCCGATTTGGCGGTCGCGCCCTTCTTCACCGGAGCGGCAGGCTTGGCCTTGGGCGCCTCGGTCGGCTGGTGCGGATCGACATGATGATCCTCCCATTCGCCCGACAGCATGCGCTGCGCGGCATCGGCAAGTCCCTCGACGATCATCGCGCCCATGCGGGTCGCGGTGGTCATCGTCTCGGTCGCCGCCTTGTTGGCGCGGTCGGCCGCCTCGAGCGTGGCTTCCTGGATTTTCTTTCGTGCCTTGGGACTGGCCGCGATCGCCGCCGCCGCCGCCGCGAGCCCTGCCGCGATCACCTCGGGGCTCATCGCCACCTTGGCGAACTTGTCGGCCCGTTCCTTGCCGCTCTTGCGCTTGTTTTCAGCCATTTCGTCCCTCCATGCTCTTCCTTCAGAAGAGACGGTTGGGGACGCGGAACGTTCCTACAGCTTGTCGACCTTGGCCTTCAATGCCGCCAGTTCGGCGCGAAGCTTCTCGACCTCGCCGGCCTCCGCATCGCCCTTGGCGGGTGCCGCGCCCGGGGTAAAGGCAGAGGCTGCCGACTGGAACATCTCCATGTTGCGCTGGGCCATCTGCGTCAGCATCGTCGGATCGAACGCCCCGCCCATGGCCTTTTGCTGTTCGCGAAAAGCCTGCATCGCGGCATCGAGATAATTGGGCACCGCGCCCTGCATCGCGCCGCCATACATGCTGATCAATTCGCGCAGGAAGGACACCGGCAGCATCCCGCCGCCGTCGGCCTCTTCCTCGACGATGATCTGGGTCAGCACCTGATGAGTGATATCCTCGCCCGACTTGGCGTCGACCACCTCGACCTCGCGCCCTTCGCGGATCATCTGCGACAGGTCATCGAGCGTGATATAGCTCGATCGGTCGGTGTCGTAGAGACGGCGGTTGGCATATTTCTTGATGACGACCTTGGACATGATCGCTCCTGACGCTGATTGCTGTTCGAGGCGCTCATAGCACCCTGCGATGCGGCGCTGCAACAAAAGTGCGGCGGGTGCAGCAAAGCGCACAAATACTCCGCCCCATGTAACCGATCGCCCTGCTGCCGCGAACTGGAGGTCAGCGGGGCATGAGCTTCCGCGCAACATCGGAGCATCATCACATGACCAACCTGAAAACCACCGCCGCCGCCACCGCACTGCTCGCCCTCGCCGCCTGTTCGAGCGAGGGTCAGGCCCCCGCCTCCCCCGACAGCGGTGCCAGCACATTGGAAGGCGCCGAGCTCACCGACGCCAGCGCCGAGAAGGTCAAATGCTATGGCGTCGCGCTGGCCGGCAAGAACGACTGCGCCGCCGGCCCCGGCACCAGCTGCGCGGGGACCTCGACCGTCGATTACCAGGGCAATGCCTGGAAATATGTCGATGGCGGCGAGGAGGCCTGCACCGATCTCGGCGGTACGCTGACCGAGCAGGACAACGACGAGCCGGGCCTGCCCGCCTAGAGGCACGGCTCATGGTGCCCCGCCCGCCCGCATGCCCGATCCCTCCGGGTGCCGAGCGGGAGGGGCACCGCCCTTTCCTTCCTCAGGGACACGCATCATGACCCAGCCCTCTCTCCCGACCAGCGGCGGCATCGGACTGAAGCCCGAGCATTTCGAGGCCTTCCTCGACGCCCGCGCCAAGGGCACCGGCCCGACATGGGTCGAGGTGCACCCGCAAAATTACATGATGGCGGGCGGGCCGATGCATCGCTGGCTTGAGGCCGTGCGCGACGCGGCCCCCGTCAGCTTTCATTCGGTCGGCCTGTCGATTGGCGATCCCGACGGCTGCGACCGCGACGAATTGGGCCGCCTCGCCCGCCTCGCCGAGCGCTACGAACCGGCCATGATCTCCGACCACCTCAGCTGGTCGAGCCTCGGCGGCGAAGCGCTACCCGATCTCCTGCCGCTCCCCATGACCGACGAGAGCCTCGCCCATTTCGTCCGCGAAGTGGACCGCATCCAGACCCGTCTCAAACGCCCGATCCTGATCGAGAACCCCAGCCGCATGATCGCCTTCGCGCAGGACAGCTATGACGAAGCCGACTTCCTCGCCGAACTGTCGCGCCGCTCGGGATGCGGGCTGCTCGTCGACGTCAACAACATCCTCGTCGCGCGCACCAATGTCGGGCTCGATCCCATCGCCTATCTCGATGCGCTCCCGCTCCACGCCATCGCCGAGGTCCATGTCGCGGGACATATGGTCGAAGAGCATGAGGGCGGCGCGTTCCTCGCGATCGACGATCACGGCAGCCCCGTCAGCGAGGAATGCTGGGCGCTCCTCGACGCGCTGCTCGCCCGCACCGGCCCGCGCCCGGTGTTGGTTGAGCGCGACAATGACGTGCCGCCCTTCGCCGAATTGGCCGCCGAAGCCGCGCGCGCCACCCGCGCCATCCAAGGGGCGCTGCGCCATGCAGCCTGATGCGCACATCGCCCTTGCCGACACGCTCGCCCACGGGCCCGCGCGTCTGCCCGCCGATCTCCTCGCCGGACCGCGCGCCGCCCAACTGCGGGGTCTCAAGGCCTATGCCAATACGATCAGCCATGCGCGCCACGTCGCGCTCGAGGATAGCTACCCCCGCCTTCGCGACGCCATGGGGCACGGCGCCTTCCACGACGCCGCGCGCGCGTTCTTCCTTGCCCGCGAACCGCGCCGCCGCCCCCTGCGCCTGATCGGCGCGGGGTTCGCCGAAACGCTTACCGCACCAGCACAGCGCGACCTCGCCCGCGCCGAATGGCTCTGGCTCGAGGCGCATGGTGCGCCCGATGCCCCCGCCGTCGGACTCGCGACCATCGCCGGTCTCACGCCCGAGGCGCTTCTCGCCGCGCGCGTCGCCGCGCATCCGGCGCTGCGCTCCCTCGCGCTCGAGGACCCCGCGTCCTTCGCCTGGGACGGGGTGGAACCGGGCGCCACCCACCTCCTCGTCACCCGCCCTGAGGCGCGCCGCGCGATGAACGCCATCACGCCTGAAACCTTCGCCCTTGCCTGCGATCTGAACCGCCCTGCCACCATGACGGCGCTGCTCGAGCGCGACCCCGCCGCCACCACCGCGCTCGTCGCCGCCGGCGCGCTCACCCCTGTCCCGGAGCTCCTCTAATGCCCCTGTTCGACCGCTTCCGCCGCCTCGCCGAGCGCCCCCTCGTCTCCGACCTTGTCCTGCTCGCCGCCCGCCTCGGCCTCGCTGCCATCTTCTGGCAGTCGGGCCGCACCAAGGTCGAGGAGGGCAGCCTGTTCACGATCAGCGACACCACCTATTTCCTCTTCGCCAACGACTATGCCGGCGTGCCTTTTCTCCCGCCCGCCATCGCCGCATTACTGGCGACCGCCGCCGAGCATCTCTTCCCCATCCTCCTCGCGCTGGGTCTGACCACCCGTCTCGCCGCCGCCGGGCTGCTCGGCATGACGCTGGTCATCCAGCTGTTCGTCTATCCGCAGGCCTTCTTCGTCCCGCACCTTGGCTGGATCGCGCTGAGTCTTGTTCTCCTCACGCAGGGACCGGGACGCCTCAGCACTGATTTCCTGCTAGGTAGACGGGCATGAGCCGTCTTGGCGATCACGACCTGCGCACCCTGATGCGCGCCGCACAGGCCGGCGACCGCGCCGCCTATCGCAGTGCGCTCGCGGCGCTCGCCGACTGGTTGCGCGGCTATTTCGCCCACCGCATCGCGCCCGGACAGGTCGACGATCTCGTCCAGGAAGTGCTCATCGCGGTCCATGCCAAGCGTGCCACCTACGACCCCGACCTGCCCATCTATCCCTGGGTCGCGGCCATCGCCCGCTACCGCTGGATCGACGCCTTGAGAAAGATGGCACGCACGCCCGAGACCGCGCTCGATATCGAGCCGCCCGTCGACAGCGAGGAAGAACCCGTGCTCGCCCGCCTCAGTCTCGATCAGTTGCTGGGCCAATTGCCAACGGCCCAAGGCCAGGCGATCACCCTGACCAAGGTCGAAGGACGCTCGGTCGCCGAAACCGCCACCATCACCGGGCAGAGCGAAAGCGCGGTGAAAGTGAATGTCCATCGCGGCCTCAAGAAACTGGCCGCGCTCGTCGAAAGCCAACCCCTATGAACACCGATTATCTCATCGACCAGCTCAGCGCCGACGCCGCGCCCGTGCGCCCGCTGTCACTGCCCCTCGTCCGCCTCGCGCTTGTCGCCACCGCCTTGGGGACCATCCTCCTCACGCTCGCGTTCTGGGGACCGCGCCCGCAACTCCTCACCGGCACTGCCGATGCCGTCACCCTTCTCCTTGCCGCGCTCCTCGGCCTGCTCGCCATCGCCGCGGGTCTCGCCGCGACGCGGCTCGCCCGCCCTGCCGTGGGCGGCGTCCCCGGAGGCGGGCTGTGGCTGTTCGGCGCGATCCTGCTCTTTCCTGCCATCGCTCTCGTGCAGCAGCTGCTCGGTCATGACGAGGGCGCCCAGTCGTTCCTCGGCATCTATTGCCTCGCCTCCGGCCTCGGCATGAGCCTGTTCACCGCCGCCTTCCTGACCCTCCACCTGCGCCGCGGTGCCCCCGTGCTGCCCGAGCGCGCTGGCCTCCTCGCAGGCATCGCCTCGGGCGCGGTCGGCGCGCTCGCCATTACCTTGGAATGCGGCGGCTCGACCTTCGCGCATCTCGCCCTTTGGCATGTCGCGATCGTTGCGGCCTGGGCGCTGGTCGGGCGGACGCTGCTGGCGCGGCTGATCCGCTGGTAGCAGCCCGACCTGCAACTACTTCCGCGCCGCTTAAGACTTGCCAGTCACGCGGCGCAAAGCTAAGCGCTGGACCTTACCGGGACCCAAGGCACCCATAGCTCAGCTGGATAGAGCGCTGCCCTCCGAAGGCAGAGGCCAGAGGTTCGAATCCTCTTGGGTGCGCCACCGGTCCCGAGCGTTCAGCCACCCTGTGCGCGCCGCGTCGGATGCCTCAACGCCCCAGACGCAATTGTGACAGAATCGGGTCAGCGTGAGCCCGAGGACTGTACAAAATTCGCCTTAAAACGGTTTGATGACGCATTTGTTCCGGGAAAATGCGTGACAATATTGCCGCTCTCCAACTTTTTTTGCGCTGCGACACACGCGGTGAACAGCGCGTTAAATATCCGAAAAGCCTTGGTTTTCCCTCAGTTTTTTAGGCGTCCGAAACCGTCGCCGAGCAAGCCTCCCGACCGCTTCGGGCAATCTCGCCTCATTCTTGTAACAATTGGCGGGTTAAGGGCGCGCAGCACTTCACTTCGTCGAGTGTTTTTTCGCAATTCAACTGCTCATCCTTCAGGGAAACCAACGCAATGAAAAAGATGCTTCTTTGCAGCAGCGCCCTCGTGGCCGTTGCTCTCCCGGGTGTCGCCAGCGCGCAGTCGACCGGCTCGGTCGACTTCGACGATGACGCGATCGTCATCACCGGCACCGCCGAAACCGACGTCGGTGGCGTCGAGATCCCCGACACTCCCAAGGCCAAGCAGGTCCTCGACGAGGAAATCATCCGTCGTCAGCGCCCCGGTCAGTCGGTCAACGACATCGTCAATCTCGTCCCGGGCGTCAGCTTCCAGAACAACGACCCCTGGGGTTCGTCGGGCGGCGGCTTCACCATCCGCGGCTTCACCTCGGATCGCATCTCGCAGACGCTCGACGGCATCCCGCTGAACGATTCGGGTAACTACGCGCTCTACACCAACCAGCAGGTCGACAGCGAAGTCCTCGAAGAGGTCAACGTCAACCTCGGCGTCACCGACGTCGACAGCCCGACCGCCTCGGCCGTCGGTGGCACCATCAACATCCGCACCCGTCGTCCGGCCAAGGACATGGGCTTCACCGGCACCGTCAGCTACGGCAACGTCATCGCCGACGGTTCGAACATGGAGCGTCACTACAACCGCGTGTTCGGCATGGTCGACACCGGCGACATCACCGGCAATGGCCTCACCGCCTTCGTGTCGGGTAGCTACACCTATTATCGTGTTCCGTGGAACGACTATGGCAAGGTGCGCAAGCAGCAGTACAACGCCCGCCTGTTCCAGGAACTGGGCAATGGCGACTTCATCTCGCTGACCGGTCACTACAACCAGAACCGCAACAACTTCGGTGGTTCGGTGCGCTTCAGCGCGCTCCAGAATGCGCTCGAGGCCGGCAACAAGGAATTCCGCTTCACCGCCGACGACGTCGATGGTGACTGCACGATCGCGCCGCCGACCCCCGGCGTCGCCGACTTCTACAGCGACAGCTCGTCCTCGGGCGATTGCGGCTCGGAATTCTCGCGTCGTTACAACCCGTCGAACACCGGCAACATCCGCGGTTCGGCGCTGTTCAACCTGACCGACAAGCTGGTTCTGACGCTCGACCCGAGCTTCCAGTACGTCAAGGCCAACGGTGGCGGCCCCGAAGGTCTCATCGAAGCGCCCTGCTACGTGCGTGACGACGGTCGCTTCCCGTTCTGCTCGACCAGCGACAACGGCAACCAGGCCATCACTGGCGTCATCGGCGGTCGCTACTATCTCGGTCGCGACCTCAATGGCGACGGCGATATCCTCGACACCGTTGCGGGCAACGATCCCAGCCAGACGCGCACCTATCGCTACGCGCTGATCTCGGGCCTCGCCTATGATATCAACGACGATCACCGCATCCGTTTCGCCTACACGTTCGATTTCTCGGACCACCGTCAGACCGGCCAGGTTGCGCTGATGGACCAGTTCGGCGAACCGCTCGACGTGTTCCCGGTGAACATTGCGCTCGAAACCGTCGATGGGTTCGAACTCAACAAGCGTAACCGTCAGTCCTATGCGATCCTCAACCAGTTCTCGACCGAATATCGCGGTCGTTACCTGAATGATGATCTCACGCTGGTCGCCGGTCTTCGCCTGCCGTTCTTCACGCGTGAACTCGACAACCGCTGCTACTCGACCACGGGTGACGCGGGCGACGCCTTCGTCGACTGCGTCGGCTATGACGCTGGTCAGGACGTGAGCGACTTCATCGACGCGCGTCCGTACGAAATCGACCCAGTGACGGGCGAAGTGTCGGGCATCGCCCCGCCGCAGGAGCGCACGCTCGAGTATAACGAGCTGCTTCCCAACGTCGGCTTCACCTATGCCTTTGGCGACGCGTCGGTCTTCGGCAACTATGCCCGCGGCCTCTCGGTCCCGAGCACCGACACGCTCTATGCGGCGCTGTACTATCCGGAAGGCGACGTTCGCGCCGAACCGGCTCCGGAAACCACCGACAGCTTCGACGGCGGTCTTCGTTTCCAGAACCGCAACGTGCAGGCTCAGATCGCTGGCTACTACACCAAGTACAACAACCGCCTCGCGGTCAGCTACGATCCGGAACTCGACGAGTCGATCACGCGCAACCTCGGCCCGGTCAACAAGTATGGCTTCGATGCGTCGGTGGCCTACAGCGTGACCCCCGACACCCTGCTTTACGTCTTTGGCGGCGTGAACGAGTCGGAAATCACCGAGAACGTGCTCGAGGGTCGCACCTGCGATGCCGACGATGTCACCGATCCGATCTACTTCTGTGACGGTGGTGACGGCGGCGTTCGTTACTTCGCGACCGAAGGCAAGCGTGAAGCCGGTGCCCCGCTGTGGATGATCGGCGGTCGTGTTCAGCAGCGCTTCGGTGCGGTGGAACTCGGTGCGCAGGCCAAGTACACTGGCAAGCGCTTCGCCAATGACGTGAACACCATCGAAGTCGACCCCTATGCGGTCGTCGATCTCGACGCGCGTATCGACCTTGGCTACCTCGGCGACACGCTGGGTGACGCTGCGCTGCAGCTGAACGTCACCAACCTGTTCGACGAAGGCTATCTCGGTTACGTGAGCCCGTCGTTCGACAGCGATCCGTTCTTCATCCAGATCGGTGCGCCGCGTGCGTTCTCGGCCTCGCTGCTCTTCGGCTTCTAAGCCCTAGACAGCATCCGAAAAGAGGAAGGGCGGTGCCGCAAGGCGCCGCCCTTTTTCTATGCTCCCCACCTCAATTGCGCTCCGTCATCCCAGCGAAGGCTGGGATCCATGTCCTTTGGAATTTGGCGAGGCGGCGTTGAACGGGCTCCAGCCTACGCTGGGGGCACTGTTGATACAGGCGACAGAAAGGGCGCCCTGCCGATTGGCGGGGCGCCCTTCTCATTTCAATCTGCCAGAGCTGGCTCAGGCCGTCGGCCAACCCTCGAGGATCTCGACGAAGCGCGACAGCCACGCATTGGTCTGATGCCCATCGACGACGCGATGGTCGATCGTCAGCGTCACATAGGCCATCGGGCGGATGACCATGACGTCCTGCCCGTCGAGTTCGCGCACCACGACGCGCTTTTCCAGCTTGCCGATGCCGAGGATCGCCGCCTGCCCCTGGTGCAGGATGATCGGGCTGGCGAGCAGGCTGCCCGACACGCCATGATTGGAGATGGTGAAGCTGCCGCCCGACACATCTTTCCGATCGAGCTTGCCGTCGCGCGCGCGGCTCGTGAGGTCGCCGAGCTGACGCCCGATCTCCTCGAGGCTCGCGGGCCCGCAATCACGCACCACCGGCACGACGAGTCCTTTGTCGCCAAGCGCCGTGCCGACGCCGATATCAATGCTGTCCGAGATCGCGATGCGATCCTCTTCCCAACGACCGTTGATCGCGGGGGCGACCGCCATCGCTTCGGCGGCGGCCTTCACGATGTAAGCGGTGTAGCTGAGCTTGACGCCCCTCGCCTTCATTGCCGCCTTGTGCGCGGCAATGGCCGAAAAATCGGCTTCGAACAGCGCGGTGACATGGGGCGCGTCGGTGACGGCCCGAACCATATTTTCCGCGATGGTGCGGCGCATCCGGTCGTGCGGGATGTCGGCGCTGTCGAAATGCTCCACGACGCGCGGCTGCGCCGTCTTGGGCGCGCCGACATGGGAGACGGTCGCCGAGGCCACTGCCTTGTCGACATCCTCCAGCGTCACGCGCCCGTCGCGGCCCGTGCCGGTGATGTGCGCGGGGTCGATATCATGCTGCAGCACCGCACGCTTGACCGCAGGCGACAGCCGCGTTTCGCGCAGCACCTCGGCCTTGGCCGTCGCCTTGGGCGCGGGGGCTTCGGCCTTGGGCGTCACTTCGACCTTCGGCTGGACGGCCGTCTCGCTTGCCTCGCCCGCCGGATCGATCCGCGCCAGCAGCGCGCCGGGCTCGGCCTCGGCATCGCTGTCGAGGAGTATTTCGACCAGCACGCCGCTGGTGGGCGCGGGCACTTCCTGCGTCACCTTGTCGGTCTCGAGCTCGACCAGCGGATCATTTTCCTCGACCCGCTCGCCGATCGCCTTCAGCCAGCCGCGCACGACCGCCTTGGTGCCTTCCTGCTCCTCGGGAACCAGCACGTCGATCATGACGACATCCCCCCGTCGTCATTCCAGCGAAGGCTGGGATCCATGTCTTGGAAGGCTAGGCGTAGCGGCATGGCATGGGCCCCAGCCTGCGCTGGGGCGACGGCGGTGTTCATCGTCTAGAACTCCAGCATCTCGGTGATCTTGGCGCGAATGTCCTCGACGGAGGGCACGGCGGCCTCGAGCAATTTGGGGTGATGGGGCGAGGGAATGTCGGGCATGGTCACCCGCTCCACCGGCGCGTCGAGGTCGAGGAAGGCCTCGTCGGCGACCACTGCGGCGATCTCCGCCCCGAAACCGCCCGTGCGCAAATCCTCGTGGACGATCAGGCAGCGGTGGGTCTTGGCGATGCTCTCCAGCACCATCTCCTTATCCCACGGCTGCAGTGTGCGCAGGTCGATGACGTCGGCGCTCACATCCTTTGCCGCTTCCTCGCAGCGCGGCACCATGGCGCCCCAGCTGACGATAGTGATTTGATCGCCCTCGCGCGTTTTCTTCGCCTTGCCAAAAGGCAGCACATAGCCGTCGCCGGGATAGGGCCGCCGCGCCCAGCTTTCATCGAGCATCGCGCGATGTTCGAAGAAGATGGTGGGGTCGTTGGACCTGAGCGCCATACGCAACAGGCCCACCGCATCCTCGGCGTTCGACGGCACCGCGACCTTCCAGCCCGGATTGTGCACGAACTGCACCTCGTTGGTCTGGCTGTGCCACGGGTCACCGCATTTGAAGAAACCGCCCGGGATGCGCAGCACCATGGGCGCGGCAAAGCGGTTGTGGGTGCGCCAGCGAATGGTGCCGCAATCGTTGATCTGCTCGGTCGCGGGCTCGGCATATTTGCGGAACTGGATCTCGGGCACGGGCAGCAGCCCCGCCATCGCCATCCCGATCGCGCGTCCGACGATGCCTTCCTCGTTCAGCGACGTATCGAAGACGCGCTCCTTGCCGAACTTGTCCTGCAGCCCGAGCGTCACCGCATGGACACCGCCCTTGGGGCCGACATCCTCGCCGAAGACGCTCATCTTCGGGTTCTGTTCGAGTTCGAGGTCGAGCACCCGCCGAATAGCGGTCACCATGTTGATGCGCTGCCCCTCGGGGCGCGGATCCTCATGCGTGTCATCGAGGCTCAGCCCCGCCTGCCCGCCGACCTTGGCATGTTCGCCTTCATAGAAGACGCCCTTGGTCACGAGCGAAGGATCGGACACAGCGCGCGCTTCGGCTTCCTGCCGTGCGGCATCCACTTCTTGCGCGACCGAAGCCTCGATCATGTCCCAGTCGAGATTGTTGGCGAGCTTCTTCAGCTTGGGCAGCGGGTCGCGCGCCCATTCGGCGGCCTTTTCCTCTTCCGACTTGTAGGCCTGCGTGTCCTGTGCGCTATGCCCCTCGAGCCGCGGTACGGTGAGGCGGCACAGCACCGGTCCCTTGCGGTTCCGAACATGCGACACTGCCTCGCCGATCTGCTTGGCCGCGGCTTCCGGATCGGTCCCGTCACCGTCGAAGATGGTGAGGTTCTTGAAGCTGGCGAGGTTGGCCGCGATGTTGCGCCCCGGCGTCTGGTAATCGCTCGTCACCGAGATGCCGTAGCCATTGTCCTCGATGAAGAAGAGAAGCGGCAAATTCTGCGTCGTCGCAATCGTCAGCGCCGACCAGAAGCCGCCGGTCGCGCAGCTCGCATCACCGCCGAGCACGACCGCGATCGCGCCATCGTCCTTCTCGCCCAGCACGCGGGCCTTGTAGGTGATCGCCTGCGCCCAGCCGGCCGCGGGCGTATATTGCGCCCCCACCCCGCCGCACATCGGCAGCGCGTGGGCCCCGCCCGGATTGGGATAGTTGAACACGACGCCGATATCGCGCCCGTCCGAATAGCCGCCCTCGCGACCCATGTTGGAGCCCAGCGCATCGGCCAATGCGACCCCCAGCGCCAGCAGCATCGGCCGCGAGCGATAATAGCCGCAGGCCGCATCGCCATCGCGCAAATGCAGGCCGAGCATGACCTGCGCCATGTCATGACCACGTGCGGAGAATTGGTAGAGCACCTTCCTCGCCGGAACGAGCTCTTCTTCCTCCAGCCGATCCATCTCGCGGCTCGTCAGGACGAGGCGCGCGACATCCTCCCACGCAAAGGCGGGTTCGTCGGTCTTCGTCTCGGGGTCGGCGAGGCTAGCCATCGATCACCGCCTTCACGCTGTTACAGAAATAGGCGACCTGGTCATCGCCCATGCCGCAGATGTTGAAGCGGCCCGAGCCGGCGACATAGATGGCGAATTCCTCGCGCAGCCGGACGACCTGTGCGGGGCTGACGGGCAGCATCGAGAACATGCCCTTCTGGCGCCCGATATATTCGAGCCGCGGGTCGCAGGCGGCGATCTTTTCGCGAAGGCTGTTGATGCGATCGCGCATGCTGTCGAGCTCGGCGCGCCATTCCTCGCGCAGGGCCTCGTCCTCGAGCACCATGCGCACCACGGCGGCACCATGATCGGGCGGCATCGACCAGAGTTCGCGCGCCAGCTGCATGATCCAGTCGAGCGCCAGCTTGGTGGCGTCGGCATCGCGGCCCTTCACGAACAGCGTGCCGACACGGTCGCGATACATGCCGAAATTCTTGTCGCAGCTTTGCGCGACGATCGCCTCGTCGACCGCTTCCACCACACTGCGCGCGCCCGCTGCATCCTCCTCGAGCCCGTCGCCCAGCCCTTGATAGGCAATATCGACGAAGGGGATGAGCCCGCGCGCCGCGACGATGCTGCGCACCTTGGCCCACTGCCCCGCATCCAAGTCCGCGCCCGTCGGATTGTGGCAGCAGCCATGGAGCAGCACGACATCGCCCTCTTCGGCGCGTTCCAGCGCGGCAACCATCTCGTCGAACTGGATGCTGGTCGATGCCTTGTCGTAATAGGGATAGGTCTCGATGGTTAGCCCAGCGCCCTTGATGAGCGGCTCGTGATTGGGCCAGGTCGGGGTCCCCACCCACACCTTGGCCCCAGGCCGCGCCGCCTTCACCAGCGCGAAACCGAGCGCCAGCGCGCCGCATCCGCCCGGCGTCTGCAGGCCGACCAGCCGGTCGTCGCCCCAGGCCTTGCCGAAAAGGAGCTTGCCGATCTCCTCGGCATAGCCCGCATCGCCGCGCATCCCGAGATAGGATTTGCTGTCCTGGGCATCGTGCAAGCGCTGCTCGGCCTTGCGGACCGCGCTCATCACGGGGGTCTTGCCGTCCGAGGTCTTGTAGACCCCGACACCCGCATCGATCTTTTGCGGGCGATCATCGGCGCGCGCCATCACCATCAGCTGGAGAAGCGCATCGGGCTGGATGGGCGAAAGCCCAGAAAACAATCCTGACATGGCGCCGGTCCTAGCGCCCAATCGGCCTTTCCGTAAAGGCGTCAGGCGTCATAATCGACGCGCACATCGTCGCCCACCGGCACCGACTGGCAGGTCAGCACGTAACCTGCCTCGATTTCCTCGTCGGTGAGGCCATAGCGAGCGCCCTGCTCGACCTTGCCCTTGGTGACCTTCGCCCGGCAGGTCGCGCACACGCCCGCCTTGCAGGCATAAGGCGCGGGCAGCCCCGCCTCGCGCGCGGAATCGAGGATATTCTCGCCGTTGAACTCGACCTTGCGATTGCGCCCGTCGAGATTGACCCAGAAGGTGTGGCCCGCCGCCTCGGCCTTGGCGGCCATGACCTTCTCGGCGTCCGCCGCCGAAGGAGTTGAGGCGGTGAAGCGCTCTATATGCACCCGCTCCTTATCGACGCCATGATCGAGGAGCGAGGCTTCGGCGGCATCCATCATCGGCCCCGGGCCGCAGATGAAGAAGGCATCGACGGCCTTGGGATCGTCGAGCAGATCCTCGATCACCGCATCGCAGGTCGCGCGATCGAGCATGCCGTTGAACAGGTCGACATCGCCTTCCTCGTCGGAGAGGAAATGGAAGGGCTGGAAGCGCGACAGGTAACGGTCCTTGAGGTCCGAAATCCCGTCGAGAAAGATGACGCTGGCGCTGTCGCGATTGCCATAGAACAGCGTGAAGCGCGCCTTCGGTTCGACCGACAAGGCGGTACGAATGAGGCTCATCACCGGGGTGATGCCCGACCCGCCCGCGAAACCGACATAATGGCGCGGCGGCGCGTCGGCGTCGAAGGGATAGGTGAACGACCCGTGCGGCGGCATCACCTCCATCGTATCGCCGGCCTTCAGATGATCGCCGACCCAGTTGGAAAAACGCCCACCCGCGATCCGCTTCACCGTCACCTTGAGCTGATTCTCGTGCGGCGCGACGCAGAGCGAATAATTGCGCCGCACTTCCTCGCCGTCGATCTGCGCTTTCAGCGTCAGATGCTGTCCCGCCTTGAAGGCGAACAGCGGCTTGTGTTCGTCGGGCACGTCAAAACGAACGCTGTTCGCATCCTCGGTCTCGCGCACGATTTCCGCGACGCGAAGCGCGATGAAATGATCTGAACTCATGCTGTTACCACTTGGCGTCGGGATAGGTGCGCGGGAGATATTGCATCACCGCAAGCAAATGCCCGAGATGCTCCGAATGATGACCGCGCCGGCCGCCAAGGATGGGGCGCTGCTCGTCCGGCGCCGCCAGCGTCGCTTCCTCTAGCGTCACTGCAATCGCCGCGCGATACTCCTCCTCGAAGCTGCGCGGGTCGACCGCGATGCCGCGCTCCACGAGGCCTTCCAGCTCCTCGGTCACCTCGAACAGTTCGGGGATGAAGCGCCAGCACCAGTCGAGCCCCTCGGCCATCCGGCGTTTGCTCTCCTCGGTCCCATCGCCCAGCCGCACGATCCAGTCGGCCGACAATTCGCGGTGATAGGCGACTTCCTTGACGCTCTTGGCGGCGATGCCCGCGATCGCTTCATCGCTCGACCCGGCCAGCCGCTCGAGCAGCATATGCTGCCAGGTGGAGAAGAGAAACTGCCGCGCCATCGTCTGCGCGAAATCGCCATTGGGCTGCTCGACCAGCAAGCAGTTGCGAAAATCGAGCACGTCGCGGTGGAATGCCAGCGCATCGGCATCCTTCGCTTCGCCATGCTCCGCCGCCAGCCCGAGCCAGTTGGTCGCCTGCCCGATCAGGTCGAGCCCCACGTTGGCAAGGCTCAAGTCCACCTCGAGCGCAGGCGCATGGCCGCACCATTCGCTGAGGCGCTGGCCGAGGATCAGCGCATCGTCGCCAAGCGCCGTCACATAAGCGGTAGTGGCCTCGTCATGCGCGCCGGCGGTCGGCGCGTCGAACTGGCCCTCGGGCGCGCCCGCATCCTTGGCGGCGGCCTTGGCTTCATCCTTTTCGGAG
Organism: Sphingomicrobium arenosum; assembly: GCF_026157085.1. Taxonomy (NCBI): domain Bacteria; kingdom Pseudomonadati; phylum Pseudomonadota; class Alphaproteobacteria; order Sphingomonadales; family Sphingomicrobiaceae; genus Sphingomicrobium; species Sphingomicrobium arenosum. The sequence continues at coordinate 1,169,295 of NZ_JANPVN010000001.1, forward strand.
ATGGTCGGCAGGCTCGGCATTAGATGTGCTTCACCTCTTCGGGAATTTCATAGAAGGTCGGGTGCCGATAGATCTTGTCCTCGGCGGGCGCGAAGGTCGGCCCCGACTGGTCGGGATCGCTGGCGACGATGTCCGAGGATTTCACCACCCACAGCGACACGCCCTCCATCCGCCGCGTATAGGTATCGCGCGCATGGTTCAGCGCCATCTCCTTGTCGGGCGCATGGACGCTGCCGACATGACGGTGGCTGAGCCCCCCCTTGGCACGGACGAACACTTCCCAAAGCGGCCAATCGGACATGATCTCTCCCTGTATCGTCATTGCGAGCGTAGCGAAGCAATCCAGTCACGCCGCTGTGGATTGCCGCGTCGCTACGCTCCTCGCAATGACGATGTCAAACGATCAGGCGACCTTCTTCGCCGCCTTCTTCGCCTCATGCGCATCGGCGGCCTCGCGCACCCAGGCGCCATTCTCCCACGCCTCACGGCGCGCCTTCATGCGCTCCTTGGCGACCGGCCCCTCGCCGCGCACGACGGCATAGAATTCTTCCCAGTCGATGTCGCCGAAATCGTAGCCGCCCTTGTCTTCGTTCCACGCGAGATCGGGATCGGGAACGGTCAGACCCGCATATTCAGCCTGCGGCACGGTGATATCGACGAACTTCTGCCGGAGCTCGTCATTGGTCTCGCGCTTGATGCGCCAGCGCATCGAGCGCTCGGTGTTGGGCGACTGATCGTCAGGCGGGCCGAACATCATCAGGCTCGGCCACCACCAGCGGTTGATCGCATCCTGCGCCATCCGCTTCTGCTCCTCGGTGCCGTTCGACAGCGCCAGCATCGCTTCATAACCCTGCCGCTGATGGAAACTTTCCTCCTTGCACACACGCACCATGGCGCGGGCATAGGGACCATAGCTCGCCCGCTGGAGCGGCACCTGGTTCATGATCGCCGCGCCATCGACCAGCCAGCCGATCGCCGCGATGTCCGCCCAGGTGAGCGTGGGATAATTGAAGATGGTGCTATATTTCGCCTTGCCCGAATGCAGCGCCTCGACCATTTCCTCGCGGCTCGTGCCCAGCGTCTCGGCAGCGCAATAGAGGTAGAGGCCGTGCCCGCCCTCGTCCTGCACCTTGGCGAGCAGGATGGCCTTGCGGCGAAGGCTCGGCGCGCGGGTGATCCAATTGCCCTCGGGCAGCATCCCGACGATTTCCGAATGCGCATGCTGCGAAATCTGGCGGACCAAGGTCTTCCTGTACGCCTCGGGCATCCAATCCTTGGGCTCGATGAACTCGTCGGCCGCCACGCGCGCCTCGAAGGCGTCGATCAGCTCCTGCGGCTCGGCCTCGCCGATCGCGGTGACATTCTTCTTCTGCTTGTCGAGTTCGGTCGTATACATACCCCTGAGTTAGGCCGTTTGCCGGGCTTTTTCAATCTGGGCATATGGCCGTGCGTGGCGTGAGGGGGATGAGCTGCATGAACGAGGCATTTGACGGGCCGCTGCTGCAATGGGGCAATGGCGCGATCCTGTGCGAGGGCCATGTCCGCGTCTCGGGCGACGGCCCCGAACTGGCTGCGCTCGGCACGCTGCCTACCGGACCCGTCTGGATCAGCGACTATTCGCACGATGCCACGCGGATGCACCTCGCCATCGCCAGCCACGAAGGGCCCGACGCCTACGGCTTCGTCCACCAGCTGAAGCGCCTCTTTTCCTTGAGCCTCCCACGCCAGCTCGGCGGCCTGCGTGACCTGCCATTGCTCATTGGCAGCCCTTCCAAGCGCCTTGAATATGATGTCGCCAAGGGCCGCGAGGACGAGCTTCATCTGATGACCAGCGTCGACATGCCCGCGCATCTCGGCGCTTGGGGCGACCGCTTCCGCTGCAAGCTCGCCGGCGCGCCCGGCGGGACGAGACTCCTACTCGATGCAACCCTCCACCCGCGCAAGGGCGGCCCCCAGCCGCTCCCCGAGGAAATCCGCGTCGAGGTCGATATCCTCATCCCCCCGCCCTACGGCCAGCACCAGACCCGCTACGACAGCGAGGCGCGCTTCGACGACCCGCAGGCCCTGGACTGGCGCGCCCGCCGCTTCGCCAGCGCAGGGCCCGGCCATGTCGACTGGGGCCAGGGCGAGGGCCGCGGCCCCTTCGTCGCCTTTCACGAAAACAACGACCCACCATCGAGCGAGCCGCGCCTTCTGCTGCGCCCCGCCAGCGAGATGGTGCGCAGTTCGAGCGGCCATTATCGCGCCGTGACCGCCACCGACGGCCCCGAACTACTCCTTCCCATCAATTGGCGCCGCATCGCCGAACTACTTTACGAAAAACCTTCCGCCCGCGTTGCCATGGCGGGCGACGGCATCGGCCATCTCGACGGCCAGTCGGGGCGGAGCGTCTATGAGTGCGGCGGCTACATGCGCCAGCCGATCGAGGAAGTGCTGATCGACCTCGACTGGGACGGCACCTGGCTGCGCATCGCCGCCGAGGGCACGCTTCAACAGGTCGAACGCAAGCTCGGCCCCCGCTTCACCGCCGCGCTCGACGTGCACGCCAACTGGCTGTCCGCCCACGCCCGCCTTCCCGCCGCCAAACCGACAGGAGCCGCCCGATGATGCGTGAATGCCCCAAATGCCAGTCGATGCAGATCGAGGAAGGCTGGGTCCCCGACAACGGCTATGGCGCAATCCACGCCCCCGCCTTTCACCCCGGGACGCCCGACAAGCGTTGGTGGGGTTTGAAGCACGCCAAGAAGGCGCTGATCCCCATCATCACCTACCGCTGCACCCGTTGCGGCTATCTCGAAAGCTATGCGAAGTGAAAGACTTTCTCGGTTTTTGCTGGTTGGGTGCGCTCCTCTTTCTGGCGGGGTGCGACAGGGGTGACGAAGGCTGTTTCAGAGTCCCCGTCGAGGAGGGAGGGCCTTCCCTGCCAACCGAAGCCCGATGCTTCGACGACCAACCGAGCGAGCGGATCGACGGCTATTTGAACTACCAGTTCGAAGCCGTGAGCTTCCATTCGGAGATGCCGCTACATGACGACATCTATTCCGACCTTGATGAAATGACTTGGGTTTACATCCCGGACGACGCTTCGGACCAGCTAGGCGGCGAGGCCATCTACAAGGTCAGCTTCGTCGGCAAGCGCGCCCGGGAGGCCGGCTTATACGGCCACATGGGCATGTTCGGCAGCGCCGTCAGTGTCGAACGCTTCGAAACGGTCGAGCGCATCCGCGACGTCTACCCGTGGTATTGACAGCCTTTGCGGTTGATTTGGGCGCTGCCTACGGAAAGAAGGATCACATGACCGACCAGACCATCCTCATCACCCGCGACGATCACGTCGCCACCCTCACCCTCAACCGCCCGGACCGGTTGAACAGCTTCACCGCCGACATGCACGCCGAGCTGCGCCGCGCCATCCGCGAAGTCCATGATGCGCGCGTCCTCATCCTCACCGGCGCGGGGCGCGGTTTCTGTGCGGGCCAGGACCTCAACGACCGAAAGGTCGGCCCCAAGGATGCGGTCGATCTGGGCGAGACGGTCGAGGAGAGCTGGAACCCGCTCATCCGCACCATCGCCACCCTGCCCCAGCCGGTGCTGTGCGCGGTCAACGGCGTGGCCGCCGGTGCGGGCGCCAATATCGCGCTCGCCTGTGACATGACCTTCGCCGCCCGCTCGGCGCGCTTCATCCAGAGCTTTTCCGCATTGGGCCTCATCCCCGATTCGGGTGGCAGCTGGCACCTCCCCCGCCTCGTTGGCCAGCAGCGCGCGCTCGGTCTCGCGCTCACGGGCGAGCCGCTCGGCGCCGAGCAGGCCGCCGACTGGGGCCTTATCTGGAAGGTTGTCGAGGACGACCTCCTCATGGAAGAGGTCCGCGCCACCGCGCACAAGCTCGCTTCCCTGCCGCCTTTGGGCCTCGCCGCCATCAAGAAGCTCATCCGCACGACGGGCAGCCGCGACCTCGATCACGAGCTCGCACTCCAGCGCGACGAGATGCGCCGCCTCGGCTACACCGAGGACTATAAGGAAGGCGTCGCCGCCTTCCTCGAAAAGCGCAAGGCCACCTTCAAGGGCAAATAGCCTTCGCTCCACGAAAAAGGTCCGCCGATAGTCGATTCGACTGGCGTATCCGACCGTTCCTCCGGAAAATCGTTGCTCGGTTCGCGCCTGATCGCGGCCCGCGATCGCACCGACATGCCGCTCTGCCGCGTCATTTGTCGAACCGTTTAGACCGGTCGTCGTTCGCTTCTGTCGCCGGGTCATGGCACGACCTAGTCGAAAGGGATGAAAGTTCACGGCGACTATCATCGCGACGGCTATGCGCATCTCGAGCATGTGCTCGCGCCCGAGATCACGCGCGCCTTCCTCGGCAAGCTGCACCGCGACTTGGGCGGCGGCCCTATCGACATGCGGCGCATGAAGCAGGTCAATCTCGTCGAACGCCCGACCGCCGACATCTACGGCATGCATTATGCGCCGATGCTGGCGCTGTTGTGGGGACTGACGCCGACGATGGAGCAACTTGTGGGCAAGCGCCTCCTGCCGACCTACGACTATTTCCGCCTCTATCGCGAGGGCGATATCTGCCGGGTCCATCACGACCGCCCGAGCTGCGAGCACAGTCTCTCGCTCACTCTCGATTATGCTGATGACCGGATCTGGCCCATCGAGGTCGGGGCCGACGCGCGCGAGCCCAATGCCGGTGTCGACGAGGATTTCGGCAAGGAGGCGTTCAGTCGGATCGAGATGCGCGCGGGCGATGCGCTGCTCTACAATGGTGTCGCGCATCGGCACGGCCGCATCACCCGCAACCCCAATCGCTGGTCGGCGCACCTGTTCATGCATTGGGTCGATGCCGACGGCCCTTATGCGGACCATGCCTTCGACCAGCAGCCCGTGCCCGAGAAAATCGACTTCCAGTTCATTGCCTGAGCCGTCCGACGCCAGCGTCGCCCCTCGCCCCTCGCCCCTCGCCCGGCGCCACGCGCCGCTCGCCGCGCGCCGCGCGCCGCCAACTCCTTTTCGAGATCGGATCGCGGAAAAAACGCCCGACACTTCGGCGAGCATCGGGTGATGCCATAGCACCCCCTGCCCGTTCGAAGACCGATCGCACAGCCCTTCCCAGAGCCCTGTCGCCAAGACCAATGCCGCAGCACGCGACGCGGTGGTCTACCCCAAGACCCTTGTTAAGGCGGCCGCACCGCTGACCAGCCCCTGTGCCAGCGCCGCGCCGCACAGCACGCCGACCACACCGACGATCACCGAATGCAGCAGGGACGGCTCCTCAGCCCGCGCCTCATCACGCCTCCACTCATGCGCGTGCCGGGGCACCAGTCGCCGTAACTGCGCCTGTCGTCCGTCGGGCACCTCCGCACCCCCATGCGGCACGAGCAACGAACGACTGTCCTCGACCCGGCGTGGGTAGCTGTTCGGCACGTCGATCGCTGCCCGCTCCCATGCCGAGCGTGGCAGCTCGTCGGGGGTCGGGCGGCGCGGGGCCGGGTCGAAGCGGTGACGCATGTCCATGACCCGCTTCTACGCCTGCTCGGCCGCGAAGGCTCGAAAGAGAGGGTCCGAAACGGACCTCGACCCCCGCAGGTGACACCATCGAGGACGTGGAGAACATCGGTTGCCCCTTGCCCCCGCCCCCCGCTACGAGGGGCGCCGGACCCGCGTCAGGAGAGAGTGACCCCATGAAGACCGCCGAACTGATGAATTACGCCCGTGACGAATGGACGCGGGGCCAGGGCGATCTTCGCGCCATCCCCAGCGCCATCGACGGCAGCCCCATCGCCGCGACCGGTTCGGACGGCCTCGATTTCGCCGCCATGCTCGCCCACGCCCGCACCGTCGGCGGCCCCGCGCTGCGCGCCATGACCTTTCACGAACGCGCCTGGATGCTGAAGACGCTGGGTCTCGCCATCATGGAGCGAAAGGAAGAGCTGTACGCGCTCAATCCGCATTCGGGCGCCACGCGCAAGGATGGCTGGATCGACATCGACGGCGGCGCGCTCACGTTGCTGAGCTACTCCTCCACCGGGCGCAAGAAGCTGCCCGACGCCCATGTCCTCCTCGACGGCGAACAAGAGCCGCTCGCCAAGGAACCGGGCTTCGTCGGCCAGCATATCATGACGCCCAAACAGGGTGCGGCGGTCCACATCAACGCCTTCAATTTCCCCGTCTGGGGGATGCTCGAGAAGGTCGCGCCGACGCTGCTCGCGGGCATGCCCTGCATCGTGAAGCCCGCCACCGCGACCGCCTATCTCGCCGAAGCCGCCTTTCGCATCCTGATCGAGACGGGCGTACTGCCCGAAGGCGCGGTCCAGCTGATCGTCGGCGGGGTCGGCGACCTGTTCGACCATCTCACCGGCCAGGACGTCGTCAGCTTCACCGGCTCGGCGCAGACGGCGAACAAGCTCAAGAACCATCCGACTGTGCTGCGCGAGAGCGTCACCTTCGTCGCCGAACAAGACAGCCTCAACGCCTCCGTCCTCGGCCCCGACGCCACGGAGGGCAGCCCCGAATTCGCGATGTTTATCGACGAGGTCGTGCGCGAAATGACGGTCAAGGCGGGGCAGAAGTGCACCGCGATTCGCCGCGCGATCGTCCCCGCCGCGCAGCTCGACGCGGTCGAGAAGGCGATGACCGAGAAACTTTCCGCGCTCACCATCGGCGACCCGCGCGAGAAAGAGACCCAGCTGGGCGCCCTCGTCTCGTGCAGCCAGCGCGACGACGTCCGCGCCAAGATCGCCGAACTGGTGGAGGGCGGCGCGCGCGTCGTGTGCGGCGACCCCGATGCCAATGTCGGCACCGAGGGCGGCGCCTTCATCACCCCCTGCCTCCTGCGCGCCGACGATCCGTGGAGCGCCGATGCAGTGCATGACGTCGAGGCCTTCGGCCCCGTCGCCACCATCATGCCCTACAAGGACGTGGACGACGCCATCGCGCTCGCCAATCGCGGCATGGGCAGCCTCGCCTTGTCGATGTTCAGCCATGATCCCACCGCCGCCGCCACCTTCATCCGCGGTGCCGCCGCCTTTCACGGCCGCATGCTCGTCCTCAACCGCGACAATGCCAAGCTTTCGACCGGTCACGGCAGTCCCCTCCCCGTCCTCGTCCATGGCGGCCCTGGCCGCGCCGGCGGTTCGGAGGAAATGGGCGGCGTGCGCGGCCTGCATCATTATATGCAGCGCACCGCCATCCAATCGACCCCTTCGATGATCGCGGCGATCAGCGGCCAATATGTCGCGGGCGCGCCCAAGCACGAGAGCCCCGTCCACCCCTTCCGCCTCAAGATGAGCGAGATGGAATTGGGCCAGACCTTCTTTTCCAAGAGCCGTCAGGTGAACATCGAGGACATCGAACGCTTCGCCCGCTTCACCGGCGACACCTTCTACGCCCATATGGACGAGGAAGCCGCCAAGGCCTCGCCGATCTTCGAGGGCCGCGTCGCCCACGGCTATCTGATCCTCAGCTTCGCCGCCGGCCTGTTCGTCGACCCCGAGCCCGGCCCCGTCCTCGCCAACACCGGCATAGAGGATCTGAAGTTCCTCACCCCGCTCTATCCGGGCGACAGCATGCGCGTCGAACTCACGGTGAAGTCCAAGTCGATCAAGTCGGAAGAGACCGGGGTCGTGAAGTGGGCGGTCGAGATCTTCAACCAGGACGAAGAGCTCGTCGCGACCTACACACTCCTCACCGAAAACACGCCCTAGGCCCGGAACGATCGGCGATTTTCTCCCGTTAGTCTGTTGAATTTAGACAGAAAAGTGGGAGTACGACCATGCAGATCGATCAAGTCATGACCAAGGACATCAAGACGGTGTCGCCCTCGGAATCGGTGAAGAAGGCCGCGAGCTTCATGCTCAATGAAGATACCGGCTCGATTCCCGTCTGCGATGGCGACAAGCTCGTCGGGATGATCACCGACCGCGACGTTGCCGTGCGCGGCATCGCCGAAGGCAAGGACCCCGATTGTTCGGTCTCCGAACTCATGAGCAAGGACCCCGTGTGGATTCGCTCGAGCGACGACGTCGACACTGCCGCCCTCAAGATGAGCGAATGTCAGGTCCGTCGCCTGCCGGTGATCGACGAGAACGACAAGCTCGTCGGCATGGTGAGCCTCGGCGACATCGCCCGTCAGACCGATGGCGATGCCGAAGATATCGCGCTGGAAGGCGTCAGCGAACGCGGCGAACTGCACCAGCAGTCGTAGTACGACATAACGAGAGAGAGTTTCTTCCGCCGCCGTGCGGAAGGATGACAGGGGCGCGGATGGCCATGGCCATCCGCGCCTCTTTCGTCATGGTGGCGGCGCGAGTTTTTCCTTATCCGTCGCCCCAGCGAAGGCTGGGGCCCATGACATCGCGCCTTCATCCGAGCGCCCGAGCGACGCGCCGACATGGATTTCAGCCTTCGCTGGGATGACGGATGATAGGGACACGTCTCCCAACGCGACAAAGGGGCCCGAAAGCCTTTCGCTCCCGAGCCCCTCATTGTCTTGTCCGCCAACCCGCGCTTAGCCGAGCTTTGTGATCGCCTCGTCGATCAGCTTGGCGTCGGTCGCCTCGTCCGCCTTGGCGGCGATGATCTTGGCCGATGCATCGCGCGCGGCGTTGGCGGCGAGCGCTTTCAGCTCGGCAACCGCGGCACGCTGCTCGGCAGCGATCTTCGCTTCAGCCATCGCCTGCTTGCGCTTGACCATGTCCTTGGCGTCGGCCTCGGCCTTGGCGACCAGCGCGCTAGCGTCTTCCTCGGCGCGGGCGCGGATCGCGTCGGCGTCCTTCTTGGCCGCTTTCGCCTTGGCCTCATATTCGGACCGGAGCGCTCCGGCTTCGGCGCGCAACTGCTTGGCCTCGTCGAGCTGCGCCTTGATCGCCTCGATCTTGGCGTCGAGTGACTTGCCGATTGCGGCAGGCACCTTCTTCCACAGCATCAGCGCGATGACCGCGAGCATGGCGAAGGCCACCCAAACGGCGCCATCTTCGAAATAGCCGTATTGGGCAGGCGCGTCCTCGTGGGTCGCGACCGGCACGTCGATCACGGCGTCGCCAGGCAGGTTAGCCATTGGCCAATTCCTTCTTCACCGCGCTGGTGGCGGTGCGCTTGTCGACCTTGAGACCGGCAACTTTCAGCACCATCGCCTGCGTCGCTTCGGCGGCCAGCGCCTCCAGCTCGGCCCGCGCGGCGGTGCGCTGCGCATCGAGTTCGGCGGCCGCCTCGGCCAGCGTCGCGTCGATGCCCTTGTCGGCCTTCGCCAGCGCCTTTTCGGTCCGCTCGGCGGCGGCTTCCTTGGCGTTGGCGTTGAATTTGGCCGCGTCGGCGCGGGCGGCATCGAGGTCAGCGCGATAGCCTTCCTCGAGACCGTCCGCCGCCTTTTGCGCGGCTTCGGCTTCCTTGAGGTCGGCTGCGATCTTGTCGTCGCGCAGGTCGACCGTCTTCTGGATCTTGGGCACCATGCCATAGCCGATGAAGACCAGGATGGCGCCGAAGAAGACCGTCAGCCAGAACAGCTGCGAGGCATAGATTTCAGCAATCTGTGCAAGTTGCGGCATGTGCCGACCCCTTGGAAGCTAAAGTGTTGTTACGCGACGAAGAGCAGGATCATCGCGACGACGAACGCCAGCAGGCCGAGAAGTTCGGCAGCGGCGAAGCCGATGAACAGGCGACCCTGCTGGCCGTCAGCGGCGGCCGGGTTGCGCAGCGCGCTCTCGAGGAACGAGCCGAAGACGTTACCAACGCCAAGGGCGGCCATACCAACGCCAATCGCGGCGAGACCGGCACCGAGCAGCTTTGCGGCTTCTGCGTCCATTTTAAAAACTCCTGTGTTGAAAATTCTGGGATTAGTGAAGGTTGATCGCGTCGTTGAGATACAGCGACGTGAGCAGGGCGAAAACATAGGCCTGGATACCGGCGACGAGGATCTCGAGCATCGAGATGCCGATCATCAGGATGAAGCTGGGCACCGAGACGATCGCGAGCGTCATGATGCCGCCGGCAGTCCCGTTGATGACGAAGCCCGCCAGCACCTTGAGCAGGATATGCCCCGCGGTCATGGCGACGAAGAGACGAAGGCCGAGGCTGATCGGGCGGAACATGAAGCTGAACAGCTCGATCAGGAAGATGAGCGGGACCATCACGGTCGGCGTGCCGTGCGGCACGAACAGGCTGAAGAAATGGAGCTTGTGACGCCAGAAACCGACCACCAGCACGAGAAGGAAGCTCACGATGGCGAGCACCCCGGTGATGGTGATGTGGCTGGTCACGGTAAAGGCATGGAGTCCCGCCGCTGCCGTCGGCAGCAGGCCGAGGAGGTTGGCGAACAGGATGAACATGAACAGGCTAAAGACATAGGGCACGAACTTGCGCCCCTCCTTGCCGATGTTCGTGTCGATCATCGAGGTGATGAAGCCAGTAAAGCCCTCGACCGCCATCTGCCAGCGGCCGGGCACGAGCTCGCGGCGCATGCCGCCGAGCATGAACAGGCCGAGCACGACCAGCGTCAGCGCCATCCACGCCGCCGAGTTGGTGAAGGGGATTTGATATCCCGCGATTTCCCAACCCTGCCCGAAGAGGGGCTGCACCTCGAACTGGTGCATCGGATCGATCTTGCCGCCTTCTGCCACTGTGCTCACTCGCTCTTGTCGCCGGGCACGCGCCCGGTGGAAATTCTCACGATGCTCCAGAACCCGCCGATGATCCCGAGGATCAGGCCGATCACCAGAGCCGCGCCCCCCGTGCCGGCCAGACGGTCCACCGTCCAGCCCATGAGGGCACCGCCGAACAGGCCACCGAGGAGGTAGGACAGGACGCGTCCCCCTTGCGCTTCTGACGTGTCGCGCGCGGGGCGATTGGCGCCGGTCCGCTCCGCCTCCCGTTCCTGTGCGGCTCGTAGTCGCTCTTCAAGCGAATCGATCCGCACGTCCTCGGGGGTTTCGGGCACCTGCCTGTCGGATCCGTTCTCGGCCATGCTTTCTCCCGTAAACCAAGTGCCAGCTTCGGAAGCGAAACTGGCACGACGGCCCGGGGCTTCGAACGAGCCCGCCAGAGGCGCCGCCCCTTTATGAAGCGAGGCCCGGAGTGTCAACCGCCAGCGGGAACGGTTCGCCGCCTTTTTGCGCTTGTCCGTTCGATCCCCGCACTCTTAACTCGGACGATGTCGATGCGCTTTGCCCCTCTCGCCGCCCTACCCGTCGCCCTCGGCCTTGCCGCCTGCCAGCAGCAACAGACCTCGAGCCCCCCGCCAGCAGCGACCACGGCCGACCCGCCCGCGCCGCCTGCCATCGCCGACACGCCCAAGGCGGTAAAGATCGCCGAGAAGGACAATATGGTCGACTTCGAGATGTCGTGGCCCGCCGAGGCCGCCGCCATCCCGGCGCTCGATGCCCGCTTCCGCAAGGAAGCGCCCGAGCGGCTCGCCACGCTACGCGAAATGGCGGCCGAGGAAGCCGCCATGTTCGCCGAGATGAAGCGCCCCTTCAACGGCTTTCAGTCAGCGATGACCTGGACCGCCGCGGGCCAGAGCGAGCGCCTCCTCAGCCTCGACGGCGTCTACAGCGCCTATATGGGCGGCGCGCATCCAAACTGGAACGCGACCGAACTGTTGTGGGACCGCGATGCCGATGCGCCGATCCCGGTCGCCCACCTGTTCGGCGGCAACGAGGCGCTCACCGCCGCCCTGTCGCAGCGTTTCTGCACCGACCTCGATGCCCAGCGTCTCGAACGGCGCGGCGAGGTGATCGACGGCTTCAACGATTGCCCGCCCCTCGACGGCGTCTCCGTGGTCCCCACCGACCGCGACGGCAATGGTCGCTTCGAACGCTTCGTCATCACCGCCGCCCCATATGCCGCCGGCCCCTATGCCGAGGGCGGCTACGACATCGACCTGCCCGTCGACGACGCGATCCTCGACCAGCTTGATGCGGCCTTCCTCGCCGATTTCGAGACGGCGTCGTAACGAGCCTTGGCGGAAGCGCCCCGCCCCGCTAGCCTACCCCTTGCCGAATCCTCGTGGAGCCAACCGCCCATGCACCGTTCGGCCTGCCTTTCATGAACGACCTCGCCCCGCTCGATGCCGCCGGCCACCGCGCGCGGCTGCGCCAGCGCTTCCTCGAGGAGGGTGAAACCGCGCTGCTCGATCACGAGCTGGTCGAATATCTTCTCACCCTCGCCAATCGCCGCGGCGACACCAAGGCGCTCGCCAAGCGCCTCCTCAAGCAAGCCGGCGGCTATGCCGAATTGCTTGAGGCCGATGTCGGCACGTTGCGCGCCGAAGGGCTGACCGACCCGCAGATCGGCGCGCTCAAGATCGCGCAAGCCACCGCGCGCCGCCTCCTCGAAAAACGCGCCGAAGGCCGCGACCTCCTGTCGAGTTGGCAGGCGGTGACCGACTATCTCCATGCCAAGATGGCCTGGCGCGGCACCGAGGAGGTGCGTTGCCTCTTCCTCGACACCAAGAATCGCCTCATCGCCAACGAATGCCTGTTCGAGGGCACGGTCGATGAAAGCGCGGTTCATGTGCGCGAAGTGCTCGCCCGTGCGCTCGCACTTCACGCCAGCGCGCTCATCCTCGTCCACAACCACCCCTCGGGCGACCCCACCCCCAGCCGCGCCGACATTCGCCTGACGCGCGAGATCGCCGAGGCCGCGCGCCCGCTCAAGATCCTCCTCCACGACCATGTCATCGTCGGTGCGATGCACGAACCACTAAGCCTGCGCAGCCAAGGGCACCTTTAGTCCGGTTGTAACCCCCTCCTCGCCCTGCTAGTCGCCGCCGAAACGAACCGCTTTCGGAGCTTCCCCATGGTCCCCCGCTACGCCCGCCCCGAGATGACCGCCATCTGGGACACCGAGAACCGCTATCGCATCTGGTGGGCGATCGAGGTATTCGCCGCCGAGGCGATGGGGCAGATCGGCATGATCGATGTTGACGATGCCAGGACCATCCGCCGCGCCTATGACGACAATGTGCTGGGCGAGATCGACGTCCCCGCCATCGACGCCATCGAGGCGGTCACCAAGCATGACGTCATCGCCTTCCTGACCTGGGCGGGCGAGAAGCTCGGCCCCGAACGCCGCTGGCTCCACCAGGGCATGACCAGCTCGGACGTGCTCGACACCAGCCTCGCGGTCCAGCTCACCCAGTCGGCCGACCTGCTCATCAAGGGCATGGAAACGCTGCTGGAAACGCTCAAGCGCCGCGCATACGAGCATAAGACGACCCCGACCATGGGCCGCAGCCACGGCATCCACGCCGAACCCACCAGCTTCGGCTTGAAGCTCGCGCAGGCCTACGCCGAATTCGACCGCGGCCTCGCCCGCCTGAAGAGCGCCCGCGAGGAGATCGCCACCTGCGCCATCTCGGGCGCGGTCGGCACCTTCGCCAATATCGACCCGCGCATCGAGGAGCATGTCGCCAAGGAACTCGGCCTCAAGCCCGAACCCGTCTCGACGCAGGTCATCCCGCGCGATCGCCACGCCGAATATTTCGCCACGCTGGCGGTCATCGCCTCGTCGGTCGAGCGTCTCGCGGTCGAGATCCGCCACCTCCAGCGCACCGAAGTGCTCGAGGCCGAGGAATATTTCTCGCCCGGCCAGAAGGGCTCGTCGGCCATGCCGCACAAGCGCAACCCCGTGCTGACCGAAAACCTCACCGGCCTTGCCCGCATGGTCCGCGCCTATGCGCTGCCCGCGCTCGAGAATGTCGCCCTCTGGCACGAGCGCGACATCAGCCACAGCTCGGTCGAGCGCTTCATCGGCCCCGACGCCTGCATCACCCTCGACTTCGCGCTCGCCCGCCTCAACGGCGTCATGGACAAGCTCATCGTCTACCCCGAGCGGATGCAGAAGAATCTCGACCGCATGGGCGGGCTCATCCATTCACAGCGCGTCCTCCTCGCCCTCACCCAGAAGGGCCTATCGCGCGAGGACAGCTATGCCATCGTCCAGAAGAACGCGATGCGCGTGTGGGAATCCGATGGCCAACTAAAGCTGCTCGATCTCCTCAAGCAGGACGATCAGGTCACCGCCAAGATGACCGACGAGGAACTCGAAGGCCTGTTCGACCTCGACCATCATCTCGCCCGCGTCGACACCATTTTCGGCCGCGTGTTCGGCACTTGAACGTCCGTGCCTCATTGAAGGCCGCGACCGATGCGCGGCACGAGGCGCTCGACGACCTCTTCTCCACGCTCGACCTGACGAGGCCGGAGGATTACGCCCGCTTCCTCCTCGCGCAGGCCGCCGCGCTCCTCCCCTATGAGTCCGCGCTCGACCATGCCGGCGCCGCGACCATCCTTCCCGACTGGCCCGCGCATCGCCGCGGCCCCGCGCTGCTCGCCGACCTCGATGCACTGGGCCACGACCTGCCCCCGCCGGTCGCGATCGCTCCGGTCATCACCATCCCCGACATCCTCGGCACCCTATACGTCCTCGAGGGCTCGCGGCTCGGCGGCGAGGTCATCCGCCGCGGTCTGCCACCCGGCACGCCGACCGCCTTTCTCGCGCACGCCTCGCCTACCCGCTGGCCGGAATTCGTTGCGCTTCTTGAACAAAATCTGGCATCACCCGTTGACCGTGCCGTGGCAGAGCGGGCCGCCATCCTGGCGTTCGAGGCCTTCGCGCGCGCTGCCGATGCGTATGTGGGGAATGAATGACCAAGGCTGAAGACTTCGAAGGTCCCGTCGACCTGACCAATTGCGACCGCGAGCCCATTCATCTCCTGGGCGGCATCCAGCCGATCGGATTCCTCGTCGCTTTCTCGCTCGACTGGCAGATCATGCGCTATTCGGCGAACCTGTCCGACTTCCTCCCGGTGCGAGACGAACCCCTCGGCCAGCGCGCGCAGGAATTCCTCTCGGGCGAGGCGATCCATGCGCTGCGCAATCGCCTCGCGCTGCTGCGCGGCGAGGATGCGCTCGAACGCCTCTTCCGTCTCCAATTGAACGAGGGAGACGAGAAAACCTACGACGTCGCGCTGCACATGTCGCAGGGCATGATCGTGCTGGAAGCCGAGCTAACGCGCGAAAAGGAATATGGCGATGCCAGCGGCATGGTCCGCTCGATGGTCGGCCGCCTCGACAGCGCCCCCGACATGAAGGGTTTCCTGCGCGAAGGCGCCCGCCAGGTCCGCGCGTTCACCGGCTATGACCGCGTCATGATCTACAAATTCGATCGCGACGGGTCGGGCGAGGTCGTCGCCGAGGCCGCCAAGTCGGGCATCGGCACCTTCCTCGGATTGAACTACCCCGCCAGCGACATCCCCAAGCAGGCGCGCGAACTCTATCTGCGCTCGCTGATGCGCGTCATCACCGATGTCGACGCCGAGCCCGTGCGCATCCTGCCGGCGCAGGATCTCGATGGCAATCCGATCGACCTCTCCCTTTCGGTGCTGCGCGCGGTCAGTCCGATACACATCGAATATCTCAAGAATATGGGGGTGCAGGCCACTCTCACCCTGTCGATCATCACCGAGGGCAAGCTGTGGGGCATGATCGTGGCCCATCATTACAGCCCCCGCGCGCCCGGCTTCGAACGCCGCTCGGTCGCCGAGCTGTTCGGTCAGCTTTTCGCCATGCGCGTGGAATCGCGCGAACGACAGGAACTGATGGCGCTCGAGCGTCAGGCCCGCGACATGTCGGACCAACTCCTGGGCGCAATCGCCACCGATGAATCGCTGCTGCGCGATCCGCAATGGTTCTCCGACATCATCACCGGGGTCGTCCCCGCCGATGGCGTCGGCGTGTGGATCAACGGCAATTACGCCTTTGCCGGCTCCACCCCCGACACCGCACAGTTCGCCCGCATCGTCCGCTCCTTGAACGGCACTGCGGCGGGCCGGGTCTTCGCCACCGACCGTATCGCCAGCGTCGTCGACGGTGCCGATGCCTTTGCCGACAAGGCCGCCGGCATGCTCGCCATCCCGATCAGCCGCACCCCGCGCGACTATGTCGTCCTGTTCCGCGAGGAACGCATCCGCTCGGTCCGCTGGGCGGGCAACCCGCAAAAGCCCGCCAGCTATGGTCCCAACGGCACCCGCCTCCACCCGCGCGAAAGCTTTGAAGAGTGGAAGGAACTGGTCGAGGGCAAGTCCCGACCCTTTACCGAGACCGAAAAACGCATCGCCGAACAGCTTCGCGCCACCCTCATCGAGGTCGTGCTGCGCCTGTCCGACGAGGCGAGCCAGGAACGTCAGGCGGCCAACGACCGGCAGGAATTGCTGATCGCCGAACTTAACCACCGCGTGCGCAACATTCTGTCGCTGATCCGCGGCCTCATCCGCCAGTCCAAGCCCAGCGACGGCACCCCGATCGAGGATTTCGTGGCGATGGTCGACGGGCGCATCCATGCCCTCGCCCGCGCCCACAACCAGATCACCGAGGATCATTGGGGCCCGGCGCAGTTCCAGCAGCTGATCGACGCCGAGGTCGCCGCCTTCCTCGTCGAACAGAAGGACCGCGTCTCGACCGACGGTCCCGGCATCCTCCTCAATCCGCAGGCCTATTCGACCATGGCGCTCGTCATCCACGAACTGGTCACCAACAGCGCCAAATATGGCTCCTTGTCGGATTCGGGCAGCGTCCACGTCGACTGGCACGTGGACGCGACCGAGCATCTCCACATCCACTGGACCGAGCGCGATGGCCCGCCGGTCTCCGAGCCGACTCGCAAGGGTTTCGGCACCACCATCATCGAACGCTCGGTGCCCTACGATCTCGGCGGCAAGGCGCGGATGGACTATCGTCCCGAGGGGTTGAAAGCCTCCTTCATCATCCCGCCGCGCCATCTCACGCTGCGCAGCGGCAGCGAGGGTCGCTTCGCCACCAGCGATACGCCCCAGCCCGCGCCCCAGCGCCATCAGGTCAATACCAAGGAAGGCGCCAACGAACGGCTGCTCGAAGCCAAGAATATCCTGCTCGTCGAGGACAGCCTCATCATTGCCTTGGACGCCGAGGACATCCTCACCCGTCTAGGCGCGGCGCGGGTCACGACCGAGGCCAGCGTCGAGGGCGCCATCGCCGCGATCGACCATCTCAAGCCCGACTTCGCGGTGCTCGACATCAACCTTGGCGACACCAACAGCTTCCGCATTGCCGACGTGCTCGACGATCACGACGTGCCCTTCGTTTTCGCCACCGGCTATGGCGAACAGGCCTCGCTGCCCGAGCAGCATCGCCAGCGCGTCGTCCTGCAAAAGCCCTATACGATCGGCACGGTCAGCCGCCGCCTAGACGAATATTTCCGCGGCGAGGGCTGATCCGCCCCCGCCTCAGCGCGGGCTATAGTCGGTCTCGCCCTTGAGGCTCTTGTACACCGCCTCGATGAACTTCGATGCGCTGATGAAGCCTTCTTCGACCGCATAGGGGGCGGTCAGCCCGCGCGCCTGGACCGTGTCGAGCGTCTCGCCCGCCGCAATCCCTTCCGCCACCCCATCGCGGATCGCCACCAGCATGTCATGATATTCATGCAGGTCCGCATGGGTCGCGATCGGCCCATGGCCGGGGATCACCGTCCAGTCGCCGTCGATGGCATCGAGCGCGCCGCGCACCGCCGCGATCACGCCGTCGATCGATCCGCCCGCGCCAAGGTCGATGAACGGCCAGGTCGCATCCTTGAAATAGGTGTCCCCCATGTGGACCACCTTCTGATCTTCGAACCAGACGATGCTGTCGCCGTCGGTGTGCGCATGATGGACGTGCTGCACCCGGATGCGCTCGCCGTTCAGATGCATGTCCATCTCGCTGTCGAAGGTGACGACGGGGATGCGCATCCATTCCTCCGCGCTCGCCTCGCCCGCGTCGGCGGCCTCGGCCACTTCCTGCGCGATGCGGGTGCGCGCGTTGCGATGCGCGACCACATGGCCGCCCGCCATCCGCATCCGCTCGTTCGCGCCACTATGGTCGCCATGATAATGGGTGTTGACGACAAAGCTCAGCGGCGCATCGCTCAGCCCCTCGATCGCCGCCACCAAGGCGTCGCCGGTGCGGTCATATTTGTCGTCGATCAGGACGAGCCCTTCCTCGCCCCGGTGCAGCGCCACATTGCCGCCCGGCCCGAACAGCACGCACAGCGCCTCGCTGAGGCACTGGCTGGTGATGTCATTGTTCTGCGCGGCAGCGGGCGCGGCGAGCATGGTGGCGGCCATCAGACCGGCGAGAAGCGGAAAACGCATGGATGGTCCCCTGTTGTTACCTCACCCCAACAACAGCCGATCGCACGCGGTTCCGCCAGCCTCTCCCTTGGGCCTAGCCCTCGAACATTTCCTTGATACGACCGAAGAAGCCCTTGGTCGCCGGACATTCGTCGCCCGTCTCGGTGGCGCGGAACTCCTCGAGCAATTCCTTCTGTTTCTTCGACAGCTTGACCGGTGTCTCGACATGGACCCGCGCGATCATGTCGCCGCGACCCGTCTGGTTCACAACCGTCATGCCAGCCCCGCGCTTTTGCAGCACTTCGCCCGACTGGATGCCGGGCTTGATCTTGAAGGCAACCGCATTGCCATCGACGCCGGGCACCTCGACCTCGCCGCCCAGGGCCGCCGTGGTGAAGCTGACCGGCACCTCGGCGACCAGCGCCGAACCGTCGCGTGCGAAAATGGGATGCCGCGCCATATGCACGAACAGGTAGAGATCGCCGCCCGGCGCGCCCCGCACGCCCGCCTCGCCCTCGCCGGCCACGCGGATGCGATTGCCCTCGTCCACGCCCGCCGGGATATCGACCGACAGCTTGCGCTTCTTGAGCATGCGCCCTTCGCCGTTGCAGTGGGTGCACGGATCGGCGACCATCTGCCCCGTCCCGTTGCACGCCGCGCAGCCGCGCTCGACGAGGAAGAAGCCCTGCTGGGCGCGCACCTTGCCCGCACCGCCGCAGGTCTCGCACGTCACCGGCTTCGAGGTCCCGGCCGAGCCATTGCCCTCGCACGGCACGCACGGCGCCATCGCCTCGATGGTGATCGTCTTCTCGGTGCCCGCGAAGGCTTCCTCGAGTGTCAGGTCGAGATCGTAGCGCAAATCCGCGCCGCGTCCCGGCGAAGGCCGCGCGCGACCGCGCCCGGCCGCGCCCGCCATCTCGCCGAAGATCGAGGAGAAGATATCGGAGAAATCGGCGCCCGCGCCGCCGCCGCCAAACGGATTGCCTCCGCCCGGCCCACCGCCCTCGAAGGCGGCCTTGCCGAAGCGGTCGTAGGCGGCGCGCTTCTGCGGATCCTTGAGGACGTCATAGGCCTCGTTGATCTGTTTGAAGCGCTGCTCCTTGTCGCTGCAGCCATTGTGGCGGTCGGGATGGCAGTCCATCGCCGCCTTGCGATAGGCGCGCTTGATCTCGCCGGCATCGGCGCCGCGCTCGACCCCCAGAAGGTCGTAATAGTCGGTATCGGCCATCAATCGGTCCCACCCCGGACTTGCAAAGGCGCCGTCCTCGGATAAGAGAACGGCGCCCGCATGGCCTTAATTGGCCTTTTCGTCTTCGTCGACTTCGCTGAATTCGGCGTCGACGACATCCTCGTCGTCGCCCGAACCCGCATCGGCGCTGCCGGTATCGCCAGCCTGCGCTTCGGCGCCCTGCGCCTGTTCGGCCTGGTAGATCGCCTGGCCGAGCTTCATGGCTTCCTGCGCCAGCGCTTCCGACTTCGACTTGATCGCCTCGGCGTCATCGCCGCCAAGCGCGTCCTTGAGTTCGGTCAGCTTGGCCTGGATTTCCGCCTTGGTCGCTTCGTCGACCTTGTCGCCATGCTCCTCGAGCTGCTTCTCGGTCGTGTGGACGAGGCTGTCGGCCTGGTTGCGGACCTCGGCCACTTCCTTGCGCTTCTTGTCGTCCTCGGCGAACTGCTCGGCTTCCTGCACCATCTTCTCGATGTCGCTGTCGGACAGACCGCCCGATGCCTGGATGCGGATCTGCTGTTCCTTGCCGGTGCCCTTGTCCTTGGCCGACACGTTGACGATGCCGTTGGCGTCGATGTCGAAAGTTACCTCGATCTGGGGCACGCCGCGCGGCGCGGCGGGAATGCCGACGAGGTCGAACTGGCCGAGCATCTTGTTGTCGGCCGCCATTTCGCGCTCACCCTGGAAGACGCGGATCGTCACCGCATTCTGGTTATCGTCGGCGGTCGAGAAGGTCTGGCTCTTCTTCGTCGGGATCGTCGTGTTGCGATCGATCATCCGGGTGAAGACACCGCCCAGCGTCTCGATCCCGAGCGACAGCGGGGTGACGTCCAGAAGCAGCACGTCCTTGACGTCGCCCTGGAGGACGCCCGCCTGGATCGCCGCGCCCATGGCGACGACTTCATCGGGATTGACGCCGGTGTGCGGCTTCTTGCCGAAGAACTGTTCGACCGTCTCGCGCACCTTGGGCATGCGGGTCATGCCGCCGACCATCACGACCTCGTCGATCGCGCTGGCGTCGACGCCCGCATCCTTCAGCGCCTTCTTGCACGGCTCGAGGGTGCGCTTGATGAGGTCGCCGACGAGCTTCTCGAGATCGGCGCGGGTGATCGTCTCGACAAGGTGCAGCGGGGTCGAGGCGCCGCCTTCCATGCGCGCGGTGATGAAGGGCTGGTTGACCTCGGTCGTCTGCGCCGAGGACAATTCGATCTTCGCCTTCTCGGCCGCTTCCTTGAGGCGCTGCAGCGCGAGGCGGTCCTTGCGAAGGTCGATATTTTCCTTCTTGTTGAACTGGTCAGCAAGATATTCGACGATCGCGGCGTCGAAGTCCTCACCACCGAGGAAGGTGTCGCCGTTCGTGGACTTCACCTCGAAGACGCCGTCGCCAAGCTCGAGGATCGAGATGTCGAAGGTGCCGCCGCCAAGGTCGTAGACCGCGATGGTCTTGTTACCTTCCTGCTTGTCGATGCCATAGCCCAATGCCGCAGCAGTCGGCTCGTTGATGATGCGCAGCACCTCGAGGCCCGCGATCTGGCCGGCGTCCTTGGTCGCCTGGCGCTGGGCGTCGTTGAAATAGGCCGGCACGGTGATGACCGCCTGCGTGACCGTCTCGCCAAGATAGGCTTCGGCGGTTTCCTTCATCTTTTGGAGGATGAAGGCCGAGATCTGCGAGGGCGAGAAGTCCTTGCCGCCCGCCTTGACCCAGGCGTCACCGTTCGATCCCTTGACGATGTCATAGGGGACGAGCTCGGTGTCCTTCTTGGTGATGGGATCGTCGTAGCGACGCCCGATGAGGCGCTTGACCGCGAACACGGTATTGTCGGGGTTGGTGACCGCCTGGCGCTTGGCCGGCTGACCGACGAGGCGTTCGCCATCCTTGGTGAAGGCGACGATCGACGGGGTCGTACGCGCGCCTTCCGAATTTTCGATAACCTTGGGCTTGCCGCCTTCCATGACGGCGACGCAGCTGTTGGTGGTACCAAGGTCGATGCCGATGACTTTGGACATTCAGTTTCCCTCTCTGATGCGCCCCGTTTCCCCGTGGGGCGTTGTCGAAAAATGGTTCGATCGCGATATAGGGAGGGCTTTCACGCTGACAAGGGATGACGCTTTTTTGACGGCGCAGGTCGTTGAAACGACAGCATTTTTCGACCAACCGGAATGCACCGCTACGGGCTTTGTGCTATATCGGCGGCTCGACTGGACGTTCGTTTCATCACCCCGCCAGCCGATCGTTCTTCAACGCTTGAAAGAGGAGACGGTCACCATGGCCCAACAAGGAACAGTCACCGCGTATAACGACACCCACCGCTGCGGGGTCATCACCTGCGCGGATGGCAGCGAGATGCGCGTCGAACCGCGCGACCTCGATGCCTCGGGGCTCGATCACCTGACCCGCAATTGCAAGGTGACGTTCGATCCCGCGATCGATGCCGAAGGCCGTATCCACGCGCAGCGCATCACGCAATTGCAGGATCCCACCATCGTCGCGGGCCGCACCGCATCGATGGCGCAGCTTCACGCCGCCGGGTTCAATTCGATCTTCTGACGCCAGATGGGGTCGGGGCGCCCCGACCCCGTCGATCCTGTCGCGCCAAGGCGCGCAGGCCGTCCGCGTCGCCTCGGCTCTCGAGGCTCAGACCATCGCCATCCCGCCGTTCACGTGCAGCGTCTGGCCGGTCATATAGCCGGCCTCGTCGCTGGCGAGATAGGCGACCGCTGCGCCGATATCGTCGCCCGAGCCCATCTTGCCCATCGGGATCTTCGACAGGATCGTTTCCTTCTGCTTGTCGTCCAATGCATCGGTCATGGCCGAGGTCATGAAGCCCGGCGCCACGCAATTCACCGTGATATTCCGGCTCGCCACTTCCTGCGCGAGGCTCTTCGACATGCCGACAAGACCCGCCTTGGCGGCGACATAATTCATTTGCCCGGGATTGCCCGTCTGGCCGACCACCGAGCTGATGTTGACGATCCGCCCGCCGCGCGCGCGCATCATCGGCTTCACCGCCGCGCGCATCAGTCGGAAGGCCGCCTCGAGGTTGACCTTGATGACGTCGTTCCACTCGTCATCCTTCATCCGCATCGCCAGATTGTCGCGCGTGATGCCGGCATTGTTGACGAGGATGTCGAGCTTGCCGAGCTTCTCCACGGCGGCAGGCACCAGCCCGTCGACCGCATCCGCATCGGACAGGTTGCACAGCAGCGCGACATGATCGCCGCCCAGTTCATCGGCGAATGCCTGCAGCTTGGCCTCGTTCGACCCCGACAGCGCGATCCGCGCGCCCTGCGCGCGCAGCGCCTTGGCGATCGCCGAGCCCAGACCACCGGAAGCGCCCGTCAGCAGCGCGGTTTTTCCTTCGAGTGAGAACATTAGATTTCCTTCGCAAACGCTTCGAGGTCGGCCATCGTCACCAGGCTCGTCGCCTGTGCATCGGGCACGATCTTCTTGACCATGGGGGCGACGACCTTGCCGCCCACCTCGACGAAATGGGTCACGCCCTGTTCGGCCATATAGGCCACGCTCTCGCGCCAGCGCACCCGGCCCGTCACCTGCTCGACCAGCTGGCTGAGGATTGCCGGCGCTTCCGAGGAGGCTTCAGCGGTCACGTTCGCCACCAACGGCACCGACGGCGCGACCGGCTTATGCTCGGACAGCGCCACCGCCATGCGGTCGCCTGCGGGGCGCATCAGCGAACAATGGAAGGGCGCCGAAACGGGCAGCAGGATCGCCCGCTTGGCACCCATTTCCTTGGCGCGCTCGACCACTCGTGCGATCGCATCGGCATGGCCCGACAGCACCACCTGGCCCGGATCGTTATCATTGGCGACCTCGCACACCTGCCCCTCGGCGCAGGCCTCGGCGATCTCCTGTGCCTTGGCGATATCGACCCCGAGCAGCGCCGCCATCGCGCCGACGCCGACCGGCACCGCTTCCTGCATGGCATTGCCGCGAATACGCAAGAGCTTGGCCGTCTCGGCCAGCCCGAAGCTGCCCGCGCCGCACAGCGCCGAATATTCGCCGAGGCTGTGGCCGGCCACGAACGCCGCCTTGTCGGCAAGGTCGATCCCGCTGGCCCGCAGCACGGCGATCGAATGCGCCATGATCGCGGGCTGGGCATTGGCGGTCATGGTGAGATCGTCGGCCGGCCCTTCGGCCATCAACGCGAACAATCGCTGCGACAGCGCCTCGTCGACCTCGGCGAAGGTGTCGCGCGCGGCGGTGCTGGCCTGCGCCAGTTCCACGCCCATGCCGACCTTCTGGCTACCCTGTCCGGGAAAGATGAAAGCGTACATCGAATGTCCTCCCTGTTGCCGCCTCGCCTAGAAGGCGCCGCGACACGGCGCAAGACCGCCGCGCGCCGAAAATTCCGCTTGGAACTTCGCTCGCTTTGGACCATTGGACCGGCTCAACAGGGGGAATTGATGCGGTCCGGCACCCAACGCCGGGCCGTTTTTGCGTAGTTAAAGGACTGAATTAAATGAAGAAGATCATGTTTGCCACCGCCGCTGCGGCCGCCGCGCTTGCCGCCACCCCGGCCGCCGCCCAGAGCAGCGACACCGAAGTCTATGTCGGCGCCAGCCTCGGCTACCACCAGATCGACGAGATCGACTTCAACGAGATCGGTCTCGACGCCACCACCGACATCGACGGCATCACCTACGGCGCCTTTGCCGGCGTGACCCTGCCGACCGAAGGCAATATGGTCCTCGGCCTCGAAGGCAACTTCAACCTCGGCAACAACAGCATCGACAGCGAATATGGCTTCAGCGGCCTGATCGGCACCCGCGTCGGCGGCGGCAAGGTCTACCTGCGCGGTGGCTATCAGTGGGTCGACCTCGACACCAACGACATCTTCAACGATGTCGCCGACGACCTCGCGCTCACCCCCGCCGAGCGTGAAGAGCTGATCGACCTCGGCGACGACGCCCTCGACGGCAGCGACGTCGGCCATGGCTATCTCGTCGGCATCGGCGGCGACTTCGGTCTCGGCGGCGGCGCCTTCGTGCGCGCGAACCTCGACACCATCGAGTTCGACACCATCCGCCTGACCACCGGCGTCGGCTTCGCCTTCTAAGGCACCGACTTTCGGGACAAGAAGAAGGGGCCGGGTGGCATCGCGCCGCCCGGCCCCTTTTTTGTCGCCGCGCCCTGGGCGCCGCGCGATCAATGCGTGGTCATGCCGCCGTCGACGAAATATTCGCTGGCCGTCACATAGGCCGCATCGTCCGACAGCAGGAAGGCCGCGACCGCCGCCACTTCATCGCTATTGCCGAAGCGTCCGAGGATCGTCGATTTCTTGATGCGCTCGGCCATCTCCTGCTTTTCCTCGTCGCTCATCCCCCCCGACTTGTCCGAATAGACATCGAGGAAGCCGGTATCGATCGGCCCCGGCGCGATCGAATTGACGCGGATACCGCGCGGCCCGAGTTCGCGCGCCCAGCTCTTGGAAAAGGCGTTCATCGCCGCCTTGGTCGCGGCATAGACCGCCCCGCCCGGCATCCCCGTATAAGGCGCCACCGACGAGGTCAGCAGCACGCCCGCCCCGTCGTTCAGCTTGCCCGAAAGCTGTGTCATCTGCAGCACCGGCCCGAGGTTGTTCACGTGCACCATCTTTTCGAACATTTCCTTGTCGGTACCGTCGATCGGGGTCTGCGCGCCAAAGCCCGCGTTGAGGAACAAACCATCCAATCCGCCCATCTTGTCGACCTTTTCGGCCAGCTCTTTCGCCGCTTCCGGATCGGACGCGTCGTTTCGAAGAACGAGGCTCGCATCGGGAAGCTCGCGCCCGGCTTGGTCGAGATGTTCCTGGCTCGTGCCGGTGACCGCCACCTCGCCGCCTTCCGCGACGATCCGCTTGGCGGTCGCCAGCCCGATGCCATTGGTGCCGCCGGTGATGAGGATGCGCTTGCCGTCGAAGCGATTGGCCATGGAAATTCTCCGTTGATGTGAAAGGGTTCGCAAACGCAACCCGTCCTGTCTTGTCCCCGTTCCGCCCTTCCCTCAGCCATGCGACCAAGCGCTTGCATTTTCGGACCATTCCCGTCATAGGCGCCCCCGCAAGCCCTGCAGGCGGAAGCGATTCCCCCTGCCCGGCTGGCATGAATGCAGAAGACAGCCGGAGGGGTGGTACGCATGGTGCGGCCATCAGCGATCGGCCAACATGAGAGAATTGATATGGCTCTTTACGAGCATATCTTCCTCGCGCGTCAGGACCTTGCGCAAGCACAGGTCGACACCCTGACGGAAGACGCCGGGAAGATCATCGCCGACAATGGCGGCAAGGTCGTCGAGACCGAAAACTGGGGCCTCAAGAGCCTCGCCTACAAGATCCAGAAGAACCGCAAGGCGCATTTCGTGATGCTGCGGCTCGACACGCCCCCCGCGGCGGTCGAAGAGCTGGAACGCCAGACCCGCATCAACGAAGACGTGGTTCGCTACATGACCATCCGCGTCGACGCGCATGAAGACGGCCCGTCCGTCCAGCTGCGCAAGAACGAGCGCGACACCCGTCGCGGCAAGAAGGAGCGCAACTAATGGCCCGTCCGTTCTTCCGCCGTCGCAAGTCCTGCCCCTTCTCGGGCAATGACGCGCCCGTCATCGATTACAAGGACACGCGCCTGCTCTCGGGTTTCATCTCCGAGCGTGGCAAGATCGTCCCCTCCCGCATCACCGCAGTGTCGGCCAAGAAGCAGCGCGAACTCGCCAAGGCGATCAAGCGTGCGCGTCACATCGGCCTGCTGCCCTACGTCGTTAAGTAAGGAGAACCATCATGGACGTGATCCTGCTTGAACGCGTCGAGAAGCTCGGCGGCATCGGCGACGTCGTGACCGTCAAGAACGGTTATGCGCGCAACTTCCTGCTTCCCAACAAGAAGGCCCTTCGCGCCAATGCCGCGAACAAGGCCGTCTTCGAAGCCAACCGCGAGAAGATCGAAAAGGAAAACGCCGAGAAGCGCGACGTCGCCTCGGCCGAAGCCAAGAAGATCGACGGCACCACCGTCGTGCTCATCCGCCAGGCCTCGAACACCGGCCAGCTCTACGGTTCGGTCTCGACCCGTGACATGGTCGCCGGCCTCGAGGAAGAAGGCCACAAGGTCGAGAAGAGCCAGGTCCAGCTCCTGCGCCCGATCAAGACCATCGGCATGCACGACGTCACCGTGACGCTCCACCCGGAAGTCAGCGTGACCGTCAAGGCCAATGTCGCCCGTTCGCCCGAAGAGGCCGAACTGCAGGCGCAGGGCGTCGACATCATCCAGCAGATGTATGAAGACGAACAGGCCGAACTGGCCGGCAACGCGCTCGAACCCGACAGCGAGGACGAAGGCGCCCTCGAACCGGGTCAGGTCGTCGCCGAAGACGGTTCAATCGAAGCAGCCGAAGGCGACACCGCCGAAGCCGCTGCCCCGGAAGCCGAGGAGGCTGCCGACGAAGACAAGAGCGAAGAAGAGTAAGCGCTTCACGCTTTTCGTCCTTCGGGCACGAGAAACAAGGGCCGTCCGGGCAACCGGGCGGCCCTTTTCTTTTGCCGCCCCGCCCCTGCGTCGGAACGCCCCTGCGCCGCTCCTCGTTGACAAGGGGAAAGGAGCCCAGAGCATGAGCAATGAAAAAGACAAGGAACGCCTGTCCAACGAGCGCGCTGCCGCGCTGTCGGATGCCGATCGCATCGACGCGATGACCACCGAGAATTTCGACGCGCCGACCTATCAGAAGTCGGGACAGGGCGGCCCCCGCGCCGGCCTCGCCGCTGACGAAGAAGAATAGAGTCGATCATCGACCCGCGGACAAGGGGCCGGGGTGCAGCGATGCGCCCCGGCCCCTTTTCTTTGCGCCGCCCCCGGCACGCGCGTCGTGGTCAGTTGGGCATCCCGCCGGGTGGTCCTGGCATGATCATCCTCGCCGCGCCATCGCCGCCCGGCTGGTCGTGCGTCAGCCGGTCGATCAGCTGTTCCTCGAGCGCGGTCATGCCCTTTGTCGGCTCGACGCCCAGTTCGTTTTTAACCCGTTCGGCAAATTCGAGATAGCGCTGGCGAACCCCGCCGACATGGCCGGCCTGATATTCGGCGAGCATCGCATATTCGACGAAATCCTCGTTCAAGGGATCGATCCGCTGCAAGCGCCGGATGAGCGGGACCAGCTTGGCCCCCATCCCGTGCGCGAGGCTGCGCTTCACCCAGGTCGCGGTCTCGGCCACCACCATTTCGGTGATGCGCCCGCGCTCCATCGCCAGCCAGTCGTCATAGTCGGGGCTGAGCCCGTCGAGATCCTCGAACGGACGCCAATCGCCGTCCTCTTCGCGGACATGATGCAATCCGCCGCCGCGAACACGATCGGCGACCAGCCAGAGATGGTTGCGATCGCTCGCGACCGGCGGCACCTCCCGGCTCGTTGCCGCGCGTACATCGCACAGCGCCTGGCGCAAGCTCGCGCGGGCCTGTTCATCGGCCGAGCGGCCCCACAGCAATCCGGCAAGCCGCTCGCGCGGCACTGCGCGCCCGCCGCGCCCGACCAGATAGGCGAGCAGCCCGCAGGCCTTGCGGCTCGACGGCGTGCAGTCGCGATCGTTCGACAGGTCGATCACACGGAATGATCCGATCAGATTGACCTGCCAGCGGGTACGATCGGCACCTGGGGTCGCCGAAGGCGTCACAGCCGAGCTCCTGTTCCGTCAGCGCGCCTCTCGCGCGCACACGACACACTGGGACGGTCATTGTGGTTAACATAAATTAAACAATGTTGCACGGCAAAAAGAACCCGCCGCCATGCCGGGCGGCGGGTTCTTGAAAAACGGTCGGCAGGCGGGAAGAGGAGCGGTCTCTTCCCGCCCGCCGGACGTCGTCGGGACTATCGAGCGGTAATGGTAATCGCCCCGACGACAACTTCGCCGCGCAGGCCCGCATCGCGGAGCGCCGATGCCTGTGCGAACCCGTCCTTGGTCGCGCTTTTGTAGCAGCCCGTCTGACGCACCCAGATCCGTACCGGATCGGGATTGTACGGCAAACAGATCTGCCGTGCCGCTTCCTTGATCCGGCCCTTGAATGAGGCATAACCGGCGCTGCTCATCAGGTTGAGGTCGCCATGATAGACGATCGCCTGCGGTTCGGGCGCGTCGGCGACGACCTCGATGGGTTCGCCTGCAAGCGCTGGCATGGCGACGAGGCTCGTGGCCGCGATGGCTGTCATCAGATATTTCATCTCAATCCTCCTTGTCCTCGCTCGCCCTCGGTAGGCGCCGCTAGCGGCCGCTGATCACCATCGTCTGGACGATGACCGACCCGCGCGGCGCATTGTAGAAGGCGTCCGCCTGCGCAAAGCCGTCGGCCTTGGCGGTCGAATAGCAGCTCCGTTCATCCTGCCAGATGTTGAGCGGCTGCACGCCCGGGGTGAGGCACAGCTTGCGTGCCGCGTTGGTCACCCGCGCCTTCAAGGCGCCATTGCCGGCCTTGCTCTGAAGGTCGAGGTCACCGTGATAGACACGCGCCTCAACGGCATCGTCCGAGGCGATCACCTCGATCGGGTCGCCCGCCACGGCCGGTGCCGCGACCAGCGCGAGCCCGCCACATGCGATCAGCAGATGTTTCATCCTTATTCCCCTTTTCCTGTCCGGTACGACGCGGCGGTCCCGCGTCGATCTGCAAAGCGATAGGAGCCATGCGTCCGCGCGCCGTCGCCCGATCGTCGCGGGGCGATGAAACTTACGTCAAAAATTCGTCTCCCCTGCGAGCCCACAGCGGGCGACGACAATGGGGCGGCGAGCCGTGGCCCACCGCCCCTTGTATCGAGGCCCTCCTGCGCGCGGTTCAGCGCGCGCTGATGAGGATGCTCTGGACGATCACCGAGCCGCGCGGTGCGTTGCGCAGCGCATCGGCCTGTGCGAAGCCGTGCGCGCGGGTCTGTTCGAGACAGGCCTTTTCCGCGCGCCAGGTTTCCACGGCCACGGGACCGCTCGACCGGCAGAGCGAACGGGCCGCCCGCGACACGCGGAGTTTCAATATGCGATGCCCCTGGTCGGT
The DNA here is from genome assembly GCF_026157085.1 of Sphingomicrobium arenosum. Taxonomy (NCBI): domain Bacteria; kingdom Pseudomonadati; phylum Pseudomonadota; class Alphaproteobacteria; order Sphingomonadales; family Sphingomicrobiaceae; genus Sphingomicrobium; species Sphingomicrobium arenosum. The sequence goes on from NZ_JANPVN010000001.1 coordinate 1,198,678, forward strand.
CTCGACGTCGAGGTCACCGAAATAGATGCGCTTCTCATAGGCGTCGGGCTCCCCCGCCGCCGCGGGTGCGGCGGCCAGCGTGGCGCCGCCAAGGCCGATGGCGCCGATGCAGCAAATGATCGTCCGGGTCATGATCGTCTCCCTTTGTTTCGCGCCGTTTCCCCCATGAGAAGCAGCACTTCCGCCTAGGGTGCCACCGTCGGGCCCGCATCGACCCACCATCAATCCGGCGTCAAAAATCATCGCAGATGCACAATTGACGCTGCGATGCAGCACGCCTCCCCCGCCGCCCCTTGCTCGATCAGCGAATGCGATAGAAATCCGCCACCCGGTCCAATGCCATGACCAGGACCAGCTTGCCCGCGCGGGTCGGCCAGCCGAGGGCGCTCTCGGCGTCGCGCATGCCCTCGCCCGCGCACACCACGCGCCACAGGATGTCGCCCAGCCCCTTGCCTGCCGCGGCCACCGCCTCGTCGAAACGACGCTTGGCATCGAGTTGGCTGGCCGAGCGGTCGGGTGCGCCCGCACTGCCGCCCCGACTGCGCGCGACGGGCGAGGCGTCCCAAGCCATCGTCACCCGCCCCGACAGTTGCGCGCGCTCATAATCGTCCCGCAGCCGCTCGCCCGCCTCATATTGCCGCTCCGAGACGTGCCCGCGCGAGCGCAGCCAGCCAAGCGGGCTCTCGAGCCGGTTGACCGTCACGCTGCGCCGTCGCGGCTGCCCGCCGACGACATCGCCCTCGATGCCGACCTCCTCGAGCTGGCGTCCCGCACCACCGAGCGAGCGGACATCGCCTGACGCCGCCGCCTCACTGGGGCGCGCCGGGCCCGCCTTGCTCGTCTTCCTGCTGCCTCGTCGTGCCACCATCTGTTCGCCTCCTGTCCGAATCGCGTCAGAAAGGACTTGCCATGTCGGCACATCTGTAGGACAGAGAGAAAACCGATTTGGTTTGTTTTAGAGGATAGGGAAGCCCATGCAGTCGCGCATCCGGGAAGTTCGCAAGGCCAAGGGCATGACGCTCGCCGACGTCGCGGCAGCCTGCAGCCCGCCGACCACGGCACAAACCATCGGTCGGCTCGAAACCGGCACCCGCACCTTGTCGCTCGGCTGGGTCAATCGCATCGCCGCGGCGCTTGGCGTCGACAGCGCCGACCTCGTCGCCCATGGCGATGGCGAGGATCGCCCCAGTCTCGAGGTCGCCGCGATCCTCGATGGCAATGGCCAGGCGCAGGCACCGCGCCAGAAGGCGATCGCACTACCGCCCGCGCCCGAGGCCGACCTGAGCGGCGTGCGCGTCGCCGCCGGCATCGGCGACTATCGCA